>NZ_JBWKVT010000022.1:0-547 GCF_059421845.1 Pseudomonas sp. GW821-FHT02C04 | reverse complement strand
TGAGGTTGCCCCAAGTGTCGTAGCTGAAGCGCAGGTCTTTGAAGGCAAGGATGCGGTTGTCCGGGCGGTTGTCGAACTGCCATCTGCCGCTGCCGCTGAGATTGCCGGCCGGGTCGTAGGAGAAGTCTTCGACTTGCAGTTGCGGGTGCTGTGGTTGACGGCTGCGCAGTTGGCCGCTGGCGTCGTAGCTGTATTCGGTGACTTCGCGTTGCTTGTCGACCACCCGCAGTACTTCGCCGCCGGGGCTGTAGTGATAGCGGCGGTGCAGGGCGGTAGCCGGGTGTTGTGGGTGGCCGAGCAGACTGTCGGTATTGTCGTTGAACCGGCTGAGCTGCTCGTGGGGCAGCTGGATGGCGGCCTGCCAGAGTTTGCGGCCCTTGGTGTCGTAGCCGAAGCGGCTGGTGAGTTTGCCTTGGGTGCGCAGGGTTTCGCGGTGCAGGGCGTCGCGTTCGAAGTCGCTGATCAGATGACCGTCGAGGTTGATCTGGTGCAGGTGCCCGCTGCCGTAGTAAAGCTGATTGAGCTGGCGGCCGTCCGGCAGTTCCAG
>NZ_JBWKVT010000021.1:0-566 GCF_059421845.1 Pseudomonas sp. GW821-FHT02C04 | reverse complement strand
CCGGTGTCGATGGTCACTGGCGAAGAGCTGCTGACGCTGACCGATGGCGTGCTAGACGGGTTGCTGCCGTTCGAGTTCAGCCGGTTGTATCGCACCAGTGCCGCCGAGATCGATGTCGGGTTGGGGTTTGGCTGGAGTCATTCGCTGGCGCATCGGCTGGAGGTCGATGGCGCTTTTGTGGTCTGGGTTGACCATGAGAACCGACGGACGCGGTTTCCGTTGCCGAGTGTCGAGCGGCCGGCGATTCATAACAGTCTGTCGCGGGCGGCGATTTTTCTGGGGGATGAGCCGGAGGAGTTGATCGTTGCGCTGGCGGGGGACGCGGCGCGGTTTTATCACTTTCGGGCTGGGCGTCTGACTGCTGTTAGCGATGCGTACGGCAACCGGCTGCGTATTACGCGTGATCGTCAGGATCGGATTGAGCGGCTGGATAACGGCGTCGGACGTTCGCTGCTGTTGCGTTACGAGCGGGCGCATCTGGTCGCCGTCGATTATCAGGTTTTTTGTGAGTCCGCCTGGCGCACCGAGCAGACGCTGGTCAGTTACCGCTTTGATGCGCGTCATCG
>NZ_JBWKVT010000020.1:0-605 GCF_059421845.1 Pseudomonas sp. GW821-FHT02C04 | reverse complement strand
ATTGCGGCCGGTGACACCTACGTCGGCATCGAGATTCTGCAGGGCTCGGGCAACAACGACGTCTTTATCAGTGGCGAAGCGGCGGACCAGTTTTACGGCTCGGGCGGCATCGACACGATTGATTATTCCGGCTCCTCCAGCGCCGTGACGGTCAGTCTGGTCGGTGGTGTGGCGGGCGTTGGTGGTGATGCTCAGGGCGACAAACTGTGGGAATTCGAAACTGTCATTGGCTCGTCCTTCAATGACACGCTGACCGCACAAACGGCGGGCAACACCTTGAACGGTGGTGCTGGCGATGACGTTTACTACGTCAATGGCAGCGCGGTGAACGTCGTCGAAGCCGCGGGCGGTGGCGATGACGAAGTGCGAACCATCCTGCTCAACCACACCCTGGCAACCAACGTCGAACGCCTGACCTTCGTCGGGACAGGTAACTTCACTGGTTACGGCAATGCCTCGGACAACATCATTACTGGTGGTGCCGGTAACGACTACCTGATGGGCGGCGCAGGTGCCGACCAGTTTATCGGTGGCGCCGGCAGCGATGTCGTGGGGTATGGCGACAGCCCTTCGGCTGTGACCATCAACACCAAGACTGGCGTGAA
>NZ_JBWKVT010000019.1:0-1042 GCF_059421845.1 Pseudomonas sp. GW821-FHT02C04 | reverse complement strand
CCATCGAAGCCGGTTTCCTGTCGGATCAATCCGGTCGGCGTGTAGTCCAGCCGGTATTTTTCCCCGGATTCGTTCTCGATTTCCGTCAGCAACAGCTGCGCATGGTCGTATCGGTACTGCAGCCGCGTGCCGTCGGGGTTGATTCGCCGGCTGACCAGATGCAGGTCGTCGTCATACTCGTAACGGGTGATCCGCCCCAGCTCATCGCGCTCGGCGGTGATCTGGCCGTAGGCGCTGTAGGACCAGGCGCGGGTGGCACCGGTCGGCGAGGTGGTCTGGATCAGCCGGCCAACGGCGTCCCAGGCGTGGTGGGTGACCGCGCCATGCTCATCCTGCGCAGTAATCCGCCGCCCCAACGCATCGTAGGAAAACCGGCGCACCCCACCGTCCGGCAGACTCTCCTCGACCAGTTGCCCTAGGTCGTTCCAGACGAACACATGGCGACCACTGTCCGGATAACGGATCGACAGCAACCGCCCCTGCGGGTCGTAGTGGTAATGGGTGACATGCCCGTCGGGGTCGACGGCTTCGGTGATATCGCCCTGGGCATTGCGCCGGTACGTCCACTGCGCATCACCACGCGAACGGCTGTGCAGGAAACCGTTGCGGTATTCGTAGGACGTCGGCGCATCGTCCGGCGGAATCAGCGCGATCAGCCGTCCGACATCGTCGTAGCGGTATTCGGTGATCGCTCCGAGCGCATCCTGTTCGGCGACCAAGCGGCCCTGCGCGTCGTAGGCCTTGAGCTGCTCGCCACCGTCAGCGGCGACCTGACGCACCAGCCGCGCGGTGTCGTCGTGGAGGTAAGTTTCCTCAGTCCCATCGACGTAATGCACGGTGACACTGCCGGCGTCGTCCCAGACGTAGCGCGTGTCCATTTGCGAAAACGACGCCCAGTGCCGCACGCAACGCGCCGCCTTGCCGGTACGTTCCCACTCCCAGAAGAAGCTCGCTCCGCCACTCAACTGTCGTTGCAGGATGACGTGCTGGTCGTCGTAGTCGTAACGCTCGCTCTCACCGACCGCGTTGGTCGCTTCGATCA
>NZ_JBWKVT010000018.1:0-1260 GCF_059421845.1 Pseudomonas sp. GW821-FHT02C04 | reverse complement strand
CGGCCACGTGGTGTGGCGCGCGTACTACAAGGCGTGGGGCGGTTTGGAAGCGTTATCACCGAACCTGGTGGAACAGAACCTGCGTTTCCAGGGGCAGTACCACGACCGTGAAACGGGGTTGTACTACAACACGTTCAGATACTACGATCCTGCGGTAGGGAGGTTCACTACTCAGGACCCGATTGGGTTGATGGGGGGGGATAACCTTTATCGGTACGCACCGAATGCGATGGGGTGGGTTGATCCGTGGGGTCTAGTTTGTTGGGGCACAGCCAAAAAGAAATATTGGGAAGATGTCGCCAAAATAGAGCTTCAAAATCCTAAAAGTATGTACTCGCCAAGAAACATTGCAGAAATGGCGAGGGGTAATGCTCCAAAAATCACTGCAAAAGTTAGGATCAATAAAACAGGCGCAATAGAAGTTCGGGACATCCCCTACGAGCTACATCACACGCACATACCACAAAGAACGGGCGGCCAAGGTGTTCATAGCAAAAACAACCTATCCGAGGTTGATCCATGGCAACACGCAGATATGGACAAGTATCGCCACCCAGGGATGGAACTCATCGAAGTAATTAAAGGTATAAACTCATGGTAATATCATGAACAAAGAATACATAATATTCAGTTCTATTGCTGGAAAAATTGCTGAAAAAAAATTCAAGGCAGGTATTGGTCATGAAGAAGCTGAAGCATTCGTTAAGACCTTATACGAAGAATACGAACAATCGGACATGCCTGTGCCAGACATAAACTGGATAGGAAAACCTCCTTCGCCAGTTACAAAATGGATATCCAATATCCTTACGGACAAATTCTTATTCATGGAAAGTCCACCTGTATGGATCGGCGAGGCCAGCTGGAGATTCATTGACAACAAACCAATGGTCTTCATAAACCAAATAGAATTTACAGACAATGAAACCATGCAGGATCACGTTTCGACCGGAGAGATCGTCTACACGTTCGCCGGAAGAAAAAAAACCAACGAAGGCTGGGAACTAGTGATAAAAATCATAAAACAAAGCAAGTACACCTCTGGAACGACTTATATATACTGAGCCCCATGACTTTAATGTCGAACGCAAACGACGCGATCGGCATTAAAGCTATTAGAGCCTCCTACATCATCACCATATACACCAAACCAATCTAGCTATTTTCTTCCAGCACAACCAGCCTGGAACTGCCGGACGGCCGCCAGCTCAATCAGCTTTACTACGGCAGCGGGCACCTGCACCAGATCAACCTCGACGG
>NZ_JBWKVT010000017.1:0-1364 GCF_059421845.1 Pseudomonas sp. GW821-FHT02C04 | reverse complement strand
CGCTCTTACATCTATGGTTACCCCCTTTTCTGCAATACTGTTTTTTGATGAGTGGTTGGCTTGCTTTCATCTATCCGGCGTCTGAGTGGGGGTGTAGCCCCGCGCCTCGATGAAAATCGATGCCCGACGATCCTTATTAGCGAGACGGCCTTTCAGCCGTGTAAGAGCCCAGGGTTGTCGTCAGGCCGGTTGGCCATTCACGTCATCAGTTATCCAGCATCGCAAAACCAGGTGGGTGGTGCTCGGGTGACAGCAGGGTCAGGCGTTCATCGCGGTTGGCCCTGCATCGAATTCGGTGTGGTGTGCCGCAATTGCCCACGCGATCCTCGCCAGCTTATTGGCCAGCGCGCAGACCACATGGTTTGAATGATGGTTTTCCAGCAGTCTTCGGACCCAGTCCGCCAGCCAACCTTTCTGGCGGTCCAACTGGATCAGATAGACGCGGGCACACTGGACAAGCAGGCGTCGCTGGTTACGATCACCGCGCTTGCTGATGCCCAGCAACACGGTCCTGCCGCCCGTGGAATGTTGCTTGGGCACTAGTCCGATGGACGCTGCATAGCCTCGACCGCATTTGAACTGCCTACCATCGCCCAGCTCGGCAGCCAGGACGGTGGAGGTGATCGGACCGACACACGGCATTGTCATCAAACGAATCGCCAGATCATCTCCAGCGGCTTGGCACTCCACATCCTTGTCCAGCAACTTGATCTCTTCGTCCAAATACTTGAAGTGTTGATATAGCCTCGTCAGAGTGTTTTTGAAGGGCTGAGCGATTGAGCTCGCTTCAAGCAGCGCCGAAAGAGATCGAATCGATTTGAGGCTCGGGGCCAAGCTGATGCCGACCTCCAGAAGAGCGGCGTGAATCCGATTGACGGCCGCAGTGCGGTCCTTGATAAACGCATCACGTATTGAGTTGAGCATGGCCAGTGCTTGCTGGGCTTGGTTTTTAGGCGGTACAAAGCGCATCGTTGGACGAGTTGCGGCCTCGCAAATCGCTTCGGCATCAGCGAAGTCGTTTTTGTTGCTTTTCACGTAAGGGCGCACGAGATGAGGGGCAATAAGTTTGGGTATATGCCCAAGTTTGGCCACCTCCTGCGCCATGAAATGAGCACCACCACAGGCTTCCATCACGACGGTGCAGGGTTTGAGATTCATCAAGTACTGCATGAGCGCTGACCGGGTGAATTTTTTGCGGCAAACCTCATGGCCGCGATCATCCTGCGCATGCAGGTGAAAAGTGTGTTTTCCCAGATCGATGGCGGCGATAGATATTTCGTTCATGGCAACGGTCTCCGGTGAGCCCCCTGTGAAAGCTTAGTGGGCGATCACGGGGGGCAGCGGGGGTAGCCATTTCATTAGCG
>NZ_JBWKVT010000016.1:0-5396 GCF_059421845.1 Pseudomonas sp. GW821-FHT02C04 | reverse complement strand
TCGGCGATGCATCGTTTCACTTCTGAGTTCGGGATGGGATCAGGTGGTTCCAACGCTCTATGGTCGTCAAGAAATTCGGGTACTGAGTCGTGGCCAGCTGGCCTCGCTTCAGCAAATTGGGTATGGGATAGTTTCGGTGTTTTTGTGAACTCGAACTTTCGGTTCGTTTCGTCTTCACACACCGCAATCTGGCCTTTCGACTCAAATTGCTTGGGTGTTATATGGTCAAGCCTCACGGGCAATTAGTATTGGTTAGCTCAACGCCTCACAGCGCTTACACACCCAACCTATCAACGTCGTAGTCTTCGACGGCCCTTCAGGGAACTCAAGGTTCCAGTGAGATCTCATCTTGAGGCAAGTTTCCCGCTTAGATGCTTTCAGCGGTTATCTTTTCCGAACATAGCTACCCGGCAATGCCACTGGCGTGACAACCGGAACACCAGAGGTTCGTCCACTCCGGTCCTCTCGTACTAGGAGCAGCCCCTCTCAAATCTCAAACGTCCACGGCAGATAGGGACCGAACTGTCTCACGACGTTCTAAACCCAGCTCGCGTACCACTTTAAATGGCGAACAGCCATACCCTTGGGACCGGCTTCAGCCCCAGGATGTGATGAGCCGACATCGAGGTGCCAAACACCGCCGTCGATATGAACTCTTGGGCGGTATCAGCCTGTTATCCCCGGAGTACCTTTTATCCGTTGAGCGATGGCCCTTCCATACAGAACCACCGGATCACTAAGACCTACTTTCGTACCTGCTCGACGTGTCTGTCTCGCAGTCAAGCGCGCTTTTGCCTTTATACTCTACGACCGATTTCCGACCGGTCTGAGCGCACCTTCGTACTCCTCCGTTACTCTTTAGGAGGAGACCGCCCCAGTCAAACTACCCACCATACACTGTCCTCGATCCGGATAACGGACCTGAGTTAGAACCTCAAAGTTGCCAGGGTGGTATTTCAAGGATGGCTCCACGCAAACTGGCGTTCACGCTTCAAAGCCTCCCACCTATCCTACACAAGCAAATTCAAAGTCCAGTGCAAAGCTATAGTAAAGGTTCACGGGGTCTTTCCGTCTAGCCGCGGATACACTGCATCTTCACAGCGATTTCAATTTCACTGAGTCTCGGGTGGAGACAGCGCCGCCATCGTTACGCCATTCGTGCAGGTCGGAACTTACCCGACAAGGAATTTCGCTACCTTAGGACCGTTATAGTTACGGCCGCCGTTTACCGGGGCTTCGATCAAGAGCTTCGCGTTAGCTAACCCCATCAATTAACCTTCCGGCACCGGGCAGGCGTCACACCCTATACGTCCACTTTCGTGTTTGCAGAGTGCTGTGTTTTTAATAAACAGTCGCAGCGGCCTGGTATCTTCGACCGGCATGGGCTTACGGAGCAAGTCCTTCACCCTCACCGGCGCACCTTCTCCCGAAGTTACGGTGCCATTTTGCCTAGTTCCTTCACCCGAGTTCTCTCAAGCGCCTTGGTATTCTCTACCCAACCACCTGTGTCGGTTTGGGGTACGGTTCCTGGTTACCTGAAGCTTAGAAGCTTTTCTTGGAAGCATGGCATCAACCACTTCGTCGCCTAATGGCAACTCGTCATCAGCTCTCGGCCTTGGAATCCCGGATTTACCTAAGATTCCAGCCTACCACCTTAAACTTGGACAACCAACGCCAAGCTGGCCTAGCCTTCTCCGTCCCTCCATCGCAATAACCAGAAGTACAGGAATATTAACCTGTTTTCCATCGACTACGCTTTTCAGCCTCGCCTTAGGGACCGACTAACCCTGCGTCGATTAACGTTGCGCAGGAAACCTTGGTCTTTCGGCGTGGGTGTTTTTCACACCCATTGTCGTTACTCATGTCAGCATTCGCACTTCTGATACCTCCAGCAAGCTTCTCAACTCACCTTCACAGGCTTACAGAACGCTCCTCTACCGCATCACTTACGTGATACCCGTAGCTTCGGTGTATGGTTTGAGCCCCGTTACATCTTCCGCGCAGGCCGACTCGACTAGTGAGCTATTACGCTTTCTTTAAAGGGTGGCTGCTTCTAAGCCAACCTCCTAGCTGTCTAAGCCTTCCCACATCGTTTCCCACTTAACCATAACTTTGGGACCTTAGCTGACGGTCTGGGTTGTTTCCCTTTTCACGACGGACGTTAGCACCCGCCGTGTGTCTCCCATGCTCGGCACTTGTAGGTATTCGGAGTTTGCATCGGTTTGGTAAGTCGGGATGACCCCCTAGCCGAAACAGTGCTCTACCCCCTACAGTGATACATGAGGCGCTACCTAAATAGCTTTCGAGGAGAACCAGCTATCTCCGAGCTTGATTAGCCTTTCACTCCGATCCACAGGTCATCCGCTAACTTTTCAACGGTAGTCGGTTCGGTCCTCCAGTCAGTGTTACCTAACCTTCAACCTGCCCATGGATAGATCGCCCGGTTTCGGGTCTATTCCCAGCGACTAGACGCCCTATTAAGACTCGCTTTCGCTACGCCTCCCCTATTCGGTTAAGCTCGCCACTGAAAATAAGTCGCTGACCCATTATACAAAAGGTACGCAGTCACAGAACAAAGTCTGCTCCCACTGCTTGTACGCATACGGTTTCAGGATCTATTTCACTCCCCTCTCCGGGGTTCTTTTCGCCTTTCCCTCACGGTACTAGTTCACTATCGGTCAGTCAGTAGTATTTAGCCTTGGAGGATGGTCCCCCCATATTCAGACAAAGTTTCTCGTGCTCCGTCCTACTCGATTTCATGACTAAGAGATTTTCGCGTACAGGGCTATCACCCACTATGGCCGCACTTTCCAGAGCGTTCCGCTAATCTCAAAGCCACTTAAGGGCTAGTCCCCGTTCGCTCGCCACTACTAAGGGAATCTCGGTTGATTTCTTTTCCTCAGGGTACTTAGATGTTTCAGTTCCCCTGGTTCGCCTCTTGCACCTATGTATTCAGTACAAGATAACCATCTTATGATGGCTGGGTTCCCCCATTCAGACATCTCCGGATCAAAGTCTGTTTGCCGACTCCCCGAAGCTTTTCGCAGGCTACCACGTCTTTCATCGCCTCTGACTGCCAAGGCATCCACCGTATGCGCTTCTTCACTTGACCATATAACCCCAAGCAATCTGGTTATACTGTGAAGACGACATTCGCCGAAAATTCGAATTTCTCAACTAAGAGAACTCACAAATTTTACCTTAGCCTGATCCGTTACCAGTGAAAGTAACGTTCAGTCTATCTTTCTATCACATACCCAAATTTTTAAAGAACGAACTAGTCAAAGACTAGAAATCAACATTCACCATCACAGCGATGGAATGCTCATTTCTAAGCTCTTACTTCAGAAGCAGTAGTGGTGGAGCCAAGCGGGATCGAACCGCTGACCTCCTGCGTGCAAGGCAGGCGCTCTCCCAGCTGAGCTATGGCCCCGTATTTCTACAGGCGTTTCCCACACAAAATTGGTGGGTCTGGGCAGATTCGAACTGCCGACCTCACCCTTATCAGGGGTGCGCTCTAACCAACTGAGCTACAGACCCAATTTCGGGCTGCTTCTTTCGTCTTCTTCAATGAATCAAGCAATTCGTGTGGGAACTTATGGAGCAGCTGATGTCGTCGATTAAGGAGGTGATCCAGCCGCAGGTTCCCCTACGGCTACCTTGTTACGACTTCACCCCAGTCATGAATCACACCGTGGTAACCGTCCTCCCGAAGGTTAGACTAGCTACTTCTGGTGCAACCCACTCCCATGGTGTGACGGGCGGTGTGTACAAGGCCCGGGAACGTATTCACCGCGACATTCTGATTCGCGATTACTAGCGATTCCGACTTCACGCAGTCGAGTTGCAGACTGCGATCCGGACTACGATCGGTTTTATGGGATTAGCTCCACCTCGCGGCTTGGCAACCCTTTGTACCGACCATTGTAGCACGTGTGTAGCCCAGGCCGTAAGGGCCATGATGACTTGACGTCATCCCCACCTTCCTCCGGTTTGTCACCGGCAGTCTCCTTAGAGTGCCCACCATTACGTGCTGGTAACTAAGGACAAGGGTTGCGCTCGTTACGGGACTTAACCCAACATCTCACGACACGAGCTGACGACAGCCATGCAGCACCTGTCTCAATGTTCCCGAAGGCACCAATCCATCTCTGGAAAGTTCATTGGATGTCAAGGCCTGGTAAGGTTCTTCGCGTTGCTTCGAATTAAACCACATGCTCCACCGCTTGTGCGGGCCCCCGTCAATTCATTTGAGTTTTAACCTTGCGGCCGTACTCCCCAGGCGGTCAACTTAATGCGTTAGCTGCGCCACTAAGAGCTCAAGGCTCCCAACGGCTAGTTGACATCGTTTACGGCGTGGACTACCAGGGTATCTAATCCTGTTTGCTCCCCACGCTTTCGCACCTCAGTGTCAGTATCAGTCCAGGTGGTCGCCTTCGCCACTGGTGTTCCTTCCTATATCTACGCATTTCACCGCTACACAGGAAATTCCACCACCCTCTACCATACTCTAGCTCGCCAGTTTTGGATGCAGTTCCCAGGTTGAGCCCGGGGATTTCACATCCAACTTAACGAACCACCTACGCGCGCTTTACGCCCAGTAATTCCGATTAACGCTTGCACCCTCTGTATTACCGCGGCTGCTGGCACAGAGTTAGCCGGTGCTTATTCTGTCGGTAACGTCAAAATTGCAGAGTATTAATCTACAACCCTTCCTCCCAACTTAAAGTGCTTTACAATCCGAAGACCTTCTTCACACACGCGGCATGGCTGGATCAGGCTTTCGCCCATTGTCCAATATTCCCCACTGCTGCCTCCCGTAGGAGTCTGGACCGTGTCTCAGTTCCAGTGTGACTGATCATCCTCTCAGACCAGTTACGGATCGTCGCCTTGGTGAGCCATTACCTCACCAACTAGCTAATCCGACCTAGGCTCATCTGATAGCGCAAGGCCCGAAGGTCCCCTGCTTTCTCCCGTAGGACGTATGCGGTATTAGCGTTCCTTTCGAAACGTTGTCCCCCACTACCAGGCAGATTCCTAGGCATTACTCACCCGTCCGCCGCTGAATCCAGGAGCAAGCTCCTTTCATCCGCTCGACTTGCATGTGTTAGGCCTGCCGCCAGCGTTCAATCTGAGCCATGATCAAACTCTTCAGTTCAAACATCTTTGGGTTTTGAGAAAACCCTAAACTTGGCTCAGCAATCGTTGGTTACATCTTTGATTTCTCGCGGAGTAACTTGTGATGCTGATAATCTTTCTGACTATCAGTCTGACTCCACAAGCACCCACACGAATTGCTTGATTCAGTTGTTAAAGAGCGGTTGGTTAAGATCTTTCGTCTCAACCGAGGCGCGCATTCTACAGCAGCCTCATTTGCTGTCAAGTGATTATTTTCA
>NZ_JBWKVT010000015.1:0-21329 GCF_059421845.1 Pseudomonas sp. GW821-FHT02C04 | reverse complement strand
CCGTCGAGGTTGATCTGGTGCAGGTGCCCGCTGCCGTAGTAAAGCTGATTGAGCTGGCGGCCGTCCGGCAGTTCCAGACCGGTGAGGTTGCCCAGCACGTCGTAGCGGTAATGCAACTCGCCGCTGCTGCTGGTTTCGCTAAGCAACTGGCCGGCCGCGTCGTAGCTGAACGCCAGATGGTCGCTGCCGATGCCCAGCGCTTTACCGGCCGCAGTGGGTAGGCGGTCGATGGCAATCACCCGGTCGGCGTCGTCGTACTGATAGTCGAGGCGCGAGTCTTCGGTCATGCGGCAGAGCACACGGCCTGCGGCGTCGTATTCGAATTGCTGAAGGCGCGAGATTTCGTTGAACGACTGGGCAGCGATTTCATCCAGTTGGGTCAGGTAGCCGCCGACGTTGTAGCTGAAGCGCCTACGCAGGCCATCGACCCGCACTTCTTCTTGCAGGCGGTCGCTGGCGTCGTAGCTGAACCGGTAGGCCGCCTGGTTTTCGTTGATCAGCGCCACCAGCCGTTGGGTTTTGTCGTACTGGTAATGCACCTGCTGACCGCGGGCGTCCTTGCGTTTGCTCGGCAAACCGCGTGTGGTGCGCGACAGGTAAACGGTGTGGTCGTCGGCGTCGGTGTGGCTGAGCAACTGGCCGAGGGCGTTGTAGGTGTAGGCGTCGTGGCTGCCATCGGGGTGTTCGATGCGCAGCAGTTCGCCATCGGGCTTGCGGGTCAGGCGGGTGGTGCGTTCCAGGGCATCCTTGATGCTGACCAGATGCAAGCGTTCGTCATACGCGTAGTGGCTGCGGTTACCGGTGCAGTCCTGATATTGCTCGAGCTGGCCCAAGTTGTTCCACCACAGGTGGGTGGTGTTGCCGAGCGGGTCGACGGAGGTGTGTGGCAGGCCGGCGTCGCTGTTGAAGAACTGAGTGACCTGGCCCAGTGGGTCGGTGCTGTCGAGCAGGTTGCCGCTGCGGTCGTAGGTCCAGCTCGCGCTGCTGCCATCCGGGCGTTCGATGGCGGTGACGAGGTCGGTGTTCAGGTGGTAGCTGTAGCGAGTCGAGCGACCCAGAGGATCGGTTTCTTCGACCAGTCGGGAAAGGTCGTCGTAGGTGAATTTGAGTAGGTTGCCGTCGGGCAATTCCAGGCCGGTCATATTGCCTGAATCATCCAGTTCGAAGCGGTACTGCTCGCCACCGAAGTCACGGCTGGCCACCACACGCCGACCTTCGTTGTAGTGGACCTGGGCGACACGCCCGAGTACGTCGCGAATATCGGTTTGTCGTTGCGCAAGGTCGTAGTGGAAGTGGAAGTGCTCGCCGTCGTTGGTCCAGTGCTCGATCACGCGCGGTTCGTTGTCGCTGAAGGTCGTTGACCAGCGGTAATGGCAAACCAGCCCGAGAGCGTTCTCGTGGGCGACCATCAACCCGTGCTCATAGGCGAAGCTGCGCACCCGGTCGCCGTTGCGGTTGATCACCTGTTGCAGTTGGCCGTGGGCGTCGTACTGGTAATGCACCAGGGTTTCCACCGGCCGGTTGTCGACCACACGCTCGACGCGGCTCAGACGCCGGGGGTGATGGTCGTAACACAGATGCAGACGAATGCCGCCCGTGGCGCAGATGTCACTCAGACGCTGCTGGTTGTCGTAGCTGAACGTGAGGAAATGACCGAGCGCATTTTCGATCCGCCGCAGTGGCGCGGGTTGGCCGTTTTCCGGCAGCTCGCCGAAGTAGAAGAAGGTGTTGTCGAGGCTGTGAAGCAGGTAGTGACCACCTTCGGAGCGCACCACAAACAGTTGCTCGTCCGTCAGATACAGGCGTTCACCGGGCTCAAGCGACGGCAGTGGCAGGTCACGGCCCTGGTTGTCGCGCAGGTAGAGCTGGTCTTCTTCCAGACGTAGGCTTTGTTCCCACGGCAAAACCCAGCCGTGCCCGAGCAGGCCTTCGTGGGTGAGATCGCTGGCATAAAAACGTGCCCAACTGATGGGCATCAACCCCGGCAGGCTGAAGTCGGTTTTGCCGTCTTCCAGGAGCAATTTGCGCCCGCTGATGGCATCCACCGGGTTGCCCATCAGGGCCCCGGCGACGCGTCCGATGGCGGGGCCGATGACGAATTGTCCGGCCAGCTCTCCGGCAACGAACCCCGCCGCGAATTTCAGGGCGCAGGGGGCCACTTGCTTGAGGCCCACCTTGCCGGCCATCAGGCCCAGTTTCAGCAAGCCACCGGCCGCACCGGCCACGGCCATGAGGATGTCGACAGTGGTGCGCAGCCATGGCGGAACTTCGTCGTCTATCGGCAGGTATTGCTCGGCGTCGGCGCCGACAAAAACGTTGTCCGAACCGCTGTCGATGGCACTGCCGCAGGTCAGTTTGTCGCCTTTGCGCGCAGCGGCCAAACCGTTGTAGAAGACCTTGCCTGAACCTTCGGCAACCAAGGGCAACGGGTTCGGGTGCTTTTTGCAGATCCCCGTGCTGGCTTCGGCCTGAGCGGCCTTGAGGCCGTTGATGAACACATCGGGTGAGCCGCTTTCGATGCCCCCGGCGGGGGCCTTGGACATTCGTCCTATGGCCTCCCCCCCGGCGACCAGCCCCATTCCTCCCAGGCCCGCAATCAAGCCCACCACCAGGCCGGCCCCAAAGCCGCAAGTCGCGACCGTGAAGATCGCTACCGCGGCGACCAGGGCCAGCCCCAGTGCCGCGCCCACCAGGAAACCGACGAGGGCGTTGCTGTGCGCAATCTCGTCATTCAGCCGTGCTGCTTCGAACATGCGAAGTCTCTCTGTCGCATCGACCCTTCAAGGCCGGAGTGGGCTCAAGGGGTGGCGGTCACAGGCGGATGGGCCTTGAAACTGGCCAGCACGTCTGCCCAGAGCGCGTTCAACGGATCGTCGAATGGCACCTGGCAGGTGGCGGTGAACACCAGCACTCGTTCGGGCGCCACGATGAACGCGGCCTGACGCTGGTACACCGGGCGGCCATCGCTCTGGTAGTGAGCATCGACCTGCTGGCCCGCTATCGGTGCCTGCGCCGACAGCACGACCGCGTTGAGGCCCTGGTGTTTGTACTTGCGCAGCTTGGCCGCAATCAGACTGACCTGACGTTCGACATAATCGGTAAGGGCCTCGCCCGGCAGTGTGTTATCGCGTGAGACCGTCAGGCTGAACGGTGCCGGCAGGGCGACACTGGGGACAAACATGTTGACGCTGCGGTCGTGAAAGCCAGCGGGCAGAGTGAGGCTGCCTTCCTGTAGCAAGTAATCCATTTACGTCATCTCGTCCGTGGTGATGTTGTTCAGATTGCGGGTGCCGGTGGATTGGAGAAAACCCCATCGACCTTCGCCTCGATCGTGCCTTGGGCGCCATCGGCCCCTGGCGTAGCGATTGCTGCGCCTCCGGGCATGTTGATGTCGAGTTTTCCGCCGGTATTGATTTGTGCGTCGCCCGTCACCGAAAAGTTGAACGAGGTGCCGTAGAGATTGATCGCCCCGTCCGCTGTCATCTCGATGACGCTCTGGCCACACACCAGCCGCAGTTTTTCACCGGCCTCGATCATGTATTGGGTGCCGATGCTGTCCAGCTTCGTCCCGCCGACCTGCAAGGTGTCATCGACCTTGACGGTTCGCAGGCGGTTTTGCCCGATGGTCACGGTTTCGTTCTGCCCCACCGAGTGAACGCGGTTGACGCCGACCCAATGGCTCTCGTTGTTCTCGACGGTACAGTCCTGGTTACGCTGGGCGTGGATGAAGATCTGCTCCTGGCCGGCGCGGTCTTCGATGCGCAGTTCGTTGGAGCCATTGCCGCCCAGGCTGCTGTTGGTCTTGAACACGCTACGGGTTTTGTTCGCTGGCAGCGGGTAGGGCACGGGGGTGACCTTGTTCGGCACGCAACCGGTAATCAGCGGTTTGTCCGGGTCGCCTTCCAGGAAGGTGACGAACACCTCCATGCCGATTCGCGGGATGACCACCTGGCCGTAACCGGGGCCTGCCCAACTGGACGCGACGCGTACCCAGCAACTGCTTTGGTCGTCGTAGAGGCCGTCGCGGTCCCAGTGAAACTGCACTTTGACCCGACCGTGTTCGTCGCAATAGATTTCCTCGCCCTTGGGTCCGGTCACGATGGCGGTCTGGCTGGCCAGTACGGGTTTTCGTGGCGGCAGCGGCGGCCGGTAGAACGTGGCCCAGGGGATGGCGTTGAACGTGTTGCGATAGCCTTGGACAAAACCATCCGAGAGTTGCACGTCGCTGATGATGGACTCTTCGAGGACTTGCGGTTGCTTGCCTTCATGGCACACCTCGGTCAACAGCCACAGGTCGTTCCACTCGGTACGCGGGTGTTCGCCAAGTTGCAGAAAGTGGCCGCAGACCAGGGTCGGCTGGTCGCTTTTGCCGGCAACCAGGCGGTAGTCGGCGCGATGACGTTCCAGGGCGTGCTGACTGAGCAACTTGCCCCGCTCGCGATCGGTGAACAGGCCTGGATAGTCGTAGTCTTCCAGGTCAGGCTGTCTGGAGTCCTTTTCCGGCTGGTAGTCAGACTCCAGCAGCATCCGCGGTTTCTTGAAGTCGTAATCGCGGCGGGTGGTACGGCTGGTGCGCGCTTCCAGGCGCAGGTCGAACGCCTTGATCACCGGCTCGGTGGCGGCCATGCCGCTGTCCGGCTGGTAGGCGGTGGGGCGGCCGAGCTTGGGGAACACAGTCTGGTCGTCGCCAAACACCAGTACATGCCCGGAGCGACTGTGCTGGAAGTGGTAGTGGATGCCTTCTTCCTCGCACAGACGCTGGATGAATTGCAGGTCCGATTCGTCGTACTGCACGCAGTAGTCACGCGGGGGCAGCGGTGTACTCAGCGCAAACCGATAGGCATTGCTCAGGAGGCCATGTTCTTCGAGGATCTGCGCAATGATGTGGTTGACCGGCAACTGCTGAAAAATACGTTGGTTGTGGCGCTGACTCAGGTAGGCGAGTTGCGGCCTCAGCGTCACGCTGTAGCGGGTCAGGCGTTTACCGCTGGCCCCTTGGGCGACTCGGTAGACTTGCCCGTGAATGCCGCTGTCGGTGTCATTGAAGGCCAGAAAGGCTTGCTTGTGCAGCAGGCTTTCGAGGTCCAGGTCCGGGCGTTCGCTGACGAGCTCCACTTCGAAGGCAAACGGCGTGCTGAGCGCCTCCTTGCCGGTAAAGGAGAGCACTTGAAGGTCATGTGCAAGGTCGTCGATAGACAGGCTGAAATGCGTCTGGTGGGCAGGGCTGAACATCCATTGTTCCTCAAGCGCCAAAGTGACATCGCTCAGCAAAGCTGGCCGATGGGTTGTAACGGTCGGCCAGATTTGACCAGCGACCGGGGAACGCCACTCATCGGAGCCCGCAGTGCCGGATACTTTGTGGGTCCAGGTGATTAGGGCCTTGTTTTTCGCCGGTGACGGACATACACGTTGGTGTTGCCATGAATGCGTTCCTTGCTTACATGAAATGAGTTTGCTTGCGGGCGAAATCTCCTACTGAGTGATCTTTGTTTATCAAAATTTGTGCCATGTGTAATGAATTTTAATTAAATCAACTAGTTGAATATTTATCGTGTGGGGGTTTTCCTTATTTTGCGTAGGAATGGTCGCTAAAGTGCGCAACTTCTTGCGCAGTACTGCGCAAGAAGTTGCGCACTCGGCTACAGGTCAGGTGGGCCGTGGGCTGTAGAGGTTTTATGAGCGGATTTTTGGAAAAAGTGCGCAAGAAGTTGCGCACATCGGCAAAAGACCGCTTCCCGGCCAAGTCTCGAATCGAGGGCAAGAAATCGTTTAAACGGGCAACGAATCCTACCGCCTGCGACTCAGCAGCTTGATTGCTCAAACAAGAATCAAATCACATGGGTGAAAGCGCAAGGACAATGATGGTACGGCGGACGATGAATCGGACAACGCGCTAGAAAGTCTCAGCCCCACCTTCGGCTTTGCCAATCGATGTACTGACCTGCGTGACATGCCGGCGGCCGTTGACCGAGTAACTTCGTTCGGGATCCCCGGATCCAGGCTTGCGCAATGTCAGTTGCGCATACAATCCGTCTTTCTCGCTGTAACTCCCGAACCAATTGTTCAGCCGTGCAATGAAGCACTCGTTGCCAATGATGACTCGCATATCCGTAACAGGTTCTATCACGTAGTAACCTGCGCCGTAGCTGTAGTAGTCATCGTCGCCGGGCCCTGATGCAGGAATGGGGCAGAGGGGGCCTTTCTGTTGGCTGGGTTGTTGCGGCTGGCCGGCTTTCGATTGACTCAGGGCTTTGGTGAGCGACTTTAACAAGGCTGGCTCCAGTTTGTAGCGCGTCTTGTTGTCCTCCTTGTACTGAGTGCGGGGGACCGTCAACTGGTAGTCGTACTGAACCGTCACTGTCGGCACTTGGCTGTTGATTTTCAGGGGATTGAGCAGGTAGACCCTATCAACACCGTAAAAGCTGTCGCGGTAGGCCAGATACATCCTTGCGTGAGACTTGATCCAGCCGGCCGATTGGTTGGCGCCGCGATCATTGGTGAAGAATAGCGAACTGCCGGCGCTTGCTTCAGGGTCATAAGTGGCCAACCTTCTGGTGAACCGCTCTCCATCGCGACGCAAGGTTTCATAGAAACTGAACAGGCCGGTACCGCCGGTGTAGGTTGAAACGATCAAGTCCCGTTGGCCGTCGCCGTCCAGGTCGATCAATGTGTAATTCGCCTGGCCCTGCTCGGCGTCAGCGTCAAGGCCGGAAGCGTTCAGCGCTTTCCATTCATCCTGTGTGACACCCTTGGGGATGCGCTTGGGGAACAGTGTGTGATCTTCCGTCGGGTCGTCATTTGGATCGCCGGAGAATGAGGTTTTGCCTTTTTCGGTCGTGAGAGAACCCAGTGCTCGCTCCAGCGCAAACTCTGGATGGCCCTTGCTCATGTCCCGAATACGTTGCTGCAGCTCCTCCATGACCTGTTTGTCGGTGTCGTCCGGCTTGTAGGCAACGGCCTCGATCCACTGCACGTTCAACATCTGCAAGCGATCTTGATAGCGCTGGTTCAGGCAACTGACGTTGTCGACGCATTCATCGCGCACTTTCAGCCACTGACGCTGAGCCGACTTCAGTTCGGCCTGGGCCTGCGGGGTGGCTTTCATCAATTTTCGATAAGCCGAGCCCATTTGTACGTCGAGTTCATACAGCGACTTGTCTGCGCAAATCGCATTCTCCACGGCACTCGCCGCTTTGGTGCAGTCCATTCCGGCGGCTGTTGCGAGCTGAGTCAACAGCAGCGCACACGCCGACACGATGTAGCGTCCTTTGATGTACACGATGAAAACCTTGAAGTAGGAGGGTGAGAGCAGGCGCGCAGGGTAATCGCTGTGCAACGAATCTTGAAGCCCCGCTTCAAGAGAACCGTTGATCCGGCCGATAACCCATTCGGTGACTTCAGAGTCGCACGAAATCGCTTGATAGCATTTGGCCGGCAGCTATCATCTGCGCGCCTGAAATTTGCCCTCGGTCCATCCTCTTCAATTGCCTGGAAATCCTCGATGCTGTCGTATCACCAAAAGAGTTTTCTGATCGTCGATGATTTCTCGGATTTCCGCAGTTCCGTACGCTCGATGTTGCGCGAGCTGGGCGTCAAGGACGTGGACACCGCCGATACCGGTGAGCAGGCGCTGAAAATGTGCGCGCAGAAGTCCTATCACTTCATCCTCCAGGACTTCCACCTCGGTGACGGCAAGAAAAACGGTCAGCAGGTGCTGGAAGACCTGATGGTGGACAAGCTGATCAGTCACGAAGCGGTGTTTGTGATGGTCACCGCCGAGACCAGTCAGGCGATGGTGCTCAGTGCCCTGGAGCACGAGCCGGATGCGTACCTGACCAAGCCGTTCAACCGTATCGGCCTGGCCCAGCGCCTGGAACGTCTGGAGCAGCGCAAGACCCTGCTCAAACCGATTCTGCAAGCCCTCGACCGTGGCAAACCGGTCGAAGTACTCAACGCCTGTATCGCCCTGTGCAAACAGGACATCCGCTATTCGCCGCTTTGCCTGCGTTATCGCGCCGACGCCTTGCGCGACATGAATCAGAACGAAGCGCTGGAGCGGCTGTATGACAGCATCATCGCCGACCGGCCGCTGCCGTGGGCTTTTGCCGGTCTGGGCAAGTTGCTGTTCAAGCGCGGTCAGATTGCCCAGGCCAAAGGCGTGTATGAAAAAGCCCTGAAGGTATTCCCGATGATGCCGGCGCTGTACGACGGCATGGCGGATGTCCTGGTGGCCGAAGGCGATACCAAGGGCGCACAGCAGGTACTGGAAGAAGCGATTCGCCTGTCGCCGCTGGCGGTTCGCCGGCAGGCACTGCTCGGCAAACTGGCGATGGCCAACGAGGATTTCGACACGGCGTCGCGGGCCTACCGTCAGGCCGTGTCCCAAGGCGCGCAGTCGCGCTTCAAGGACCCGGAGAGCAATCTGGGCCTGGCCCATGCGCTGATCAGCAAGGGCAGCGAGAAAGGCCTCGATACCCGCACGCGGCTGGAGATCAACACCACCCTGAGTGCCGTGGCCAAGGAGAACCCGACCGACCCGGGCCTGCAGATTCGTGCGCGTCTGATGAAGGCCACCAGTCTGCTGCTCAACGATGCCGAGACCGCCGAGAAACTCACCGAACAAGCGCTGATGCGTCTCGACGGCATGGAGCAGTTCATGAGCCCCGAGGCCGCGCTGCTGGTCGCCAAGCAATTGCAGATGCTCGGTCAGGCCGAGGCGGGCACATCGATGCTCAAGAGCTGCGCGGAAATCTACGGCGATGACCCGACGGTGATGAAAGACATCGCCAAGCTCACCGACGACCCGACTATTCTCAGCTCCAGCAATGCCGCCGCCGACCTCAACCGTCAGGGCGTGCGCGTGTACAAGACCGGCAACCTGGTGGAGGCCCGCGAGGTGTTCCGCAAGGCGCTGAAGATGCAACCGAAGAACATCAGTATTGCGCTGAACATGGCGCAGTCATTGCTGCACGGCACCGACACCAATGTGCCGTCGGCGGAGCTGGAAGAATGTCGGGCCTGCCTGAAACTGGTGGGCATGATGCCCGATACCGACGCGCGTTATCCGCGTTATCAGAAGCTGAAAAGCAAGGCGTTTGGCGAATGAACCAAGACGAGCAGGCACTGGATTTTTCCACGGTGATTGCCTCCACCGTGCACGACATGAAGAACTCTCTGGCCATGCTGATGCAGGCCCACAGCCAATGGCTGGCGCGTCTGCCCGAGGCTCAGCGCAAGGTGCCGGAGCAGGGCGTGATCGACTTCGAGTTCGCTCACCTCAACGGCATGCTGGTGCAGTTGCTCGGGCTGTACAAGCTCGGGGTCAACCAGATGCCGTTGCAGCCGGCCTATCACGAGCTGGACGACTTCATCGAGGCGCAACTGGCGGCTCATCAGGAGGTTTTCGCCAGTCGTGGAATCATTGCCACTTACGAAGTCGACCCGCTGAGCCCCCTGGGTTTCTTCGACCGGGAACTGATCGCCTCGGTGCTCGGCAACTGCATCAACAACGCGATCCGCTACGCCCGTGAATCGCTGCTGATCACTGTCAGCGACGAGGCCGGGCAACTGGTGTTGAGCATCAACGATGACGGCGACGGTTACCCGGTCGAGATGCTCGAACGTCAGGCCGATTATGTGCAGGGCATCAATCACAGCAGCGGCAGTACCGGCCTCGGTCTGTACTTCGCCGGGCGCATCGCGGCGCTGCATCAGCGCAACGGTGTCGGCGGCCGGACCGAGATCCGCAATGGCGGGCCGTTGGGTGGCGGTGTGTTCAGTATTTACCTGCCCTGAATCACGGATTCATCGACTCGAAGTCTTTTTGTTGGCCGCTGCTTGATATTCCGAACAGCTGAAGCCTATTTTGTCCGGGTCGCCGTTCGCGGCTCGCACAATAACAAGGATTGCGTCATGACAACCGATGGCCAGCGTTCACTCGCGCAGCGATTGACGGGCATTGATGAGATTGAATGTGTCACGCCGGATTTGAACGGCGTACCACGAGGCAAGGTAATGACCGCCGAGGGTTTCCTCGAAGGGCGGCGTTTGCAGATGGCCCGGGGGGTGCTGCTGCAATGCATCATGGGGGGCTATCCCGCTGCGCGGTTCTACGGCAGCGATGACGGCGATCTGGCGCTGGTGGCTGATCCTGCGCAAATCCATCCTCTGCCGTGGAGCCACGAGCCGCGCGCGCTGGCCATCTGTGATGCCGACGAACTGACCGGCGAAAGCTCCAACCTGTCGACCCGTGGCCAGCTCAAGAAAGTCATTGCCCGCTACGCAGCCCTCGGCCTGGCGCCGGTGGTGGCGACTGAACTCGAATTCTTTGTGTTCGCTCCGAACACTGACCCGACCCAACCGTTCCAGCCGCCAGTCGGTCTCGACGGTCGTCGCGAGGATGGTCATTCGGCGTTCAGCGTCAGTTCCAACAACGGTCTGCGACCATTCTTCAGTGAAGTCTACAAATGCATGGCGGCCCTGGGCCTGCCGCGCGATACCTTCATGCACGAAATGGGCGTCAGCCAGTTCGAGATCAACCTGCTGCACGGTGATCCGCTGTTGCTGGCCGACCAGACATTCCTGTTCAAGCACCTGCTCAAGGAAGTCGCGCTCAAGCATGGCCTGACCGTGGTCTGCATGGCCAAGCCGCTGGCGCACACGCCGGGCAGTTCGATGCACATTCACCAGAGCATCGTCGAGATCGGCAGCGGCAAGAATGTGTTCAGCGATGAGAACGGTCAGCCGACCGCGATGTTCCGCCACTTCATCGGCGGGCAGCAGGCGGGCATGGCTGACTTCACCGCGCTGTTTGCACCGAACGTCAATTCCTACCAGCGCCTGTGCCACCCGTTTGCGTCGCCGAACAATGCCTGCTGGTCCCACGACAACCGTGCTGCGGGCCTGCGGATTCCGGCCAGTTCGCCGGTCGCCCGTCGGGTCGAGAACCGTTTGCCGGGCGCCGATGCCAACCCTTACCTGGCGATTGCCGCGAGTCTGGCGGCCGGTCTGCACGGTATCGAACATGAACTGGAACCGAGTGCGCCGATCCAGGGTGAATTCGAAGTGCCGGACAATCTTTCGCTGCCGTGCACGATGCACGCCGCACTTGAGCGTCTGAAACGCAGCCAGTTGGCCAAGGAACTGTTCGGCAAGGAGTTCATCGAAGGCTACATCGCTTCGAAAACCATGGAGTTGACCAGTTTCTTTGATGAAATCACTCCCTGGGAACGGCGTGTTCTAGCTGCCCAGGCCTGACGAACTGTCGCCATCGGGCTATCGTTTGATAGCCCGATACTTACCGCAAGGAGCCGCTCGGAACGCCGATGCGCCAAATCTGGAAATCCTTTCGAGCGCTGTATTTCGCCTCGCTGATGATGTTGATCGGCTCGGGCCTTCTTTCTACTTATCTGGCTTTGCGTCTGGCGGCCGACCATGTCGATGGACTGTGGGTCGGTGCGTTGATGGCGGCCAACTATTTCGGTCTGGTGCTGGGCGGCAAGATCGGTCACCGACTGATCGCCCGTGTCGGGCATATCCGCGCCTACTCCGCGTGTGCCGGGATCGTCGGCGCAGCGGTACTCGGTCATGGCCTGGTGGACTGGCTGCCAGCCTGGCTGGTGCTGCGGACGATTGTCGGTCTCGGCATGATGTGCCAGTACATGGTGATCGAGAGCTGGCTGAACGAGCAGGCTGACGCCAATCAGCGCGGCGTAGTGTTCAGCGGCTACATGATTGCCTCGTACCTGGGGCTGGTGCTCGGTCAGCTGATTCTGGTCATGCACCCGGGGCTGGGCCTGGAACTGCTGATGCTGGTCGCCCTGTGTTTTGCCCTGTGTCTGGTGCCGGTGGCACTGACCCGGCGGATTCACCCGGCGCCGCTGCATCCGGCACCGATGGAACCTCGCTTCTTCATCAAGCGCGTACCGCAGTCGTTGAGTACGGTGCTCGGTGCCGGTCTGATCATCGGTTCGTTCTACGGTCTGGCGCCGCTCTATGCCTCGCAGCAGGGGTTGTCCACCGAACAGGTCGGTCTGTTCATGGGTACCTGCATTTTTGCCGGGCTGCTGGTGCAGTGGCCACTGGGCTGGTTGTCCGACCGTTATGACCGGGCCTTGCTGATCCGTTGCTTTGCCGGGTTTCTGGCCGTAGCCGCGTTGCCGCTGGCGATCCTGCCGCAGGTGCCGCTGGAGGTCTTGTTCGGCGTCGGTTTCCTGTGCTCGCTGGTGCAGTTCTGCCTGTACCCGCTGGCTGTGGCGTTCTCCAACGACCATGTCGAAGGGGATCGGCGGGTCTCGCTGACGGCGATGCTATTGGTGACCTACGGGGTCGGCGCCAGCATCGGGCCGTTGTTGGCCGGTGTATTGATGAAAATGTTCGGTAGCCAGAGCCTGTATGCGTTCTTCAGCTTCTTCGCGCTGGTGCTGGTGTGGCGCATCCGGCCGAAAGCCGTGACCAATCTGCACCAGGTCGACGACGCACCGCTGCATCACGTGGCGATGCCGGACAGCATGTCCAGTTCGCCGCTGGTGGCCGCGCTCGATCCGCGGGTCGATGAGCAAGTGGTGCAGGAGCAGATGCAGAATAATGTCGCGCCCGAGCCTGCCGTTGAACCCGAATCACCTGTGGAGCCTGAGCCCGGCAACGACAATCCTGCGCCGGACATCAGCGGCGCCAGGCCTTGATTCTGAAAAACACCAGGCATAAAAAAACGGGCAGTCACCGCAAGGGACTGCCCGTTTTTCATGGTGCGTACGAATCAGAGATCGTCTTTGTCGAAACGCCGTGCTTCACGTTGCAGCTGATAGACGAAACGCTCGACGTTACGCGCCGCCGGGCCGCTGATGTTGTGAAAACGCAGGCCGGCGAAGGTGATGTTGAGTTTTTCTTCGAAGTGCAGGTAGCGCAACTCGACCGATGTTGGCTGATTGCCGAACAGCGGCGGGGCGATCAGGCGATCGTAGACCTGGCCCAGTTGCAGGCGGTCGGTGATATCACCTTCAAAACGCAGCTTGCAGCCGGTGGCGGAAATATCCAGCAACTTGCCACCGATCGGCGACTTGAGCTTTTCGCCACCCAGTTCGACGCTGACCAGATCGGTCAGCTTCAGTGCCGCGCGGAAGGCATTGCGGCGCTGGTGATAGACCACTTCAGTGGGCATCTCGCCAATGTAAAAGCGGTCACCGTCGGATTCCTTGATATCCAGCGTGCCGTTGCATTCCCAGGCAATACGTACGCCTTCATGGAAACCTTCGACCTTGAACGGCTCGCCGGCCAGCAGGAAGCGTTCGCCATCGCGCGGGATCATTTCATCCAGGGCAATTGTGGCGGTTTCCCGGTCAACCTTGATCAGGTAGCTCTGGAAGCGCTGGCTGCGTTCGTGAAAGGTGATGATCAGCGGATCGTGGCTCTCTTGCAGCTGGCGCAGGTTGCTGGAGATTTCCAGAGGCGTGGTGAGCACCTTTGGTGGCTGCGGAGAATCATCCGCGCTGAGGACGTTGGACACGTTAAATCAATCTCCAGACAAAATTTGACTACGGCTGGCCAGTATTTTGCCAGCATGTTTCGCGCGTTGATAGGGCGCAAGCATAGAAGAACGCATCACGCCTGACTGAGCGCGCGGGGTTTCTGCAGTTTGGAGAAGGTGCCACTGGCGTCATAGAGCGCAGGTGGCTCGCCGCCGGTGAGGATTTTCAGCTGATTGGCCGTGGCGGCCTGCTGAATCACGATCGACTGGCCATTTTTGGCATTGGTCGCCTGGCACTGGGCGATCAGGTCGGTCAGAACGTCGCTCTGGGTCAGCAACTGCTCGCCGATGCTCGACTGGCTGGCCAGTTGTTCCAGGCCTTGGCGGTCGAGCGACAGATTGAGGCTGGCGAGGATTTCGCTGCGTTTGCGGCCATGCTGCTCAAGCAGAATGATCAATGCCTGTTTGCGCGCCAGAATTTCTTCCAGCAGCGGCATGTCGCGACCGTGCAAGGCGAGGGACTCGGATTGCAGTAACTCCAGCAATTGTTGAGCTGGAGCAAAGTCGTCGGTGATCAGTTGCAATAAAGTAGTGTCGTGCATGGCTGGCCTTGGGTTTTAAGCGTCCAAAAGCCTGGCGCTGACCGAGGCCTAGCGCTGGGCTTCGAAGTTGAGCAGTTTGCTGGCTACACGGTTGCTGTCGACTTTATAGCTGCCATCGGCAATCGCTGCTTTCAACTCGGCCACGCGGGCTTTGTCGACGGCAGGCTGATCGCGCAGCTTGTCAGTGACCTTCTGCAACTGTTGAGCCTCATTGCTGAGATGTACCGATTCCCCGCTTTTTGCGGTACTGGCCTGTTCGGCCGGGGTATTCAGCGTCGCGGAAGTACCGGTTTCGGCGGTTTCCTTAGGCGTGCTGGTACGTGTACTGCCCGTAAGTGACGAGGAGCTGTTCAAACGGCTGAAATCGATGACCATGTTAAAAACCTCTGGGAATTTGGACGCTTGCCATGTTCTCGGCCATCCCCTGGAAAACTTTAGGCTCTTTTACCAATGAGCCTGCATGCGCCGCACAGATCCTGCTGCGGCACAGTTTAGGGAACAGCTCAGGTTGGCGCCAGTTTTCTGCGCGATCCCTCACGAGGCTTTCCTGTCATTGCTCCAATCGTTGCTCACATTGCCACTTCCACCTGGCCCGGCGCCATGACCTGCGCCTTGATGACCCGTTGGGAATTGAGGTTTTTCACGCGAATCTGTTCTTTCAGGCCGCCGTTGGACAGGGCCTCGCCCGGCATGCGCACGGAGAGCGTGCCGCTGCGGGCGGTAATCACCACTTGATCGCCTTTGCGAACGACTTCCGCCTGTTCCAGATGCACGAGGGTAATCACTTGGTCGGCGACCGTTGGTCGGGTCAATTTTTGCCCGATCGCCTCATCCACCGACGTCAGGAAGCCCTGGTTGATCAGGCTCACATCATGCTCGCGCAGGGTCACGTCCTGAGGCTCGATGATCCCGGCGCGCTTGAGCGGGCGAGTGGTGGTCACGACCGGGCGAAACAGGCGGACTTGAGCGGGTACGAACACGGTCCAGGGGGAGGCGCCTTCGCAGCGAACCTTGACGGTTACGCGCCCCAAAGGACGTGCCGGGCTCTCCAGCGACGCTGTCAATTCCTTGTCGCACATAGGCATGTGCATGCGCGGATCGAGCTGCTTGACCTCGATTTCATAACGCCCTTCCGTTTGACTGGTAGCCAGATAGTCTTCTACGGTGAATTCAAGAAAGCCCTGAGTGACGCCGATAAGCATGTCAGGCAAGGTAACCGCATCAGCAATGGCAGGGCTGCCCGCGAAAAACAGGCAAGCGGCAGACACCGCGCAAAGTCCTCTGCGAAGGGGGGATGTCAGGCGTCGGAAAAATGTCGTTTGAGTGTTCATAAGAGTTAAAAAGCAAGCGCCGTGCCGTTTAGCAATGAATGTGCGTCGCAACAACACTTGGCGTTGGTGTAGGAGTCTGGGCATGGCTGGTGTAATGGATTCGGTGAACCAGCGCACGCAACTGGTGGGGCAGAATCGCCTGGAGCTGTTGTTGTTCCGTCTCGACGGCCAGCAGCTCTACGGGATCAACGTGTTCAAGGTTCGGGAAGTGCTGCAGTGCCCGCAACTGACGCTGATGCCCAAGTCCAGTCCTGTCGTGTGCGGGGTGGCGAATATCCGGGGGGCGACCATTCCGATCCTTGATCTGGCAATGGCAACCGGCTCCGGGGCGTTGAAAGACAAGAACAGTCCGTTCGTGATCATCACGGAATACAACACCAAGACCCAGGGTTTCCTGGTGCGCTCGGTGGAACGTATCGTCAACATGAACTGGGAAGAGATCCATCCGCCACCCAAGGGGACCGGTCGTGATCATTACCTGACCGCTGTGACTCGGGTGGACAATCAGTTAGTCGAAATCATCGACGTCGAAAAGGTGCTGGCGGAAGTCGCACCGACACCGGAAGCGATTTCGGTCGGCGTGGTGGATGTCGAGACCCAGAGCAAGGCGCTGTCTCTGCGGGTGCTGACGGTCGATGACTCGTCGGTGGCGCGCAAGCAGGTGACGCGTTGCCTGCAGACGGTTGGCGTTGAAGTGGTGGCGCTGAACGACGGCAAGCAGGCGCTGGATTACCTGCGCAAGCTGGTCGATGAGGGCAAGAAGCCGGAAGAAGAGTTCCTGATGATGATCTCCGACATCGAGATGCCGGAGATGGACGGGTACACCCTGACGGCCGAAATCCGCAGCGACCCTCGCATGCAAAAGCTTCATATCATCCTGCATACTTCGTTGTCGGGTGTGTTCAACCAGGCGATGGTCAAGAAAGTCGGTGCCGATGACTTCCTGGCCAAATTCCGTCCTGATGACCTGGCATCCCGGGTAGTCGACCGGATCAAAGCAGCAGATATCAGCTAGGGACTTTTCGTCCCTGGCGATCAACACGATTTAAGAGGCGGCATCATTTGTCTACGGGTAATTTGGATTTCGAACAGTTCCGGGTCTTCCTGGAAAAAGCCTGTGGCATTTTGCTCGGTGAAAACAAGCAGTACCTGGTCTCGAGCCGTCTCAACAAACTGATGGAGCAGCAAGGCATCAAGTCCCTGGGTGAGCTGGTACAGCGCATCCAGACCCAGCCGCGCAGCGGTTTGCGCGAGCAGGTGGTCGATGCCATGACGACCAACGAGACCTTGTGGTTTCGCGACACCTATCCGTTTGAAGTCTTGAAGAACAAGGTGCTGCCCGAGGCAATCAAGGCCGCTCCCAACCAGCGTCTGCGGATCTGGTCGGCGGCCTGCTCGTCGGGTCAGGAACCCTATTCGCTGTCGATGTCGATCGACGAGTTCGAACGGACCAACATCGGTCAGTTGAAGATGGGCGTACAGATCGTTGCCACGGATCTGTCCGGCAGCATGCTGACCAACTGCAAGACCGGCGAGTACGACAGCCTGGCGATCGGTCGCGGTTTGTCCGCCGATCGTCTGCAGCGCTACTTCGACCCGAAAGGGCCGGGGCGCTGGGTGATCAAGGCACCGATCAAGAACCGGGTGGAATTCCGCTCGTTCAACTTGCTCGACAGCTACGCAAGCCTTGGCAAGTTCGACATCGTGTTCTGCCGCAACGTGCTGATCTACTTCTCCGCCGAGGTGAAGAAAGACATCCTGTTGCGTATTCACAGCACGCTGAAGCCGGGCGGTTATCTGTTCCTCGGCGCTTCCGAAGCGCTGAACGGTTTGCCGGACCATTACCAGATGGTCCAGTGCAGCCCGGGGATCATTTACCAGGCGAAGTGATTGGCACCGGCAACACAAAAAACGGGAGTCCTCAGGGGCTCCCGTTTTTTTATGCCTGGCCGTTTTTGCAGTGACGGCAAGCGGCAGAAAAGCGGCATCCGGCGGAAACCCGTTGCCGCTTTTCTGGCATTGCCGCATTGCCGATCACCTGCAAAGCCCCGGAATCCGGGGCTTTTTAAAACTGGCACGACGCTTGCTATAACCCAGTTACGAAAAACCCGGTCACCTGAAGGTTCCCGACATGAGCATCAGCTTCGATAAAGCGCTCGGAATTCACGAAAAAGCCCTGGGCTTCCGCGCCCAGCGTGCCGAAGTCCTGGCCAACAACATCGCCAACGCCGACACCCCGAACTACAAGGCTCGGGATCTGGAGTTCTCCAAAGTGCTCGAAGCACAGAGCCAGAAGAACGCCAACGGCACCATCGCCCTGAACATGACCAACAGCCGTCACATCGAAGCTGAAGGTCTGGGCAATGGCGACGAATCGCTGATGTATCGCACGCCGATGCAGCCGTCGATCGACCAGAACACCGTTGATGCCCAACTGGAACAGTCGAACTACGCGGAAAACGCCGTCGGCTTCCAGGCCAGCTTCACGCTGCTCAAC
The DNA here is from genome assembly GCF_059421845.1 of Pseudomonas sp. GW821-FHT02C04. Taxonomy (NCBI): domain Bacteria; kingdom Pseudomonadati; phylum Pseudomonadota; class Gammaproteobacteria; order Pseudomonadales; family Pseudomonadaceae; genus Pseudomonas; species Pseudomonas sp. GW821-FHT02C04. The sequence goes on along the minus strand of NZ_JBWKVT010000015.1, from coordinate 3,434 downwards.
AGCAAATTCAAAGGGCTGGTGTCAGCCCTGCGCGGAGAGTAATCCATGTCCCTGTCCAGCGTTTTCAACATTGCCGGCAGCGGCATGAGCGCACAGACCACGCGTTTGAACACCGTGGCTTCGAACATCGCCAACGCCGAAACCGTCTCGTCGAGCATCGACCAGACCTATCGCGCCCGTCACCCGGTGTTCGCCACCATGTTCCAGGGCGGCCAGAGCGGCGGCAGCAACTCGCTGTTCCAGAACCAGGACGCTGCCGGCCAGGGCGTGCAGGTCATGGGCGTGGTCGAAGACCAGAGCAACCTCGAAGCGCGCTACGAGCCGAACCATCCGGCCGCCGACGCCAAGGGCTACGTCTACTACCCGAACGTCAACGTGGTGGAAGAAATGGCTGACATGATTTCCGCGAGCCGTTCGTTCCAGACCAACGCCGAAATGATGAACACGGCCAAAACCATGATGCAGAAGGTACTGACCCTCGGTCAGTAATAAGGGGCGACTGCCATGAGTGTTTCCGATACCACCAGCAGCCTGAGCATGAAGGACATCCTGGCGAACTCGTCGAAAAAGACCAGTTCGACAGCCGATGGCATTGCTTCGGCCACTAACAGCTCCACCGGCGGCCAGGCCCTGGGCAAGGACGCGTTCCTGCAATTGCTGGTAACTCAGCTGAAGAACCAGAACCCGCTGGACCCGCAGGACAACAGTGCATTCGTTGCCCAGTTGGCGCAGTTCAGCAGCCTCGAGGGGATTACCACCCTCAACAGCACCGTGAGTTCGCTGGCCGGCAACTACAACTCGTCGCAAGCCTTGCAGGCTTCGTCGCTGGTCGGCCGCAACGTGATCGTGCAGACCAACTCGGTCCAGCTCGACGATCCGAGCAAAGGCATGACCGGTTCGGTCACCGTTCCGTCGTCGATTGCCGGCGGCACCGTCAGCATCACCGACAGCAGCGGCACGGTTGTTCGCACCATCGATCTGGGCAGTCGCGCCGCAGGCAGCGCGAGCTTCACCTGGGACGGCAAGGACAAGGACGGCAATGTGGTGAAGACCGGTACTTATACCGTCAAGGCCAACGCATCGATCAATGGCACCTCGACCGATATGGCGACCTACCTGCCGGCCACCGTCACCAGCGTGACGATCAGCCAGACCGGCGGCGAGCTGATGCTCAACCTGTCCGGCAAGGGCACCGTTGCCCTGTCCAAAGTACAAACCATTGGTATATAGAGCCGATTAACCGGCACAAAGGAGTGGAATATGTCTTTCAATATCGGCCTTAGCGGTCTCTATGCAGCCAACAAACAACTGGACGTGACCGGTAACAACATCGCCAACGTCGCGACCGCCGGTTTCAAATCGTCCCGCGCAGAATTCGAAGACGTCTACTCGGCGACCAAACTGGGTAGCGGCAGCAAGGTTATCGGCAACGGCGTGCGCCTGGCCAACGTTTCCCAGCAGTTCACCCAAGGTGACATCAACAACACCGGTAACGTGCTGGACATGGGCATCAACGGTTCGGGTTTCTTCACCCTGAGCAACAACGGCTCGGTGTCCTACACCCGTGCCGGTACGTTCAAGGTCGACAATAACGGCTACATCACCAACACCGACTACACCTCGCGTCTGCAAGGTTACGGTGTGGATGCCAACGGCAAGATCATCAACGGCGTACTGACCGACCTGAAGATCGACACCTCGAACCTGGCGCCGAAGTCCTCCTCGCTGGTGACCTCGACCATCAACCTGAACTCGACTGCGCCGAAGATCGACGACACGGTGGCGGCCGGCAAGTTCGACCCGAACAACCTCGCGACCTACACCAAGCAGTTCAGCACCCCGATCTATGACACTCAGGGCAACATGCACCCGATGGATCAGTACGTGGTGAAAACCGGTGACAACACCTGGAAGGTTTACACCCTGGTAGACGGGCGCAACCCGGACGCTACCGGTACCGATCCGAAAACCGTCCCGCCGGTGGCCTCCACCATGACCTTTGACTCGGCTGGCAAGCTGGTTCAGGTCAGCACGCCAAGCACCTTGCCGGCTCCAGCGCCGAACCCGATCATCAGCAGCGACCTGATACTCAAGGGTTGGGTGCCAGGGAATGTGGTCAATGGCACCTTTACACCTAATGGTGCTGCGGCGAACCCGGCCGGCATTACCATTTCCATGGCCAAGACCACTCAGTACAACGCTGACACCGCACGTTCGATCCCGACTCAGGACGGTTATGCCACTGGCCAGATCACCAACCTGACCATCGACGGCACCGGTACCTTGTTTGCCAACTTCAGCAACAACCAGAGCAAGGCCATCGGCCAGGTTGCGCTGGCCAGCTTCACCAACGAACAAGGCCTGCAGGCTATCGGTGGTACCAGCTGGAAAGAGACTTACGCTTCGGGCATTCCGGGCTACGATGCGCCGGAAACCGGTACCCTGGGTTCGATCGCTTCCAACTCGCTGGAAGAGTCGAACGTTAACCTGACCAACGAGCTGGTGGATCTGATCAAGGGCCAGAGCAACTACCAGGCGAACGCCAAGACCATCTCCACCCAGAGCACCATCATGCAGACCATCATTCAGATGACTTGATGTGAGGTGCACGCTTCACTGAAAACCGACGCCCTGGGGCGTCGGTTTTTTTATGGGCTTCATAAAAGTCGTCTGCCCAAGTTGCTACCGTTCGTCGGCTACTGTGGTGCAGTAATTGCACACTTGGTGAGTCACGGACTGGGCGCGTCAAACTTTCACGTGACCTATGTCATTCGGAAAGAGGGTAGTTAAGCGTCATATCTATAACCCCATTCAAACGTCATGTGGGGAGAGGGCGAAAGCGGCTCTGAAGCATAACGTTGGCTATCGATTCATCAAAAAGGCAAGGAAGAAACAATGGCAGTCATAAACGGAACTTCGGGTACGGATACTCTGGTAGGCACGTCAGGCGCGGATGAGTTGTATGGGTTTGCAGGGAATGACTCGTTGAGTGGTGGTGATGGTAATGATCTGCTGGATGGTGGGGCGGGGGCTGATGTTTTAAATGGCGGGAACGGGGTCGATACCGCCTCCTACGCCAATTCGACAGCAGGAGTCACTGTTAATCTGGTGACCGGGACTGGCCTTGGAGGCGATGCCCAGGGAGATACGCTGACTTCCATAGAAGCAGTGGTGGGTTCCGCCTTCAACGATACCCTGACTGCCCAGACCGCCGGTAGTACGTTAAGCGGCGGTGCAGGTAACGACATTTACTACGTCAACGGCAGCTCGATCAATGTCGTCGAAGCAGCGGGTGGCGGCGATGACGAAGTGCGAACCATCCTGCTCAACCACACCCTGGCAACCAACGTCGAACGCCTGACTTACGTCGGGACAGGTAACTTCACCGGTTACGGCAACGCCTTGGACAACGTCATTACCGGCGGGGTGGGTAA
>NZ_JBWKVT010000014.1:0-65951 GCF_059421845.1 Pseudomonas sp. GW821-FHT02C04 | reverse complement strand
TCGGCTGTGACCATCAACACCAAGACTGGCGTGAACTCGGGCATTGCGGCCGGTGACACCTACGTCGGCATCGAGATCCTGCAGGGCTCGGGCAACAACGACGTCTTTATCAGTGGCGAAGCGGCGGACCAGTTTTACGGCTCGGGTGGCATCGACACGATTGATTATTCCGGCTCGTCCAGCGGCGTGACGGTGAGCCTGGTCGGTGGCGTTGCGGGTGTCGGTGGTGACGCTCAGGGTGACAAGCTGTGGGAGTTCGAAACGGTCATCGGCTCGTCCTTCAATGACGTCCTGACTGCGCAAACTTCAGGCAACACCCTGAACGGTGGTGCTGGCGATGACATCTACTACATCAACGGCACCGGGGTGAATGTCATCGAAGCCGCGGGTGGTGGCGATGACGAAGTGCGCACGATTATGCTCAACCAGACGCTGGCGGCCAACGTCGAACGCCTGACCTTCGTCGGGACAGGTAACTTCACCGGTTATGGCAACGCGTCGGACAACATCATCACCGGTGGGGCGGGTGCCGACACCTTGTTTGGCGGAGCGGGCGCTGACCAGTTTATCGGTGGCGCCGGCAACGACATCGTGAGCTATGGCGACAGCGGAGTCGGGGTGACGATCAACACCAAAACCGGCGTGAACACCGGTATCGCCGCTGGCGATACCTACGTCGGTATTGAGTTTCTTCAAGGTTCCGGCAGCAATGACACCTTTATCAGCGGCGAAGCAGCGGACCAGTTTTTCGGTTCGGGCGGTACCGACACCATTGATTATTCCGGCTCGTCCAGCGGCGTGACGGTGAGCCTGGTCGGTGGTGTGGCGGGTGTCGGTGGTGACGCTCAGGGTGACAAACTGTGGGAGTTCGAAACGGTCATCGGCTCGTCCTTCAATGACGTCCTGACTGCGCAAACTTCAGGCAACGCCCTGAACGGTGGTGCTGGCGATGACATCTACTACATCAACGGCACCGGGGTGAATGTCATCGAAGCCGCGGGTGGTGGTGATGACGAAGTGCGCACGATTATGCTCAACCAGACGCTGGCGGCCAACGTCGAGCGCCTGACTTACGTCGGCACCGGTAGCTTCACCGGTTACGGCAACGCGTCGGACAACATCATCACCGGTGGGGTTGGTAATGACACTTTGTCAGGCGGAGCAGGTGCAGACCAATTCTTCGGTGGCGATGGTTTTGACACGGTCAGTTACGGCGACAGTGTGACGGGTGTGACCATCAACACCAAAACCGGCGTGAATACCGGCATTGCCGCTGGCGATACATACAACGGTATCGAACAAATCCGAGGTTCCGGTTACGGCGATATCTTTGTCGGGAGTGCCGGCGTGGATCGTTTTGATGGTGGCGACGGCAACGACATTCTCAGTTTTGCGGATGAAAACTCTGGCGTCACGCTGGATCTCAGCGCTGCGGTGCTTACCGGTATTGCGGCGGGGGATTTCTACACATCGATTGAGGCATTCCAAGGCTCTGCTTATGCCGATACCTTCACTGGCTCTGCCGCCGTAAGGGAAAGCTTTATCGGTGGCGGGGGGGCGGATACGTTGATTGGGGTGGGGCGAGGAGACTCGGCCTGGTACGTCAACAGTTCCAGTGCTGTGCAGGTCAATCTTCTGACTGGTACTGGTGTTGGCGGCGATGCTCAGGGTGATGTTCTTACCAATATCGATAACCTGGTGGGCTCAGCCTTCAATGACACCCTGACCGGTAACGGCTACGCCAACATGCTGGAAGGTGGTGATGGTAACGACATCCTGTATGGAGGTGATGGCAACGACACTCTGTACGGTCATAGCTTCACCAATACGGGTGCCCTGGCTGTACCGTTCGCTACGGATAACCAGGCTGACATCATTTATGGCGGTAATGGCGATGATTACATCATTGGCTATGTGCGCGATGTCGGTTCTGTCTTCTATGGTGAGGCTGGCAATGACAACATCACGGTCATTTCAGGTGTCGCCGACGGCGGCGATGGTAATGATACGTTGATGGGCCTGGGTCACGGTTATGAACTGCGCGGCGGTGCCGGTGCTGACAAGTTGTACCTGAGTGCGTCGGGTGATGCTTACGGCGGCGAGGGCAGCGATTCGTACTTCGTGTCCTCCAAAACCATGGTCGCGATTTTCGATGAAGGCACTACGGGTATCGATATCGTCACACTGAAAAACATCCAGAGCTTCAATGATGTCCGCATCATGTCAAACGATCAGGGCGTCTACATCTTCAATGCTGTTGACGTGCAGAATGGCAACCTGGACTCGGGGCTTTTCCTGAAGGACTGGAACAAGGGGGGCAACACCATTGAAACGTTCTACACCAACAACGGCGATTCCTTCACCATTCCGGTGGTAGGACAGGCATCGGCTGAGCTGTCGATGGTCTGACGGTCGGGCGGTACTCACAAAAAACGGCGAACCTGTCATTCAGGGGTCGCCGTTTTTTTTGCCTGGAGTTTTTCACTGGCCAAAAGAAAACCCCCGACAAACCAGAAGTCTGTCGGGGGCTTTCGGATCAGGCGTCTCGCAACGCCCGATTCAGCTCAGCTTATTGGCAAGCTTCGCAATCCGGCTCGTCGATGGCGCAAGCCTTCGGTACTGGAGCAGGGCCGGCAGGCGCTGCCAGGACCGAATCGTCACCGTGGTTGCCGCCGCTGGAAACAGCGTTCAGCTTGCCGGTGTTGATGGTCGACTTCTCGGTGCTGGTCGCGGCCAGGGCACGGAGGTAGTAGGTGGTTTTCAGACCACGGTACCAGGCCATGCGGTAGGTCACGTCGAGTTTCTTGCCCGATGCGCCGGCGATGTACAGGTTCAGCGACTGGGCCTGGTCGATCCACTTCTGACGACGGCTGGCGGCGTCAACGATCCACTTGGTGTCCACTTCGAACGCGGTCGCGTAGAGCTCTTTGAGTTCTTGCGGAATGCGCTCGATCTGCTGAACCGAACCGTCGTAGTACTTCAGGTCGTTGATCATGACCGAGTCCCACAGACCGCGAGCCTTCAGGTCGCGAACCAGGTACGGGTTGATCACGGTGAATTCGCCCGACAGGTTCGATTTCACATACAGGTTCTGGTAGGTCGGTTCGATCGACTGCGATACGCCGGTGATGTTGGCGATGGTCGCGGTCGGTGCGATGGCCATGATGTTCGAGTTACGGATGCCTTTCTGTACACGGGCGCGAACCGGTGCCCAGTCCAGGGACTCGGTCAGGTCGACGTCGATGTACTTCTGGCCACGTGCTTCGATCAGGATCTGTTGCGAATCCAGCGGCAGTACGCCTTTGGACCACAGCGAACCCTGGAACGTCTCGTACGAACCGCGCTCGTCAGCCAGGTCGCAGGAAGCCTGGATCGCGTAGTAGCTGACCGCTTCCATCGACTTGTCGGCGAACTCGACGGCAGCGTCGGAACCGTAAGGGATGTGCTGCAGGTACAGCGCGTCCTGGAAGCCCATGATGCCCAGGCCGACCGGACGGTGGCGGAAGTTGGAGTTCTTCGCCTGCGGTACCGAGTAGTAGTTGATGTCGATCACGTTGTCGAGCATGCGAACGGCTACGTCGATGGTGCGCTTGAGCTTGGCGGTGTCCAGCTTGCCGTCGATGATGTGGTTCGGCAGGTTGATCGAGCCCAGGTTGCAGACCGCGATCTCGTCCTTGTTGGTGTTCAGGGTGATCTCGGTGCACAGGTTCGAGCTGTGAACCACGCCGACGTGCTGCTGCGGGCTACGCAGGTTGCACGGGTCCTTGAAGGTCAGCCATGGGTGGCCGGTTTCGAACAGCATGGACAGCATCTTGCGCCACAGGTCTTTGGCCTGGATGGTCTTGAACAGCTTGACCTTGCCCGGGTACTCGGTGAGAGCTTCGTAGTACTCGTAGCGCTCTTCGAAGGCCTTGCCGGTCAGGTCGTGCAGGTCTGGTACTTCGGATGGCGAGAACAGGGTCCACTTGCCGTCATCGAAGACGCGCTTCATGAACAGGTCAGGGATCCAGTTGGCGGTGTTCATGTCGTGGGTACGACGACGATCATCACCGGTGTTCTTGCGCAGCTCGATGAACTCTTCGATGTCCATGTGCCAGGTTTCCAGGTAGGCACACACAGCGCCTTTGCGCTTGCCACCCTGGTTAACGGCAACGGCGGTGTCGTTCACGACTTTCAGGAACGGAACCACGCCTTGCGACTTGCCGTTGGTGCCCTTGATGTACGAACCCAGTGCACGCACCGGCGTCCAGTCGTTGCCCAGGCCACCGGCGAATTTCGACAGCATGGCGTTGTCGTGGATCGCGTGGTAGATGCCCGACAGGTCATCCGGCACGGTGGTCAGGTAGCAGCTCGACAGCTGTGGACGCAGGGTACCGGCGTTGAACAGGGTCGGGGTCGAAGCCATGTAGTCGAACGAGGACAGCAGGTTGTAGAACTCGATCGCACGGTCTTCTTTCTGCTTCTCTTCGATCGCCAGGCCCATGGCCACGCGCATGAAGAAAATCTGTGGCAGTTCGAAACGCACGCCATCCTTGTGGATGAAGTAACGGTCGTACAGGGTCTGCAGGCCCAGGTAGGTGAATTGCTGGTCGCGCTCGTGGTTGATCGCCTTGCCCAGTTTTTCCAGGTCGAAGGAGGCCAGCACAGGGTTCAGCAGTTCGAACTCGATACCTTTGGCGACGTAGGCCGGCAGCGCCTTGGCGTACAGGTCGGCCATTTCGTGGTGGGTCGCGCTCTCGGCGACGCCCAGGAAGCCCAGGCCTTCGGCACGCAGGGTGTCCATCAGCAGGCGGGCGGTCACGAACGAGTAGTTCGGCTCGCGCTCGACCAGGGTACGGGCAGTCATCACCAGCGCGGTGTTGACGTCGGTCAGGGCTACGCCGTCGTACAGGTTCTTCAGGGTTTCGCGCTGGATCAGGTCGCCGTCGACTTCAGCCAGACCTTCGCAGGCTTCGGTGACGATGGTGTTCAGACGACCCATGTCCAGCGGCGCGAGGCTGCCGTCGGCGCGGGTGATGCGGATCGACGGGTGAGCGTTGACTGCGGCTTCGGCCGGAGCGTGGGCAGCGCGTTCTTTCGAACGACCGTCACGGTAGATCACGTAGTCGCGAGCGACTTTCTGCTCGCCGGCACGCATCAGGGCCAGTTCGACCTGGTCCTGGATTTCTTCGATGTGGATGGTGCCGCCCGAAGGCATGCGACGCTTGAAGGTCGCGGTGACCTGTTCGGTCAGGCGAGCAACGGTGTCGTGGATTCGCGACGAAGCGGCAGCGGTGCCGCCCTCAACTGCGAGAAACGCTTTGGTGATAGCGACGGTGATCTTGTCATCGGTGTAAGGAACGACAGTGCCATTACGCTTGATCACACGCAGTTGACCAGGCGCGGTGGCAGCCAGATCCGAATTCGAATCGGCGGCCTGCGGCAAGGTGCCCTGCGGGTTCTCGCGAGTTGTGTCGGTTTGCATGGGTGTCTCCACGTTCTCTATGTTTGTTTGGGCACCATCACGGTGCCCACCGTTCCGTCCTGAAGCACTACGACCGGCCAGCGCCGGGTAACGACTTCGGGACAGTTCAGGAAGTGGGCCTTGTGGGCGCCGCTTCCATGCCGAAGTCTTCGGTTCGCGCGATACGCGAGAAACCGCATTCCTTTCGGGGAGCAGTTTTGAACTGCAACACCCGTACCGTTTACGCCGTGATCGGCTGAAAAACGGTAGCCATCCGCAGGCGCGGTTTGGGCTTCTGAAAATACGTTTGGTTCAACCCGACAATGGCAATAAAAAGCCTTGAATTCACTGTCCGGTTTGTGTTTGGTTTTTAGCGTCAAACCCTATATGTAGGGTTTTTTTGAGCGCGGGCTACAAGATAATGCGTTTTGGGGGGCGATTGCAACGGACAGCCTGTGGATAACCCTGTGCGTAAATTGTGTGCGAAACAGGGAATTCCTTTGTAGGCCGCGAACCTGCTGAGTTAGACCGTTTGTCACTGTTTTCTCTTCGGGAAAAACGCTTCAGCGGATTTTTAAGGGCGCGAACCCTATCACAAAAAACGGCCTTGTCCGAACGCATTTACCGACTTGTGTTCTCGCTGTACGCCGTTTATACAATCGGCCCGTGCACACGCATTCTTATCCTCCTTAAAGATGACAAAAAGACGGGAGGATCCTTCCTTTATTCGCAACATCGGCAAGCAGAGGTCACCCGTGGAGCAAGAAGCCTGGCAGGTATTGATAGTCGAGGACGACCAGCGTCTGGCCGAACTGACCCGCGAATACCTGCAAGCCAATGGATTGCGCGTGGAGATCGAAGGCAACGGAGCCCTGGCGGCGGCGCGAATCATCAAGGAGCAACCGGACCTGGTGATCCTCGATCTGATGCTCCCCGGTGAAGACGGCCTGAGCATCTGCCGCAAGGTGCGCGACCAGTACGACGGGCCGATCCTGATGCTGACCGCGCGCACTGACGATGCCGACCAGATCCTCGGCCTCGACATCGGCGCCGATGATTACGTGTGCAAACCGGTTCGCCCACGGCTGTTGCTGGCGCGCATCCAGGCGTTGTTGCGACGCAGTGACGCACCGGAGCCGGCGTCGGGCAAGCCACGCCGTCTGCAATTCGGCCCGTTGGTGGTGGACAACGCCTTGCGCGAAGCCTGGCTGAGCGACAGCGGCATCGAACTGACCAGCGCCGAATTCGATCTGCTGTGGCTGCTGGTGTCCAACGCCGGAAGGATTCTGTCGCGGGAAGAAATCTTCACCGCGCTGCGCGGCATCGGCTACGACGGCCAGGACCGTTCGATCGATGTGCGCATCTCGCGCATCCGTCCGAAGATCGGCGACGACCCCGATCACCCGCGCCTGATCAAGACCGTGCGCAGCAAAGGCTATCTGTTCGTGCCTGAAGCTTGCGTAGAACTGCCGCTGTGAACTCGATCTTCCTGCGCATCTACGGCGGCATGTGCGCGGCGCTGATTCTGGTGGCGGTGCTCGGCGTTCTCGCGTTGCACCTGCTCAACCAGGTACGCAGCGAGCAGTACCGAGAGCGTCTGGCTCACGGCACGTTTTCGCTGATGGCCGACAACCTGCAACCGATGAACGAGACCGAGCGCCATCGCGCCTTGCTGGTGTGGGAGCGGCTGCTGGGGATTCCGCTGGCACTGAAAACCTTCGCCCAGACCGATCTCGACCTCACCCAGCGCACCCGCGTGCAACGCGGGCAGGCACTGGTCGAACAGACCGGGCCGCACGCGGCCAAGGTCTATCGACTGGTCAGCGACAAGGAGCAACTGGTGCTGGTGGGCGAGGTGCAGCAGATCAGCGAGCAACTGGCCCGGGCTACCATTTATCTGCTGGCCGATGAACTGGTGCGGGTGCCGGTGGGCGAGCAGCCCAAACGACTGGCGCAATTGAAGGAAGAGAAGGGCTTCGGTTTCGACCTGCGGCTGGTCACCGTGAACGAGGCCGACATGGATGAAGACCAGAGTCGTCGCGTGTCGGAAGGCGATACGGTGATGGCGCTGGGCAAGGGCGGGGACTCGATCCGGGTGTTCGCCGGGATGGTCGGTACGCCGTGGGTGCTGGAAATCGGTCCGCTCTATCAGATGAACCCGTACCCGCCGCAATGGCTGGTGCTGATTGCCGCATTGGGTCTGACCTTGATCGGTCTTATCGTCTATTTACTGGTGCGCCAGCTCGAACGGCGTTTGCGTGGCCTCGAAGCGGCGGCCACGCGCATTGCCAAGGGCAGCCTGGAAACCCGGGTGCCGGCGCGCGGTGCCGACTCGGTGGGCAAACTGGCGGCGGCGTTCAACGGCATGGCTGAGCACCTGCAGCAATTGCTGGCGATCCAGCGTGAACTGGTACGCGCGGTGTCCCATGAGTTGCGCACGCCGGTGGCGCGCCTGCGCTTCGGTCTGGAAATGATCGGTTCGGCCACCACCCCGCAAGCGCTGGAAAAGTACCGCGAAGGCATGGACCACGACATCGAGGATCTCGACAAGCTGGTGGACGAAATGCTCACTTATGCGCGGCTGGAGCAGGGCTCGCCGGCGCTGACGTTCCAGCGCATCGACCTCGATGCACTGGTCAATCAGGTGATCGAAGAACTGGCGCCACTGCGTGCCGACGTCACGGTGCAACGCGGCTTGTGCTTATCGGCTGCTGACTGTGACGATGCCTGGGTCGAGGCCGAGCCGCGTTACCTGCATCGCGCCTTGCAGAATCTGGTGGGCAACGCCATGCGTCATGCGCGCTCAAGGGTCACGGTCAGTTATCAGGTCGGGCAGATGCGTTGCCGGGTGGACGTCGAAGACGACGGCCCCGGCGTGCCGGAAAGTGCCTGGGAGAAAATCTTCACGCCGTTTCTGCGTCTGGACGACAGTCGCACCCGGGCATCCGGCGGGCATGGTCTGGGTTTGTCGATCGTGCGACGGATCATCCACTGGCATGACGGTCGGGCGCTGATCGGCAAGAGCAAGAGTCTGGGCGGGGCGTGTTTCAGCCTGAGCTGGCCGAGGAATCAGGAGCGGCGTTGAAGCCGCTCAAGCCTGGATGCTGACCAGACTCAACAACTGTCCGTCGTGCACCCCGAACTGTGCGTCCAGTTCGGTCCCGTTGCGCCATTCGCTGGACAGGTCCGTCAGCAGTCTCAACCGTACCTGACCTTGTTCGGTCCACTCGAGCACCTCGGCGTGCTCGAAATAGAAACGCTTCTGGACGATCGGGTACAGCGCCTTGAACAGGCTCTCCTTTACCGAAAACGTCAGCGTCACCCACAACGCCAGTTGATCGCGGGCGCCGGCCGCCATGCGCTGCAACTCCGCTGGCGTGAGGATTTCCCCGGCCAGCCGCTCGGCCCGTTCGGCGTTGAGCAGGTTTTCCAGGTCCATGCCCAGTCCGCGCCAGTGCTGCTTGTTGGCGACAATCGCCGCTGCCCGGCCGGTGCTGTGGGTGATCGAGCCGCAGATGTGCGCCGGCCACACCGGTGCGCGATCCTCGCCAATCGCCGGAACACTGCTTTTGCCTTCCAGCTGTTGCAGCGCGGCCCGGGCGCAAATCCGCCCGGCCAGAAACTCCGCCTGACGCTTGGCCACCGAACGCTGGATGCTCAGCGGCGGCTCGATGGCGCTGCGGCGGAAGTCATCGCCAAGCAGTTGCGCCGGGTCGAAGTGGGTGCTCAGCAGCACGGTGTCCGGCAGCACGGTCGGTAGCGGCCAGTGGGCATCGAGCGGGGTGCAGCAGGCGGGGAGGAGGGGGCTGGAATTCATGGCGGGCATTTTGCCGGGTTGCCTTCAGGCTGAATAGTGCGCTGGTGCAGATCGCTCTCGCGCAGAACGTGGGAGCGATCAGCATACTCCGGCTCAGCCAAAGATTTTCTTGAAGAATACCTGCATGTCAGCCCAGGACTTTTCATCTGCTGCCTTGTTGTAGCCGATATCCGGGCCACCGTGATCGCCATGGCTCAAGCGATCCGCGTCGGGGTTGGTGAAGCCATGCTTGGCGCCGTCGAGACTGACGAACTTGTAGTCGGCGCCGGCCTTGTCCATTTCAGACTTGAACGCCGTGACGTTGTCGGCGGTGACCATGCTGTCCAGCGCGCCGTGCTCGACGAGGACTTTGGCTTTGACACTGCCGGGTGTCGCCGGGGTGTTGGTGGCCAGTGCGCCGTGGAAACTCACGACACCCGCCAGCGGTACGCCCTGGCGAGCGGCATTCAACACCACGCCACCGCCGAAGCAATAACCGATGGCGGCCAGTTTGCCGGTGTCGGTCTGCGGTTGTTTCTTCAGCAGATCAAGGCCGGCCTGGAAGCGTTTGCTGGCGGCATCGGCATTCTGGGTGGCCGCCTGCATGAATGCCATGGCATCTTTCGGGTGTTCGGTGTTCTTGCCTTCACCGTACATGTCGATGGCCAGCGCGCTGTAGCCAAGCCCGGCGAGATCCCGGGCGCGGCGCTTGGCATAGTCGTTGAGGCCCCACCATTCATGCACCACTACAACGCCCGGGCGCGGGCCTTTTATGGCATCGTCGTAGGCGTAGTAGCCGATCAGTTTCGTGCCGTCGGCGCTCTGGTAAGGGATTTCCTCGGTCTTGATCGCAGCCGCGCTGAGGCTGCTGAAGGCGAGCAGGGTGAGGGCAAGGAACAGGCGCATGATCGGGTCTCCTGACAATAAAAGGTCAAAACAGCCTAGTTCATTTGATTGCCCTCGGGTTCAGGGTGCGTTCAGGGCAGGTACAGGCCGGGTTCAGTAAGCTTGAATCACGTCCGAGGGGCGAAATGAACAGGACCCTCAAAAGCGGCAGTACACCGTAGTCGCAGGTATGCTGTTGGAGATTCTGATTTACCCGGGAGAGCGTCATGAAACTGTTGGTCGTCGAAGATGAAGCGCTGTTGCGCCATCACCTGCAAACCCGCCTGACGGAAAGCGGTCACGTGGTCGAGTCCGTGGCCAATGCCGAAGAAGCGCTGTACCAGACCGGGCAATTCAACTTTGACCTGGCGGTGATCGACCTCGGCCTGCCGGGCATGGGCGGGCTCGACCTGATCCGCCAGTTGCGCCAGGACGGCAAGAGCTTCCCGATCCTGATCCTCACCGCCCGTGGCAACTGGCAGGACAAGGTCGAAGGCCTGGCCGCCGGCGCCGACGATTACCTGGTCAAACCGTTCCAGTTCGAAGAACTCGAAGCACGGCTCAATGCGCTGCTGCGTCGTTCCAGCGGTTTCACCCAGTCTTCCATTGTCGCCGGGCCGCTGCTGCTCGACCTTAATCGCAAGCAGGCGACCCTCGATGAGCAGCCGCTGGCGCTGACCGCCTACGAATACCGGATCCTCGAATACCTGATGCGCCACCACCAGCAAGTGGTGCCCAAGGATCGCCTGATGGAGCAGCTGTACCCGGACGACGACGAGCGTGATCCGAACGTGATCGAAGTGTTGGTCGGGCGCCTGCGTCGCAAGCTGGAAGGCCCGGCCGGATTCAAGCCGATCGACACGGTGCGCGGCCTCGGCTACCTGTTCAATGAGCGCTGCACTTGATCCGTTCGCTTCGTGTTCGTTTGATGTTGGCCGCCACGACGTTGGCGGTGTTGTTCATGCTCGCCTTGCTCCCGGCGATGCAAGGTGCGTTCAGCCTGGCGCTGCAGGATTCGATCGAGCAGCGCCTGGCCTCGGACGTCACCACACTGATTTCTGCTGCACGCATTGAAAACGGTCGTCTGGTGATGCCGATGCAGTTGCCGGACGAGCGTTTCAACCTCGCCGATTTCCGTCTGCTCGGCTACATCTACGACCGTGAAGGTCATCTGGTCTGGCGTTCGAAAGCGACCCAGGAAGAACAGATCAACTACAAACCGCGCTACGACGGGATGGGCAACGAGTTCGCGCGGATTCGCGAGGCCAGCGGACAGGAGTTCTTCGTCTACGACGTTGAAGTCAAACTGCTCGGCGGCAAGAATGCGGCGTTCAGCATCGTCGCGCTGCAACCGGTACGCGAATACGAAACCACCCTCGAAGGCCTGCGGGAAAACCTCTACCTCGGTTTCGGCGCCGCGTTGCTGGTGCTGCTCTCGCTGCTGTGGATCGGTCTGACCTGGGGCTTGAAAGCCTTGCGCCGGCTCAGTCAGGAGCTGGACGAAATCGAAGGCGGCACCCTCGAAAGCCTCAGCGAGCAGCACCCCCGTGAACTGCTGCGCCTGACGGGCTCGCTCAACCGCTTGCTGCACAGTGAACGCCAGCAGCGCAGCCGTTATCGCGACTCCCTCGACGATCTGGCCCACAGCCTGAAAACGCCGCTCGCGGTCTTGCAAGGCGTCAGCGAAGACATGGCCCAGCGTCCCGAAGATCGCGATCAGGCCTGGGTGCTGCAAACCCAGATCGAACGCATGAGCCAGCAGATCAGCTATCAGTTGCAGCGCGCCAGTCTGCGCAAAAGTGGTCTGGTACGCCATCAGGTGCGCCTGCGGCCGGTGCTCAAAAGCCTGTGCGACACGCTGGACAAGGTCTACCGCGACAAGCGCGTACGCGTGGCGTTCGACCTGCCGGAACACTGCTACGTGCCGATCGAGCAGGGCGCCTTGCTGGAAATGATGGGCAATTTGCTGGAAAACGCCTATCGCCTGTGTCTGGGCGAAGTACGCATCAGCGTGCGCGAAAGCCTCGCCGGGATCGAGTTGTGCATCGAAGACGACGGCCCCGGTGTTCCGCAGCATCAGCGGGCGAGGATCCTTGAGCGCGGTGAGCGTCTGGATCGCCAGCATCCGGGGCAGGGGATTGGTCTGGCGGTGGTCAAGGACATCATCGAAAGCTACAGCGCGAAACTGACGCTGGGCGATTCACCGATGGGCGGGGCGGCGTTCAGGATTCATTTCCCGGCGGTGTGACCGCCTATTGTTCCTGCGCCCGATAAGCCCCCGGTGTCAGCCCCGTCCACTTTTTGAACGCCCGATGAAACGCCGACGGCTCGGAAAACCCGAGCTGTTCGGCGATCTGTTGCAACGACAGATCTGCCCGTCCCAGGTGATAAATCGCGATGTCCCGCCGCAACTGATCCTTCAATTCCTGAAAACTGGTGCCTTCCTCGCGCAAATGCCGGCGCAGGGTTTGCGGGCTGATGTGCAGGTGCGCGGCCACGGCTTCCAGGTCCGGCCAGCGCGCGCTGTCATGGCTGAGCAAACGGCGCAATCGGCTGCTGAGGCTGTTGCCGTCATCCGGGCGTGACAGCAGGTCGGCGGGGGAGCGTTCGAGGAAATGCTTGAGGGTTCGTTCGTCCTGCAACAGCGGCATGTGCAGATAGCGGCTGTGAAATACCAGGCTGCTCTGGGATGCGGAAAACTCCAGGGGGCAAGAAAACAGCAGATCGTATTCGGCCCCGTGCGCCGGTTTCGGATAGCTGAAAGTGGCCTGTTCCAGACGAATCCGCTGGCCGATCAGCCAACTGCCGAGGCGATGCCAGATCACCAGCAGGCTCTCGCTGAGAAAGTGATCCGGATCCCACCATTGCGCATCGTCGAGGCTCAGACGCACCCATTCGTCTTCATGGGTCAGGGTCAGGCGCGGGGCGTCGGGGAATAGGCTATAAAACAATAAGCCACGTTGCAGAGCCTTTTCCAGGCTACGGCAATGAATGATGGCGTGGCACATCATGGCGAAGCTGCCGGGTTTGCTTTGTGCGTTGCCGAAGCCCAGGCATTCGTCGTCCAGGGCCAGCCACAGGTTCTGGATCAGTTGGGTGAATTGTTCCGGGGCGATCCGCGCACGCGGCTCGTCGAGCAGTTCGGGACTGATGCCCAGCTGCAGCAGCAGGCCCGAATAATCGAACCCGCGTCGGCGTGCGCCACCGAGGGCGGCGCGGGCGAAATGACTGGCGATGGTGCGTTCGCGCATAAGCGGCAAATCCTTCCTCTGGCGACCGATGGTAGCTGGCGGCTTCGATCGGCAACAAGGCGGATTTCCGCCAAATTGTAGGACGAGACCCGGTGCGTTGGCGGAAATCCGCCATACTTGGGTAACCGAATGGTGACACAGAAAAACCTGCATCCCCTGATATCAAAAGGCTTGCAGCGAATTGCACCAAAGTGGCACGAGGTTTGCGATAAGAGCGACAGAAGCGTGCGCCGAGCCAGTCCGGGAAAGCGTCGTTCGACACAACAAATCCCTCCAGTGCAGGAGGGTTCGCAATTCAAGTGTCGCGTTCAACAGATGGATGTTGCTACGCGGGACTCTTGAGGAACTTTGCAATGACGACTCGTCAGCCACTGTACAAATCCCTGTATTTCCAGGTGATCGTCGCAATCTGTATCGGTATTGCGCTCGGCCACTACTACCCGCAGTTCGGCGTGGCCGTAAAGCCGCTGGGTGACGGGTTCATCAAACTGATCAAAATGATCATCGCGCCAATCATCTTCTGCACCGTGGTCAGCGGCATCGCCGGCATGCAGAGCATGAAATCGGTCGGCAAGACCGGTGGCTATGCACTCCTGTACTTCGAAATCGTTTCGACCATCGCCCTGCTGGTCGGTCTGGTCGTGGTCAACATCGTGCAGCCGGGCAACGGCATGCACATCGATGTCGCCACCCTCGACGCCTCGAAAGTCGCTACCTACGTGGCACAGGGCGCTGACCAGAGCGTCGTCGGCTTCCTGCTCAACGTGATCCCGACCACCATCGTCGGCGCGTTCGCCACCGGTGACATCCTGCAAGTGCTGATGTTCTCGGTGATCTTCGGTTTCGCCCTGCATCGCCTGGGTGCCTACGGCAAGCCGATCCTGGACTTCATCGATCGCTTCGCCCACGTGATGTTCAACATCATCAACATGATCATGAAGCTCGCGCCAATCGGTGCCTTCGGTGCGATGGCGTTCACCATCGGTGCCTACGGTGTCGGTTCGCTGGTGCAGCTGGGTCAACTGATGATCTGCTTCTACATCACTTGCCTGGCGTTCATCCTGATCGTGCTCGGCGGGATCGCCCGCATGCACGGCTTCAGCGTGCTGAAGATGATCCGCTACATCCGTGAAGAACTGCTGATCGTACTCGGCACTTCCTCGTCGGAATCGGTACTGCCACGCATGCTGATCAAGATGGAGCGTCTGGGCGCGAAGAAATCGGTAGTGGGTCTGGTGATCCCGACCGGTTACTCGTTCAACCTCGACGGTACCGCGATCTACCTGACCATGGCGGCCGTGTTCATCGCTCAGGCGACCGACACCCACATGGACATCACTCACCAGATCACTCTGCTGGTGGTGCTGCTGCTGTCCTCCAAAGGCGCAGCCGGTGTGACCGGTTCGGGCTTCATCGTGCTGGCCGCCACCCTGTCGGCGGTAGGTCACCTGCCGGTGGCCGGTCTGGCGCTGATCCTGGGTATCGACCGCTTCATGTCCGAAGCCCGCGCCCTGACCAACCTGGTCGGCAACGCCGTTGCAACTATCGTTGTGGCCAAGTGGGTCAAGGAACTGGACACCGATGTGCTGCAAACCGAGCTGGCCTCGGGCGGTCGCGGTATCGTTGACCAGCGTCACGAAGACGACCTGGGTGTGGCCGAAGGCCCAACCCCGAGCAATGTGAAGTAAGCATCGCTTGAATGGAAAAACCCGCTTCGGCGGGTTTTTTCTTGCCTGCTGTTTGAGCGCAACGGTCAGCGCAACTGATGGATCCGGTAATTGCCCCAGCGTCGATGGCTGCCTAGGCTGCAAGCATCGTTGATGGAGATCGCCCATGTCTGCACCGCTGGCCTCACTGAAGATTCTGGATTTCTCGACCCTGCTGCCGGGACCGTTCGCCTCACTGTTGCTGGCGGACATGGGCGCCGAGGTGTTGCGCATCGAATCGCCGACCCGCCTCGATCTGTTGCGGGTCTTGCCGCCCCACGATCAAGGCATCTCGGCCAGTCATGCCTATCTGAACCGCAACAAGCGCAGCCTGGCGCTGGATCTCAAACAGCCCGAGGCGCTGGAGCTGGTCAAGCAGTTGCTGGCGGACTACGACATCGTGCTGGAACAGTTTCGCCCCGGTGTGATGGAGCGCCTGGGGCTGGGTTATGAGGCGCTGAAGGCGATCAATCCGAAGTTGATTTACGTGTCGATCACCGGTTACGGCCAGACCGGGCCGTACAAGGATCGCGCCGGACACGACATCAACTATCTGGCACTGGCCGGGCTCTCCAGCTACACCGGCCGCGCCGACAGCGGGCCGTTGCCGCTGGGCATGCAGGTGGCGGACGTCGCCGGCGGCTCGCTGCACGGTGTGATCGGCCTGCTGGCGGCGGTGATATCGCGACAGCAAACCGGGCAGGGCACGCACCTGGACGTGAGCATGACCGACTGTGCGTTCAGCCTGAACGCCATGGCTGGCGCCGGGTATCTGGCCTGCGGTGAAGAACCGGGCTGGGAGGATCAGATGCTCAATGGCGGCAGTTTCTATGACTATTACCGCTCCCGCGACGGACGCTGGATGTCGGTGGGCAGTCTGGAGCCGGCCTTCATGCAGCAACTGTGCGCAGCGTTGGGCCAGCCGGAACTGGCGGCCCAGGGTTTGTCACCCAAGCCTGAGCAGCAGCGGGCGCTCAAGGAGGCGTTGAAGGTCGAGTTCGAGAAGCATGACTTTGCCGAGCTGTGCCAGCTGTTCGCCGGGGTGGATGCTTGCGTCGAACCGGTGTTGAACCTGGGCGAGGCGGTGCAGCATCCGCAGTTGCAGGCGCGGGAGCTGGTGGCACAGGTGCCCCGTGAGGATGGCTCTTCGCAGGCGCAGATCGCTTGCCCGCTGAAGTTCACCGAGGCATTGCCGGCGCCGCGGCATATCGGGGCGGCGCTGGGGCAGCATACGGATCAGGTGTTGGCGGAGTTGGGGTTGAGCCCGGAGCGAATTGCCGAATTACGTGCCGCGAAAGTCGTCGCGTAGCTCGCAGCTCCCAGTTAGCAGATCGTTCCCACGCGCTGCGTGGGAATGCCGCCATGGACGCAGAGCGTCCACTGTGACGCAGAGCGTCACGGGATACATTCCCACGCAGAGCGTGGGAACGAGGTGGGGACTTACTCGACCCGCATCTCGCCACTGAACACCAGGGTGTTGCGACAGCGACGGCACAAATAGCGCCGACCTTGCCTGACCAGGCTATGGCGCTGGGCTGAAAACGGAAAATCACTGTCGGCGCACGGGCATTTGTAGATATAGCGGGTCACGCTGCGGCGTTTGACGGCGTAGGTATGGCAGCGGTCCGGCGGCAATTCGTAGACGCCGCGCATGATCAGTTGCCACTCCTCGCCATGGGGCTGGATACGGTCGCCGAACAGTTGATGGGCGATCAGGTGCGCGACTTCGTGGGCCACGGTCTGCTTGAGGAAGTGTTCGGCGTTCTCCCGATACAGCTGCGGGTTGAAGCGCAGCAGGTTCTCGTGCAGATGCGCGACCCCGGCTTTTTGTCCGCGCAGCTTGAGGCTCACCACGGGGCGTTTGAAAGGACGTTTGAAAAAGGATTCAGCGAGTTGGAAACAGTCTTCGACGCGGGTATTGAGTTGCTCGGGCATGCTTGATGGATCTCCAGAGATTTGGAGTATGCCGCAACCGTCCAGTCTTGCGAATCACCAGACTGCCGAATGGTCGCGACGTCTCTTTCAGGCATGAGAAGGCCGCCTTGCGGCGGCCTGTGTTGGCGGATCTTGTTCTTCTCGGGTTGGATCGGTCGTCAGTTGGTGTAGACGGGCCCCACGCCCAGTCCCCAGACAATCACGGTAAACGCCATGATGGCGACCAGCACCACCAGACCCACCGCCAGCACCGAGCTGGAAAACAGGAATCCCTCGTCAGACGGAATGTTCATGAAGGTCGGCAGCCCCACATACAGCAGGTACACCGTGTAGCAGATGGCCGCCGTGCCGACGATCATCCCCAGCCACATATGCGGATACAACGCTGCCAGCCCGCCGACGAACAACGGCGTCGCGGTGTAGGTGGCAAACGCGACGCAGCGGGCCAGGCTCGGGTTGGCGTCATAGGTACGGGCCATCCAGTGCACGAAGGCCCCCATGACCGCGACCCCGCCGAGCATCGCCAGGTACGACATGATGGTCATCCAGATCGCGCTTTCGACGGTGAGCATCACCGGCGCGCGGTTACCGATCACCCAGCCGACCTGAGTCGTGCCGATAAAAGCCGAAACAGCGGGGATCGCCGCCAGAATCAGCGTGTGCGTCAGGTACATGTGGCTGATGCTTTCTTCCTGGTCGCCACGGATTTCCTTCCATTCCTGATCGGGGTGGGTAAAAAGTCCCACTACGTGATGGATCATGCCAGTCACTCCTCTCGTTATTGCCATCGCCCCCCAGCGGAGCGCCTACGGGCCAATGTGGCCGAGCAAATACAGGTCTTCAGATTGTGTGCGACCTTATGTCGCAGTATAGAAAGGTCTTAACCGCACAGGTGATAGGGTCTTAGAGCAAATCGCGCTGTAAACCGGCGGGGTAATCGCGTCGGGGTCTGTGCAAACGGGCAATCGAAGGGGCGACAACCTGTGGCCACAACCCCGGTGTTTTTGCGTAAAATGCCCGCCTTTCGTCACACCTCACGGATTTCGCGTCATGGGCACTCTTACGGTCAACCAGAACAAACTGCAAAAGCGCCTGCGCCGCCTGGCCGGCGAAGCGGTCGCCGACTTCAACATGATCGAAGACGGCGACAAGGTCATGGTCTGCCTGTCCGGGGGCAAGGACAGCTACACCATGCTCGACGTGCTGATGCACCTGCAGAAGGTTGCACCGATCAAGTTCGAGATCGTCGCCGTGAACATGGACCAGAAGCAGCCGGGCTTCCCCGAGCACGTACTGCCGGCCTACCTGAAAGAGCTGGGCATCGAGTACCACATCGTCGAGAAAGACACGTACTCGGTGGTCAAGGAACTGATCCCGGAAGGCAAGACCACCTGCTCGCTGTGCTCGCGCCTGCGTCGCGGCACGCTGTACACCTTCGCTGATGAAATCGGCGCGACCAAAATGGCCCTCGGTCATCACCGCGACGACATCGTCGAGACGTTCTTCCTCAACATGTTCTTCAACGGCAGCCTCAAGGCCATGCCGCCGAAGCTGCGCGCCGACGACGGGCGCAACGTGGTGATCCGTCCGCTGGCCTACTGCAACGAGAAAGACATCCAGGCCTACTCGGACTTCAAGCAATTCCCGATCATTCCGTGCAATCTCTGCGGCTCCCAGGAAAACCTGCAACGTCAGGTGGTCAAGGAGATGCTGCTGGACTGGGAGCGCAAGACCCCGGGCCGTACCGAAAGCATTTTCCGCAGCCTGCAGAACGTGATCCCGTCGCAACTGGCTGACCGTAATCTGTTCGACTTCACCAGCCTGAAGATTGATGAAACCGCCGCTTCGCGATTCGTCAACGTGGTGAACCTGTAAGCGATCTGATCGCTTGAAAAAAACGGCGCTCGCGGGCGCCGTTTTCAATTCGTTTTTTAGGAGAGGGCATGCGCGATTACAAGTGGCTGCACGAATACTGTCTGAACCGCTTCGGTTCGGCGGCTGAACTGGAAGCCCATCTGCCCGTTCCCAAGACCCCGGCGCAACTGCGCCAGATCAGCGACGATCGTTATCTCTCGACCATGGCCCTGCGGGTATTTCGCGCCGGGCTCAAGCACAGTCTGGTGGACGCCAAGTGGCCGGCCTTCGAGGAAGTGTTCTTCAAGTTCGACCCGGAAAAAGTCGTGCTGATGAGTGCCGAACACCTTGAGCGGCTGATGCAGGATGCGCGGATCATCCGCCATCTGGGCAAGCTCAAAAGCGTGCCGCGCAATGCGCAGTTCATTCTGGACGTCGAGAAAGAGAAGGGCAGTTTCGGCGCATTGCTGGCCGACTGGCCGGTGACCGATATCGTTGGCCTGTGGACCTACCTGAAAAAGCACGGCCATCAACTGGGCGGGCTGTCGGCGCCACGCTTCCTGCGGATGGTAGGAAAGGACACCTTCGTGCCGAGCTACGACGTGGTCGCGGCGTTGAATGCACAGAAGATCGTCGACAAGGTGCCGAGCAGTTTGCGGGATCTGGCGACGGTGCAGAGCGCGTTCAACCAGTGGCATGAAGAAAGCGGCGGGCGACCGATGAGCCAGATATCGATGATGCTGGCGTATACCGTCAATCATTGAGACCGAGTGATCGTTCCCACGCAGAGCGTGGGAACGATCTCGGGACAGCTGTCAGGCGACGGAGATTTCGCCTTCGCCGGCCAGCTTGCGGTTCAACTGATACCGCCAGCGCACATACAGCAGCGCCGAGCAGAACACCGCCAGACTGGCGATCATCTCCAGCACGCCGAACAGTTGTCGGCTCGGGTCATACGCCGCCAGTGCGCCCTTGATGAAATACAGGTTCACCACAAAGCACATCCACGAATGCCCGCGGGCGCTGCCCATGATCATGCCTGGCGCCAACACCAGCCACGGGATCAGTTCGATCAGCAGAATCACCCACGGCCGTGCGCCGTGCAGGTCGGCGAACACCAGGTAATAAGCGGCGAGCAGTCCGGCCAGACCAAAGAAACACAGCAGACTGACGACCCGCATTGCCCGCACCCGTGGCTCCAGCCATTCGACGGCGGGCAGGATTTTCGGCTTTTTCGCCATGTCAGTTCCCCAGCTTCAAAGCCGTCTTGGCCAGGCGTGCGCCCAATGCGCGGCACAGCGCCACTTCGTGCTGATCGAGACCGCTTTTGCCATCGGCCCCGGCGTGATGGCTGGCACCGTAAGGCGTGCCGCCGCCCTGGGTTTCCAGCAGCGCCGATTCGCTGTAGGGCAGGCCGGTGATCAGCATGCCGTGGTGCAGCAGCGGCAGCATCATCGACAGCAGCGTGGTTTCCTGACCGCCGTGCAGGCTGGCGGTGGAGGTGAACACGCCGGCCGGTTTGCCGACCAGCGCGCCGGTCAGCCACAGGTTGCTGGTGCCGTCGAGGAAGTACTTGAGCGGCGCGGCCATGTTGCCGAAACGGGTCGGGCTGCCGAGGGCCAGACCGGCGCAGTTCTTCAGGTCGTCCAGCGTGGCGTACAACGCACCTTCATCGGGAATGTCCGGCGACACGGCTTCGCACTCGGTGGAGATCGCCGGCACGGTGCGCAGGCGCGCTTCGAGGCCGGCCTGTTCAACCCCCCGGGCAATCTGCCGGGCCATCTCGTTGGTCGAGCCGCTGCGGCTGTAATACAGAACCAGAATGTATGGCGCACTCACGGCAGCAGCTCCAGGATCTGCTCCGGTGGACGGCCGATGACGGCCTTGTCGCCGGCTTCGAGAATCGGTCGCTCCATCAACTTGGGATGCGCCGCGATGGCTTCAATCAATTGTTTCTCGGTGAGACTGGCGTCGGCCAGGTTCAACGTTTTGTATTCGTCTTCGCCGGTGCGCAGCAGTTGCCGTGCGCTGATTCCCAGCTTGCCGAGCAACGCCTTGATTTGCGCGGCGTCCAGCGGCGTTTCGAGGTAACGCACCACGTTCGTCGTCAGGCCTCGGGCTTCGAGCAGTTCGAGCGCACCGCGGGATTTCGAGCAGCGCGGGTTGTGATAAAGCGTCAGATCGGTCATGGGCGGGTCGCTTCTTGCGTAGAGTGGCGGCTATTCTAACTGTGCAGCGCGCAATCCAGAACCTTGGGAGGCGATGGGTCGCAGGCGCATTCAATTTTTGACAAGGAACATGACATGACACGGCGACTGGCAGCGGCATTGACGATCATCGGGGCGTTGATGCTGGGGGGCTGCGGTAACGACTACGGCATTGACCAGAACGGGCAGAAGGTGGTGTCCGAGCGTCTGGACAAACAATGGGTCGTGCTCAACTACTGGGCCGAATGGTGCGGTCCGTGCCGCACGGAAATCCCGGAACTCAATCACCTGGCCGACGAGCTCAAGAGCAAGAAGATCGGTGTGTTCGGGGTCAACTTCGACAACGTGCAGGGCGAAGAACTGAAAGGTGCCAGCGAGAAACTCGGCATCAAGTTCACCGTGCTGGCGCAGGATCCGGCGGACTTGTTCGAACTGCCGCGCAGCGAGGCCTTGCCGGTGACCTATATCATCGACAACAAGGGCAAGGTGCGGGAACAGTTGATGGGCGAGCAGACGGCGGCGGGGGTGATGGCGAAGCTTGAGGCGTTGAAGGCAGCCAACTGATTTGCCTTGGCTGATCGTTCCCACGCTCCGCGTGGTAACGCCGCCCCGGACGCTCCGCGTCCGCTGTGACGCAGAGCGTCACGGGATGCATTCCCACGCAGAGCGTGGGAACGATCATTCATGCAGCAGGCTCAGCCTTCTTCCAGCCACCAGCGTAATGGCTTGCCCTCGGCAGGCCAGAAACGCATCTGCTCGATTGGCGAGATATCCCAGCGCTCCACACGCTCCAGCGCCTGGAGGAAGCGTTGCTCCTGCTCCATCAGCGCCGGAGCACACAGTTTGCGGGTCTTGCCGATCTTGCCGAAGCTGAGCTTGTCGCCTTCCAGGGTGTAAGGCGCGAACCAATGGTTGCAGCCGCCGTTGCCATACGCCCGGCCATCATCGCCCAGGGTCACGGTCAGGTGGCTGTAGTCCATCAGTGGCCGCTCGCCGATCCACTCCAGAATGTAGCTGCGGTTCTGTTGCAGTTGCACAGGCTCCGCGGCGCAACCCATCAGGCCGGCGCCGACAGCGGCGGTCAGGGCCAGGTGTTTCATCACGCCGGCTCCTGGCATTTCGGGCACAGGTGCTTGTCATCGACGGCTTTCCAGCCCAGTTCGGCGATACGCGCCGTGGCGGCCGGTTTTTCCGCCGGTTTGCCAAGCTTGGCGTCTACCGCGAATTCGAAGCTCAGTTCCTTGGCGCAGCTGTCGCAGTTGACCTGCCAGGTGTGGATCGCCAGTTCGCCGAACACCGGGCCGGTGGTCATCGCGGTCCATTGACCCGGCGGGTTGATCAGGTGGCGGACGGTGTCGACGGTCAGGCGCATGGACAAGTCCTTGCTGCCTTTGAGGGTCACGACCAGCACGTCGCCGATACGGATCGAGCCACCGTTGCCGGTAACCTGATAACGGCCCGGTACGAGGGCGCGGCATTCGGTGAGGGTGTGTTGCGGGTTCATCAGGGTGTAGCGGAAATCGTGTTCGACCATGGGTCCTCCAAATATGCGCGACATGCTAGCACGGGCTTGATTGCAGAATAACGCGCGCTTGCGACCTTCGATCCGGTTCAAATCGACACTGCAGTCGTGGCAAACTGCCGCCTTCATCTCTAAGGAACGGAACATGGCGCTGATCGAATGTTATGAATGCAAGCGCAGCATCAGCCCCGAAGCGAAGACCTGCATTCATTGCGGGGCTCCGATGACGGGTAAACATGCACCGCTGCAGGCGACCCGACCGGCCACCGCGACATCAACGATTTCCTTTGGCAGTCTGCCCCGGAACAAGGCGGTTACCGAAGCTTTCGTCGCAGATTCCGCTTCCACTCCAGCCCCGGCGCCGAAAGTAATGCCCGCCGCCGCTGGACGCCGGCGCCGGCAACAGGCCG
Source organism: Pseudomonas sp. GW821-FHT02C04 (assembly GCF_059421845.1). Taxonomy (NCBI): domain Bacteria; kingdom Pseudomonadati; phylum Pseudomonadota; class Gammaproteobacteria; order Pseudomonadales; family Pseudomonadaceae; genus Pseudomonas; species Pseudomonas sp. GW821-FHT02C04. The sequence continues at coordinate 42,942 of NZ_JBWKVT010000014.1, read as the reverse complement.
AACAAGCGGTCGAACTTCAGTTGAATGCCGATGGCTCTCGCCCGGTTGAGGGCTGGCTGAAGGTCATGGCGTTCCTGATGCCGATCATCTTTGTCTGGTTCCTGCTGCGTCGAGGCCATTCCCTCAAGCAGCGACTGTTTGGCTTCGGCTGGTTGGCGCTACTGATTTTATGCGTGGCGATTACCCCGACTCCGCCTCCGGCCTGACGATCGATTGTCAGCCCTCGACCTGGTTCTGCGGCGCTCCTGCCGCCCAGGTCGCGATGTTGTGCAGGGTGGTGGCGGCAATCGCGCCCAGCGCCTCACGGGTCAGGAACGCCTGATGCGCGGTGATGATCACGTTGGGAAAAGTCAGCAGCCGCGCCAGCACGTCGTCCTGTAACGGCAGGTCGGAGCGGTCTTCGAAAAACAGCTGCGCTTCCTCCTCATAAACGTCCAGCCCCAGATAACCCAGTTGACCGTCCTTCAGCGCGTCGATCAGCGCCGGGGTGTCTACCAGACCACCGCGGCCGGTGTTGATCAGCATTGCGCCCGGCTGCATGTGCGCCAGCGAATCACGGTTGATCAGGTGTTTGCTCTGCTCGTTGAGCGGGCAGTGCAGGCTGATGATCTGCGATTGTTCGAGCAATTGCGGCAGGCTCAGGTAGCGCGTGCCCAAGGCTTCGACGGCCGGGTTCGGATACGGGTCGAAGGCCAGCAGCTCGCAGCCGAATCCGTGCATGATTTTCGCGAACGTCGCGCCGATCTGGCCGGTGCCGACAATGCCGACGGTCTTGCCGACCAGATCGAAACCGGTCAGGCCGTGCAGGCTGAAATCGCCTTCGCGGGTGCGGTTGTAGGCTCGGTGCAGTCGGCGATTGAGCGCAAGAATCAGTGCCACCGCATGCTCGGCCACCGCGTGGGGCGAGTAGGCCGGTACGCGCGTGACGACCAGTCCCAGGCGTTTGGCGGCGCTCAGGTCGACATGGTTGTAACCCGCCGAGCGCAGGGCGATCAGCCGGGTTCCGCCGGCCGCCAGACGTTCCAGCACGGGAGCACTGAGGTCATCGTTGATGAAGGCGCAGACCACTTCGTGCCGGTCGGCCAGCGGTGCCGTGTCGAGACTCAGTCGGGCCGGTTGAAAGTGCAGCTCGATGCCGGCCGGGCAGTCGGCGGCGAGAAAACTGTCGCGGTCGTAGGTCTGGCTGCTGAAAACGATCGTGCGCATGCAATCCTCCTGAAGCATCGACGCGGGAGCGAATCACCCGCGACAACTTTAGCCGCGTCGGCGTTGATCGGCATTGCCGTGGATCAGGCGCTGATCTTCGCCTGCGCCGCCAGACGATTGATCGCCCGCTCCAGTTCATCCAGAGCGGTGGAGGCCTTGGGGTCTTCCTGTTTGAGCAGGGTTTCGCTGCGCTGGCAGGCCGCGCGCAATTGCGGAACGCCGCAGTAGCGGGTGGCGCCGTGCAGGCGATGCACCCGTTCGATCAGGCCGGTCTGGTCGTGGCTGTCGCGGGCGCTGCGGATCGCTTCGCGGTCGGCCTCAAGGGACGCCAGCAACATGGCCAGCATGTCCGCCGCCAGATCCGCCTTGCCGGCGGCCAGGCGCAGGCCTTCTTCCTGGTCGAGTACCGGCAGGTCCTGATGGCCCGCCAGGCTTTCGCTGTTGCGGTCCGGTGCCTGATTGCGCAGTGCGAGTCCTGTCCATTTCAGTACCACTTGGGCCAGTTGCCGTTCGCTGATCGGTTTGGTCAGGTAGTCGTCCATGCCGCTTTGCAGCAGTGCGCGTTTTTCGTTGGCCATGGCGTGGGCAGTGAGGGCGACGATCGGCAGCGGTGTGCAATGGCGTTCGCTTTCCCACTGACGGATCGTCTCGGTGCTCTGACGTCCATCCATGCCCGGCATCTGCACGTCCATCAAGACCAGATCGAAGGTTTCGCTCTGCACAGCCTTGACCGCCGCGTAGCCACTTTCGACGGCCAGCACCTTGGCGCCCATGTCTTCGAGCAGGGTCTGCACCAGCAACAGGTTGGCCGGGTTGTCGTCGACACACAGCACTTTCGGTGCACGGCTCGACAGCGGTTCGCCGGGTTCGCTGCGCGTCTGGCGCGGGTTGACCATGTCCGACAGTGCCCGGCGCAGTTTGCGCGTGCAGGCCGGTTTGGACTGGAGCTGGCTGTGCGGGTTGGGTACCGATAGATGGAACAGCGTCAGTTCGGTGGTCGGGCACAACACCAGTACCCGGCAGCCGAGGTGTTCGAGGTCCCAGATGTGCTGGTTGAGTCGTTCCGGCGGCATGTCATTGCTGGTAATACCGAGTACGGCCAGGTCGATGGCCTGATCGGTCTGATGGGCGCCGGTGACGCCATTGGTCAAGCTTTCGAGGGTATTGAACGGCGTGACGTCGAGCCCGCAGTCTTCCAGTTGATGCTGCAACGCCTGACGCGCCAGTTCGTGGTTTTCCAGTACCGCTACCCGGCGGCCGAGCAACGGCGCGGCGGGCAAGTCTTCGGCGTCGTCGCGGGTCTTGGGCAGGCTCAGGCTGATCCAGAACTCCGAGCCTTCGCCCGGGGTGCTGTCGACGCCGATCTCGCCGCCCATCTGTTCGATCAGACGCTTGGAAATCACCAGCCCCAGACCGGTGCCGCCGGGCTGACGCGACAGCGAGTTGTCAGCCTGGCTGAAGGCCTGGAACAAGGCGCGCACGTCCTGGTTCGACAGGCCGATGCCGGTGTCCTGAATGCTGATGCGCAGTTGCACGCTGTCTTCGTGTTCTTCTTCGAGCATGGCGCGGGCGACGATGGTGCCCTCGCGGGTGAACTTGATCGCGTTGCTCACAAGGTTGGTAAGGATCTGCTTGAGCCGCAGCGGATCGCCGACCAGCGACAGCGGCGTGTCGCGATAGACCAGACTCACCAGTTCCAGCTGCTTGGCGTGGGCAGCGGGGGCGAGGATGGTCAGGGTGTCCTGCAACAGGTCGCGCAAGTTGAACGGAATATGATCGAGCACCAGTTTGCCGGCCTCGATCTTCGAGAAATCGAGGATTTCGTTGATGATCCCCAGCAGGCTGTCGGCGGACTTTTCGATGGTGCCCAGGTAGTCGAGCTGGCGCGGGGTCAGCTCGCTTTTCTGCAACAGGTGGGTGAAACCGAGAATGCCATTGAGCGGCGTACGGATTTCGTGACTCATGTTGGCGAGGAACTCGGATTTGATCCGGCTCGCTTCCAGCGCTTCCTTGCGGGCCAGATCCAGTTCGATGTTCTGGATCTCGATGGTCTCCAGGTTCTGGCGCACGTCTTCGGTGGCCTGATCGACGCTGTGCTGCAATTCTTCCCGGGCGTTTTGCAGGGTGCCGGCCATGCGGTTGATGCCGGACGCCAGTTCATCCAGCTCTTGACTGCCGAGGGGCGGCAGGCGGGTTTCCAGATGACCGTCCTTGAGTTGCGCGACCGCCTGTTTGATCTGGCTGATCGGGCGATTGATCGTGCGGCCCATGCGCAGGGCCAGCAGTGCGGCGCCGGCCAGTCCCGCCGCAATCAGCAGCAGACTGGCGAACAGGCTGCGGTAGCCGCGCAGCAACATGCCGTTGTGCGACAGCTCCAGTTCAACCCAGCCGAGCAGGCGGTCGGACTCTTCAGGGATCAGTTCGCCAGCGAGGTTGCGATGCTTGCCGAACACCGGCAGCAGATAGCGGGTGGCGTCGTTGCCGCTGCGCCGCAGCAGTTGTGTGCTGTCGCCGCTGGGGGCCTGATTGAGCATGGTCGGGCCGGCGTGGGCCAGCGGCGAGCGGTCGGGCGCGAGGAAGGTCACTGCGCGCACGTCCGGCTGTTCAAGGGACTGGGTGGCGATGCGCTCGAGCAGATCTGAATCGCCGTGGCCCATGGCTGGCGCCACGAGCGGAGCGAGTTGCTCGGCGATCATTTCGCCGCGCTGCATCAATTGGGCCTGCAGGTCGGACTGTTGCGTCCAGGTGAAATAGCCGCCCAGCACCAGTGCCATCAGGCTGGTCGGCAACAGGGTCAGCAACAATACGCGACCTTTGATTCCCAGTTTCTTGAGCACGCCTATCTCCTGCATCCCGCTGATCGTTGACTCTCGCGTGCTTCCGGCACGCGGCATGGGCGCAGTGTAGCGATTTGCTTGCGGGCATTCCCGGGAAAAATCATGTCGTGATCCGTCGTTTCGGCACCGGTCATTTGTCCGACAGGTCAACCTTGGGTTGCCGGGCGGCGGGCAATCTTGAATAATCGCCCAACTGAGAATTATTTGCAGATAGTCATGACTCCTGTCTCTGTTGGCCAGCCACGCATTCTTTCCATCGAGGACGATCCTGTGCTCGGTGCCTATGTTCACGAACAATTGGGACGCAGCGGCTTCCAGGTCACCTGGTGCCAGAACGGCAGCGAGGGCCTGAGCATCGCCCGGCGCCAGCCATTCGATGTGGTGTTGATGGACATTCTGTTGCCGGGCCTCGACGGTCTGAACGTGCTGACGCAGCTGCGCCAGAGTCATTCCACGCCGGTGCTGTTGATGTCGGCGCTGGGGGCCGAGGCCGATCGCATCAGCGGTTTTCGCCTGGGGGCTGACGACTATCTGCCCAAGCCGTTCAGCATGGCCGAGCTGCATGTGCGGATCGAAGCGATCCTGCGCAGGGTCGCCCTCGATCGGCGTCCGGCCGTCAGCGTTGAGCCGGTTGTGGCGGGTGGTCTGCATTTCGACGATGAGCAGTGCGAAGTGTCCTATCACAATCAACCGGCCGGCCTGACCCGTAGCGAATACCGCTTGCTGGAAACCCTCAATCGCAATGATGAAGAGGTGCTGAGCAAAGCCTTCCTTTATCAGCATGTTCTTCAGCGTGGCTACGCGGCCCACGATCGCAGCCTCGACATGCACATCAGCCAGATCCGCCGCAAACTCAAATCGATCGGCTACACCGAGCGGGAAGTGCGCACGGTGTGGGGCAAGGGCTATGTTCTGAGCGCCATCGATGAAGGTGTCTGACCTGCCGGGCCGGCATTCACTGTTCTGGAAACTGGCCTGTCTGCTGGTGGCGTTCTGTTTGTTGATGATCTGGCTGAGCTGGTCCTGGGGCCGTTATATGGAGGAGCGCAATCAGTTCCTCTCCGACGAGGCTCGCGGCACGCTCACGCGTTATGCCGCCGAAGCCGAAGAAGCATGGCGGCGCGATCGGCGAGACGGTGTCGACCGTTGGTTGCAGAGCATGGAATTGCGCGAAGCCGGTTGGGTCGGCGTGATCGACGGCAACCTGCAGTCGTTGAGCAACGATCCGTTGAACGAACAGGAAATCCAGCACCTGACCTTTCTGCGCGGGCTCGACTGGCCGATTCACAAGAAAGGCCGGCCGTGGCTGCGTGTTCCCTTTCCCGCAGAACCCTCCGCCGGCAGCCTGGTCATCGAGCTGCCTGAACGATTCCTGCCGGGCAAATACCGAGTGTTCTGGCGGGTGATCACCAACGGAGTGATTCCCGGTCTGTTCACCCTGCTGCTGTGCGTGGGCCTGTATCGCTTGCTGGTGGTGCCGCTGAACAACCTGCGCGAGCAGGCCAACGCATGGCGTGCCGATCAATTGAATGTGCGCCTGTCGAGCGGCATCACCCAGCGCCCGGACGAACTCGGTGAATTGGCCCGGGCCTTCGACTCGATGTCCGAACGGCTGCAATCGACCGTTGCTCTGCAACAGCAATTGTTGCGCGACCTGTCCCACGAATTGCGCACCCCCCTGAGTCGCCTGCGAGTGGCCAGCGAAAGCGAACAGGATCTGTTGCCGTTGCGCGAACGCATTGGCCGCGAAGTCGATGGCATGCAGCGATTGGTGGAAGACACCCTGCAACTGGCCTGGCTCGAAACCGAACGCGCACCGCTGCCGGACGAGGCGATCCAGATCCAGGCCCTGTGGGAAATGCTCACGGAAAATGCCTGTTACGAAAGTTGCTGTCCGGTGGGCCAGTTGCAATGTGCGGTGGATGCATCGTGCTGGGTGCGCGGCAATCTCAATACCCTGGCCCAGGCACTGGAAAACATCCTGCGCAATGCGATTCGTCATTCGCCACCGGACGGCATCGTGCGGCTGGATGGTCGGCGTGACGGGGACTACTGGCATCTATGGCTGGAGGACGAGGGCGGCGGTGTCGCCGAGGCGGATCTGGAACGGATCTTCTCGCCGTTCACCCGACTCGACGGCTCGCGGCCGGGGGACGGTGGATTTGGTTTGGGGCTGAGCATTGCGAGGAATGCGGTGCAGCGGCAGGGCGGGAGCCTTTGGGCTGAGAACGGCCCGTCGGGATTGCGCTTGAATTTGCGGTTGGTGGCCGATGATAGCGCCGCCCATTCCGACTCCTTCGCTGGCAAGCCGGCTCCCACCGTAGATGTGTGTCGCCCGCAAATTGTGTGAGCGGCACAAAAGTCTCACCACTGGTAAGACTTTTACTGCTTATTCCAAGAAACCATAAGCACCACACTTTGCGTGATATGGGCCGCGCAGGTTTGCCGGTATGATAGGCGCCCCCGCTGTCCGGATTGCGAAAAACGCCATGACCTTGCAGTACCCAACCATCGCCGATTGCGTCGGCAACACGCCGCTGGTGCGTTTGCAGCGCCTGCCCGGTGTCACCAGCAACACCCTATTGCTCAAGCTCGAAGGGAATAACCCTGCGGGTTCGGTGAAGGATCGTCCGGCGCTGTCGATGATCACCCGTGCCGAGTTGCGCGGGCAGATCCACGCCGGCGATACGCTGATCGAAGCGACCTCGGGCAACACCGGGATCGCGTTGGCAATGGCTGCCGCGATCAAGGGTTACAAGATGATCCTGATCATGCCGGACAACTCCAGCGCCGAGCGTAAAGCGGCGATGACCGCTTATGGCGCGGAGCTGATTCTGGTCAGCCAGGAAGAGGGCATGGAAGGCGCTCGCGATCTTGCTCAGCGGATGGAAGCCGAAGGCCGTGGCAAGGTGCTGGATCAGTTCGCCAACGGCGACAATCCTGAAGCGCACTACACCACCACCGGCCCGGAAATCTGGCGTCAGACCCAGGGCACCATCACGCATTTCGTCAGCTCCATGGGGACCACCGGGACCATCATGGGCGTGTCGCGCTACCTGAAAGAGCAGAGCGACAACGTGCAGATCATCGGCCTGCAACCGATGGAAGGCTCGGCCATTCCCGGTATCCGCCGCTGGCCGCAGGAATACCTGCCGAAGATCTATCAGGCCGATCGGGTCGATCGCATTGTCGACATGGCGCAAAGCGAAGCCGAAGACGTCACCCGTCGTCTGGCCCGCGAAGAAGGCATCTTCTGCGGCGTGTCCTCGGGCGGTGCGGTGGCAGCGATGCTGCGCCTGTCCAAAGAAGTTGAAAACGCGGTGATCGTCGCGATCATCTGTGACCGTGGCGACCGATACCTGTCGACCGGCATTTTCGACGCGCCCAACTGATGGCCAAGCACGAGAGAGGCCTGCGCTTCCAGCCCACCGGCGGCAGCAAGGCTCCGCAAATCCCGACCGGCAAAAAGCAGCGCTTGAAGATCGAGCGCCTGGCCAATGACGGTCGCGGCATCGCGTTTTTTGAAGGAAAAACCTGGTTCGTACTCGGCGCCCTGGCGGGTGAAGAGGTCGAGGCGCGGGTGCTCGGCGCCCACGGCAAAGTGGTCGAGGCGCGTACCGAACGTGTGTTCACCGCCAGCGAATTGCGCCGCCCGGCAGCTTGTCAGCACGCCGGTCGTTGCGGCGGTTGCAGCGTTCAGCATTTGCCCCACGACGAACAGCTTGCCCTGAAACAGCGCATGCTCGCCGAACAGCTTTCACGCGTCGCCGGTGCCGAGCCTGAAGAATGGGCTGCACCGTTGACCGGTCCGGAATTCGGCTACCGTCGCCGCGCCCGGGTGGCCGTGCGCTGGGACAGCAAGGCCAAAACGCTTGAAGTCGGTTTCCGCGCCGCCGGCAGTCAGGACATCGTGGCGATCAGCGAATGCCCGGTGCTGGTACAGCCCTTGCAACCGATCATGACCCGTTTGCCGGAGATGCTCCGTCGCCTGAGCAAACCTCAGGCGCTGGGGCATGTCGAATTGTTCAGTGGCTCGTCCCTGGCGGTTTTGCTGCGTCACATGGCGCCGCTGTCCGAGGCTGACCTGACGATCCTCAAGGATTTCTGCGCATTCCATCAGGCGCAGTTGTGGCTGCACGGCGAAGACGGGCCGCAACCGGTCGATGCCACGCAGGCGCTGGGCTATCGCCTGGAGCCGTGGGATCTGGAACTGGATTGGCGGCCGGGAGATTTCATCCAGGTCAACGCCGGGGTCAACGAAGCCATGGTTGCCCAGGCCCTGGAGTGGTTGAAACCGACCGCTGATGAGCGCGTGCTCGACCTGTTCTGCGGGCTCGGCAATTTTGCCTTGCCGCTGGCCAAGGCCGTGCGCGAAGTTGTAGCGGTCGAAGGCGTGCAGACCATGGTCGATCGCGCTGCGGCGAATGCCGCTAGCAACAATTTGCATAACACAAAGTTTTTTCAGGCCGATTTATCCCAGCCTTTGACCGATGCCGAGTGGATCGGAAACGGCTTTTCTGCGGTACTCTTGGACCCACCGCGTGACGGTGCTTTCGAGGTGGTGCGCAAGCTCGCGACCCTGGGTGCCGAGCGGTTGGTGTATGTGTCGTGCAACCCTGCAACTCTGGCGCGCGATACGGTCGAATTGATCAAGCAGGGCTACCGGTTAAAACGTGCCGGGATTCTCGATATGTTTCCTCAGACGGCACATGTCGAGGCCATGGCGTTATTTGAAGCGAGCTAGGATGGCTCGTCTGATCCGACTGGTCCGCCCGTGCAGCGCTCGTCTTAGCCCCGCGAGTGCGAACGGGCAATACAGGTCAGTGATTTGACGCATTGAATCTGCGTCGTAGGGAAGGTAAAGCAAGATGGTACAGGTGAGAGCACACCAGCCGATCAACACCGACGGCAGTATCAATCTCGAGGCTTGGCTCGATCATGCGGTCAGTGTCGATCTGGCACTGGATCGCGAAGCCTTGAAAGAAGCCTGTGAGTTCGCTCGACAGGCCGAGCAACAGTCCAATGCAGCGAAGAATCTCTGGACCGAAGGCAGCGGCAGTTTCAGCACCGGCCTCGAAATCGCCGAGATTCTTGCTGATCTCAAGCTGGATCAGGATTCGCTGGTCGCGGCGGTACTTTACCGTGGCGTGCGCGAAGGCCAGATCGAGCTGGCAGCGGTCAGCCAGCGCTTCGGCCCGGTGGTCGCCAAACTGATTGACGGCGTGCAGCGCATGGCCGCGATCAGCGCCAGTCTCAGTCCGCGCCAATCGATGGTGATGGGCACTCAGGGCCAGGTGGAAAACCTGCGCAAGATGCTGGTGGCGATGGTCGACGACGTACGCGTCGCACTGATCAAACTCGCCGAACGCACCTGTGCGATCCGCGCGGTGAAAACCGCCGACGACGAAAAGCGCAACCGGGTCGCCCGGGAAGTCTTCGACATCTATGCGCCGCTCGCCCACCGACTCGGCATCGGCCATATCAAGTGGGAGCTGGAGGACTTGTCCTTCCGTTACCTGGAACCCGACCAATACAAACAGATTGCCAAGCTGCTGCACGAGCGGCGACTAGACCGTGAGCGTTTCATCGCCGACGTGATGACCCAGCTCAAGGACGAATTGCAGGCCACCGGCGTCGACGCCGACATCAGCGGCCGCGCCAAACACATCTATTCGATCTGGCGCAAAATGCAGCGCAAGGGTCTGGAGTTCAGCCAGATCTACGACGTGCGCGCAGTGCGCGTGCTGGTGCCGGAAATGCGCGACTGCTACACCGCGCTCGGCATTGTCCACACCCTGTGGCGGCACATTCCGAAAGAGTTCGACGACTACATCGCCAACCCGAAAGAGAACGGCTACCGCTCGTTGCACACGGCGGTGATCGGCCCGGAAGGCAAGGTGCTGGAAGTCCAGATCCGTACCCATTCGATGCACGAAGAAGCCGAACTCGGCGTCTGCGCGCACTGGCGCTACAAGGGCACTGACGTCAAATCCGGCTCGAACCATTACGAAGAGAAAATCTCCTGGCTGCGTCAGGTGCTCGAGTGGCACGAAGAACTGGGCGACATCGGTGGTCTGGCCGAACAGTTGCGGGTCGATATCGAACCGGACCGGGTCTACATCTTCACCCCGGACGGTCACGCCATCGATTTGCCGAAGGGCGCGACCCCGCTGGACTTCGCTTACCGCGTGCACACCGAAATCGGTCACAACTGCCGTGGCGCCAAGATCAACGGGCGGATCGTACCGCTCAACTACAGCCTGCAGACCGGCGAGCAGGTCGAGATCATCACCAGCAAGCACGGTACGCCGAGCCGCGACTGGCTGAACTCGAACCTCGGTTACGTCACCACGTCCCGGGCGCGGGCGAAGATCGTTCACTGGTTCAAGTTGCAGGCTCGCGATCAGAACGTCGCAGCCGGCAAGACCCTGATCGAGCGCGAACTCAATCGCCTCGGTCTGCCGGCGGTGGATTTCGACAAGCTGGCCGACAAGGCCAATATGAAAACCGCCGAAGACATGTTCGCCGCCCTCGGTGCCGGCGACCTGCGTCTGGCGCAACTGGTCAACCTGGCGCAACAACTGGTCGAGCCGGAACGTGGCAACGAACAGCTGGAACTGATTCCGCGCAAGGCCACCGGCTACAAGCCGGGCAAGCGCGGCGACATTCAGATCCAGGGCGTCGGCAACCTGATGACCCAGATGGCCGGCTGCTGCCAGCCGTTGCCGGGCGATGCGATCGTCGGTTACATCACCCAGGGTCGCGGCGTGAGCATTCACCGCCAGGACTGCGCCTCGGTGCTGCAACTGTCCGGTCGCGAGCCGGAGCGGATCATCCAGGTCAGTTGGGGCCCGGTGCCGGTGCTCACCTATCCGGTGGACATCGTCATCCGCGCCTACGACCGTTCCGGTCTGCTGCGCGACGTTTCGCAGGTGCTGCTCAACGAGCGGATCAACGTGCTGGCGGTCAACACCCGCTCGAACAAGGAGGACAACACGGCGCTGATGTCCCTGACCATCGAGATTCCGGGGCTGGACGCACTGGGGCGGTTGCTGGGGCGGATTTCCCAGTTGCCGAACATCATCGAGACGCGGCGTAACCGGACTCCATGAAATCGATCTACAGCCTTGAAGACCTGTTGCACCTGATGAACCGCCTGCGCGACCCGCAGTTCGGTTGCCCGTGGGACATCAAGCAGACTTACGCGACCATCGTCCCGCACACTCTCGAGGAAGCCTACGAAGTCGCCGACGCCATCGAGCGCGGCGACTTCGATCACTTGCAGGGTGAGTTGGGCGATCTGCTGTTCCAGGTGGTGTATTACAGCCAGCTGGCGCGGGAAGAAGGGCGGTTCGAGTTTGCCGGGGTGGTCGACAGCATCACCCGCAAACTGATCCGTCGTCATCCGCACGTGTTCCCCACTGGCGATCTGTATGCGCCGCTGGACGTGCCGCGCCTGAACGAAGAGCAGGTCAAGCAGCGCTGGGAGGAGATCAAGGCCGAAGAGCGTGCCGAGAAATCCGCCGCGCCGCAGCAACTGTCGCTGCTCGACGATGTGCCCGCCGCATTGCCGGCACTGTCCCGCTCGGCCAAGTTGCAGAAGCGCGCAGGGCAGGTCGGTTTCGACTGGCCGGATGCCTTGCCGGTGCTGGACAAGGTGCGTGAAGAGCTCGATGAAGTGCTCGAAGCCATGTCCGAGAATGACCCGCAAGCGGTGGCGGACGAGATCGGCGACCTGCTGTTTTCCGTGGTCAATCTGGCCCGGCATCTGAAGGTCGATCCGGAAACCGCGCTGCGTGGCGCCAACGGCAAGTTCGAAAGACGTTTCCGATTTATCGAACAGGCATTGCGCGACACCCACCGACCCATAGAAGATTGCACCCTCGAAGAGTTGGACGCCCTGTGGGGTGAAGCCAAACGTCAGGAAAAGAATTTGCCCAGCTGCGGCTGAGCCGTTGCCCAAGTGAGTAAGCATCAATGAGCCTTTCCCTTCGCGACCAGTTGCTCAAGGCAGGACTGGTCAACCAAAAGCAGGCCAAACAGGTCAGCAAAGACAAGCAGAAACAACAGCGTCTGGCCCACAAAGGCCAGATCGAACTGGACGACTCCCAGCAGCGCGCTGCCCAGGAAGCTCAGGCCGAGAAGGTCAAGCGCGACCAGGAGCTGAACCGTCAGCAGCAGGAGAAGGCCGAGGCCAAGGCCCGCGCCGCGCAGGTCAAGCAGTTGATCGAAGTCTCGCGTCTGCCGAAGCTGACCACCGAGGACTACTACAACTTCGTCGACGACAAGAAGGTCAAGCGCATCTCGGTCAACACGCTGATGCGCAACAAGCTCAGCAGCGGTTCGCTGGCGATCGTGCACCATGCAGGCGGCTACGAAGTGATTCCTCGTGAGGCGGCCCTGAAGATTCAGGAGCGTGATCCGCAGCGCATCGTGCAGCTCAACGAGAAGGTTGAAGAGGTCAATGCCGAGGACGATCCGTACGCGGCTTATGTGATCCCTGATGATCTGATGTGGTAATCGGGCTCCGTCGGGCCGCGACGCGGCCCTGAAGCACCCAATAACGACAAACCCCGCTCATGGCGGGGTTTGTCGTTTTCAATGCTGTGGTTTGATTCAGGCAGAGCGTTGGTCACGTTGCCGTTCGAGCAGTTCCAGTTCGGCCTTGTAGTTGTGGGCGTCGATCTCGTTATGGAACATGCCGACCAGCAAGTCTTGTTGATGCACATCCCAGATCCGTACACCGGCGGCTACGCCTTCATGGGACATGTGTGAATCGTCGCGTTCAGTTACTTTTACAGTCATCTGCTAGCTCCAATCTCTGTTATCTGCAGCAAGGCGTGTGCAGGGCTCTGTTATAGAATTTGTTAGCCTGCTAAGTAAACGCTTGATTCGTGCAATGTATCCTTGCGAAATCTGCAACAGTCCTGGAGCCCGCCAAATACGCGACATTCGGTCGCAGGGCAGTAAGTTGCATGACAGAAGTTTCATCTTGGCGCGGCTGAAAAACACTTTTCTCCAGGCGAAAAAAAACGCCCCGAACCAGTCGGGGCGTTTTCATGTGAGGCTCAGCGGAAGGGAATTACTTGCCTTCCCAGCGCTTCAGCACGAGGGTGGCGTTGGTGCCACCGAAGCCGAAGCTGTTGCTCATCACGGTGTTGATGGTGGCGTTTTCGCGGGTCTTGGTCAGCACCGGCAGATCGGCCACTTCAGGGTCCAGCTCGTCGATGTTGGCGGAACCGGCGATGAAGTTGCCTTCCATCATCAGCATGCAGTAGATCGCTTCGTGAACGCCGGCGGCGCCCAGGGAGTGACCCGACAGGCTCTTGGTGGAGCTGATGGCCGGGGCCTTGTCGCCGAACACTTCACGCACACCTTTCATTTCCGCGACGTCGCCGACCGGAGTCGAGGTGCCGTGGGTGTTCAGGTAGTCGATCGGGGTGTCGACGGTGGACATTGCCATCTGCATGCAGCGGATGGCGCCTTCGCCGCTTGGAGCCACCATGTCGTAGCCGTCGGACGTCGCGCCGTAGCCAACGATTTCCGCGTAGATCTTCGCGCCGCGGGCCAGAGCGTGCTCCAGCTCCTCGACCACGACCATGCCGCCACCACCGGCGATGACGAAACCGTCACGGTCGGCGTCGTAGGCACGGGAGGCTTTTTCCGGGGTGTCGTTGCGCTTGCTGGACAGGGCGCCCATTGCGTCGAACAGGAACGACTGGCTCCAGTGCTCCTCTTCACCGCCACCGGCGAACACGATGTCCTGCTTGCCCATCTGGATCTGTTCCATGGCGGTACCGATGCAGTGAGCACTGGTGGCGCAGGCAGAAGCGATGGAGTAGTTCAGGCCCTTGATCTTGAACGGAGTGGCCAGGCACGCCGAAACGGTGCTGCTCATGGTCCGCGTGACGCGGTATGGGCCGACGCGCTTGACGCCTTTCTCGCGCAGGATGTCCAGCGCTTCCATCTGGTTCAGGGTCGACGCACCACCGGAACCTGCGATCAGGCCGGTACGCGGGTTGGACACCTGCTCTTCGGTCAGACCGGAATCGGTGATGGCGTCTTTCATGGCCAGGTAGGCGTAAGCCGCTGCGTGGCCGACGAAGCGATAGATCTTGCGATCGATCAGTTCTTCAAGGTTGAGGTCGATGGAGCCGGAAACCTGGCTACGCAGACCCATTTCGGCATATTCCGGGTTGAACCGGATGCCAGGGCGGCTTGCACGCAGGTTAGCGGAGACGGTCTCTTTGTCATTGCCCAGGCACGAAACAATGCCCAGACCAGTGATAACGACGCGGCGCATGCGAATAACCCTTAGAAGTTGTCAGTGGAGGTGAACACGCCGACGCGAAGGCCTTCGGCGGTGTAGATTTCGCGACCGTCGACAGTCACCGAACCGTCGGCGATGGCCAGGTTCAGCTTGCCTTTGAGGACGCGCTTGATATGAATGTTGTAGGTGACTTTCTTGGCGGTCGGCAGAACCTGGCCGAAGAATTTCACTTCGCCCGAACCCAGCGCACGGCCGCGGCCCGGCAGGCCTTGCCAGCCCAGGAAGAAACCGACCAGTTGCCACATGGCGTCCAGACCCAGGCAGCCCGGCATTACCGGATCACCCTCGAAGTGGCAAGCGAAGAACCACAGGTCAGGGTTGATATCCAGCTCGGCGACCAATTCACCTTTGCCGTACTTGCCGCCTTCTTCGCTGATCAGGGTGATGCGATCCACCATCAGCATGTTCGGGGCGGGCAGTTGCGCGTTACCTGGGCCGAACAGCTCACCGCGACTGCAGCGCAGCAGGTCTTCCCGAGTAAAGGCGTTTTGTTTGGTCATGCGAGCTCCTCAATAATCCCATGCGGCAGGTGGGGCAAATCTTCCCGACCGATCGACGCGTTCATGCCTCGAACCGGCAGCCTACTCATAGACTATTGCGTTGTGGTGAAAGTCACAGCACCAAGGACATGAATGTACACTTGTGCACTGAAATTTTTATTCAAGCCCCTTTTGAGGCTCGTTCGGGTGCCTAAGACTGCCGCACTTTCGCTTTTCACGCCAGTCGCAGATGCTCGAAAGGGCCTTCCTACTGCACCCAGCGCTGCAGAATCTGCTGCAGGTCATTACGTTTGAACGGCTTGGCCAGGTAATCATTCATCCCCGCCGACAGACAGTTTTCCCGGTCACCCTGCAACGCGTTGGCGGTCAGGGCGATGATCGGTACATGACCACAGCCGGGCAGGCGCCGGATCTGTCGGGTCGCCTCGTAACCATCGATGATCGGCAAACGGCAATCCATCAGGATAGCTTCATAACGACTGCCCCCGGCACTGCGCACAGCCTGCATGCCATCGGTGGCGACGCTCACAGTGAAGCCCAGACTGCGCAACATTGCCTCGATCACGGTCTGGTTGACCGGATTGTCCTCCACCAGCAAGACATTGCGACCTTCGCCGTGCGCATTGCCATCGATTGCACGCGGCGCCGCCAGTGCAGGCAATGCCTGCTTATATAGAGCCAGCGGAATTTCCAGGGTGAACACCGAGCCGCGACCTTCTTCGCTTTGCGCGCGCAAGGTGCCGCCCATCCGTTCGGCCAGGGTGCGGGCGATCGGCAGGCCCAGGCCGGTTCCGCCATAGCGACGCGAAATTGAGCTGTCGGCCTGCTGGAACGCGTTGAACATCAATTCCAGGCTCTCGGAGGAAATCCCGATGCCGCTGTCGCGCACCGAGCAGGTGAACCACAGCAGTTCGTGATCCAGCGACTGCCACTGCGCCTCGATGCTGACGCGTCCCTGTTCGGTGAACTTCAGCGCATTGCCCACCAGGTTGACCAGAATCTGCCGGATCCGCGTCGGGTCGCCCTGCACCTGCAAGCCGCGCAGGTCCTCGGGAATCCGTAGTTGCAACTCCAGGCCTCGCTGCGCCGCACTGTGCTGGAACGATTGCGCGCACGCGCCGATCAGGTCGGCGAGATTGAACGGGATGTGTTCGAGCTCCAGTTCCGAACGCTCGATGCGCGAGAAATCCAGAATGTCGTTGATCACCTTGAGCAAATGCTCGGTGGACTCGGAGGCCAGCGCCGCGTACTCGATCTGCTCCTCGGTCATGTCGGTGGTTTCGAGTAGTTGCAGCATGCCCAGTACACCGTTCATCGGGGTGCGCAGTTCATGGCTCATCATTGCCAGGAAATCCGATTTGGCGTTGTTGGCCTTTTCCGCCTCTTCGCGGGTCTGGATCAGTTGCGCCATGGCCTGATGCTGTTCGCGGCTGGCCTGTTCCAGCGCCTGGGCCAGATTGTTGATGTGTTGCGAAAGGGCGCCCAGCTCGGTGTCATCGACAATTGGCAGCGGGGTCTTGTAGTCGCCGTCCTGAATCGCCTTGACCGCATCGCCGATATCGCGGATCGGTTGCGAAAGGCTGCCGGCCAGTCGACGTGCGAGGACAAACGTGAAGAGCAGGGCGAACAGCGCCAGAATCCCGGCCTTGAGCAGGATTTCCTGTTGGCGCTGACTGAAGGCATCGTTGGACAGACCGACGATCACCCGCCCCAGATAATCCTCGCTGGCGCCGCCGTTGCTGCTCTTGCCGTCCTGAAAGAAATCATTGTGCAGGGCAATCCGCTGCAGCCGCACCGGTGACTGGAACACCTCGACCTGATGTGGGCGTTTGTGCGTGTCCGACGGTTGTTCGACATACGCCAGAATGCGGTTGGCGCTGTCCTGTACTTCAAGAAAGCGCACGTTCGGCGTGGCCAGTGTGGCTTTGAGCAGGCTTTCCAGCACTTCGTTGTTGCCGGAAATCACCCCGTACTCGGTGGCCGGTGCGAGCTGGTTGGCGATCAGTTGACCGGTGTGGTTCAGCTCCTGACGCAAATCCTGGATGCGCACGAAGGTGAAAAAACTGATCAGCAGCAAGGTCAGCAACAGCGCAGGACCCAGGCTGATCAACTGGGTGCGGGTATTGATGTCCCAACGGCGGAAAATCATGGGCGGCGCTCTCCTTGGGCCAGCTCTTCGGCAACAGACGCTTCATTCATCGGTTCTATCCCTAATGAACGAGCCACCTGCGCATTGCTTGATACTTTAAAACGCTCGGGATAGAGCGCTCTCGGCCAGGTGGCCGGTGGGCGGTCGAGCAATTCGTCGAGCACCGCCAGCCAATCGCTCTGGTCGCTGTAAGTGCTGGCAAGGCTGCCGGCGCGTACGAACGAGACGTTCGGGCCGATCAACGCCAGTTGCCGCGAATAGCTGCTGAGCAGCAGGTTCTTCGCGGTTTTCGGGTTGTACAGGTCGGGATCGTCAAGGCCCAGCAGCACATCGCTGTTTTTCAGCACAGTCTGCAAGGGGCGACTGTCGTGGGTGTTGTCCCAGCGCTGCGGGACGATTTGCAGATTCAGCGGCTGGGCGGCCGATTGCAGCTCCTTGAGCAGGAACTCGCTGTGCTGAT
Source organism: Pseudomonas sp. GW821-FHT02C04 (assembly GCF_059421845.1). Lineage (NCBI taxonomy): Bacteria > Pseudomonadati > Pseudomonadota > Gammaproteobacteria > Pseudomonadales > Pseudomonadaceae > Pseudomonas > Pseudomonas sp. GW821-FHT02C04. The sequence continues at coordinate 25,460 of NZ_JBWKVT010000014.1, read as the reverse complement.
CGAACAGCACGCCGACTCGCTGAGCCTGGGGCAGGATCCGTCGGATCAACTGCAACTGGCGACTCAGCGGCGGATCGCTCCACAGCAGACTCAAGTGCGGTGGTTGCGCAGTGCCGAAGCGTTGTCGGGCCTGCAAGCGGCTGATGCGCAGGACCAGCGTCGCCGGCCCCTGGGGTTCCTGCATGCGCCAGTCGAGGCTCGGCAGATCCAGCAGAATCAGGCGCAGGCTGGACGGCAGCTTGCCCGGCGCCGGCAGGCTCGCCAGTGGCTGGAAATGTACGCGGTCGGTGGGGCGCAGTTCGCTCAGGGCCTGGACGAACGATTGCACGCCGGGGCTTTCCTCGGCGCCGGTCAGCAGAATGTCGGCCGCCTGCACCGCCACGCCGTGCAGCCAGGCTGTCAGGAACAGGCACAGCCCGGCCAGCCATTGGGCGGCCGTTGGCATCTTCCGCGACAGGGCGTAGCGCATCTAGAACTCCAGCTCGGCGCTGAAATACATCACCCGGCGTTCGTCGTAATTGTTGTCGACGAAGGTGGTCGGCTCATTGTCCAGACGCTGTTGCAGCACCCCGGCCAGTTGCAGTTGGGCCTTGCCCAGCGGGATGCGTTTGGCGATGCGCGTGTCGACCCGCTCGAAGCGATAGCCGTTGAGTGCGTTGTCACCGTAATAGAAGAGGGCGCTGTTCCAGCCCTGACCCCAGTCGCGCAGCCAACCGGCCGAGCCGCTGTTGCGCGCGGTGAACTGCTGGTCCAGGGGGTTGCTCGCCTCGGCGTCGACGTAGGCGTAAGTCAGGCGCAGCCGATCGGCCGCGCTCAGGCGCCAATCCACCTGGGTCTCGGTGCCGCGAAAGCGCGAGTCGTTGGCGTTGCTGGCGATGTACTGATTGTTGCGCAACGGCTCGCTGATCATCCCGGTGATTTCGTCGTAGAACAGCTTCACGTCCAGCGCCAGGCTCCATTCAGGGAAAAAGCCGTTGTAGCCCAGTTCCCGCGAGCGCATGTGCTCCTGGTCCAGATCGCCGGGGCCCCGGGTCTTGACGAAGTAGCGGGCCGAAGACTGGCCGAAGGCGGACGGGCGCAGGTTGGTCACCTGATAACTCCAGTTGACGTTGTTCTCGAACATATCCGGCGAACGGATCGCTTCCGAGTACACCGCACGCAGGCTGTGGCGCGGGTTGATCAGGTAATTGACGGCAAACCTGGGTGTCAGCGAACTGCCGATCAACTGGGTGTTTTCAAACATGGCGCCACCCTGCAACAGCCAGTGTTCGCTGGCGCGCCATTCCAGTTGGCCGAACGCACGCCACGTGGTGTCGTCCAGCGTTCCGTTGAAATAGGTCTCGGAATCGGCCCGGTCGTAACGATAGTTCAGGCCGCTGACCAGACGCAGATTGTCGGACAGGCTGAGGGTGTCCTGTAATTCCAGGTCATAGCGCGATTCCCGGGCGCTCTGGTCGATGTCGCCGCACAAAGTCCGGCTGGCACCATTGCGCCATTGATCGAGCACTTGATTGGCCAGGGCCATTTCCGTGGGTGTGCCGGGTGCAGCACCGGGCCCGATGAAGCGGGTGATATTGCGCGCCAGTTGCTCGGTGTAGTTCGGGTTGAGTTGCCACAACTGCGTAAGCTGGGGGCTGAACGACACCTCGGCATCGCAGGCGCGCCAGGTCTGCTGGCGATCCCAGTGTTGCGCCGAGCCTTGTACATAAAGGCTGTGATCGGGGTTGATGTCCAGATTCCAGCGCACCGAGCCGGCGTAATCCTTGGCGATCACGTCGGAATTGTTCCCGGCGGCGGTAATCCCCGAGAACACAGGGCGATAGGTGTAAGGCCGCTGGTTGGTCCCGTCCTTGGCGTTGAGTTGCCAGTCCACGCTCTGGTTGTCGCTGAGGGTCTGGCTGACCGCAAGGCTGAAGCGGTTCAAGCGGCGGCTGTCGCGGTAATCGGCGCCGGTGCGGTCGCTGTCGAAGCCGTCATCTTCCTGGCCGGACAGCGACAGACGCAGGTCGCCGCCATTCCAGCCTGTGCCCTGGCTGGCATAGAAGTCGTTGATGCCCCGTTGGCCACGGGTGATTTTCAACCGTGTGCCGTGGCTGTCGGCCGGGTTGCGGGTGATGATGTTGACCACCGCCATCAGCGCGTTGGCGCCATAGCTGACGGTGTTCGGGCCGCGAAAGACTTCGATGCGCTCGATGTCTTCCATGGCCACCGGGATGTCGCTCCAGTCCACCGTGGCCAGGCCGGCGCGGTACACCGAGCGGCCGTCGATCAGTACCTGCATGCGCCGTGCTTCGGTGGCGTTGGTGCCGTGATAGTTCACCACCGCCTGATTGCCGCTGATGTTGCCGACCATCATCCCCGGCACCAGGCGCAGCAGTTCGCTGATATCCCGGGCGCCGCTGGCGTTGATCAGTTCGCTGTCGAGCACGGTCATGCTGCCGGGGACTTCCGCCGGCGACTGTTTCAAGCGCGTGGCCGTGAGGATTTGCGGCAAGGCCTCGCTGTCGAGAAACAGGTCGTCCGCCAGCAACATCGGGCTGAACAGCAGCGCCAGCAGCAGGGACGAACGCGGGGAGGGAGTGCCAGAAAACACGACGCAGCCTTGATAGCAAAGAATTGGCGCGCATGTTAACCGAGGACAGTGAGTTTTCCAGTCACGTTGCGGGCATTTTCCTCGGTTTTATCGGTCTTCTTCCTACAAGTGCCGGTAATTGACGTCGGGGCTGTCCGAGAAGGGGCCGCTCCGTATAATGCCCGCATCGCCACTGGTATGGATTAACGGATTACATATGACTGAACAGCGCCCGATTGCGGTCCTGGGAGGCGGAAGTTTCGGTACCGCCGTGGCCAATCTGTTGGCCGAGAACGGCCATCAAGTCCGGCAGTGGATGCGTGACCCCGAACAGGCCGAGGCCATCCGGGTCAATCGCGAGAACCCGCGTTATCTCAAAGGCATCAAGATTCTGCCCGGCGTGACGGCGGTCACCGACCTGCAGGAAACCCTCGATGCCTGCGAGTTGTGTTTCGTCGCGTTGCCGTCCAGCGCGCTGCGCACGGTATTGGCGGCGCATGCCGAGCGCCTGAGCGGCAAGATGCTGGTCAGCCTGACCAAGGGCATCGAAGCTCACACCTTCAAACTGATGAGCCAGATTCTCGAAGAGATCGCCCCGCAGGCGCGCATCGGTGTGCTGTCCGGGCCGAACCTGGCACGGGAAATCGCCGAACACGCGCTGACCGCTACCGTGGTCGCCAGCGAAGACGAAGAACTGTGCAAAGAGGTGCAGGCCGCGCTGCATGGCTGTACGTTCCGCGTCTACGCCAGTGCCGACCGTTTCGGCGTGGAGCTGGGCGGCGCACTGAAAAACGTCTATGCGATCATCGCCGGCATGGCGGTGGCGCTGGAGATGGGCGAGAACACCAAGAGCATGCTGATCACTCGCGCTCTGGCCGAGATGACCCGGTTTGCGGTGAATCAGGGCGCGAACCCGATGACCTTCCTCGGTCTGGCCGGGGTCGGCGACCTGATCGTCACCTGCTCGTCGCCGAAAAGCCGCAACTATCAGGTCGGTTTCGCCCTAGGCCAGGGTTTGAGTCTTGACGAAGCGGTGTCGCGTCTGGGTGAAGTCGCTGAAGGGGTCAACACCCTGAAAGTGCTCAAGGCCAAGGCCCAGGAGGTCGGCGTGTACATGCCGCTGGTCGCCGGGCTCCACGCGATCCTGTTCGAAGGGCGCACGCTGGAGCAGGTGATCGGCCTGTTGATGCGCGCCGAGCCGAAGACCGACGTCGACTTCATTTCCACCAGTGGTTTCAACTGATTGCCTTTTATTTCAGGGCAGGGGAGCTAGACATGAACGATCCGAAAACCGAAGCCAAGTACGAATCCATCCTGCTGCGGGTGTTGTGGATGATCGTCTACATCGTGGTCTGGCAGGTGGCGCAGTTCATCCTCGGCGCGGTGGTGCTGGTGCAGTTGATCTATCGTTTGATCTACGGCGCCCCGAGCGCCGGTCTGATGAATTTCGGCGACAGCCTGAGCCAGTTCCTGGCCCAGATCGGCCGGTTCGGCAGTTTCCACAGCGACCAGAAGCCCTGGCCGTTCGCCGACTGGCCGGCGCCGCGTACCCCGGAAGGTGAAGCGCCACACGTTGTCGCGCCAGCACCGCATCCGGCCCGGGATGAGGAACCCAAGCTATGAAACTCTGGGTGTTGCGTCACGGCGAGGCCGAACCCTATGGCTCGCGCCCCGATTCGGAGCGGGAATTGACCGCTCACGGTCGCAAGGAAGTGCTCAGCAGCGCCGCCCGATTGATGGGCCAGCCACTGACGGCCATCTACGCCAGCCCGTACTTGCGGGCGCAGCAGACTGCGCAACTGGTGCGCGAGGCGCTGGGTTTCGAGCCAGAGATCCGCACGGTCGAGTGGTTGACGCCGGAGGTCGATCCGGACCGCGTCGCCGAGCAACTGGTGTCGGTGAGCAATGTGCTGCTGGTCAGCCACAATCCGCTGGTCGGGCACCTGCTCAGCTACCTGCAGCATGGTGCCGGCTATCCGCCGGAAAAGGTCAGCACCGCCGGGCTCGCCGAGCTTGAACACAGCGAGTTGCTGATCGGCTCGATGACGCTCAACAGCCTCAAGCATCCGTGAAATTTTTTGTATGAAATAGTCAACCAAGCACTTGCTTGGTTGGCTACGCTTGCTCCATCCCAAAAAGAAAGGAGCGAGTCGCATGTCTGCTGCTTTTCGATTGCCGCTGGACGTGTTCTACGAGCGCGAGGCCCGGCATCCGCGCCAACGCTTTCTGGTGCAGCCCATCGGCGGCGGGCAGGTCGAAACGCTGACCTGGGCCGACGTCGGTCATCAGGCCCGTTGCGCCGCGCACTGGCTGCGCTCCCGGGAGTTGCCCCAAGGCAGCCACATCGCGCTGATCTCGAAAAATTGCGCCCACTGGATCATCGCCGACCTGGCGATCTGGATGGCCGGGCACGTTTCGGTGCCGCTCTATCCCAATCTCACGGCCGACTCGGTCAATCAGGTTCTCACCCATTCCGAAAGCGTACTGGCGTTCATCGGCAAACTGGATGACTGGCCGGGGATGTCGACCGGTGTGCCGGCGGATCTGCCGACCATCAGCCTGCCGCTGCACCCGCCGGGCACCTTCGATTTCAACTGGGACGATCTGCAACGGAGCTCACCGATCCAGGACGATCCGCGACCCGCCGCCGATCAACTGGCGACCATCATTTACACCTCCGGCACCACCGGCCTGCCCAAGGGTGTGATGCACAGTTTCGCCAATCTCGGTTTTGCCACCACCCGTGGCACGCAGTTGTTCGGCCTCAATGAAAACGATCGTCTGCTGTCCTATCTGCCGTTGTGTCATGTGGCCGAACGGATGTTCGTCGAACTGGCGTCGATCTATACCGGGCAGACGGTGTTCTTTGCCGAGAGCCTCGATACTTTTCTCACCGATCTGAAACGCGCGCGGCCGACGGCGATGTTTGGCGTGCCGCGGATCTGGACCAAATTCCAGATGGGCGTGTACGCGAAGATCCCCGCCAAACGCCTGGATTTCCTGCTCGGTTTGCCTTTCATCGGCAAACGGGTCGGGCACAAAGTCCTGGCCGGGCTGGGGCTGGATGCCTTGCGCGTGGCGTTGTCTGGTGCGGCGCCGGTGCCGCAGGCGTTGCTCGACTGGTATCAGAAGCTCGGGCTGGATGTGCTCGAGGTCTACGGCATGACCGAGAGCTGTGGTTACTCGCACATCTGCCTGCCGGGCCAGTACCAACAAGGCTGGATCGGCAAACCCTGCCCGGACGTGGAAGTGCGGATCGACGAAACCGGCGAGGTGCAGGTGCGCAGCCAGGCCAACATGCTCGGCTATTTCAAGGAACCGCAGAAAACCGCCGAGACCCTGACCGCCGACGGCTTTTTGCGCACCGGCGACAAGGGCGAACAGGACGCCGAGGGTCGCTTGCGCCTGACCGGGCGGCTCAAGGAAATCTTCAAGACCAGCAAAGGCAAATACGTCGCCCCGGCCCCGATCGAAAACCGTCTCGCCGTGCATACGCGGATCGAGCAGGTCTGCGTGGTCGGCGATGGTTTGAGTGCACCGCTGGGGCTGTGTGTGATCTCGGCCGCCGGCCACGAGGACGCGCGGCCGCAACTGCATTCGAGCCTGGAAAAGTTGCTGGAGGAGGTCAACGCCGTTCTCGACAAGCACGAACGGCTGCGCCGTCTGGTGGTGGTCAAGGACAGCTGGGCGGTGGAGAACGGTTTCCTCACGCCGACCCTGAAGATCAAGCGCAACGTCATCGAAGACACCTATGGCGCGCGCTTTGAAGAATGGAGCGAGCGCAGCGAGGCGGTGCTGTGGCAGGATTGAGCGACGATCAAAACAACAAAGGAAGCCTGCGATGACCTTGTGGCGAACCATCCCCAACATCGAGCAGTTGAACGCCATCCAGAAAAACACCATCGGCGAAGTGCTCGACATCCGTTTCGAGTCCTTCGACGAGGAATCGCTGACGGCCAGCATGGTCATCGACCATCGCACCCATCAGCCTTACGGCCTGCTGCACGGCGGCGCCTCGGTGGTGCTGGCCGAGACCGTCGGCTCCATGGCCAGTTACCTGTGCATCGATGCCAGCAAATTCTATTGCGTGGGGCTGGAGATCAACGCCAACCATCTGCGCGGGCTGCGCAGTGGACGGGTGACAGCGGTGGCCAAGCCGATCCACATCGGCCGCACGACTCACGTCTGGGACATTCGCCTGACCAGCGATGAAGGCAAGGCCAGTTGCGTGTCGCGGCTGACCATGGCCGTGGTGCCGCTGGGAGAACAACCGCCTGCTCGATGAGGGGGCGGCGGTCTCACATGTGCGTCATCTGATGGCTCAGATTCGACCGGGAATATTTACGTTGCCCCCGCGTCGTTTCGCTGACGATGTAGAAAATCTCGGTGGCTGCGGGGTCATAGGCCGCACTGCTTGAGGTCGGCACGCTTTCCTGAGTAATGCCGACGTCAGCCTTGGCTTTTTCCACGTCGTAATTATTTTGTCCCAGCACACCACTCAAGCCGGGAGTCGCGGTGGTCACGAACGTCGAGCGCAAGTCGCCGATGGCGCTACTGATCGCCCGGCTCACGGCGGCCTGGGTGTTTGCATCCAGCGTTCTGTATCCCGGTATTTGCGTGGCAGCAAAGTTGGCGATTTGTCCCAGCGAAGAAAAGAAATGCCGGCTGCTGTAGCCGACAACGGCTTTCTTGTGATCGAAAGTTGCCGGCGTGCCTTTGGACGGCTTGGTTGGCGTGCCCCGCAGCCCCCTCACGGCAGATGCGCCCCCTGCTCCGAGCCCGGTCGACGTCGAGGCGCCAATAATCGATTGCAGGGCTTTGCCCACCGGCTGTGCGCCGAACAACGCCGAACTACCGTAACCGACCGCACCTCCAATTGCCCCCACCGCTCCCATGCTGGCAGCACCAGTGACGAAATCGGCACGACCCACGGACGGATTGCTCGGTCCGGCATTGGCGAAATGCTGAGCGGTCAATTCGCGAAAGACTGTGCCGAACGCACTGCCGATCTGTGCGACGGCTGCGGTGTTGCCTTTTGGATTGAGCATTCCGAGCAAGGACGGTGCCGCCCCCAGCGCCGCTCCCATTGCGGCGCCGCTGACTTGCGCCAACAGTGGGGCCCAACTGTCGGGATCATCCATGTGCAGTGCGGATCTGGCCCAGTTGGCACTCGCATATCCACTGATGCCGCCGGTAATGGCGCCCGCCGTGGCGCCGACTGCCGTGACGGCCACACTCATGGGTGACAAGAACCCGGCGACGGCATATTGCACGGCAGCGGCAATCAAGGCGCTGGGAAGGTCCCGGGCCGCCGTTGCACCCACTGCCGCGACGGTGTCGAACCCTGCCAGTCCCTGGAGATCGACGAACCGGACCGGATTGCCGCGCACCATCGCATACAGATTCAAACCATCGACAACACCCGCCGGGTCGGCGCTTATCCAGCACATCCACCAGGGCGCGTAATACCGTTGTCCGTAGTAATACAGACCGGTTGCATCACGCTCCTGGCCAGCATAGCGTCGGGTCTTGTAGCTGGCCTGCACCTTGTCCGGGCCGGCCCACCAGCAAGTGCCGCCATGGGGGTAATAATGTTCCTGACTGATGATGTTGGCGTGCTGGTCGAGCATCAGCAGGCTTGAGCCCAGATGGTTGCTCAGACTGTAGTGAATCAGATCGGCGCCGGGGCCACCGCGAGTCCAGTGCAACATCTCGACGGCGCAACGTCCGGCCTGCACGAGTTTGATGGACATGGACTCACCGGGCGACTCTCGTCGGGTCAGATCCGGCAGGTAGCGCGTCTCGCGGGTTTGTATCGAGGCTCCATTGTGAACAAGACGAACCTTGCGTCTACGCTGACCGCCAATGTCGTAGATGTAGCGCTCGCTGTCGTAAGGTCCATCTTCGCGTACCACCTGATCGATCTGGCGTAGACGGTTGCTCTGAGTCCAGGTCAGATCCTGACCGGGCTGTAACAGGCGTTTATTGCCGTTGGGATCAAATCCGGCAACGATTTCAGTCTCGCTCGGCAAGCCGCCGTCGGGTTTTTGTGCCAGTCCTCGATTGCTGTAGCGGGAAATCGCCATGCGTTGTGTCCAGCTATGGCTTGCAGCCACATGCTCTACCGTCGAGAGATTGCCGCCTGGATCGTAGCTGTAGCTTTGGCGGTAGTTTTCCAGTTGTCCGGGATCCGCTGGCGATCCGAAGACGGGCTCCTGGGGCCCGTTCTGGGTGTTGATTCGCTGCCAGCCGGTGGCTGCAATCAATTGATACAGGCTGTTGTAGGTATAAGTGCTGGTCGGTTCGATTTTCTGATTTCGAAAAAAGCGTGTGGGCTGTGCCAGGTCGTTGATGCCGAGAATGTTGCCCATGCGATCGTAGCTGTACGTAAGGTGTTGCAGCGGCGGCTGTCCGGCAACCCTGGCCATGATTTCCATCAGATGACCGCTCTGCGGGTGGTACCGGCTATCGCTGATCACACCATTGCCAGCCAGTTGCCGTTGAATCTGGCCGCCAGCGCTGTATTCGATATCCCGCAGCAGTACGCTTTCGTCCAACTGCCCGGCGAGTTTCAAGCGAACCCGGGTGAGTTGGCCAGCGACGTCCAGATCGGAAAACTGCACATTGCCTGATGCGTCTTGCAGACTGATTCTTTCTCCCAGCGCGTTGTAGCGGGTGCGTGTGGTGGCACCACTGCCGGTTTCATGCAGCAGGTCCCGGTCCACCTCGGCCATGGGCCAGTCAGGCTCGTCGAGTTGCTCGAGAAAATGTCGGGTTTGGGCGGTGTCTGCGCCCGTGAGCGCGAAACTCGGGAAGTGCAGGGTGCCGGCGTCGTCGTCCAGGCGGATCAGTTGCCCGCACTGATTGTGTAACGCCAATGACGGGTCGCTATCGCCATAGGTGTAAAACGCCCGGTTGCGCGCAGGTATCCCATGAGCGAGTTCGATGATTCTGGTCGGGCGCATCAACAGGTCGTATTCGGTTTGAATCTGCGTCTGTTGACCGTCCCAGCTGGACAGGCTTTGACCAGCCACGCCGGGGAGCGTCCAACGGCGACCGGAATCGACACTGTCGCTGTGAAGGGTCACACCTGTCAGGCTGTGCACCGTAGTCAGATTGGGTCGGGCAGCCGGATCGGTTCCGATCAGGGCGTGCAGGCGCGGATCACAGCTGACGGTCGCCAGTCCTGCGGCGTTGTAGGCTTGTCGATGAATACGCGACACCGCTGCCCCCCCGGGCGCCTCACGGCAGTAGGACACAGAAGCAATGTCCAGTCCTCGCGAATCCCATACCGAGACAGTTGGCGTGTTCTTGTGCATGTGAACAGCTTCCCTGAAGCGTTTCGTATCGCAGCAGTTAGTGCCGAGTCGAACATTGCGTCAACTGTCAGAACTAACAGGTTCAGGCTGTTTTCCGACGGACTGCAAGGCATCGATGAAACAACGTTGTCATCATTCCTGGCAGTAACGGTCATTGCTGTCGGGCGCCGTCTTACGGACAATCAACGCCTGTTTACCGCTCATGGATCTACCGGTATGTCGCAACCGATCTTTTTCGCCCACGCCAACGGTTTCCCTTCCGGCACCTACGGCAAGCTGTTCTCGGCGCTGGCGCCCGAGTTTCGGGTGACGCATCTGGAGCAGCATGCCCATGACCCGCGTTTTCCGGCGGGTGACAACTGGTACCACCTGGTCGACGAACTCATTCATCACCTGCAACAACAGGACGAGCCGGTATGGGGCGTTGGCCATTCCTTCGGCGGAATGCTGCATCTGCACGCCGCGCTGCGTTGCCCGGAGCTGTATCGCGGGGTAGTGATGCTCGATTCGCCGGTGCTGACCCGCACCGATCAATGGGTGATCCGCGCCGCCAAGCGCTTTGGTTTCATCGACAAACTGACCCCGGCCGGTCGCACATTGGGACGACGTGAAGAGTTCGCCGACCTCGACAGTGCCCGCAGCTACTTTGCCGGCAAGACTCTGTTCCGAAGCTTCGATCCCGAGTGCTTCGACGCCTACCTGCAGCACGGTTTGCACAAGGTCGGCGACAAGCTGCGCCTGCGCTTTGACCCGGCCACCGAGATCAGTATTTATCGCGGTGTGCCGCACACCAGTCCCGGACGTACCCGACAGCTTCAGGTGCCGCTGGCGGTGGTGCGCGGGCACAAGAGTCGCGTGGTGATGAACCATCACACCCGATTCGTCGGTCGTCTGCCTCAGGGCGAGTCGCTGACCGTGCCCGGCGGCCACATGTTTCCGCTCGAACGCCCGCAGGACACCGCGCAACTGCTGAAAAGCCTGTTCACTCGCTGGGAAAGCCGCCAGCATAAGGATTGCGCATGAGCCCGGCGGTCGAAGAGGTGCGTATGAGCCTGCCGCATATCGAACTGGCGGCGCATCTTTTCGGCCCTGAAGACGGCTTGCCGGTGATTGCCCTGCACGGTTGGCTGGACAACGCCAACAGCTTTGCCCGTCTGGCCCCGCAACTGAAAGGCTTGCGCATTGTTGCGCTGGACATGGCCGGCCACGGTCACTCGGGACATCGTCCGGTTGGAGCGGGTTATGCGTTGTGGGATTACGCCCATGACGTGCTGCAAGTCGCCGAGCAACTGGGCTGGAAGCGCTTCGGCCTGCTCGGGCATTCGCTGGGCGCGATCGTTTCGCTGGTGCTGGCAGGCTCGTTGCCGGAGCGCATCACCCATCTGGCATTGATCGACGGGGTGATTCCTCCGACGGACAAAGGTGAAAACGCTGCCGAACGCATGGGCATGGCCCTGCAGGCGCAGCTCGATCTTCGGGAAAAACGCAAACCGGTCTACAACACCCTCGACCGGGCCATCGAAGCGCGCATGAAAGGTCTGGTGGCGGTCAGTCGTGAAGCCGCCGAACTGCTGGCGCAACGAGGCCTGATGCCAGTGCCCGGTGGTTACACCTGGCGCACCGACAACCGTCTGACCCTGCCATCGCCATTGCGTCTGACTCAGGAGCAGGCAATGGCTTTCATCCAGCGCATTGCCTGTCCGACGCAATTGGTGGTGGCGGCCGACGGCATGCTGGCCAAACATCCCGAGCTGCTGGAACGTCTACCCTTTAACCGGGAACAGCTGCCGGGCGGGCACCATCTGCACCTGAACGACGAGTCGGGTGCGGTTCTTGTCGCAGACTGTTTCAATCGGTTCTTCGCCATTCCTTGACTTGCTCCGGGCAACTGTCGAGGCTGGGCGGGTTGAAATGGGAGACAACCACAATGGATTTCTACACCGCTGCGAACCCGAATAGCCAGAAAGGCGCCCCGGCCATGCCGATCCGATGAGCCTGTCCATGCGATCTTTCAGTCTGCTGGCGCTGTGCTGTTTCAGTCCCGTGTTGCTCGCCGCCGACCTGCCGGGCAGTCAGGATCTGCCGATCGTGCCGCGTCTGGCCGATGCGCAGATCGTCGACTATCGCCCTCCCGTGGAACTGGAGCGGATTTACCCGATGGGCTCGATCCGCAAGATCAGCGGCCAGTTGCGTTTCGACGGCCAGGTCGGCGCCCGTGGGCAAACCACCTCGGTCACCTACGAATTACCGCCCGAACATTCCGCCAATGAAGCGTTCACCGTCGCCCGCGAAGCTTTGCAAAAGCAGGACGCCGAGCTGTTGTTCTGGTGTCAGGCCAGGGATTGCGGCGAAAGCAGCCTGTGGGCCAATGAAGTGTTCGGCAACGCCAAGCTGTACGGCGCCGACGAGCAGCAGGCCTATCTGCTGCTGAGGCTGGCGGCGCCTCGCGACAACACGTTGGTGGCGCTGTACAGCATCACTCGCGGCAATCGCAAAGCGTATCTGCACGTCGAACAGTTTGAAGCCGCCACGCCATTGGGTGATCTGCTGCCGACGTCTGCGACCCTGTTGCGACAGTTGAAGGACACCGGTGAGCTGAAGTTGCCGAAACTGGCCGGCGATCCCGATGACACCTGGCTGCGTCTGTTGTCCCGTGGCCTGAACCTCGACACCACGTTGCGGGTGACGGTCTCCGGGCCCAAAGCCGAGGCCTGGCGTCAGGCGTTGATCGTGCAAGGTGTGCGTGCGGCACGCATGGAGACCGCTAATGTTGAAGGTACCGGCCTGCGCATCGATCTGTTGCGATAAGGTGTCTCTGGCGGGCACGTTTTGCGTGTTCGCCTACTCTTTGCCTGACTGACTTTTTCGAGATTTCACATGCCCAATAATGATCGTCTGCTGGTGCAGATCCTGTTGCTGGTGTTGTTCGGCGCCAGTTTCTGGGTGATGGCGCCGTTCTGGTCGGCGCTGTTCTGGGGCGCGGTGCTGGCGTTCGCCAGTTGGCCGTTGATGCGCCTGCTGACCCGTTGGCTCGGCGGCCGCGAATCTCTGGCGGCAAGTATCCTGACCCTGGGCTGGATGGTGCTGGTGGCGGCACCGCTGGTATGGCTGGGGTTCAACCTGGCCGATCACGTGCGCGATGCCACGGTGTTCATCAAGGATGTGCAGGTCGATGGTCTGCCGGAAGCGCCGGCCTGGCTCGGCACTATTCCGCTGGTGGGGGAGCGGCTGGTCGGGTTCTGGAACAGTGTCGATCAACAGGGCGCGGCGCTGATGGTGTCGATCAAGCCTTACCTGGGGCAGGTCGGCAACTGGTTGCTGGCGCGCAGTGCGCAGATCGGCGGCGGGATTCTCGAGCTGACCCTGAGCATTGTCTTCGTGTTCTTTTTCTATCGTGACGGGCCACGGCTGGCGGCGTTCGTGCACAGCCTGCTGGAGCGGTTGATCGGTGATCGCGCCGGGTACTACATCGAGCTGGTGGCCGGCACCGTGCAGCGGGTGGTGAACGGGGTGATCGGCACGGCGGCAGCGCAGGCGATCCTGGCGCTGATCGGGTTCCTGATTGCCGGGGTGCCGGGGGCGCTTGTGCTGGGGATCGTGACGTTCCTGCTCAGTCTGATTCCGATGGGGCCGCCGCTGGTGTGGATTCCGGCCACGGCGTGGTTGGCCTGGAAGGGTGAGTACGGGATGGCAGTGTTTCTCGGGATCTGGGGGACGTTCATCATCAGTGGTGTGGATAACGTGCTCAAGCCGTACCTGATCAGCCGTGGCGGGAATCTGCCGTTGGTGATTGTGTTGCTTGGGGTGTTTGGCGGGTTGATTGCGTTTGGGTTTATCGGGTTGTTTATCGGGCCTACGCTTTTGGCGGTTGCTTATAGTTTGTTGACGGATTGGAGCAAGAGTCAGGTTCGGGTTGAGGATCGGCGTTGACGGTAGGCCTTGGCGGCCTTTGGGCCGGCCAGGCTCTGGGTTGTTTTGGGTGAATATCCGTTTCTTCGGTAACGGCGGCTTATGGTTTCGCCCTTACGGCGACTCACTTTTTTACAAGCGCCTAAAAAAGTAAGCAAAAAACGCTCGCCCCGGCGTTCGGCCCTCGCAGGCTCGGGTTCCTTCGCTCCGGTGTCCCTCCGGGGGCATCGACTTCGTCGATGAGTTCGGCTTCGCCGCACGGCACTACGTGCCAATCCCCGGATGAACACCTCCACTCAGCCTTCCGAAGGGGCGGGTGGATCAAGATCAAAAGCGTTGTCGAGCTAACGCTCATCCTGTTTTTGGATTACCTCACGTCGCCACATTCAAATACTTGCCCACCGACGCCGCACTATCGAGCGAATACTGCTTGCTCAAGTTGGCAATCATCCGGTTCAACGCTTCGGTCGTGGTTTGAGTAGTACTGGCAGTCTGTTCATCGCCCGGACGCTGGCGCCCGGCCTGCAACGCGTCCTTCAATTCATCACTGCTCACGCCACCACTGCTGTCGCTATCCAGCACCTTGAGCAACGCCGCGCTGGTGTCGCTGCTGTTCGACGAGGTGCTGTCGCTGGCCTGCAACGCACTGCTCAATTCGGTCGCCGTCACATTTCCATCACCGTCCGCATCAAGCTGGCTGAACAGTTCGTCACTGGAAACCCGGGGTGGTGGCGGTGGTGGCGGGGTGAGGCTGGCGGTGAGTTCGTCCTGGCTGACGATGCCATCCTTGTTCTTGTCCAGGGCGGAGAAGATTTTGCTGCTGTCGGCGGTGCTGCCGGCGCTGGTCAGGCCGCTGCTGAGTTCGTCGCCGCTGATGGCGCCATCACCGTCGGTGTCCAGGGCTTTGATCAGCGCGTCGGCCAGGTCGGTGTTGGGGGCCTGGTTGTGGTCGGGTGGCGGTGGTGGGGCCATGGCGGCCATTTCGTCGGCGCTGAGGCTGCCGCTGCTGTCGCTGTCCAGGTCGCCGAATTGTTTGCTCAGGTTGACCAGTAAACCGTCATTGGATTTTTGCGACAGGGCGCTGTTCAGTTCGTCCTGATCCACCGCGCCGTCGCCGTTGCTGTCGAGTTTGGCGAACAGTTCTTTTTGCAGTTGCTGGCTGCGGGCGTTTTGCGTGGTGGTGCTGCTGGTGCTGGTGTAGCTCGTGTAGTTGCTCACGCTACCGATCATCGGGCTCTCTCCTTGGGCTGGAAAACCGGTTTGTGTACCGGCTTATGCAGCCTCAAGGTGGCAGGTGTCGTGGGTATGTGGATTTTGTACCGGGCGGTACACAGTCGGCTTCAGTGGCGGGGCAGGCGAATCACGGCGGTGAGGCCGCCGCCGGGGGTTTCTTCGAGATTGAGTTGTCCGCCCTGGCGTTGCGCGGCTTCCCGGGCGATGGTCATGCCCAGGCCGACGCCGCCGGAGTTGCGGTTGCGCGAGCCTTCCAGGCGGAAGAACGGTTCGAATACTGCTTCGCGCTTGTCGGCGGCGATGCCCGGGCCGTGGTCGATGACGCGAATCAGCAGTTGCTCGCGCTGATCCTGCAGCTCGATATGCGCTTGTCCGGCGTAGCGCAAGGCGTTGTCCATCAGGTTGTTGATGCAGGAACGCAACGCCATCGGCTGCACCTGCAAGGGCGCGCAGTGGCCGCTGACCTGTACGTCGGCGCCCTGGTCCTGGGCGTTCTCGCACAGGGACTCGACCAGCGCCTGCACGTCCATCAGTTGCAGCGCTTCGCTGGTGCGTTGTTCGTGCAGGTAGGTGAGGGTGGCGTCGAGCATGCCGATCATGTCGTTGAGGTCCTGACGCATCTGGCCCTGAAGTTTGTCGTCGTCGATCTTTTCCAGGCGCAGTTTCAGCCGCGACAGCGGTGTGCGCAGATCGTGGGAGACGGCGCCGAGCATTCGTGCGCGCTGCTGCACCTGTTCGCGAATCCGCTGCTGCATCAGGTTGAAAGTGTGCGCCGCCTGGCGTGCTTCGCGCGGGCCGGATTCGTCCAGCGGCGGGCTGTCGAGGTTTTCACTGAGGCGTTCGGCAGCGTCGCTCAGGCGCTGGATCGGGCGGCTCAGCAGTTTGGCGCCGTACCACGCAGCGATCATCAACGAGATGAACTGAAAGGTCAGCGGCACCAGCGGCCCACCAAACCACGGGCGTGGGGGGCGCCGTGGGAAGCGTGGATCCGGCGGCGGCTGTTGGCCGTCGATACCCTCGGAAAACGCCGGTGGTGGCGGCGGCGGTGGCGGGCCGTAATGGTGGAACCAGGCGAAAGCCAACAGGTGCGCCAGGACGATCGCCACGAACAGCATGCCAAACAGGCGGCCGAACAGCGTGTCGAAGCGCGCCCGCATCAGCCGATATCCCGTGCGTCGAACAGGTAACCCTCACCGCGTACGGTTTTGATCAACTGTGGGGCTTTCGGGTCGTCGCCGAGTTTTTGCCGCAGGCGCGAGACCAGCAGGTCGATGCTGCGGTCGAAGGCTTCGATCGAGCGGCCACGGGCGGCGTCCAGCAATTGTTCGCGGCTGAGCACCCGGCGCGGACGTTCGATGAACACCCAGAGCAGGCGGAATTCGGCGTTGGACAGCGGCACGACCAGGCCGTCGTCGGCGATCAACTGGCGCAGGACGCTGTTCAGGCGCCAGTTGTCGAAGCGAATGTTCGCACGCTGTTCGGTGCGGTCGTCGCGCACCCGACGCAGAATCGTCTGGATCCGCGCCACCAGTTCCCGTGGTTCGAACGGTTTGGCCATGTAGTCATCGGCACCCAGTTCCAGGCCGATGATGCGGTCGGTGGGTTCGCAGCGGGCGGTGAGCATCAGGATCGGGATGTCCGATTCGGCACGCAGCCAGCGGCACAGCGACAGGCCGTCTTCGCCGGGCAGCATCAGGTCGAGCACCACCACGTCGAAATGTTCGGCCTGCATCGCCTGGCGCATGGCTGCGCCGTCGGTGACGCCGCTGGCGTGAATGTTGAAACGGGCCAGGTAGTCGATCATCAATTCGCGGATCGGCACATCATCGTCGACGATCAGGGCCCGGATGCTCCAGCGCTTGTCGTCTTTCTGCTCTTCATTCACGGAGACTTGGGAGTTGTGCATGAGGCTGTTCATCTGCCAGTAGGCCGCCAACCACAAAGATAGGCTGCGAGGTTGTGGTTTCAGCATAGGCGTCCGGCCGTGAGGCGGGAAGGGCTGCTGTAAGGACATGTTGCGGCTGGCGAGGCTAGCGCGGACGCATGTTGTCGGCGTGTCGGCTGTGTATCGGCTTCGACACAATACCCTGCAAGGCTATGCTGATCACGTCCGGCGCGACGATTTACCGATCATCGGGTGCCGCGCCGCCGCCGGTTCCGCTACAATGCGCGCCGATTTCGACTTGCCTGAGAGCCCACCCATGTCCGCCTGCCAGACTCCTATCATCGTCGCCCTGGATTTCCCCACCCGTGACGCCGCACTGAAGCTGGCCGACCAGTTGGACCCGAAACTGTGCCGGGTCAAAGTGGGCAAGGAACTGTTCACCAGTTGCGCCGCGGAAATCGTTGGCACCCTGCGTGACAAGGGTTTCGAGGTGTTCCTCGACCTGAAATTCCACGACATTCCCAACACCACGGCAATGGCGGTCAAGGCCGCTGCCGAGATGGGCGTGTGGATGGTCAACGTTCACTGCTCCGGCGGTCTGCGCATGATGGCGGCCTGCCGTGAAGAGCTGGACAAGCGCAGCGGCCCGCAACCGTTGCTGATCGGCGTGACCGTGCTGACCAGCATGGAGCGTGAGGATCTGGCGGGTATCGGTCTGGACATCGAGCCGCAGGAGCAGGTGCTGCGCCTGGCTGCATTGGCCGAGAAGGCCGGGATGGACGGTCTGGTGTGCTCGGCGCTGGAAGCCACGGCGCTGAAAACCGCGCATCCGTCGCTGCAACTGGTGACGCCGGGGATTCGTCCGGCGGGCAGTGCCCAGGACGACCAGCGTCGCATCCTGACTCCACGTCAGGCGCTGGATGCCGGATCCGACTATCTGGTGATCGGCCGTCCGATCAGCCAGGCGGCGGATCCGGCCAAGGCGCTGGCCTCGGTGGTTGCCGAACTGGCCTGATCGAACAGCTGAAGATGCAATGAAGGGAGCCCGATGGCTCCCTTCGTTGTTTTCAGACCTTCAACACCAGTTTGCCGAAGTTCTCGCCGCTGAACAGTTTGCCCAGGGTCTCCGGGAATGTTTCCAGTCCTTCGACGATGTCTTCCTTGCTCTTGAGCTGACCCTTGGCCATCCACCCGGCCATTTCCTGGGCGGCACTGGCGTACTGCGCGGCGTAGTCCATCACCACAAAACCTTCCATCCGCGCGCGGTTGACCAGCAGCGACAAGTAGTTGGCCGGGCCTTTGACCGCTTCCTTGTTGTTGTACTGGCTGATGGCGCCGCAGATCACTACGCGCGCCTTGACGTTCAGACGGCTCAGCACGGCGTCGAGGATGTCGCCGCCGACGTTGTCGAAATACACGTCCACGCCTTTCGGGCATTCGCGTTTAAGGCCGGCCAACACGTCTTCGCTCTTGTAGTCGATGGCGCCGTCGAAGCCCAGTTCATCGATCAGGAACTTGCATTTGTCCGCGCCGCCAGCGATGCCGACCACCCGGCAACCTTTGATCTTGGCGATCTGCCCGGCAATGCTGCCGACCGCACCCGCTGCACCGGACAACACCACGGTGTCCCCGGCCTTCGGTGCGCCGACATCGAGCAGGGCGAAGTAAGCGGTCATGCCGGTCATGCCCAGTGCGGATAAATAAACCGGCAGCGGTGCCAGTCTCGGATCGACCTTGTAGAAACCTCTTGGCTCGCCGAGGAAATAATCCTGCACGCCAATGGCACCGTTGACGTAGTCGCCGACGGCAAACCCCGGATTGTTCGAGGCGATGACTTTGCCTACGCCCAGCGCGCGCATGACTTCACCCAGACCCACCGGCGGGATGTAGGACTTGCCCTCGTTCATCCAGCCGCGCATGGCCGGGTCGAGGGACAGGTATTCGTTCTTGACCAGGATCTGTCCCGCCGTCGGCTCACCCACCGGTACTTGCTGATACGTGAAGGTTTCGCGGGTGGCGGCGCCCACCGGGCGTTTGGCGAGCAGGAACTGACGATTGGTCTGGTTAGTCATGACAGGCACTCAACGGGATGAAGCCTTGTTGATAGACCCTCCTTGGTGATGCCGCAAGGTTGGCTGACGAGGCGAATGCAGGTCGATCAAACAGGGTGATAGTGGCTGTCACTGTTTTATCACTGCGATTCATGGGCGGTTAAACGGCCTTCTGATAGTGCTGCCGCTGTCGGGGTGGCTGTGGCTATGCTGCCCTCATCAATCCCCGCATTCGAGGACATAACAATGAGCATGACGTTTTCCGGTCAGGTTGCCGTAGTCACGGGCGCCGCCAACGGTATCGGCCGCGCGACCGCCCAGGCATTCGCCGCTGAAGGTCTGAAAGTGGTGGTGGCTGACCTGGATGCCGCCGGGGGCGAGGGGACGGTGGCGCTGATTCGTACCGCCGGTGGTGAAGCGACCTTCGTGCGATGCAACGTGACTGTCGAAAGCGAAGTAAAAAATCTGATGGACGAGGTGATCAAGACCTACGGCCGTCTCGACTATGCCTTCAACAACGCCGGCATCGAAATCGAGAAAGGCAAACTGGCCGAAGGCTCGATGGATGAGTTCGACGCGATCATGGGCGTCAACGTCAAGGGCGTCTGGCTGTGCATGAAGTACCAGTTACCACTGCTGTTGGCCCAAGGCGGCGGGGCGATCGTCAACACCGCGTCGGTGGCCGGGCTGGGTGCTGCGCCGAAGATGAGCATCTACGCCGCCTCCAAACATGCGGTGATCGGTCTGACCAAGTCGGCCGCCATCGAGTACGCCAAGAAGAAAATCCGCGTCAACGCCGTTTGCCCGGCGGTGATCGACACCGACATGTTCCGTCGCGCCTATGAGGCCGACCCGAAGAAAGGCGAATTCGCCAACGCCATGCACCCGGTAGGTCGCATCGGCAAGGTCGAGGAAATTGCCAGCGCCGTGCTGTACCTGTGCAGCGATGGTGCAGCGTTCACTACCGGCCATTCGCTGGCCGTGGACGGTGGCGTGACCGCGTTCTGAAAAGTCGTCCGCTGATGCAGGAAAAGACCCGCCCGCCGGCGGGTTTTTTTTCGCTTGCCGTCAGTTACATGTCGTTGATAAACAATGTGTATCAAATAGTTAGAACGGTGGCTTTTGACGGCGTTGTCGCACAGCCTGACCGGCGCGGCTGTGATTTACTGCCGCGGGCAAAACGGACAGGAGTTTGGGTACTCATGGAATTGAGAATTGACCGACAGGCAATGGTGCCGGTTGTGCAGCAGATTGTTGATGGATTGATCGAATGGGTCGTGCAGGGAGAGGTGCCGCCAGCCACGCGCCTGCCTTCGGTGCGACAAATCGCGCGGTTGAACCTGCTCAGCCAGTCGAGCGTCATGGAGGCCTGTGAGCGTCTGGTGGCACAGGGCGTTCTGGCCTCGCGGCAAGGGGCGGGGTTCATGGTCGCAACCACGTTGCCGAAGTGTTGCAAGTCTCTTGACAGTCCGGCTTTCGAGGGCGAGCGCCACGGTTTTGATACGGATCCGCAACGGCGTGGCGGGCTGAAGCTGGGCGACGGGGTTTTGCCCGAGAGCTGGCGAGAGCCCGATGATCTCAGCTACGCGATCCGTCAGGTGGCCCGCACCGACATGGCCAGCCTGTTCAACTACAACACCCCCCTCGGGCTCCCCGCGCTGCGCGAGCAAATCGTCAAACGACTCGGGTTGCTCGATATCAAGTCTGACGACGAACGGGTGCTGACCACTGCCGGCGCCAGCCACGGGCTGGATCTGATCGTGCGTACCCTGTTCAGGGCCGGTGACTGTGTGGTGGTGGAAACACCGGGTTATGCGCCGCTGTTCGATCTCTTGCGGCTGCACGGCGTGCGCATGCTGGAGGTGCGCCGTACGCCTGGCGGGCCGGACCTCGAGGCGCTTGAGGCGTTGTTGCAGCAATTCCGGCCGGCGGCGCTGTTCATCAACAGTCATCACCACAATCCCACAGGAAGCTGTCTCGCGCCGGCCGCGGCGCGGGGCATTCTGCAATTGAGCAAAACCTACGACCTGCGGCTGATCGAAGACGACGTCTACGCCGATCTGCACAATGGCAGCGGCACGCGGCTGGCGGCACTGGATGAAGACGGGCGGGTGATTTACGTCGGCAGTTTTTCAAAGACGCTGAGCAGCTCGTTGCGGGCAGGTTTCGTGATGGCCAGTGTTGAGGTGATCGAGCAACTGGCGCGGGTCAAGATGATCAGCTGCATGGGTACCTCAAGGTTCAGCGAGGCGGTTCTGGCGGCGCTGCTGGCCAGTGGTGCCTATCGCAAACTGGTGCAGCGCCAGCGCCAGCGGCTCAATACCGATCGCGCGGCGGCCCTGCAGGCGCTGGAGGATGCCGATTGGGAAGTATTCGGCAAGCCCACCGGCGGGCTGTTCATCTGGGCCCGTTCGCCGCTGGCGAATGACGAGTACCTGCGCAGGCAGGCCTTGCGTCATGGTGTGCAACTGTCCTGCGCGACATCATTCAGCCCCAGTGGCGAAGCCAGTGACTGGCAGCGGATCAATGTGGCCTATGCTTGCGATCCGAGGGCGCGGCAGTTCTTCCGCAGTACAGCCGTGGATCGACCTCAAGTGTTCTGAAAACGACGCATGCCTAGCTTTTTGCCATTATTCCGACGCCAGAGTCTTGTGCTGGTTCATGGCCGTTGCGACTCTTCGGCAACAGACTTTGGCAGGGGACTACGCGCAATGATTTCGGCCGTGCAAGGACGTTTTGCCAACCTCGGTATGGCGAAAAAACTGGGTATCGGGTTTGTGCTGGTACTGCTGTTGACCGCGCTGGTGGCGGCCATCGGCGTCTGGTCCCTGCAGACCATCAGTCAGCGCTTCGACGGGCTCAAACAGATGTCCTCGCTCAACAGCGGCTTGCTCAAAGTGCGCCTGTTGGAGCAGGACTACGCCTTGCACGGCAATCCGAAAACCGCCGATGCCCTGCACGAGGGCGTGGATGGTCTGATCGCCATGGCCGATCAACTCAAGACTTTGTCGCCGGGCAATGAGTCGGTCATGAACGACGTCCAGCAGTCGTTGGGCGCTTACCGCAAAGCCTTCGATGAGTTCGTGTCCTTGACCCAGGCCAAGGATCTGGCGCTGGAAATGGCCAGTTGGTCGGTGTCCAGCGTCGCCAACAACCTCGACGTCCTGCAGGCCGGGCTTGCCGATGACGGTGCCTATACGCTGAAAGACAGCGAGGGCAAGGATGGGGCCCAGTTCATCGAGCAGGCCAGTCAGGTCAGCCAGGTCTCGCGTCTGATGTTGCAGGCCATGAATGAAGCGCGGGTGCGGCTGGATCAGAGTCGCAAGGGCGACGACAGCGCCAAGGGCAACATCGAACAGGCCGCCCAGGCCCAGGCGCAAGCCGAACAACTGAAATCCACGGTCAAGGACGAAGGTTATCTGACGGTCCTCAATGAGGTCTCAGGCCACATCGCCGGTTTCAATGACAAACTCGCCGAGTACACCGGGCTTCTGGCTCAGGAAAAAACCGTCTACGAACAACTGCATCAGCGTGCCGCCCAGGTGGTGGAGCGGGTCGATCAGGCCTATGTCGCCCAAGACGTCGCGATGCAGGGTGAGTTGAAGAAGAACTCGGTGCTGATCATTGGCTCGTCAGCACTGGCGCTGCTGGTCGGGCTGATTGCGGCGTGGGTGATCACCCGGTTGATCGTCGCGCCGTTGCGCAGCGTGATGCATGTCGCTCAGCGGATCGCTGCCGGTGACTTGAGTGCAACGGTAGAGGTGACCCGTCGTGACGAAATCGGCCAGTTGATGCAGTCCATGCAGCAGATGGGCGCGGGCCTCAGCACCATCGTCAGCGGGTTGCAGGCGGGCATTGAGCAGTTGGCCAGCTCCGCGCAATCGCTGTCGGCGGTGACCGAGCAGACCAATCTTGAAGTCAGCAGCCAGAAAGAGGAAACCGAGCAGGTCGCCACGGCCATGAACCAGATGACCGCCACCGTTCACGACGTGGCGCGCAATGCCGAAGAAGCGGCGCTCGCAGCGCAGACTGCCGACGACAAGGTCGAGAGTGGCCAGCAGGTGGTTCGTCAGAGTATGGCTCGGATCGAGCAACTGGCGGATTCGGCGACGTCGGCCAGTTCGAGCATCGAAAGCCTGAGCGCGGAAATCCAGAACATCGGCACGGTGCTCGGGGTGATCAAGAGTGTTGCCGAACAGACCAACCTGCTGGCGCTCAACGCCGCGATCGAAGCGGCCCGGGCGGGCGAGCAGGGCAGGGGCTTTGCGGTGGTCGCCGATGAGGTGAGGGCGCTGGCCCGGCGCACCCAGCAGTCGACCGAAGAGATCGAGCGACTGGTCAGTGCCTTGCGCTCGGCGGCGCATTCGTCGGTGCAGCAGATTCAGAGCAGTGGCGAGCTGGTGAAGCTGGCGGTGAGTGATGCGTTACAGACGGAAAGCGCGCTGGGGAGTATTGCGGCGGCGGTTTCGTTGATTCAGCAGATGAATCAGCAGATTGCGGCGGCGGCCGAGGAGCAGAGTTCGGTGGCCGAGGAGATCAATCGCAGTGTGACGAGTATTCGGGCGAGTGCGGATCAGTCGTCGATTGCGATGCGCGGGAATGCGGCTTCGAGTGTTGAGCTGGCGCAGTTGGGGAGTGAGCTCAGGGGGATGGTGGGGCACTTCAGGCTTTGATTTGTTTTGACCTTGGCGGCCTTTGGGCCGACCAGGTTGCTGGTTGTTTGGTGTGAATATCCGTTTCTTTGGGTGCTGCCGCTGGCGGTTTCGCCCTTACGGCGAGTCCCTTTGGCAAACGCCCCAAAGGAACCAAAGGTCTGGGCCCCGGCGTTCGGCCCGCTCGCTGGGGCTCGGGGTTCCTTCGTTACGGGATTTATCCCGGGGCATCGCCTCCGGTTTGCTTCGCTGCACCTCCTCTCGATGTGTTCGACTTCGTCGAACGGCGCTGCGCGCCCACCCCCGGATAAATCCCTCCACTCAGCCTTCCGATGGGGCCGGCACGTCAAAAGCCTTACTCGAGCTAACGCTCATCGTGTTGAGTGGTGAAAGCCAAAGCCAAAGCCAAAGCCAAAGCCAAAGCCAAAGCAGGAGTCGAGTTGCATGAGTTTCAAAAACCGAGTTCGACTCGGTATCTCACGTCGGCGTACCTCTCCCAAACACCTCGGTCAGTCCCCTCTCCCTCCGGGAGAGGGTTAGGGTGAGGGCGCTTTTGATTTTGATCTTTCCAGCGGCCAATAAAAAAGCCACCTCTCGGTGGCTTCTCTCTCTGACTGCACTCAGTCGTAAATCACTTTCTTCTTCCAGTCCGCATCAGCCTCGACATCCTTGAGGCCGGCAGTCAGCTGGTTTTCTTCGCCTTCGACCGGGGCAATCTTGTCCATGACCTGGGCGTTGGCGCGGGCCAGCAGTTTTTCCAGGTATTGCAGTTGTTCGGCGTAGATCTGTGGGTCCTGCTGTTTGCGCAGGTATTGCACGCCGCGTTCGAAGGCGAGGCGGGCCTGGCCTGGCTGGTTCTGTTGCAGGGCGTGCTGGCCGAGGTTGTTGAAGAACTCAATGTGCAGCAGCACCAGAATATGGCGCACTTCACGAATCCAGTGTTTGGCTTCGTTTGGTGGCAGGAAACCGTCCTGAGCGGCGCGGGTGATCTGGCCGTGCAGGGCTTCGAGCAGGAAGCGGACGTCCTTGGCCTTGGCTTCGGTCTGGATCGGGGCCGGCGGGTTGTTGACCGGGATCGATTCGCCCTGGGCGACGAGGGCGCTCAGTTCGGTGATGCGGGCCTTGGTCGTGGCGCTGGTCTTTTCCAGGTTCAGCAGGCGCTGGCAGACGTTCAGTTCCAGGCGGGTCATCAACAGCTTGAGGGCCGGGGTCATGAACTGGCCGGGGAAGGTTTCGGTCAGTTCGCCACAACGGCGCAGGCGGTCGTTGAGTTCGACCTTGGTGCGGGCCTTCTCCAGTTTGGTGTTTTCCACCACATGGTTCATGTAGCCAATGGCGATCAAGATTGCGATCCCGGCTATGACTAGCAGGGTGATCATGAGTGGTGTCACCGGTAAGACCTCTTTTAGGGTTCACGTGCGAGTGTAGTGGCTTGGCATATAGGAGCCTAGCGCCGCTCGACGGGTTGGATCGGCTAAGCTCAATCTGTATCGGCCGCAGGGCTGCTTATATAAATGCTGGCCCTTGGGGTGCAGATTGCCATCACCTGTGCCGTGGACTATAACGCCTTGGCGAGTGGCGGAATATAGGCGTCAATCGTCGGGCGACGGAAAAGTCCGAATCGGCGCGTAAAGCAGGTCGAAGTCATTGATTTAAATAAATTTATATCAGGGGGTTGACGACCTTCCAATCCATCCATAGAATGCGCGCCACTTGCAGCGTAAAGCACACAGCGATACGAAGCAGGGAGTGAATGTTGTAGTGTGTCCCCTTCGTCTAGTGGCCTAGGACACCGCCCTTTCACGGCGGTAACAGGGGTTCGAGTCCCCTAGGGGACGC
>NZ_JBWKVT010000013.1:0-73582 GCF_059421845.1 Pseudomonas sp. GW821-FHT02C04 | reverse complement strand
AAGACCCTGCCCGATGCCAGCACGGTTGAATACCGCTACGACCGCCTCGGTCGGCTGGTCGGTGTGGATGACGGCCAGAATCATCCACTGGTTTTTGAATACGACCTGCAGGACCGGCTGGTCCGCGAACATCAGGGCTGGGGCACCTTGCGTTACGCCTACGACGCCTGCGGCCAGCTCAGCCGCATGCGCCTGCCGGACAACAGCAAGCTCGACTACCACTACGCCAAGGGCGGCGCGCTGACCGCGATCGACCTCAACGGCGCCTTGCTCACCCGCCACGTCTATCAGAACGGCCGCGAACAGCAGCGCCAGCAGGGCCTGCTGCTCAGCGAATACGCCTACGACGAACAGGGCCGCTTACGCGCTCACGCCGTAGGCCATCAACGCAGTGCGCTGTACCGCCGCGACTTTGCCTACAACGCCAACGGTAACCTCGAACACATCGCCGACACCCGCCACGGCCAGCGCAGCTACCAGTACGACGCCCTCGACCGGCTGATCCGCGTGCGCCACACCCGCGACGATGTGCCGGAAAACTTCGCCCACGACCCGGCCGGCAACCTGCTGCTGCAGGATCGCCCGGGCCCCACACACATCAAAGGCAACCGCCTGTTGATGCAGGGCGACCGCCATTACGACTACGACGCCTTCGGCAACCTGATCCGCGAACGCCGCGGCCGCGCACAACAACTCGTCACCGAATACCGCTACGACAGCCAGCATCGCCTGATCGGCCTCACCCGCCCGGATGGCAAAACCGCGACCTACCAATACGACGCCTTCGGCCGCCGCATCCGCAAGACCGTCGACGGCCAGAGCACCGAGTTCTTCTGGCAAGGCGACCACCTGATCGCCGAAAGCAGCCCGGAACAACACCGCAGCTTCATCTACGAACCCGGCACCTTCCGCCCGCTGGCGATGCTCGACGGCAAAGGCCCGAAGCGCGCCTGCCCGTTCTACTACCAGCTCGACCACCTCGGCACCCCGCAGGAACTGACCGACTACAGCGGCGACATCGTCTGGTCAGCCAAATACAGCGCCTACGGCAAGGTCACCTCGCTGGAACTGGCGACCGAGGATTATCTCGATCAGCCGCTACGGTTTCAGGGTCAGTACTTCGACGCGGAAAGCGGGCTGCATTACAACCGGCATCGGTATTACGACCCGGAGGTGGGACGGTATCTGACGCCGGATCCGGTGAAGCTGGCGGGTGGATTGAACCAGTACCAGTACGTGCCGAATCCGACGGGGTGGGTGGATCCGTTGGGGTTGAGCTCCAATTGTCCGCCACCCAAAAACAATAAGATCCAGAAGTGCTCAGTACCAACTCAGGCTAACAGACCTAACGTCAATCAAGGGTTGCCTATCGTTCCGGCCGTTGGCAAAGATGGGCCACAAAATGAAGCTGAAGCTAAGCGTCAGGTATTAGCTTGGAACAGACAATACAGAATGCACTCTGTAGAAAAGCATGGGCCAGAAATTGATGATGCAGCTTTAAAGCAGAGGTCAATAGACGGATCTCATCCAACAAAAAAAGGCGTTAGAGGGATGGTGGGGCCGAGTTCTCAATTCAGTAGTTGGATGATGCAGTTTCGGGCGTTGCATTTTGCTTTATCTAGGATGCATAAAAAAATTCCTGAGCCGACAGGATATGATGCTGATCAAAACCCTATTGTTAGGATGAAACTGCCAGGGGCAGGCCGTGGTTACAAGCCCAATGAAAGAGATCTAAGCAATCCTCGATATATAG
Source organism: Pseudomonas sp. GW821-FHT02C04 (assembly GCF_059421845.1). NCBI lineage: Bacteria > Pseudomonadati > Pseudomonadota > Gammaproteobacteria > Pseudomonadales > Pseudomonadaceae > Pseudomonas > Pseudomonas sp. GW821-FHT02C04. Next base: position 71,829 of record NZ_JBWKVT010000013.1, on the reverse strand, counting down.
ATAGCTTGGATGGGGCGGAAGTGAAATTTGATAAGCGAGATGTTAAACGACCATTTACTGGCTTTCCACGATAGGTAAGATTATGTTGATGCTGCCATTTACAAGACTTCCATATGAACCCCGACTCTCTCATGTTTTGAGTGGGATATCGATTTACGATCGGGAAGAAACGCTTGGTAAGGCGTTGTGGGTTTATGATCCTAACAAATATGAGGATCAACAAGAAATAATTAAGAGTTTCATTGTTCCGGAGTTTGATTATTTAACCTATCGCCATAGATTTTTGATTTATAAACTCCTTGAAAATCATTTGCAGGATACTAATTTTGATTTTTCTGGAGAGTTTGAGAGCGACTATGATGATCCGAGAGTGCTCGCGTGGGATGAAACTGAAATAATAGACTCTCGTGGTTTTTTTGAACATGTATATGAGATCGCCAGTAAGTTGTGGAGGGATGATTTGCTTCGGGCGAGCCTTGAAGATCAAACTCAATGGTGACTTTGATTCGCCTAGTTATTTCGTGCTATTGAAGAAATTAGCGTTGCCCGATTAACTGTGATTGATGGAGGCTAGACAGGGAAAGGCTATCAATCACATGCACACTATACCCCGGCACATTCTTAGCATGATGCTTCGCCTGCGAAGCCATTTCCGCCAACTGACTCGCATCCAGCTGCGCACAAGCTTCAGGATGCAAATGCACCACGCCGATGGACAGTGACAACAACGGAAACTCCTGACGAATACCCTGGCGGTTCGGCGCAACAAAACACCCAGCCTCAAGGTGCTCAGGGCGGTAGAAGCGTCGGCATTGACTCTGAAAGTCATCAAGCAATTGGTTCAGCCGTTTGCGCCAATCCTCCGGGCCAAGCACCAACAGAAAATCATCTCCCCCAATATGCCCGACAAAATCGCGAGACGGGTCGACACGTTCGTTGAGGCACTGCGCCAGACACAACAACACCTCATCCCCACGCCCATACCCATAGATATCGTTAAAGGGCTTGAAACTGTCGATATCGACATAGCAAATAACCGACTCTCGTCCCTGTTGCAGCAACCGTGTCAGGCATTGCTGGATCGGTACGTTGCCGGGTAGCAGAGTGAGCGGATTGGCATACCGGGCCTGCTGAATTTTCAGTTCGGTGATCAGTTTGAGCACGTCAATTACCCGACCCAGGCCCAGGTAGCTGCCGTTGAGGGTGATGATGAAATCCTCTTCGATGCGTTGCCGGGCGCGGCTGGTGATCAGGCGGCTGACTTGTTGCAGCGACTGGCTCATTTCCACGGCGAGGAAGTCGTCGTTCATCAGGCGGCTGATCGGTTTGCGGGCGAACAGGTCGGTGGCGAACGGCTTGAGCAGGGCGTCGGACAATGAATGACGATGGACGATGCCGCAGGGCTGGCCTTGCTCGTCGAGCACCGCCAGCGAGTTCAGGTTGGCTTGACGACGGAACGCTTCGAGTACGGTGGCAGTCGGTGTGTCGCGGTCCACGGCCGGTTGGTCGTTGAGCAGGGCGCTGAGGTCGCTGCCTTCGTCATTCAGTGCAACGGCGCTGCTGTCGTGTTTGGGCATCAAGGCGCGGGCATCGCGTGGTGGGTGTTCCTGAGGGCGCCCGAGCAAGTAGCCCTGCACCAGATCGACACCCATCTCGGTCAGCACTGCCAGTTCTTCCGGCAACTCGATGCCCTCGGCGATTACCTGCGCCCGAGAGGCCTTGGCGATTTGCAGGATCGATCCGACGAATTCGCGTTTCAACGCGTCCTGGTGAATGCCGTCGATAAAGTGCCGGTCGATCTTCACGTAATCCGGCCGCAACTCCGACCACAACCGCAGGCTCGAATAACCCGCGCCAAGATCGTCGAGCGCAATCGAAAACCCCATGGCTCGGTAGTGATGCAGCGCGGTTTGCAGCAGCTGGAAATCGTCGATCGGCGTCTGTTCGGTGAGCTCGATCACCACTTGGCTCGGTGGAATGCCGAAATCCTGAAGCAGTTGCAGCGTACGCCCCGGCTGGTGCGCGGCTTCGAGCAGGGATTCGGGAGAGACGTTGAGGAACAGCTTGCCCGGCAATTGCTGTTCGTTGAAACGGCGACAGGCGCTTTGGCGGCAGGCGATTTCCAGTTCGCTCAAGCGCCCGGCCTGACGGGCCACGGCGAAGAGGGCGATAGGGGAGTGCAGCGGACTGTTGGACGGGCCACGAGTCAGGGCTTCATAGCCGAGGATACGTCGTTCGGAGAGGCAAATGATCGGCTGGAACAGGCTGTGCAAACCGCTTTGAGTCAGGATCGAGCTCAAGGCACTCAGCTGTTCGGTCGTGGTCATGGCATTCTCTGGCGATAAAAAAAGGACTGGGAGCGTTCTCGATGAAGAGAACCGCTCCCAGTCCTTTATTGCACGACAGAATGATGACTGTTTGATGACGATCCGGGGATCGTCAGCATTAAATTGCCATCACCTTACTTCTTGGCCACCTGATTGCTCAGCTTCAGGTAATCCAGCAGTACGCGCCCGGTCTCGCTCAGGTAGGCGTCGTCTTCTGGTTTGACCTTGTCCGGCTCGGCTGCCGCGAGGGCGTCGTCGTCTTCTTTCTTCAGCTCTTTGAGCGGTTCTTCGCCTTTGGCCTTGCGACGGATGTTTTCCATCGCCAGTTGCTTGGCGTCGATGTCGGCGTGCTGGGCACGACGATCGGCTTCATTGAGGCTGACGGTTTTCTCTTCCATCAGTTTCTGCGCCAGGGCCAGCTTGTCGCGAATGAACACGAACTCCGCGTCTTTCGCCGAACGTACGTCATGCTCCGACTTGAGCTGCGCGATGTACGGCTTGAACGGGTCAACCGCAGGCTTGATGGCCGGTTTGATGGTGTCCCATGGCATGGCTTCCGGCAGGGCGCTCTCGCCGATTTCCTTGGTGTCGATGATCGACGGGTAATCGATGTCCGGCAGTACGCCCTGATGCTGGGTGCTTTGACCGGAAACCCGGTAGAACTTGGCCAGGGTCAGTTTCAGTTCGCCATGGTTCAGCGGCTGAATGGTCTGCACGGTGCCTTTGCCGAAGGTCTGGCCACCGATGATCAGCGCGCGGTGGTAGTCCTGCATGGCGCCGGCGAAGATCTCCGAAGCCGAGGCGGACAGGCGGTTGACCAGCAGCGCCATCGGGCCTTTGTAGAACGCACCCGGGTTTTCGTCTTCGAGTACATCGACCCGACCATCGGCGTTACGCACGAGCACGGTAGGGCCCTTGTCGATGAACAGGCTGGTCAGTTCGGTAGCTTCTTGCAGGGAACCGCCGCCGTTGTTGCGCAGGTCGATGACCACGCCGTCGACTTTCTCTTTCTGCAGTTCGGTCAGCAGTTTCTTGACGTCGCGGGTGGTGCTCTTGTAATCCGGATCGCCGGCACGGAACGCCTTGAAGTCGAGGTAGAAAGCCGGAATTTCGATCACGCCGAGCTTGTAGTCCTTGCCGTCCTGTTTCAGGTTCAGGATGGACTTCTTCACCGCCTGGTCTTCGAGCTTCACCGCTTCACGGGTGATCGGCACGATCTTGCTGGTCTGGTCGTTCGGCGCATTGCTCGCCGGGATGACTTCCAGACGAACCACGGTACCTTTCGGACCACGGATCAGCTTGACCACTTCGTCCAGACGCCAGCCGACCACGTCGACCATCTCTTTGTTGGCCTGAGCAACGCCGATGATCTTGTCTGCCGGAGCCACCTGCTTGGTCTTGTCCGCAGGACCTGCCGGCACCAGACGCACGACTTTCACCTGGTCGTTGTCGCTCTGCAATACGGCGCCGATGCCCTCGAGGGACAGGCTCATGTTGATGTCGAAGTTTTCCGCGTTATCCGGCGACAGATAGTTGGTGTGCGGATCGTAAGACATGGCGAAGGTGTTGATGTACGCCTGGAAGATGTCTTCGGCACGGGTCTGGTCCAGGCGCGCCAACTGGTTCTTGTAGCGCTTGGTCAGGGTTTCCTGGATCTGCTTCGGATCCTTGCCGGCGATCTTCTGCCGCAGTACTTCGTCCTTGACGCGTTTGCGCCACAGGTCGTCAAGTTCGGCGGTGGATTTGAGCCACGGGGCGTCCTTGCGATCGATCAGCAAGGTTTCCTTCGTGGAGAAGTCCATCTTGTCGACGCCTTTGTTCAGCTCGGCAATGGCGAAGTCCAGACGTGCTTTCACGCGGTCCAGATAACGCTTGTAGATGGTGAAGCCGGCGTTGAGGTCGCCGCTCTTGAGGAAGTCGTCGAACTGGGTCTTCCACTTGTCGAATTCGGCGATGTCGCTGGCCATGAAGTAGCTGCGCGACGGGTCCAGCAGCTTGATGTAGCTGTCGTAGATGATCACCGAGCGCGCGTCGTCGAGCGGCGGCTTGCTGTAGTGGTGACGTTTGAGCAACTCGACGACGTTCAGACTTGCGATCACTTCATCGCGATCAGGCTGCAACTTGTCCCAGCTGTTGGCTGCGAATGTGGTGCCCGACACCGGCAAGAGGCCGATACCGATGAAAAGAGCGAGGGCGGTGCTGGGGAGCAAATGCTTCATGCTGATTCGACGCGGGGACAATTGATAACGCATATTAGGCCGTCTTTGAAGTCGCCGGTACCTCTACGCTCTGTACGATAACTGCTGTTCAGCGTTCGTTCAGACCCCAGGGCCGGTCGCATAATGCAAAAAGCCCGGCGCTTCAGCTTCGGGCTCAGTCCAGACTCACTATGGAGGCACTGTGAAGGCATTGCAAGGCGTTGAAGGTCAAGTGGCATGGCTTGATGAGCCGAGTCCTACGTGTGATGTAGGACAAGTTCGCATCCGGGTGGCGGCAGCCGGCCTCAATCGCGCGGATTTATTACAGAAGGCGGGCCTTTATCCACCGCCGCCGGGTGCCAGTCAGGTGCTCGGTCTTGAGTGCTCCGGGGTGATCAGCGAGGTCGGCGCGGGTTCGTCCTGGCAGGTCGGCGATCGGGTCTGCGCCTTGCTGGCCGGGGGCGGGATGGCCGAAGAAGTGGTCGTCGACGGACGGCATGTGCTGCCGGTCCCAGAGGGCGTTTCGCTGATCGAAGCGGCGGCGTTGCCTGAGGTGTACGCGACCGTCTGGCTGAATGTGTTTCAACTCGCTGCGCTCAAACCGGGTGAGAAAGTTCTTCTGCATGCCGGGGCCAGTGGCATCGGTTCGGCCGCCATTCAACTGTGCAAGGCGTTTGGCAATCCGTGCTGGGTCAGCGTCGGGTCGGCCGAGCGCTTGGCTTACTGTGAAGCACTGGGGGCGCAAGGTGGCGTGGTGCGCACCGACGATCTGGAGAGCCTGCGGGACTTCGGGCCGTTCGATGTGATTCTGGATCCGGTCGGCGGTAATTATTCGGCGCTGAATCTCAAGCTGATGGCTCAGGACGGACGTTGGGTGCTGATCGGTCTGATGGGTGGCCGCGAAGCGAAACTCGATCTGGCTCAGGTACTGGCCAAGCGCGTGCAACTGCTGGGTTCGACCCTGCGCAGCCGTGACGATCAGTTCAAGGCCGATCTGTTCAGCGATCTGAGTCAGCACGTGTGGCCGCTGTTTTCCGAAGGGCGCCTGAAGCCACAACTGGCCAAGGCATTCCCGATCAAGGATGCCGAGGCAGCATTCGCCGAGCTGGCGAGCAACACGGTGGCCGGGAAGCTGGTGCTGGTGATCGACGAAAGCCTGAACTGATCGTCGATGCTTGTGGGAGCAGGCCTGCTCCCACAAGGCAATCGCTTACTTCCAGAGGTGGATCGGCCAGCCGGACTTCTCGGCCTCTGCAAGCAGTACTGGATCCGGATTGACCACATGCGGGTAATCCACTTTCAGCAGCAGCGGCAGATCATTGCGTGAGTCGGAATAGAAACTCGCGCCTTCAAGGTTTTCCTCTTCGGCATCCAGCCATTCCAGCAAGCGGGTGATCTTGCCTTCACGGTAGGTCAGGGTGCCCACGGTGTGGCCGCTGTACACGCCATGCGCCACTTCCAGTTCGATCCCCAGCACCTCGTCGATGCCCAGTCGATCGGCAATCGGTTTGACCAGGTGCGTACCCGAAGCCGAGATCACCAGAATCCGGTCGCCGGCCTTGCGGTGGGCAGCGATGGTTTTGGTTGCATCGCTGAAGATGATCGGCTCGATGAAGTCTTCCACCCACGGCCCGACCAGGTGTTCGACCTCTTCCGGGGTGCGGCCGATCAAGGGTTCGAGGCTGAATTCCATGAAGTCTTCCATGCGCAACTTGCCATGGCTGTAGGCGTCCATCAGCTCGTTGTTCTTGCGCATGAACGATTCGGGATCGACCCAGCCCAGGCGCCCCATCTGCTCGCTCCAGAGGGTGGCGCAGTCGCCGTGGATCAGGGTTTCGTCCAGATCAAAAATTGCCAGAGCCATCAGTGCAGTTCTCTCTTCAACGTCAGCAAAGTCATCAGGCTACCTCACACAGGGCCGTCGGATCGATGGAAAGTGCCAGGCGCTGACCGTCGGGATGCAGGTCCGCCGCCGAACGGTTGAGGACATCCACCACCAATTCCACGCCCCGGGCTTCGATGCGATAGCGGATGACGTTGCCCAGCAGGCTGTGGCTGCGAATCTGCGCATCGAGTTCGCCATTCAGGCTCAGTTCGATGGCCTCCGGGCGAATGGCGATGCGATGGTTGATCGGCCGCTGCAACAGCTTCGAGGCACTGTCGGCGTCCAGCAGGTTGTAGTTGCCGATGAAGCCGGCGGCGAACACGTCGACCGGGGCGGTGTAGAGGGTTTCGGCGTCGCCGCTTTGTACGATCTTTCCCTGATTCATCAGGAAAATCCGGTCAGACATGGTCAGGGCTTCTTCCTGATCGTGCGTGACGAAAATTGTGGTCAGGCCGAGCTCGCGCTGAATCTGACGGATCTGTTCGCGCAAGTGTTTGCGAATCCGCGCATCGAGGGCCGACAGCGGTTCATCCAGCAGCAACAGACGCGGACGGGTGACCAGCGAGCGGGCGAGGGCGACACGCTGACACTGACCGCCGGAGAGCTGGTGCGGATAACGGCTGGCGAAATCGTTGAGTTCAACCAGTTTCAACACTTCGGCGACGCGCTTGTGGCTGTCGTCGGCATTGACCTTCTGCATGCGCAAACCGAAGGCGACGTTCTGCTCCACGGTCATGTTGGGGAACAGCGCGTAGCTCTGGAACACCATGCCGATCCCGCGTTTCTGCGGGGTGAGCGGCACGATGTCGACGCCATCGAGCAGGATTTTGCCGCCATCCACCGGCGTCAGGCCAGCGATGCAGCGCAGCAGGGTGGATTTACCGCAACCGGACGGGCCGAGCAGGGTGACGAATTCACCCTTCTGGATTTCGCAGTTGATGTCGCTGAACACCGTGGTGCCTGCGTAGTTTTTTTGCAGGTGTTGGACGCTGACATAGCTCATTCGCTTTTGTCCTTGTTCAAGATGTTGGCGACCCAGGTCAGGACCAGCACGAAAAAGAAGTAGGAGATCACCAGCGCACTGGTGAAGTGGCCGCTGCTGTTGCGCATGTTGTTGAGGTAGACCTGCAGGGTTTCGTAGCGGGTGCCGACCAGGATGTTGGCGAACACGAACTCGCCGAACAGGAACGAGAACGACAGCAGCAACGCCACCATCAGACCCTTGCGCAGGTTCGGCAGCACCACCAGGAAGGCTGCCTGAAAAGTGCTGGCGCCGAGCAGTTGGGCGGCGTCCATCAGGTCGCGCAGGTTGATCGCCTGCAGGTTGTTGGTGATCGCCCGGTACATGAACGGCAGCGCCACGGTGAAGTAGCAACCGATCAGGATCCACGGTGTACCGACCATCGCGAACGGCCCGGAGCCGTAGAGCTGCAACAACCCCACCGACGACACCACCGGCGGCACCGCGAAGGGCAGCAGGATCAGAATGTTCATCAGCGCATCGAGTTTGGGGAAGTGGTAATGCACCACGAACAGCAGCGGCAGGATCAGCACCACCGACAGGATCAGCGCGCCGACGCACACCAGCAGCGACTGGCCGAAGGCGTGCAGGAAGCGCGGATCGCTCCACAACTGGATGTACCACTTGAAGGTGAAACCGCTGGGCAGGATAGTGGCCGACCAACTGCTGGCGATCGAGTAGACCAGCGTGCCCACCAGCGGCAGCAGCAGGATGGCGAACAGCAGATAGACCACGACGCGGTGGTAGACGCCGGCCGGGCCGGATTCAGCGCGAGACATGGTAGCTCCTCTTCAACAGCAGTTGATGCACGACGGTCACCAGAGTCATCAGCGCCACCAGCACCACGGCCAGGGCGCTGGCCAGGTTCGGATCGAGGGAAATGTCGCCGGAGACCATCGCGGCAATGCGGATCGGCAGCACGTTGAAGTTGCCGGTGGTCAGCGCGTAGACCGTGGCGTAGGCGCCGAGGGCGTTGGCCAACAGGATCACGAAGGTGCCGAGCAGGGCCGGGGTCAACACCGGGAGGCCGATGTGGCGCCAGAACTGCCAGCCGTCAGCACCGAGCAGTGCAGCGGATTCGCGCCAGTCTTCGCGCAGGGCGTCGAATGCCGGGTACAGCAGCAGGACGCCGAGGGGAATCTGGAAGTAGGTGTAGAGGATGATCAGCCCGGTTTTCGAGTACAGGTTGAAATCCTGAATGATCCCGGCCTGTTTCAGCATGATGGTGATGCTGCCGTTGAAGCCGAGCAGGATGATGAACGCGAATGCCAGAGGCACACCGGCGAAGTTGCTGGTCATGTTGGCGAAGGCGTTGACGAAGTTGCGCAGCTTCGAATCGACCCGACGCAGGGAGTAGGCGCCCAGCACCGCGATGATGATCCCGAACACACTCGACCAGAAACTGATTTCGAGGCTGTACTGGATCGCCTGCAAATAGAACTTCGAGCTGAAGATCTTGCTGAAGTTGGCGAAACCCCAACCGAACTCTTCCGATTGCAGGCTGTTGATCATCACCCAGACCAGCGGGGCGATTTCGAACACGATAAAGAACAGAGCAAAGGGAACCAGGCACAGGGCGGCCAGCCATTTGCCGCGAGTCATTGAGTTCACTTGAGCAACTCCCGGCACACAGGTTTGTCGTGGGGTACGCCGAGCAGCTCGCAGACGGTGCCGCAGATGTCGGTCTGCTTCGGCGTGGCGTCGGCGTTTAGGCTGAAGGCATCGCCGAGCACGAACAGTGGCACCTGACGTTCTTCCGGCAGCAGGCCGTTGTGCGAGCGGTCGTTGTTCATGCCGTGGTCGGCGGTCACCAGCACCTGGCAGCCGGCGTCGAGCCAGCCTTGCAGGTAGTCGGCGAGGATGATGTCGGCGCTGCGCGCGCTGTTGCGGTATTGCGGGGTGTCGAGGCCGTGCTTGTGGCCAGCGTCGTCGATGTTCATCGGATGGATCAGCAGAAAGTCCGGGGCGTGGCGCAGGCGCAGGTTTTCGGCGTCGGCGAACAGGTGCGAGTCCGGGTAGTGATCGTTCCAGTAGAAGTGGCCGTGCTGGATCGGTAGCGCCGGGTCATCGGTGTGACGATCCCTGGCGGCCACGAACGGCGAGCGGTTGTATAGCTCGCTGACCCAGTGGTACGCCGCGGCGGCGGTTTTCAGACCGGCATCGCGGGCGTAGTGATAGATGCTGCGCTGATTGGACAGGCGCGAGACGTTGTTGTGGACGATGCCGCTGTCGATGGGCGGCACGCCCGTGAGGATGCATTCGTAAAGCGGTCGGGACAGGGCCGGCAACTCGCACTCCAACTGGTAGAGCGCGGCGCGTCCTGCGCCGACGTAAGCCTGCAGATGCCCCATGGCGTGACGCGCGACTTCGTAATTGAGGCCGTCGAGCACGACAAGGATGACGTTGTGCTTCATAGGGGCAAAAACTCCGCGAAACAGATCAGATTTTGAATTCAACGCAGATTCCCCTGTGGGAGCGAACTCGCTCCCACAGGGGATCTTCAGTAACCCCGAAAACGGGATCTACAGCATCACTTCATTTCTACGATGACTTCTTCGTTCCACTTCTGCGGCAGAGCCTTGGAGGTTTTCTCCCACGCATCGGCGTCCTTGATCGGCGTGACCTTCTTGTACTGCTCGTTCGGCAGCAGTTTGGCTTTCACGTCTTCCGGCAGGGTCAGGTGCTCGGCGCGGATCGGGCGAGCGTTGCCGCGGGCGAGGTTGGTCTGGCCGGCGTCGCTGAAAATGTATTCGCGGGTCAGCTTGGCGGCGTTCGGGTTCTTCGCGTATTTGTTGATGATGGTGGTGTAGCCGGAAATCACCGAGCCGTCGGACGGGATCAGCACCACGTAGTCATCCGGGTTGGCCATCTTGGCCTTGTAGCTCAGGCCGTTGAAGTCCCAGACCACGCCGACTTCGATCTCGCCTTTTTCCATGGTGGCGATGGTCGGGTTGGCCATCGACAGGCGACCCTGCTTGGCGATGTCTGCGAACAGCAGCAGGGCAGGCTGGATGTTTTTCTCGTCGCCGCCGTTGGCCAGCGCAGCAGCGAGTACGCCATTGGCAGCCTGGGCCGCGGTGCTCACGTCACCGATGGAAACCTTGTATTTGCCGCCCTTGAGGTCAGCCCATTTGGTCGGTACTTCGGAGCCGTGCAGCAGTTTCTTGTTGACGATGAAGGCGATGGTGCCGGTGTAGGCCAGTGCCCAGTTGCCGTCCTTGTCCTTGGCCCATGCAGGCACTTGATCCCAGGTGGTCGGCTTGTATGGTTGTACGACACCTTGTTTGACCGCGATCGGACCGAAGGCCGCGCCGACGTCGCCGATGTCAGCAGTGGCGTTGTCTTTCTCGGCGGCGAACTTGGCGATTTCCTGGGCCGAGCTCATGTCGGTGTCGATGTGTTTCAGGCCGTAGGTCTTGGCCAGGTCTTCCCAGGTGCCTTTCCAGTTGGCCCAGTCATCGGGCATGCCGACGCTGTTGACGGCGCCTTCCGCTTTCGCAGCGGCTTCGAGGGTTTTCAGATCATCAGCCGCCATGGCGGCGGTGCACATGGCAATGGTCGAGCCTAACAGTGTTGCCAGGAAAAGCTGTTTCATTCCGAAGCTCCTTGGTCGTGTTCAACGCTGCGATTGCGGTTTGTGTTGGTCTAGGTCAGCAATACCTGAGCCAATGTAGGGGGGCTGGATGACACTTTGATGTCGGCGGATACCCGGCCCGGCTTTTATTTCTCCGGTATCGACGGCTGCCGGGTAAGCGTAGACCACCCTCAAAGTCCCGGTGGGCAAGGGACTTGGCCGATGTATTGCAAGTTGTCAGGGCGACCGTTCGGTAGTTTTGTCATCTCTCGGTCATCTGCACTGCCTAGGCTTGCAGCACGACCGAACGGCGCAATAGTCGTGCGGTTTTGCCCCGAAACAGTGCTGGTCTAGTCCAGATAGGTAACGTTGATGCGCGATGAGGCAACAAAAGCGGTGACAGCCATTGGCCAGATCCTTCAGGAGCAACTCGACCATGGCTTGCTCGCAGCGGGGAGCAAGTTGCCGGCCGAGCGCAAGCTCAGCGAGTTGTTCGGCACGACCCGGATTACGGTACGGGAAGCCTTGTTGCAGCTGGAGGCGCAAGGGCAGATTTATCGCGAGGAGCGTCGGGGCTGGTTCGTGTCGCCGCCGCGCCTGGCCTATAACCTGATGCAGCGCAGTCACTTTCACGCGATGGTCAGTGCGCAGGGGCGGGTGCCGTCGACCGAGGTGATTTCGGCGCGGTTGCAACCGGCGTCAGCGGCGGTGTGTGCGTGGTTGCAGTTGCCGGCGCTGTCGAGCGTGATTCAGATTTGCCGGTCGCGGCGGATCGATGGGCGGCTGGTGTTGTATGTGGAGCATTATCTGAATCCGCAGTTTTTTCCGGGGATTCTGGAGTTTGATTTGAATCAGTCGATTACCGAGCTGTATGCGCGGCATTACGATTTGCACTATGGGCGGGTGCGGTTCGAGATTGTGCCTACGTCGTTGTCGGTGGATGCGGCGGCGGCGTTGAGGGTGTCGGTGGGGAGTCCGGGGTTACGGATTGCTCGGGTTAATTATGATCAGGCTGGGCGGTTGATTGATTGTGATCTGGAGTTTTGGCGGCATGATGCGATTCACGTCGGTGTTGATGTAGTTTGATTTTTTTGGGTGAATATCCGTTGCTGCGGTAACGGCTTCTTATGGTTTCGCCCTTACGGCGAGTCCCTTTGGCAAACGCCCCAAAGGAACCAAAGGTCTAGGCCCCGGCGTTCGGCACCTCGCCTGGGCTCGGTGTTCCTTCGTTCCGGGATTCATCCGGGGGCATCGCCTACGGTTTGCTTCGCTGCACCTCCTCTCGATGTGTTTGGCTTCGCCAAACGGCGCTGCGCGCCTACCCCCGGATGAATCCCTCCACTCAGCCTTCCGATGGGGCCGGCACGTCAAAAGCGGTACTCGAGCTAACGCTCATTGTGTTGAGTGGGGGAGGCGTGGAGGTTGGGCTATTCCTGAGTTTGGCCACCACCGCCCGCTGTGATGACTTGCACATTCATCCTCGGCGTCGCGAGATCCAGTCCTGCCTCATCCAGATGCCGTTTCAGCGACAAATTGAACGCCCGTGAAACTTCCCACTGTTTGATCGGTGCGGTCTTGAACCGGGCGCGCAATATCGCGTTGCCGGACTCGAAGCTTTCCACCCCTTGTATCTCCAGTGGCGACCAGATGTTGCGGCGCTGCAGCGGGTCGGTGCGCATTTTCTGGCCGACTTCGCGCATCAGTTTGATGGCTTCGTCGATGTTCATGTTGAACGGCACCGCCACGCGGAAGATCGCGTAGCCGAATTCCCGGGAGTAGTTCTTGATGCTTTTGATTTCGCTGAACGGGATGGTGTGGACGATGCCGTCGATGTCCCGCAGGCGCACGGTGCGGATGGTCAGGCCTTCGACGGTGCCCAGGTGCCCGCCGACGTCGACGTAGTCGTCGATGGCCAGGGAGTCTTCGATGATGATGAACAGGCCGGTGATCAGATCGGCCACCAGTGACTGGGCGCCGAAGCCGATCGCCAGGCCGATCACGCCGGCACCGGCCAGCAGGGGCGTGACGTTCATGCCCATGTTCGCCAGCGCGACGATCAGGGCGATGATGAAGATCGCCACGAACAGCACGTTGCGGATCAGCGGCATCATCGTTTGCGCGCGGGCGTTGGCCAGGCCTTTGCGTGAGCGGGTGAGGGCGTGGTGGACGGCGGTGTCGCTGAGGATCCAGATCAGCCAGGCGAAGATCAACGTGCCGATCAGGCTGAACAGTTTGACGCTGACGTCGTGGCCTTCGCCTTCGGTGAAGCCGATCAGGGACATGCCCCAGACCCGCAGGCCGAGTTCGATGAACGCCAGCCACACCAGCAAATGAGCGAGGGTGTAGAAGAAGCTTTTCAGGCGTTCGGAATAGAACGCGTGACGTTTCGGGCCGCGTTGGGGTTTGAGGGCGTGGCGGCGGACGAGGCCGTTGATCACCATGCACAACACCAGCAGCACGGTGCAGATCAGCGACTGGCGCAGGGCGGTGCTGGTGTCGCCGGCGGAGACGAAGGTGGCGAACAGGGAAATCCCAACCAGCACCAGCGCCGGCACGTACCAGAAGGTGCCGAGGATATCGATGGTGTCGCTGAGGGCGCGGCGGGTCAGGCGGCGGGACAGCGGCTGGTTGCGGATCAGGTGGGCGATCGGGCGGCGGAAGCGCAGGATGAACAGGCCGGTCGACAGGGCTGCGAGCACATTGGCGACGGTGGCGGCGGTGTGCGCCAGGTGCACGCCGAGGCCGGCCACCAGTCGCGGGTCGTTCAGGGCTTCGCCGAACGCGGCGAAGCTGCCGATCAACCACAAGGGGCGGAAGGCCTGATGGCGCAGGATGTACAGCGCGCGATGGCGGTGCGGGCCGTCGAGTACGGAAAAGGCAATCACGCAGATCGCCGAGAAACAGGTGCCGACCACCAGCGCGTAGGCCAGAACCATCGCCAGGCTTTTGCCCAGCGACGACGGCAGCGCGTAGCTCATGTAAACCGTGATGGCCAGGGCAATCATCCATGGCCCGAGCTTGCGCAGGGCGAAGCGCAGCATGTCGAGGGCCCGGGGGTTTTGCGGCAGCTCTTCGGTCAGGCCGAAGCGCATGCGCACCCGGTGGCCGAGCCAGATCAGTGCGGCGGCGAGCAGGCTCCAGACGGCGAGGATCACGGCGAAGGCGAAGATGATCGGCAGCCATTCGCTGGCCGGCAGCATCAGGTCAGACAGTTCGTCTTTGGCCAGATCGAATTCGGCGGACCAGCGATTGAGCGGGCTGTCGCTGCCGGTAAATTGCTTTTCGAAGGTGGCGAGGGTGCCGCCGATCAGGCCCAGCACGCCTTCTTCCGGGGTGGCCTGGGCTTTTTTTGTGGCGTCGCGCAGTTTTTTCAGGTCGCTCAGCAACTGGGCGCGTTGCTTGTCGTTTTCCAGCGACTTGATGACTTCGTCGAGGGACTGGCCGAGGGGTTCCTGGGCCTCGGGTTGCGCCTTGTTCGGGCCACTGAGCAGCCCGGGCAGGCTCACCGCGTGGGCAGGCGCCAACGGCAGCAGCGTCATCAGGCAGATGAGGAACAGGCAGGGCAGGGCAAAAAGACGAGCGAACACTAGGCGGTCAACCTCGCAAGGGGCGGATCGGGCGAGTGTACGAGCCCGCCAAAATCAATGCGAGCCGGGCGCGGATTTATTCGTTGAGTTTGGCGAGGATCTTGTAGACCACCGTGGCCAGGATCAACAGCATGCCGATCCACATGGCGAACACTCCGGCGTTCTTGTCGCGGAAGTTGAAGCCGATTGCCAGCAGAATCATTCCGCACAGAATCGGAATGAGCATGGCGTGGAACGCAGACATCGAGATCATGGCGACAGCCTTGTCGTAGGGGATGATTTAAGTCTAGGTGGAATTTTGCCGACCGGTGGTGATGTGTATCACAGTCACTGCGCAGTCGCCGTGGCGAGGGAGCAAGCGCCCTCGCCACAGAACCGGTTACGGCAATTCGCGGCTGGCGTAGAACGCGCTCAGCACTTTGACCAGGTGGGCCAGGTCATGGCTGCCGCACAGTTCGCGGATCGAGTGCATGGCGAACGTCGGCAGACCGATGTCGACCGTGCGCACGCCCAGGTGGCTGGCGGTGATCGGGCCAATGGTCGAGCCGCAACCCATGTCGCTGCGCACCACGAAACTTTGCACCGGGACTTCTTCGGCCATGCACAGATGACGGAAGAACCCGGCGGTTTCGCTGTTGGTGGCGTAGCGCTGGTTGCTGTTGACCTTGATCACCGGGCCGGCGTTGAGTTTCGGGCCGTGGTTGGCGTCGTGCTTCTCGGCGTAGTTCGGGTGCACGCCGTGGGCGTTGTCGGCCGAGACCAGCAGGGATTTCTGAATGGTGCGTACGAACTCATCACCCTCGGGCAACAGGCGACGCAGGGTCTGTTCGAGCATCGGGCCGTCGGCGCCGCATGCCGAGCATGAGCCGACTTCTTCGTGGTCGTTGCACACCAGCACGCAGGTTTCTTCGGTGTCGGCGGTCAGCAGGGCTTGCAGGCCGGCGTAGCACGACAGCAGGTTGTCGAGGCGGGCGCCGGCGATGAAGTCACCGTTCAGACCGATGACGGCGGCGCTTTGGGTGTCGTAGAAGCTCAGCTCGTAATCGAGCACCACGTCGGCATTAAGGCCGTGCTCGCGGGCCAGTTGATCGGTGAGGACTGCGCGGAAGTCCACACGCTCGTCACCGGCGAACTGCGCGAGAATTGGCGGCAGCTCGGTCTGGGCATTGATCGCCCAGCCCTGATTGGCTTCGCGATTGAGGTGGATGGCCAGGTTGGGAATGATCGCGATCGGAGCCTTGAAGTCGATCAACTGGCTCTCGACCTTGCCGTCGCGGCGGAAGGTGACGCGGCCGGCCAGCGACAGATCACGGTCGAACCACGGTGCCAGCAGCGCGCCGCCGTAGACTTCGACGCCCAGCTGCCAGAAACCCTGGCGCTGCAATTCAGGTTGCGGCTTGACGCGCAGGCACGGGCTGTCGGTATGGGCGCCGACCAGACGGATGCCGTCGTGCAGCGGAGAGTTGCGGCCCATCTTGATTGCGACGATCGAGGAGTCGTTACGGGTGACGTAGTAACGGCCATTGGCTTCGGTGTGCCAGGTCTCGCGCTCGTCGAGACGCACATAACCGGCGGCCTCCAGGCGTTGAACAAGGCTGGCGGTGGCGTGAAACGGGGTAGGGGAGGCCTTGAGGAAGTCGATCAGGCCTTGGTTCAACTCTTCGCGCATAAGAAGCTCCAGACAGCAATGGGCGGGAGTTTAACGCATGCCGGTGCGCAGGCCACAATCGAAATCGAATGTAAGAGGAGATCCACTGCGGGGGCAGGCTCCCGCAGTGGACAGTGGGGGTCAGCGGGCGGCGGCCACGCGTTTTTTCAGGTAGCTCATGATGACTTTTTCGTCTTCGGGCTTTTCCGGACGCGGCAGTTGTTGTGGCCAACGGCTCTGGTTCAAAAGCTTTTTCTGGCGGCTCTCGTCCCAACGAAGAATCTCTCGCGAGGCACATTCCCACCACTCATGGCGACAGGCGCTGTAGTACGGATGATCCGGTGCGGCGCTGCCGTACAGCAGATCGCGGCCGACCTTGCGCATGGCGCCGCTCTGGTTGCGCAGCTTCCATTTGATTTTCAGGCGCTGCCAGGCGGATGGAAACGGCTTGACCCGCGGCACGTCCTTGCACAGATCCACCAGGCGCTGGCTGAACTTCTCGCCGTGCTGGGAGAAGAAGAACGCCTGCATCGCATGGAAAAAGCGCTTTTCCGCGAAGTAGTGATAGATGTACTTGCGCGCCTCGACCACGGGCCGCTTGCGCAGGGCGAACGACAGAGCGATCTGTTCGATGGTATGGATCTCGAAACCGTCGGCCGTCCATTCGTCGATCAGACGGATCGACTCTTCGAACAATTCCCCGTCGCTGTCGGTTACGCCGCACAGCCCGCTGTTGTAGAGCTTGAAGCCGTTGTCCGGGGTTACGCCGTGGGCGCTGAGGTCGCGACCGAGCTTCAGGTAGTCATCGCGCTCGAAGACGTCTTTCCAGTCGTATTCGAAACGATCCATCACTGATTGCCCAGGGGTGATGTCCTGGAACAGGCGGTTCGGGTCACTGGTGAACAGGGTGTCGGTGTCGACGAACAAGGTCTTTTCGGCCAGTTGCAGGCCGGCGGCAATCGCACAGGCCTTGCGCCGGTGGTGATAGCCGTTGTCGCCTTGCCAGCGGGCCAGGGTCGGCTCGTCGAGCAGCACGGTGTCGACCGGCCAGCCTTCGTAGTCCTGCGGCCGGTCAGTGAGAATCCTGATCGCCGGACGTTTGCCGGTCTTGGCCTGAGACAGGGCGGTCAGGATGCTGAACTTGGCTTCGCGCCGGTAAACATCCTGGTTACCGTAAATCAGGTAGAGCAGTTGATGACGGGTCTTCTTGACGGGTGTTGCCAGGGAATCAATACAACTCATCCGGAACAAAATCCTTTAAAACAGGCGGCTGCCGGTCTGGCAGTGCTTAAAACGGAGCCGGGCATTCGAAGCGCAAGCGCTCGCCGGACTGTGGGTGGGTAAAGCTGAGCATGCTCGCGTGCAGGCACAGGCGCGGCCAGGCGGCGAGGGCTTGCTCATGAGCATAGAGCCCGTCACCGAGCAGCGGGTGACCGATGGACAGCATGTGCACGCGCAACTGGTGCGAGCGGCCGGTGATCGGCGTCAGTTCGACGCGGCACCAGTCGCCGCAACGTTCCAGCACGCGCCAGAAGGTCAGGGCGTGTTTACCGAATTCGTGGTCGACCACGTGGCGTGGCTTGGTTGGTGGATCGTAGCGCAGGGGCAGGTCGATGCTGCCGCTGTCCAGTTCCGGCTGACCCCAGCACAGGGCGGTGTAGGCCTTTTCGGTTTCGCGGTCGTGAAATTGGCGCGACAGTTCGCGGTGGGTGTCCGCGTCGCGAGCCAGCAGAATGATGCCGGAGGTTTCCCAGTCCAGACGATGGACGATACGCGCTTCCGGGTAGCCGTTTTCCTGCAGGCGAGTGATCAGGCAGTCCTTGTTGTCGTCGGCCCGGCCGGGCACCGAGAGCAACAGGGTCGGTTTGTTCACCACCAGTACGGCGGCGTCCTGATGGATGATGTGGATGTTGGACAGCGGCATTAAAACAGCCTCGTAACAAATGCCAACGGCGGCTCAGGGCCCCTCCGGTGTCGGAAGGGCCCTGAGCCGCCGTCGTTCCTGCCGGATCGACTCAGCGATCTGGCAGGGTGATGTTGAGTTCCAGAATCGAGCAACTGCCCTGGCTCTCCAGTGCAACATGTACGTCGTCGTTGCCGATATTGACGTACTTGCGGATCACGTCCACCAGTTCCTTCTGCAAGGCTGGCAGGTAATCCGGCGTGCTGCGCTGGCCGCGCTCATGCGCCACGATGATCTGTAGACGCTCTTTCGCTACCGAGGCAGTGCTTGGCTTTTTGTTGGCACGAAAGAAGTCAAAAAGGTTCATTACCTACCTCCAAACAGGCGCTCGAAGAATCCCTTCTTCTCGACATCGAGGAACCGGTGTGCTTTGTCTTTGCCCAGCAGGCGGTCGACGGTGTCGCTGTAGGCCTGGCCGGCATCGCTCTGGTCGTCGAGGATGACCGGGACGCCCTGGTTGGAAGCCTTGAGCACCGCCTGGGATTCCGGGATCACGCCCAGCAGGGTCACCGAGAGGATTTCCTTGACGTCTTCGACGCCGAGCATTTCGCCCTTTTCAACGCGCTCCGGGTGGTAGCGGGTGATCAGCAGGTGTTCCTTGATCGGGTCTTCGCCACGTTCGGCGCGACGGGACTTGCTGGCCAGCAGGCCGAGCATGCGGTCCGAGTCACGTACCGAGGAGACTTCCGGGTTGGTCACGACGATCGCTTCGTCAGCGAAGTACATGGCCAGGTGGGCGCCTTTCTCGATGCCCGCCGGGGAGTCGCAGACCACGAACTCGAATTGTTCCTTGAGCTCCATCAGGACTTTTTCCACGCCTTCGACGGTCAGCGCGTCTTTGTCGCGGGTCTGGCTGGCGGCCAGTACATAGAGGTTTTCCAGGCGCTTGTCTTTGATCAGGGCCTGTTGCAGGTTGGCTTCGCCGTTCACGACGTTGACGAAGTCATACACCACGCGGCGCTCGCAACCCATGATCAGGTCAAGGTTACGCAAGCCCACGTCGAAGTCGACGATCACTGTTTTGTGGCCGCGCAGAGCGAGGCCGGTACCGATAGCGGCGCTGGTGGTGGTCTTACCCACACCACCCTTGCCGGATGTAACCACGAGAATCTTGGCCAAGGTGTTTCACCCCTAAGGAAGAAGGACTGTTCAGCCCCTGAAAAACATCTCTTGAAAACTACTGCAGTCGGACAGCCTTGGCTGGAATTTGGCTTTTGGCCTTTTTCCTACTTCGTTTGAGCCGTTTTCGCTACGTTTTAGAGATGCTTGGAAAATGCGGCAGTATCCGTTAAAGCCGAATGATGTTCAACACGTCGCCCGATAGGCTGACCTGTACACCCGAACCCCACATCGGATCGCGACGCAGGTCTTCGGAAACCTTGTAATGGCCTGCGATGGAGATCAGTTCAGCGCTCAATTGCTGACAGAAAATCCGCGCCTTGGTGTCGCCCTTGACCCCGGCCAGCGCACGACCGCGCATCGGGCCGTATACATGGATGTTGCCATCGGCGAGAAGTTCCGCCCCCGGGCTGACCGAGGAAACCACCACCAGATCGCCACCCTGGGCATAGATCTGTTGGCCACCACGTACTGGCGTGGTGATGACGCGGGTCTGTTTGACGGTCGGCTCCGGCGGTTTTTCCGGCTTCTTCGGGGCGACAGGCTCGGCGGTTTCCAGCGGCCGCTCACGGGCGCCGGACGGCGGCAGCACCGGGATGTCGATGGCGATGGCGGCGGCGATGTCTTCGATGCGGCTGGCGCGGATCGCCAGGGTGCGCAGACCGTGCTGGCGGCACACGCGCATCAGGCCCGGCAGATCAACGGCGCCTTCGCTCGGCGGCAACTTGTCCAGCGCCAGAACCAGCGGCGCGTTGCTGAAGAAATTCGGTGCCTGGGCGACTTTGGCGGCCAATTGCCGATCGAGGCTGTCCAGGTCGTTGCGGGACAGTTCCAGCACCGTAATGGCGAGCATGCTGCCCTTCAGCTGGAACACGGGATCTTGGTCTGGCGATTCGGTTTGGCTCATGTCGGCATACAACGGCTTGTCACTAAAAGTGCCGAGACTTATAACGAGAACGCCCGCCAGCCGCAAGCCGGGTCGAACGATGTAGAATGCGCGGCCACTGTATTTACGGAAGCTTTAATGGATCGCCCGCGTTTTCGAAAAGCATTTCTTGCTCCCCGCTTCTGGCCGCTCTGGTGCGGCCTGGGGCTGTTGTGGCTGATCGTGCAGCTGCCGTATCCGGCATTGCTGGCCATCGGTCGCTTTCTCGGTGCCTTGATGTATCGCTTTGCCGGCGACCGGCGGCGCATCGCCAAGCGCAATCTGGAACTGTGTTTCCCGGAAAAATCCGCCGCCGAACGCAAACGGCTGCTCAAAGAGAACTTTGCCTCCACCGGCATCGCCTTCTTTGAAATGGCGATGAGCTGGTGGTGGTCGCGTCAGCGTCTGGCGAAACTGGCCCACGTCGAAGGCCTGGAGCATCTGCAACAGGCCCAGCGCGAAGGCAAGGGCGTGATTCTGATGGCGGTGCATTTCACCACCCTGGAAATCGGCGCAGCGCTGCTCGGCCAGCAGCACACCATCGACGGCATGTACCGCGAGCACAAGAACCCGTTGTTCGACTTCATCCAGCGTCAGGGCCGCGAGCGGCACAACCTCGATTCGCTGGCAGTGGAGCGTGACGACGTGCGCGGGATGCTCAAGTTACTGCGTTCCGGGCGCGCGATCTGGTACGCACCGGATCAGGACTACGGCGCCAAGCAAAGCATCTTCGTGCCGTTGTTCGGCATTCAGGCCGCGACCGTGACGGCCACCAGCAAGTTCGCGCGGCTGGGCAAGGCGCTGGTGGTGCCGTTCACCCAGGAACGTCTGGCTGACGGCAGTGGCTATCGTCTGGTGATCCATCCGCCGCTGGAAGGTTTCCCGGGCGAGACCGAAGAAGCCGACTGCATCCGCATCAACCAGTGGGTAGAAGGCGTGTTGCGCGATTGCCCCGAGCAATACTTGTGGGCGCACCGTCGCTTCAAGAGCCGTCCACCGGGTGAGCCGAAGCTGTACGCCAAACGCGGTTGAACAATCCCTTCCTATAAGCACCACGGAGCGTTGCGATGAGCCCAGCTGAACCGGTCACAGGTTTGATTCTTTCCGGCGGCGGGGCTCGGGCGGCGTATCAGGTGGGGGTGCTGGCGGCGATTGCCGAACTGCTGCCGCTGGGCGCGGACAATCCGTTCCCGGTGATCGTCGGTACGTCGGCCGGGGCGATCAACGCGGTCAGTCTGGCCAGCGGCGCCACGGACTTTCGTGCCGCCATCGAACGCCTGACCTTGTTCTGGCAAGGCTTTCGCAGCCATCGCGTGCTGCGCAGCGACTGGCCGGGGGTGATCCGCCAGGCCAGCCGTTTCGTCAGCCATAGTCTGCTGGGCATGGGCCGGCAATTGCCGGTGGCGCTGCTCAACAGCTCGCCGTTGCGCCATCTGCTCAATGAAAAACTGCACATGCCCGGCATTGCCGAGTCCATCGCCCGCAAGCAGTTGCATGCGGTGGCGGTGACTGCATTCGGCTACGAATCCGGGCAAGCGGTGACCTTCTATCAGGGCGGCGGCACCATCGACTCATGGTTGCGTCATCGGCGCATCGGCGTGCCGACGCAATTGACCGTGGAGCACTTGCTCGCCAGTTCAGCGATTCCGCTGTTGTTCGCGCCGGTGAAAATCGGCGAGGAGTATTTCGGCGATGGCGCTGTGCGGCAGTCGGCGCCGATCAGTCCGGCCTTGCATCTGGGGGCGAGCCGGGTGCTGGTGGTGGGCGTCAGCGGCAACCCGCGCGGGTTCGACCCGGCACAACCGCTGGAGCGCACTTACACCGGTCAACAGCCGACACTGGCGCAGATCGGCGGCCACATGCTCAACAGTACGTTCATTGACAGCCTGGAAAGCGATATCGAGCTGCTTCAGCGTCTGAACCAGTTCAGCCATCTGATGCCCGACGGAACGCCAACGCGTGCCTTGGGTGTGGCGCCAGTGGAAGTGCTGGTGATCTCGCCGAGTCAGCCAATCGATGAAATCGCGGCGCGGCATCGTCAGGAATTGCCGGCGGCGTTGCGGCTGTTCTTGCGCGGGCCGGGGGCGACCAAGACGAGCGGGGCAGGGGTGTTGAGCTACTTGCTGTTCGAGGCGGGGTATTGCAGTGAACTGATCGACCTGGGGCGGCGCGATGCACTGGCCAAGCGCGATGAGCTGTGCCGGTTTCTCGGAATCGGCGAGGCGGTGGTTCCGGCCTGAAACAGATGGCGCCCTGGCGGGCGCCATCCGCAGCACTATCAGAAGTGGAACTTCACCAGGAAGCTGGTCACGTTCTGATTGGTGGTGAAGGCACGGGTGTCATCGATCCCGTACTTGTCTTTCCAGTAGTCGTATTCAACACCGACGTACAACTGCTTCTCGCCGAAATTCAGCGCCTTGCCCAAGTCGTATTTGACCTGTGGGTTGAAGTGCAGGTTGGCGTGGTATTCGCCTTTGTTGTTGACGTCGTTGTCGACCACCCAGTCCATGTAGCCGTCGATCAGCACGTTCGAGTCGCCGACCGGAATGGTGTAGGACCAGACCGGCGTGATCTGCCAGACGTTGTCACCCGGACGCGAGCCTTCGGTGTGACGCTGGTAGAAGTTCAGCTGGAAGTAGTCGAAGCCCGGAATCGCCAGGTCGAAGCCTGGACCGATCAGGTAAGACTCGACGTCACCTTCACCGAACTCGTAGGTCATCGCCAGCAGCACGTCTTTGATCGGGCCGAATTCAATCTTCTGGTCGAGCACCTTGCCCAGCGAGATGCGTGGCTGGAACTCACCGTAATAGGTGTTGTTGCCGACGCCGCCGTCTGGCTTGCCGTTGTAGAAGATCTTGTCGATGAACAGGAAGTTGTCCCCATACTTCCACGCATCGGCGTGCTCGAAGGTGACCGTCTGCTGGATGGCCGGGTTGACCTTGAAGTCCTTGCCGTAAAGGTAGGTCAGGCTGTTGTTCTGCCATTGCAGCAGGCCGTCGGCCATTGCCTGGCCCCCGGCCAGCATGGTTCCCGCAAGCATCAGGCTGGTGCTCATACGTTTCATTCGGTTGCTCCCAAAGTAGGTGTTCCACGTTTATTTTTTTGAGTCGGCGCTCTGGTGTGGCGCCTTTTTTCGTTGCTGCAAAAGTCATCCATCCGGTCAGCTTTAGTGCTGTTAGCAAGAGCTGAGCCAAGGCTTTTCGAAAAGCAAAAAAACGCCCGTCGGCTGCAGAAAAACAGTCGACTGAGCGTGTTTTCGGGATGCCTCGGTACTGACCGGGGCCGGGATAAGTTGGCCCGTTGGTCAGGAATTAAATCCGGGCTTTTTTTTAGACCGAATTCAGGAGGCCGCGGAGAATACTGACTCAACGGCCAGGCCTCAAGTGCCCCGCAACAGAGCACCGACGACAGGTAGGGGGCACGGTTGCGGGTCATCTTAGAAGTGCACCTTCACCAGCAGGCTGGCGGTGTTCTGATTGGTGTCGAGGTTGTGGCTGCTTTCGACCCCGTATTTGTTCTTCCAGTAGCTGTATTCGGTGCCGACATACAGCTGCTTCTGGCTCCAGCCGAGGGCTTTGCCCAGGTCATATTTGATCTGCGGATTGATGTGCAGGTTGGCGTGATAGGTGCCGCGCGAGTTTTCGTCGTTGTCGACGACCCAGTCGAGGTAGCCATCGATCAGCACATCGGAATTGCCCACGGGAATGCTGTAGGACCAGCCCGGGGTGATCTGCCAGACACCATCGCCGGGGCGCGGGCCTTCGGTCTGGCGGCGGAAGATGTTCAGGGTGACGTAGTTGAAGCCCGGCACTTTCAGGTCGAAACCGGGGCCGATCAGATAGGCCTCGCTTTCGCCTTCGCCGTACTCGTAGGACATCGCCAGCAGCACGTCCTTGATCGGGCCGAATTCGAGCTTGCGATCGAAGATCTTGCCGAACGAGAAGCGCGGGGTGAATTCGCCGTAGAAGGTATGCGGGCCTTTGTTGCGGTCTTCCTGGCCGTTGTAGAAGATCTTGTCGACGAACAGGAAGTTGTCGCCGTACTTCCACTTGTCGGCGTGCTCGAACGTCACCGTCTGCTGGATCGACGGGTTGATCGCGAAATTCTTGCCGTACAGGTAGCTCAGGCTGTTGGTCTGCCACAGCAATAAATCGCCGGCCATGGCTTGTGATGCGGCCAGCAGGCCGCCGCTCAACAACACGTTGGTTTGAGTCCGGATCATCTGTTGCTCCCTCTTGTTTTTATTGTTTGAGGCAAAGCTGTCGCGAGGGGGCTGGCGTTGGCGAGCCCCTCTTTTACTCTTCGGATCAGTGCGGGTGTGCGTGACAGTCGTTGATGGCCGCGCGTTCGGCGCCCCCGAGGATGTTGAACAACAGGTTCAGTGTCAGCGCGCTGAGGGTGGCCATGGCGATGCCGCTGTGGGTGATCGGGCTCATCCACAATGGCAGGTGGGCGAAGAACTCCGGACGCACCACCGGGATCAGGCCCATGCCGATACTTACCGCTACAAGCAACTGATTGCGCCGGTCGCCGATGTCGGCCTCTTGCAGGATCTTGATCCCGGTCGCCGCCACCATGCCGAACATCGCAATCGCTGCGCCGCCGAGTACCGCCGGTGGAATCGATGCCACCAGGAACGCGGCTTTCGGCAACAGGCTCAGGACGATCAGCAAACCGCCGGCAACGATGGTCACCGAGCGGCAGCGTACGCCGGTCATCTGCACCAGGCCGATGTTCTGCGCGAAGGAGGAGTGGGTGAAGGTGTTGAAGAAACCGGCAACGAACGATGCGCCGGCATCACACAGCAAGCCGCGACGCAGCATGCGTGGGCAGACGTCCTGGCCGGTGATCTTGCCCAGTGCGAGGAACATCCCGGTGGACTCGACGAAGATGATCACCACCACCAGACACATCGACAGGATCGGCGCCAGTTCGAACTTCGGCATGCCGAAATGCAGCGGGGTGACGAATTGAACCCATGGCGCATTGGCCATGCCGCTCAGATCGACCATGCCGATGGCGCCGCAGAGCACGTAGCCCAGGCACATGCCGATCAGCACCGAAATGTTGACCCAGAAACCGCGCATGAAGCGGTGGATCAACAGAATGGTGGCCAGCACCAAAGCGGCAATGGCCAGATAAATCGGTGAACCGAATTGTGCGGCGCCAGCGCCGCCACCGGCCCAGTTCACGGCCACGGGGAACAACGATAAACCGATCGAGGTGATGACCGTGCCGGTCACGAGAGGAGGGAAGAAGCGCACGACCTTGGACATGAATGGCGCGATGATCATGCCGAAGAACCCGGCGGCGATGGTGGCGCCGAAGATCCCCTGCAGACCGATGCCTGGCATGCCGGCCATGGCGACCATGCTGCCGACGGCGGCGAAACTGGCGCCCATCATCACCGGCATGCGAATGCCCATCGGGCCGATGCCCAGGGATTGCACGATGGTGGCGATGCCGGCGACCAGCAGGTCGGCGTTGATCAGGAAGGCGATTTCTTCACGACTCAGGCCAGCGGCCTGTCCGATGATCAGCGGTACCGCGATGGCGCCGCCGTACATCAGCAGAACATGTTGCAAACCGACCAGGATCAGTTGCAAAAGGGGCAAACGCTGAATGGCGGGTGCGTCGGGGATGCGCGCTTTGGACAGCTCGGACATGCAACACCTCGGATCTTTTTTATTCTTGTGATTGAACAGCTGCCGGGTTGCTCACAGCTGTCCTTTTGCATCAGGTAAACCGCGTTGCGGCTAATCGCAGGCAAGCCAGCTCCCACAGGATTGTGTGAATTCCTGTGTGAGCGGGCTTGCCCGCGATGCTTTTATTGCTTAGTTGGTCTGGGCTCCCTGCGCGATCCATGCACCGATCAGGTCACGTTCCTGCTGGGTCATCTGTGTGATGTTGCCCAGTGGCATGATCTGCGTGGTGATGGCTTGCGCCTGGATCCGCGCCGCGTTCTGGCGGATCTGCTCGGGGGTGTCGAACATCACACCGGCCGGTGCCGCGCTGAACAGCGGGCTGGTCGGTTTGGCCGAATGGCAGACCGCGCAGCGTTCCTGGATCACGTTGTGTACCTTGTCGAACGCAGGGCCGGCGTTGGACGCCTGAGCCGGAGCGGCGGCCGGTGCAGCAGGTGCGGCCGGTTGTGCCGCTTCAGCCGGTTTCGCGCCACCACCCAGCGCCGTTTCCGGCAGCGGCTGGTACTCGATTTTCGCTGGAGCCTTGGCCACTTCCGGTGCAGTCGGCATCGGCGCAGGGCCGGTGACGTAAGCCAGGGTGATCATGCCCACCGCTGCCACCGGCAGAGTCCAGGCAAACTTGTGGCTGTCGTGACGGGTGTTGAAGTAGTGACGCACCAACACCGCCAACACTGCGATCCCGGCCAGGATCAACCAGTTGTACTGGCTGCCGTAAGTGCTCGGGAAGTGGTTGCTGATCATGATGAACAGCACCGGCAGGGTGAAGTAGTTGTTGTGACGGGAACGCAGCAGGCCTTTGGCTGGCAGCGCCGGATCCGGCGTGCGGTTCTCGGCGATCGCTGCAACCAGTGCACGTTGCGCCGGCATGATGATACGGAACACGTTGCCGACCATGATGGTGCCGATGATCGCGCCGACGTGCAGGTACGCACCACGACCGCTGAACACCTTGCTGAAGCCATACGCCGCGCCGATGATCAGCACGAACAGGATGAAGCCGAGCAGGGCAGGTTTCTTGCCGAGTGGCGAATCGCAGAGGAAGTCGTAGATGAACCAGCCGGCGATCAGCGAACCGATGCCGATGGCTACGCCTTCAGGGCCGGTCAGGCCGCTGCCGGGTGCCACGAGGTAGAGCACGGGGTTGGAGTAGAACACCACGCACAGCAGCGCGATCCCCGACATCCAGGTGAAGTAGGCTTCCCATTTGAACCAGTGCAGGTTCTCCGGCATCGACGGAGGGGCCAGTTTGTATTTTTCCAGGTGATAGATACCGCCGCCGTGGATCGCCCACAGATCACCGGCAAGACCGGTTTTCGGGTTGACGCGGTTGAGGTTGTTCTCCAGCCAGACGAAGTAGAACGACGCGCCGATCCAGGCCACGCCAGTGATCATGTGAACCCAGCGCACGCTCAGGTTCAGCCATTCCAACAGATGTGCTTCCACAGTCTTTACCTCTCGCCCGTCACTCTTGTTGTCGAGTGATCGGACCTTCTCTTATTGGTGGGGGGCGAGGATCAAACGCTCATCCTCTTTGAAAAAATGCTCATCGCAGTTATTGCCTGTGCCACTGCGATCAACCACCAGGAAGTCATCCCGCTTTTCGATCGTCAGCACCGGGTGGTGCCAGACGCCGCGATGGTAATTGATGCCCTGCCTGCCGTTGGTGACGAAGGCGCGGACCAAGCCTGATACAGGTTCATCGCCAAGTGGCGCGACCACGATCAGAAAGGGGTTGCCGAGCAGCGGAATGAAAGCCTGGCTGCCCAGCGGATGGCGTTCCAGCATGCTGACGGTCAGCGGCATGTCCTGCGCGTCGGCGCGGAAGATGCTGATGATCGCGTTGTCCTCAGGCGTAGCGGTTTCGACCGTCGCCAGTTTGTGGAAGCGCATGGTCGAACCGTTGTTGATCATGAAGTGATCGCTGCCGTCGGTTTCGATCACGTCACCGAAAGGGGCGAAGGCTTCTTTGGTCAGCGGTTCAATCGTCAGTGTGCGCATGCTGTTCTTCTTTTCGTTGAGTGATCGTTCCCACGCTCCGCGTGGGAATGCAGCCCGTGACGCTCCGCGTCACATCCAGAGTGGACGCAGAGCGTCCAGTGATGCGTTCCCACGCAGACGGTTCGACGCCTCGACGTGGGAACGATCATTACGGTGTTACTTCGCGACCTTGCCCAGTACGCGCAGGCGGCTCACACCACCATCCGGGAACACGTTCAGACGGATGTGGGTGATCGGGCCCAGCGCCTTGATCTGCTCGACGAAGGTATGTTCGGCGTGCATTTCCAGCTTCTGGCTCGGCAGCAGTTCGCGCCAGAACAGCGACTGGGTTTCGATCTGGCTGTCGGTGCCGCCCTTGACGAACGCGCCCTGGATCGAGCAGGTGTCCGGGTAGTTGCCTTTGAAGTGCAGGGTGTCGACGATGATTTTCTCGATCTCGCCCGGGTGGCCCAGTGCGACGATCACCCAGTCATTGCCTGGCGTGCGACGACGTGCGGTTTCCCAACCGTCGCCCATGTTGATGCCACGGCCCGGGTTGAGGATGTTGCTCATGCGGCCGAAGTGTTCGTCGGAGCAGGCGAGGGCGCGGCCACCGTTCAGGGCTGCTGCCAGGTCCACTTGCTCGTTGTCGCCGACAGCCGACCAGTCGCGATGCGGAACACCGTACACGCGCAGACGGGCCACGCCGCCATCCGGGTAGATGTTGAAGCGCAGGTGGCTGAACGCCTTGTCGTTGCTGATTTCGTGGTAGTGGTGGCTGTTGCCCTGCAGCTCGACGGCCGACAGCACTTCGGTCCACTGGGTGTTTTCGTCCGGCTCGCCCGACGCCAGGAAGCACGCTTCCAGAGAGGCCGATGGCGGGAAGTTGCCGGTGAAGAATGAAGTGTCGATGTCCACGCCTTTGATCGAACCCGGTACGCCCAGGCGGATCACCGCGCTGTCGTAGCCTTCGAAGCGCTTGCGGCGCGATTCCCAGCCGTCCATCCACTTGCCGTTGTCGTCGAACACGCCCTCCTTCCACACGGCCGGGGTCGGCTGAAACAGACGATTGGCGTCTGCGAACCAGTCATCGGTGACCGAGATGATTTTGGTGCCCAGACGGGCATCGGCCAGGTTGACGAACTTCTCGAAAGGTACGGCGTAAGCTTTCATTCTTCTTGTCTGCCTTTAAATAAGTGGCTTGGGATGCTTGCGAGGCCCTGGGCGTTCTCCGCGTCTGACACGCTCGGGCCATGCTCGCTAAAGAGTCAGTAAACGGAACAGGGCGATCTTGTTGATCTCCGCCAGCGCGCATTTGAACTCGGTGTCGACCGGGTTGTGAATGCGCGTTCCGAACGCCGCGAGGATCTGATGCCGGTTGCTGCCTTTTACCGCCATGATGAAGGGAAACTTGAACTTGGCCTTGTAGGCGTCGTTCAGCTCGGTGAAGCGAGAAAACTCTTCGGCCGTGCATTGGTGAATACCGGCGCCAGCCTGTTCATTAGTGCTGGCTTCGGTCAACTGGCCCTGGACGGCAGCTTTGCCGGCCAGGTCCGGGTGGGCGTTGATCAGTGCCAGTTGACTGGCGTGATCGGCGCTCAACAGGATGTCGCTCATGCGCTGGTGCAGGGTTTCGATCTGATCGATCGATGGGTCCTGGCCCAGGTCGAAGGCCTTTTCGGCCACCCATGGCGAATGTTCGTAGATGTCGGCGAAGGCTTTGACGAAGGCGTCGCGGCTCAGGGTCGACGGTTTCAGGCTTTGAAAGGTGCTCATTTGGCAGCCCCTTGGTACGGGTGGGTTTCGTGCCAGTGACGCGCGATGTCGACGCGACGGCTGAACCACACCTGTTCATGACTTTTGGCGTATTCGATAAAGCGCTTGAGCGACGCCAGACGCGCCGGACGGCCCACCAGACGGCAGTGCAAGCCGATAGACAGCATTTTCGGTGCTTCAGCGCCTTCGGCGTAGAGCACGTCGAAGGCGTCTTTGAGGTATTCGAAGAAGTCGTCGCCCTTGTTGAAACCCTGGACCTGGGTGAAGCGCATGTCGTTGGTGTCCAGGGTGTACGGGATCACCAGGTGCGGCTTGCCGGTCGGGTTGTTCGGTTCCCAGTAGGGCAGGTCGTCGTCGTAGGTGTCGCAGTCGTAGAGGAAACCGCCTTCTTCCATCACCAGACGACGGGTGTTCGGGCCGGTGCGACCGGTGTACCAGCCCAGTGGGCGCTCGCCGGTGAGTTCGGTGAGGATGCGGATCGCTTCGAGCATGTGCTCACGTTCCTGCGCCTCGTCCATGTACTGGTAGTCGATCCAGCGGTAGCCGTGGCTGCAGATCTCGTGGCCGGCCTCGACCATCGCGCGGATCACGTCCGGGTGGCGCTGGGCGGCCATGGCCACGGCGAAGATGGTCAGCGGAATGTCGAATTCCTTGAACAGTTTCAGGATCCGCCAGACGCCGGCACGGCTGCCATACTCGTAAAGCGATTCCATGCTCATGTTGCGCGCGCCTTGCAGAGGCTGGGCCGCGACCATTTCCGAGAGGAAGGCTTCCGATTCTTTGTCGCCGTGCAGAATGTTGCGCTCGCCGCCTTCTTCGTAATTGAGTACGAACGACAGTGCGATGCGGGCATTGCCCGGCCAGTGTGGGTGAGGAGGGTTACTGCCGTAACCGATCAGGTCGCGTGGGTAGTCAGCGCTCACTGCAGTCTTCCTTCTTATTCGTTGACAGGTTGTGTAACGGCCTGCACAGGCTGGCGTCACAGCGATGGGCTGATTGTATACAACTTTATTCTCAATTTGTAAGCCTGAATTTTCGCATTTTTCACCGGCTGTCATCTTTTACTGCTAATGGCGTGAGCCTGCAAGAAACCTGCCTGACCAGTCAGCTAATGGACTGGGGGTTCAATGAATGCATGGTGCAAGGGCAGATCACCGGGAAATCGGGGGATGGCAGGGGTGAGAGGAAAAATGTCGTTTTTATTGTGTACAATTTTTTTGAAAAGTGTCTTAATCAATCGCTCGCCGCAGCTTTTCGTGCTCCGAAACGGTGCGGTCTCCTTTTCAACTGACTTCGGGAGGCGCGAAGTCTGACTGCTCCACGCAGGCAGGCGCGCAGAATCAATGGGACGTTTGACAACACACGTTTTGGACGCTGCACACGGTTGCCCGGGCAGCTCGATCAAGGTTGAGCTGTACCGCGTTGAAGGTTCGCACCTGGAATTGGTCGCCAGTGCGCTTACCAACAGCGATGGCCGGGTCGATGCGCCGCTGCTGCAAGGCGATGACTACCGTACCGGTGTCTATCAGGTTCAGTTCCACGCCGGCGATTACTACCGCGCCCGTGGCGTCCAGTTGCCGGAACCGGCATTCCTGGACGTGGTGGTGCTGCGGTTCGGCATCTCTGCCGAACAGGATCACTACCACGTACCGTTGCTGATCTCGCCTTACAGCTATTCCACGTACCGGGGCAGCTGACCCCCAAGCAGCTGCCCCCACCGGGAAGCGACTGCGCATATAGCTTCTTTGGTCTTTCGCCCGCTCACACTGCGGGCTTTTTTTCGTCCCTCGTTCAGTCGGTTGCAATCACAGCCTTGCGTGTCCGTCGCGCACGATAAACACCGTATCGTCAGCGTTTGTCAGCGTCTGCGGCCCACCCCTGAGCCAGACGACCTTGTTGGTGGCGTTTGCTGCAATGACCGCCGCTGCCGCAGGTGCACCCACCTGAATGTGCAGGCGCAGGCTGGCGCTGTTCTGATCGACATTCAGGGTCTGGTTGATCTTGCGACCCCGGATGCGATGCAGGCTGATGAAAAACACGTAGTCATGCCCGGTGCGTTTGAACACCAGCGCCGGAAAAGAGTTGGACGGGCTGGGATCGAACACGGCGTAGCCGTTACGGGTCAGCAGCGTCGCCATGAAACGTTTGAGATCCACCGCCGATTGAGTGTTGGTCGAATACAGCCATTCCTGACGAAACAATGCCGGATCGAAATCCAGCCGCTGCAACGGCCCACCCGGTGTCGGTGTCGGCAGTTCGATGATACGGATCGTTCCACCACCCGACGTCGGCAGAATCGGCAGCATCAGCAGTGGGTCTGCCAATTGCGGGCGTGGATGGGGATTTCCGGTTTTCCAGTCGTTGAAGGTTTGTCGCAGCAGGGTCAGTCCCGAGCCGGTGGCGGTGTTGGCGCCATTCGCCAGTACAAACTGATGGAGGGCGACGTTCTCCAGCGAAGTTGCTGATAACTCCGGAAAGTATTGGCTGACGTAGTTCGTCAATGGGCGTTCGAACGGTAACGTCGGATCGATTTGCCAGTGCTGGGCCGGTGGAACCTGAATGGCGCCTCGCGGTTGTTGCAGTGGGTCCAGTCTGAGCGTGCGGTCCAGCAGGTCGAAGTCGTAGATCAGATGATTCGGGTTCTTGATGTAGACGATCGGATCGTTCGCGTTGCCGCGTGGAATGACTTTGTACTGAATCCCGTCGACGCGAATGTCTCCCGGGGTAGTGTGTTGCGGGTCGATGCCCCAACTGTTCCACGCCGTCTCCTCAAGGCGAGGGCGTTTTGACGGGACGGCTGACGGTTCATCGTCAGGCACTCGGTGGCGTGAAATGAATAATTGTGAGGTGTCGGCGTCCGGCGCATTTTCCGTCAGGACCGGACGCCACATCAGCGTCCCCTCAACCCGTTCCAGCAACGGCCCGGACGCGAGGAGTTCGTTCGAAAGCCGGGCTCTCAATCCATCCTGTGCATCCGGTCCGATCAGCACCGTTCCGCCCTCGACGAGATCGACATAGGCATGGCGTCCCGCTGAACGAATGCCGTTCAGCAGGTCGGGAGGCGGCAGTCGGTTGACCAGTCCGGGTGCGAGAAAATAACTGCCGATCGGTCTTTGTACGGTGCTGTCCCGGACGTGCGTCTCGGCAGGGAGGTCGTAGATTTCGATCATCTGCCGGCGGCTCACGGAGGGCTCAGGCAACTGCCAGGCCGGGTGGGTCAGGGTCGGATCGATCAAGGTGTCGGGCATCAGGCGCGGGGGTGTTGGAGTGTCCGGCGTGGTGTCCCGTACGACAGGCGTGGTATCCGGTGTATCTGTTTTCGGTCGGGTGGGGCGTTTGGGGCTCATTGATTGTTTGGCTCTGTCAGGCAATCGATTATCTGGAGGGCACTGCCTCCGTGCGCCAGACGAGGCGCACGATGCACAGAAATGATCGTCAAGCCGGGGGTTTGACAGGTGGTACATATGTATAGCGGGGGCAGATGGACACGATCGGGCAATCGATCATCGGAAGACGGGGCGTTGGAGAAGCGTCTGCCACCCTCGCAGGGCGGTTCGAGGGTGGCAGTCAGTTGCAAATCTGGGCAGTCAGGACGCGATATTTCAGTGACCGCTCAGCAGCGATGCCGCGCCTGCGCCGCTAAACAGACCGGCGCTGATCCGGTTGAACCAGCTCTGACCCTTGCCGCTGCGCAGGTAACGCGCTGCACCGTGGGCACCGAGGCCGTAGGTCAACTTGCACAGCAGATCGAGCAGCGTCCAGGTGGCGATCATTACCAGCAGTTGCGGCAGGAACGGTTGTTCAGCGCTGAGGAATTGCGGCAGAAACGCGGCGAAAAACAAAATGTCTTTCGGATTGCTCGCGCCCAGCACGAAGGCCCGGCTGAACAATGCGCGAAATTTCGGAACCGGTGCCGCTTGCGGAACCTCGGCGCCGGTCGATGGCTGGCGTGATTGCTGCCAGCTCTGCCAGGCGAGGTAGAACAGGTAGATCGCGCCGATGATTTTCAGGGCGCTGAACAGTTTTTCGGACGCCAGCAGCAGGGCACCCAGCCCCAACGCCGAGGCACTGAGCAGGCAGATCGAGGCGAATACGCCACCGAGAAATGCCGGGTATGAACGGCGCAAACCGTAATTCAGACTGTTGCTGATCATCAGCAATGACAGTGGCCCCGGAATCAGGATCACCACCAGCGCAGCGCCGCTGAACAGCAGCCAGGTTTCCAGACTCATCACTTTCTCCTTTTTATCGTTATCAAGAATGTGCAAAAGCCCCACCCGCAAGGGTGAGGCTGATTTGACGCTTGAACCGCGTGACGCTTACAAGAAGATGAACTTGGCGATGAAGATCGCGCAGAGCACCCACAGGCTGACGGAGATCTCTTTGTATTTACCGGTGCCGGCCTTCAGCGCGACATAGGTAATGAAGCCCAGCGCGATGCCGTCGGCGACCGAGAAGGTCAACGGCATCATGATCGCGGTGACGATGGCCGGAATGCTGTCGGTCGCTTCGTCCCATTCGATGTGCGCCATGCCGCCCATCATCAGCATCGCTACATAAATCAGCGCGCCAGCGGTGGCGTAGGCGGGAATCATGCCGGCCAGCGGTGCAAAGAACATCGCAGCTATAAATAGCACACCGACGGTGACTGCGGTAAGACCAGTCCGACCACCAGCCGCTACACCGGCGGCACTTTCCACGTAGCTGGTGACCGGCGGAACGCCGACGACTGCACCGAATACGCTGGAGGCGGAGTCGGCTTTCATGGCGCGGGAGAGGTTTTCGATGCGGCCGTCAGCGCCCACCAGATTGGCGCGCTGGGCAACACCCATCAAGGTGCCGGCGGTGTCGAACATGTGCACGAAAAGGAAGGCGAGCACGACACTGATCATGCTGACGTTGAACACGCCGGCAACGTTCATGGCCATGAAGGTCGGCGCCAGGCTTGGCGGGGCGGACATGATGCCCTCGTAGTGCACCAGACCGATGCCCCAGCCAGCCAGGGTCACGGTGATGATGCTGATGAGGATCGCGCCGAACACCTTGTGGTAGCTGAGGATCGCGATCATCAGGAAGCAGATGGCGGCGAGCAGCGGGCCCGGTTCACGCAACGAGCCCAGCTTGATCAGCGTGGCCGGGCTGTCGACGACGATGCCGGCGGTTTTCAGGCCGATCAGCCCGAGAAACAGACCCACGCCGGCACCCATCGCAAAGCGCAGGCTGACCGGAATGCTGTTGAGCAGCCATTCGCGAATCCGCGAAAAGGTCAGGATCATGAACAGCACACCCGAGACGAACACCGCACCCAGCGCGGTTTCCCAGTTGTAGCCCATGGTGCCGACCACGGTGTAGGTGAAGAACGCGTTGAGGCCCATGCCCGGCGCCAGGCCCACCGGCCAGTTGGCGTACAGACCCATCAGCAGGCAGCCCAGCGCGGCGGCGATGCAGGTGGCGACGAAGGCCGCACCATGATCGATCCCGGCATCGGCCATGATGTTCGGGTTGACGAAGATGATGTAGGCCATGGTGATGAAGGTTGTCAGACCGGCGATCAGCTCGGTCTTCACCGTGGTGCCATGCAAGCTGAGTTTAAAGAGGCGCTCAAGCAGGCCATTGCGTAACGGCGGCGAGAGTTCCAGCGTCGATGCTTCGGATTTGCGGCTTTCCACAGCGAGTACTCCTCAAGAGTTTTATTGTTATTTCCAGGACCGGACCCTATGAGGGGGTGGCAGCGGTCCTTTGAGGCATACGCGAATTTGTTGACCATGCGGTCAGGAACTCGCACGCTGTGGATTATGCTTTTGTATACAAATAAAGCAAATAATGTTTTTGGTTTTGTCGACGAAAGTTTTGAGGATCGGGCTATATCACTCGGCCGCGCGGTTTTTCCCCAACGCCAGATTCACCGCCAGCCAGCCGTTGACCGCCGTTTCGCCCGCTTCGGCAAACACCCGCTCCAGCAATTTCACCTGCTCGCGGCGCAATGCCTGTTCAAATTTGGCGCCTTCGACGGTCAACGTCAGAAGCCGTTTACGTTTGTCTTCTTCGGACGCCACGCTGTCCACCAGGTGCATTTCCTGCAACTGACGCAACGGCATGTTCAACGCCTGCTTGCTCACACCGAGCAGCGCGAGCAACTCCTTGACGCTCAGGTTCGGGTAGCGGGCGATGAAAAACACGATGCGCTGATGCACGCGGGACAGGCCGCGACGCTCAAGCATTTCGTCAGCCTTGGCGGTGAACGCCTGATAACCGAAGAAGAACGCTTCCATGGCTTGCTGTTGGCTGGTGCAGTTTTTAAGGTCAAGCATATTGACGCTTCCGATCAGGTTGTCGTAATTTCAGTCAACAAGTTTGACTCATTTTTCTCATGCCTCGCTAGCGGTGACTTCCATGGCTTTTTCCGAACGTGTCTCGCGTCTCAAAAGTTCTCTGATCCGTGAAATCCTGGCTGCAGCTCAGCGCCCGGAAGTCATGTCTTTCGCCGGCGGTTTGCCGGCTGAAGCGATGCTGCCGAAGCTCGAGTGGGCCGACATGCCGCTGTCTCTCGGCCAGTACGGCATGAGCGAAGGTGAACCGGCGTTGCGCGAAGCCCTGGCGGCAGAGGCGAGGGCGCTGGGACTTGCCTGTGAAGCCAGCCAGGTGCTGGTGGTCAGCGGCTCCCAGCAAACCCTCGATCTGGCGGCCAAGCTGTACATCGACAAGGGCACCGAAATCCTGCTCGAAGCGCCGACCTATCTGGCGGCCTTGCAGATCTTCCAGCTGTTCGGCGCCGATTGCCTGGCCGTGCCGCTGGAGGCCGATGGCCCGAACGTTGCGCAGTTGCGTCAACGTCTGGAACAGCACCGCCCGGCATTCATCTACCTGATCCCGACTTTCCAGAACCCGTCCGCCGTACGCTACAGCGAAGCCAAGCGCGAAGCAGTCGCGGCACTGCTCGACGAATTCGGCGTGACCCTGATCGAAGACGAACCCTACCGCGAACTGACTTTCGACGGTGGCAGCGCTCAACCGATTGCCGGGCGCCTGAAGAAATCCAGCTGGATCTACACCGGCACCGTTTCGAAAACCCTGTTGCCCGGCCTTCGCGTCGGTTACCTGATTGCGAGCCCGGATCTGTTCCCGCACCTGCTAAAACTCAAACAATCGGCGGATCTGCACACCAACCGCATCGGTCAGTGGCAGGCGTTGCAGTGGATCGGCAGCGAGAAATATCAACAGCACTTGAGTGAATTGCGCGGCTTCTACCGTCAGCGTCGCGATGTGTTTCAGTCGGCGCTGGAAACTCACTTCGCTGATCTGGCGGACTGGAACACGCCGCAGGGCGGGCTGTTTTTCTGGCTGACGCTGAAGCAGCCGCTGGACACACGTACGTTGCTGAACACCGCTCTGGCCAACGATGTGGCGTTCATGCCGGGCGAGCCGTTTTTCCCCGACCCGGATCGCAACCACGGTCATCTGCGCCTGAACTTCAGCCACATCGACCCCGCCCGGCTGGACGAAGGCCTCAAGCGTCTGGCAGCGGTGGTGCGCCAGGCGCAGGCCGCACAGGCGGCTTAAAAAAACCGGCCATCAGGCCGGTTTTTTTTTGATTCAGACTGCGGCGAACCGCTTGTTCAGATATTCGATGATGGTGTTGGACTCATACATCCAGGTGGTCTGGCCATTCTCTTCGATGCGCAGGCACGGCACTTTGATCTTGCCGCCCTGTTCCAGCAGGGTCTGGCGATCCTGCTCGTTGTTCTTCGCATCCTTCAGGGCCACCGGCACATTCAGGCGACGCAGGCTGCGGCGGGTCTTCACGCAGAACGGGCAGGCGTGGAACTGATACAGGGTCAGGTCTTTCGCGGCGGTATCCACCTGAGCCTGGGCCGCGGCGGGGCGCTGTTTCTTGCCCGGACGGGTCAGGAAATCAACGAAGATGATCAGTTGGCCGAGGCCGACACGAAGCGCTTTGACGAACACGTTACAAGCCTCACAGGGACATTGAAGAAGGCGCGCAGCTTACCCGATTTTTCACGGACGAAAAAAAACCGGCGATCAACGCCGGTTTTTTTCTGTCACGCATTACTTGATCAGACTGAGAAACTCGCTGCGGGTCGCCGCGTTTTCACGGAACTCACCGAGCATCACCGAAGTGATCATCGACGAATTCTGTTTCTCCACACCGCGCATCATCATGCACATGTGCTTGGCCTCGATCACCACGGCCACGCCCAGCGCGCCGGTGACCTGCTGGACCGCATCGGCGATCTGGCGGCTGAGGTTTTCCTGGATCTGCAGGCGGCGGGCGTACATATCGACGATCCGCGCGACCTTCGACAGGCCCAGCACTTTGCCGCTCGGGATGTACGCGACGTGGGCCTTGCCGATGAACGGCAGCAGGTGGTGTTCGCACAACGAGTAGAGCTCGATGTCCTTGACCAGCACCATTTCGCTGTTGTCGGAGCTGAACAGGGCACCGTTGGTGACCTCTTCGAGCGTCTGTTCATAACCGCGGCAGAGGTACTGCATGGCTTTGGCGGCACGCTTTGGCGTGTCGAGCAGGCCCTCGCGGGACACGTCCTCGCCCAGTTGGCCGAGAATCGCGGTGTAATTCTGTTCCAGGGACATGAAACTACCTGTGGGGATTTTCGCAAAGGGCAAGGGTACGGTGGCGGACACGACCCTGCAAGTTCGGTGTGACGGGATTATTCGTCGCGGCCTTCCATCATGGTGCGTTTGAGCATCACGTAAACCGCGCCGGCGCCGCCGTGTTTCGCCTGGCACGAGCAGAAACCGAGCACTTGCGCATGCTGACGCAGCCAGGTGTTGACGTGGCTCTTGATCATCGGCCGCTTGCCGTCCAGCCGCACGGCCTTGCCGTGGGTGACGCGCACGCAGCGGATTTCGAATTTGGTCGCTTCGGCGAGAAACGCCCAGAGGGTTTCCCGAGCCTTTTCGACGCTCATGCCGTGCAGGTCGAGGCTGCCTTCGAACGGGATCTGCCCGACCTTGAGCTTGCGCATCTGGCTTTCCTGCACACCGTCGCGGGCCCACATCAGTTCGTCTTCCGGCCCGACGTCGATCACGAACTGATCGGACAGACCATCAACAGTGGTGGTTTCGGTACGGATGGTCGCGGACTGGCGCAGCTTGGCGATCTGTGCACGGTCAGCCTTGGGTTTGCCGGTGTCGGCGCGGTCGTGCTTGATCGGCTTGACGCCTTGGATCGCACTTTTGAACAGGGAAAAATCGTCGTCTTGCATATCAGCCTCCGCGAAGGGCGGCCAGTTTACCCAAACAGACACAAAACGGCCCGGCAAAAAGCCAGGCCGTCGATTCAGTCGTGTTTTTTCATCAGGTGCGGGGACATGTTCAGTTCCCGCGATTGCCGTGCGCGACGCCGGCAACGACGCCACAGGGCCACGCCGAAATACAGGAACAACAGGCCGACCGCCAGAATGATCGCCGAGCCCATCGGGGTTGCGTTCAAGTCGCCGAGTGCCGGCGGGTGCCCCAGCAGGCTGGCGGCCCCGGCCAGTGCCAGCAGTACGCCGAACATCGCCAGGATGGCGGCGATCGCTGCGCCGAAACGAAAACGCCAGTTGCTTTGGCCTTTGGGCCGCAAGCGGCGTGCGTCAAATCCATCGGATAACTTCATTCCGACCTTCCTCAATGGGTATCGGCCCTTCGACCGGGAGTTGACCGGGTTGTTCCTGAGGCTAGGGTAATTGAAGCAAATGCGAGGTTTTTGCAGATGAGCGGCGGGCTGAGCCGCTCATTTACGCTCGATCAGATCAGATCCTGGGTCAGCGCGAGGGTGGCGAAGTTGTCGGCCATGATCGCCATTTCCGCCTCCTGAACCTGTTCGGCGCTGAGCACGCGTCCCTTGAACGGCAGGTCGCGGGTGGCGCAGGCATCTTCGACCAGGGTGCAACGGAAACCCAGGTTCTTCGCCGCGCGCACGGTGGTGCTGACGCTGGAGTGGCTCATGAAACCGCAGACGATCAGGTCCAGCGAACCGATGGTTTGCAGGCGATCGTAGAGTTCTGTGCCGTGGAAAGCGCTCGGCAGCAGTTTGCCGATGATGGTTTCATCGCCCTGGGGTTCCAGGCCGGGGATGAATTCGCCGCGTTCGCCTTGCGGGTCGAACAGGCCGCCGACGGTGCCGAGGTGGCGCACGTGCACGATCGGACGGCCGGCTGCGCGGGCGGCGGCAACCAGTTGTTTGATGTTCGCGACAGCCGCGTCCATGCCGCTCAGGGCCAGCGGGCCGCTGAGGTACTCTTTCTGGGCATCGATGATGACCACGGTGGCATGGCTCAACGTGGCCGCTGCGTAACCGCGACCGCTGAGTTGAAACATCGTTTTTGGAACGGACATTCTGGGGCTCCTTGGGGTGGGGCTTTTGCGACATTGTCCTCTGGCTGAGCGGTTCTGTGAATCGCTACCATCGTAGGCACCGTCGTTACTGGCCTGCAGCCTCGTCAAGTTACACGTTCTGTTCAATAGCTGATAAAGAATTCGGAACACTCCTACCGTCGCCCCGGGATTTTTCCTGCGTCGTCGTGGCGCGTTTTGGCTGGTAGAATCGCCAGTCGTTTTTTCTGGAGTTCTGCCCCGTGATCACTTCCCGACTTCGTACCCTGCGCGACCACATCCGTTGGGCCGTCAGCCGCTTCCATGGGGAGGATCTGTTTTTCGGCCATGGCACCGACAATGCCTGGGACGAAGCCCGGCAACTCGTGCTCGGCGCTTTGCACCTGCCATGGGAAATCAACGACAGCTATCTGGACTGCGCGCTGGAAGACGACGAACTGGTCAACCTGCAACGCCTGCTCAAGCGCCGCATCGAAGAACGCATTCCAACCGCTTACCTGCTGGGCGAGGCGTGGTTCTGCGGCATGTCGTTCATCGTCGATGAGCGCGTGCTGATCCCGCGTTCGCCGATTGGCGAGCTGATCGAAAACCGTTTTGCACCGTGGATCGGCGACGAGCCGGCGCGGATTCTCGACCTGTGCACCGGCTCCGGCTGCATCGGCATCGCGTGTGCCTACGAGTTCCAGAATGCCGAAGTGGTGCTGGCGGACCTGTCGTTCGAAGCACTCGAAGTGGCGAACCAGAACATCGAGCGCCACGGCGTCGACGAGCGCGTGTTCACCGTGCAGGGCGATGGTTTTGACGGATTGCCGGGTCAACGTTTCGACCTGATCGTGTCGAACCCGCCCTACGTCGACGCGGAAGATTTCGCCGACATGCCGGACGAATACCAGCACGAGCCAGAACTGGGCCTGGCCTGCGGCGATGACGGTTTGAACCTGGTGCGACGGATGCTCGCCGAAGCAGCCGATCACCTGACCGAGAAGGGTTTGCTGATCGTCGAGGTGGGCAACAGCCAGGTACACGTCGAAGCGTTGTACCCGGAAGTCGATTTCGCCTGGCTGGAATTCCAGCGCGGCGGGCATGGCGTGTTCATGCTGACCGCCGAACAATGCCGCGATCATCAGGCCCTGTTCGCTTCCCGCGTCTGACCTGAACCGATCGTTCCCACCTCGGTGGGAACGATCATTGGCTTAGCGGTGCGTGGCAATCCAGATCAGCAAGCCGGCCTGGAACACTGCAAACGCCACCAGACACGTAATGGTGAAGCGCAAACCCGCGTCTTCACGCTTGAACTTGCTGACCTTGTCTTCCTGCTTTTTCAGCTTCACTTCCTGCTCGGCCAGGTTCTGCTCGGCCTGCTGCAACATCTGCGCAGCTTCGAGAATCTCGACGATCTGCAGCTTTTCGCTGTTCCAGTCGCCCAGCAAGTCACCGACCTGGACTTCCTTGACGCTGCCCTTCAAATGCTGGGCGTCGGCGTAAACCACATCAAAGCCATGCACGCGCAGAAAGTGATCGCGGCGCAGGCGCGTGTCTTCGTTCAGCGCGTCCTTGTTGTTCAAGTCCATGCCGTCGACGGTGTAGGTAGGCCAGCGTTTTTTCGCCCAGTTGATGCCCTGGGCGGCCATGAAACGGCCGATGCCACGGTTCAGCGGTTCGATCTGCAAACCGCTGTCCGGACCGAAGTGCACGCGTTTGGTCTTGTGGTCGACCCACACGTCGAGCTGATTCTGTTCTTTGCGCACGCGCTGTGCGGGCAGTTTGATCGACATGCGCATCAGGCTGTGTTCTTTGCTGTTGCGTTCGGCGTAACCGAATTCGACAAAGCGCAACGGCCGCCCGCCGGTGTTGCGGTCGGTCTGCAACGGCGCCAGGCGGAGCATCTTGTGGTGCTCGACGTGGACATCCGCCCATGGCAGCTCGACCGCTGGCGGTGCGTCTTTTTCAGCGGTGGTGTCGGGTGAAGTCTGGGTATCAGTCATAACGGCGAGATCCTGTCCAAGCTGCTTGCCGCCAGCCAGTACGCTGGCGACAAAGGCTTATCGGCCGTTTTCTACAGGACTAGAGGGCAAAAAGAGCTTAACGGGTGCGAAGTCCGTCAATAAATTCGAGGATGCGTGTCCCCAATTCCGCCGCCAGAGGCAGATTCGGGTCCTTGTAGGAGGCCATTTGCCGCTTCACGTCGTTGGGCACGATGCGCATCACGTGGTTCATGCCCTCGATCAACGCCAGTGTCGCGTCGGGTTTTGCCGCCTTGAGCAGCTTGGCGTCATCGACCTGAACCTGAATGTCGTTGCTGCCCTGGACGATCAAGGCCGGCATTTTCAGTTGAGCGAAAGCGGCGGACGGATCCTGACGGAACAACGAAATCAGATACGGCTGAACGCTAGGGCGAAATATTGGCTGCAAGGGCGCCGGGACATTGTCGTCGGTGTGGCCGGCCTTGAGGCTGTCGAGCAACTCGTTGCTGCGCTGCATCAGTGGCGGGGGTAGGCTGCGGGCCAGTTGCCGGCGCAACACCTGATCGATCGGCCGGGCGGTGCCGGACAGCGAAATGACCGCAGCGGCGTCGACTTTCGGTGCGGCCAGGCTGGCAATCAGTGCGCCCTCGCTGTGACCGAGCAGGATCAACGGGCCGAAGCGCGGATCAGCCTTGAGCTTCTGGCCCCAGGCCACGGCGTCCGCCACATAGGCTTCCACTGACAGATTGCGCTCATCCGGCGTCGCGGCCAGGCTCGCGGCCACCCCGCGTTTGTCAAAGCGCACGCTGGCGATATTGTGCTTGGCCAGCACCCAGGCCAGTCGCTTGAGGCTGTCGTTGCGCCCGCCGTCCGGGTTGTTTCCATCACGATCCGTAGGACCCGAGCCAGAAAGAATGAGGACAACCGGCACGGGATTGTCAGACTTTGGCAGCAACAGCGAGCCGAAAAGTTCTCCGCTGCCGGTGTCCAAAGTCACCGGGCGTTGCAGGACGGTCGCCTGGACAAAGCCAGTAAACAGGGTAAGGCTCAAGATCAAAACTCGCAGCATCATCACGCCATCATTTGCAAAGGTGCCGGTTGGACTCACCAACACCGCCAAGGTTCGAGGATGAACTACTCGGTTAGCCTGCGTATACTGGCGCGCATCATGAATTTGGGTTTGATTTCACGGAGCGTCCTGCATGTCCGGCAATACCTACGGCAAGCTGTTCACTGTCACCACCGCGGGCGAAAGCCATGGTCCGGCGTTGGTCGCCATTGTCGACGGCTGCCCGCCGGGCCTGGAGATTTCCCTTGAGGACCTGCAGCGCGACCTCGATCGCCGCAAGCCGGGCACCAGCCGCCACACCACCCAGCGTCAGGAGGCCGACGAAGTCGAAATCTTGTCCGGCGTGTTCGAGGGCCGCACCACCGGCTGCTCCATCGGT
Organism: Pseudomonas sp. GW821-FHT02C04; assembly: GCF_059421845.1. Taxonomy (NCBI): domain Bacteria; kingdom Pseudomonadati; phylum Pseudomonadota; class Gammaproteobacteria; order Pseudomonadales; family Pseudomonadaceae; genus Pseudomonas; species Pseudomonas sp. GW821-FHT02C04. Next base: position 28,350 of record NZ_JBWKVT010000013.1, on the reverse strand, counting down.
CTACTGATCCGCAACACCGACCAGAAGTCCAAGGACTACTCGGCGATCAAGGATCTGTTCCGTCCGGCCCACGCCGACTACACCTACCACCATAAATACGGCGAGCGCGATTACCGCGGCGGCGGTCGCAGCTCTGCGCGGGAAACCGCCATGCGCGTGGCGGCCGGTGCGATTGCCAAGAAATACCTGGCGACGCAGGGCATCGTCATTCGCGGCTACATGAGCCAGCTCGGCCCGATCGAAATCCCGTTCAAGACCTGGGAATCGGTCGAGCAGAACGCCTTCTTCAGCCCGGACCCGGACAAGGTTCCGGAACTGGAAGCCTACATGGACCAGTTGCGCCGCGATCAGGACTCGGTCGGGGCCAAGATCACCGTGGTCGCCGAAGGTGTGATGCCGGGTCTGGGCGAGCCGATCTTCGACCGTCTCGACGCCGAACTGGCCCATGCGCTGATGAGCATCAACGCGGTCAAAGGCGTGGAAATCGGTGCCGGTTTCGCCTCGGTCGCCCAGCGAGGCACCGAGCATCGCGATGAAATGACCCCGGAAGGTTTTCTCAGCAACAACGCCGGCGGCATCCTCGGCGGTATCTCGTCCGGTCAGCCGATCGTGGCGCACCTGGCCTTGAAGCCGACGTCGAGCATCACCACGCCGGGCCGTTCGATCGACATTCATGGCAACCCAGCGGAAGTGATCACCAAGGGTCGTCACGATCCGTGCGTCGGCATCCGCGCCACGCCGATTGCCGAGGCGATGATGGCCATCGTGCTGATGGATCACCTGCTGCGTCACCGTGGTCAGAACGCCGACGTGCGCGTGAACACCCCGGTGCTGGGCCAGCTCTGATGGGTCAACTCACAGCCGCCGCGGTCTGACCGTGGCGGCGCTCCCGTACTGGCGGCTGTCCAGTTTCTATCTGTTCTATTTCGCCTTGCTGGGTTCGACGGCGCCGTTTCTGGCGCTGTACTTCGATCACCTCGGCTTCAGTGCCGCACGCATCGGCGAGCTGGTAGCGATCCCGATGCTGATGCGCTGTGTGGCGCCGAACATCTGGGGCTGGCTCGGCGACTACACCGGCAGACGCCTGGCCATCGTGCGCTTCGGCGCGGTGTGTACGCTGCTGACCTTCTCGCTGATTTTCGTCAGCAAGACCTACGCCTGGCTGGCGATGGTCATGGCGTTGCATGCGTTCTTCTGGCACGCGGTGTTGCCGCAGTTCGAAGTCATCACCCTCGCGCATCTGCAGGGCCAGACCTCCCGCTACAGCCAGATTCGGCTGTGGGGTTCCATCGGTTTCATCATCACTGTGGTCGCGCTCGGTCGGTTGTTCGAGTGGCTCAGCCTCGACATCTACCCGGCGGCGCTGGTGTTGATCATGGCCGGCATCGTGCTCAGCAGTCTGTGGGTGCCGAACGCGCAGCCGCCTCAGGGCAATCGGCCGACGGGCGAAGGCTTTCTCAAGCAGTTGCGCAATCCCGGAGTGCTGGCGTTCTACGGTTGCGTGGCGCTGATGCAGATGAGCCACGGGCCTTATTACACCTTTCTGACCTTGCACCTCGAGCGATTGGGTTACAGCCGTGGTGTGATCGGCATGCTTTGGGCGGTTGGCGTGGTGGCGGAAGTGCTGATGTTCATGGCGATGAGCCGGATCCTCGCGCGTTTTTCCCTGCGTCGTGTGCTGATGGCGAGTTTTCTGCTGGCGGCGCTGCGCTGGTTGCTGCTAGGTTCGTTCGCCGAATTCCTCTGGGTGCTGCTGTTTGCCCAGGTGCTGCATGCCGCGACATTCGGCAGCTTTCATGCCGCTGCCATCCAGTTCGTGCAACGTAGCTTCGGTGCTCGTCAGCAAGGGCAGGGCCAGGCGTTGTACGCGGCACTGGCCGGAACCGGCGGTGCGCTGGGCGCGTTGTATTCCGGCTACAGCTGGAATGCCCTCGGCGCGACATTGACCTTTAGTATTGCCAGTCTCGCGGCGCTCGCTGCTGCCGTTATCATTGCCACACGTATGCAAGAGGACAGGCCATGAGCCTTACGCGTGAACAGCTTGCCCAGCAAATCGTCGACGCTGGGCGTTTTCTTTACGGTCGCGGCTGGTCGCCGGCCACCAGCAGCAACTACTCGACGCGCCTGTCGCCGAGCGAAGCGCTGCTGACCGTGTCCGGCAAGCACAAGGGCCAGTTGGGTCTGGACGATGTGCTCGCCACCGATTTGTCTGGCAACAGCCTGGAACCGGGGAAAAAACCGTCCGCCGAAACCCTGCTGCACACCCAGCTCTACAGCTGGCGCCCGGAGATCGGTGCCGTGCTGCACACCCACTCGGTGAACGCCACGGTGCTGTCGCGCCTGACGCCGCAAGACTTCATCGAGTTCGAAGACTACGAACTGCAAAAAGCCTTCAGTGGTATTTCGACCCACGAATCCCGGGTGCGGGTGCCGATCTTCGACAACGATCAGGACATTGCGCGCCTCGCCGCCAAGGTGCAGCCTTGGCTCGACGCCCATCCCGATTGTGTCGGTTATCTGATTCGCGGTCACGGCCTCTATACCTGGGGCGCGCAGATGAGCGACGCGTTGCGCCAGATCGAGGCCTTTGAATTTCTGTTTGAATGCGAGTTGAAGACCCGCAGCGTCATGAACCGCCAAGGCTGACTTCACCAGAACCAGCCCATTTGCCTGATGAATGCAGTGCCCGACCGGTCTCGAAGAACCGGACGGCAAGGCCGATACCGAGGAATTGCCCCCATGAGCAGCCTGTCCGTCTATCACGTTTCCAGCCCTGAAATTCCGAACAAGGTGCTGACCCATTTCGAAGACATCGCCTCGACCCTGGCCGAGCAGGGCGTGCGCTTCGACCGCTGGCAAGCCGCCGCGAAGATTCAGCCCGGTGCCAGCCAGGAAGAAGTGATCGGCGCCTACCAAGAGCAGATCGACAAGCTGATGACCGAACGCGGTTACATCACCGTCGATGTGATCAGCCTCAACAGCGATCACCCGCAAAAAGCCGAATTCCGTGCCAAATTCCTTGAAGAACATCGCCATGGCGAAGACGAAGTACGCTTTTTCGTCGCCGGCCGTGGCCTGTTTACCCTGCACATCGACGATTACGTCTACGCCGTCCTGTGCGAGAAGAACGACCTGATTTCGGTGCCAGCCGGTACCAAGCACTGGTTCGACATGGGCGAGAACCCGCATTTCGTGGCGATCCGTCTGTTCAACAACCCTGAAGGCTGGGTTGCCAATTTCACCGGCGAAGACATCGCCGGCCGCTTCCCGCGTCTGGAGGACTGAGCCGATGTCGATCAAGGTCATCCTCACCGATATCGAAGGCACCACCAGCGCGGTGAGTTTTGTGTTCGACGTGTTGTTCCCGTATGCGGCGAAACACCTGCCTGACTTCGTTCGTCAGAACGCCGCACGTGCGGACGTTGCTGAGCAACTGGACGCCGTACGTCGCGACAGCAACGAGCCGCAGGCTGACGTTGAGCGAGTGGTAGAAATTCTGCTGAGCTGGATCGCCGAAGACCGCAAAGCCACTCCGCTGAAAGCGTTGCAAGGCATGGTCTGGGAGCAGGGCTATCAGGCCGGGCAGTTGAAGGGGCATGTTTACCCGGACGCCGTTGAAGCGCTCCAGCGCTGGCATCAGGCCGGGTATCAACTGTTCGTTTACTCGTCCGGTTCGATTCAAGCGCAGAAGCTGATTTTCGGCTGCTCGGAAGCCGGGGACCTGACGCCGCTGTTCAGCGGCTACTTCGACACCACGTCGGGCCCGAAGCGCGAAGCGCAGTCGTACAGCAATATCCAGCAGGCCATCGGGGTCGAATCGCAGGAAATCCTGTTCCTCTCCGATATCGTGCAGGAACTCGACGCCGCCCAGGCCGCCGGCCTGCAAACCTGCGGGCTGGCCCGTGAAGGCGGAGAACTGGAAGGCCATGTGACCGTCGACAGCTTTACCGGGATCGAACCGGAAGCCTTCTGAGTCCACCCAATCGACGCGCAAAAAAAAACAGGCCGTGAAGCGAAAGCTCCACGGCCTGTTTGTTCATGTGGTGTTTACATCGAGTGATAGGTCGGCAGAGCAAAACGCTGCTGGCTTTGCAGCATGCCGATCTGCGGCAGCTCGCTGGCCTGTTCGGCGAGGTCACGACGGATTGCGCTGATCGCCCACGACAATTGGTCGCCGGCATGCAGTTGCTGATAGGTGAGCGCACGTTTGAACACTTTGCCGTCGGCACTCTTCAGCGTCAGCAGGATCCCGCCATCGGGACGCGGTTGGGTGGTGACGTTGAAGTTGGAGAACAGGGAGGTAAATTTTTCTTGGATCAGGCTCATGTCTTTCAGCTCCGTATGCACTTGAATGGCAAGCATGCAGAGGGAGTTGCAGTGATTGTGCCAGTATTCTGTTTTTATAATATCTTTATAAATCAACAACTTATAAATTATGCAAATTCAAGTCGTCGTGCAATCTGCATGAATGGCCATCGTGCATCCTGCATTTTGCGGGATCGCTGTCGATCCGATGGAACCATTCCATCCGGCTGCAATCGCGTTTCGCCTTGTAGCGTTGGCGGATACAAAACATTGCAAAAACCGCGTGTACAGCCCGAGAAGCCCTGACGTATTTTCGGCCTCGACCCTCGCTCAAGAAGCGCTGGTTGCCTTACCCGATTGCCCGACAATAAAAAATCCGGCCTGCACGCCAAGGTCGAACGGGAGCTGCCATGAGCCACGCGCCTAGCGACACGATTACCTGGAGCATGATGCTCCGCAAACTGCCGATGATTGCCAAAGCCATCCCTCGGGTGGTGAAAGGCATGAAGGTGGCCAACGTCAAGGATCCGACCCAAACCTGTGGCCTGGGCTGGACCTTCGAGCAAGCGACCCTGCGCAATCCCGAGGGCCCCGCGCTGCTGTCGGGTGAGGTGGTGCTGAGTTATTCACAGGTCAACCAGTGGGCCAACCGCATTGCCCACTACCTGATCGGGCAGGGCATCGGGAAGGGCGATGTGGTGGCGGTGTTCATCGAAAACCGCCCGGAACTGCTGGTGACGATTCTGGCGCTGGCCAAGGTCGGCGCCGTCAGCGCGCTGCTCAACACTTCGCAGACTCGCGACACGCTGATCCACAGCATCAATCTGGTGGCGCCGGTGGCGATTGTCGTCGGTGAAGAATTGCTGCCAGCCTTCACCGCGGTGCGCGAGCAAGTGACGATTGCGCCGGCCCGCACCTGGTTCGTGGCAGATCAGGACACCTTCAGCCAGCCGGGCATCGCCCCGGAGGGTTACACCAATCTGATCAGCGCCAGCGCCGATGCGGCAAGCGACAACCCGGCCAGCAGCCGGCAGATTTTCTTCGATGACCCGTGCTTCTACATCTACACCTCCGGCACCACCGGTTTGCCCAAGGCTGGCGTGTTCAAGCACGGACGCTGGATGCGCAGTTCGGCGAGCTTCGGCATGATCGCCCTCGACATGCGCCCGGACGACATCGTCTATTGCACCTTGCCGCTGTACCACGCCACCGGGCTTTGTGTGTGCTGGGGCTCGGCGGTCAATGGCGCGTCGGGTTTTGCGATTCGCCGCAAGTTCAGCGCCCGGCAGTTCTGGAGCGATGTGCGCCGCTACCGCGCAACCACCATCGGCTACGTCGGTGAATTGTGCCGTTATCTGGTGGATCAGCCGGTCAGCAGCGATGACAGTCGCCATGACGTGCGCAAGATGATCGGCAACGGTTTGCGGCCCGGTGCCTGGGCCGAGTTCAAGACCCGGTTTGCGGTGGATCACATCTGCGAACTGTACGCGGCGAGCGACGGCAATATCGGCTTCACCAACATCCTCAATTTCGACAACACCATCGGATTCTCGCTGATGGCCTGGGAACTGGTCGCCTACGATCAGGACAGCGGCGAACCGATTCGTGGTGCTGACGGGTTCATGCGCAAGGTCGGCCGGGGTGAGCGGGGCCTGTTGCTGGCGCGGATCGACGACAAGGCGCCGCTGGATGGCTACACCGATCCGCAGAAAACCGCGAAAGTCGTGCTGCAGGACGTATTCACCAAGGGCGACCGCTTCTTCAACACCGGCGATCTGCTGCGCAACATCGGTTTCGGTCATGCGCAGTTTGTCGATCGCCTCGGCGACACCTACCGCTGGAAGGGCGAAAACGTCTCGACCACCGAGGTCGAGAACCTGCTGCTCCAGCATCCGCACATTTCCGAAGCCGTGGCCTATGGCGTGGAAATCCCCGACACCAACGGTCGCGCCGGCATGGCAGCGATCACGCCGGCCGAGTCTCTGGCCACGCTGGACTTCACCGAGCTGCTGGCCTTCGCCCGCCAGCGCATGCCGGCCTATGCGGTGCCGTTGTTCCTGCGGGTCAAAGTGAAAATGGAAACCACCGGCACCTTCAAATACCAGAAGACGCGCCTGAAAAACGAAGGCTTCGATCCCGGCCAGACGGGCGATGACCCGATCTATGCCTGGCTGCCGGGCACCGAAACCTACGTGCAGGTCACGGATGAAATCCTCGCGGACATCCGGGAAGGCAAGTTCCGTTATTGATATTGGCTATCGGCTGTCTTGGAAAAAAGGGGATGACAGCTATCGCCGCGCTCGGGAAACTATCGGCTTTCCGATTGACCGAAAGTGGAGTTGCCCCATGTCCGACCAAAGCCGCCAGATGACCCCCGAAGAAGCTGCCGAATTCACCGAGCAGGTATTCAACAAGGCGCGCGACGGCGATGCGGCGATGCTGGATCGCCTGATCACGGCCGGTCTGCCGGTCAACCTGACCAACAGCAAGGGCGACACCCTGTTGATGCTCGCCAGTTACTACGGTCACGTAGATGCGGTGCAAGTGCTGCTCAAGCACAAGGCCGACCCGGAACAACGCAATGGCAACGGCCAGAGCCCGATTGCCGGTGCGGCATTCAAGGGTGACCTGGCCGTGGTCAAGGCATTGGTGGCCGGTGGGGCGCAGATTGAAGGCGCTTCCTTCGACGGCCGCACGGCGCTGATGATGGCGGCAATGTTCAACCGGGTTGAAATCGTCGAGTTCCTGATCGACCAGGGCGCCGACCCGAAAGCCAAGGACGCCAACGGCATCACCGCGCTGGACGCGGCCCGCACCATGGGCGCTGTGGACACCACCGCGCAGCTGGAAAAACTGCTGGGCTGAACCGCCGGGCCGGAACCCGCTCTGTGGCGAAGGCGAGAATGCGCTATCCTTCGCGCCCTCAAAATTCTCTTCGCCACAGGATCCGTCCCCATGAAAGCCGCACTCGCCGAACTCATCAGCAAAATCAGCTCCGGCTGCATGGGCGACGACGAGATTCAGAAGGTCGCCGATGAGGCCGCGCAGGCCTACGCCGATGCCGACGCTTTTCTGACCGCCAATCCGGACATCAACTACGACGACACTTTCCCGATTCCTTTGGGCGAGTGGGTGGTGGTTGGCAGTCTGCCGGAGACCGTGCTGTTCCAGGCCGACACCTACGTTGACCTGTTCGCGCAGATCGTGGCTTCGTTCGGCCCGGGCGTCGAGTTCAATCTCAAGCCCAAGCAACTGGCCAAGACCGAAGCGCTGACCGCGCTCAACCGCATCCAGGTGCAGATGAGCAGCATGAACAAGGAAAACGGCGGCTACACGCTGATGAACTTCAGCCAGTTACTCGACGACGAACTGCAAGTGGTGCTGGTCTACGGCAACGACGTGCCGCGAGTGCTGGAACTGTGTGCCGAAGTCGGCATCGCCGCTGCGCCGTCGCTGGAAGCCTTGAAGGTCGCCGTTCACGTCTGAGCGCAATAAAAGGGAACCCTGCGCGCGACCGTCTATCCTAAAAGTGCATGCCACTATTCTGGAGCGACACCATGGGTTCCACGTTCAACGGCCTGATCGGCCTGATCATTCTTGCCCTCGACATCTGGGCGATCATCAACGTGCTGAAAAGCGGTGCCGAGACCGGGATGAAAATCCTCTGGGTGCTGTTGATCATCTTCCTGCCGGTGCTGGGCCTGATCATCTGGGCGATTGCCGGGCCGCGGGGCAATGTGCGGATCTGACCGTTCGCGCCAATGGATTGTGCCGGGCCGATGAAGTGAGGTTCGACCTGTCATCTTCGGCAACGTAGAATGCGCGCCTTTCCCGGGCAATCGAACCTGACGATTGGCGCCCGCGCATTCATCGGAGCACTTCACCATGACCGTCACCAAGACCAGCGAATACCTGGAAACCCTCTACGAAGGCTACGGCCAGCGTTTTCGCATGGAAAAACTGCTGCACGAAGTGCGCACCGAACACCAGCACCTGGTGATCTTCCAGAACCCGCGCATGGGCCGGGTGATGGCGCTGGACGGCGTGATCCAGACCACCGAAGCCGATGAATTCATCTACCACGAAATGCTCACTCACGTGCCGATCCTCGCCCACGGCACCGCCAAGCGCGTACTGATCATCGGCGGCGGCGACGGCGGCATGCTGCGCGAAGTGACCAAGCACGCCAGCGTCGAACACATCACCATGGTCGAAATCGACGGCACCGTGGTCGACATGTGCAAGGAATTCCTGCCGAACCACTCCAAGGGCGCCTACGACGATCCACGCCTGAACCTGGTGATCGACGACGGCATGCGCTTCGTCGCAACCACCACTGAAAAATTCGACGTGATCATTTCCGACTCCACCGACCCGATCGGCCCGGGCGAAGTGTTGTTCTCGGAAAACTTCTACCAGGCCTGCCACCGCTGCCTGAACGAGGGCGGCATCCTCGTGACCCAGAACGGCACGCCGTTCATGCAGATCGAAGAAGTGAAAACCACCGCCGGTCGCCTGCGCAGCCTGTTCCCGGACTGGCACTTCTATCAGGCGGCCGTGCCGACCTACATCGGCGGTTCGATGACCTTCGCCTGGGGCTCGACCAACCCGGCCTACCGCAAGCTGAGCCGTGAAACCCTGCAACAGCGTTTCATCGGCAGCGGCATCGTCACCCGTTACTACAACCCGGAAATCCACATCGGCGCCTTCGCCTTGCCGCAATACGTGCTGCAAGCGGTGAACAAGCCAAGCAACGACTGATCACTCAGCCGTCATCACTGCGGGAGCGAGCGGCTTCGTTCCCGCAGATGAAATGTTTTTCATGTTTCATCGGTGTAAAGCTTTTGAACGATCAATCCTGACAAAAGTCGAGATAGATATGAGCCCATTTGCGGGTTTGTTCGAGGAGGCACCAATGCAAAAGTGGAAAGTCACTTTCGTGGATGATCACGGTGAAATTGTCGATGAAATCTTCGAGCGTGCGGAATGCCCCAGCGACGATGAGGCCGCTCGACTGATCAAGGAACGACTCCTTCCTGTCGCCGCCGCACTGGATCTGAACGATCTGGAAGGGCGCACCTCCGATGCAGGCGCCAAAAGCCTGAAAACCCAGAACAGCATCGAAATCCGCAGCATCACTCCCATCTGAAAATCTTCTTCTCCGTAACGCACCAGGCCTTGGCAGCGGCTCTATCTTGGGGCTACTCTGCAAGCGAGATCAGCGAACGGATCGCTAAGGTCTGGTCTTGTCAGCTACATGCTTGTTTCCCGCCGGCAACACGGTTGCCGTAGCGCTTGAGCCGTTCGGCCAGGTGCAGGGAATACGGAAAGTCTATCCATCTATGCGAGGGGGACGTTCATGAGCACAGCCTATCAAGAAGACATCAGCAGCAACGTGCTGCGCCGCATGAAAGAAGGCGGTTTCGATTTTTCCCGATTCCATCCCATCGAGTTCTACGCCATTTTCCCGGACGAGGAGCGGGCGCGCAGGGCGGCAGGCAAGTTTCGCGGTGAATCCATCAATGCCCAGGTCAGCGCGCGCGACGACGGCGCGTGGTCCCTGGAATTGAGCAAGGTGATGTACGCAACCTACGACGACATTGGCGATTTCGAACAGGGCTTTTCGGCGGTGGTCGAGCCCTTGGGCGGCATCATCGAAGGCTGGGGCGTGAAGCAGGAGGTGCGCAACCGCCATCGTTTGAACTGATAACCCTCGCAACACGTCGAGCAACGGCTGACCTTCGGGTCGGCCGTTGTCGTTTCTGCACCCCGAACATCGCCCGGCAAAACCCTGAAACAAGAATCCGGCGCAAAAAAAAGCCACCGGGAGAGGTGGCTGAAAGGGAAGACCGGAAGGAGAGGAAACCGGTCAGGGTTACGGCCGGTAGGGCTGCCAGGGCAAGCCGGATCAGTTGGGCTGCGCACGTCGTCGGGGACGTTTCGCAGCGGATGTGCGGATTATCCGCAGGCGGCGCCGGGCAGTGAAATCAACTCTGACTATGCTGGTGATAGGCGACTGCACTGCGTCGCAATGAGGCGGGGGCGATCAGGTTGGGGCATTTGCCGCACAGGAATGGTGCGGTGTCTGTGGCGTGAATATCCAACCGATTGAAATCAAAGCGTTTATGCCGATGGCACGGGCCTTGCGAAGGCCTGTATGTCCGGGGTGACAAGGAGTACGGCATGATCCGCACCTATTTTGATGAAATGTACGATGCCGGCGGCCAGGTCCGCCCGCATTACCGGGAGTTTGCCCGCTGGCTGGCCGATACGCCTGACGAGCTGTTGGCCCAGCGGCGACGCGAGGCCGATCTGCTGTTCCATCGTGCCGGGATCACTTTCACGCTCTACGGGGACGAGCAAGGGACAGAACGCCTGATTCCCTTCGACACCATTCCGCGCAGTATTCCCGCCAGCGAGTGGCGGATCGTCGAGCGCGGCTGCATCCAGCGCGTCAAGGCGTTGAACATGTTCCTCGCCGACCTCTATCACGAGCAGCGCATCATCAAGGCCGGGATCATTCCCGCCGAACAGGTGCTGGCCAACGAGCAATACCAGTTGGCGATGCAGGGGCTGGATCTGCACCGCGATATCTATTCGCACATCTCCGGCGTCGATCTGGTGCGCGACGGCGACGGCACGTATTACGTGCTCGAGGACAACCTGCGCACGCCCAGCGGCGTGAGCTACATGCTCGAAGACCGCAAGATGATGATGCGCCTGTTCCCCGAGCTGTTCGCGGCCCAGCGCATCGCCCCGATCGACCATTACCCGAACCTGCTGCTCGACACCCTGAAAAGCTCAAGCCCCATCGACGACCCAAGTGTCGTGGTGCTGACACCGGGACGGTTCAACAGCGCGTTTTTCGAGCATGCGTTTCTGGCCCGGGAAATGGGCGTCGAGCTGGTCGAAGGTGCCGATCTGTTCGTGCGCGACGACAAGGTCTTCATGCGCACCACCGACGGCCCGAAAGCGGTAGACGTGATCTACCGCCGCCTCGACGACGCGTTTCTTGATCCATTGGCCTTCCGCCCGGATTCGATGCTGGGCGTACCGGGACTGCTGTCGTCGTATCGCTCCGGCAACGTGGTGCTGGCCAATGCGATCGGCACCGGCGTGGCGGACGACAAATCGGTGTATCCGTTCGTCACCGAAATGATCCGTTTCTACCTCGATGAAGAGCCGATCCTGAAGAACGTGCCGACCTGGCAATGCCGCAATCCGTCTGAACTTTCCCATGTACTGGCCAATCTTCCGGATCTGGTGGTCAAGGAAACCCAGGGCTCCGGCGGTTACGGAATGCTCGTGGGGCCGGCGGCGACGACGGCGGAAATCGATGCGTTCCGCGAGCGGATCAAGGCCAAGCCCCACGCGTACATCGCGCAACCGACGCTGTCGCTGTCGACCTGTCCGACCTTTGTCGAAAACGGCATTGCGCCGCGCCATATCGACCTGCGCCCGTTCGTATTGTCCGGCCGCGAAACCCGGGTTGTGCCCGGCGGTTTGACCCGTGTCGCCCTGCGTGAAGGCTCTCTGGTGGTGAATTCATCCCAGGGCGGCGGAACCAAGGACACCTGGGTGGTCGAGGATTGAAGGAAGCCTGCCATGTTAAGTAGAACTGCCTCGGATCTGTACTGGATGTCGCGTTACCTGGAGCGGGCGGAAAACCTCGCACGGATGCTCGACGTCAGCTATTCGCTGTCGCTGATGCCGCAGGACGGCCGTGGCGACGGTTTGCACGAACTGGCGATGCCGTTGCTGATCACCGGCACGCTGGACGATTACCTGGAACGCCACGGCGAACTGCATGCCGAGCGATTGCTGCACTTCTTCGCGCTCGACGCGGCCAACCCCGCGAGCATCTACAGCTGCCTCGGCGCGGCACGAGCCAGCGCCCATGCGGTGCGCGGGCGGATCACCGCCGACATGTGGGAGAACATCAACGCCACCTGGCTGGAGATCCGCGGGATCGCCAATCAAGGCCTCAGCCGCTACGGCATGAGCCGGTTCTGCGAGTGGATCAAGGAACGTTCGCACCTGTTCCGCGGGGCGTCCTACGGCACCATCATGCGCAACGATGCGTTTCGTTTCATCCGGTTGGGCACGTTCATCGAGCGGGCCGACAACACTTTGCGCCTGCTAGACGCCCGCTATGAAATGGCCGGCGATCAGGCCGAAGCGGTCAGCGACGGCACCGCCCACGCCTATTACCAATGGAGTGCCTTGTTGCGGGCCTTGTCCTCGTTCGAGGCCTACACCGAGATCTATCGCGACGCGCCCGGCGCCCGGCATGTGGCCGAGCTGCTGTTGCTGCGCGCCGACGTGCCGCGCTCGCTGCGGGCCTGCACCGAGGAGATCGACCAGATCCTGGCGCAGTTGCCAGGGGCCAACGGTCGTCCTGCGCAACGACTGGCGGCGGAGATGGACGCACGCCTGCGCTACACCGGCATCCACGAAATCCTTGAGGAAGGGCTGCACGCCTGGCTCACCGAGTTCATCCCGCTGGTGCGCCAGTTGGGCAACGCCATTCACAGTTCCTACCTGGAGGCCGCATGAGACTTTCCATCAGCCACGAGACCACCTATCACTACGAAGATCAGGTGCGGGCGAGCATCCAGTACCTGCGCCTCACCCCGCACGACAGCGAGCGTCAGCATGTGCTGAGCTGGCAGCTCGACCTGCCGCGTCCGGTACGGGCCCAGCTCGATCCGTTCGGCAACATCCTGCATGTGCTGACCATGGACGAACCCCACGAGGCGATCATCATCGGCGCCCGTGGGCAGGTCGATATCGACGAGTTGCGCGAAGCGGAGCATGAAAGCCAGTCGGCGCTGCCGTTCCTGCGCTTCACCCGGTTGACCGAGGCGGACGAGGCGCTGCGGGCGTTTGCCGAGAAGTCCTGCAAGCAACGACGCGACCGCAACGCGCTGATCGACCTGATGCACGGCTTGAACCAGCACATGACCTACACGCCGGGTTCCACCGAAGTCGACACCAGCGCTGCCGAGGCGTTTGCCGGGCGGGCGGGTGTTTGCCAGGACCACGCCCACGCGTTTCTGGCCTGCGCGCGCAGTCTCGGGGTGCCGTCGCGGTATGTGTCGGGCTATCTGTACAGCGAGGATTGCGAGCATCTGGCCAGTCACGCCTGGGCCGAGGCCTGGATCGATGACGCCTGGTACAGCTTTGACGTGACCAATGAACTGGCGCGGCCGGAGCGACACCTGAAATTGGCGGTGGGCCTGGATTACCTCGACGCCTGCCCGGTGCGGGGCATGCGTCGGGGCGGCGGGTCAGAGCAGATGCACGCGAAAGTGCTGGTGTCGCCGACACCTGCGCCAATCATCTCTGTGCAGCAGCAGTAAACGGCATAGTTGGCTTACTTGGCGGGCGCAACCTTGCGCCCGGCCATGTGCTGTAAGTACCTCACCAGTTTCTGCAGATCCGCCTCCGGTAATACCTCGGCGGAAAACCCTGGCATCTTCGCTTGCGGCCACTGGCGCAAACTCTGCGGATCGCGGATGTAGCGCTTGAGGAAGTCCGCGCCGAAATATTCGGTCGGGTTGTACGGAATATTCAGGTCCGGCCCGAACTGCGCATCCCCCGCGCCATTCAGGCGATGGCAGGCCAGACAGTTCTTCTGGAACAGCGCAAATCCCTGATTCACCGGGTCGTCGGCCTTCAATGCAGTATCCGGCAACAGGGCAGGGAAGCGCTCGGCCACCGGCGCCATGCGTTTGATGCTCGCCACTTCGAACGGCCATTGTTCCGGGCTGATATGGCCGGCCTGCGGATCGGTCCACACCAGATAGAACGGCCCGGCGCTGTGCTTGCCTTCCGACAGCGGCGGCCATGGGTGAGCCGGGTCTTCGATGGCCAGCCAGGCGCGGGAACCTTTGGTGTTCAGCAGCGGCGCGGCAGACAGTTCGGCGGCAAAGCCATCCAGTGCTACGGCTTGCAGGTGATCGTCCGGTTTGATGCCGGTCAGCAATGCGGCTACGGGAACGGCGCGATAGGTCATGTCCTTCTTGTAGGACACATCATTCTTGATCGTGAGGGTTTGTACCTGAGGATGCTTGAGCAATTCCTCGGTCTGCCAGTTGCGGCTGTTCGCGCCCAGCTCCAGATTCAGCTGTGCGGCAGACAGGGGCAAGCTCAGCAGCATGGCCCCAAACAGAATGAGCGTTTTCAATTGATCGCCGTCCATGTCGTGGAAGTGCGCAAAGGTTGGCACAGCCACGCTGGCCCGGGTAGCGGGCCAGTCACATTTTCAGTGGCGATGAGCAATACCTGCCGCTTGAATCAGCCGATGACCTTGGTCAGATTCGGCAAAATCAACAACAGCGTCGTGGCGAAAAGAATGAGCCCTGCTTGACGAACTTTCGGTTGTTTGAACATGGCTTGACCGCCTTTTTTGTTATTTCCTGATGCCTGCCTGCATATCCATGATGGCAAGCGCTGCACTTCCTGTTGAAGAACGCCTGCCTCGGCAAAACCCGACGACAACGACGTACATGTTCACCTTAGGGCCCGCGTCACGCTTGGCTTAGATCCATTTCATATGTATTTGCTGCTGAACGCGATTAAAAAGGCATGAGGCCCATTGCCAGCTTCTTTGCCGCCCTTTTGCTAGACAGCTCGCTGACCTGAACCGGTTAACCTGGTCGGGAATGACCGTCCGTCTGAGCGTGCGCGTCAACGTCATTGAGCGCTGTGGTCATTGAATCCGTGATCGTCCCGGCCAAGAGTGGAGGCACGAATTTCACTCACCGCACAGGTTCGAGGACGTCATGACCCAAGCTTTGATTTTCGACGCGTTACGCACGCCCCGTGGCCGGGGCAAGGCCGACGGTTCCCTGCACAGCGTCAAACCGGTGAACCTGGTGGCCGGGCTGCTGACCGCGCTGCAGGCGCGCACGGCGCTGGACACCAGCCAGGTTGATGACGTGGTGCTGGGTTGTGTCACGCCGATTGGCGATCAGGGCTCGGACATCGCCAAGACCGCCGTGCAGGTGGCCGATTGGGACGTCAGTGTCGCCGGCGTGCAGATCAACCGGTTCTGCGCCTCGGGGCTGGAAGCGGTGAACCTGGGGGCGATGAAAGTGCGCTCCGGCTTCGAAGACCTGGTGGTGGTCGGTGGTGTCGAATCCATGTCCCGCGTGCCGATGGGCAGTGATGGCGGCGCCTGGGCGCTGGACCCGCAGACCAACCTGCACAGCCATTTCACCCCTCAAGGCGTCGGCGCCGACCTGATCGCCACCCTTGAAGGCTTCAGCCGTCAGGACGTCGATGCCTACGCGCTGCACTCGCAACAGAAGGCCGCCCGGGCCCGGGCAGACGGTTCGTTCAACAAGTCGTTGGTGCCGGTGCAGGACCAGAACGGCATCATCCTGCTCGATCATGATGAGTTCATTCGCGCCGAGTCGACCCTCGAAGGCCTGGGCAAGCTCAAACCGAGCTTCGAAATGATCGGCCAGATGGGTTTCGATGCCACGGCGCTGCGTGTCTACAGTCATGTCGAGCGCATCAACCATGTGCACACACCGGGCAACAGCTCGGGGATCGTCGACGGCGCGGCGCTGATGCTGATCGGCTCCGAGGCCAAGGGCCGGGCGCTCGGTCTGCAACCTCGGGCGCGGATTGTCGCCACGGCGGTCACCAGTACCGACCCGACCATCATGCTCACCGGCCCGGCGCCGGCCACCCGCAAGGCACTGGCCAAGGCCGGGCTGCGGGTCGAGGACATCGATCTGTTCGAGGTCAACGAGGCGTTCGCTTCGGTGGTGCTGAAATTCATCAAGGACATGGCCGTCGACCCGGACAAGGTCAACGTCAATGGCGGCTCGATTGCGATGGGTCATCCGCTGGGCGCCACCGGTTGCGCGATTCTCGGCACCTTGCTCGATGAACTGGAAGCCCGGCGCCTGCGCTATGGCCTCGCGACGCTGTGCGTCGGCGGCGGCATGGGTATCGCCACCATCATCGAACGCCTCTGACCCCAAGGAATCTTGTCATGACCCAAGCCATTCGTTACGAAAAAGGCCAGGACGGCATCGTCCTCCTGACCATCGACATGCCGGGCCAGAGCGCCAACACCATGAACGCGGTGTACCGCGAGGCCATGGCCGAAAGCGTCGCCCGACTGCTCGCGGAAAAAGATGACATCGCCGGGGTGATCATCACTTCGGCCAAAAAGACCTTCTTCGCCGGCGGCGACCTGAATGAACTGATCAAGGTCGGCAAGCCCGAAGCCAAGGCTTTCTACGACATGGTGCTGACCCTCAAGGGCCAATTGCGCACCCTGGAAACCCTCGGCAAACCGGTGGTCGCGGCGATCAACGGCGCGGCGCTCGGCGGCGGCTGGGAAATCTGCCTGGCCTGCCACCATCGTGTGGCGCTGGACGATGCGTCGGTGCAACTCGGCCTGCCGGAAGTGACCCTTGGCCTGTTGCCGGGCGGTGGTGGCGTGGTGCGCATGGTGCGCATGCTCGGTATCGAAAAAGCCCTGCCGTATCTGCTCGAAGGCAAGAAAGTCCGTCCGCAACAGGCGTTGCAGGCGGGTTTGATCGATGAGCTGGCGGCGGATCGCGATGAGCTGCTGGCCAAGGCCCGGGCCTGGGTTCTGGCCAACCCTGCGGCCGTGCAGCGTTGGGATGTGAAGGGTTATCAGATTCCCGGCGGCACACCGTCGAACCCGAAAGTCGCGCAAATGCTGGCGATTGCGCCGTCGATCCTGCGCAGCAAAACCCAGGGCACGCTGCCGGCGCCGGAAAAGATCCTCTGCGCGGCGGTGGAAGGCGCGCAGGTGGATTTCGAGACCGCACACCTGATCGAGACCCGCTACTTCACCGAGCTGACCACCGGCCAGATCTCGAAAAACCTGATCGGCACGTTCTGGTTCCAGCTCAACGAGATCAATGCCGGCGGTTCGCGTCCGCAGGGCTTTGTGCCTTATGTGACGAAACGCGTGGGCGTCCTCGGGGCGGGCATGATGGGCGCCGGCATCGCCTATGTCAGCGCCTCGGCCGGGATCGACGTGGTGCTCAAGGACATCAACCTTGCTGCCGCCGAAAAGGGCAAGGCGCATTCGGCGGCGCTGCTGGACAAGAAAGTCGCTCGCGGGCAAATGTCTGCGCAGCAGCGAGAAGCGGTGCTGGCGCGTATCCAGACCACTGAAAGCGATGCCGATCTGGCGGGTTGCGATCTGATCATCGAAGCGGTGTTCGAGGATCGTCAACTCAAGGCCAAGGTTTCGGCGTCGGCGCAGCACGTAGTCGGCGCCGACGCGGTGATCGCCTCCAATACTTCGACCTTGCCCATCACCGGCCTGGCGGCTGCGGTGCCGGATCAGAGCAAGTTCATCGGCCTGCACTTCTTCAGCCCGGTGGAAAAAATGCCGCTGGTGGAAATCATCAAAGGCGCGCAAACCAGCGACGAAACCCTCGCACGCGGTTTCGATTTCGTACTGCAAATCAAGAAAACGCCGATCGTGGTCAACGACAGTCGCGGCTTCTTCACCTCGCGGGTGTTTGGCACCTTCACCAACGAAGGCATTGCCATGCTCGGCGAAGGCGTCAGTGCGCCGATGATCGAGACCGAAGCACGCAAGGCCGGGATGCCCATCGGGCCTCTGGCGATCTCTGACGAAGTTTCCCTCAGCCTGATGAGTCATATCCGTCAGCAAACGGCCAAAGACCTGCAAGCCGAAGGGAAACCGCTGATTGAGCACCCGGCATTCGCCGTGATTGACTTGCTGCTCAACGAATACAAGCGGCCGGGCAAGGCGGCGGGCGGCGGTTTTTACGAGTACCCGACGGGAGGCCAGAAACACCTGTGGCCTGAGCTGAAATCCCGTTTCGAGACAGCCGACGGGCAGATTTCGCCGAAGGATGTGCGTGACCGGCTGCTGTTTGTACAGGCCATCGAAACCGTGCGCTGTGTGGAGGAGGGCGTGCTGACTTCGACGGCGGACGCCAATGTCGGCTCGATCTTCGGCATCGGTTTCGCGGCCTGGACGGGCGGTGCGTTGCAGTTCATCAATCAATATGGCGTGAAGGACTTTGTCGCGCGGGCCCAGTACCTGGCTGAACAATACGGCGAACGTTTCGCGCCGCCAGCGCTGCTGCTGGAAAAGGCTGCGAAGGGCGAGTTGTTCTAACGGGGTAGGGACGCATTTCGGGGCTTGCCTTGCCGGGTGGTTTCAAGGCAGGCTCTGGGGTGTGCATTATTCCCATCACGTGTCAGGTATTTTTTATGTCGCTACGCATCTGCATTCTGGAAACCGACATCCTGCGTCCGGAACTGGTCGATCAATATCAGGGTTACGGGCAGATGTTCCAGCGCCTGTTCTCGCAACAGCCGATCGCCGCCGAGTTCACGGTGTACAACGTGATGCAGGGTGATTATCCGAGTGATGACCTGACGTTCGATGCGTACCTGGTCACTGGTAGCAAGGCCGATTCGTTCGGCACCGACCCGTGGATCCAGACCCTCAAGCAGTACCTGCTGACCCGCTATGAGCGTGGCGACAAACTGCTCGGCGTGTGCTTCGGCCATCAACTGCTGGCGCTGCTGCTGGGCGGCAAGAGCGAGCGCGCGACCCAGGGTTGGGGCGTCGGCATTCACAACTACAAACTGGCGGCCAAGGCACCGTGGATGAGCCCGGTGCGCGAAGAGCTGACGCTGCTGATCAGCCACCAGGATCAGGTCACGGCACTGCCGGAGAACGCCACAGTGATCGCCTCCAGCGATTTCTGCCCGTTCGCCGCGTACCACATCAACGATCAGGTGCTGTGCTTCCAGGGGCATCCGGAATTCATTCACGATTACTCGCGGGCACTGCTGGAACTTCGCCAGGAAGCACTGGGCGAGCAGATCTACAGCAAGGGCGTGGCCAGCCTTGAAAACGATCACCACGGCGCCACGGTGGCGGAATGGATGATGCGTTTCGTGGCGCACAAACCGAACGCTGCTTGAAACCAAACGCCCCCGTGCCGTACACGGGGGCGTTTTTTTAACCTACAGCCAGCCCGATTTCTTGAAGCTCGCCCACAGTCCCACGCAGCCCACCGTGATAAAGCTCAGTACGGCGAAATAGCCGTAGTGCCAGCTCAGCTCCGGCATGTTCTGGAAGTTCATCCCGTAGATCCCGGCGACCGCCGTCGGGAACGCCAGAATCGCCGCCCACGCCGCAAACTTGCGCTGCACCACGCTTTGGCGGGACGCCTCCAGCAACACACCGATCTCGATGGTCTGGCTCGCAATGTCGGCCAGGGTGGTCAGGTCCTCCATCTGCCGCGTGACATGGATCTGCACATCGCGGAAGTAAGGACGCATATTCTTGTCGATGAAGGGGAAGCTGAGCTTCTGCAATTCTTCGCCGATTTCCACCATCGGCGCCGCGTATCGACGCAAACGCAGCACGTCGCGGCGCAGGCCATGAAGCTTCTGGATGTCGTGCTCATTCAGCGCGCTACACAACACGTTGCGCTCCAGTTCATCGATCTCGGCGTGGATTGCTTCACCCACCGGCTGATAGTTTTCGATCACAAAATCCAGCAACGCATACAGTACGAAATCTTCCCCGTGCTCCAGCAACAGCGGCCGCGCCTCACAGCGCTGACGGACATGGGCGTAGGACGCCGAATGGCCATTGCGGGCAGTGATGATGTAGCCCTTGCCGGCGAAGATGTGGGTTTCGATGAACTGCAGGATGCCGTGCTCGCGCACGGGTGAGTAGGTGACGATGAACAGGGCGTCGCCGAAGGTTTCCAGTTTTGGACGACTGTGTTTTTCCAGGGCGTCTTCGATGGCCAGTTCGTGCAGGTTGAACTGGCGTTGCAGGTTGGACAGCTCCTGGGCATTCGGCTCTTCGAGGCCGATCCAGACGAAGTGCCCGGTCTTGGCGGCCCAGGCGGCGCCTTCGTCGAGGGAAATATTGGTGACTTTCTTACCGGCGCTGTAAACCGCAGCAGCAACAACTCGACCCATGGTGGTGGTTCACTTCTTATTGGCAGATGGCAGGGGAGACATGGCTTCAGCTTAGCCGTGTCGCTGCTTGAGAGTCAGTGAAATCTGCACAGTTCACCGGGCAAAAGAAAACCCGCACAGGGCGGGTTTCTTTTTCACGCAGCTTGAAGCTGCCGATCCATCGCATCGATGCACTCGCGCATCTGCTCTCGGCACTGGCTGATGAGCATGGGCATGTCGTCCATGGTCAGGCCGGCGGTAGGAATTGCCGGCAGCGAACGGATGAGAATTTTCCCGCTGCGCCAGCGGTTCAGACGCATGTGCTTGATGTAGCTGCTGACACACACTGGAACGATTGGTACACCCGCGGCGATTGCCATCTGGAACGCGCCTTTCTTGAACGGCAGCAGTTCTTCACCCAGGTTGCGCGTGCCTTCCGGGAATACCCAGATCGACGTGTCTTTGTGCTGCAAGGTGTCGGTGGTCGTCAGCATCGACTGGCGCGCCTTGTGCGCGTTGCCACGATCGATCAACACGTTGCCCGCCAGCCAGAACAACTGCCCGAACAACGGCACCCATTTCAGACTCTTTTTGCCAATGCACACCGTCCGTCGCGGCACCACATTGCCGAACACGAACAGGTCGTAGTTGGACTGATGGTTGGCGATGATCACGCAGCTGTCAGGCTTGTTCATCAGCTGACCGACGTCGGCCTTCACTCGCAGGCGCAGGATGCACATGGCCGGCAGTGCGTACAGTCGGGCGCACAGACGACTGTTGTCCGGATTGAATGGCCGGCACAGCCCGAGGATCACTCCGAGCACACCTGCCAGAATAAAGTGCAGGCCCATCAATAACATACGAAACACGAACAGCATTTTCAGGCCCCACCGGGACAAAAGGTGGCGCAGTGTACGGATGTGCACTGTTTTCGGCAATTGCCGCTATAGAGTCAGGAGATGGGCGATGTTTAAGCGCATGTTTCCGACTTGTCGGTCAGAGGCGTCCTAGAGCAGCTGCGGAGTTTTGAAACGTGCGTGCAAGAAAAAGCCCGACACGACGGTCGGGCTTTTCTATAAAGGAGCGAAGCGGGTTCAGCCCAAGTGTTCCTGATCCTGAATGATCGCGTTGTCCAGGGTTTCCAGCAGCGCTTTGCGCACTTTCAATTTGGTGTTCTTGTGCGCGCTCATGTTGATCTTCTTCAACTGACGCGCAGCGGCGAGGGCGGCACCTTGCAGCTCCTCGGCCGAAACAACCTTGTCGAGGAAACCGGCATCCACAGCACTTTGCGGATCAAACATTTCGCCGTTGATCACCGAGCGATGAAACGCCGAGCGACGCAGACGATCACGGGCCAGCTCGATGCCGGCGTGGTGCATGGTCATGCCGATCTGCACTTCGTTCAGACCAATGCTGAACGGACCGTCGACACCGATCCGGTAATCGGCGGACAACAGAATGAACGCGCCTTTGGCCACGGCATGACCCGGGCAGGCAACGATCACCGGGAACGGGTGCGACAGCAGGCGACGGGCCAGAGTTGAACCGGCGGTCACCAGCGACACGGCTTCTTTAGGGCCGGCGGTCATCACCTTCAAGTCGTAGCCGCCGGAGAGAATGCCCGGCTGGCCAGTAATGATCACAATGGCGCGATCCGCCACCGCCTGATCCAGCGCCGCGTTGAAGGCTGCGATCACGTCCGGGGAAATGGCGTTGACCTTGCCGTTGCTCAGGGTAAGAGTCGCGATACCGTCTTCGAGGTGGTAGGCAATCAGGTCGCTCATGGCGCTATTCCTTATAAGAAAGATGGGCAGACGTTACCCACCGTCGCCGGTCAGGTAAAGCACTGTGACTGACCCGCCGGTCACCCTCGACCGGCTGAGGCACCGCAGCGTGCCCCACGGCAAACGCCTCCGCACCTATATAGAAGGGCCGCACCCACCCGAGATTGGCCGGATCGCCATGGCCCATCGACAGCAGAAACGACTTTTTCTCTTAACCGCATGAAAATTCTGAAAAAAAGTTTGCCATCAGAAAAGCTTTCGACTACATTAGCGCGCCTCGACAGACAGAACATGTTTGAAGAGATACGGTGAAGTGTCCGAGTGGCTTAAGGAGCACGCCTGGAAAGTGTGTATACAGGAAACTGTATCGAGAGTTCGAATCTCTCCTTCACCGCCACATTCAGTAAACACAAACCCCTGATTTTCCTAGAGAAAGTCGGGGGTTTGTGGTTTTTGGTGTCTGAAAAAAGGCGATAGGGGACCAGCATGGGACTGCGCTCTATTTCGCTGAGTAAAAAGCAGGCACGGCTTTTGAGTTTCCAATGAATGTGGGTGAAATTCCCGCGTATCGTCAGTTCCCTTTGGTTACGTTTCTGCGCGATAGTGGCATTTTGTTATCGCTCTCAGGAAAAGCTACTTGCCTGGAAGGTCATTGGCAGTTCAACGCAGGGAAGCGCAGTGAAGACAATTGTCACGATGGTTCTGTTTTTGGGGTTGTGCGGCTGCGGCTCCGACTCTCGCAGTTCTGCGCCGACACTCTGGACAGACGGCATCATGCTCGAGCAGAAGAAGGTTGTCGTAGATGATCAGCACGCCAAAGTGATCATGCAGGCATCAGGCGATACGGCCAATCCGGTAGATTTTGAAGTGATCCGAGGTAATGACCCGGACAGGCGTCCCGATCATTTGGGGACGGTAGTCAAACCGTTTCGCAATAAAGTCGGCGAATGGTTCAGTCGTCTAGACAGCGCGGTCTCCAAGCGTTTCCCCCAATTGGAAATGCAGGCCGATCCTGGCCAGGTTCTGCAAGTGGGCGGCTCGTCGACGGTCAGTAGTCAGGTTCCGGCACCGGGTTATCGGACTCTTTATAACGAAGACTATGTATTCAACCCGTCGAAGAACAAGTATGAGAAAAAGCTAACCGCCAATCCGACCGTCCCGTCGTCTTACTCCTGTGGGCCGATCACAAGCGCCTTTATTCCCGAGAAACAAAAGGTCTATCTGGCGGAGTTTGTCTTCGTGGATGGGGGGGACGGTTGTGAACTGCAGCTCTATGACATCACGCAACCCGAACTGCGTATCCCCGTCGTTGCCATCAAAAGCACGCAGCCCTCGTCCGCAAGATCGTTCAGCTCCCAATAGGTTCATGTAAACAAAGCCCCTGGTTTCGCAAGAAGCCAGGGGCTTTGTGCATTCTGGTGTCCGGATTCTTTTGGTCACAGAGACGGGTTCGGCTTCATTTTGCCGGGGCGGTACAATCGCGGTTTTATCTGTATGTAAAAGGACGACTTCCATGATCATTTCCACTACCCACTCCATCGAAGGCCGGCAGATCACGGCGTATCTGGACATTGTCAGTGCCGAGTCGGTGCAGGGCGTGAATGTGATTCGCGATATGTTCGCCGGGATGCGGGACTTTTTTGGCGGGCGTTCGCAGACGCTGGAGCGGGCGTTGAAGGAGGCGCGTGTTCAGGCGACTGACGAGATCAAGGAGCGGGCGCGGGCCTTGCAGGCGGATGCGGTGGTCGGGGTGGATTTCGAGATCAGCATGCCGGCGGGGAAGGGCGGTATGGTTGTGGTGTTCGCGACCGGCACGGCCGTCAAGCTGCGTTGACCGTTGGTTTACTGTGTGAGCCCATTCAACGGAATGGGCTCGTTGCTGACAATCAGCCCTGCGGTTTGAGCAGGATGGTGCCTTTCGAGTCGTAGGTCAGCGGGGTGTCGATCGCGACGAGTGGAGTGCCGGTGGACTGGCCAGGCTGAACCGGGTCTGGATAGTAGATGACGCCAGGTTTGCCAGGCTGTACAGGACTAGGTCCGTCCAGCGGCTTGATGACGATCTCACCCGAGGCAAGCTTCTCCTTGAATTTTTCCGCCCCGGTTTTACCGGCGGCGATCTGCTCGTCCGTGAGCTTTACAACAGGCATCGGTGGGAATCCTTTGATTTCCATGTTCTCTCCTTGAGATTCATTGCGTAGGAAAAAGGGCAACGGCCAGTCGCCGAGAATCTTTAGCGGTGTAGGACCAATGGCTCATCAAGGTGTTTAAGTTTTGTAGGCCGCTCGTCGGGCTTTGGGCAATCTGAACCACAAGTCCAGGAATGACCGGCTAGTCTCAAAAACCTTGGAGGTCGATATTTTTTCAGGCAAAAGGGTCTTGCCGGTATCGACCCGCTTTTGAAAGGGGTGAAGAGATGACTGATCCGTACATCGAAGACGACGGGGCTGAATTTCCATTCAACAATTGCGTGCGCTGTGGCCAGACCGAGTATCAGGCGGGCTTTGGCGAAGATCCGGTGCAGACCGGCAAGATCAAGTCGACAGCACCCAAGGGGCCGAAAGCGAAATTTCTGCCCAAGGTGACGACACGTTCCAGGAAGTAATCCGGATGCCAAAGAACCCCGCCAATGAGCGGGGTTTTATCCGTGTTTTTCAGAAAGAAACGTCCTACAGAAATTGCGGATTCGTCTGGTTTCTTTCACAAACTTTTCACACCGGTCTACGTAGGGTGAAGCCATCCGTTAGAAAGCAAGTCTCCAGCCCGTCTCCCCAGCGGGCTTTTTTTTGCCTGCCATAAAACCTTTTCCATAATCGCTGTCCAATCGGCGCCAAGTGCGTTGCGACGCTGGACTTTACCGCGGCAACAGCATTCAATCTGCGCCCTTTTTTCTTCCTTCTGTTGAGGTTTTCGTCATGCGTTTAACTCTGCCTGCTCTGGTTCTGGGGCTTCTGGTTGCTCAAGGTGCAATGGCTGGCGACGGTACCGCCGCACTGGGTGGCGGCCTGGGTGGCGCGTTGGGTAATGTGGTCGGCCAGAAAATGGGCGGCAGCACCGGTGCAGCGATTGGTGCTGGTGTAGCGGGCGCGGCCGGCAGTGCATTGGCTGCGAAGAAAGGTGCTCGTACCAAAGCGGCCATTGGCGGCGGTGTCGGCGCGGCGGGTGGTTCGGTAATCGGTAACAGCCTGGGTGGCAAGACTGGCGCAACCATCGGTGCCGGCCTGGGTGGCGCAGCTGGCGGCGCGGTGGGCAGCAATCTGTCCAAGGGTCACAAGCGTCACTGATTGCGAATGCATGTCTGAAAAGGCCCGGCTTGATGCCGGGCCTTTTCGTTGCTGAACGTTTTCCCTGAATGCACCTCCAATCTCACATAGCCCCTCTCCGGGCATACCGTCCCGATCCGGGACCTGTGAGGTCTGTATGCGCTCGACTTTAACTGCAGCTGCGTTGGTTATTGGACTGCTCGTGGCTCAAGGCGCCATGGCTGCCGGCGATGGTTCCGCGGCTGTCGGTGGTGGGCTGGGCGGTGTGCTGGGTAATGTGGTCGGCGGTCAGCTCGGCGGCAGCACCGGTGCGGCGGTTGGTGCTGGCGTGGGCGGTGCGGCCGGCAGTGCTGTCGGGGCGAACAAGCGCAATCGTACGGAAGCCGCGATTGGCGGTGGTCTCGGCGCCGCTGGCGGCTCAGTGCTCGGCAACAGCCTCGGAGGCTCCACCGGTTCGGCTATCGGCGCAGGATTGGGTGGCGCGGCGGGTGGCGCGGTCGGCAACAACCTGGGTGACGATGGTGGTAGATCGCACTCTGGGGGCGGCCATAAGCACAAGTACAAACACAAGAATCGTCATCATTGAGTGATCGCTTCTACATAAACCCGGCTTGATGCCGGGTTTTTTGTGCCTGCGTGTCAGGCGCAGGAACGATTAGCGACCATACTTTTCGAACGTCGTATACGAATGCGATTGACGAGGTGCGCCATGACTCCCGAAACCGAAGGCAAGGAAGAGAAAGGCCCGAGCGGGTTGCCGTTTATCAATGATCCGGGGAATGAAGATCCGGGGTCGTTGATGGATGATGCGACGGTTCCGCTTTGGGAGGGTGAGGGGGAGGAGTTTGAGTATGAGGATTTTGATGATGATGAGTGATGGGCTTTGAATGCGTGATTTCAAGCTTTGAGTGGGCCTTTGTTACAGGCCCTTTGAGAATGGAGGTCTGGAAAGTTTCTCTCCTATTATTGAGTCGCAACCCAGTGATTTTGGAGGTCGATGGGGAGCTTTTAAACAGCATCACCTGATGATTTTATTTTTTCGTTCAGCTTGCTCTTGATGTGCAGTAGCCATGTTTCGCCAGACACCCAATCATTCCAATAGCAGTAGTAGCAACTGAGTTCGGACAGTAAATAGCTTCTGAGAGCTGACTCATTCTTTCCCCAGTTAATCAGCGTTTGCAGGTCGTTCCTGATTAATATCAACTCTGTTTCACCTGCCTCATCAAGAAAATTTGTCAATACAAGGTCGGCACTATCGTGCTCCATCATCCAGTCCTGATGGAAATACGCCCCAAAAAAGTCGTGTAGCTCGGGAAGGTCTTTGTTCATAACTCTGGAAACCCGGTTAGTAAGAAATATCCCAAAGGTAATTGGGCATCCCGTTTTAGCACCAAAAGTAATTTTGTTGCAGGCAAGGAGTGAGGGTGTCCATTGGGCATGCTTACACCCACCGGTATCTGCAACTGATGTGTGATAGTTGTTTTTCCTTTGTTGCTAGCCAAGAAGTCTCTTATTTTCACTGAGTTCGCCGATATAGCTTCCGATACAGCAGCCTCTGCAGTTGCTCGATCACGAAAGGTTGATGCTGCCGGAATGTTCGGCTCGGCGAGCAATCTTTGAGCTAGCTGAGTATCTGTTCTACCCACATGTTTGATAATGAGATGGCCTCCTTGTGCTTCATGAGTCGCCAAACCCCCGCCAGGAACAATCTCACTGTAAGGCCCATCGGCTGTCTTCGATCCCGGGCACGGATTGCAAGTTAACCCCAACGGATCCACCCACCCCGTCGGATTCGGCACGTACCGGTACTGATTCAACCCACCCGCCAGCTTCACCGGATCCGGCGTCAGGTACCGCCCCAGCTCCGGGTCGTAATACCGGTGCCGGTTGTAATGCAGCCCGCTTTCCGCATCGAAGTACTGCCCCTGAAAGCGCAGCGGCTGGTCGAGGTAGTCCTCAGTTGCCAGTTCCAGCGAAGTGACCTTGCCGTAGGCGCTGTATTTGGCTGACCAGACGATCTCGCCGCTGTAGTCGGTCAGTTCCTGCGGTGTGCCGAGGTGGTCGAGCTGGTAGTAGAACGGGCAGGCGCGCTTCGGGCCTTTGCCGTCGAGCAGGGCCAGCGGACGGAAGGTGCCGGGTTCGTAGATGAAGCTGCGGTGCTGGGTCGGGCTGCTTTCGGCGATCAGGTGGTCGCCTTGCCAGAAGAACTCGGTGCTCTGGCCGTCGACGGTTTTGCGGATGCGGCGGCCGAAGGCGTCGTATTGATAGGTCGCGGTTTTGCCATCCGGACGGGTGAGGCCGATCAGGCGGTGCTGGCTGTCGTAGCGGTATTCGGTGACGAGTTGTTGTGCGCGGCCGCGGCGTTCGCGGATCAGGTTGCCGAAGGCGTCGTAGTCGTAATGACGGTCGCCTTGCATCAGCAGGCGATTGCCTTTGATGTGTGTGGGGCCCGGACGATCCTGCATCAGCAGGTTGCCGGCCGGGTCGTGGGCGAAGTTTTCCGGCAGGTCATCACGGGTGTGGCGCACGCTGGCCAGACGGTCGAGTGCGTCGTAGTAGTAACGGCGTTGACCGTGACGGCTGTCGGCGATAGACGCCAGGTTGCCGTTGACCGCGTAGCTGTAGTGACGCAGGTACAGTGCTCGGTCATGTTGATGAACCGAATGCACTCGCAAACGACCCTGTTCGTCGTAGGCATATTCGCTGAGCAGCAGCCCCTGCTGGCGTTGCTGTTCACGACCGGACTGATAGACGTGGCGGGTGAGCAAGGCGCCGTTGAGGTCGATCGCGGTCAGCGCGCCGCCCTTGGCGTAGTGGTAATCGAGTTTGCTGTTGTCCGGCAGACGCATGCGGCTGAGCTGGCCGCAGGCGTCGTAGGTGTAACGCAAGGTGCCCCAGCCCTGATGTTCGCGGACCAGCCGGTCCTGCAGGTCGTATTCGAAGGCCAGCGGGTGATTTTGGCCGTCATCCACACCGACCAGCCGACCGAGGCGGTCGTAGCGGTATTCAACCGTGCTGGCATCGGGCAGGGTCTT
>NZ_JBWKVT010000012.1:0-164627 GCF_059421845.1 Pseudomonas sp. GW821-FHT02C04 | reverse complement strand
GTACGACATTCTCGGACGCCTTGCGGCTGTCCTCGCCTGCCGACAATGCTAAGGTTCAGCCCTAGCTTTTGTACTTTTCCAAGGAAGCCTTCATGCCGGACACTCAGTCCCTCAACGCTGCATTCATGGTGGTTCAGAGCAATAGCCTGGACGAACTGCGCAGCCTTGTGATCAGCATAATGCGGCGCTATCCGCTGGCTCCTCTGGAGAACGAAATTGCGCTCGTGCAAAGCAACGGCATCGCCCAATGGCTCAAGCTGGCATTAGCCGAGGATCCTGAAGAGGATGACCTTGGCGGCTGCGGTATTGCCGCCGCAATTGATGTGCAGTTGCCGGGCAGTTTCATGTGGCAGCTTTACCGCATGGTCCTGGGACGAGATGAGATCCCGGCAAAGTCCTTGCTCGACAAGGCACCTCTGACCTGGCGGCTGATGCGCTTGTTGCCGCAGGTCATCGACCTGCCGCATTTCGAACCGCTGCAACGATTCCTGACCCATGACTCCGACTTGCGCAAGCGCTACCAGTTGTCCGAGCGTCTGGCTGATCTATTCGATCAGTACCAGGTGTACCGTGCCGACTGGCTCGAGGATTGGGCCGAGGGGCGTCATCAACTACGAAATGTCAGAGGTGAAATAAAGCCGCTACCCATCACCAGTTGCTGGCAGGCAGAGCTGTGGCGTGCGTTGCTTGAAGATGTCGGTGAGCAAGGCATGGCTCAAAGCCGCGCGGGCGTGCACCAACGATTCATCGAGCGTATCAACAACCTTGAAAAGGCACCGAAAGACTTGCCATCACGAGTAATCGTTTTCGGAATTTCCTCACTGCCTGCGCAAGTCCTCGAAGCATTGGCAGGGCTGGCCCGTTTCAGCCAGGTCCTGCTCTGTGTCCACAACCCTTGCCGTTATCATTGGGCCGATATCGTTGCCGACAAGGATCTGTTGCGCCATCAATACAAACGTCAGGCTCGCAAGAACGGTATGCCCGTGGTTCTGGATTCGGAATCACTGCATCAACATGCCCACCCGCTACTGGCAGCCTGGGGCAAGCAAGGTCGTGACTACATCAATCTGCTCGACAGCTATGACGACCCCGGTAGCTATCGCGCGGCATTTCGCAATGGTCGTATCGATCTGTTCAGCGAAACAGTCCCGCAAAATATGCTCAATCAACTGCAGGATGACATTCTGGAACTGCGACCGCTCGGCGAGACGCGTGAGCTCTGGCCCGATGTCGATCTGAAGCAGGACCAGTCGATTCGATTCCACATTGCCCATAGTGCGCAGCGTGAAGTGGAGATCCTCCACGATCAGCTTCTGGCGCGCTTCAGCGCCAATCCCGAACTGCGCCCCCGCGACGTGATCGTGATGGTGCCCGACATCGACAGCTATGCACCTCATGTTCGTGCAGTGTTCGGGCAACTGGATCGCCATGATCCGCGGTTCATTCCTTTCACACTGGCAGACCAGGGGCAACGCGGTCGCGATCCATTACTGATCGCTGTCGAACATCTGCTCAAACTGCCAGACAGTCGCTTCCCCGTCAGCGAAATCCTCGACTTGCTCGATGTTCCGGCGTTACGCGCACGGTTCGGTGTGGAGGAGCGGGACTTGCCGACTCTGCATCGCTGGATCGAAGGCGCCGGTGTGCGTTGGGGGATGGACGCTGACCAGCGCGCCGGACTGGGATTGCCAAATGAACTGGAGCAGAACAGCTGGCGTTTCGGCCTGAGGCGGATGCTCCTCGGATATGCGGTTGGCGACTCAAGTGCCTGCGCGGGTATTGAGCCCTACGATGAAATTGGCGGTCTCGATGCCGCGTTGATCGGTCCTCTGGTCGCCTTGCTGGATGCCTTGGAGTACTCGCACCAGCAATTGCTGAAGCCTGCGAAACCTCAAGAGTGGGGGAGCCGGTTACAGGTACTGATGCAGGTGTTTTTCAAAGCGAGCAATGAGCATGACGACTACTTGCTGACTCAGCTTGAAGAGCTGCGCGAAACATGGCTGGAAACCTGCGAAGCCGTCGGACTGGAAGACGAGTTGCCGCTGACCGTTGTTCGCGAGGCCTGGCTGGCCGGGCTGGATCAGGGGCGTTTGTCCCAACGCTTCCTGGCCGGTGCAGTGAACTTCTGTACCCTGATGCCGATGCGGGCAATTCCATTCAAGCTGGTTTGCCTTCTGGGCATGAACGATGGCGATTATCCCCGGGCACAACCACCGCTGGACTTCGACCTCATGGGCAGCGATTACCGGCCAGGAGATCGCTCCCGCCGTGAGGATGATCGCTATCTGTTGCTCGAAGCACTGTTGTCCGCGCGTCATCAGCTCTACATCAGTTGGGTTGGACGCAGTATTCGTGACAACAGCGAGCGGCCACCCTCGGTGCTGATCGGTCAGTTGCGCGATCATCTCGCCAACGGTTGGCGCACGACTGACGAAAGTGCGGATCTTTTGCATACCCTGACTCAGGAACATCCGCTGCAGCCATTCAGTTCACGTTACTTCAATGAGGGAGATGAACTGTTCAGCTACGCCAGCGAATGGCAGATGCTGCATCAACGTCATGAGCCTGTTGATGCGAAAGGAATGCTTGAACCCCATATCCAGGAGGAGCCGTTGAGTCTCGCACTGCTGCAGGATTTCCTGCGCAATCCGGTGCGACACTTTTTCACTCAGAGATTGAAGGTTTACTTTGAAGCGGCACAAGTGCCTCAAGCCGATGAAGAGCCGTTTGTGCTGGATGCGTTGCAGCGATATACCCTCAGCGACAGTTTGCTCGAAGCGGCCTTGAGACATCCGGAGAGTGTTGATCAGGCGCTTGAGGCTCAGGCTCGGCGCCTGCAAAACAGCGGGCTGCTGCCCATGGCGGGATTCGGTGAGTGCCTGCAGCGAGAGTTGATCGAACCGCTTCCTGACTTGCTGCAACGCTATCAGCAACTGCTGACGCTTTGGCCGACTCCGTTGACCAGCGCGATCCCGATCAATCTTGAATCACAGGGGTTACGCCTGGAAGGATGGCTTGGAGGTCTGCATCAACGCGCCGATGGCGGTGTGCTGTCGGTGACGACGATCCCCAACAGCATCGGTTCGATCAAGAACCGCAAATGGCACCGTCTGACCAAACCATGGGTCAATCATCTGGTCGCTTGTGCGAGTGGGCTTTCTCTGACTACGGCGCTGGTCGCCAGTGATGACACCCTTTTGCTTGAACCGATGGAGCAGGATCGGGCCTGGAAAATACTCGAAGACCTGCTGCTCGCCTGGCGTTCAGGAATGCGTCAACCGCTCCCGGTTGCGGTGAAAACCGCTTTTGCATGGCTGGGTCAGAATGACCCGCTGAAAGCTGAAGCTGCTGCCCGTAAAGCCTATGAAGGTGATGGCCAGACCAGCGAAGGTGAGCGACGCGAAAGCCCCGCATTGGCCCGTCAATTCCCGGATTACGATGCATTGTTGGCCGAAGAGACATTCCCCGATTGGTGCAACGCTTTATACCGCCCATTGCTCGAAGCCCCTTGGCAATCCTTGGCCAGCGCGGGGGGACGTTCATGAGTGCAAAGCAGCCTCTTGCCCTGGCGTTTCCGTTAAAGGGCAGTCAACTGATCGAGGCCAGCGCAGGCACTGGCAAGACGTTCACGATCTCTGCGTTGTATCTGCGCCTGATCCTTGGTCACGGAGGTGATGCGAGTGGATTCGGTCGCGAGCTGCTGCCACCGCAGATTTTGGTGGTGACATTTACAGACGCAGCGACCAAGGAGTTGCGCGAACGTATTCGCACACGTCTGGCTGAGGCCGCACGCTTCTTCCGTGACGAGACGCCGCCTCCTGATACGTTGATCGATGAGTTGCGCGCGCAGTTCGACCCTCAGCAATGGCCCGGTTGCGCCAATCGTCTGGACATCGCCGCGCAATGGATGGACGAGGCCGCTGTGTCGACGATCCACAGTTGGTGTCAGCGAATGCTGCGCGAACACGCATTCGACAGCGGCAGCCTGTTTACCCAGACCCTCGAAACCGATCACAGCGATCTGCTGGGCGAAGTGCTCCGCGATTACTGGCGCCTGTTCTGCTACCCGATGCAGGGGGATGCCCTGAATTGGGTTCGCAGTCACTGGGGAGGTCCGGCCGCTTTGTTGCCTCGCATACGTGCTCTCTTCGGTACTGAACGTAATGGAGCGGAAGGCAGATCTCCGACCGAACTGATCGAAGAGTGTCTGCAAGAGCGCCGGGCTGCATTGGTTGAATTGAAAAAGCCCTGGCAACAGTGGGCGGATGAGTTGCTCGCCATTTGTCATCAGGGCGTCGCCAGCAAGACCGTCGACGGGCGCAAGATGCAGGTCCGCTACTTCGAACCCTGGTTCGAAAAGATCAAGGCCTGGGCTGAAGACGAGTCACTGGAACAACTGGATATCGGTACCGGATTTACTCGGCTGACGCCTGACGGCATGGCCGAAGCCTGGAAAGGCGAGCCACCGAGTCATCCGGGACTGGACGCCATGCAGGCACTCAAGTCGAGCCTCGACGAGCTGCCAACCCCCGATGCGGCGGTGCTGCAGCACGCTGCCAAATGGGTGGGCGAGCGCTTTGAAGAAGAGAAGCGTCGACGCGCCGAAATGGGTTTCGACGACATGCTGCTGCGACTCGACGCAGCCTTGCAATCCGAAGGCGGCGAGCGCCTCGCCACGCTTATTCGCGAGCAGTTTCCGGTCGCCCTGATCGACGAATTCCAGGACACGGATCCGGTGCAGTACCGGATCTTCGAGAACATCTATCGCATCGAGGAAAACAATCCCGAGACCGGACTATTCCTGATCGGGGACCCGAAGCAGGCGATCTATGCCTTCCGTGGCGCAGACATCTACACCTACCTGCGCGCGCGAATAGCCACCACCGGGCGGCTACATACGTTGGGCACAAACTTCCGCTCCAGTCATGGAATGGTCCGTGCGGTGAACCAGGTGTTCGAGCGCGCGGAATCCCGTGAACAGGGACGCGGCGCGTTTCTGTTTCGAGAGAAAAACGGTGACAACCCGGTGCCGTTTCAGCCCGTGGATTCTCAGGGGCGCAAAGAGCATTTACTGATTTCCGGGCAAGACGTGCCGGCGCTGAACATCTGGCGTTTATCTACCGAGCAGCCAGTCTCTGGTGTGGTCTATCGCGAGCAGTTGGCGGCGGCCTGCGCCAGTGAAATCACTGCCCTGCTCAATGGCGGACAAGCCGGCAGCGCTGGTTTCGCGCAGGACGGCAAGAGTTTTCGCGGGCTGCAACCGGCGGACATCGCAATTCTTGTGCGTGACGGCAAAGAGGCCCAAGCGATACGTGGTGAGCTAGCTGCCCGAGGGGTGCGCAGCGTCTATCTGTCGGACAAGGATTCTGTCTTCGCGGCCCAGGAGGCCCATGATCTGCTGGCCTGGCTCAAGGCCTGTGCCGAACCGGATGTCGAGCGCTCGTTGAAAGCAGCCCTGGCCTGCACCACGTTGAACCTGCCGTTGACTGAGCTGGAACGCCTGAATCAGGACGAGCTGGTCTGGGAGACTCGCGTCATGCAGTTCCGAGCCTACCGTGAGATCTGGCGCAAACAAGGCGTGCTGCCGATGCTGCGGCGCTTTCTGCATGACTTCCATCTGCCGCAAACCTTGATCGCGCGCAGTGATGGTGAGCGGGTGCTGACTAACCTGTTGCACCTGTCGGAGCTGATGCAGCAGGCGGCCTCTGAACTCGATGGCGAGCAGGCGCTGATCCGGCATCTGGCCGAGCACCTTGCGCTGTCCGGTCAAGCGGGTGAGGAGCAGATCCTGCGCCTTGAAAGCGACGAGCAACTGGTCAAGGTCGTGACGATCCACAAGTCCAAGGGGCTTGAGTATCCGCTGGTGTTTCTGCCTTTCATCTGTTCGGCAAAACCTGTGGACGGCAGCCGTCTGCCATTGCATTACCACGATGCATCCGGCAAGGCTCAGGTCAGTCTCAAACCTGATGCCGAGCTGATTGCCCTGGCCGACAATGAGCGGCTGGCGGAGGACCTGCGTTTGCTCTACGTCGCTCTGACCCGGGCACAACATGCCTGTTGGCTTGGCGTGACGGACCTCAAGCGCGGCAATAACAGCAGCTCGGTCCTGCATCTTTCAGCACTTGGTTATCTGGTAGGTGGTGGCGCGTCATTGAGTGAGTCCAGCGGTCTGACTCGCTGGCTCGACGATCTGCAGCAACATTGCCCTGCGCTGAGCATCGTTGAAATGCCACTGGCAACCAGCGAGCGCTACCAGCCGCCACGCAACGAAGCGATCCCAAGTGCCACGTTGATCCCCAAACGCAAGGCCAGCGAGAACTGGTGGATCGCTTCCTACAGTGCCTTGCGAATCAGTGATGTGTTGAGCGTGGGCAGTGATGAAGCACCGGACAGCCCGCAAGCGCAGAAACTGTTCGACGACGAGCGCCTTGAGCCCGATGCTCCCCGCGAAATCATCCCGGGAGGCGCCGAGATTCACCGCTTCCCCCGTGGGCCAAACCCGGGGACGTTTCTGCATGGCCTGCTCGAATGGGCAGGCGATGAAGGGTTCGCGGTTTCTCGCGAAGCACTGGAAGACGCGATCGCCCGGCGTTGTAATCGACGCGGCTGGGAAGGCTGGATCACGACCCTCAGCGACTGGCTGCAGCACCTGCTCAAATCGCCGATGCCCGCAGGCACCGGTCGACCACCGGTGGTGTTGGAGCAATTGAAACAGTATCGGGTCGAGATGGAGTTCTGGTTCGCCAGCCACAAGGTCGATGTCGTCAGGCTCGACGAACAGGTTCGCAAGTTTACCCACAACGGTGTTGCTCGGGTCGCCGCCGAAGCGGTGCAACTCAACGGCATGTTCAAAGGCTTCATCGACCTGACCTTTGAACATGACGGTCGCTACTACGTGGCGGACTACAAATCCAACTGGCTGGGCGTCGATGATGCCGCCTACACCGAACAGGCCATGGAACAGTCGATTCTGGAAAACCGTTACGACCTGCAATACGTGCTGTATCTGCTGGCACTGCATCGTCAGCTCAAGGCCCGCCTCGCCGATTACGATTACGACCGGCATGTTGGCGGTGCGCTGTATCTGTTCCTGCGGGGCACTCGTGCTGACAGCGGTGGTGTGTATTTCGTGCGGCCGCCGCGAGAACTGATCGAGCGTCTGGACCGGATGTTCCAGGGCAAACCGGAACCGAAAGCCGAGCCCGCGTGGGAACAGGGAGAATTGCTATGAGCCGCACCATCGCGGATTTTCCGCCGGTTTCGCTGGATGCCGACGGCCTCGCGCAGCTCACACCCCTGACGCGAGCCCATGACCTGTTGCAGTTACTGAACCTCTGGGTCGAGCGTGGATGGCTGCGGGCGCTGGACAAGGCATTCGTGGCATTTCTTTACGAGTTGGCGCCTGACGTTGATCCGTTGGTATTACTTGCCGCCGCGTTGACCAGTCATCAACTCGGCCACGGTCATGTGTGCCTGGATTTGTTCGAAACCCTCAAGGCCCCGGACTTCGCCCTGTCCCTGCCGCCGGAGGGTGACGTGCAATCGGGTGTGTTGTTGCTGCCATCGCAATTGCTTGAAACCCTGGAAGGGGCGCACTGGTGCAGGGTACTGGCTGGCAGCTCGCTGGTGGCGCTGGCTGCCGACGACAATGAGTCTGCACGGCAATGTCCTCTGGTGCTATCCGGTAAACGCCTGTACTTGCGGCGGTACTGGGCCTATGAGCGACGCATCGACACTGCTCTGCGTCAGCGCTTGGCGGAGCATGAGCCGACGCCGGGCGATCTGTCGCAGCGGCTGGACGAGTTGTTCGGGTCGGTAAAGAGCGCCGATGCGATCGACTGGCAGAAACTCGCCTGCGCACTGGCGACCCGAGGTGCCTTCAGCATCGTCACGGGCGGGCCTGGCACCGGCAAGACCACCACGGTGGTGCGTTTGCTGGCGTTGCTTCAGGCCCCGGCGGTCGAAGCCGGTCAGCCTCTGCGCATTCGCCTGGCCGCCCCCACGGGTAAGGCGGCTGCGCGGTTGACCGAGTCCATCAGCCAGCAAGTGCAATCGCTGAAAGTCGCCGACACCGTTCGGGAAAAGATTCCTTCCGAGGTCACTACCGTTCACCGTTTGCTCGGCAGCCGTCCCGGCACCCGACACTTCCGTCACCATGCCGGTAACTGTCTGCCACTGGATGTGTTGGTGGTCGATGAAGCGTCCATGATCGATCTGGAAATGATGGCCAACCTGCTTGATGCGTTGCCGTCACACGCTCGTCTGGTGTTGCTGGGCGACAAGGATCAACTGGCCTCCGTCGAGGCCGGTGCGGTGCTGGGGGATCTGTGCCGCGACGCCGAGGCGGGTTGGTACAGTCCGCAGACCCGCCAGTGGCTGGAGTCCGTGAGCGGTGAATCCTTGCAGGGCAGCGGTTTGCACGAGGATACCGACGGTACGCACCCGTTGGCGCAGCAAGTGGTGATGTTGCGTCACTCACGGCGTTTCGGCGAGGGCAGTGGCATCGGCCAGCTCGCACGTCGGGTGAATCAGCAATTGCCGGATGAGGCTCGCCAACTGTTGGCTGGGCGAAGCCATGACGACGTGTATTCACTGGCGCTCAAGGGTGAGCAGGACCATGCACTGGAGCGGCTTGTTCTGGAGGGGCATGGCGATGGCCCCCACGGGTATCGGCATTACTTGAGCGTTCTGCGCAATCAGCGTCCGCCTGCCGGAGCTCCCCTTGAGCATCCAGGGTGGCTCGATTGGGCGCGTGAGGTCTTGCAGGCGTTCGATACCTTCCAGCTGCTGTGCGCGGTGCGTAAAGGGCCGTGGGGTGTCGAAGGACTCAACCAACGCATCACCGACGCGCTGCTCAAGGCGCGGCTGATCGACAGCGACCAGCAATGGTATGAAGGTCGCCCGGTCCTGATGACCCGCAATGACTATGGCCTGGGGCTGATGAACGGTGACATCGGCATTGCTCTCAAGCTGCCCGAGCGTGATGGACCGAACGCCGGTGAAACGGTCCTTCGGGTGGCGTTCCCGCGTAACGACGGGCGCGGCGGGGTACGGTTCGTGTTGCCGAGCCGGCTCAATGATGTGGAAACGGTGTACGCGATGACGGTGCACAAGTCGCAAGGCTCGGAGTTTGCCCATACCGCGCTGATCCTTCCGGACGCCTTGAATCCGGTGTTGACCAAAGAGCTGATCTACACCGGCATTACCCGAGCCAAGCACTGGTTCACCTTGATCGAACCGCGAGCCGGGGTGTTTGAAGAGGCGGTGCAGCGCAAGGTCAAGCGCTTGAGCGGTCTGATGCTGGAACTGGAGGAGGGCGTGGGACCTCGATAATGAAAATGCTGATGGATCCCGGCGTTATCTGACCAGCCGGTCAGAGGGTGCTGTATCGCTGGCGTTCCAACGCTGTGCTATCGTTGCGGCATCATCTCGTTACGATCCAAGAGAATCCCTGCATGAAGCTGGCTGTCTGGGCGACAGAGCGCGTAGTTGGCAGCAAGCAAGTGTTGCTTGCCGGTCTGCTCTGTTTGCTCACGGGTGTGGCTGCTGCCCAGCCGCAAACACCGGTGGGTATGGCCGAGCAACGGGCAAAATCCGTTACCCAGGTGGTCCTCGGCATTCTCAGTTATGCCCGCTGGCCGGTTGAACCTGCACAATTGCGCCTGTGCATCGTCGGTCCCACCGAATACACCGACGACCTTGTGAAAGGCACGACCCAGGCTACGGGCCGACCTGTCACGGTACGTCGCCTGCTGGCCGACAACCCGTCTATCGTCACCGAGTGCGATGCGGTGTACATCGGCAAACTCACCGCCGATGAACGCAGCCGACTGTTCGCTTCGCTGATTGGCCACCCGGTATTGAGTATCAGTGAGGGCGGCGATCAGTGCACGGTCGGCAGTCTGTTCTGTCTGCGGGTCGGTGATGAGCAGGTGTCGTTCGAGGTCAATCTCGACTCCGTCGCCCGCAGCGGCGTGCGCATTCATCCGAGCGTGCTGCAGTTGTCGCGCCGCAAGCCGGCGGCCCCATGAGACGCAACAAATCCACAGGGCGTCCGACCCTGGGTTCGGTCATCGGTCGCGGGCATTTGATTGTCGCGCTGGTTGCCGTGGGAATGGCCAGTGTGTCCCTGACCCTGCTCGGCGTGCTGGCGTTGCGGGTCTATGCCGATCACAACCTGCACCTGATCGCTCGTTCGATCAGTTACACCGTGGAAGCGGCGGTGGTGTTCAACGACAAGCCTGCCGCGACGGAAGCGCTGGCGTTGATCGCCTCGACCGAAGAGGTGGCGGATGCGCAGGTGCTGGACAGCCAGGGCCAGGAGCTTGCGCGTTGGCAGCGTCCGGAGAACGGCTTGTTTTCCGGGCTGGAAATGCAGATAACGCGGGTCGTTCTGGAAAAACCGATCAGCCTGCCGATCCTGCATCAGGATCGCGAGATCGGCCGGATCCTGCTGACGGGGCACGGCGGCAGCTTGATGCAGTTTCTGTTGAGCGGTCTGGCGGGCATCATTCTCTGCACCGCGATCAGCGCCTGGGTGGCGCTCTATCTGGCGCGCCGTCAGTTGCGCGGGATCATCGGCCCGCTGCACAGCCTGGCGGGAGTCGCCCACGCCGCCCGCAGTGAGCGGGCGCTCGACCGGCGCGTACCTCCGGCGAAAATCGCCGAACTCGACAACCTCGGTAATGACTTCAATGCCCTGCTCGATGAGCTGGAGTCCTGGCAGACCCACCTGCAAAGCGAGAACGAAACCCTCGCCCATCAGGCCAGCCACGACAGCCTCACCGGATTGCCCAATCGCGCGTTCTTCGAAGGCCGTCTGATCCGCGCGCTACGCAGCGCCAGCAAACTCAACGAGCGGATGGCGGTGCTGTTTCTCGACAGTGACCGTTTCAAGGGCATCAACGACAGTTTCGGTCATGCCGCTGGCGATGCGGTGCTGGTGGCGGTGGCTAACCGGATTCGGGCGCAGTTACGCGAAGAAGATCTGGTGGCGCGTCTGGGCGGCGATGAGTTTGCCGTTTTGCT
Organism: Pseudomonas sp. GW821-FHT02C04; assembly: GCF_059421845.1. Lineage (NCBI taxonomy): Bacteria > Pseudomonadati > Pseudomonadota > Gammaproteobacteria > Pseudomonadales > Pseudomonadaceae > Pseudomonas > Pseudomonas sp. GW821-FHT02C04. The sequence goes on along the minus strand of NZ_JBWKVT010000012.1, from coordinate 153,599 downwards.
GACGCCGTTGCACAAGACCGAAGACGCCGAGCGCATTGCCGACAAGATCCTCGCGAGCATGGACACCCCGATTGCATTGCCGGGCGACACCAGTGTGGTGACCTCGCTCAGTATCGGCATTGCGGTTTACCCCGATCATGGCGCCACGCCCGGCACCTTGCTTGATGCGGCTGACGCTGCCATGTATCAAGCCAAGCGCCTGTCGCGTGGCGCCCAATTCACGGCCGGGTCGGAGCACCCGGTCGATCCCGTTCAAACCAGGAGCTAATGCCCGTGTTCTCACTTTCCGTTCGACTGTTTTCTACACTGATGTTGATGGCCATGTTGGCCCTGACCGGATGCCAGACCGCCCCGCAAAAAGGCCTGACGCCGGCGCAGATTGCCGTGCTCAAACAGCAAGGCTTTGAACTGACCGACGATGGCTGGGAATTCGGCCTGTCGGGCAAAGTGCTGTTTGGCAGCGACATCGAAAGCCTGAACAAGCAAAGTACCGAAATCGTCGAGCGTATCGGCAAAGCCTTGTTGGGTGTCGGCATCGAACGGGTGCGAGTGGATGGTCACACCGATGCCTCGGGCAAGGAAAGCTACAACCAGCAGCTGTCGCTGCGCCGAGCGAAAAGCGTCGGTAAAGTGCTGACCACGGTCGGCATGAAGGAAGAGAACATTCAGCTGCAAGGCCTCGGCAGCCGCGAACCGGTGGCCTCCAACGACACCGTTGCCGGCCGCACCGAAAACCGCCGGGTATCAATCGTGGTCAGCGCCGATTAATCGGCAAACTGCATCTCCCGGGTCTGCCCCATCAACAGCGCCTGATTGCGCTCGGTCACTTCGCGGATGTAATCCCACAACAGGGTGATCCGCTTGAGCTTGCGCAAGTCCTCCCGGCAGTACATCCAGAACTGCCGGGTGATGTCGATTTCCTCCGGCAGCACCGGTAACAGGCGTGGGTCTTGGGCTGCGAGGAAACACGGCAGAATCGCCAGCGAGCGCCCCTGCTGCGCTGCCACGAATTGTGCGATCACGCTGGTGCTGCGCAAATTGGCGCTGGCGCCGGGTACCACGTTCGCCAGATACAGCAGCTCCGAGCTGAACGCCAGATCATCCACATAACTGATGAATTGATGCTTGCCCAGGTCAGCGGGGCGGCGGATCGGCGGGTGTTTGTCGAGGTATTCCTGGGTCGCGTAGAGCTGCAAGCGGTAGTCGCAGAGTTTGCAGCACACATACGGCCCGTGTTCCGGGCGTTCGAGGGCGATGACGATGTCGGCCTCGCGTTTGGACAGGCTGATGAAGTGCGGCAGCGGCAGGATGTCCACCGAAATTGCCGGGTAGGCGTCGACGAAGTGGCTCAGTTGCGGCGTGATGAAGAAGCTGCCGAAACCCTCGGTGCAGCCCATCCGCACATGCCCGGACAGCGCGACGCCGGAACCGGACACCTGCTCGCAGGCCATGTGCAGCGTGCTTTCTATCGACTCGGCATAACTCAGCAGACGCTGGCCTTCAGCGGTCAGCACGAAGCCGCTGGTGCGGGATTTCTCGAACAGCAATGTGCCCAACGCTGCTTCCAGCGAACTGATCCGTCGCGACACCGTTGTGTAGTCCACAGCCAGGCGTTTGGCCGCAGTGCTGGCCTTGCGGGTGCGGGCGACTTCGAGGAAAAACTTGAGGTCGTCCCAGTTCAGCGAGCCTAAAGACGTGATGTTTTTTTGCATGATGGACGGGCTTATATGTGCGTTCTTATTAGAAGTTTGCACATCTATACTCCAAAAACAGTCCGACAACCAATTCGTGACACACGCCTCATCTCAAGGCGAACCCTTCGCCTTGGCTCCTAAGATAAAAACAAGTTCTGGAGACCAGCATGAACGCATCGCTTACGCCCAACGAAACCACGATCCAGAAGGTCAAACTGTTGATCGACGGCGAGTGGGTCGAGTCGCAGACCACCGAGTGGCATGACATCGTCAACCCGGCGACCCAGCAGGTGCTGGCCAAAGTCCCGTTCGCCACCGCCGCTGAAGTCGACGCTGCCGTCAGTGCCGCCCAGCGCGCCTTCCAGACCTGGAAGCTGACCCCGATCGGCGCGCGCATGCGCATCATGCTCAAGCTGCAAGCGTTGATCCGCGAGCACTCCAAACGCATCGCCGTGGTGCTGAGCGCCGAACAGGGCAAGACGATTGCCGATGCTGAAGGCGATATTTTCCGTGGCCTGGAAGTGGTCGAGCACGCGTGCTCCATCGGCAGCCTGCAAATGGGCGAGTTCGCCGAGAACGTCGCCGGCGGCGTCGACACTTACACCCTGCGCCAGCCGATCGGCGTCTGCGCCGGCATCACGCCGTTCAACTTCCCGGCGATGATTCCGCTGTGGATGTTCCCGATGGCGATCGCCTGCGGCAACACCTTCGTGCTCAAGCCGTCCGAACAGGATCCGCTGTCGACCATGCTGCTGGTGGAACTGGCGATCGAGGCCGGTGTTCCGGCGGGTGTGCTCAACGTCGTGCACGGTGGCAAGGATGTGGTCGATGGCCTGTGCACCCACAAGGACATCAAGGCGATTTCGTTCGTCGGTTCGACCGCGGTCGGCACCCACGTTTATGACCTGGCCGGTAAACACGGCAAGCGCGTGCAATCGATGATGGGCGCGAAGAACCACGCCGTGGTGCTGCCGGACGCCAATCGCGAGCAAGCGCTCAATGCCCTGGTCGGCGCCGGTTTCGGTGCGGCCGGTCAGCGTTGCATGGCCACCTCGGTGGTGGTGCTGGTGGGCGCGGCCAAGCAGTGGCTGCCGGATCTGAAAGCGCTGGCGCAGAAACTCAAGGTCAACGCCGGCAGCGAGCCGGGTACCGATGTCGGTCCGGTCATTTCGAAAAAGGCCAAGGCGCGGATTCTCGATCTGATCGAAAGCGGTATCAAGGAAGGCGCCAAACTCGAGCTGGACGGTCGCGACATCAGCGTGCCGGGTTACGAGAAAGGCAACTTTGTCGGCCCGACCCTGTTCTCCGGGGTGACCACCGACATGCAGATCTACACCCAGGAAATTTTCGGCCCGGTACTGGTGGTGCTGGAAGTCGACACCCTCGATCAGGCCATTGCGCTGGTCAACGCCAACCCGTTCGGCAACGGCACGGGCCTGTTCACCCAGAGCGGCGCGGCGGCGCGTAAATTCCAGAATGAAATCGACGTCGGTCAGGTCGGCATCAACATCCCGATTCCAGTGCCGGTGCCGTTCTTCAGCTTTACCGGTTCGCGCGGTTCGAAACTCGGCGACCTCGGCCCGTACGGCAAGCAAGTGGTGCAGTTCTACACCCAGACCAAAACGGTCACGGCGCGCTGGTTCGATGACGACAGCGTCAACGACGGCGTGAACACCACCATCAACCTGCGCTGAGGAATGGCCATGAAAATCGCATTTATCGGTCTGGGCAACATGGGCGCGCCGATGGCGCGCAACCTGATCAAGGCCGGGCATTCGCTGAACCTGGTGGACCTGAACAAAACCGTGCTGGCGGAACTCGAGCAACTGGGCGGCACCATCCGCGCCTCGGCTCGCGAAGCCGCAGAGGATGCAGAGCTGGTGATCACCATGTTGCCGGCCGCCGTCCATGTGCGCAGCGTCTGGCTCGGTGAAGACGGTGTGCTCGCCGGGATCGGCAAAGGTGTGCCGGCAGTGGATTGCAGCACCATCGATCCGCAGACTGCTCGCGACGTGGCAGCGGCGGCTGCCAAACAAGGCGTGGCGATGGCTGATGCGCCGGTGTCCGGCGGCACTGGCGGCGCTACCGCAGGTACGTTGACCTTCATGGTCGGCGCCACCCCGGAACTGTTCGCCACCCTGCAACCAGTGCTGGCGCAAATGGGCCGCAACATCGTGCATTGCGGTGAAGTCGGCACTGGGCAGATCGCCAAGATCTGCAACAACCTGTTGCTCGCCATTTCGATGGTCGGCGTCAGCGAGGCGATGGCGCTGGGCGATGCGCTGGGCATCGACACCACGGTGCTTGCCGGGATCATCAACAGCTCGACCGGCCGTTGCTGGAGTTCGGAAATGTACAACCCGTGGCCCGGCATCGTCGAAACGGCGCCGGCCTCGCGTGGTTACAGCGGTGGCTTTGGCGCCGAGCTGATGCTCAAGGATCTGGGGTTGGCCACCGAGGCGGCGCGTCAGGCGCATCAACCGGTGGTGCTGGGCGCCGTGGCGCAGCAGTTGTATCAGGCGATGAGTCAGCGCGGGGAAGGTGGCAAGGACTTCTCGGCGATCATCAACAGCTATCGCAAGCCGCAGTAATCGTCGTCAGGCCTGTGCTTGTCACAGGCCTGCACATCCAATGCAGTAGGTATTGCCGGGAAATCACGTCGGGTGGTTTCCCGGCTTTTTTGTATCAGGCGAACACGAAATATTTGCGCACGGTCTCGACCACTTCCCAGGTGCCCTTCATGCCCGGTTCGACGACGAAGATGTCACCGGCACGCAGGTGGATCGGCTCCAGGCCGTCCGGGGTGATGATGCAGTAGCCCTCCTGGAAATGGCAGTACTCCCATTTCACGTAATCCACGCGCCACTTGCCTGGTGTGCAGATCCAGGTGCCCATGATCTTGCTGCCGTCTTCGCTGGTGTAGGCGTTGAGGTTGACGGTGTGCGGGTCGCCCTCGAGCTTCTCCCATTTACAGGCGTCGAGTACTGGCAGCGGGTGGGTGTCGCGCAGAACGGTGATAGGTGCGGGCATGACGGCTCCAGGCCAAAGGCAGTTTGAGTCGCCACCCTAACGTTGGTGAGCACCGTCGGAATGTCTGGGTTCGACCTCCAGATGCCTGTTAGCGCTGGAGGGGATCCCCCCTGAAACCGGCCATTTGCACCAATGCTGTGCATATATGACGGTTTTAATACAAGCGCGCACCATAAAAGTTCAATAAATTTTTAGACCAAAACGAGATAACCATTCGGACACCTATTGCAAAACAAAATCGTCTGTACTATAACATTCGTACTAAAGGACAATCCCACCCTAATGGAGCTACACCAGAGTCACGGACAGACTTGAATCGGCTTTTCTTCACATAAAACTGACTTGGCCATCGGCGCAAGCGTGAACTTCTACCTGTTGTTAATGAATAACGACAATTGAATGAACCGGTCAGTTAATAAGTTGCGCAGACGCAATGTTGTGCGTGCTTTGAATAGAAGCCCTAAATAAACAGTTAATTATTATTTGTGCATCGGCGGAATTATATCTGCGGGATACGCACGCCTTTCGAATTTATATGTGCCCGGCATCAATGGAATGAGGCTTTATTGTGGACGACATAAACGTAATTGAAGTTTCGACGACCGTGAATGACGCGAGTGAGTTGGGCCGGCATGTCTGGATTCGTGCTGGCAGCCGCCTGCAAAACGTTCAGGTCGCCGATGACTGTTTCATCGGATTCAAGTGTGATTTGCAGTTCGCTTCCATCGGCGCGTCCAGCATGCTTGCCACCGGCGCGCGGTGCCTGGGCACTGCGCAATCACCGGTACACATTGCCGACAATGTCTGGCTGGGCGCCAAGGCCACCGTGACCGCGGGCGTTTCCATCGGCGCGGGAGCGGTGATCGCTGCCGGAGCGCTGGTGACTGCTGATGTACCGGCCGATGCCATCGTGGTCGGCCGCCCGGCGCGAGTCATTGCCCTGCGCACTGTCGTCGAAGACGGCCTGCCAAGCCCGGCGCCGGTGCTGGCCAAAGTCCGGGATCGGGCGCGCCAGGGCTTGCCGTCGATGCTCGATCGGTCCACGCAGTCGGTGCCGCGTCTCAAGGCGTTGAACCCTGACACCGCGACCTGGGACATCAGCGACGAAGCCTTGATCGATGCCGAATTGCGCGGCGGGGCCTCGGTGGAAATCGCCCGGGACTGCATTCTGATCGGGCGCAGCAGCCGCCAGGGCGGCATGTCGCAACTGGGCGGCATCGAACTGGGCACTGGCGCCCGACTGGCGCCGGGCGTGGTTATCGAAGCGGCCGGCGGAGTGACCATCGGTGCCTTCAGCGAGCTGGCCGAAGGCGTCACGATTGTCGCTTCCACTCATGATCATTCGTTCCGCTCACTGCCCTGGGAGGAGGCACCTGTGCGCATTGGAAGTCGTTGCGTAATTGGCGAGGGCGCCATCTTGGTAGGTCCACTGAATATCGGTGACGGTGCAGTAATCAAACCGTACTCAGTGGTGATAAGGGATGTATTGGAAAACACTGTGGTTCATGGCGTTGTTCAACTAATGGAGATTCAAGAATGATTTTGTTTGCCCCCAATCCGACCGGTTCAGGCCACAACATGCGCGCGCTTTCGATCGCTCAGGCGATTAAAAAGCAACGTCCGAATATGCCATTGACCGTGGCGCTGGCTTCTTTGCAGCCGACCTTTACGCCGATGTTCGAAAAGTCCGGCGTTGAAGTGGTGGATATTGCCGGCCGTTTGGTCGATTACTCGAAAAAGAGCAACTTGTCGAAAGAACTCGACTGGAATAATTACATCGGCGGTTATATCGCCAATACCTTCTTGTCCGGTGAGCGGATTCTGTCTTACCTGGCCCTGATCGCCGAGTACAAGCCGACCGCCCTGGTGTCGGACTACAACATGGCCGCCTGCCTGGCCGCGATTTTCAGTGGCACGCCGCTGGTGTTCGTGACCGAGCGTTACGACTTCACGCTCTGCCAACTCCAGGATCACGACCTGGCCGACGGTGGTTTCGAGGTCAACGTGCTGGAAATGGCCCGGGCGCGCACCGCGTTGCACAGCCAGTTCAACTGGATGATCAATCAGAGCCAACTGGTGCTGACCGACAAGCCATACGTGGCTTCCCTCGATCAGGGCACGCCGGTCGCTGAAGCGCTGATCAGCGGCAAGGCGCATTTTGTCGGGCCGATGATCCGCGACATCAATGTCCAGAGCGGTTTGAACGTTCGCGAGCAATTGAACCTGGGCGATGCGCCGTTCGTTGTGGCCTCGATCAGCGGCACCACGATGTTTGCGCAGAACAAGGACGCGCTGCTCGCCGCTTACCTCGACAGCTTCAAGGTCCTGCGCGAACGCAATCCGGAACTGAAACTGGTGTTGCTCGGCCGTCAGGATATCCAGGCTCAGGATGGCGTGGTTTGCGTGCCGTATTACCCGGACTGGATGGGCCTGCTGCGCGAAGCCAGTCTGCTGATTTCGGCGCCGGGCTGGATCACCGTGACGGAAATCGCCGCGCTGCAGATTCCGACCCTGTTCGTGTTGCCGTCCAAATCCGAATACCACGAACTCGAAGCGCTGCGCCGCCTGGAGCTGCTCGGTTTCCCGACGCATCTGGGTCACGATCGCGACGCGATCGTCGAGCTGATCCAGGGCGAGCTGGAGAAAGATACTCGCGCTTCCACCTACTACGCGCCTCATCGTCAAGTGGCCGCGCCGGACGGCGAAGGTGCTGCCCGTGCCGCCATGCGCATCATCGAATTGTGCCAGGGCAGCGTTGTGTCGCTGACTGAAAGCAAAGCCGCTTAACCTCAAGGAAGAGGGATTTACCATGCCGCTGCATCCGCAGTTTGTATTTGATCAAGGCCTCAAGGACATTGAGTACGGCGGTTTTTTTGCTGTCACCGATGCCAGTGGCGAAGTCGCGATTTCCACTGACAAGCAGTTGCAGGATCAGGTCGCGGCCACGCTCTACCAGGCCGACCACGGTGACGATGTTCAACTGCGTTTTGCCCACGACGGGTTGATGCGTTTGTACGATGCGTCGAACGCCGGTTTTCACGAGCTCGCTGACCGCTACTGGACGCCGCATGGTTCGGGGCGTTGCCGAACACTGGCGTTGCAACTGGACGCATTGGCTGCGCTGATTGCCTATCAGCGTCGAGTGCCGCAGGACGCGGCGAACGATGCCGTGATCCACGGGATGCTGGAAAAGGTCGAAGCGCTTTACGCCCGTTCCACGGTTGCCGGCCTGTACAGCAGCGACTGGTCGACGCCGCTGGAGCTGGCGACCTCGATCGATCTCGACATCAGTGCCACGGCCTTGCTGGCGCGTATCGGCAACGAGCCGTTGGGTCTGGGGCTGGTCGGGCACTTGCAGATACACGCAGAAAACCTGATCGGCCGCGTGGCCGGCAGTGACAGTGCATCCTGTGTCGATGTGTCCCTGACCCGCTGCGCCGTGCGTGCTGAGGTCAGCCTGGTGCTGGCGCGTCTGGCCGATGTGCGGGACGACAACGCGCTGTCGAACCTGGCCCGCTCGTTCCTGCTGCAAACCCTGTCGCTGTTCCGCGATCCGGCCTACGGCGGGTACTGGGACCGGGTGGGTATCAACGGCAAAGTGCGTTGCGACTGGCACACCTCGTACAAGAACCACGAGTCGCCATTCCCGATCAAGACCGCCTACGACGTGGCGTTGCTGTTGCAGGCCATTCAGGCCTTGCCTTCCGGTGCCAGCGATGCTGACCGCTCTTCGGTGACCGCCGCCTTGCTGGAGTTCCATGACGCCCGCAATGGCGGACTGTTCATGGGCAAGGGCTACTTCTGGTCGACGCCTGATGACCCGACCGTGCCGTTCATTCGGCAGTTCTGGGCGCCGCCGCGTCAGCCGGGGATTTTCAGCATCGGCAACCTGACGTACCTGCCGCTGCACCTGAAGAGCCTGAAAACCCAGCTCGCTGCCGCCCACGCCTTGCAGGCCATCGAGCCGGCCGCTGCCGTTGCTCATCATGACGATGCGGCGTTGGTAAACCGTGAGCTGCAAGTGATCGATGGTGGTGGCGATGTGCAGCGCATTCACCCGAATGGCGTGCCGGCCATCAATGTCGATCTGCAGCGTTACCTGGCGTGGCTGGCCAAGGCTCGGGCGTCGAACGAAACGCCTTACGGGTTGACCGCTGAAACCGCGCCGCTGGGTTTCCGTGCCGACAAGACCTGGCAGGTGTTTTCCGGATTGCATGTGATCTCTGACTTGCATGCCCTGGGTCTGCAAATCGAAAACAAGGCCAGCCTGATCGATTGCATCAGGGCCTCGCAAAACACCGACGGTGGATTTGCCGAGCAGCCGGGGCATTTGAGCGATGTGTTCGCCACCTACTGCGCGGTGTTGTCGCTGCGAGTGCTGGGCGCGCTGCCGAACGATATCGGCGGTTGCGTGCGTTACCTGCAAGCGTGCCAGAACCCCGATGGCGGGTTCGGCGATGTGCCGGGTTTCGGCTCGGACATCTGGCACACCAACCTGGCGGTGTTGTCGCTGCACGCGCTGGAAGCCAAGGCGCCGGACGAGCAGGGCGTGATGGCTTTTGCCCTGCGCTGCCGCTCCGCCGACGGCGGTTTCGCCAACAAGCCCGGGTATCCGCCGGACGCCTTTTCGGTGTACCGCGTGGTGTCGACGCTGTTCATTCTCAACCGACGCATCGTCGATGCCGAACAGACCGTCGCCTGGCTGCAGAGCCTGCAACTGGCCAACGGTTCGTTCCACTATCGGCCGGGCAAAGCGGTCAGTCTGGTGGGGACTTACATGGCCATCGCGGCGATGTTTCTGCTCGACGCGCAGCCGACGCATTTGCAGGAATCGAAAGACTGGATCGCTTCCCATCAGAAGCAGGACGGTGGTTTCGGCCCGCTCAATGCGACCTCGGCGACCACCGATGAAAGCTTCGTCTGCATCCAGACGCTGCTGATTCTCGAGCAAGGGCTGTCGCAATACTGGGTGGCACTGTTGAACTGACCCGCACATGACGGCGGGCAGCATCGAAGGACGTTAAATCATCATTTTGCCAGGGGAGGCGCTGATGAAAATTTTAGTGACAGGGGGCGCGGGCTTCATTGGCTCGGCCGTGGTGCGGTTTCTGATCGAAGAGACCGAATGTGAAGTGATCAACGTCGACAAACTGACCTACGCCGGCAATCTCGAGTCGCTGGCCGATGTGTCCGACTCGCCGCGTTATCGGTTCTGTCAGGTGGACATCTGCGACAAGCCGGCGCTGGACGAATTGTTCGCACGGCTGCAACCGGATGCGGTGATGCACCTGGCCGCCGAGTCCCACGTGGACCGCTCGATCGATGGCCCGCAAGCCTTCATCGAAACCAACATCGTCGGCACCTACACGATGCTCGAAGCCGCGCGTGGTTACTGGAACCGGCTGGACGCGGCGCGTCAGTCGGCGTTCCGTTTCCATCATATTTCCACCGATGAAGTGTATGGCGACCTGGAACCCGAAGATCCGGCGTTCACCGAGCGTACGCCGTATGCGCCAAGCTCGCCGTATTCGGCGACCAAGGCCGGTTCCGATCATCTGGTTCGCGCCTGGCATCGCACGTATGGCTTGCCGGTGGTGATGAGCAACTGCTCGAACAATTACGGGCCTTATCACTTCCCGGAAAAACTGATTCCTCACGTCATTCTCAATGCGCTGCAAGGCAAGCCGTTGCCGGTGTACGGCGATGGGGCGCAGATCCGCGACTGGCTGTTCGTCGAGGATCACGCCCGTGCTCTGTATGCGGTGGTTACGCGTGGTGAGGTCGGGCAGACCTACAACATCGGCGGCCACAACGAGAAGACCAACCTGGAAGTCGTGCAAACCCTGTGCGATCTGCTCGAAGCGCGCGGGGCGGAAAAACCGGCGGGCGTCGCGCACTTCCGTGACCTGATCACCTTCGTCAAGGATCGTCCTGGCCACGACAAACGCTACGCCGTCGATGCCGGGAAAATCCACGCGACGCTGGGCTGGACGCCGCAGGAAACCTTCGAAAGCGGCATGAAGAAAACCGTCGACTGGTATCTGGATAACCGCGCCTGGTGGGTGCGGGTGATGTCCGGTGCCTACGCGCTGGAGCGTCTCGGCGAGCAACGCAACGAAGCCCTCGTGGCCTGAACACACAGTCATTCAAATCTCACTGCTTGAAAGGAAAAAAGCATGGCCAAGTACAAAGGAATTCTGCTGGCAGGCGGCGCCGGTTCGCGTCTGCACCCGATCACCCTGGGCGTCTCGAAACAGTCGCTGCCGGTGTATGACAAACCGATGATCTACTACCCGCTGTCGGTGCTGATGCTGGCGGAAATCCGCGAGATCCTGATCATCTCCACCCCGGAAGATCTGCCGGGCTTCCAGCGCATGTTCGGCGACGGCAGCCAGTTGGGCCTGAGCCTGAGCTACGCGGTGCAGCCAAGCCCGGACGGTCTCGCCCAGGCGTTCATCATCGGTCGTGAATTCGTCGGTGAAGACAACGTCTGCCTGGTGCTCGGCGACAACATTTTCTACGGCGCCGGTTTCGGTGAGACCTTGCTGAAAGCCGCGTCTCGCGATGAGGGCGCCACGGTGTTCGGCTACTACGTGGCCGATCCCGAGCGTTTTGGCGTGGTGGAATTCGACGCCGCCGGCAAGGCCCTGAGCATCTGCGAAAAACCGAGCGATCCGAAGTCCAATTACGCGGTCACCGGCCTGTATTTCTACGACAACGAAGTGCTGCAGATTGCCGCCGACATCAAGCCGTCGCCGCGCGGTGAACTGGAGATTACCGACGTCAACAACGTCTACCTGCAACGCGGTAAGTTGAACGTGTCGGTGATGGGCCGTGGCATGGCCTGGCTGGACACCGGGACCCACGATGCGTTGATGGAGGCCGGCAACTTCGTGCAGGCCATCGAGAAACGCCAGGGCCTGAAAATCGCCTGCCTCGAAGAGATCGCCTACAACAAGGGCTGGATCGACGACGCGCAGTTGCTGGTGCAAGCGGGCAGCATGAGCAAGACCGGTTACGGTCAGTATCTGGCCCGTTTGATCAACGATGATGTGGTGGTTTCGATGGACGCGCAGCGCCCGCTGAAAGGCGCTGCCTGACCGTTGCGAGATCAATGTGGGAGCACGGATGCTCCCACGGTCTCAGTGGCCGGTCACACTGTCATGTTGCGGGGTTTTGACGCCCGTGCGTGGTTCGGCTGGCGAGGGTTGCAGGGATTGCAAACGGGCCAGGCGATTGGCGTGAGTCGGCGCTTCGGCCGCCAGTGGCGAGCGGCGTTTGCGGGTTTCTTCACGCAGCACCGGCAACACTTCCTTGCCGAACATGTCGAGTTGTTCCAGCACGGTCTTCAGCGGAATACCGCCGTGGTCGAACAGGAACAACTGGCGCTGATAGTCACCGAAGTGCTCGCGGAAGGTCAGGGTCTTGTCGATGATTTCCTGAGGGCTGCCGACGGCCAGTGGGGTCATCTCCATGAACTCTTCCAGGGACGGACCGTGGCCGTACACCGGCGCGTTATCGAAGTAAGGACGGAACTCCCGGCGTGCATCCTGAGAGTTGCGACGCATGAAGATGTGGCCGCCAAGGCCGACGATCGCCTGTTCCGGCGTGCCGTGGCCGTAATGCGCAAACCGCGTGCGGTAGAACTCGACCAGCGCCATGAAGTGTTCCCGGGGCCAGAGGATGTGGCTGGCGAAAAAACCGTCGCCGTAATACGCCGCCTGTTCGGCGATTTCCGGGGTGCGGATCGAGCCGTGCCAGACGAAGGGCGGCAGGTCGTCCAGCGGTCGCGGGATCGACGTGAAGTGGTTCAGAGGTGTGCGAAAGCGTCCGCTCCAGTTGATGTCTTCCTCGCGCCAGAGCCGATGCAGCAGGCTATAGTTTTCCATCGCCAGGGGCAGGGCGTCGGCGATGCTCTTGCCGAACCAGGGATAGACCGGCGCGGTGTTGCCACGGCCGAGCATCAGGTCCATGCGTCCGCCGCAGAGGTTTTGCAGCAGCGAATACTCTTCCGCCAGTCGCACCGGATCGTTGGTGCTGATCAGGGTGGTGGACGTCGAGAGAATGATGCGTTGGGTCTTCGCTGCGATGTACGCCAGCAGCGTGGTGGGAGAGGAGGTGATGAACGGGGGATTGTGGTGCTCGCCGGTGGCGAACACGTCCAGTCCGATGTCTTCGGCCTTCTGCGCAATTTGCAGGGTGGCCTGGATGCGCTCGGATTCACTGGGGGTACGGGCGTTGGTAGGGTCCTGTGTGACGTCGCCAACGGTGTAGATCCCGAATTGCATAAAGCCTCCTTGCCTTGGGTAAAGGTGTGTTTGAAACCCTTGCCGCGAAGAATGAATCAACGTGGCACTTGAAATGTACGCCTGTACACGTACAATCGCAATCGTGGGTCGTTGTACAAACGGATTTGAAGACCTCATCGAGAGAGGAGCGCGACATGGAACTGGGATTTATCGGTCTGGGCACGATGGGTGCGCCGATGGTGCTGAACCTGCTGAAGGCCGGGCATCGGGTCCGCGTGTGGAATCGCTCGTCGGCACCGCTGGACGAATTGGCCAGGGCTGGCGCCGAACCTGTCGACACCCCCGCGCTGGCGGCGCAGGCCGACGTGCTGATTTCGATGCTCGGCGATGACGCGGCGATCCGCTCGGTGTTCCTCGACGCCAAGGCGCTGGACGGTCTGCAGGCCGGCAACGTTCACGTCAACATGTCCACGGTGTCCGTGGCGCTGGCCAAAGAGCTGGCGGCCCTGCACGAGGCGCGCGGCGTCGGTTACGTGTCGGCACCGGTGCTGGGGCGGGTCGATGTGGCGGCCGCCGGCAATCTGAATATTCTCGCCTCGGGGCCTGCCGAAGCACTGGCCCGGGTGCAGCCGCTGTTCGATGTGCTGGGGCGCAAGACCTGGCACTTCGGTGAAGCTGCAGACGTGGCGTGCGCCGCCAAACTGTCGGCCAACCTGATGGTCGCCTCGGCGATCGAGTCCCTGGCCGAAGCCTCGACCCTGGCCGGTGGCTACGGCATCAGCCGTGCGGCGTTCATCGACATGATCACCTCGACCCTGTTCCCCGTTCCGGTCTATCAGGGTTACGGCAAGCAGATGGCCGATGAGACATTCGAGCCGGCCGGCTTCAAATTGTCGCTGGGCCTCAAGGATGTGCGCCTGGTGTTGGAGGCCGGGGAGGCCGCTCAAGTGCCGTTGCCGTTTGCCAGCGTGTTGAAGGACAACTTGCTGGACGGCATGGCCCATGGTCAGGCCGATCAGGACTGGGCATCGCTGTCGCGGGTCAGTGACCGGCGTGCCGGCGTGAAGTAATCAATCGGATTTAAACGGCGTAACTTGCATTGCAAGTTCGGTTGGAGTCTTGCGCATTTAATTATTGTAGGACAGCTATTTGCCTTTTACTGAAAAGTGAAAGAAGTCTGAGAATAATGCTTGTCAAATGTACGACTGTAGACGTACATTTTTATCGGGGTTTAACAACAATAAAAGTTCGTCTGTTTTTTCGTCTGCTGATCGTAAATAAATAATAGCTAGGAGCCGTTATGAAAAATCTAATGCAATGGAACAGCCTTCCCTCCGAATCCAATGAATGGCTCGAGAAGGTGCGTGCACTGAATCCGCTGATTGTTCAGCACCGCGAGTACAGCGAGCAGACCAATGCGACTCACAAGGATGTGATGTCCCGCTTCTTCAAGGACGGTTTTGGCCGTACGTCGGTCTCCCGGGCGTTCGGCGGCTCCCAGGTCGATATCCAGACCACATCCGCACTGGTGCTGGAATTTGCCCGGCATGACGCCTCGCTGTCCTGGCAGCTGGCGGTTCAAGTGGCGATGGGGCGCCTCTCGGACTACCTGCCGGAAGCCACTTCCGAAGCGATCTACAACCACTGCGACGGTTTCGTGATCGGCGCCATCCACTCCGGTGGCGAAGCGCTGCCAATGGGTGACGATTACCTGCTGAGCGGCAAGTGGGCCTTCGCCAGCGGCTCGGCCCACGCCGACTGGCTGGTCTGCACCGCCACCGTCAAAGGCACCGAAAACAACACCACCCCGGAAGTGCGGATGTTCTTCGTACCCGCCAGCCAGTGCACCATTCTGTCGACCTGGGACACCCTGGGCATGCGCGGCACCGGCAGCCATCACTTCCAGTGCTCCAACGTCATCGTCAACAAGGCGTTCTCGCTGGACGTCGAAACCCTGAAGAAATCCCCCGAAGCGCGCAGCTCCCGAGCATACGCCACCGGCTACTACGAGTTCGGCACCCTGGCAGCAATGTCCACCGTGCTGGGCGTGGCCCGGGCCGCCGTGGATCACTTCCGCAACGACCGTGCGATCAACACCGACCCGGGCCTGGAAGGGGTGATCTTCGAGAAGACCGGCCGCGCCATCTCCTCGGTACACACCGCGCAATTGCTTCTTGAAGATGCCATCCATCAGGTGATCAACCGTGGTGAAACCATCGGCGAACCGGTCAGCGCCCGTGTCGGTCTGGCAGCGTCGGTGTTGACTGAAAACTCGGTCAACGCCGTCAACCAGATCTACTCGATGGCCGGTTCCAAAGCCGTCTACAAGTCGCACTTCCTGGAACGTTGCTTCCGCGATATTCATACCGGTTCGAAGCACTTCACTCTGTCGCCTTTGAACTTGCACGGTATCGGCAAGTATTACCTGGATAAAACCAACGTACTGGCCGCGGCGTAATAGCGGATAAATAAAACGGGCGCGTTATCAGTGAATGTTCACAGGGATCAATAGCGCGCCCGTTTCAAGTTGCACCTTTATTTTCTTAAATCTCAAACTTTTGTGCTCGCAGTAAAGAGTCAAGGGAGTGCCACATGCTTGCTCGAAATATTATTAAGTCGCTGGTGTTTATTATTCTGGTCGTGGTGCTGTCCGCCGCGCTGGGCTGGCGTTTCTGGTCGCCGCAACCGGCTGCGGCCGAGCAACGGATTCCCAGCACCCGGGTCGGTCTGGCCGTGGTCAAGAAACAACCGTACACCTACTACCTCGAAGCCATCGGCAAACTCGAGGCGCAGCGCCAGGTGCTGGTGTCGGCCGAAGTCAGCGGCAAAGTGGTGGACATCGATTTCGAGTCCGGCGATGAAGTGAAGGCGGGGCAGGTGCTGCTCAAGCTCAACGACGCACCCGAGCAAGGTGAACTGGTTCGCCTGAAAGGCGAGTACGAATCGGCCAAGGCGCAGTTTGCCCGTGTCCAGGAACTGGCCAAGACCGGCGCCGAAAGCCGTCGCGCCTTCGACAGTGCCCGTGCTCAATACGACGCGGCCAAGGGCGACATGGAACGCATGCAGGCGCAGATCGCTCAACGGCACATTCGTGCGCCGTTCGGCGGCACCCTCGGCATTCGCCAGGCGCATCTGGGCCAGTACCTGCAAGCCGGCAGCGCGGTAGCGACCCTGACGGATCCGGGCCTGCTGCGCGTCAACTTCACCCTCGCCGAACGCGATGGCTCGCAAGTGCAACTGGGCCAGACCGTGCAGGCCAAGGTCGATGCCTGGGGTGACGCGACCTTCGCCGGCAAGATCGTCGCGGTCGACCCGCAGATCAACCAGTCCCACACCATCAACGTTCAAGCGGTCATTACCGACACGCAAAAACGCCTGCGTCCCGGCATGTATGCACGGGTCTCGGTGACCCTGCCACAGACCGCCGAGCTGCTGATTCCCGAAACCGCGATCACCTACAACGCCTACGGCGAGAGCGTGTTCTCGGTCTACACCGACGAGACCGGCGTGCAGAAGGTCAAGCGTGAGTCGATCAAGGTCGGCGAGCGTCGCAACGGCTGGGCGGTGGTCGACAAGGGCTTGATCGAAGGTGTGCAAGTGGTGACTTCCGGTCAGCTCAAGCTCCACGACGGCGTGGCGGTGGAAGGCGTGCCGGACACGATTGCTCTTAAACTCAGTGGGCTGGAAAAATGAATTTCACCGACCTCTTTCTTCGCCGCCCGGTGCTGGCCGTGGTGGTCAGCACGCTGATCCTGCTGTTCGGGGTGCGTGCGCTGATGAACCTGCCGATCCGCCAGTACCCGATGCTGGAAACGTCGACCATCACGGTCACCACCCAGTATCCCGGCGCTTCTTCGGAGCTGATGCAGGGCTTCGTCACCCAACCGATCAGCCAGGCCGTGGCCTCGGTCGAAGGCATCGACTATCTGTCGTCGGCCTCGACCCAGGGTCGCAGCCAGGTGACGATCCGCATGGCACTGAACAGTGATTCCATCGCGGCGCTGACCGAGGTCATGGCCAAGGTCAACCAGATCAAATATCGCTTGCCGAAGGACGCCTACGACCCTGTGGTTGAACGTACTTCCGGCGGTTTCACCAGCGTGGCCTACGTCGCGTTCGCCAGTTCCAACCTGACCATTCCGGAGATGTCGGATTACATCTCCCGTGTCGTCGAGCCGATGTTCGCCGGCATCGAAGGCGTGGCCAAGATCAACATCATGGGCGAGCAGAAACTGTCCATGCGCCTGTGGCTCGATCCGCAGCGTCTGGCCGGTTACGGCATGACCGGGCAGGACGTTTCGGCCGCCATTGAAGGCAACAACTTCCAGGCAGCACCAGGTCAAGTCAAAGGCCTGTACGTGGTCAGCAACCTACGGGTCAACACTGACCTGAACAGCGTCGAAGACTTCCGCGACATGGTGCTGCGCAACGACAACGGCCACATCATCCGTGTGCGTGACGTCGGCACTGTGGAACTGAACGCAGCCTCCACCGACACCAGTGGTGCGATGAGCGACGTACCGGCACTGTTCCTCGGTCTGGACGCAGCACCAACCGGCAACCCGTTGGTCATCGTCAAACGCGTGCGCGAATTGCTGCCGCAGATCCAGGAAACCCTGCCACCGGGCGTGACCGTGCAGATCCCGTTCGAAGTGGCGCACTTCATTCAGTCGTCGATCGATGAAGTGAGTTACACCCTGCTCGAAGCGCTGGTGATTGTGGTTCTGGTGATTTACCTGTGCCTGGGCACGTTCCGCACCGTGCTGATTCCGCTGGTGACGATTCCGCTGTCGATGCTCGGCGCGGCGATGCTGATGCAGATGTTCGGCTTCAGCCTCAACCTGCTCACCTTGCTTGCCATGGTGCTGGCCATCGGGTTGGTGGTGGACGACGCCATCGTCGTGGTGGAAAACGTCCACCGTCACATCGAAGAGGGCAAGACACCGTTCGACGCTGCTCTGATCGGTGCCCGTGAAGTGGCCGGGCCGGTGGTGGCGATGACCTTCACTCTGGCGGCGGTGTATGCGCCGATCGGTCTGATGGGCGGCCTCACCGGCACGCTGTTCAAGGAGTTCGCGCTGACCCTGGCGGGTGCCGTGGTGATTTCCGGCATCGTCGCGCTGACCCTGTCGCCGATCATGAGTACCCGTCTGCTGGACGCGAAAACCAGCGAAGGCTTCATGGCCGTCAAGGCGGACCGTTTCTTCCAGTACCTGTCCCGTCGTTATGGCGCGCTGCTCGGCGGTTCGCTGGCACGTCGCTGGATCAGCCTGAGCGTGGCGCTGGTGATCTTCTTCAGCCTGCCGTTTCTCTACCGCTCGGCGCAGACCGAACTGGCGCCGCTGGAAGACCAGAACATCCTGCTGACCGCGATCAAGGCGCCGCAGCACGCCAACCTGAACTACCTCGAAGCCTACGCTCACGAGCTCTACAAGACCTTCAACGAAATCCCCGAGGGCTACAGCAACTGGGTGGCGAACGGCTCCGACGGTCTGTCCAACAGCGTCGGCGGGATCAACCTGGTGGACTGGGAAAAGCGTGGCCGCGATGCCAACACCATCCAGCCTGACTTGCAGGCACGGGTGAACCAGATCGAAGGCACGAGCATTTTCGTGTTCCAGATGCCGCCGCTGCCGGGCTCTACCGGTGGTCTGCCAGTGCAGATGGTGATCCGCAGCGATCAGGATTATCTGGCGCTGTACAACGTGATGGATCAGCTCAAGAAAGCGGCTCAGGCCAGTGGCCTGTTCGCGGTGGTCGACAGCGATCTGGACTTCAACAACCCGGTGGTGGAAATCCAGGTTGACCGCGCCAAGGCCAACGCCCTGGGCATCCGCATGCAGGACATCGGCGAAACGCTCAACAGCCTGATCGGCGAGAAGTACGTCAACCGGTTCTCGTTCCACGGTCGCTCCTACGACGTGATCCCGCAGTCGGTGTCGGCGGATCGCCTGACCCCGGAAACCCTGAAGCTGTATTACGTGAAGGATCAGAAGGGCAATCCGGTGCCGCTGTCGACGCTGGCCACCCTCAGCGTCAAGGTCGAGCCGAATCGCCTGACCCAGTTCAACCAGCAGAACTCCGCCACGTTCCAGGCCATTCCGGCGCCGGGCGTGACCCTGGGCGATGCGGTGGGCTTCCTGCAGAAGCAATCGGAAAACTTCCCGGCCGGCTTCAGTTTCGACTGGCAGTCCGATGCCCGCCAATACGTGCAGGAAGGCAACAGCCTGGCGTTCACCTTCGGCCTGGCCCTGGTGATCATCTATCTGGTGCTGAGCGTGCAGTACGAGAGCTTCCGCGACCCGTTCATCATTCTGATCAGCGTGCCGCTGTCGATCTGCGGGGCTTTGGTGCCGCTGGCGCTGGGCATGACTTCGATGAACATCTACACCCAGATCGGCCTGATCACGCTGATCGGTCTGATCAGTAAGCACGGGATCCTGATGGTCGCGTTCGCCAACGAATTGCAGCGTCAGCAAGGCATGGACCGCGTGCAAGCGATCCAGCACGCCGCGCAGGTGCGTCTGCGGCCGATCCTGATGACCACCGCTGCCATGGTGGTCGGCCTCGCGCCCCTGTTGTTCGCAAGCGGTGCCGGCGCCAACAGCCGCTTCGGCCTGGGCCTGGTGATTGTGGTGGGAATGCTGATCGGCACCTTGTTCACCCTGTTCATTCTGCCGTCGGTGTACACGCTGCTCAGTTCGATCAAGCAACCGAGCCACGCACCCGAAGCCGAACCGGCCGGTGTGCCGCAACCCATCCTGTGAGGACGTGACATGTATTCGATTACACGTTTGATGCTGGCGCCCCTGGCGACGGCCATCCTGTTGGCGGCGGGTTGTGTGAACTACGCCGGGATCGATCATCAGGGCAAATTGCTGGCGGTCGGCGATGCGCCGTCCGACAGCCTGAAAGACAAATTGCCGCCGGCCCAATGGCCGCGTGCGGACTGGTGGACATCGCTGGGTGATCCGCGCCTGGGCGCGTTGATCGAAGAGGCGTATGCCAGCAACCCGGACTTGCAGGAAGTCGCTGCCCGGGTCGCCAAGGCCAACGCATTTCTCGACCTGCGCGACGCCGAGCGTTACCCGGAAATGGACGCGTCGGCGGGTGTCACTCGCGGTCGGCTGTCGCGTTTCGAGGACTACAGCGGCGAAGGTGAGAAGTACTTCACCGCACGCAATCTGGCGGTGAATTTCAGCTACACCTTCGACCTCTGGGGCGGCCAGCGTGCCGCCTGGGAATCGGCGCTCAACAGTGCAAGAGCAGCAGAAGTCGACCTGCAATCGTCGCGGCTGATTCTGGCGACCAACGTGGTCAAGGCTTACAACCAACTGGCGTACGCCTGGCAGGTGTCGGAGCTCAACCAGCGCGATCTCGAACGCTTGAGCAAACTGGTGGAACTGACGGATTCGCGGTACGGCTCGGGGCTCGACAACCTGTCGCAACTCAAGCAGGTGCAGAGTCTCAAGGCGCGTTCGGAATCGACCCTGATCGGCGCCAACGAAGACATCGAAATCGCCCGGCTGCAATTGTCGGCGCTGATCGGCAAGGGCGTCGACCGTGCGCACACGCTTGAGCGGCCATCGAATCTGCAGGCCAGCGTGGTGGCATTGCCGGCGCAGTTGCCGGCCCAGTTGCTGGGTCGTCGCCCGGACATCGTCGCCGCACGTTGGCGGGTGGAGGCCGAGACCAGGAACGTCGAGGCGGTGAAGACCACGTTCTACCCGAACATCAACCTGGTGGCGGCGGCGGGTTCGCATGCCTTGATCGGTGATGCGATGTTCGCCGGGGTCAGCAAATTCTGGAATGTGGCGCCGACGGTGTCGCTGCCGATCTTCGATGCGGGTCGTCTGCGCTCCGATCTGAAGGCCGGCAACGCTGAGCTCGACAGTTCGATTGCACAGTACAACCGGGTGTTGAATTCGGCGCTGCATGAGGTGGCGATTTCGGTGACGCAGTTGCGTTCTTTCGAGCAGCAAATCGTCGTGCAGCGCGATGCCTGTTCGATTGCGCAGTCGTCTTACGATCTGTCGCAGTCGCGCTACAAGGCCGGGGAGGACACGTTCCTCGATGCCCTGAATATCGAGCAACAATTGATTCAGGACGAAATGCGTCTGGCCTTCCTCAACAGCAAGCACATCGACAGCTCGGTTTCGTTGATGGCGGCGCTGGGCGGCGGGTTCCAGGCCCCCGCGCTGGAGACGGCACAGAGCAGTGCTCTGTAGTGTTTTTCGGGACGCCGCCTTCGGGGCGGCTGTCGCGGGGAAAAGGCATATTGTGTATAGTCTTACTGTTCTCGTATAGACGAATACAAGCCGGATTATTCCCGCCTATATCATCAAGGGTACCTACCTATGAACGTCCCGAATCATCCCAATCAGGATCAGATCCTTCTGGAAAATGTGCTGAACGCATTGGGAAGCCCGCTACGCCTGACCGTGTTGAAAGTGTTGTCCGATGGCCAGGAACATCCATGCGGCCGGATCCTCAAGGGCGCATCGAAGTCGACCATGACCCACCACTGGCGGGTACTGCGTGACAGCGGTCTGATTTGGCAGCGCCCCTACGGTCGGGAAAACCTGCTGTCCTTGCGTCGTGAAGACATGGACGTGCGTTTCCCGGGGCTTCTCGACTCGCTGCTGTCGGCGGTCAAGACCGATGAACAGACCATCAGCGTGATCAGCAAACACGAAGTGACCGAAGAAAACGGAGCCGAGTGACAGACACCGCCGGTGAAGGGTTGGCCTTCCACGGCAACCAATCAATTCACCATCACCAGGAAGGTGTGTGCGGGTATGGATACAAGTCATTACTGGTCGTCGCGACCCCTGTCGGAATTGACCGGCTCCGAGCATCACTGGCTGTTTTTGCCCGGGGCACTGACCCCGCGTCTGAAAGCCATGGGCGACTATTCAATCGAAGTGGTCGAGCAGTCCCATGGCCCGCTCAATCCTGAAGAAGCGCAAGCGTTGAACGTGCCGCCGATGACCATTGGCTGGGTGCGCGAGGTGGTGATGAAACTGGATGGCGAGGCCTGCGTCACCGCGCGCAGCCTGACCAGTATGCCGGCGCTGAACGGTGACTGGTCGGATCTGAACGGCTACGGTCGCCGGCCGCTGGCCGAGATTCTCTACACCTCGGAGCTGACTCTGCGCGAACCCTTCCAATGCGCCTTGTTGTCCCCCGGCGCACCGTTGGCGGCGTTGTCCTATCGCTATGCGCCACAGGCCAAGCGGTTGCTGGCCCGGCGTTCGCGTTTCACCCGCAATGGTTCGGCGCTGCTGGTCAGCGAGTGCTTTCTGCCGGCGTTCTGGGCACGGGTCGAGTACGCTCAGGCGCTCAAGTCGGCCTGATGAAAAAAACCTGCGGGAGCGAACCCCCGCAGGTTTTTTTTCGCATTTTTTTTAGAGCCGGATGACCGCTTCGATCTGCTTGATGGCGGGCGTCAGGGCCTGCGCCAGTTCCTCGGCTTTCGAGGTCGGGCGCATGGTTCTGGATGAGCGCAGAAACAGAGGATCATCGAACCGCTTGCGCAGTCGTGCCAGTGATCCGCTGATGGCGGGTTGTTTGACGTGCAGGCGTTCGGCCGTGCGTGACACGCTGCGTTCGCGGAACAGCACCAGGAAAATGATGATCAGGTTCAGGTCGATATCCGCGAAGTTGTCTTCATTGAATAGCATGGTTACATCCCTGTCATGACCCGCCGGCTAGCAATCTGCGATGCCGGCGGGTGTCTGGATCACTGCTCGGGTGCCAGGCGCAGTTCGTCGTTCAGACGGTAGTAACTGCGGTTGAAATAGACCAGGCCTTCCGTGGCCTCGCTGTGTTGCTGCAGTTCGAGGATTTCACAGTAGAAGATGCTGTGAGTGCCGACCTCGTCGACCTTGCTGACCCGACAATCGAGGCTGACCAGCGCCTCTTCGATCACCGGCGATCCGGTCTTGAGCGTCTGGCAGTTCACGCTGGAAAAACGCTCCTGCATGCTCAACTGCCGATTGGCGAACGCCCCGGAAGTCGACTGGTGATCGCCGGTCAGGACGTTCACGCACAGCACGCCATTGGTCTTGAAATGCTCGTGATTGGACGACGAGCGATTGACGCACACCAGCAGCGTGGGCGGTGAATCCGTCACGCTGCACACCGCCGACGCGGTAAAGCCGAATCGCCCCGCAGGGCCATCGGTCGTGACGATGGTGACGGCACTCCCCAGCATCGCCATTGCATTACGAAACTCCGTTGAATCAACCATCGCGTCACCTCATTCCATGTAGGTTTAATGGAGCCGATCCGTTCTTCCTTGTCCGTTGTCGTTGTGCGAAAACGGGTATCGGGCAACACGTTCGCTCTGGCGATATAGTACGTATGTATCCGTACCTTGCAAGCTATTCCTTGTGCTTATTTTGCAGTCGATACGCTCGACAGGCATTGCTGTTGCGCGTGTTCAAGGCTGGCTTCCAGCGCGCTCAGTTGCTCTTGCTGTCGGGTGAGTGTGAGGAGCTGCGCTGCGATCTCCTGCTGCTTGCCGGCAATCGCGCGGCGGGCCTTTTCATAGGGCGTCAATTCGGGTTGGCCGGCAAAGATCGCCTGCAATTCCCTGAGGCGAAAACCCAGCGCCTGTGCGCATTTGATAAAGCTCAGCAGCTCGACCGTCTGCGGATCGTAAACCCGGTATTTGCCCTGGCGCCGGGCCTCGGGCAGCAGACCGATCGATTCGTAATGGCGGATGGTCTTGATCGTGGTTCCCGAGCGTTGTGCGGCCTGGCCGATGTACATGTGCAAATCCCTTTTCTCCGTCAGCGGGCCTGCGCAGCAATAACGGAAAACTCAATGGCGGGCAATGGATCCGGCCTGCTTCAGCCAGGTTTCACGCTGATGGTCGCTGGCGCCGAGTACCGGCCCGAAGGTCAACGTGCGTCGGGGTTCGATACCGCAGAACGCCAATGTGTTCTTGCGCACTTCGTGCAGGCCAGGCATGCGATAGATCCAGCGGTAATACCAGGGCGGCGTGTCCATGGTGACCAGCAAGTGGGCGCTGCGACCATGCAGGAGTTTGTCGGGAAAGGCTTTGCCCTGGCGGTATTTGAAAGCGAAACCCGGGAGCAGGACCCGGTCGAAAAAACCTTTGAGCAGCGCCGGAATTCCGCCCCACCAGATCGGGTACACCAGCGTCAGGTGTTCGGCCCACAGGATGTCGGCCTGGGCCTGGAGCAGATCCGGTTCAAGTGTCTGAACTCGGCTGTAGCCGTCGCGCAGGATCGGGTCGAAATCGAGCTGGCCGAGGGACAGTTGCCGCACCTCGTGCCCGGCCTCGCGGGCCGAGGCCAGGTAGTGTCCGGCCAGTGCGGCGCAGAAACTTTCGCTGGATGGATGGCCGAGAATCAACAAAATCCGCTTGCCCATCATGACTGCCCCTGAGGAAGAAACCTCAAGGGTAAAGTCTGCCCCTCAGGGCAGAGTCAAGGCGTCCAGCAAGGCGCGGGCGTAGGCGGGGAGTGCGGCGAAGTCGCGGGCGCACAGCAACAGTTTGCGCCTGGCCCACGCTTCATTCATCGGCAGGGACTTGAAGGCCTGCGGCGCGGCACGCTGGACCGCCGCCAGCGGCACGATGCCGATGCCGGCGCCCCGGGCCACCATGCGCATCACCCCGTCGAAACCATCGGCGCGGATGCGGATCTGCATCCGCGAACCGCCATGCAATGCTTGTTCTTCCAGATACACCGCCAAGGCACTGTCGGCGTTGAGGCCGACAAAATCGTGATGCAAGGCATCGCTGAAGCTGACCTCGGCGGCGTCGGCTAGCGGATGCTCCAGCGGCAGAATCAACACCAGCGGATCATCGCGAAAGGCTCGGGTCTGCAAGTCGGTGGTGTCGATCGCATCGGAGACGATGCCCAGATCCGCCGCCCCTTGGCGTAATGCATGAGTAATGCGGGCGCTGGGCAACTCCTGCAGATCGATATCGAGATTGGGATGCTCACGCAGGAAATCCGCCAGCACCTCCGGCAGGTATTCGCTGAGGGCCGTGGTGTTGCACAGCAACCGCACCTGGCCTTTGACGCCCCGGGCGTACTCGGCCAGATCCTGTTGCAGGCGTTCGGCCTGTTGCAGCAACACACGCGCATGTTGCGCCAACGCTTTACCGGCCGGGGTCGGCGTGACGCCACGGCGCCCGCGCTCAAGAAACTCGGTGCCCAGCGACGCCTCCATGGCCCGGATCCGCGCACTGGCCGCCGCCAGCGAAAGATGACTGCGAGCGGCGCCAGCGGTGATGTTGCCGCTGTCGAGAATGTGCAGGTACAGGCGCAGGTCGGTGAGGTCGAAGTGCATCGGTCGTGGCTCTTGCTGAAAGAGAGGCTGCCTCAGTGTATGACAGATTTTCAGTTCACCCGCGCAGGCGCACAGTATCGCCATGAACGCACTCGCAGATTTCTATCAAAACCTCGGTCTGGCCCTGTCTTTGCTGGTGCTGATGACTTTCGTCGTCGCCGGTCTGGTGAAAGGAGTGATCGGCCTCGGCCTGCCCACTGTCGCCATGGGGCTGCTCGGTCTGGCTATGGCACCGTCGCAGGCTGCGGCGTTGCTGATCATTCCGGCGACCCTCACCAACATCTGGCAACTGGCGTTCGGCGGGCATTTGCGCGGGCTGGTGAAACGGCTGTGGCCAATGCTGCTGGCGATCTTTCTCGGCACGGCCGTCGGCACTTTGTGGATCGGCATGTCAGGCGGGCATTGGGTCGTGCGCGGGCTCGGCGCGGCGCTGCTGCTCTATGCGTTGAGCGGGTTGTTCCTGCCGACGCTGAGTGTCAGTCGCCGTCATGAACCGTGGCTGGGGCCGCTGTGTGGCGTGATCACCGGCATCATCACTTCGGCCACCGGCGTGTTCGTGATTCCCGCCGTCCCGTACATGCAGGCCCTGGGTTTGAACCGCGATGAACTGGTGCAGGCGCTGGGCCTGTCCTTCACCGTGTCGACCCTGGCGCTGGCCGGCGGATTGCTCTGGCGCGGGTCGCTCGGCGGCGCAGAATTGAGCGCCTCGTTGCTGGCGCTGATCCCGGCGGTGCTCGGCATGCTGCTCGGCCAATGGCTGCGTCAGCGCATCAGCGCCGTGCTGTTCAAGCGGGTGTTTTTCATCGGTCTGGGCGCGCTCGGCGCCCATCTGCTGATCAGCGGCTAGCGGACGAATCGCTGAGCATTTCAATCGGGCGGATATCGAAATCCCGCTCCAGATACTCCATGCGCTGGGCCAGGAATTGCTGCATGTGCGGCAGATTCGAGTGCACGTCCAGATGCGCCTGGGTTTCCCAGATCTCGTAGAAAATGAACAGGCTCGGATCTTCCTTGTCGCGCAGCATGTGGTACTCGATGCAGCCCGGCTCTGCGCGGCTCGGCTCGACATAAGCGCGGAAAAACGCTTCGAAGGCCTCGGCTTTTTCCGGGCGGGTCTTGGCGTGCAGGATGAAACCCTGGCGTTCGCTCATCGCAAAAAAACTCCTCAGATTCAGATGGCGGCCAATCCTAAGGCAACAATCAGCATTGGATTCGTGCGTTTTACTCAAATGAATTTTGCGCAAGCGGTGCTTATTCCGCGCGAGGCGGATCGCTAATCTGCCGCCATTCAATTTTTCCCCTTCTCCATCCAGCGCTCTGCGCTGCGCATCGGAATCCGATCGAGGCTGTCCCATGAAAAAAGTGCTGTTGCTCAATGGCGGTAAAAAATTCGCCCACTCCGACGGTCGCTACAACACCACCCTGCACGAAGCGGCGCTGAGCGTGCTGGATCGTGGCGGTCTCGACGTCAAGACCACCTTCATCGACGAGGGTTACGACGTCGCCGAAGAAGTCGCCAAATTCCTCTGGGCCGACGTGATCATTTATCAGATGCCGGGCTGGTGGATGGGCGCGCCGTGGACGGTGAAAAAGTACCTCGACGAAGTCTTCACCGAAGGCCACGGCAGTCTGTACGCCAGCGACGGTCGCACCCGTTCCGACTCCTCGCAGAAGTACGGCAGCGGAGGCCTGATCCAGGGCAAGCAGTACATGCTGTCGCTGACCTGGAACGCACCGCAGCAGGCGTTCGATGATCCGACCGACTTCTTCGAAGCCAAAGGCGTCGACGCTGTTTACTTCCCGTTCCACAAGGCCAACGAGTTCCTCGGCATGACCGGTCTGCCGACGTTCCTCTGTGTGGACGTGATGAAACGCCCGAACATCGAGGCGGATGTGGCGCGTTACGA
The DNA here is from genome assembly GCF_059421845.1 of Pseudomonas sp. GW821-FHT02C04. Classification (NCBI taxonomy): domain Bacteria; kingdom Pseudomonadati; phylum Pseudomonadota; class Gammaproteobacteria; order Pseudomonadales; family Pseudomonadaceae; genus Pseudomonas; species Pseudomonas sp. GW821-FHT02C04. The sequence continues at coordinate 126,389 of NZ_JBWKVT010000012.1, read as the reverse complement.
GCAGCATCTGACCGAGGTGTTTGGCCTCAAGGCCTGACGCTCGGCTACTATCGAAGGCCTGAGCTTGCGCAGCAGGCCTTTCGATTCGAGGACACCCGTGAAAGCCAGATCCGATGAGTTGCAGATTTTCGTCTGCGTGATCGAATGCGGTTCGATCTCCGCCGCCGCCGAGCAGGTCGGACAGACGCCGTCGGCGGTCAGCCGCACGCTGTCGCGGCTGGAGGCCAAGCTCGATACCACGCTGATCAACCGCACGACCCGGCGCATGGACCTGACCGAGGAAGGCAAGTATTTCTTCGAGCAGGCCAAGCTGATTCTCGACCAGATGGATCAGCTCGAGGAGCGCCTCTCTTCGCGCCAACAGACGCCATCAGGACGGCTGCGAATTAACGCCGCATCGCCGTTCATGCTCCACGCCATCGTGCCGTACATCGACGAATTCCGGCGGCTGTACCCGGACATCCAGCTCGAACTCAACAGTAATGACCTGATCATTGACCTGCTGGAACAAAGCACCGACGTCGCCATCCGCATCGGCACCCTCGCCGATTCGACGTTGCATGCCCGCTCGCTGGGTTGCAGTCCGCTGCTGATCGTTGCCAGTCCCGCCTATCTGGAAAAACACGGCGCGCCGCTGGAAGTGGCCGACCTCAGCGAACACACCTTGCTCGGCTTCACCCAGAACGAAGGCCTCAACCAGTGGCCGCTGCGTTACGTGCACGGCGATCGCTGGCCGATCACCCCGGCGATCAGCGCCTCCAGCGGCGAGACGGTTCGGCATCTGGCGCTGGAAGGCCAGGGCATTGCCTGCCTCTCGCACTTCATGACCATCGACGACATTCGCGCCGGGCGCCTCAAGGTGTTGCTGGCGGAATTCAACAGCGGTTATCGCCAGCCGATCAACGCGGTGTACTACCGCAACTCGCAACTGGCGCTGCGGATCCAGTGCTTCCTGGACTTCATCCAGAGCAAACTGGCGGCTTACGCCAGCGCCGATTTCAAAGGCTGATTCGTGACCCCTGCGCAAGAGTGAATTGGTTGAGGGCGGGTTTTTCCACAGGGCTCGCCGGTCGATACTCGTTGCATCATTTATTCACGCAGGGAGTTTCTCCATGAACGTATTCGTCACCGGCGCCGCCGGTTTTATCGGCGGCTCCATCGCCACTGGTCTGGTCAAGGCCGGGCACACCGTCACCGGTCTTGTGCGCAGCGCCGAGCAGGCTAATGAGCTGAAAGCACTGGGCATCACCCCGGTGATCGGCACCCTTGACGACAAGGCACTGCTGGCCGAGCAGGCCCGCGCCGCCAACGCGGTGATAAACGCCGCCAGCAGCGACCATCGTGGCGCCGTCGAAGCCTTGCTCGATGCCCTGCGCGGCTCGAACAAAGTGTTCCTGCACACCAGCGGGTCGAGCATCGTCGGTGACGCTTCTGGCGGCAAATCCAGCGACGTCATCTACTTCGAAGACAACCTGCCGGAGCCGACTGTCGACAAAGCCGCACGGGTGGCCATCGACAACCTGATCCTCGCGGCAGCGAAGGACGGCGTGAACTCGGCAGTCATCTGTAACACCCTGATTTACGGTCACAGCCTGGGCGTCAATCGCGACAGCGTGCAACTGCCGCGCCTGCTGAAACAGGCGCGCAAAAGCGGCGTGGTGCGTCATGTCGGTACCGGCCAGAACATCTGGTCCAACGTGCACATCGAAGACGTGGTTGCGCTGTACCTGCTGGCCCTGACCAAAAACGTCCCGGGCACGTTCTACTTCGTCGAAAGCGGCGAAGCGTCGTTCATCGACATGACCACCGCCATGGCCGAAGCCCTGAACCTGGGCCAGCCACAAGACTGGCCGCTGAAAGACGCCGAAGCAGAGTGGGGCTATGAAATGGCCAACTATGGCCTGGGCTCCAACAGCCGGGTACGTGGCAAGCATGCCCGCGAACTGCTGGGCTGGGCCCCGAAGCGCACGTCAGTAGTTGAATGGATTCGCAACGAAATGGTGTGAGTCCACACACCACACTTGAACCTGTGGGAGCCATCCGGCTCCCACAGGTTTTTTTATGCCCCGGAAAAGACGGACAGGATGCCGAGGCTCATCGAAACGTTCAGAAATTTCCTACTAGTCTGATCCCCGCACAGGCATGGCCAACGCAGCTGGCCGGTTTGTAGGATAGCGGGCACCCACTGGTGGTCTGGCCATGAGGCCAGGTCGGTGGGTAACGCCCGTGGAATTTTTCTGCAAAAAGGAATTTGCGATGGCAATACGCACCTCTGCTGCCTGCACGTAAAGGCATATCCCGGGCGAACCAGATGATTTCGCCTCCTCACGGTTCATGACACGGCGCCACGCGCCTTGGCCGGAGCATTGCGCTCTTCGGTCGTGGGCACACTCATCCGCGAAATTGGCAAGAACAAGGAGTAGTTATGGTCATTTTGGGCATTACCAATAACGATTTGTCGGGCGCTTGCCTGGTACGCGATGGTCAGATTCTCTCGGCAGTCAGCGAAGAGCGTTTCACCCGTATCAAGGACCACAAGATCTGGCCTGCCAAATCCATCGAGTTTGTGTTGAGCCAGGCCGGCGTGTCGCTGGAAGATCTCGACTACGTGGCTTACGGATGGAATGCCGGTTTCAACGCAGATAAACACCTTGAGTTGTATTTCGACCGAATCGTCGAGGAAGTCCGGAACAACCCCGAAGGCCTGGCGCAGTTCCGCCAGCGAGTCACCGATGAAGTCCGAAACGACAGAGAGAAGCGCGCCGAATTCGACCAATACATTGTCGCCAATGGCCTGGCCGGCAAGGCGTATTACATCGATCACCATGAATGCCATGCCCTCGGTGCTTATGTCTGCTCGCCGTTCGATGAGGCCTTGACCCTGACCTGTGACGGGCGCGGCGACTTCCAGTCGCTGACCGTGACCTGGTACAGCCCGACCGAAACCACGGTGCTGCAGCGCGAAACCAGCATCGACAGCCTGGGTTATTTCTACGGCCGGATCACCCATTTGCTGGGCTACAAACCGAACCGGCATGAAGGCAAGGTCACGGGCCTGGCTGCTTTTGGCGATCCGCAGAAGTTGCTGGGGGTGATGCAGCAGATGATCCGTTTTGAAGACGGGCGCATCAAGGCCCGTTGCGGCGAGCTGTTCGTGCCGTCCTACAACAACTACAGCGAATCACTGGAAACGCTTTTCTCTCGGGAAACCCCCGAGGACATCGCCGCCGCCGTGCAGCGTCACTCCGAAGACTTGCTGGTGGCGATCGTCAAACATCACCTGGAACAACGCGGCAGCACCAACCTGTGCCTGGCCGGCGGTGTGTTTGGCAACGTCAAACTCAACCAGCGCCTGCGCGAGATTCCCGGCGTGAAAAACGTCTATGTGCTGCCGTGCATGGGCGATGGCGGGCTGGCACTGGCGGCGGCCGTCGGGGCGGCGTACCTGGAAAACGGCACCCGCTTCAAGAACCCGGCGATGACACTCGGGCCGGAATCGCGCAGCGTTTCGCAGAACATCAACCTGATCCATCGCGACTATCCAGAACTCGGTTACCACACACCGTCGAACATCATCGACGTGCTGACCGACGCACTGATGGAAAACCAGGTGCTGGGCATGTTCAAGGGCAAGATGGAGTTCGGCCCGCGCTCTCTGTGCAACCGCAGCATCGTCTATCACGCGCAGGATGGCGAAGTGAACGACTGGTTGAACAAACGCATGCACCGCACGGAGTTCATGCCCTTCGGTCCGGTCACCGCCATCGAACAGGCGGCGGCCTGCTATGTCGGGTGGGACGAGGATCAAGTGGCAGCAGACACCATGACCATGACCTACGATTGTCATCCGCAGTTCAGCGAAGCGAGCCCGGCGGTGGTGCATATCGACGGCACGGCGCGGCCGCAGATCATTCGCCCTGAGCGTGATGCGTTCATGCATCGTCTGTTGAATGCCTGGCATGACCGGACCGGTCAGGCAGCGTTGATCAACACATCGTTCAACCGGCACGAAGAGCCGATCGTGTGTTCGCCTCAGGATGCGCTGGATGCGTTGAAAGAAGGGATGGTCGATCTGGTGGTGATGAGTGAATCGCTGATTGTCTGGCGCAAAGGTAAAAACAGCTTCACCCAACAACGCTTCGAGTAATGGAAGGATGGTTACAGGGCTCCGCTGGAGCCCTGTTCAGGAGCATCGAGCGTATGGTTGACCCATGTATCTGATCTTTTTCGGGTTCTTTGCGGCAGAAGGCATCATCTACCCATTCTGGCCGACCTGGCTGAATTCGCTGGGCTTCAGCGCCAGCCAGATTGGCCTGCTGATCGCGGCGGTCTATTGGCCCCAGGTGGTGACCGGGGTCTTGATTACGTACGTGGCCGATTGGCGCGTGGACCAATTGCGGCTCGCGGCGTTTCTCGGCTTCTCGGCGGCGTTGTGCACGTTGCTGTTCTATTTCATGCCGGTGCACCTGTGGGGATTCGTGTGCCTGAGCATTCTGTTTGGCGGGCTGTGGATGGTGGTGTTGCCGCTGTCCGAGTCCTATCTGCTCAAGCGTGACAAACAAGCTCTGCAGAACTATGGTTGGGTCCGCGCGGTGGGCTCTTCGGCTTTCATCCTGACATCGACTTTCGGCGGCCTGTTGTTTGCGCAGTACAGCCAGTCATGGGTGCCGGTGGTGATTGCCGTGTGCATGTTGCTCACCGCACTGGCGTGTCTGTGGCTGAAACGTCAGGTCTCCCGTGCATATCTGGAACCGGTCAGCCGCACGATCGAACGACCGGACTGGAAGGCACTGTTCGCGCAGAAAAGTCTGTTGATCGCGATTGCGGCGGCCAGCTTCATTCAACTGAGTCACACCCTGTACTTTTCCACGGCGTCGATCGGCTGGGGTGTGAAGGGTTACTCTTCAACCGCCATCGGGGTGTTCTGGTCAGTGGCGGTGATCGCGGAAATCACTTATTTCGCGTTCTCCAACAAAGTCCTGTCGTTCTGTTCGCCGTTGTCCATCGTGATGTTTTCCAGTGTCTGTGCGGCGGCGCGCTGGGCGTTGTTCTCCGACAGCGATGCGGTGCCCGTGATCCTGTTGGGGCAATGCCTGCACGCCTTGAGTTTCGCGGCGTATCACTCGGCGATCATGCGCTGCATTCGCGACCATGCACCACCAGACATCCAGGTGTTTACCCAGGGTGTCTATTACTCGCTGGCGGTTGCCTTGCCCATGGGCCTGGCCACACCCTTTGCCGGGTATCTGTACGAGACGCAGCCACAATGGTCCTGGTATGTCATGGCGCTGTTTGCCCTGATGGGTACCGTGCTGGCATTCATTGCTCACCAGAAAATGCGAAGTGCAACCGATGACACAACGAACGTTTACAGCCGTCTGCTTTGATATGGACGGCGTGCTTATCCAGTCTCGCGAGGTCATCGAGTTCGCCTGGACCACGGTGGCGCGCAACTACGGTGTTGCCGTCGATCAGGCGTTCATCGACGATCACATTCACGGCCGCCCGGGCGGCTATACCCTGCAGGCCCTGTTTGGTCAGTTCGACGAACAGACGCGCGTGGCCATCAAGCAAGAAGTCGACGCCATCGAAGAGGTTTCGAGCTGTTCGCTGGTGCCGGGTGTCGCTGCGTTCATCGCCCAAATGAATGGGCGCGTGCCGCTGGCGCTGGTGACCAGCAGCTGGCGAGCGCGAGTCGATCACGTCCTGCAGCAACACGACCTGACGGCGGTTTTCGACTGCATCATCTGCCGCGACGATGTGCGCAGTGGCAAACCGGCCCCTGATCCCTATCGTCTGGCCGCCGCCCGACTGGAGCGTCAGAGCGATGAATGCCTGGTCTTCGAAGACTCCGTCAGCGGCGTGCAGTCGGCGGTCAGCAGCGGCGCGCTGTGCATCGGTATTGGCGACGATCCGACGCTGACCGCTCACGGGGCATTGCGTACGTATGCGGATTTCACAGCGCTCCCGGTCTCGCAGGGCGGGGTGGATACACACCTCTATGCCGACGGTGGGTTGTTTATCAGCGGGCAGCTTGCCCAGAGGTTCGCACGCTAATGACACCGACCATGCGACACGCGACCGTCCTGTGGAATTTCCTCGGAGCAGGGCGCCAACACAGTGACTGTGAGCTGATTGTGGTGTGCGGCTCCTACGACCTGCGGGTCTGTGATTACGCCTGCCAGTTGCTGAAAAAAGGTGTCGCCCCGCATCTGTTGTTTACCGGCAACACGGGAAACTGGACGAAGCATTTGTGGGAACGGACCGAAGCCGATATTTTTGCGCAACGGGCCATGATTCAAGGTGTTTCACCGGATCAATTCACCCTCGAATCCCGTGCCACCAACTTCGCCGAGAACATCGCGTTTGCCAGGGAGTTGTTCCCGGACGTGCGTCGGGCGACGTTCCTGACCAAGCCGAATTCGATCCGGCGCGTGGCGTTGACCTTGCCCGTTCAATGGCCAGGGCTTGAGACCTGGGTGGACGCGCCGTCGTTCGGTTTTCCGGGAGAAGTCAGCAACCTGATCGGGGTCCTGGGGCTGATCGACGAAATGGTCGGGGATGTACACCGGATCATGGTTTACCCTTCGCTGGGCTTCCAGGCCGAGCAGGTGATTCCCGAGGAAGTCGAGGTGGCCTGGCGCTACCTGATCGAACAAGGATTCGATCACCATTTGATCAAAGGCAGACACTGACGCCGAGCTGCCGCCGGAGACTGACATGCTGTACGACACCCTGATTCGCAACGCTTTGGTCATCGACGGCAGCAACACCCCGGGTTACACCGCCGACGTGGCAATCCTCGATGGCCGCATCGCGCGCATCGGTGACTTGCGCGATGTGAGCGCCACCGATGAACTCGACGCCGCCGGCCGAGTGCTGGCGCCGGGCTTCATCGACGTGCACACCCACGACGACACCGTGGTGATTCGCCAGCCGCAGATGCTGCCCAAGCTCAGCCAGGGCGTGACCACGGTGATCGTCGGCAACTGCGGGATCAGTGCAGCGCCGGTCAGTTTGCGCGGTGATCCGCCGGATCCGATGAACCTGCTCGGCTCGGCGGCGGCGTTTGTCTATCCGCGCTTCAGCGATTACCGGGCGGCGGTCGAAGCGGCCAACACCACGCTTAACGTCGCGGCACTGGTCGGCCACACGGCGCTGCGCAGCAATCACCTCGATGATCTGTTTCGCACCGCGACCGACGATGAAATCAGCGCGATGCGCGAGCAGTTGCGTGAAAGCCTGGAGGCGGGGGCCCTCGGTTTATCCACAGGTCTGGCGTATGCGAGTGCGTTCTCCGCGTCCACCGATGAAGTCATGCAACTGACTGAAGAACTGAATGCATTTGGCGCGGTGTACACCACGCACCTGCGCAGTGAATTCGAACCGGTGCTGGAAGCGATGGATGAGGCCTTCCGCATCGGACGCCATGCTCAATCGCCGGTGATCATCTCTCACCTCAAATGTGCCGGCGCCGGTAACTGGGGGCGCAGTCCGCAGTTGCTTGCGTCGCTGGAAGAAGCGGCGAAGACTCACCCGGTCGGCTGCGATTGCTACCCGTATGCGGCGAGTTCTTCGACCCTGGATCTGAAGCAGGTCACCGACGCCCACCGCATCACCATCACCTGGTCGACACCACATCCGGATGTCAGTGGTCGCGACTTGATCGACATCGCCGCCGAATGGAATCTGTCATTGCTCGACGCCGCCAAACGCCTGCAACCAGCGGGCGCGGTGTATTACGGCATGGACGAGAACGACGTGCGCCGGATCCTCGCTCATCCGCTGTCGATGGTTGGCTCCGACGGCCTGCCGGAAGACCCGTTCCCGCACCCGCGCCTGTGGGGCGCTTTCCCGCGGGTGCTCGGGCATTTCAGTCGCGATGTCGGGCTGTTTCCGCTGCACACCGCCGTGCACAAGATGACCGGTCTGTCGGCGGCGCGTTTTGGCTTGAAGGAAAGGGGCGAAATTCGTGAAGGACACTGGGCGGATCTGGTGTTGTTCGACCCGGTGACCGTGCGTGACGTGGCGGATTTCAATGACCCGCAGCGAGCTGCGCAAGGGATCGATGGGGTGTGGATCAGCGGTGTATTGAGTTACCGCGATGGCCAGGCCAGCGGGCGAAGTGCAGGCCGGTTCCTGGCCAGACAGGGGGATTTGCGCGCGGGATTCGCGCGCGCGTTGTGAGGGCAGGGAAGCTGGATTAATAGGGTGATGGCACATTGAGACTAAAGATTCCCCCGACCAAGCCGAATCGCTGACATTCAGTGGATTTGGCGTACGTCGCCCAGGGAGTTTCATGTATCGCGTCAGTTTGCTCGCAGCCGTCACCCTGTTGACTGGCTGCGCCGTCACCCCGCTGGCCAGAACCGCCGCCTCCCAGGCTGAAACAGGGGGCATCCTGATGCGTCCGATCGTGCAGGACTCGATCATTCGCGAAGGCGATGTCTTGAGCTTTCAAACCAGCGACACAGGCAACGCTCAAGCGGGATCAGGGATCCTCGCGCAACTTGAAGCCTCTTGCACGGCGGATCGCGGCAGCCTGCTGTACCTGACCAGTTCCGTGCGTCGCTACCTGGGGGGCAATGGCCGCGAGTACAGCGTGGGCTTGCCGATTCCTGCGTCGGCGTATCCGACGTTCAAGCGTCACCCTGATTTCATTCGTGCCTGCGCGCAGACGCCACAGGCGGACTGGCGTGTGGTCAAGGGCAGTGGCGAACAGCAATGGGTGATGATCGACCGCAACAGCCTCAAGACCGAAGGCAATGAGTTGAAGTTCTGGGCCGCTTACGACAATCCGTATGTAGCGTTCGATATGCCCTACAACGCGCCTTATGCACAAAAGCGTGAGCACTATGCCGTCAACTGTTCCAAACAGGTGTTCCGTCCGATCGGGGGGTATGACCTCAATGTCGACAACACCGTGACCGACGGCCAGGACCGCACTTCGCTGGCCACCCAGCCAATTGCCGGAAGCAATGACGACTACGAGATGCTGTTCAAACTGGCCTGTGAGAAGCCGCAATCCATCGCGCAGTTGCCGGTGTTCGTACCCCGTGCCAAGAAGACCCAGCCAACGACTTTGCCGATGGTATCCGACAAGGTACTTTCCGCGATCAAGAACCTGAACATGACCCCGGTCAGCAAGCCTCTGAGCTACGTGGAAGTGGTAGGCAAGTCCACTTACGAGTCCACGACCAAGGACATGCGCGAGGAACGTTTCCTCGGTGTCGACGCTGTCAGTGGCCAGTCGACCCAGCGCTTGACGGGCAACGGCTACGAGGGCAAAAGCGTGACCTTCCGTGGGCTGTTCGAGCTGGTGAGGCAAACGGAGTTCGGCGTGGGCAAGCCGTCGTCGATGAAAGACGGCTCCAGCGTGGAGGAGCTCAGCTTCAGTGGTGACTGGCAGCACATGCCGGTCAACGGCAAGCTGGGTTACATCATGCAACTGCGCACGTCCAATTCGGTGATTGGCAAGCTTGGCGAAATCACTCGCCGCAATGAATGCACGGTGGTTCGTGATCTGTCTGCCAATGAACTCAATGCCACGCTGAGCGGCGGGGCCAAAGAACTTTCTTGCCAGCAGAAAAATGATCAGTACGGCCGGGTGGATACGTACTACTACCTGCAGGACTACGGCTACTTTTTCTTCGCCCGTACCGACAAGAACAACCACTACTACCATGACCTCACGCTCAAGACAGTGCGCTGAGCAGGCCGTTTGAACCTGACACGCCCGCCTCAGGCGGGCGAATCCCATACGCGAGAACATGCCCATGAGCTTCGGTAAAACCACCCCGATCCTGCGAATTTTCGATGAAGCCAAGGCCGTGGAATTCTATGTCGACTTCCTCGGATTCAAGATCGACTGGCAGCACCGTTTCGAACCCGGCTTCCCGTTGTACCTGCAAGTCTCGCGCGGTGAGTGCGTGCTGCATCTGTCCGAACATCACGGCGATGCGACACCGGGTTCGGCCCTGCGGATCGAGACCGATGAGCTTGAGGCGTTCCAGCAGCAACTGCTGGCCAAAAACTACAAGTTCTCGCACCCAGGCATTCAGGCCATGCCGTGGGGCAGTCAGGACATGACCATCGCCGATCCGTTCGGCAATCGCCTGGTGTTCACCAACGCGATCAGTCTCTAACTGTCGTTCGATACCCGGTGAGTCTGGCGAAACTCGCCGGGCGGCATCCCGCGTCGGCTCTTGAATGTGCGGTGAAAGGAGCGCGGTTCGGTGAAGCCCAGATACTGGGCGATGTCCTGAATCGGCAACGTACTGTTCAACAGATAATGCTCGGCCAGTTCCTGGCGCAAGTCATCGAGGATCTGCTGATACGAGGTGCCGGCCTGATGCAACTGGCGTTGCAGCGTGCGCACGGAGACGGCGAGATGTTCGGCCACCTGTTCCTTGCGCGGCAGACCTTCCTTGAGCAACTGGCGCAGGATGCTTTTGACCCGTTGCTCAAGCGACGCATCCTCCAGCGTCGCCATCAGGCTCTGCGCGTGCTCTTCCAGCGTGCGCAGCAAATGCGCATCGGCCTGACGCAACGGCAACTGCAAATACGGCAACGGCACGATCAGCGCGGAATAGGGCTGATCGAACAGCACCGGGCATTCGAAAAACTGCTCGTACTGCGCCAGCGTCGTGTCCGCCGGGCGTGAGTGCTCCAGCCACACGGCGGCCGGCGACAGTTGGGTATCGGCAATCCAGCGTGCGTATTGCAGCCAGGAACCGAGCACGTTTTCCACCAGATGCCGGCGAATTCGCGGGCGCTCAAAGCGGCAGCTCCAGATCAGGTGCACGTGGCTGTCCTGCACCTCGGCGCGGCTCACACCCATGTCGCCCACCAGTTTTTCGAACGGCATGATGCGGCTCATGGCGTCGCCCAGTGTCGCGCAATTCATGGTGATGTAGCCCAGCACGCTCCAGGAGTTGGGCAGCACGAAATTCGCGGCGTTGAGGCCGAACAGCGGATCGCCCGAGTGTTCGCAAAAGTAATCGAGCAATCGCTCATGGGTTTCACCCGGCAGGCGCAGGCTGTTGTCGCTCAACTGCTGTGCCTGCAACCCGGCCGCCGCCAACGCAGGCTCGATGGCCATGCCCAGGTGTTCGGCATGGCGCAGGTACTTGAGCAGCGGTGGAACGGAGGTGAAGCCGAGCGATTGCATGACCGTATTCCCTTGATCGAGGCCGCCACGGGCGGATGAGCGCCCTGAAAGGTAATTTGAATCCACGACTAAAGTAAATGGCTGACGCTTGCGCGACGTTTGACTCAATTGGCTACTCGAACTGGCCGGATGCGACCGTGACACTTTCGGCCGGCTGACTAGTATGAGGGCCTGAAATCTCACTGATCAGACTGCACAGAAGGACACACGCATGCGACGCTGGAACGGCTGGGGAGATGCAACCACGGTGGTCGAACTGCCGGCCCAGGGCGCAAGTTTTCTCCATGAGCGACTGGGGGAGGGACGCGCGTTGCCCGATGCGACGCTTGAAGCGGCGATGGCCCGCGTGCCGGTCTCGCGGCTGGCGGAACACGCGCTGTACAGCATCGATGCCCATGACCGTCTGCTGCATGCCCGGGGGCAGAGCCTGCCGGACTGGCTGGCATTGCGCGAAGGTGCGCTGGGCAACTATCCCGACGCCGTGGCGTTCCCGGAAACCGCCGAACACATTCGCCAGTTGCTGGCGCTCGCCCAGGCGCAGGACCTGTGCCTGATTCCCTATGGCGGCGGTACGTCGGTGGCCGGGCACATCAACCCGCCAGACTCTGCGCGGCCTGTGGTGACGGTGTCTCTGGCGCGGATGAATCGCCTGCTCGACCTCGATGAACAAAGCCTGCTGGCGACTTTCGGCCCCGGCGCCAGTGGTCCGCAGGTAGAGAGTCAATTGCGTGCCCGTGGCTACACGCTGGGGCATTTTCCACAGTCGTGGGAGCTGTCGACGCTGGGTGGTTGGGTGGCCAGTCGTTCCAGTGGTCAGCAGTCGCTGCGCTATGGGCGGATCGAGCACTTGTTCGCCGGCGGAACCCTGGAAACCTTTGCCGGGCCGCTACAGATTCCAACCTTCCCGGCGTCGGCGGCCGGGCCCGATCTGCGTGAAGTGGTGCTGGGCTGCGAGGGGCGTTTCGGGATCATTTCCGAGGTCAAGGTGCGGGTCAGCGCGCTGCCGGCCGATGAGCGTTTCTACGGTGTGTTTCTGCCCAGCTGGAGCAAGGCACTGCAAGCCATTCAGCAACTTGCCCAGGCGCGGGTGCCGCTGTCGATGCTGCGCCTGTCCAACGCGGTGGAAACCGAAACCCAGTTGGCGCTGGCCGGCCATCCGCAGCAGATCGCCTGGCTGGAAAAGTACCTGAACCTGCGCGGCGCGGGGCAGGGCAAATGCCTGCTGACCTTCGGCGTGACCGGTAATCGCAAGCAGAATGCGTTGTCCCTGAGCCAGGCCCGCCAGCATCTGAAGGCGTTCGGCGGGGTGTTCACTGGCACGCTGCTCGGCAAGAAGTGGGCGCAGAATCGCTTTCGTTTTCCGTATCTGCGGGAGAACCTGTGGAACGCCGGTTACGTGGTCGACACCCTCGAAACCGCCACCGACTGGAGCAACGTCGACAACCTGCTCAACCGGATCGAAAACAGCCTGCGCGATGCGTTGGCGGCCGAGGGTGAGCGAGTGCACGTCTTCACCCATCTGTCCCACGTCTACGGCGAAGGCTCGAGCATCTACACCACCTACGTGTTTCGCCCGGCGGCGGACTATCCTGCGACGCTGGCCCGCTGGAAAGCACTCAAACACGCGGCCAGCCAGACCATCGTCGACAACCACGGCACCATCAGCCACCAGCACGGAGTGGGCAAGGATCACGCGCCGTACCTGCTGCGTGAAAAAGGCGTTTTGGCGATGGACACCTTGCAGGCGCTGAGCCGGCACTTCGACCCGGCCGGGCGCCTGAACCCCGGCACGCTGTTGCAGGAGTGACCGTCATGAGCGCGGACTGGAACGCCGAATGGCGCCAGCAAGTCCTGCCGACACTGGCGGGTGAAACCCGGGACCTGATCGTCATCGGCGGCGGCATCAGCGGCGCCGGCATCCTGCGCGAAGCCGCGCGCCGTGGCTGGCGTTGCCTGCTGCTGGAACAGCGTGATTTTGCCTGGGGCACGTCCAGCCGATCCTCGAAAATGGTCCATGGCGGCTTGCGCTATATCGCCAAGGGCCAGTGGCGACTGACCCGCGATTCGGTACGCGAACGCCAGCGTCTGCTCGACGAAGCGCCGGGGCTGGTGGAGCCGATGAGTTTCATGATGCCGCACTATCGCGGCGGCTTTCCCGGGCCTCGGGTGCTGGGTGGTCTGTTGTCGATCTACGACGCATTGGCCGGGCGGCGCGACCATCGTTTCCATGACTCGCAGCAACTGCGTTATCTGGCGCCGGGCGTGAAAGAACATGACCTGCTCGGCGGCACCTGTTTTGTCGATGCGCTGACCGATGACGCGCGGCTGGTGATGCGCGTATTGAGCGAAGCGCGGGCCGATGGCGCAGTGGTACTCAACGGCATGCGTGTCGAACATGTACTGCGTGAAAACGGGCGGGTGTGCGGGGTTCAGGTCGAGGACTGCGAGGCCGGCACGTCACTGCAATTGCGTTGTGGTGTGCTGGCGGTGGCCACTGGCGCCTGGGCCGAACGCTTGCGTCCGCCCGAGGCGCCGCGTCAGTTGCGCCCGTTGCGCGGCAGTCATTTGTTGCTGCCGGGCTGGCGCTTGCCGGTGGCGCAGGCCTTTACGTTTATGCACGAGCAGGATCGGCGACCGGTGTTCGTTTTCCCTTGGGAAGGCGCCACAGTGGTCGGCACCACCGACCTCGATCACCGCGAAAATCTGGATCAGAGCGCGAGCATCAGCGCCGAAGAACTGGACTATCTACTGGCGGCCTGCCGACAGCAGTTTCCCGGCGCTGGAGTGGTTGCAGCCGATGTGCTTTCAACCTGGTCCGGCGTGCGCCCGGTGGTGGGCAGTGCGGCGGGTGAGCATCAAGACAAACCGTCGAACGAAACCCGTGAACATGTGCTGTGGCAGGAGCCGGGTTGCGTCACGTTGGCCGGCGGCAAGCTAACGACGTTCCGCCCCCAAGCCATCGAAGTGCTCAAAGCGTGTGCCGACATGCTCGGCCGTTCTTTTGATGACGATGCCGCACCGGTATTTGCCGCCGTGCCGCCATTGGCGATCCCCGGGCTCAGCCCCGGCCAGTGGAGACGTCTGGCCGGGCGACATGGCCGGGACTTGCCGAGGCTGGCGCAACTGCTCGACAAACTGGGCCATGAAACGGTCGGCGCCACCGACACCTCGTGGGCCGAGCTGGCCTTCGCCTGCGAAGCGGAAATGGTCCTGCATCTGGATGACCTGCTGCTGCGTCGAACCCGTCTGGGCCTGTTGCTGCCCCGTGGCGGCGCGGATTATTTCCCGGCCATTCGCCGACTCTGCCAACCACGGCTGGGCTGGGACGACGAACACTGGCAACAGGAACAGCAACGCTATCAGGCGTTATGGCAACGCCATCACGGCCTGCCGGAAATCGCGCAGTGATGCCCCTCGAAGAGAGCTCCATGGACAACCACCCGAACAAGCGTTACCTGCTGGCCATCGACAATGGCACCCAGAGCGTACGCGCGCTGCTCTTCGATTTGCAGGGCAATCTGCTCGGCAAGGGCAAGGTTGAATTGCAGGCCTATTACTCGACGCAACCGGGCTGGGCCGAGCAGGATCCGGAATATTACTGGGCGAAACTGGGCGAGGCCTGCCAGCAAGTGTGGGCGCAAACCGGTATCGATCGCTCGCAGATTGCCGGCGTTTCTCTCACGACCCAGCGCGGCACGGTGATCAACGTCGATGCCCAAGGCAAGCCGCTGCGCCCGGCGATTCTCTGGCTCGATCAGCGCCAGAGCGAAGTCGAAGGCGGGATCAAGGGGCCGTGGGGCTGGCTGTTCAAACTGGCCGGCGCGCAGGCCACAGTGGATTACTTTCGCGCCCAGGCCGAGGCCAACTGGATCGCCCGTCATCAACCCGAAGTGTGGGCGGCGACCGACAAGTTTCTGCTGCTCTCGGGTTTTCTCACGCATCGTCTGTGCGGGCGCTTCGTCGACTCGGTGGGCTGTTGCGTCGGTTACCTGCCGTTCGACTTCAAACGCCTGCGCTGGGCGGCGCCGCGTGACTGGAAATGGCAGGCGCTGGCGGTGCGTCCCGAGCAGCTGCCGACCTTGCACAAACCCGGTGAAACCCTCGGCCACATCAGCGCCGAAGCGAGTCTTCACACCGGCATTCCGGAAGGCGTTCCGCTGATCGCGGCGGGGGCCGACAAGGCCTGTGAAGTGCTCGGTTCCGGCGTCGTAGACTCGGGCACGGTGTGCCTGTCCTACGGCACCACCGCGACGATCACCAGCACCCGCTCGCGCTATCTGGAAATCGTCCCGTTGATTCCGCCGTACCCGTCAGCGGTGCCGGATCAGTACAACTGCGAAGTGATGATTTATCGCGGCTACTGGATGGTCAGCTGGTTCAAGAACGAGTTCGGCCTGCGGGAAATGCAGCAGGCCAAGGAGCAGGGCATCGAGCCTGAGCAACTGTTCGATGCGCTGGTCGATGCGGTGCCTCCGGGCTCGATGGGGTTGATGCTGCAACCGTACTGGTCGCCGGGGATTCGTGAGCCGGGTGTGGAAGCCAAAGGCGCGATGATCGGCTTCGGCGACGTGCACACCCGCGCGCACATCTACCGGGCCATCCTCGAAGGCCTGGCCTATGCGTTGCGTCAGGGCATGGAGAAAATCGAGAAGCGCTCGAAGATCTCCGTCACCCGTTTGCGTGTCGCCGGAGGTGGCTCGCAAAGTGATGCGGCGATGCAACTGACGGCGAACATCTTCGGCCTGCCGGCGGAGCGTCCGCACGTCTATGAAGCGTCCGGTCTGGGCGCGGCGATTTGTTGTGCGGTGGGGCTGGGGTTGCACGCAGATTTTCCCACGGCAATTGCCGCAATGACCCGAGTGGGCGCGGTGTTCATGCCGCAGCCCGAGGCGCAAAAGGTCTATGAGCGACTGTACAGGGACGTGTATCTGCGCATGTACCGACAGCTCAAACCGTTGTACCAGAGCATCCGCAAGATCACCGGTTACCCGGCCTGAAAGAACAGCGCATGTGGCGCTATCGGAGAACTTTTCTGGTGAGATCGGACAGTGTCAGAGGCGGGGTCGATTGTTAGGCTCGATCCCCACGGCACACATAACAAGAACCAGAAGCAATGAAGCTGATCTCCCTCCTGCTGCTTTGCGCAATGGCCCCCACCGCGTGGGGCTGGTCGAATCATACGGTGGGCAGCTACCTGGCGTTGCAGGACCTGCCGGCGTTGCGCGATGCATCGCCCGTTGAAGTCGAGCCGCTGGAGCGGTTTCTCTCCGAGCAATACCCGGCAATCGTCGCGTTGCTCGATCAACAGGAACGCTTCGCACGCGAACACTTCAAGCAATACCCGCCGCGCCCCGACAACCTCAAATTGCCCGCCGTGCCGAGCGACAATTTGCGCCACGATTTCCTCACCGCGCTGCGGATCAATCCGCAGATTCATCTGGCGATGGTCATCCAGCCGTTGCCCGGCAAAGACCTGCCCGAGCGTGAACATCTGCAGGCCGATCAGGTCATGGTCGAGCAGACGCTTTCACCCTGGAATCGCCAGCGTTTCATTCGCATGGCCGATCACGAAAAAGTCGCACCCCTCGCCGTACTGGCGAGCGCCGCCGATGAGCCGGATTACGGCCACGACATCAATCTGTTCAGCGACAACCCCGGCGAAGTCGCCGCGTTGTACGGCTTCGGCCCGCAGCCGTTTGGCGATGCGCGCTTTCAGTACAGCTCCCAGGCACCGTTCCACATGGGCTTCTTCCATGAGAGCCCGGTGGTGTACGCGGCGGCCGGATTTCTCGAACGCAGCTGGCCGGACTGGCGCGCCTATCAATATATGGGGCTGGCGCGACTGGCGTTTGCCAGCGGTCATTCTTATTGGGGTTATCGCTTTCTCGGCTGGGGCCTGCACCACGTTCAGGACCTGACCCAGCCGTATCACGCCAAGCCGTTGCCGGGCGTCGAACTGCCGAGCCTTCTGCTGCTGGAGGGCAAGGCGCTGGCCGGTTTTGCGGATGACAAACAGGCGTCCATCGAACGGGTCGCGACCCGCCACATGGAGGTCGAGAAATACCAGTCGATCTGGCTGCGCCGTGTGCTGCGCGCCGGTCAGCCGCATCCGATGCTCGACGCTTACGCCGATGCCGTCGGGGACGCGCATTACCCGCCGTACTCCGTGGACTACCTGCGCGAAGTGGTGAGCGCCGAGTCCGTCGACGACTCTGCCGCCTTCGATGAAGCCATCGGCCAGTGGCTGGAAACGGCGCCGGTCACCAGCGATTTCAGCGCGGGCAATCAGTTGCAGCGCGAGACCTTCGAGCACCCGGAACTCAATCGGCAATTACTCATATTGCTAGGCCATTTCGGCGCCCACAGTCGGATTTATGTCAGCGCGGGGCTGGCGCCATAAGCATCGCGGCAACACACAACAATAAGAACAGGGAAGGAGGAACAGATGATCAACACTCGATTGCGCCTGTCTGGCGTAGCGCTCCCCGGTGTCGGTTTGGCAGGGCTGCTGCAACTCTGCGCAGTCGACGCGGTGCAGGCCGCCGAGTTCAGCGTGCTGGACAATCAGGTCACCGGCTCGCTCGACACGACCTTGTCCTACGGTCGCCTGTGGCGGGTCCAGGGCCGGGACAAGAATAACGATGACGTCAACACCAACGACGGCAATCGCAACTTCGACACCGGGCTGGTTTCCGAGGTGTACAAGATCACCTCGGAGCTGGAGGCCAACTACCAGAACTACGGCATGTTCCTGCGCGGCACCGCGTTCTACGACACCCAGTTGATGGACAAGCGCAACGACTACTACCACAACAACAGCCCGTCGCAGCCGAGCCAGAGTTATCCCCAGGACGATCGTTTCACCAGCCAGACCCGCGACATCGCCGGCAGCCGGATCGAGATGCTCGACGCCTACGTCCATGGCAGCTGGGACGTTGCGCAAATGCCGGTCACCGCGCGAGTGGGGCGTCAGGTGTTCAACTGGGGCGAGGGGATTTTCTATCGCGGCGGGATCAACACCACCAACCCGGTGGACGCCGCCAAGTACCGCTTGCCCGGCGCCGAGGTCAAGGAAGTGCTGATGCCGGTGGAGGCGGTCAGCTTCAACATCGGCCTGACCGACAGCCTGACGATGGAGAGCTTCTACCAGACCAACTGGAAAGAAACCCGCATCGATCCGGTCGGCACGTTCTACTCGCAGACCGACCTGTTCGCCGACGGCGGCAACACCGCTTACAACAACTTCAGCGGCACCGCACTTGATACGCCGGTGCCGGGGTTTGGCAATGTCATCGGTCTATACAGCGCACTGGGCAACAACCCGTTGCTCGGCCCGGCGCTGAAGTCCACCGGTCTCTACGCCAATGGCGTGACCCCTGCTTATGGCAACACCCTCAAGGTGGCGTCGATCGGCAAGGACTACAACGCGCGCAATGACGGCCAGTTCGGTTTTGCCTTTCGCTACATCGCCGAAGAGCTCAACAGCACCGAATTCGGCCTGTACATGGTCAACTACCACGCCAAGGAGCCGACCATCGCCGCTGACCTGGGCAGTTACAAGGGCATCGACATGAATGCCCTGACCAACATGCTCTCCAGCGTTGCCGGCAGTCAGGCCGGGGCTCTCGCCAACGGTCTGGCGACTGCCGATGTGATGGGCAACATTCAGGCCCATCGGCGTTATGCCGAAGACATCCGCATGTACGGTTTCAGCTTCAACACCACGCTGGGCAATGCCTCGGTATTCGGTGAACTGGCCTATCGGCCGAACCTGCCCATCGGCGTCGCGGCCACCAACGACCTGATCGGCGATCTGGCCAACGGGGCTGCCGCAGCGGTGTCCGGCAAGACCATCAATGTCGGCGGGCAAATGGTCACCCTCGACAGCCAGATCAACAACGCCGAGCGGGTGGAAGCGTTCAACACTTCGCTGGGCAGCATCTACAACTTCGGCCCGACGCTGTCGTTCGACTCGATGTTCGGCATCTTCGAACTGGCCTCCGAGCACCTGCGCGGCAGCAGCCTGCAATACACCGCCTACGACGGCAGCACCCGTTACTACGCCGGCACCGGCAACACTTCGTACGTGTCCGGCGGTGATCGCGACGATCAGGTCAATCGCAATTCTTACAGCTACACGGTGATGTTCAACGGCACCTGGAACGACGTGTACGCCGGGATCAACGTCTCGCCTTACGTCGTCTACAAGGACGATTTCAAGGGCAACAGCTACCAGGCCGGCAATGCCATCGAGGGTCGCAAGGCCTACACGCTGGGGGTCAAGGCCAACTACCAGAACAAGCTCGAAGCCGAACTGCAGTACACCGAGTTCTGGGGCGGCGGGCAGAACAACGGCATTCGCGACCGCGACAACGTCGGTTTCAACCTCAAGTATTTCTTGTGAGCCCACAGGTTTTTGAATTCGGAGAACGAACATGTTTCCTGCATCACGACTGACCAAGACCACACTGGCGTTGCTTTTGAGCCTCACCGCCGCAAGCGCACTGGCCGCCATCTCGCCCCAGCAAGCCGAGCAACTGAAAACCTCGCTCACCCCCATGGGCGCCGAGCGCGCCGGCAATGCTGCCGGCACCATTCCGGCCTGGACCGGCGGCATCACCCAGGCACCGGCCGGATACAAACCCGGTCAACATCACCTCGATCCGTACGCGGCGGACAAACCGCTGTTCACCATCACCAAGGCCAATCTCGACCAGTACAAGGCGCATCTCACACCGGGTCAGATCGCCTTGTTCAACAGCTACCCCGACACCTTCCAGATGCCGGTCTATCCTTCGCGCCGATCCGGCTCGGCGCCGCAATGGCTGTATGACAACACCCTGAAGAATGCGACCTCGGCCAAACTGCTGGAGGGCGGCAGCGGATTCGCCGATGCCTATGGCGGCGTGCCGTTCCCGGTGCCGAAGGATGGGGTCGAAGTGCTGTGGAATCACATCACTCGCTATCGCGGCATTTACGTCGTCCGTCGCGCTTCCGAAGCACCGGTGCAACGCAACGGCAGCTTCGCGCTGGTGACCTCGCAGCAGGAAGGCTTCTTCAACTACTACCGCCCGGGCGGCCAGTTCGCCGACCTGAAAAACATCCTGTTCTACTACCTCGCCTTCGTGAAAAGCCCGGCACGCCTCGCCGGTGGCGCAGCGTTGGTGCACGAGACACTGGACCAGCTCAAGGACGCCCGCCAGGCCTGGATCTACGACGCCGGCCAACGCCGCGTCCGCCGCGCGCCGAACCTCGCCTACGACACGCCGATCGCCTCATCCGATGGCCTGCGCACCGCAGACGACACCGACCTGTTCAACGGCTCCCCCGACCGCTTCGACTGGAAGCTCAAGGGCAAGCAGGAAATCTACATTCCCTACAACAACTACAAAGTCGGCAGCCCCGACGTGAAATACGCCCAACTGCTCACCCCCGGCCACCTCAACCCGCAATACACCCGCTACGAGCTGCACCGGGTCTGGGTGGTGGAAGGCACACTCAAACCAGGCGCACGACATATCTATTCCAAACGCGTGCTGTTCCTCGACGAAGACAGCTGGGGCGCCGCCCTGGTGGATCAATACGACGGGCGAGGGGAGTTGTGGCGCGTATCGATGGCCTACCTGAAAAACTTCTACGACCTGCCCACCACCTGGAGCGCACTAGACGTGTTCCACGACTTGCAGGCGCGTCGTTATTACGTGCAAAACCTGGATAACGAAGAGGCCTCCACCGTCGACTTCTCGCAACCGGTGCCGGAGGATTCGTATTTCATGCCGTCGGCGTTGCGGCAGCGGGGGACGCGCTGAACAGGTAAATCGGCCGTTCAGCAGTTTTTCAAGTTTCAGCAAGATCCAGTGTGCTAGCCTGCAATCAATGATTTCATTGATTGCAGGAGGCGTCATGGCCAGCATCACCATTCGAAACCTTGATGAAAAGCTCAAGGAGCAATTGCGGATCACCGCCGCTCACAACGGACACTCCATGGAAGAAGAGGCTCGTCTGATACTCGGCCGGGCCTTGGCAACAGTCGATCGCACCGGAGGTCTTGGAAGCCGGATACGCAATAGGTTCAGTGCCGTAGGCGGAGTGGACCTTGATCTGCCCGACCGTTCAGAGAAAGCTGCCGGGGTGGATTTTTCTGAATGATAGTGCTCGATACCAACGTTCTTTCAGAGTTTATGCGCGTCGAACCTGAGACCCGGGTGCTTGCCTGGGTTGATGCACAACCCGCGATGGATTTGGCAATCAGCGCGATAACGGTGGCAGAAATACTTCACGGAATCGCACGGCTTCCCTCGGGAAAGCGCAAACAAAATCTTGAAGCTCTTGCCATGGCGATGTTCGAAGAGGACTTTGCCGGACGCATATTGCCCTTTGATGCGCATGCCGCTGTCGAGTACGCGACACTGGTTGCAGATTGCGAATCAAGGGGACGAGCCGCATCGATGGCAGATGCGCAGATAGCAGCCATCTGTCGAACTCATGGAGTGCCGATTGCTACTCGCAATGTGAAGGACTTTGAGTTCAGCGGGGTCGAGGTGATCAACCCTTGGGTGACCGGAGAGATGGCGTAGTCGTTTTTAATGCTCAAAAAAGCCCGCGTCCGAAGTGATGATGAATCATTTCGGACGCGGGCTTTTTGTTATGCGTTGCTATTCGACGCTAAACATCAAACGCGGAAATGGCTAACCATCTGCTGCAACTGCCCACCCAACCGCGCCAGTTCAACACTGGATTTAGCCGTCTCATCACTCGCCGCAGCAGTCTGCTCCGACACGTCACGGACGTTGATGATGCTGCGGCTGATTTCTTCGGCCACGGCGCTTTGCTGTTCGGCGGCAGCGGCGATCTGCTGGTTCATCGACTGGATGTTCGACACCGTGCGGGTGATGTTTTCCAGGGATGAGCCGGCCTTGCGGGTCAGGGCGACGCTGCTGTCGGTCAGGGCGCGGCTGTTGTTCATCACGGCCGAGACTTGCTGAGTGCCGTTTTGCAGACCGGCTACCAGGCCTTCGATTTCCTCGGTGGATTTCTGCGTGCGCTGGGCCAGGCCACGGACTTCGTCGGCAACCACGGCAAAACCGCGACCGGCCTCACCGGCACGGGCGGCTTCGATGGCGGCGTTGAGGGCCAGCAGGTTGGTCTGCTCGGCCACGGCCTTGATCACGTCCATGACGCTGCCAATCTTGTCGCTTTCCTGTTGCAGCACGCTCATGGCTTCGGTGGAACGCACCACTTCGCTGGCCAGACGCTCGATCTGGGCGATGGCTTCGTTAACCACTTTGTCACCCTCGCGGGCTTCGCCGTCAGCGGCGGCCGCGGCTTGCGAGGCTTCTTCGGCGTTGCGCGCGACTTCCTGCACGGTGGCAGTCATCTCGTGCATGGCGGTGGCCACCTGATCGGTCTCGATCTTCTGGCTGTTGACGCCGGCGCTGGTTTGCTCGGTGACGGCCGACAGCTCTTCGGCAGCGCTGGCGATCTGGGTCACGCCGTCGCGGATGCCGCTGATCAGGTCACGCAGGGTCACGCCCATGCGCGCGATGCCTTGTTGCAGCACGCCGAGTTCATCGCGGCGGGTGACGATCACGTTGTGGCTCAGGTCGCCGCTGGCGATGCGGTCGACCACGGCCATGGTTTCCTGCAACGGACGGGTGATCTGGCGGGTGATGATGAAGGCAGCGATGACGCCGACCAGCAAGGCCAGCAGGGTGCTGATCAGTTGCAGGGTGCGGGCCTGAGCGCTTTCCATGTCACGACGGTCGAGCTGGATCTGATACATCTGCTCGCTCAGGGTCACGATGGTGGCGCCCTGATCGGTCATTTCCTTGCGTGCCTGCACCGCATCGGTGTTGGCGTTCTTGTAAGCCTGCAACGCGCTGCGGTAGTTGGTCAGGGCGGTTTCCAGCTGACGCAGGGCGTCTTGCTGGGTGTCGGCGAAATGCGCGTTCAGTTGCTTGAGGCTGGCGATGGCCACGTCCAGCTGACCGACGGCTTTCTGCTCGGTCTCGGCGTTGGTGGTGGCGGTGTAGCCGCGCACTTCGTAGCGCGCCAGGATGAAGGCTTCCTTGGCGGCGGTAATGGCCTGGAACTGCTCGAAACGCTGTTCACTCATGGCCATCTGCTGGACGCGGGTGCTGATCGATTCGATCAGGTCGTACGCGGTCTCGGCATTGACGCTCATGGTGTCGCGCGCCGTGTTGCCGGTGCGGTAGGCGTTGCGCATCTTGTTCAGGGACGTCTGGTATTCGGCGATGGTCGCCGCCTGCGCCTTGAGCAACTTGACGTTTTCCGGGCTCTTGAATTTGCCGATCAACGCTTGCTGTTGCGCAGCGAAACCGTCGAGGGTGGTCTGCACGTTCTGCGCGGCGGTTTCGTCGCCGTTGGTCAGCATGTATTGCAGGCGCACCACGCGCAGCTTGGTCAGGCCAGAGTTGAGCTGGGTGATGTCACTCATCCAGTTGCTGCGGTCAATCAGGCCGCCCAGGCTGGTCCAGCCCGTCAGGGCCAGAATGCAGGTCAGGGCCAGGACGAGACCGAATCCCAGCCCCAGTTTGAGGTTCACGCTGATGTTGCCGAACCAGCTATTCATCACAATTCCTCCAGAAACGTTGTGCTTCTTGATCGTCGGTTAGGCTGGAAGATTGTTGTTTTTTTGAGCCAGCAAGGGTGTTAGCAGGACTGTATCGGCCGCAAATCCTGGAGCTGAAAGGATTTTGTCCGACGGAATTTGTAACAAGGGATCCCAAGACTTTTTTCACATGACTTTCACTGGCTGCCCACGGGGGCGTCTGTACCTTCGCCGCATCAAATGACAGTGATATAGGCTGGCGAGGCGAATTTTTGTGGAATTGAGACTGAGTCTGTTCGGCGTCAAACGCTCGATCGATCTGAGTGGTTTGGCCCGCTTTCGAAACGCCGGGGTTGTTCTGGCCGTGTCGGCACTGGTGATTCCGCTGACCCTGTGGCTGCTCGCCCCGGCGGCGGTGCCTGACCTCGCCCACGGCAATGTGGCCGGCGCACAGGCGTTGGCGACCGGTTGGGCCAAGGGCGACATGATAGTGCTGGTGCGTCATGTCGAGCGCTGCGATCACTCCCCGGCGCCGTGCCTGAGCGGCAATGACGGCATCACCGACCGTTCGCGCAGTGTCGCGGTTGCTGTCGGTGCGCAATTCGAGCGCCTGGGCCTGAACAACGCCGACATCTATAACAGCCCGATGACCCGCACCGTGCAGACCGCCGGTTACATGTTCAACCGGGCGACGGCCGGCGAAGACTGGCTGATCAGTTGCAAGGGCCGTATGTTGCAGGACGCGCTCGCGCACAAGGTCCCGGGGCGTAACCTGATCCTGGTCACCCACAGCGAATGCATGGCGCAGCTGGAAAAAGACCTCAAGGTCCCGGCCTCGACCCTCGGTTATGGTTCTTCGCTGTTCGTTTCCGCTGCCAGCCTGGCGGCTCCAAAGATGCTCGGCTTCATCGAGGCCTCTGACTGGCGTACGGTGACCACCCGATGACTTCTCGCTTTTACGCTTACAACTTCGGCATCCCGCTGTGTTGTGCGGCGGTGGTGTTCCTGATGTTCGACATGACTCACATCGACATCGCCTTCAGCAACCTGCTGTTCGATCCGCTGACCAATACCTTCCCGCTCGACAAGATTCACTTCTTTGAAAAGCTGACCCACAAGTGGGCGCGGATCATTCCGAACTGGACCGCTGAAATCGCCCTGATCGGCGCGATGCTGTCGGTGGTCTGGCCGTTGGTCAATCCGCAGAAGCGCCCGGGCCTCGCCGGGTTTCTGGAGCGCAGCAAAGTGGCGCCGGTGCTGCGTTTTGCCGCTGACCATCGGCGGGATTTTCTGTTTGTGGTGGTGGCGTTCGCGGTGTGTACCGGCGTGATCCACTTCCTCAAGGCCCACACCAGCGTTTACTGCCCGATCGAGACGACGCTGTACGGCGGAAAAATGGCTCACATCGAGTGGTACAGCAATTTCCAGCTGTTCCATGAAGCTGGTGACGGTCGTTGCTGGCCGGGCGGACATGCGTCCGGCGGGTTCACCATGCTGGCGCTGTATTTTGTCGCGCGTCGTTATCAGTGGCGCTTCTCCAGCGCCTTGTTGTGGGGCTCGCTGTTGCTCGGTTTCGTCTACGGCACCACACGCGTCCTGCAAGGCTGGCACTACATGTCCCACACGTTCTGGGCCGGGATCTTCGTGTGGCTGGCGTGTTTGCTGACGGCTCTGGCGTTTTATGGACGGGCTCGTCTGGAACTGCCGGTGTTGAGCAAACGTGAGCGACAGGTGTTCAGTGCACAGCCTGAGGTTTCTCTCTGAAGCGTCGCCACTGAAATGAAAAACCCGCCATCATCGGCGGGTTTTTCGTTTTTGCGTCACGGCATCAATAGCCGACGAAGTAGTACGCCTGGCGTCCGACCATCATGACCTTGAGCACCTTCAGCGGTGCGACGGGCTCGCTGTCCCCCGACATCACCGCGATGTTCGATGGCGAAGCACTGAGGAAATCCTTCAATTGCGCATCGGTATCCAGCCCCTTGAGGACACTCTGGGTGTAGAACACGCTGGCGCCGCCGACCCGTTCGTTGGCTTGAAACAGCGCGACCTGATGGCCGCTGGCTTGCAGGCTCTGGATATGTTCGGTCAGTGGCAGGAACGACAATTCCTTGTCCGCGTTTGGCAGTGCCCATTGCGCCGCGCCGAGATAGCTGGCGATCACCACGGTCAGTAAGCCGGCCGCTAACGCCTGACGATGACGGGCGATCCATCCGACAAACCCGCTGTTACGGTCCTTCAACCTCTCGAACAGTACACCCGCATATTCCGCCGCGATCACCGCCGCCGCTGGCGTCATCGACATCAGGTACACCGTGCGTTTACTCGAGGCCAGAGTCAGCATGATGAACTGCGCAACGATCCACAGGCTGAAAAACAGCAGGTAACGATTGGCCTTCAATTGTTTGCGGAAGTGCCACAGCCCCAGGTACACCAGAATATTCCAGGGCAGGAACGCTTCGGGCAGTTTGGCGATGTAGTAGTAAAACGGCTCATAGTGCCCGGCTTCGACGAACGATCCGCTGAAACGCCCGACGCTGTTGGTCAGCAAGACTTCTCTGACTGCCTGAGCGCCGCCGTGCTGATAGAGCACCGCGAGCCAGATCAGCAGCGGAATCAGCCCGACGATTGTCAGCAATCCCGGCCGCAGCCAGTCGGTCAGTTTGAAGTGCTTGTCCATCAGGGTGTCGGCCAGCAGATAAGCGAAAATCACCACCCCCGGCATCGCCAGACCGAGCACGCCTTTACTCAGCGTGGCGATGGCAATCCCGACGGCAAACAGCAGCGAATTGCCGAACGTCGATGCTCGTTGCGCCTGGAAAAACGCCAGCAGTGCCGTGGTCACGCCGAGTGCGAGCAAGGCATCCTCGCCAACCCCGCGCACATTGCTCCAGTAACTGGCCATGGTCGCCAGCAGAATGCCTGCTGTCCACGCGATCGTTTTCGGCCGTTCGAAGCGCCGCAACATGCCGTACAACAGCATCACGCTGAGCAGGCCAGCCACCGCCGATGCCAGTCGCACTGCCCACGGAGAAACACCGAACACGCGCATGGCGCCAGCGTCCAGCCACAGGCTCAGCGGTGGTTTTTCCAGAAACGGTTCGCCGAACAGACGGGGCGTCACCCAGTCATCGTCCAGATGCATCTCCATGGCGATGCCGGCGACGCGGGCCTCGGTGGAGCCTTGCAATTGATGGTTACCCAGCGCGAAGAAAAACAGCAGGGCGGCAAGCAGGAACAGTGAAGTGGCGGCACGCGACGACATAGGTTTCAGATAACCGGAAGGGGCGAGAGGCGTGAGCATACGTCGCCAATGCTTAACAAATTGTGAAACTCATGCAAGGCGACGGGACCAGCGTTGGTCCGGTGCTTCGAATTGCGGATTGACCAGAGCCGTCAGCACATGGTCTTGCCAGCGTCCGGCAATGTTCAGGTAGGCCTTTGCGTAGCCTTCTTTCTTGAACCCCAGGCGCTCAAGCAACCGTGCACTGCGTTCATTGCCGGGAATGTAGTTGGCCATGATCCGGTGCAGGTTCTGGGTCTCGAACATGTAGGCAATGGCGGACTCCAGCGCCTCCTGCATCAGACCCTGACCCTGATGGGCTGCATCGATGTGATAACCCAGATAACACGCCTGGAACGCACCGCGAATAATCCCGCTGAAGTTGCAGGCACCGATCATTTGCTGACCGTCCGGAGTCAGCAGTGCGAGGTGCACGGCCAGCCCGGCATCGAAAGCGCTGGCTTGCACTTCAAGGCGTCGGCGAATCTGTTCGGTGGAGAAGTAGTCGGTGGTGCGAATCGGTGACCACGGGGCGAGATGGCGCAGGTTGCGTTGGTAGAAATCGCTTTCCAGGGGCGCCTGATCCGGGTCGAGTACCGCGAGCGTCTGGCGTTGGCAGGGCAGGGTCAACAGCGGCATCGGACGCTCCGGGTCTCGGGATTGATCAACAGAATTGCCCGGCAGGCAGGAAATTACAAATCGCGGGTGGTTTGATTCGTTCTATAAATTTGCGCCGTTCGCCGCACAGTCAGGTATTGGCTTGTCGTGCACGAAGGCGTTTTCAAGGAGGATGCGATGGAGTTTGCGTTAATGGCGGGGGGCGAGTCACTGCTCGTCAGATCCCCGGATCCGGCGTTGTACCTTGCGTTTCAGCGAGCGTTGAACGTCAGTTACCCGGAGCATTCGGAGTTTTTGCCCTGGGCCCGTGCGCACACGACCGAGGAACAGGCGCTGGAGTTCTTGCACAAGGCTCGTGATGAGTTCGACAGCGAAACCGGCGAGCGCAGGTTTTTCGTCGTTGCTGCCGACGGGACGGCGATCATCGGTTGCATCGGCTTGAAACCGCGGGGGCGTCATCGTTACGTTGTTGGTTATTGGGCTAACAGCGAACATTCGGGAAAGGGTTATCTGCGCGCCGCGCTGACTCAAGTGCTGGGTCGATTTCCCGAGGCCACGTTTTACCTGACCACGTCTTCCGCCAACCTGCGCAGTCAGCACTTGGCCGCTGCTGCAGGGTTCTTGTTGATCAGGGTTCGTCTACAGGCCCGGCATTCGGAGCAACACGGTGTTCAGGACACGTATGTGTATCGCTTCACCGCCAAATCCCGGGCAAAAAAAAGCCCGCAGGAGAGCGGGCGAACCGTAGTTTCTTGAATGAGCGAGCGGACTGTACAGCTTTGGTGGAAAGGGAGCTGTGAAGAAAAATTCATGTCCCGACTCACCCCCGAGCAAGGCTGCAACAGAACAGGGCAGCAAGCGTTTATCGTGGGTTGATGCGTCAGAGTTTAGATTTCAGTGACAGCGAATTGGCATCGATTCGGCGGACAAGTGCTGCGGGGCAAGCTTGCTCAAGGCGCTGTCGACCAGCATCTCCGCCAACCCGGCCAACTGATGCATCGCGACTGCCCGGGCGCGCTGTGCTTCATCCGGGCGGTGGATGAAATCCTGCGCAATGGCGTTGAGCGAGGCGAGGTTCTGGCTGGCGTGGGTCAACAAGGTGAGCAAGTCGACATCAGGCCGCACGCTGAAGATCTGGTTGACCGGAACGAGCTGGGAACTGCGTCTGCTAGTGTTGTCCGTGCGAACGACAGTGTCTGATCGATCGGTAATCGTCGGGCTCTCGACAGGATTCGGGGGGTCTTTTTTCATGACCGGGCTCCATGTGATGGGTGATCCTTGCGCTTCGGCGGGTCTGTGCCGTTCACCTGAGTGCAGCGAAGTCCGGAGGGTAACCGTGTGAAACGGAGGGCACCAGTTCATGAAAGTCGACGCGTGTTGAGGGAAATTTCCTAGGATGTGTGCAGACTGGATCGAAGTTCTTCCGACGTCAGCGTGTGCCCGAAGTGATGCACCCATAACTTCACGCCCAATCCACCCGAACGATCCAGCGAAGAACCCACGGTGAGATCGGTCAGCAACGTCGGCTGCAACCCTGCATCAAACAGCGCAAATCCGGCAGCGAGGCAGCAAGTCTCAGTCTGCAGACCTCAGACCAGCACGCGATCCAGATTCAGGCCTTTCAGATAATCGATCGTGTCCGGCGACGGCGCATAACCGTGTTTGATGAAAATGCGATCCGCCTCGATCAGGCTGTCATCGTCCGGCGCAGGGTGCCAGCCGAGCTGGCGCTGGAAAGGGGTGCGGCTTTCGTCGTGACGTTCGACCGTGGCGACGCTGGGCATTATGCCGATGAGCGAGCGGATGCCTTCGACCAGCCATGGCGGCGGGGAAAAGCAGGGTTGTACGTCGATGATCAGCAGTGCCTGGCGCATGGGCTCTCCGGATAAAAATCCCCAGATGCGACAAGGCCCGCACTTGGCGGGCCTTGTCGTTGAGAGTTGGTGGGCCGGGGGCGTTTGAACTCGGCTGTTAAGTGCCAGCTTTTACTGGCTGAGGCCGATGGTTGAAACCTCGGGATACACGTAGGGATACACAACCAAAATATCCTACGAGGTCGACCGCTATATCTTTTACACGCTGGGAGCCTATTTTCTTAGCCTGTCGTAATCGTCATCGCCGATTACAGGAGCAGTCGACGACTCCGTTTTCATTAAGCTGACCGCATGCTCGCAATCGACAAGGTTGTTGTATCCCTCGGAGCTGACCGCAATGGTTTTGCCATTCTTTGCGGTGAACCTCCAGCGCCATTCAGCAGCCGTGTCTTTGTAGATATAGAAATACGATACGCCACTCATAGTTGGTCACCCGTTGTCTGTGTAGGTAGTGCTAACCGGCATGTGGATCAGCACGTCTATTAGCGTCCGTGCATAGTGCCCACAGCAAAAAGGACTGGCTCAGCAGCTCGAATTCGACACTACTGCTTCCCATTGAGGCTGTCCATGCAGCTTTTGAAAGTCCTGACGGTCTACCGTCCTAAAGTGCGGGGGGACCCTGGGTGCTTTGCGTTCACACGGGGTCGGAAACCCGCGGGATTTTGGTTGTGGTAAGCCCCCAGCTTACTGAAATTTCAGTCATTGAAATCGAAAGGATTTGGTTGAAAAAAGACCATTATTACCGCATTGGTAACGATGGTCTTTTGTGTCGATGATCCTGCACGTCTCGGGCCGTCCACCAAGTCAACCAATGCAAAAAAATCACCCACTACCAAGATCACGCGGGTTTTGTGCCCGTGTCATTCAGAAATGCCCAGGGTCCCCGGCGACCTCCCAACATCTGTGCAGATGCACAGGTGAACTGCGTGTTCACCCGGTTCACCTGTTCACCCGGTTCACCTGTTCACTAAGTTGAGCTCCTTTCCGCTAACAAGGTCCGGCGGGTTTCCGACCCCGTGGGGATGTTATCTGCTCAGGAGTCCCCTTCGCGGTCGGGGTGCATTCGCTGATGGCTCCCATTGCTTACGGGGAGTGGGGGCGAATACCTATTAAAGGAAGTGTAACTCGTGTTACAGATGTAGCGAGCTGGCCTAACTTATTGAAAATAAGCCATAAATAACCGTTGCACGTAATGTTCGGTTCGTCCTGCGTGTGGTGTAACAACGCATGCTGGTGTAACAACGCATGCTGGTGTAACACATTTCGGCTTTCACCACAGGATTTTGCTAGCCGTCAGAGCAGAGCCTCAAGAAGCTAGGACAAAATCCAAGAAGAACCCACAGCTACATAATTATGCTTAACGTCCCGATCGTTATGTAACTACACTTCTTCCGGTTAGTAATCCATAGTGATGCGCCTCAGAGCCGAAAGTCATGCTCAAGATGATTGGAGCGCTAAGGATAAATCAGGAAGAGACAACCTATGACAGGAGTGAACAAATGAGCATTGCAGGCATACGCTCCAATCGAGGCGACGTCTACCAGACCCTGGTTGCATTCGACTGGGCGCTGACAGTACTGTCAGATCAAGACTTTCAATGGCTTGAAATAGATTCGACCACCTATTCCGTAGATGACGTCGTAATCAGTAAAACTGATGGTACGTTGATTGCCTGTCAGTGCAAAAAAAATCAAACCGATTTCAAGGCTTGGTCGATGAGCGACCTCTCCGATGAGTTGGAGAAAGCCTCTAAATTAGTAGCGGCTAATCAGAACGCGTATGTCAGGTTTTATTCTAGAAGTAACTTTGGTGATGTGGCAAAATTAAAAGAGCATTGTTCGACTCAGTCCAATGAAGCTAGTTACAGAAGTAGCTTGGGTATAGAGCTTAAAGCTGTAGATGCAAGTTTAACGGCGCTGCTTGCGAAATTTTCCAAAAATCTCTCAGTCTTTGAGTTTCTTCGTCGAACAAATTTTATAACTAGTGACGACTTGGACCGTATGGAGGGTCTGTTGCGTGAGCGTCTGCGCAGTATGGTGAGCAATCCTGACTCAGCATTTGCGGCACTTTGGACAAGCCTCGACAAACTGGGTGCACGTTTTGTTGGTATTAATTCCTCTGCTGCAATCCAGGATCGCTTGACCAAAGGTGACCTGAAAAACATTCTCCAAAAGGCGGGAGCACTTCTGGTTCCACCAATGAACCTAGTCGATATACGCCATTCGTTCTCAAGCACTTCGGCAATCGGCCGATCTTGGCGACGAGACATCGCTGGCCACCGTCTCAGTAATGGGGTGTTGGATGAGCTTCTTGTCTCTATTGATGCTCAAAAAAGATCAATTTTGCTAACAGGTCTTCCAGGATCAGGGAAATCCTGTGTCATGCTGGAGTTGCAGGAGGCGCTAGAAAAAAGAGCACAAACTAACCCTGATATTGTGCCACTCTTTATCCAGTCCCGTGAATTCGCAGATCTGGCAGCATCAGAGGATCGTGCAGCGCAGGGTTTGTCTGTTTTATGGGTTGAGAAAGCTGCCAGATTAGCTGAAGAAGCACAGGTAATTGTACTAATTGATTCTTTGGACGTATTGTCCATTGCACGCGATCATCGAGTGCTTCAATACTTCTTAGCACAAATAGACCGTCTTTTATTGATTCCTAATATCACAGTAATCACTGCCTGTCGCGAGTTTGATAGACGCTATGATAGAAGGATTGCTGAGCGAAAATGGGCGTGTGAGTTGAGGTGCAATCCTCTAGATTGGTCGAGCGAGATTGTCCCGTTACTTGAAGCATTGGGAATTTCGACTGATACTATTGATGCTAGTACTCGCCATTTGATACGGAATCCCCGCGAGCTCGCATTATTCGTCGAGTTAGCCCAGCGTGACGGAAGTTTCAATGTTGTAACCAGCCAAGCTTTGGGGCAGCGTTATCTCGATACGGTTGTGCGCTCCAACAATGAATTGGGAGACGTGGCTGTACAAGCAATTGAAGCTCTCGCATCAGAAATGCTGAAAGCTAGAAGCTTAGTGGTTCCCCACCAGCGATTCGCGGCCTCTCAAGAAATTCAGCGTAAACTTTGTAGCCTTAACGTGCTGCAAGAAACGCAGGACGGAAAATTAACATTTGGGCATCAAACTTTATTGGATGTCCTAGTAATTAGTGGTGCATTACGTAGTGGTGTCACCCTGAATGAGTTTATACAAAGTTTACCGCCCGTTCCTTTTGTAAGGCCTAGCATACGCAGTTTTGTCGCACAGTTAGTATTGGGTGAGCGCCGGGAATTTAGAAAACAACTCAGGTCGGTGTTGATGGGCTCTGGAGCGTTTCATATCAGACGCCTGGTAGCAGAGTCTTTTGCTGAGCAGTTACCGCATGAGGAGGATTGGCCACTAATACGCGACTTGCGGGACAGGCACCGGGATGTCTTTCAGGTGATTTATGGTTTGGCCAGTGCAGTTGAATGGCATCATTTTTGGATCGAGCACTTAGTACCCGCTTTGCGAGTCGCGCAGGATGCGGAAGGATTGAAAGTACATGCTCATCGCGTTGCACAATGGAGCAATGTTGAATGCTCGGGCGTGTTGACTTTCTGGATGGAAATATTGTCTATAAGCTGGCTCGACAGCACTGAAATTGCGGAGCGACTAGGAGTTTATTTATCCGAAATCAAGTCGGAGCACATGGCGCTCATCGTACCGCTGCTTCAGCGACTACTTGCTATGCCGCAGAGGGAATATAGTTTTCTCGGCAGGGTTATTTCTAATTGTGTGGAGGCAGGTGTTGTTGAAGATGAAGTGCTCTGGCGTTATGTGTCAGGTGACATAAGCGACGAGGATGCTCTTAAATTCAGGCTGGATAACAAGTTGCGTTGTCAGGCGCATGAATTTGGGGACAGAGATAAAAACTTTATCGGCACACGAATGCTGCATTCCACTAATTTTCTGGATTTGGCGATTGAGTCAATCGAGCACTGGAGCAATGTCCGCGCATCACGTTTTGGTGACACCCGTATAGGCTATCGGGCTGGGTTTCTAAACGAAACCTCATATCAAGATGCGCATAGTCGAAGAGATATGAGTCATAAGGGTAGTTTGAATGTTCTTTTTGATGCGATTGAAGCATCAGTTATGCATCACGCGGAAAACAATTCCGAATGGTGGAATACTAATAGAGAGCGGCTTTGTTTCAACCACGAAGGCGCGTTACTTTATTTTGCCATTCTTGCTTGCACTGCATCTCCATCAACCAATCTTCCTCTGATCGGCAGGATGTTGTGTGATCAAAATATGCTGGAGTTTGAGCTGTCTTACGAATTGGGGTCTCTAATTAATACGGCATTTATTCTGCTAGACATCTGTGTGCAAGACCTTGTAACGGCTAATATCCTTGGTCTCTGGAAAGAACACGATTCAGAGATGTCAACGCTATGGGTGCTGAGGGCGAAAACTGAGCTAATAATAGCTATTCCTACCTATCTCCGGTCACGTGAGTTGCAGTCGATAGTGGACCATTACGAGAAAAAAGAAGGAGCAATGATCAGACAGCCAAGTATTAACTCGTTCGGCGGTATGGTTCGACCGCCATTCACATTCGAAGTTTTTTGTGACGCAACTGATAGTGGTGTATTGAGATTGTTATCCCACTACCATGGCCACTCGGATTGGGGAGGTTCGGATTTTTTGGTCGGCGGGGAGCGTGAAGTTGGTTGGCAGTTGCGGGAGGCCTCTTCCCGGCATCCCTCCAGATTTTTAAGTTTATTATGTCTCAATTGGAGTGTAATGCCTCAGGTTTTCCGCGATGACATTATGGATGGTGTTGCCACCTACTTGGCACATCGGTATGGAAACTTGAAAGCAAATGAAACTTGGCAGCCAATCGAAGAAACTCAAGCCGAACTGCTGTCATGCCAGATTCTCGATGAACTAGAACGACATCCAACAGAATGGCGCCATCGACGCTCTACAGCCAAAGCGCTTGAAGCTTGTGCCTACGTTATAGACAGCCCGCAAGAAGCGGTACGGCTTGTATCTTTGGCCGAAGAGTTTTTGGAGCTTTATGAGGCTGACCCAATTGAGGGGGACTCTGTAGGCTTGATTGAATTAGGTATTAATATGGCAAAGGGAGACGTCGCCGATGCCTTAATGATATTGGCCAATAATTTTGGAGAGCGTAATTATGAACTTCCGGATTCCTTAATATCCACGCTTAAACGTTTTGCCTGTGATAATCAACCTGCGATCCGCGCCATGATCCTGCGACGCTTACCATATTTGCAAAGCGTGTATTTCGATTTGGGATGGGAAATGTTTGATCTCGCCATTCAAGGTGGGAATGAACTTTGGAAAATTGCCGAACCGTGCCTTTATTATGCCTATCACAATAATTTCGAAGTTGTCATGCCCGTGCTCGCTCGCCTTTGTGACGAGGGGGGAGGTGAGGAATTAGAGGTATGGGGTCGTATTTCCGCGCTAGCTACAATGACTAATCATATAAATATTTCTGAGTTTGTTGAGGACTTGAGTGCGCTGGACAGTACAGACGCTTGGCGGGGTGCGGCAACCGTTTGGACGTATCACGAAAATATTCGAAAGAACCGTGCGCAGTGCCTAACCGGTATCAGCCTTGGATTAAATGTAGGTGGCGCTCACGCCTTATCTGTTGCCGAGCAAATGGCTCATATTTTCGACGATAGAATCGAAGCGATCTCGATTCCAATAGAGTTTGTTGAACGATTTTTTTCAGTGTATGAAAGTAACAGGGAGGAGGAAAAAAGACAGCATCGTCTCTTCGGATTTCATGAGTGGCTGAACACTATCGTACAGCGTGATCCAGACCTGGCTTTAGCGGCAACAGAAAGTTATCTTGCTTATGTCAGTGCTGGAAGCGTTCATCTCTATGATCATAAAAATAGCTTGACCCAGCTCATGACACGGCTCTTCGCTGAAGCGGAAGAGCGTGAGGACTACGATAGCGGTTCAATGTTGCGGCGCGTAGTTGTAATACAGGATGCTCTACTGTCACTTGGCGTTAATGGTGTAAATGATTGGTTGAAAGCTGCTGAGAGGCCATAATGCGTATGTTTCTGCAATAGGATCTTCAGCGGTAAGCAATTGCTTTGCTCGATATTAAAAAAGGGCCTACATAGGCCCTTTTTTCAGGTATTGCCATTTTATTTCTTCAGCCACCCCTCGACGACATCGGCGCCGTGTTGGGGAAAAAGGGGACAGATTTATTTTGAAGGAAATCAATCTGTCCCCTTTTTTCATTTGTCTTCGAGTGTCTTTCTCATGACGAGGCTCCATGATTTCAGGCTCCTGGCGAGCTCCTTTGGTAAACCATCTTCCTGGTTGCAGCGGAGCTGCGAAGACTAGCGCCCGGAAGCATCTTGAACCAGCTCATGAAAGTCGACGCAGGTTGCGGGAAATTTCCTAGGACGCCTGTAGACAGGAGCGAAGTTCACTCGACGTCAGCGTGTGCTTGAAGTGATGTTCCCATAACCGCACACCCAGCTCGCCCGAACGATCCAACGAAGAACCCACGGTGAGATCGGTCAGCAACGTCGGCTGCAACCCTGCATCAAACAGCGCAAACCCAGCGGCGAGACAACAGGTCTCGGTCTGTAGACCACAGACCAGAACACGATCCAGATTCAGGCTTTTCAGATAATCGATCGTGTCCAGCGACGGTGCATAACCGTGTTTGATGAAAATGCGATCCGCAGCGATCAGGCTGTCATCGTCCGCCGCCGGATGCCAGCCGAGCTGGCGCTGGAACGGGGTGCGGCTTTCGTCGTGACGTTCGACCGTGGCGACGCTGGGCAATATGCCGATGAGCGAGCGGATGCCTTCGACCAGCCATGGCGGCGGGGAGAAGCAGGGTTGTACGTCGATGATCAGCAGTGCCTGGCGCATGGGCTCTCCGGATAAAAATCCCCAGATGCGACAAGGCCCGCACTTGGCGGGCCTTGTCGTTGAGAGTTGGTGGAGCCGGGGGGATTTGAACCCCCGTCCGCCAGTACTCCGCTGTCGGTACTACATGCGTAGCCGTGTCTATTAAGTTAACCCTCAGCGACCCGACGGGCAGGGTGCTTTGGGCGAGTTGTGTAAGTTTTAGCCGCTTCGTCCACAACGTACTGCACGGCGATTCTGTTCTATATGACAATCATTTTGGGTTTACAGACATCCCCTGATGATTGCTGGACCCGAAGGTACCAGGAGTGCATGTCAGCTGCAATTAAGCAGCGAGAGCAGCACCGTATTGGTCGTCATTGGCAACTATAAGTAGTTGCAACAGTGGATTTACGACTTCTGTTACCAAGTCGGCATGCACCTAAAGTTTCGCAACCGGCGTCGAATCCTAAACGGCCCCGAGCCTGATGCTCTGTACATCTCGAAGAGCAGCAAGCCTGTGCAGTGTACGCCAATCGGCCGTCAAGGCCAACCCGAAGGTTGGCCGGGCCTGGATCAATTGTTGGTGCCGGTGGATTTGCGCAGTTCCAGAATGGTTTGCTGGGTTTCTGCAATGCAATCGTCGATCTTGCCCTGGGCTTTGAGCGTCTGAGCTTTCTGCACACTGGCCTCGGCACGCTGACTCAATTCGGGCGACGATGACAGCTGCCCCTTGGCATTGTTGATGGTCTGGATATTGGTATCGCAAAGGCTGGCAGGCTTGTCAGCGGCAAACGAAGCAGACGCCATCATCGAGGCAGTAACGAACAGACCTAACAGTACAGAACGTTTCATATAAATCTCCTTGAACTGAGGATCCAGACTTCGCTGGCCGTCAGGACGGGCAACCGAATGGAGGAAAAGCCCCGTCAGCGGGGCTTGTTCTGTGGACTGCGGTCGCTCGCAAGGGTTCTATTTTTCTTCAGATGATGGTTTCTCGGGGTTTGGCCCGGGTCACTCGATCCACCAGATACACCAGGCCGTGGTAGTCGATGCCGCCATGTTGTGTCAGACCGATCTCACAGGTGCGGCTGGTGGAAATCCCTTCGCTGCAATGCTGCACTGCATCCTTGAGGGTGCGCAGAGAATGGCTGTTCAGCTCCGGTGTGGTGAAGCCCTTGTCGCCGGCAAAGCCGCAGCAATGAATGCCTTCCGGGATGACCACGTTCTTGCTGCACTTGCGGGCCAGGTCGATCAGCGCCTGACTTTCCCCCAGGTGCTGAGTGCTGCACGTCACATGAACGGCAATCGGTGCGTCCTGCGGGATGAACTCCAGTCGATCGATCAGGTGCGTACGGATAAACCGCACAGGGTCATACAGATCAAGGCGAACATTTCCCACATCCTGCACCAGTCGTAATGTGCAGGGGCTGGTATCGCAATAGATCGGGTCGAGTCCGCCGCGGCTGGCGTGTAGCAAGGCGCCGATCAACTCCTGACGCTTGTGCTCGGCCTGTTCGGCATAGCCTTTGGAGGCGAAAGGCTGGCCACAGCAGAGGTTGTCCAGATTGTCCGGGAACACCACCTGATAACCGGCCTTTTCCAGCAGGCCACGGGTTTTGTCGTATAGCGACATTTGTTCCTTGTCGCCCGCCGTCGGTCCCATCACCCGCGACACGCAGGCCGCCAGATACACCACGCGCGGGCGTTCGTCCGAGATTGTTGGACTGAGGCGAATGGCTCTTTCCGGCTGCGGCATTGCGTTGCTCCACTGCGGCACCTGGCCTTTGGACAAGCGCGTCAGTGTTGCCGAAAACTTCGCCAGACGCGGCGCTCCCAGCAGCATTCGCGCACCGTTGGCCACGTGCAGGGTGAAGCGAGCCCCTTGCAGGGTGGTGGCGAAATTTCCTTCGATCCAGTTGGCCGTTTTGGTGTGCGTGGCGTGACGGCTGCGCAGCTTTTTCACCAGTTCGCCGGTATTGATGCCTACAGGGCAACGCTGCGCACACAACCCGGTCGCAGCGCAGGTGTCGATGCCTTGGTACTCGTAGGCTTCTTCGAGTTCGCGGGTGTCGATGCCGGCCCGCTTTTTCGCCTGAATATCTCGCCAGATCACAATGCGCTGACGTGGGCTCAGGGTCAGGCCCTTCGATGGACAAACCGGCTCACAGAAACCGCATTCGATGCACTTATCCACAATCTCATCGGCGGCAGGCAGCGGCTTCAGGTGCTTGAGGTGGATCTGCGGATCTTCGCTGAGCACCACGTCCGGATTGAGAATGCCCTCAGGATCAAGCAAACGCTTGAGCTGCCACATCAACTGATAGGCATCGCTGCCCCATTCCAGTTCGACAAATGGTGCCATGTTGCGCCCGGTGCCGTGTTCAGCCTTCAGCGAACCGCCGAACTCCACGGCCACCAGTTGCGCCACGTCGTCCATGAACGCCTGATAGCGTGCGACTTCTTCCGGGCTGTTGAAGCCTTGGGTGAAGACGAAGTGCAGATTGCCTTCCAGTGCGTGTCCGAAAAGGATCGCTTCGTCGTAGTGATGTTTGTCGAACAGCTCGATCAGGCGATTCACGCCGATTGCCAGTTGTTCCACCGGGAAGGTCACGTCTTCGATGATCACCGTGGTGCCGGTCTTGCGCACGGCGCCGACGGCGGGGAAGGTGTCCTTGCGGATCGCCCAGAGGCGGGCGTTCTCGACCGGGTCTTCGGTGAAGTCGACCTGTTTCTCCACCGGGAAGCCGCCGAGCGACGCCATGATCTGCGCCAGTTGTTCCTGCAGCAATGTGGAAGAAGCGGCGCGGGATTCGATCAACAGTGCGCAGGCATTGTTCGACAGGTGCTGTACGAAATCGGGCATCCCGGGTTTGTCCTGCACCGAACGCAGACTGCGTCGATCCAGCAGTTCCACGGCGGACACCGGTTGGCTTTTCAGCACGGTGACGGCGTTGCAGCA
Source organism: Pseudomonas sp. GW821-FHT02C04 (assembly GCF_059421845.1). NCBI lineage: Bacteria > Pseudomonadati > Pseudomonadota > Gammaproteobacteria > Pseudomonadales > Pseudomonadaceae > Pseudomonas > Pseudomonas sp. GW821-FHT02C04. The sequence continues at coordinate 87,021 of NZ_JBWKVT010000012.1, read as the reverse complement.
GGTTTCCACGTCGGGGAACACGATCAGCGCCGAGGCCTTGTTCGGGTGGTCGATCACCGTGTCGTAAGTCACTGCGCTGATAAAACCGAGGGTGCCTTCGGAGCCCACCAGCAAGTGGCTCAAGATATCCACAGGCTCATCGAAATCCACCAGGGCATTGAGCGACAGGCCGGTGGTATTTTTCAGACGGTATTTGTGGCGGATTCGCGCAGCCAGTTCGGCATTGGCGCGGGTTTCGCGGCCCAATGTCGCCAGGCGTTCCAGCAATTCACCGTGGCTCGTTCGAAACGCCGCGACGCTGGCGGCGTCTTCGGTGTCGAGTCGGGTGCCGTCGGCCAGCACCAGACGAATTCCCGCCAGCGTGTGATAGGTATTTTGTGCAGTGCCGCAGCACATGCCGCTGGCGTTGTTGGCGACGATGCCGCCGATCTTGCAGGCATTGATCGACGCCGGATCGGGGCCAATCTTGCGCCCGAATGGCGCGAGCCAGGCGTTGGCCTGGGCGCCGATCACGCCCGGTTGCAGGCGGATTTGCGTGCCTTGGCCACGAATCTCCCGGGCATTCCAGTTATCCCCCAGCACGATCAGCACCGAATCGCTGATCGCCTGGCCGGACAGGCTGGTGCCGGCTGCGCGGAAGGTCACCGGGACCTGATCACGCTGGGCCAGTTTCAGCAGCGCCACCACTTCATCTTCGGATTCGACGCGGATCACCAGTTGCGGAATCAACCGGTAGAAGCTGGCATCGGTGCCGAATGCCAGAGTCGACAATGGATCGTCGAAACGCCGTTCGGCCGGAATCAGCTGCTGCGCATCGCGCAGGAAAGTCGCCGGTAAGGTCATTGGTCCTCCAGGATCAATACCACCAGGTCTTTCGGGCCGTGGGCGCCGTAGGCCAGCACTTGTTCAATGTCGGCGGTTTTCGACGGGCCGGACACCAGCAGCGCGTTGGTCGGCATGCCTTGGGCCCACTCGAATTCCTGCTGGACCTGATAGAAGTTGTCGCGGATCTGGCTGGCCTTGAGCAGAGCGAAATGCACGGGCGGCACCAGACTCATCAGCCGTGGTTCTTCGCGGGTCGGCCAGAGAATCAGGCTGCCGGTTGCAGCGATGGCACCGAGGGTGCCGGTGAGGCTGGCCGGGGTGTCGTTGAACAGCTCGGCTTTCCACTCTTCCATCGGCCGGTCGTAGGATTTCAGTGCCGGCAGATCCGGATTGTTCGCCCAGTGTTGTGTGATGCGTTGCCCGTGAGGCGTAGTCGGTGCGATCAACAGGCTCGGCAACTGGCGGTCGCGCAGCAATTGCGCCAGCAGCGCCGGCCACGCATCAGCGGACGTCAGATGGATTTCGGTGTGCACCGCTTCCATCAGTTTGCGCAACTGCGGGATGCGTTGTTCGGCGCTGTAGGTGTAAGGCTGGGTCACCAGATCGACATCGAAGTTGTCGGCAATCGGTGTGGTGCCCGTCAGACTGTTCCGTAACTTGCCGAGGATATTTTGCTTGGCGCTCATCAACGGTCTCCTTGTTTGGCCAGATGCTCGCGAGCCATGTCATGCAGTGAGCGGGCGGCGGGTTTCGGAGCGCTGTGATTCTGCGTCCAAGGACCGACATTGTTCGGCGCCAGGGCACGCAGGCGCGTGGCGAAAAACGCAAACAGCCGATACAAAGTCGGCGAGCTGTTGAGCTTCGCCCAGGCGTTCCAGATAAAGCGTTCCTTGCGCGAATACTTGCTGCCCTGGCCGCGCATCACTTGATGAGGACTGTCGGGGGCTTTGACGTTCTCTTCGCGCAGGCGACGCAGCAATGCGGGGATCGGAATCTTCACCGGGCACACTTCACCGCAGGCGCCGCACAACGAAGAGGCGCTCGGGTGATCCGGGACTTTCGCCAGGCCGACCATGTGCGGAGTGATGATTTTGCCGATCGGGCCGGGGTAAACCTCGCCATAGGTATGGCCGCCGACACGGGTGTAGACCGGACAATGATTCATGCAGGCGCCACAGCGGATGCAGTTCAGGGTCTGGCGCAGTTCGCTGTCGGCAAACGCCTGGCTGCGACCGTTGTCGAGCAGCACCAGATGCACTTCCTGCGGGCCGTCGAGTTCGTGTTCCTTGCGCGGGCCGGAGATCATGTTGACGTAGGTGGTGATCGGAATGCCCAGTGCCGAGCGGGTCAGCAATGACAGCAGCGGCACCACGTCGCGCAGGTTTTCCACGACTTTTTCGATGCCGGTAACGGCGATGTGCACCGGTGGCACGGTGGTGGTCATGCGACCGTTGCCTTCGTTTTCCACCAGCAGCAGGGTGCCGGTTTCGGCCACGGCGAAGTTGACACCGGAGACGCCGATGTCCGCTTCAAAGAATTTCTGCCGCAGGACCCTGCGACCGATCTGAATGAGTTGGTCAACGTCCTTGGTGTATTCCACGCCAAGTTTGTCGTGGAACAAGGACGCGACCTGACCGGCATTCTTGTGGATTGCCGGCATGATTATGTGAGAAGGCTTCTCGTGGTCGAGCTGGACGATGTACTCCCCCATGTCGGACTCCAGACATTCAATGTCCCGAGCCTCAAGGAAATGGTTCATCTCCATCTCTTCGCTGACCATCGATTTGCCCTTGATCACTTGCCGCGCCTCGTGAGCGCGGATGATCGAAAGGACGATGCCATTGGCCTCGTCCACCGTTTCCGCCCAGTGCACTGTCACACCGTTGCGGGTCAGGTTCTGTTCCAGTTGCTCGAGCAGGTCGGGCAACTTGGAGAGCGCGCGGGCACGGATTGCATTGCCCAGTTCACGCAGGTGTTCTCTTTCGTGGGCATCGCTGAAAGCCGCTGCCCGCTTGGTCATCAGTGAATCCATCGCCGTGCGGAAGTTGTTCCGCAGCTGCGAATCGCCCAGGGCGTTGTGCGCCCGGGTGCGGAAATCTTCTTCTACGGCAACCGTAGGAATAATCGTGGAAGTGCTCATCGGGCACCTCCGGTTCGTTGCCAGAGGAAGCTCGCCAGGTGTTGCCCGCGCAGCGCTTCCTTCTGTTTTTCCAGCGAGCCGTTGATGTTCATCAAACAGCCGCAGTCGGCACTGAGTACCTGATGCGCGCCAGATTCCTTCAGCGCCCGGGTCTTGTCAGCCACCATCGCGCCGGAAATGTCTGGCATACGGACGCTGAATGTCCCACCGAAGCCACAGCATTCGCTTTCGTGATCGTGATTGACCCGTTCCACGTTGCTCAACTGCGCCAACAACTCGCGACCGTGCAGGTGGGTGTTCATTTCCCGTCGTGCCGAACACGAGGTGTGCAGCGCCACTTTGACCGGATCGCCGCTGTCCTTGAGCTGCACCTTGCAGACGAACAGCAGAAACTCGGCCAATTCATAGGTGCGGGCCGCGAGGGCCTGAACCTGTTTCAACGTTTCCGGCTCGTCCTTGAACAAGTCGGCGTAATGCTCACGGAGCATTCCCGCGCAGGAGCCCGATGGCACCACCACCGGAAAATCGCCGGCAAACAGTGCCAGTTGCGAGCGCGCCACCGTCCGTGCCTGCTCGGTATAACCTGAGGTGTAGGCCGGTTGTCCGCAGCAGCTCTGCCCTTGCGGGTAGTCGACCCGAATGCCCTCGCGCTCCAGCAAGTGGATCGCGTCCATCCCGGCTTCCGGGTAGAACAGATCGACCACGCAGGTTCCGAACAGGTAGACCCGCGACGGTTTCTCGCTCGGGTATTGCCGGGGTTCGGGCAGTGGCGGTGCAACGCGAGTGGCGTTGGGCACAGCGTTGTAAAAAAGCTCGCTCATCAGGCGTGTCTCCGGGTGGGCCCGGTTATCCGTCTATTGAGGCTGCCGAATATAGAGCGCGTTGCTTTCAGCAGCCTTACAGACCGGGTTGTGAATTGCTGACGCCGGAATCACGAACCGGCGTCGGTTATTTCCATGTTGCTTGTGGTCTTAATGCACCAGCATGCCAGTGAACCAGTAGGCCTGAGCCAAAGTGATCAGGCCGACGATCGTTGCAAAGAATAGGCTGTGCTTGAGGGTGAAGCGGAACAGATCGGATTCCTTGCCCACCAGCCCGGTCGCGGCACAGGCCACGGCAATCGACTGTGGCGAAATCATCTTGCCGGTCACGCCGCCGCTGGTATTGGCCGCCACCAGCAAGGTGTCGTTGACCCCGATCTGGTGCGCGGTGGTCGCTTGCAGCGAACTGAACAGCGCGTTGGACGAGGTATCGGAACCAGTGAGGAACACGCCCAGCCAACCCAGGAACGGCGAGAAGAATGGGAATGCCGCGCCGGTTGCTGCCAGCACCAGGGCCATGGTCGAGGACATGCCGGAATAGTTGGTGACGAAAGCAAACGCCAGCACCATGCCGATCGACAAAATAGGCCAGCGCAGTTCGTAGAAAGTTTCTTTCAGGGTGGTCATACCAATTTTGAAATTGATCTTCAGGATGATCATCGAGATCAGCGCGGAGAAGAAAATCGCCGTGCCGGTGGCGGAAATCGGGTCAAGTTTGAATACGGCCGGAATGGCTGTCGGCGTCGCGACGATCGGTGCGGTCTTGATCACTAGTTGATCCAGGTGCGGGATCGCAAAGTTGAACACCCAGGCGTACATCGAGCCGCCAGCGGCGAACATCGCCTTGAACGGTTTGAGGGTCCAGATGGTGACCAGCACGGTGAGGATCAGGAACGGTGACCAGGCCTTGAAGATTTCCCCGAGGCTGTAGGGCGAAGCGATGGTGGTGCGTTTCTGGCCGAAACCGCCGACGCTGGCGGTGACCGCCACGTTCGAGGTGGCACCGGCGATCTGTGCGCCTGCAGTGCGTTTTGGCTGCCAGACTTTCAGGAACAGGGTCAGCGAGATCAGGCTGGCCAGGGCCGAAGTGATGTCCGGCAGTTCCGGGCCGATGAAATTCGAGGTGAAGTACTGGGTCACAGCGAAGCTCAGGCCTGCAACCAGCGCCGCAGGCCAGGTTTCACGCACACCGCGCAGGCCGTCCATCATGAATACCAGCCAGAACGGTACGAACAGCGACAGCAGTGGCAGTTGGCGGCCGGTCATGGCGCCAATCTTGAACGCATCGATACCGGTGACCTGCCCGGCGACGATGATCGGAATCCCCAAGGCACCGAACGCGACCGGCGCGGTGTTGGCAATCAGGCACAGGCCGGCGGCGTACAGCGGGTTGAAGCCCAGTCCTACGAGCAGCGCAGCGGTAATCGCCACTGGCGCGCCGAAACCGGCTGCACCTTCGAGGAAGGCGCCGAAGCAGAAGCCGATCAGCAGCACCTGCAAGCGCTGGTCATCGGTGATCGACAGGACCGAACTGCGGATGACTTCGAACTGACCGCTCTTGACCGTCAGTTTGTACAGGAACACCGCCGCGACAATGATCCAGGCAATCGGCCACAGACCATAGGCGAAACCATAACCAGCGGCGGCGAGCGCCATGTCGACCGGCATCTGGAACGCAAAGATTGCCACAAGGATCGCCAGGGCTAGCGTGATGCTGCCGGCGACATGACCTTTGAGGCGGAACACCGCCAGGGCGAGGAAGAAGAACACGATGGGGATGACGGCCGCGAGTGCGGACACGCCGAGACTGCCGAGCGGGCTGTAGAGCTGTTGCCAGGTTTGCATATGGGGTGGCCCCTAATTGTTGTTGGTCAGGCACTGTCAGCGTTCTTGGTTAATTGGTAATACCAATTTACAATCGCTGTTGGCTAGGGTAAAAGCCTTGATGTCGGTGTGTCAATTTGCCGCCCTAAAACTTTTGTCGAATGACCGGTGCAGGCTCGATCTGATCCGGTCCGGGGCGTTTCATCTGGCAGGTGTCGGCAAGGCGCCGATAGGCCAGAATAGAGAGCCCGGCGAGTGGTCGGGATCGTGGAGAATTGAGTGATGGGGTTTGATCAGATACGTCAGCGCCGTTTGTCTGACGATATTGTCGAGCGGCTTGAGGGGATGATCCTCGAGGGGACATTGAAGTCCGGTGAGCGCCTGCCGGCCGAGCGCACATTGGCGGAGCAGTTCGGTGTGTCCCGGCCTTCGTTGCGCGAGGCAATCCAGAAGCTGGCGGCCAAGGGGCTGCTGGTCAGCAAGCAGGGCGGCGGCAATTACGTGGTGGAAAGCCTGGGCTCGACCTTCAGCGACCCATTGCTGCAACTGCTGGAAAGTAATCCCGAGGCCCAGCGCGATCTGCTGGAGTTTCGCCACACGCTGGAGGCATCGTGTGCCTATTACGCGGCATTGCGCGCCACGGATGTGGATCGCGAGCGGCTGACCGCGGCGTTCGAAGAGCTACAGGATTGCTACTCGCGCCATGACGAAGTGAGTCGGGCGGAGGAGGGGGCGGCGGACGCGAAATTTCATCTGGCGATCGCCGAGGCCAGTCATAACGCGGTGTTGCTGCACACCATTCGCGGGCTGTTCGACCTGCTCAAGCGCAATGTGGTGACCAACATCGGCGGCATGTACAAGCAGCGCACGGAAACCCGCGACATGCTGATCACTCAGCACCGGGAACTGTACCAGGCCATTATCGAAGGACGTGCAGAGCAGGCGCGAGAGGTTTCCAGCCGACACATTCTGTATGTGCAGGAAGTGCTGGAAGAGGTACGCCAGGAAGTTCAGCGCGTGGCTCGGGCCGAGCGGCGCAAAGGGATGTAGGTTCAGGCATGACCATTCCCGCGCTGAGCGCGGGAATGGTCATTCAGGCAGAAGAATCAGTCTTCCTTGCCCTTGTTGCGCACCGCACGCTGCAACTCGCGACCGGCATCGCGTTCGCGTTCGGTATCACGCTTGTCGTATTCCTTCTTGCCCTTGCCCAGAGCGATCTCGCACTTGACCATGTGCTTGCTCCAGTACCAGGACAGGCATACGCAGGCATAACCCTTCTGCTGCACGGCGGCGGCCAGCTTCTCCAGCTCGCGCCGGTTTAGCAGCAGCTTCCGGGTGCGGACCGGGTCAGCGATGACGTGGGTGCTGGCGGTCATCAGAGGCGTGATGTGGCTGCCAAGCAGCCAGGCTTCGCCATCCTTGAGCAGGACGTAACTGTCGACCAGTTGCAGCTTGCTTGCCCGCAGACTTTTTACTTCCCAGCCGGCCAGGACCAGACCAGCCTCGAACTTGTGCTCGATGAAGTAATCGTGTCGCGCCTTTTTGTTCTGCGCGATGGTCCCTGTTGGGTGTTTCTTCTGTTTAGCCATAGGGGCGGCATTATATGGAGATAAACGGCTGTCGGCTACGGTGATGCTGCGAGCTTGAGCAGGTTGAGTGAATCCCGGACAATGCGGCCTCTTTTTCTAACGCTTGGGCGTGATAAACGATGTCGACAGACAAGGTTTCTGTCCACGGCAGTTGGGCTAGCCGCTGGGTTTTCATATTCGCCGCGACCGGTTCGGCCGTGGGATTGGGCAGCATCTGGAAGTTCCCCTACATGGTCGGGGTCTACGGTGGCGGCGCCTTTGTGCTGATGTTTCTGGCCTGCATCGCGCTGATCGGTATTCCGGTGATGCTCGCGGAAACCCTGATCGGCCGGCGTGCGCGGCTGAGTCCAGCCAACGCCCTCAAGGTGCTGGCGATCGAAGCCGGGCATTCGGGCAAGTGGTCGTGGGGCGCGTTCGCCGGGATGATCACGGCGTTGCTGATCCTGTCTTTCTACAGTGTGGTCGGCGGCTGGTCGCTGGATTACATCATTGATATGGGGCGCGGGGATTTCCAGGGCGCAACGGCCGATCAGGTCGGTGCCTATTTCGGCAATGTCATCGCCGACCCTTGGCGCATCACGCTGTGGCACACGGTTTTCATGCTGCTGTCCGCCGTGGTGATCGCCAAAGGTGTGGTTGCCGGGCTTGAGCGCAGCCTGCGGATCATGATGCCGCTATTGTTTGTGATGGTCCTCGTCCTGCTGGGCTACAGCATGACCACCGGGCATTTCATGGAAGGCGTGCATTTCATGTTCGACTTCCACCCGGAGAAAGTTCTCGACGGCTTGCTGCCAGCCATGGGCCACGCGTTCTTTTCCCTGAGCGTGGGCGTGGGTTCGATCATGATCTACGGCGCCTACATGACAAAGGAAGCTTCGCTGTCCGGCACCGTTGTGGGTGTAGCGCTGCTCGATACCTTCGTTTCGCTGGTGGCCGGTCTGGCATTGTTTCCGATTGTGTTCGCTGGCGGTTTGAACCCGAGCGAAGGCCCGGGGCTGATGTTCGTCAGCCTGCCATTCGCTTTCGGTAATGTGCTATTCGGCCAGTTGATGGGCGTGGTGTTCTTCGTTCTGGTGGCCATCGCCGCCTGGAGTTCGGCGATTTCCCTGCTGGAGCCGATGGTCGCCTATCTGGTCGAGCGGACTAAAATCAGTCGTGCCTGGGTGACATTCTGGTTGGCGTTTACCTGCTGGTTTGTCGGCCTGGGCACGGTGTTCTCCTTCAATATCTGGAAGGAGGCGAAATTTTTCGTGAACGAAGGCGGAATGTTCCATCTCTACCAATGGGGTGCCGCAGGCGGTCTGGACTTCTTTGGTGTGATCGACTTCTTCACCTCACGGATCATGCTGCCGCTCGGCGGGCTGTGCTTTGTACTGTTTGCCGGATGGGTGATGGGGCGTGACGCGGTGCGCGACGAATTGTCGATTCGCAGCCCGGCGCTGTTCGCCTTGTCTCTGTTCTTGATGCGCTATGTGGCGCCCATCGGCATTCTTGTAGTGTTTGCCACCCAGCTCTGGAAGTGACGCTTACATGACGACACATATTCAACGATCAGCGCTGCTGCCTTACCCGGCGCAATTTCTCTATGACCTGGTCAATGACGTGGCGCGTTATCCGGAGTTCCTGCCGTGGTGCTCGTCAGCAGAGGTCCTGGAAAGCTCGCCTGAACACATGCGCGCCAGCGTCGGTGTGGCCAAGGGCGGCCTCAGTCAGCACTTCGTGACACGCAATACCCTGGTGCCGGGACAATCGATCGAGATGAACCTCGAGGAAGGTCCGTTCAATCAGTTGCACGGTGTCTGGGTGTTCAAGGTGTTGAACGAGAAGGCCTGCAAGATCAGCCTCGATCTGTCCTTCGATTATGCCGGCCCGTTGGTGCGCGCCACGCTCGGGCCCCTGTTCAATCAGGCTGCCAATACGTTGGTGGATGCATTCTGCCAGCGCGCCAAGCAGATGCATGGTTGAGCCGGTGATCGAAATAGAAGTGGTGTACGCGGCGGTTGATCGTCAGGTGTTACGGACGATCAGCGTGGCGGAGGGTTCGACGGTCCGTGCTGCACTGTTGGCCAGCGGCATTGATGGCGACTTTCCTGAGCTGGATCTGGCCGGTTGTCCGGTCGGGATTTTCGGCAAAGTGATTGCTGATCCGGATGTGCGGGTTGTTCAGGCGGGGGATCGCCTCGAAATCTACCGACCACTGCTGGCCGATCCGAAAGAGGTGCGCCGATTGCGGGCCGCCAAGGCTGCCGAGGCTAAAGCCAGAAATCAGTGATGCGCCAATCTGCAGGCAATAAAAAACCCGGAATTTCCGGGTTTTTTATTGCGTCGCAAATTATTGCGGCGAGGTGTCCAGCGGCTCTGGTGTCGGAACCGGAACGGTTTCCACACCATCGACGTCCTTCTGGATCTGATCCAGCAAGGAACCTGGCTTGACCGGTTTTTCCGGTTTTGGCTTCTCGGCGTTTTCAGCAGGAGCGGTCACGTTAGTGCCACTTTCCTTGCCGAGAATGGCTTCGTCACGGCTCACGCCCGGCATGAAGTCACCGGACAGGCTGACAAGGCGGTCGTTAGAGTCGAAAATGACACTCATGCGTTCCTGCTGGCGTTCACCGCCACCAGGTTGCAGGCTGTACAGATAATCCCAGCGATTGGCATGGAACGTGTCGACAAGCAGAGGGTTGCCCATGATAAACCGTACTTGCGGCCGGGTCATTCCCGGGCGTAACTGGTCTATCATGTCCTGCGTGACGACATTGCCCTGCTGGATGTCGATTTTGTAAACCCCGGGGAATGAACAACCGGCGAGTGCGAGCAGTCCCACAAAGGTGAAACTGGTTAGCAAGAGCTTGGTGTTTTGCATCGGTGGGCGACTTCCACTATCTTGGCTGGGACAACGTAAACGCCGATCATACCCGCATTAAGAGAAGCTGCGAAGCAGCATCGCGAGAAAGCTGACCATGGTTGAAAATAGCGAACTACGCAAAGCCGGCCTCAAAGTGACCCTGCCACGGGTCAAGATCCTGCAAATGCTCGACTCTACCGAGCAGCGTCACATGAGTGCCGAGGACGTCTACAAGGCGTTGATGGAAGCTGGCGAGGACGTCGGTCTGGCCACGGTTTACCGTGTTCTGACCCAGTTCGAAGCGGCTGGCCTCGTGGTCCGTCATAACTTCGATGGCGGTCACGCGGTATTCGAATTGGCCGACGGTGGCCACCACGACCATATGGTCAACGTGGAAACCGGTGAGGTTGTCGAATTCGTCAGCATCGAAATCGAAAAGCTCCAGAAGGCAATTGCCGAAGAGCACGGTGTCGAGTTGGTAGATCACAACCTGGTGCTGTACGTGCGCAAGAAAAAGTAAGCATGTCGCGCGAATTTCAGGTTCGCGAAACGAACGAAGGCGACCCAAGGGTCGCCTTCGTGCTTTCTGTCGTGCTTAAACCTTTGCGGTAACGACCATCTTCTTGGCGTGCGCCAGAGACTCTTTGGTCAGATCAATGCCGCCGAGCATCCTCGCGACTTCTTCTATACGGTCATTTTTGCTCAGCTTCGAGACGGCGGTGTGCGTCGCCTGCTCGCCTCGCACCTTGTGCACGAATAAATGCTGATGCCCCTGGGCAGCCACTTGCGGCAAGTGCGTAACGGTCAGTACTTGTCCGCGTTCGCCCAGGCGCCGCAATAGCTGGCCGACAATCTCGGCAGTCGGACCGCCAATACCCACGTCCACTTCGTCGAACACCAACGTCGGCACACGTGAGGTCTGGGCGGTGATCACCTGAATCGCCAGACTGATCCGCGAGAGTTCACCGCCGGATGCCACTTTGGCCAAGGCTTTCAATGGTTGGCCGGGGTTGGCGCTGACCAGCAGTTCGACCTGTTCGAGGCCGTTGGGCAGGAGTTCACCGCTGGCGTTGGGGCGCAGTTCGATGGTGAAGCGCCCGCCAGGCATGCCGAGTCGTTGAATCTCTTGTTCGACTGCGCTGGCCAGACTACCCGCAGCCTGATGGCGCAGATCACTCAGTTCCCGGGCCTTTTCCTGGTAGTGACGTGCATACGATGCGAGCTCTTCGCCCAGGCGCTCGATGGATTCGTCGTTGGCATTGAGGGTTTCGATTTCATCCAGCAGCTTTTGCTGCATCTCGGCGACTTCGGTCGGCTGGATCCGGTGCTTGCGTGCCAGGGTGTAAATGGCGTCGAGGCGCTCTTCCAGATACTGCAGGCGCGCCGGATCGGCGTCGAAGTTGTCGAGGAAGCGGTTGAGCTCGCCGACAGCCTCTTCGACCTGGATCTGCGCGCTGGTCAGCAAACTGCTGGCTTCGCCCAGGGCGTCGATCGAGTTGTTCACGCTCGACAGGCGATTGAGGCTGGCGGTCAGTGCATTCAGCACATTGCCGGAATCACTTTCGCTGCACTGCTCGACCACTTGCCGGCAGATGCCCAGCAGGGTTTCGGCGTTGGTCAGGTTCTTGTGTTCCTGCTCCAGATCTTCCAGCTCGTTCTCGCCGAGGCCGAGATTTTCCAGTTCTTCGAGCTGATAGCTGAGCAGTTGATGGCGTGCGCGTTGTTCGTCGCCGGAGTTGGACAGGCGCTCCAGCTCCAGGCGGGTCTGGCGCCAGCGCTGGGCGGCCAGTTGTACTTGTCGGGCCAGATCGGTGGCGCCGGCGTACTCGTCGAGCAGGCGGCGGTGGGTGTCCGTCTTGAGCAGGGATTGGTGTTCGTGCTGGCTGTGGATGTCGATCAACAGCTCGCCGAGGGCTTTGAGGTCGCCGAGCGGGCAGGGCGTGCCATTGATATAGCCACGGGAGCGGCCTTCCGAGGTGATGACCCGGCGCAGAATGCACGGGCCGTCGATTTCCAGGTCGCGCTCGGCCAGCCAGGCGCTGGCTTCGGGAATGTCGACCAGGTCGAAGGTTGCCAGGATATCGGCCTTGTCGGCGCCCGGGCGAACCACGCCGCTGTCGGCGCGATCGCCAAGGGTCAGGCCCAGCGCGTCGAGCATGATCGATTTGCCGGCGCCGGTTTCCCCGGTAATCACGCTCATCCCGCGATCGAGTTCGAGATCGAGATGTTCAACGATGGCGTAGTTGTGTACGGACAGGTGCACCAGCATAAGGGCCGCTCCCAGGCTTTAGGTCTGGTTATTTATACAGTGTTTTGTTTCGGCCTGACAATGCCCTCGCTTAGCTCGATTGGCTTGATCCGATCAAATGCTTATCGCGCCCGGGAATGACAATGCAGCACTTTTTTGTAGGGTTAATCATTGTCAGCCCTTGAAGCCTGATTTTGCGGCCCCATATACCGGGGCAGAAGCGCGAGTCGAGCTCGCGGACGTTATTGAAAGGAGAATTCTATGGCTGACGAACAGACAGTAGATACGCAAAAAGCAGAAGCCAATCAGGCGCCCGAGACAGCGGGTGATGACCTGGCGACCCGTGTACAAGTGCTCGAAGAGCAATTGGCCGCCGCGCAGGATCAATCTCTGCGCGTAGCTGCCGATCTGCAGAACGTCCGCCGCCGTGCCGAGCAGGACGTCGAAAAGGCTCACAAGTTTGCGCTGGAAAAATTCGCCGGCGACCTGCTGCCGATCGTCGACAGCCTGGAACGCGGCCTTGAGCTGTCGAACCCGGACGACGAAAGCATCCGTCCGATGCGCGAAGGCATCGAGCTGACCCTGAAAATGTTCCACGACACCCTTTCGCGCTATCAGCTTGTGGCTGTCGCACCGCAGGAAGGTGAGCCGTTCAACGCTGTTCAGCATCAGGCGATGGCCATGCAGGAAAGCGCAGATGTGGAACCGAACAGCGTATTGAAGGTTTTCCAGAAGGGCTACCAGCTCAATGGTCGCCTGCTGCGTCCGGCGATGGTCGTGGTCAGCAAGGCACCGGCGCCAGTTTCGCCTTCGATTGACGAGAAGGCTTGAAATTAGCCGCAAGGCCCCCATTTAGAAGTCAAGCGTTTAAGTGCTACCGCAGTTGGCCACAACCACTGCGGCAACCAAATCCAAAGTTTCGGGAGAGTTAACATGGGCAAAATTATCGGTATCGACCTGGGGACTACCAACTCCTGCGTCTCCATTCTTGAAAACGGCGTAGCCAAAGTTATTGAAAACGCCGAAGGCGCGCGTACCACGCCGTCGATCATTGCTTACGCCAACGATGGCGAAATCCTGGTCGGCCAGTCCGCCAAGCGTCAGGCAGTGACCAACCCGCACAACACCCTGTACGCGGTAAAGCGTCTGATCGGTCGTCGCTTCGAAGAAGAAGTCGTACAGAAAGACATTCAGATGGTGCCTTACAAGATCGCCAAGGCTGACAACGGCGACGCCTGGGTTGAAGTGAACGGCCAGAAAATGGCACCGCCACAAATCTCGGCTGAAATTCTGAAGAAGATGAAGAAGACCGCCGAAGACTACCTCGGCGAAGCAGTGACTGAAGCGGTGATCACCGTTCCGGCCTACTTCAACGACAGTCAGCGTCAGGCGACCAAAGACGCCGGCCGCATCGCGGGTCTGGACGTAAAACGTATCATCAACGAACCAACCGCAGCCGCTCTGGCTTACGGTATGGACAAGGCCAAGGGCGATCACACCGTGATCGTTTACGACCTGGGTGGCGGTACTTTCGACGTATCCGTGATCGAAATCGCTGAAGTTGACGGCGAGCACCAGTTCGAAGTGTTGGCCACCAACGGTGACACGTTCCTGGGCGGTGAAGACTTCGACATTCGTCTGATCGACTACCTCGTTGACGAATTCAAGAAAGAAAGCGGCATGAACCTTAAGGGTGACCCGCTGGCCATGCAGCGCCTGAAAGAAGCTGCCGAGAAGGCCAAGATCGAGCTGTCGTCCGCTCAGTCGACCGACGTGAACCTGCCGTACATCACTGCAGACGCCACCGGTCCTAAGCACCTGAACGTGAAAATCTCGCGTGCCAAGCTCGAAGCACTGGTTGAAGACCTGGTTCAGCGCACCATCGAGCCTTGCCGTATCGCCATGAAAGACGCCGGTCTCGACGTTGGCGCGATCAACGACGTGATCCTGGTCGGCGGTCAGACCCGTATGCCGCTGGTACAGAAACTGGTTACCGATTTCTTCGGTAAAGAAGCTCGTAAAGACGTCAACCCGGACGAAGCCGTTGCCATGGGTGCTGCCATCCAGGGTGCCGTTCTGGCTGGTGACGTGAAAGACGTTCTGCTGCTCGACGTCAGCCCGCTGACCCTGGGTATCGAAACCATGGGCGGCGTGATGACCGCGCTGATCGAGAAAAACACCACGATTCCTACCAAGAAATCGCAAGTGTTCTCGACTGCCGACGACAACCAGGGCGCCGTGACCATTCACGTCCTGCAAGGCGAGCGCAAGCAAGCCGCACAGAACAAGTCCCTGGGCAAGTTTGACCTGGCCGAGATTCCACCAGCGCCACGCGGTGTGCCACAGATCGAAGTGACCTTCGACATCGACGCCAACGGCATCCTGCACGTCGGCGCGAAAGACAAGGCGACTGGCAAAGAGCAGAAGATCACCATCAAGGCCAACTCCGGTCTGTCGGATGAAGAAATCCAGAAGATGGTGCGCGACGCCGAGCTGAACGCTGAGGAAGACCGCAAGTTCGAAGAACTGGCCGGTGCCCGTAACCAGGGTGACGCGCTGGTTCACTCGACTCGCAAGATGGTCACCGACGCTGGCGACAAAGTGACTGCAGAAGAGAAAACTGCAATCGAAGCGGCCGTGGTTGCCCTGGAAGCTGCCGTCAAAGGCGACGACAAGGCTGCCATCGAAGCGAAGATCGAAGAGCTGTCGAAAGTCTCCGCGCCGGTTGCCCAGAAGATGTACGCCGAACAGGCTCAGCCTGCCGAAGGCGCGGCTCCGCACGCAGAGAAAGCTGAAAAGGCTGACGATGTTGTCGATGCCGAGTTCGAAGAAGTCAAAGACCACAAGTAAGTTGTTGGTCGGCCGGTTGACTGCCTTTGGGCACTGACTGGTAGGATGTCGCCGCGCGGGAGCTTGCTCCCGCGTTGGCGTATCTGGAATACGCGAATTTTTACAGCATGCGACAAGCTTCGTGTGTTGGTGGCATGGCCGGAAATGCTCCTGCTTTTCGCGCTGCAAGTGCCGCATGAATCAAAGACCAGGATCGTTGAATTGACGTGAGTTGGGTCCGGGCCTGTATTGGGGCTCAACGAGTTTGGCGAAGCTCAGGAGGGGTTTGCCGAACGTCCTTAAGAGTGCAAAGACTTATGGCAAAGCGTGACTATTACGAAGTGTTGGGTGTTGAGCGTGGCTCAAGCGACGCAGACCTGAAGAAGGCCTATCGCCGTCTGGCGATGAAGCATCACCCGGACCGTAATCCCGATGACAAAGCGTCGGAAGAACTGTTCAAAGAGGCCAACGAGGCCTACGAAGTATTGTCCGATTCCAGCAAGCGTGCGGCGTACGATCAGTACGGCCATGCCGGCGTCGACCCGAGCATGGGTGGCGGCGGTGCCGGTTTCGGCGGTCAGAACTTCTCCGATATTTTCGGTGATGTATTCAGTGACTTCTTTGGTGGCGGTCGCGGTGGTTCCCGTGGCGGCGCCCAGCGTGGCAGCGACTTGCGCTACACCCTGGAGCTGAACCTGGAAGAAGCGGTGCGCGGTACGACCGTGAATATCCGCGTTCCGACGCTGGTCAACTGCAAGCCATGCGATGGTTCGGGCGCCAAGAAAGGTTCGTCGCCATCGACGTGCCCGACGTGCGGCGGCATCGGCCAGGTGCGCATGCAGCAAGGCTTCTTCTCCGTACAGCAGACCTGCCCGCGTTGCCATGGTCAGGGCAAGATCATTTCCGACCCGTGCGACTCCTGCCACGGTGACGGTCGCGTCGAAGAATACAAAACCCTCTCCGTCAAAGTGCCAGCCGGCGTTGATACCGGTGACCGCATTCGTCTGTCCGGCGAAGGCGAGGCGGGTACTCAGGGTGGGCCGACTGGCGACCTTTATGTTGTGATCAATGTGCGCGAGCACGCGATCTTCCAGCGTGACGGCAAGCATCTGTTCTGCGAAGTGCCGATCAGCTTTGTCGATGCGGCGCTGGGTGGCGAGCTGGAAATTCCGACCCTCGACGGTCGCGTCAAGCTGAAGATCCCTGAGGGGACTCAGACCGGCAAGCAATTCCGCGTGCGTGGTAAAGGTGTGGCGCCGGTGCGTGGTGGCGGTGCAGGTGATCTGATGTGCCGTGTAGCGGTCGAGACCCCGGTCAACCTGAATCGTCGTCAGCGTGAATTGCTTGAAGAGTTCCGCAGCTCTCTTGCGGACGACAACAGCCATTCACCAAAAACCACCGGTTGGTTCGATGGCGTGAAGCGCTTCTTCGGCGATCTGTAAGGAGTCGGCATGCGACGTATAGCTGTGATGGGCGCCGCCGGGCGCATGGGCAAGATTCTGGTCGAGGCCGTGCAACAGCGCGCGCC
This sequence comes from Pseudomonas sp. GW821-FHT02C04, assembly GCF_059421845.1. NCBI lineage: Bacteria > Pseudomonadati > Pseudomonadota > Gammaproteobacteria > Pseudomonadales > Pseudomonadaceae > Pseudomonas > Pseudomonas sp. GW821-FHT02C04. Next base: position 70,375 of record NZ_JBWKVT010000012.1, on the reverse strand, counting down.
GCTGACCGGTTTGACGGCCGCCATTGTCCGCCCTGGCAGTACGCTGATCGGGGTGGATGCCGGTGAGCTGGCCTCGCTTGGGCGAATCGGCGTGCCGCTGTCCGGGAATCTGGAGTCGGTCGCGGAAGAGTTCGACGTGTTGATCGACTTCACCCTGCCGGAAGTCATGCTGAAAAACCTGGCGTTCTGCCGCAAGGCCGGTAAAGCCATGGTGATCGGCACCACCGGTCTGGATGCTGCCCAGAAGCAGCTGCTGGCCGAAGCGGGCAAGGATATTCCGATCGTGTTCGCCGCCAACTTCAGCGTTGGCGTCAACCTGTCGCTGAAATTGCTCGACATGGCGGCTCGCGTGCTGGGTGATGACGCGGACATCGAAATCATCGAGGCTCATCACCGTCACAAGATCGATGCGCCATCGGGCACCGCTCTGCGCATGGGCGAGGTGATCGCCAGTGCGCTGGATCGCGATCTGCAGAAGGTTGCGGTCTATGGTCGTGAAGGTCACACCGGTGTGCGTGAGCGTGAAACCATCGGTTTCGCCACTGTTCGCGGTGGTGATGTGGTGGGCGATCACACGGTGTTGTTCGCCTGTGAAGGCGAGCGTCTGGAGATCACGCACAAGGCTTCGAGCCGCATGACGTTCGCCAAGGGCGCGGTGCGTGCAGCGTTGTGGCTGGATGCTCGCGAACCCGGTCTTTACGACATGCAGGACGTGCTCGACCTGCGTTGAGCCTTGTTTGAATCCGGCGCAAACGCCCTGTTTGTGCCGGTTTTACTCCGCCCAGCGACGCCCTGTCGCATTCTCCGGCCTTTCAGGCTCATTGGCGGTAGACCAAAAATCCCTTTTTCTGTAAGCTACAGCTTTAGTGTGTCCACTAAAAGCGCGCAGAATAATTCAGTGAAGAAGCGGGGTGACGTGTCCATACGTCACTCCGCTTTTTTACAACCTGCGATTGCCCTTTCATGCGTTATTTACGGGAGGTCTTCTTGACTAAGCCAGCCATACTCGCCCTTGCTGATGGCAGCATTTTTCGCGGCGAAGCCATTGGAGCCGACGGTCAGACCGTTGGTGAGGTGGTGTTCAACACCGCAATGACCGGCTATCAGGAAATCCTTACCGATCCTTCCTACGCCCAACAGATCGTTACCCTGACTTACCCGCACATCGGCAACACCGGCACCACGCCGGAAGACGCCGAGTCCGACCGCGTCTGGTCCGCTGGCCTGGTCATCCGTGACCTGCCGCTGGTAGCGAGCAACTGGCGTAACACGATGTCCCTGTCCGACTACCTGAAAGCCAACAATGTTGTGGCGATCGCCGGTATCGACACCCGTCGCCTGACCCGCATCCTGCGTGAAAAAGGCGCACAGAACGGCTGCATCATGGCCGGCGACAACATCTCCGAAGCCGCTGCCATTGCCGCCGCACAAGGCTTCCCGGGCCTGAAGGGCATGGACCTGGCGAAAGTCGTCAGCACCAAGACCCAGTACGAATGGCGCTCCACTGTCTGGGATCTGAAAACCGACAGCCACGCGACCATCGAAGCCTCCGAGCTGCCTTACCACGTGGTTGCCTACGACTACGGCGTCAAGGTCAACATCCTGCGCATGCTGGTCGAGCGCGGCTGCCGCGTCACCGTAGTGCCGGCGCAAACCCCGGCTGCCGACGTACTGGCCCTGAAGCCGGACGGCGTGTTCCTGTCCAACGGCCCTGGTGACCCGGAGCCTTGCGACTACGCGATCAAGGCAATCAAGGAAGTGCTGGAAACCGAAATTCCGGTCTTCGGCATCTGCCTCGGCCACCAGCTGCTGGCTCTGGCCTCCGGCGCCAAGACCCTGAAAATGGGTCACGGCCACCACGGTGCCAACCACCCGGTACAGGATCTGGACACGGGCGTCGTGATGATCACCAGCCAGAACCACGGTTTTGCGGTTGACGAAGCGACCCTGCCAGCCAACGTCCGCGCGATCCACAAATCGCTGTTCGACGGCACCCTGCAAGGTATCGAGCGCACCGACAAGAGCGCGTTCAGCTTCCAGGGTCACCCTGAAGCGAGCCCGGGCCCGAACGATGTGGCGCCACTGTTTGACCGCTTCATCAACGAGATGGCCAAGCGACGCTAAGCGTTCGCCTTGAGACTGTAGCGAGAAGCCCCTCGAGGGTGGCCCCGAAACCGGCGGCCCCCTCGGGACTTCAGAAATCGATCAAGACGGCTTGCCGACTGACCTGCGGATTTGAGTGACAAACCCATGCCAAAACGTACAGACATTAAAAGCATCCTGATTCTCGGCGCTGGCCCGATCGTTATCGGCCAGGCCTGCGAATTCGACTACTCCGGCGCCCAGGCCTGCAAAGCCCTGCGCGAAGAGGGTTACCGCGTCATCCTGGTGAACTCCAACCCGGCCACCATCATGACCGACCCGGACATGGCCGACGCCACCTACATCGAGCCGATCAAGTGGCAGACCGTTGCCAAGATCATCGAAAAAGAGCGTCCGGATGCGGTGCTGCCAACCATGGGCGGCCAGACCGCTCTGAACTGCGCCCTGGACTTGGAGCGCGAAGGCGTTCTGGAGAAGTTCGGCGTGGAAATGATCGGCGCCAACGCCGACACCATCGACAAGGCTGAAGACCGTTCGCGTTTCGACAAGGCGATGAAGTCCATCGGCCTGGAATGCCCGCGTTCCGGTATCGCCCACAGCATGGAAGAAGCCAACGCGGTGCTCGAGCGCCTGGGCTTCCCGTGCATCATCCGTCCGTCCTTCACTATGGGCGGTACTGGTGGCGGTATCGCTTACAACCGTGAAGAGTTCGAAGAAATCTGCGCCCGTGGTCTGGACCTGTCGCCGACCAAGGAACTGCTGATCGACGAATCGCTGATCGGCTGGAAAGAATATGAAATGGAAGTTGTCCGCGACAAAAAGGACAACTGCATCATCGTCTGCTCGATCGAAAACTTCGACCCGATGGGCGTGCACACCGGTGACTCGATCACCGTGGCTCCAGCCCAGACCCTGACCGACAAGGAATACCAGATCCTGCGTAACGCCTCGCTGGCGGTACTGCGCGAGATCGGCGTCGAGACCGGCGGTTCCAACGTTCAGTTCGGCATCTGCCCGGACACCGGCCGCATGGTCGTGATCGAAATGAACCCGCGTGTATCGCGTTCGTCGGCCCTGGCTTCGAAAGCCACCGGTTTCCCGATCGCCAAGGTCGCAGCCAAACTGGCAGTCGGCTATACCCTCGACGAGCTGTCGAACGACATCACCGGCGGCAAGACCCCGGCGTCCTTCGAGCCTTCCATCGACTACGTCGTGACCAAGCTGCCGCGCTTCGCCTTCGAGAAGTTCGCCAACGCTGACGCTCGCCTGACCACTCAAATGAAGTCGGTAGGCGAAGTCATGGCCATCGGCCGTACCTTCCAGGAATCCCTGCAGAAAGCCCTGCGCGGTCTGGAAGTGGGCGTTTGCGGTCTGGACGAGAAAGTCGACCTGAGCAATCCGGAAAGCATGAGCGTGCTCAAGCGCGAGCTGACTGTTCCGGGCGCCGAGCGTATCTGGTACGTGGCGGACGCTTTCCGCGCCGGCATGACCGTCGAAGAAATCTTCGGCATGAACATGATCGACCCGTGGTTCCTGGTGCAGATCGAAGATCTGATCAAGGACGAAGAGAAGGTCAAGACCCTCGGTCTGTCCGCTATCGACCGCGACCTGATGTTCAAGCTCAAGCGCAAAGGCTTCTCCGATCAGCGTCTGGCCAAGTTGCTGGGCGTCACCGAGAAGAACCTGCGCACTCACCGTCAAAAACTGGAAGTGTTCCCGGTCTACAAGCGCGTCGACACCTGCGCCGCCGAGTTCGCCACCGACACCGCTTACCTGTACTCGACTTACGAGGAAGAGTGCGAAGCAGCGCCGTCCGGTCGCGACAAGATCATGATTCTGGGTGGCGGTCCGAACCGTATCGGCCAGGGCATCGAGTTTGACTACTGCTGCGTACACGCCGCTCTCGCACTGCGCGAAGACGGCTACGAAACCATCATGGTCAACTGCAACCCGGAAACCGTTTCCACTGACTACGACACTTCCGACCGTCTGTACTTCGAGCCGGTGACCCTGGAAGACGTGCTGGAAATCTGCCGCGTCGAGAAGCCGAAAGGCGTGATCGTCCAGTACGGTGGCCAGACCCCTCTGAAACTGGCTCGCGCCCTTGAAGCGGCCGGCGTGCCGATTATCGGCACCAGCCCTGACGCCATTGACCGTGCCGAAGACCGTGAGCGCTTCCAGCAGATGGTTGAGCGTCTGAACCTGCGTCAGCCGCCAAACGCTACCGTGCGCAGCGAAGACGAAGCTGTTCGCGCTGCCGCGAAGATCGGTTACCCGCTGGTGGTGCGTCCGTCCTACGTGCTGGGCGGCCGGGCGATGGAAATCGTCTACAAGGAAGAAGAACTCAAGCGTTACCTGCGTGACGCGGTGCAAGTGTCGAACGACAGCCCGGTGCTGCTCGACCACTTCCTCAACTGCGCCATCGAAATGGACGTGGATGCGGTCTGCGACGGCAAGGATGTCGTGATCGGCGCGATCATGCAGCACATCGAACAGGCGGGCGTTCACTCCGGTGACTCCGCGTGCTCGCTGCCGCCGTACTCGCTGCCGGCGCACATCCAGGACGAGATGCGCGAACAGGTCAAGAAAATGGCCCTGGAACTGGGCGTGGTCGGCCTGATGAACGTTCAGTTGGCGCTGCAAGGCGAAGACATCTACGTCATCGAAGTCAACCCGCGTGCTTCCCGTACCGTGCCGTTCGTATCGAAGTGCATCGGTGTTTCCCTGGCGATGATTGCTGCCCGTGTAATGGCCGGCAAGACCCTGAAGGAAATCGGCTTCACCAAGGAAATCATCCCGAATTTCTACAGCGTGAAAGAGGCGGTGTTCCCGTTCGCCAAATTCCCTGGCGTGGACCCGATCCTCGGCCCAGAGATGAAGTCCACCGGTGAAGTGATGGGCGTCGGCGATACCTTCGGCGAAGCCTTTGCCAAAGCCCAGATGGGCGCGAGCGAAGTGCTGCCGACCGGCGGTACCGCATTCATCAGCGTACGTGATGACGACAAGCCGCTGGTTGCGGGCGTGGCCCGTGATCTGATCAACTTGGGCTTCGAAGTGGTCGCTACTGCCGGCACTGCCAAGCTGATTGAGGCCGCAGGTCTGAAAGTGCGTCGCGTGAACAAGGTGACCGAGGGTCGTCCGCACGTGGTCGACATGATCAAGAATGACGAAGTCACCCTGATCATCAACACCACCGAAGGTCGTCAGTCGATCGCCGACTCTTATTCCATTCGCCGCAACGCCCTGCAGCACAAGATTTACTGCACCACCACCATTGCTGCTGGCGAAGCCATCTGCGAAGCGCTGAAGTTCGGTCCCGAGAAGACCGTACGCCGCTTGCAGGATCTACACGCAGGATTGAAGGCATGAGCATAACCAAGTACCCGATGACTGTTCAGGGCGCTCGCGCCCTGGAAGAAGAACATACTCACCTGACCAAGGTCGTTCGTCCGAAGCTCAGCCAGGACATCGGTACGGCCCGCGAGTTGGGTGACTTGAAGGAAAACGCCGAATACCATGCTGCCCGCGAACAGCAGGGCATGGTCGAGGCGCGCATCCGTGATATCGAAGGCCGGATCCAGAATCAGGTCGTCATTGATGTCACGACCATTCCTCACACAGGCAAAGTGATTTTCGGCACCACTGTTGAAATCGCCAACGTCGAGACTGATGAAAGCGTCACTTACCACATCGTTGGTGAGGATGAAGCAGACTTCAAGCTCGGCAAGATTTCGGTCGGTTCGCCTCTGGCCCGTGCCCTGATCGGCAAGGAAGAGGGTGACGTTGTTGCCGTGAAAACGCCTGGTGGCGTTATCGAGTACGAGATTGTCGAAGTCCGTCACATCTGAAACAGGGCGCCCGCTGCATGCGGGCGCCATGCTCTGGCAGCTGACCCAGATGTTGTGGGTCGGCGGATTATGGCTGGTGCACCTTGGTCTGCGGCCGGTGCTGGGCAAGATTGGCCTGGCGCCGCTGCTGATCGACGAAGTCGCCAGTGCGTTTGAAGTGCCGGTGGTGGGTTTTGCTGCCGCGTGCGTGATTTTTCAGGCTTTGGTGCTGGTACAGGCCGAGGGCCTTGCCAGTCTATGGCGGGATTTTCGCGGGCAAGTGCTGCTGATGGCGTTGTATGCGAGTGCGATGTATGTCGCAGTGCGTGTCGGCTGGCCGGATGCGCAGCGCTGGCAGGTGTTCAGCTATCTTGTTCTGGGTTTTTCCGGGTTGGTGCTGGTGTTGCAACCGGTGCCGGGATGGAGTGGCAGGGTGCGCGAAGCACACCCTTGACCCTTGCCATCACTTGAAGCGATGGACGTTCGACAGCTGCTTGTTGACGCTGAAGTTCTTGCGGTAAATCAGTGCCATCTTGCCGATGACCTGAACCAGATCGGCCTTGCCGACCTTGCACAGCTCTGCAACGGACGCCAGGCGTGCTTCGCGATCGAGGATGTTGAGCTTGATCTTGATCAGTTCGTGATCCGCCAATGCGCGTTCGAGTTCGGCTAAAACACCCTCAGTCAAACCGTTGTCAGCCACCGTCAAAACTGGTTTCAGGTGGTGACCGATGGATTTGTACTGTTTCTTCTGCTCTGGAGTGAGCGGCATAATCTGACCCTTTCGTCTGGATTCTGTAAAATGGCGGCCATTTTACCCGAGGGCTCGTGGATCCGCCCAATTAATCACGACCCTAATCAACGAGGTGCCCAATGGCGCGTTCCAAGACAAGCCTTGGTTGGCTGAAACGACATGTCAACGATCCCTATGTGAAGCAAGCGCAGAAGGATGGCTACCGCTCGCGTGCGAGTTACAAACTTCTGGAGATCCAGGAGAAATACAAGCTGATCCGTCCGGGCATGAGCGTCGTCGACCTCGGCGCGGCACCTGGTGGCTGGTCGCAGGTCACCAGTCGGCTGATCGGTGGTCAGGGGCGACTGATCGCCTCGGACATCCTGGAAATGGACAGCATTCCGGACGTGACTTTCATCCAGGGTGACTTCACCGAGGACGCAGTGCTCGCTCAGATCCTTGAGGCTGTGGGTAATTCGCAGGTGGACCTTGTGATTTCCGATATGGCCCCCAATATGAGTGGTACGCCTGAAGTGGATATGCCAAAAGCCATGTTCCTTTGCGAGCTGGCGCTTGATCTGGCGGAGCGGATACTCAAGCCGGGTGGCAATTTCGTGATCAAGATTTTTCAGGGCGAAGGGTTTGATGTTTACCTGAAGGATGCTCGCAAGAAGTTCGACAAGATCCAGATGATCAAGCCGGACTCTTCCCGTGGCAGCTCCCGAGAGCAATATATGCTGGCTTGGGGCTATCGCGGCCGTAGCGAGTAAAACGAGGTTTTTTGGCGGGGTGATAGGTTTTTCGTATTTCGCCCCGCGCGCATAAGCGAATATTGTGTAGAAAGTGTTTCACAAAGGGTTACAGACGGCGCCTGCCAGAGCTGTAGGTAATGTAGTAAGTTAGGCCGGTGAATATCATGCGAAGCGCGCGCCAGTAGCGGAGCTTGCTTCAGAGGGTAGTTAATTGAACGATATGGCAAAGAATCTGATCCTGTGGTTGATCATCGCGGCTGTCCTGGTGACGGTGATGAACAACTTCTCCAGCCCTAACGAGCCGCAGACCCTCAACTATTCCGACTTCATCCAGCAGGTCAAGGATGGCAAGGTCGAGCGCGTAGCGGTTGATGGCTACGTGATTACCGGCAAGCGCAATGATGGCGACAGCTTCAAGACCATTCGTCCGGCAATTCAGGACAATGGCCTGATCGGCGACCTGGTCGACAACCACGTCGTGGTCGAAGGCAAGCAGCCTGAGCAGCAAAGCATCTGGACCCAGCTTCTGGTGGCCAGCTTCCCGATCCTGGTGATCATCGCGGTGTTCATGTTCTTCATGCGCCAGATGCAGGGTGGTGCCGGTGGCAAGGGCGGGCCGATGAGCTTTGGCAAGAGCAAGGCGCGCCTGCTGTCCGAAGACCAGGTGAAAACCACCCTGGCTGACGTTGCCGGTTGCGACGAAGCCAAGGAAGAGGTCGGCGAGCTCGTCGAGTTCCTGCGTGATCCGGGCAAGTTCCAGCGTCTGGGTGGTCGCATTCCTCGCGGTGTTCTGATGGTCGGTCCTCCGGGTACCGGTAAAACCTTGCTGGCCAAGGCGATTGCCGGCGAAGCCAAAGTGCCGTTCTTCACCATTTCCGGTTCCGACTTCGTCGAAATGTTCGTCGGTGTCGGCGCCAGCCGCGTTCGCGATATGTTCGAACAGGCGAAGAAACACGCACCTTGCATTATCTTCATCGACGAGATCGACGCCGTTGGTCGCCATCGTGGCGCTGGCATGGGTGGTGGTCACGACGAGCGTGAGCAGACTCTCAACCAGTTGCTGGTCGAGATGGACGGCTTCGAAATGAATGACGGCATCATCGTCATCGCTGCAACCAACCGTCCTGACGTACTGGACCCTGCTTTGCTGCGTCCGGGTCGTTTCGACCGTCAGGTGGTGGTCGGTCTGCCGGATATCCGTGGTCGCGAACAGATCCTCAAAGTGCACATGCGTAAAGTGCCGATGGGTGATGACGTTGCTCCAGCTGTTATCGCTCGTGGTACTCCGGGCTTCTCCGGTGCTGACCTTGCGAACCTGGTCAACGAGGCTTCGCTGTTTGCTGCCCGTGCCGGCAAGCGCATTGTCGAGATGAAGGAATTCGAACTGGCCAAAGACAAGATCATGATGGGTGCCGAGCGCAAATCCATGGTCATGTCCGAGAAAGAGAAGCAGAACACGGCTTATCACGAAGCCGGTCACGCCATTGTCGGTCGCGTCGTGCCTGAGCATGATCCGGTCTACAAGGTGTCGATCATCCCGCGCGGTCGTGCGCTGGGTGTGACCATGTTCCTGCCGGAAGAAGATCGCTACAGCCTGTCCAAGCGTGCGTTGATCAGTCAGATCTGCTCGCTGTACGGCGGTCGTATCGCTGAAGAAATGACCCTGGGCTTCGACGGTGTGACTACCGGCGCCTCCAACGACATCATGCGTGCCAGCCAGATTGCGCGAAACATGGTGACCAAGTGGGGGCTGTCTGAAAAACTCGGTCCGTTGATGTATGCGGAAGAAGAGGGTGAGGTGTTCCTGGGTCGTGGTGGCGGTGGTCAGAACGCCAGCTTCTCGGGTGAAACCGCGAAGTTGATCGATTCGGAAGTGCGCAGCATCATCGATCAGTGCTACGGCACCGCCAAACAGATCCTTACGGACAACCGTGACAAGCTCGATGCCATGGCTGATGCCCTGATGAAGTACGAGACGATCGATGCCGAACAGATCGACGACATAATGGCGGGTCGCACGCCACGCGAACCTCGCGACTGGTCGGGTGGCACCGGTACTGGCACGCCTCCTCCGGTGGTTCAGGATGAGCGTCCGGAAACACCGATTGGCGGTCCGGCTGCTGACGTTTAAGGTTTGAAATGACTTCTGTACAGTCCCTGACCCGGTTGCCTTGCGGCAACCGGGTTCTTGATTTGGCCCGGACGCATGTCATGGGCATTCTCAATGTCACTCCCGATTCCTTCTCCGATGGCGGCCGATACAGTCAGCTTGATGCGGCCCTGCGTCATGCCGAGGCGATGGTGCTGGCCGGTGCGACGCTGATTGATGTCGGCGGAGAGTCCACGCGGCCTGGTGCGCGAGCGGTTTCACCGATCGAGGAGCTGGAGCGTGTAGCGCCAATCGTGGAGCTGATCAATCGCGAGCTGGATGTGATCATCTCTGTCGATACCTCGACTCCAGCCGTCATGCGGGAAACTGCACGCCTGGGTGCCGGGTTGATCAACGACGTGCGATCGCTACGCCGTGACGGTGCGCTGGATGCCGCTGCGGCCACGGGGTTGCCGGTCTGTCTGATGCATATGCTGGGTGAGCCCGGTGACATGCAGGACAATCCGCAATATCAGGATGTCACCCGTGAAGTGGGTGAATTTCTCGCCGAGCGTATGGAGCGATGCGCATCGGCTGGCATACCTGCGGAGCGGATCATTCTCGATCCTGGCTTCGGTTTCGCCAAAACCCTGCAGCACAATCTAAGCTTGTTCAGGCATATGGATGCCCTTCATGCATTGGGGCGACCTCTGTTGGTCGGCGTCTCGCGAAAAAGCATGATCGGGCAGGCACTGAATCGCCCTGTGGGCGAGCGCCTGTATGGTGGTTTGGCCCTGGCTGCACTGGCGTCCGTCAAAGGCGCGCGTATATTGCGCGTCCATGATGTGGCAGAGACGGTGGATGTCGTGCGGATGATCGCGGCCGTAGAATCAGCCGAATAAGAATGATGGAGCACTTATGAGCAAGAAATACTTTGGTACCGACGGTATTCGTGGTCGCGTCGGTGAGTACCCGATTACTCCGGATTTCATGCTCAAGCTTGGCTGGGCAGCAGGGATGGCATTCCGAAAAATGGGCGCCTGCAAGGTGCTCGTTGGCAAGGACACACGAATTTCCGGTTATATGTTCGAGTCGGCTCTGGAAGCTGGCCTCACATCGGCAGGTGCCGACGTGATGCTGCTCGGGCCGATGCCGACGCCTGCTATCGCTTACCTGTCGCGCACATTCCAGGCTGAGGCCGGTATCGTGATCAGTGCTTCGCACAATCCTCACGACGATAACGGCATCAAGTTTTTCTCCGGTCGCGGCACCAAGTTGCCGGATGAGCTGGAGCTGATGATCGAAGAGCTGCTCGATACTCCAATGACAGTCGTCGAGTCGAGCAAGATCGGCAAGGTCTCGCGAATCAACGATGCGTCCGGCCGATACATCGAGTTCTGCAAGAGCAGCGTCCCGACCAACACCAGTTTTGCCGGTCTCAAGATCGTGATCGACTGCGCGCACGGAGCAACCTACAAGGTCGCGCCGAGCGTCTTCCGTGAGTTGGGTGCCGAGGTTGTGGTGTTGTCCGCCCAGCCCAACGGCCTGAACATCAACGACAACTGTGGCTCGACGCACATGGGGCCGCTGCAGGCGGCGGTGCTTTCCGAGCACGCCGACCTGGGTATCGCTTTCGATGGTGATGGCGACCGGGTGTTGATGGTTGATCATACCGGTGCGGTTGTTGATGGCGATGAGCTGATTTTCATCATCGCGCGCGATCTGCATGAGCGCGGCAAGTTGCAGGGGGGCGTGGTCGGTACGCTGATGAGCAACCTGGGTCTGGAGTTGGCCCTGGCAGATCTGGGTATCCCTTTTGTGCGTGCAAATGTCGGCGACCGTTATGTGATTGCAGAGTTGCTGGAGCGCGATTGGCTGGTCGGTGGTGAGAACTCCGGGCATGTCGTCTGCTTCAATCACACCACAACGGGTGATGCGATCATCGCGGCGTTGCAGGTGTTGATGGCACTGAAAACCCGCAACGAAGGTCTGGCGCAAACCCGCCAGGCGCTGCGCAAGTGCCCTCAGGTGCTGATCAATGTGCGTTTTGGCGGCGGCGACAGTCCGCTCGACCACCCGGCTGTCAAGGAAGCCAGCAAGCGTGTAACCGAGGCGATGGCGGGTCGTGGCCGTGTGCTTCTGCGCAAGTCCGGGACAGAGCCTCTGGTGCGTGTCATGGTCGAGGGCGAGGATGAAGCGCAGGTTCGCAGCTATGCCGAAGAACTGGCAAAACTGGTAACTGAAGTTTCTGCCTGATACGGCTTGCCAGCCATGATTGTGTTGGGTAACATCTGCGCCCACTTTGACCGACGAGGTACAGCATGCGTCGCCCTATGGTAGCTGGTAACTGGAAGATGCACGGTACCCGCGCCAGCGTCGCTGAGCTGATCAACGGCCTTCGTCATCTGGCCTTGCCAAGCGGTGTTGATGTCGCGGTATTCCCGCCTTGTCTGCATATCAATCAAGTGATTGATGGCTTGAAAGGAAAGTCGATTTCGGTCGGCGCGCAGAACTCTGCGGTGGAATCGATGCAAGGTGCATTGACCGGTGAAGTTGCACCGAGTCAGTTGGTGGATGCAGGTTGTTCCCTGGTGCTTGTCGGGCACTCCGAACGCCGCCAGATCATGGGCGAGCGAGACGGGATGCTGAATCGCAAGTTCGCAGCGGCACAGGCATGTGGCTTGATTCCGGTGTTGTGTGTGGGGGAGACCCTGGAGCAGCGCGAAGCTGGAAAAACTCTTGAGGTTGTCGGGCGTCAGCTGGGCAGTATCATAGAGGAGCTGGGTGTCGGTGCTTTTGCCAATGCAGTGATCGCTTACGAGCCGGTCTGGGCCATTGGTACCGGGCTGACTGCAACGCCGCAACAGGCTCAGGATGTGCATAAAGCCATTCGCGAGCAGTTGGCGGCAGAGAATTCTGAAGTCGCGCGAGGTGTGCGGCTTCTATACGGCGGCAGCGTGAAGGCGGCCAATGCGGTCGAACTGTTCGGCATGCCGGATATCGATGGGGGGCTCATTGGTGGAGCTTCCCTGAATGCAGATGAGTTCGGTGCGATCTGTCGCGCCGCGGGAAACTGAAAAAATGCTGGAAACAGTCGTAGTCGTTTTTCATCTGCTGGGTGCATTGGGCGTAGTAGCTCTGGTTTTGCTGCAGCAGGGTAAGGGTGCGGACGCTGGCGCGTCTTTCGGAGCAGGTGCTTCAAATACTGTGTTCGGAAGCCAAGGTTCCTCTACCTTTCTTAGTAAGTTTACTGCTATACTTGCCGCCGGTTTCTTCATAACCAGCTTGGGGTTAGGATACTTTGCTAAAGAGAAGGCTCATCAGCTGACTCAAGCAGGTTTGCCAAACCCGGCAGTGTTGGAAGTTCCAAAGCAACAACCGGCTTCTGATGATGTCCCGGTGCTTCAAGAGCAAAAGTCGGCTACTCCAGCGACTGACGTGCCTCCAGCTCAAGAGCAGAAGTAAGAAGGGTTTCAAACGTAGTATTGCCGAGGTGGTGGAATTGGTAGACACGCAACCTTGAGGTGGTTGTGCCCATAGGGTGTAGGGGTTCGAGTCCCCTTCTCGGTACCAATTAGTCAGGAGAGCCCGCTGTTGCGGGCTTTCTTGCAGGTGGAAGGTTACATTGACCCTACTGGGGATCGGTCGTATACTTCCGCCCCAGCTTTGTCGCGGGGTGGAGCAGTCTGGTAGCTCGTCGGGCTCATAACCCGAAGGTCGTCGGTTCAAATCCGGCCCCCGCAACCAGTTTAAGGAGCCCCTTTTAAGGGGCTTTTTGTTAGCTGGACACTTTCAACGCCGCTGTTCGACGGCGTTTCAAGGATGGGCGTTTCGCCCATTTTTTTATTTTGCATAGCATGCACATACATGCACGAGGGGGTTCAGGTGTCGAGCAAGCTAGAAGAGTTGCAGGCCTTGCTGGCCCCGGTGGTCGTGGCCCTAGGCTATGAATGCTGGGGTATTGAGTTTTCGGCTCAAGGTCGCCACTCAATGTTGCGCGTTTATATCGATAAGGAAGGCGGCGTACTGGTGGACGATTGCGCCATCGTCAGCCGTCAGATCAGCGGTGTGCTGGATGTTGAAGATCCGATATCCGTTGAATACACCCTTGAAGTTTCCTCGCCAGGCATGGAACGCCCACTGTTCACTCTTGAGCAGTTTGCCAAATATGTCGGTGAACAAGTGAAGATCAAGCTGCGCTCGCCTTTTGAAGGACGACGCAACTTTCAGGGCCTTCTGCGCGGTGTAGAAGAACAGGATGTCGTGGTGCAGGTAGATGACCATGAATTCCTGTTGCCGATCGATATGATCGACAAGGCCAACATTATTCCCAGTTTTGACTGAGACGCGGATCCCGCGGATCCAATGGCTTGCGAAAGGCGAGGCGTACGATGAGCAAAGAAGTACTGCTGGTTGTTGAGTCGGTATCCAATGAAAAGGGCGTACCGGCAAGCGTAATTTTTGAAGCGCTGGAGCTGGCTCTGGCCACTGCTACCAAAAAGCGTTTTGAAGACGAAGTTGATCTGCGTGTGGAAATCAACCGCCACACCGGTTCTTACGAAACTTTCCGTCGCTGGACGGTCGTCGAAGAGAATGATCTCGATGATCCGGCCATCGAAACCTGGCCAAGCAAGGTTGCTGAAACGCATCCTGGCGCCAAGGTTGGTGACGTCGTCGAAGAAAAGATCGAATCCATCGAATTCGGCCGCATTGCTGCGCAGACCGCCAAGCAGGTCATCGTGCAGAAAGTGCGCGAAGCCGAGCGCGCTCAAGTGGTTGACGCTTATCGCGAGCGCCTGGGAGAAATCATCTCTGGCACCGTGAAAAAAGTGACCCGCGACAACGTGATCGTCGACCTGGGTAATAACGCTGAAGCGTTGCTGGCCCGTGAAGACATCATCTCTCGCGAAACCTTCCGTGTTGGCGTGCGTCTGCGTGCGCTGCTCAAGGAAATCCGCACCGAGAACCGTGGCCCTCAGCTGATCCTGTCGCGTACCGCGCCGGAAATGCTGATCGAGCTGTTCCGTATCGAAGTGCCGGAAATCGCTGAAGGCCTCATCGAAGTCATGGCCGCTTCCCGTGATCCGGGTTCGCGCGCCAAGATCGCTGTCCGCTCCAAGGACAAACGCATCGACCCGCAGGGCGCGTGCATCGGTATGCGCGGTTCGCGCGTCCAGGCCGTGTCGGGCGAGTTGGGTGGCGAGCGTGTCGATATCGTCCTGTGGGACGACAACCCGGCGCAGTTCGTGATCAATGCCATGTCGCCGGCAGAAGTGGCGGCCATCATCGTTGACGAAGATGCCCACGCCATGGACATCGCCGTTGGCGCAGACAATCTGGCTCAGGCCATCGGTCGTGGTGGTCAGAACGTGCGTCTGGCGAGCCAGCTGACTGGCTGGACCCTGAACGTGATGACCGAATCGGACATCCAGGCTAAGCAACAAGCGGAAACCGGCGACATCCTGCGCAACTTCATCGACGAGCTGGAAGTCGACGAAGAACTGGCTCAGGTGCTGGTTGACGAAGGCTTCACCAGCCTGGAAGAGATTGCCTACGTACCGTTGGAAGAAATGCTCAACATCGACGGCTTTGACGAAGACATCGTCAACGAGCTTCGTGCTCGTGCCAAGGATCGCTTGTTGACCAAAGCCATCGCTACTGAGGAAAAGCTGGCAGACGCCCATCCGGCCGAAGACCTGCTCTCGCTTGAGGGTATGGACAAGGATTTGGCGATGGAACTGGCGGTGCGCGGCGTAATTACCCGCGAAGACCTGGCCGAGCAGTCTATTGACGACCTGCTCGACATCGACGGCATTGACGATGATCGTGCCGGCAAGTTGATCATGGCCGCCCGAGCCCACTGGTTCGAGTAATTAGGCGCGGCCTGAGGAGAGAAATGCATGACGCAAGTCACGGTGAAACAACTGGCCGATGAGGTCAAAACACCGGTAGAGCGCCTGTTGCAGCAGATGCGTGAGGCAGGTCTGCCGCACACCGCCGCCGAAGAACATGTGACTGACAGTGAGAAGCAATCCCTGCTGACTCACTTGAAGAGCAGCCACAAGGCGAAAGTGGAAGAGCCACGCAAGATCACGCTGCAGCGTAAAACCACCAGCACCCTGCGTGTGGCTGGCAGCAAAAGCATCAGCGTTGAAGTCCGCAAGAAGAAAGTTTTCGTACAGCGTAGCCCGGAAGAAATCGAAGCCGAGCGCAAGCGTGAACTGGATGAGCGTCGCGCAGTAGAAAATGCTGCCCGTCAAAAGGCTGAAGAAGAAGCCCGTGTTCGCGCCGAAGAAGAAGCGCGTCGCCAGCCTGCTGCCTCGACCGCCACTTCCGAGCCTGTTGCAGCACCTGCGCCAGCCGCTGAACCTGTGCGCGAAGCTGCGCCGGTTGTGGCTGCAGCGCCAGCTGCCGACGCTCGCAAGCGTGACGAACAGCGCCGTCCGGACAAGCCACGTGCCGACGACAACAACCGTCGCGGCAGTGGCGATGGCGAGCGCAAAAACGCTCCGCATCGCGCTTCGGTCAAGGAAAAGGCACCGGCTCCACGTGTGGCGCCACGCACTACCGACGAAGAAAGCGATGGCTTCCGTCGCGGCGGTCGCGGCAAGGCCAAGCTGAAGAAACGCAACGCCCACGGTTTCCAGAACCCTACCGGTCCTGTCGTGCGTGAAGTGAAGATCGGCGAAACCATCACTGTTGGCGATCTCGCTCAACAGATGTCGGTGAAGGCTGCTGAAATCATCAAGTTCATGTTCAAACTGGGTACTCCAGCGACCATCAACCAGGTGCTTGATCAGGAAACTGCTCAGCTGGTAGCCGAAGAACTGGGCCACAAAGTGACCCTGGTCAGCGACACCGCCCTGGAAGATTCCCTGGCCGAGTCCCTGAAGTTTGAAGGCGAAGCCGTTTCCCGTGCTCCAGTCGTGACCGTAATGGGCCACGTTGACCACGGTAAAACTTCCCTGCTCGACTACATCCGTCGTGCCAAGGTAGCTGCAGGCGAAGCCGGCGGCATCACCCAGCACATCGGTGCGTACCACGTTGAAACCGACCGTGGCATGGTGACGTTCCTCGACACCCCTGGTCACGCCGCGTTTACCGCAATGCGTGCCCGTGGTGCCAAGGCGACCGACATCGTGATCCTGGTGGTTGCGGCGGACGACGGCGTGATGCCGCAAACCATCGAAGCCGTTCAGCACGCTGTTGCTGCTGGCGTTCCGCTGGTAGTTGCGGTGAACAAGATCGACAAACCGGGCGCTGATCTCGATCGCATCCGTAGCGAACTATCGGCCCACGGCGTGACCTCCGAAGAGTGGGGTGGCGACACTCCATTCGTTCCGGTCTCCGCGAAGATGGGTACCGGCGTCGACGAACTGCTTGAAGCTGTATTGCTGCAAGCCGAAGTTCTCGAACTGACTGCAACCCCATCGGCTCCTGGCCGTGGTGTCGTGGTTGAATCGCGTCTGGACAAGGGCCGTGGCCCGGTGGCGACTGTTCTGGTTCAGGACGGTACGCTGCGTCAAGGCGACATGGTGCTGGTCGGCTCGAACTACGGCCGCGTGCGCGCCATGCTCGACGAGAACGGCAAGCCGATCAAGGAAGCAGGTCCGGCCATTCCGGTCGAGATCCTCGGCCTGGACGGTACGCCTGATGCTGGCGACGAGATGAGCGTGGTTGCCGACGAGAAGAAAGCCCGTGAAGTGGCTCTGTTCCGTCAAGGCAAGTTCCGCGAAGTCAAACTGGCTCGCGCTCACGCCGGCAAGCTGGAAAACATCTTCGAAAGCATGGGTCAGGAAGAGAAGAAGACGCTCAACATCGTCCTCAAATCCGACGTCCGTGGTTCGCTGGAAGCATTGCAGGGCGCTCTGAACGGCCTGGGCAACGACGAAGTGCAAGTGCGCGTGGTCGGTGGCGGTGTCGGTGGTATCACCGAATCCGACGCCAACCTGGCACTGGCTTCCAACGCTGTACTGTTCGGCTTCAACGTGCGTGCCGATGCCGGCGCACGGAAGATCGTCGAGCAGGAAGGTCTGGACATGCGTTACTACAACGTAATCTACGACATCATCGAAGACGTCAAGAAAGCCCTGACCGGTATGCTTGGCAGCGATGTTCGCGAGAACATCCTCGGTGTGGCCGAAGTACGTGACGTGTTCCGTTCGCCTAAGTTCGGCGCTATCGCCGGCTGCATGGTGATCGAGGGTACTGTTCACCGTAACCGTCCGATCCGCGTACTGCGTGAAGACATCGTGATCTTCGAAGGCGAGCTGGAATCCCTGCGCCGCTTCAAGGATGACGCTTCCGAAGTGCGTGCCGGCATGGAATGCGGTATCGGCGTGAAGAGCTACAACGACGTCAAAGTCGGTGACAAGATCGAAGTCTTCGAGAAGGTTCAGGTTGCTCGCAGCCTCTGACTCGCGCACTTCAAGGGCCACGTCGGGCCGTTGCATGAAAATGCGCGGCACGGCGTCAGGACTCTAAACGCAACGCCCGGTCTGGCTTTTGTCAGGCCGGGCGTTTGCCGCTTTCAGACCTTGCGGGTTTCACCGCTGGGCAGTAACAGGTAACAAATCATGGCAAAAGAATACAGCCGTACCCAACGTATCGGCGATCAGATGCAGCGTGAGCTGGCCCAACTGATCCGTCGTGAAGTCAAAGACCCGCGCGTCGGCCTGGTCACCATTACCGCTGTTGAAGTCAGCCGTGACGTCGGTCACGCCAAGATTTTCATCACGGTGATGGGGCAGGACAACGCTGAAGACATCGCGCAAAGCATCAAGGTGCTCAACGCTGCCGCCGGTTTCCTGCGCATGCAGTTGGCCCGTGAAATGAAGCTGCGCAGCGTGCCGCAATTGCACTTCCACTACGACGAAAGCGTCGTGCGTGGCGCGCACCTGTCGGCCCTGATCGAGCGCGCCGTGGCTGAGGACAATCAGCACGTGGTTGCGGCAGAACCCGAAGACACCAAGGAGTAACTCGGTGGCTCAGGTCAAACGTATCCGTCGTAACGTCAGCGGCATCATCCTGCTCGACAAGCCGCTGGGGTTCACCTCCAACGCCGCGTTGCAGAAGGTTCGCTGGCTGCTCAATGCCGAGAAGGCCGGGCACACCGGCAGTCTCGACCCACTGGCCACCGGCGTGCTGCCGCTGTGCTTTGGCGAGGCGACCAAGTTCTCGCAATACCTGCTCGATTCCGACAAGGGTTACGAAACTCTGGCGCAACTTGGCAAGACCACCACCACGGCAGACGCCGAAGGCGAGGTTTTGCAGGAGCGTCCGGTGACCGTTGGTCAGGCCGACATTGAGGCAGTCCTGCCGAAATTTCGCGGGCAAATCAGTCAGATACCGCCGATGTACTCGGCCCTCAAGCGTGATGGCCAGCCGCTGTACAAGTTGGCCCGTGCAGGCGAAGTAGTGGAGCGTGAACCGCGTTCTGTTACTATTGCGCGCTTGGAATTGCTGGCCTTCGAAGGCGATACTGCGCGTCTTGCGGTGGATTGCAGCAAGGGCACCTATATTCGTACCCTGGTGGAGGATATCGGTGAGCAACTCGGTTGTGGTGCGTACGTCGCTGAATTGCGCCGTACCCAGGCCGGGCCTTTCACCCTGGCGCAGACCGTGACCCTCGAAGAGCTTGAAGCGGTACATGCCGAAGGCGGCAACGAAGCAGTCGACCGCTTCCTGATGCCATCGGACAGCGGCCTGCAGGATTGGCCACTGCTGCAGTTCTCGGAAGCGAGCTCGTTCTACTGGCTCAACGGCCAGCCGGTACGTGCCCCGGATGCTCCGAAGTTCGGCATGGTGCGGGTACAGGATCACAACGGTCGCTTCATCGGTATCGGTGAAGTGAGCGAAGACGGGCGTATCGCGCCGCGTCGACTGATTCGGTCAGAATGACCGGAAACCAGCCTGTGTAACAGCAGGCTGGCGAGTGTGGCTGTTAACAGGCACGGTCACTACTCATTTATAGATACAGGGATTTGTCCCTGGCCTGTTGAAACTGTTTTTGAAACAGTTTCCTGATAAAAGGATTGCCTCATGGCTCTCGACGTTCAAGAAAAAGCTCAAATCGTAGCTGACTACCAGCAAGCTGTTGGTGACACTGGTTCGCCAGAAGTGCAAGTTGCACTGCTGACCGCCAACATCAACAAACTGCAAGGTCACTTCAAGGCCAACGGTAAAGACCACCACTCCCGTCGTGGTCTGATCCGCATGGTAAACCAGCGTCGCAAGCTGCTGGACTACCTGAAAGGCAAGGACGTGAGCCGTTACAGCGCTCTGATCGCTCGCCTGGGTCTGCGTCGCTAATCAGCGATTGCGCTAGAGGTTGGTTGTCTGTCGTGCGTCAGTGGGATTCCCGCTGGCGCATGGCAGGCTCCCAGCCTCAAGTTTTATCTGGATACACGTTTTACCCCGGACAGACGTCGGGCCGATTCCCGGCATTGCCCAAGAATTTCGCAAGAAACCAGTTCCCCCAAGAGCCACAAAGAAGGTAGGACACCGTGAACCCGGTAATCAAAAAATTCCAGTTCGGTCAGTCGACCGTTACCCTCGAGACTGGCCGTATCGCCCGTCAGGCCTCCGGCGCAGTATTGGTCACCGTTGACGATGACGTCAGCGTATTGGTGACTGTAGTCGGTGCAAAACAAGCCGATCCGGGCAAGGGTTTCTTCCCTCTGTCCGTTCACTACCAGGAAAAGACTTACGCTGCCGGTAAGATCCCTGGCGGTTTCTTCAAGCGTGAAGGCCGTCCTTCCGAGAAAGAAACCCTGACTTCCCGACTGATCGACCGTCCGATCCGTCCGCTGTTCCCAGAAGGCTTCATGAACGAAGTGCAGGTTGTCTGCACCGTCGTTTCCACCAGCAAGAAGACCGATCCGGACATCGCTGCGATGATCGGTACCTCGGCTGCCCTGGCTATTTCGGGCATTCCGTTCGACGGCCCGATCGGCGCCGCTCGCGTTGCTTTCCACGAAAGCACCGGCTACCTGCTGAACCCGACTTACGAGCAGCAAGCTGCTTCGAGCCTGGACATGGTCGTTGCCGGTACTTCGGACGCCGTGCTGATGGTTGAATCGGAAGCCAAAGAGCTGACCGAAGACCAGATGCTGGGCGCGGTACTGTTCGCTCACGACGAGTTCCAGGTTGTTATCAACGCCGTTAAAGAACTGGCCGCTGAAGCTGCCAAGCCAACCTGGACCTGGGCACCTGCTCCAGAAGCCACCGAACTGCTGGGCGCTATCCGTGCCGAGTTCGGCGAAGCGATCTCCCAGGCTTACACCATCACCATCAAGGCCGACCGTTACGCTCGCCTGGGTGAGTTGAAGGATCAGGTTGTTGCCAAGCTGTCCGGCGAAGAAGGCCAGCCTTCGGCTTCCGACGTTAAAGCCGCTTTCGGCGAAATCGAATACCGCACCGTTCGCGAAAACATCGTAAACGGCAAGCCACGTATCGACGGTCGCGACACTCGCACCGTGCGTCCGCTGAACATCGAAGTCGGCGTTCTGCCGAAGACCCACGGTTCGGCGCTGTTCACCCGTGGCGAAACACAGGCTCTGGTCGTCGCGACGCTGGGCACCGCCCGTGACGCACAGCTGCTGGACACCCTGGAAGGCGAGAAAAAAGACCCGTTCATGCTGCACTACAACTTCCCTCCGTTCTCGGTGGGCGAGTGTGGTCGCATGGGTGGCGCTGGTCGTCGCGAAATCGGTCACGGCCGTCTGGCCCGTCGTTCGGTTTCGGCGATGCTGCCTGCCGCTGACGTGTTCCCGTACACCATCCGTGTGGTTTCGGAAATCACCGAATCCAACGGTTCGAGCTCGATGGCTTCCGTTTGCGGCGCTTCCCTGGCCCTGATGGACGCTGGTGTTCCGATGAAGGCACCGGTTGCCGGTATCGCCATGGGTCTGGTTAAAGAAGGCGAGAAATTCGCTGTTCTGACCGACATCCTGGGTGACGAAGACCACCTGGGCGACATGGACTTCAAAGTAGCCGGTACCGCCAAAGGTGTTACCGCGCTGCAGATGGACATCAAGATCAAGGGCATCACCGAAGAGATCATGGAAATCGCTCTGGGCCAAGCCCTGGAAGCGCGCCTGAACATCCTCGGCCAGATGAACCAGATCATCGGCCAGTCGCGTACCGAACTGTCGGCCAACGCTCCGACCATGATCGCGATGAAGATCGATACCGACAAGATCCGTGATGTTATCGGTAAAGGTGGCGCGACCATCCGTGCGATCTGCGAAGAAACCAAGGCTTCGATCGACATCGAAGACGACGGTTCGATCAAGATCTTCGGCGAAACCAAGGAAGCGGCTGAAGCAGCACGTCAGCGCGTTCTGGGTATCACCGCAGAGGCCGAGATCGGCAAGATCTACGTCGGCAAGGTTGAGCGCATCGTCGACTTCGGCGCGTTCGTCAACATCCTGCCGGGCAAGGACGGTCTGGTTCACATCTCGATGCTGAGCGACGCTCGCGTAGAGAAAGTGACCGACATCCTGAAAGAAGGCCAGGAAGTGGAAGTACTGGTACTGGACGTGGACAACCGCGGCCGTATCAAACTGTCCATCAAAGACGTGGCAGCGGCCAAGGCTTCGGGCGTTTAATCACCCCGTCGCTTTAGCGCAATAAAAATGCCCCGCCGTGAAAACGGCGGGGCATTTTTTTGTCTGCGAAATATCGAGACATTCGGCGAAGTTGCCGACCTTCAAGACCAGTGCTAGGTTTAGCCCACCGCCCGTGTAGCTCAGCCGGTAGAGCAGCGCACTCGTAACGCGAAGGTCGCAGGTTCGATTCCTGTCTCGGGCACCAGGTTCACTTTCGCCAGCATTTGAAAGATCGTCCACTCAACCGGGAACCAGTACAGCAACGTTCTGGATCGTGGCGCCCCTCAGTGGAATCTGACAAGCAGCATCTCTTTCGATGCCATGTTTGTTTTTGCCAAAGGCGATCTGACGGATGAGTTCTCGAATGGCATGCTTATTCAGGGATGCGACAGCATCACGCCGAAAAGTAGAAGCCTTCACTCTTGAAGATCTTATGGGCTGGCATTGTTTTTATCGCTTGCCGGCCATCCTGAATGTACAATTTCTGAAAAATTTGCTGTGTTCAGAGGATTTGCGGGTGACGGTGTATATAAAGGAGCACTGGGAGTATTTGACCGGTGCAGGCAGTTATCCAGGGATTGATTTTCTTAGGGCGCTGGCAGTCATGCTGGTGGCCGTCTACCACTTCCAGATGCTTCCGATGGGGTGGGTAGGGGTGGATATCTTTTTCGTGATCAGTGGTTTTTTGATCGGAGGTATCATTCTCGACAAGGTCAAGTCAGGAAGTTTTGACTTCGTCGAATTCTACAAAAAACGCGCTCTGCGCATCCTGCCAATTTATTATTTCATCATGCTGCTGTGCTTTCTGTTTAAGGCCGGTGGTGTGTTTGATTTCGTAGGGGTTAAAAGTATTCTCTCTGGTATGTTGTTTCTGCAAACTACCGGTCCCTATTTCTTTCCAGGTTTCTTTACTGTTAATGACGCTTACATTCCAGGCGGTTCATGGAGTCTCGTAATCGAAGAAATGTTCTATCTGGTAGCGCCATTGGCAATTGTCCTTGTCTCGTATCTTTCCGGTAAAAGACTGTGGTTAATGATTGCCGCACTGGTGGTTGCGTTTATATCGGGTATCGCTACCAGAATCGCGATGACCTCCGGCTTCATGCCGGATGATTCAAGTTGGCACTTTGCAAGTTTTATTCAGTTCCACTCTCGTTACGATGAGCTGGTCATCGGCGTTCTGGCTGCTGCCTACCTTCGATTCGCCCGCGATGTGAAGGCTCAGTCCGCCTGGTGGATTACTGCGGCGTTGACCCTGACCTTCCTTTTCCTGATGTATATCTTTGGAAAGCCCGAGTTCCTGGCAAAACCTTTTCTGATGACGCGGGACACCATCTGGTTGCCGACTCTGCTCGGCGCAATTGGTGCCTGTCTGGTACTGGGGATTTATTGGATGCCGCTGCAAGCGAAGCCGATCGTTCTGCTTGCTCGACTTTCCTACCCGCTGTACCTGGTTCATATCTTCTTCCTTGAGATGACGAATCGTTATAGTCACGTTGGAATTCTGAAGTGGATGCTTGAGGCCTTCACCCATCACGGTCGATCCGTGGTGCTGATCTCCGTCTGTGTGTTCTTGTCATATCTGGTTTCATTGCTGGTGGAATATCCTTTCATTCGGATGTACAAGACGAAGAAAGCGCCAGCCACGGTCGAGTTGAAGCCGGAGGCGGTTGCCGCCTGACGCCGAAACCCGTTCAATGAAAAGCCCGCATCGCGCGGGCTTTTTTGTATCTTGTGTCTCGTCCTGAATAAGGTTTACACCTTCTGGCTTCTTGTCAGGACGGTTCAATTGATACGGGCACCACTTCTCTTATTTCACCTTGCGGCTCAACTCCTCGACGGTACGTTTGAGCTGATCCATCGCGCGATCCTGATCGTTGAGCTTCTGTTTGAGGCTGGAGATCTCGCTGTTGCTCGAACTGGAGCTGGAGCCGCTGTTGCGCTTGAGGTCTTCGACCTGACGGCTCAGCGTATCGAGCTGACGGTCCTGTTCCTTGACCTTGTTCTTCAGATCGTCGATTTCTCTGCCGCTGGAGCTTGAGCTGGAACCGCTGCTGCGCTTGAACTCTTCGATCTGACGCGACTGCTCGTTAACGGTGTCGCGCATCTTTTTCAGTTCCTCGACACCGATGCCGCTCTTGATCACTACGTCTTTGCCGAAATCGTTGTGAATGGCGGAGATCTGGTCGCCATAGGAAGGGCTGCTGCTACTCAGTTCAACTGCCATTGCGCTGGCCGGCAGGGCCAGGGTGCCCAGCAGGGCGGTCAGAGCGGTGGCGGACACAACAGAAGCAATCTTCGAAAAGCTGCGCATCACTGGGTTTCCTTGTGAACAGCGAAGGTAAGTGCCGACATGGCACATCGCTATGACTTGGAATTCCGGTTTATGTTCCCCAGGTCAACTTTTTGTGGGATAGATGTAAAGACCCATGTAATTCACTCTCCAAACGTCCTATATTCGTTGTCTGCATGAGCATCGCCCAGCAGTTTTCAGATGATCCCGAATGGTTCCGAAGGCCGGACAATCCGCGTCAGAGAGATCCTTGATGATCCAGATCCATCTTCCATTCCCATGATCAGCGAGAACGACATGACTGTGAAAGAATTGACCCAAGAGCAAAGGCACGAACAGGCGCTGGAAAAGTACAAACTTGATGCGTCGGAGCTGATGGACGAGATCAAGGATTTGAGTCCCGATGAGCAGAAAGACCAGATCCAATGGGCGTTCGAAGACGAAGCCGAAGCCCAGGGATTGCAGCCGTGGGAACTGACGCTCAAATACACCAGCACCCCTGAAGAGTTCGAGGCCAAGCGCCTGGAGCTGCACAAGGAGGCGGCTGAAGTGTTGGGCGTCGAGTGGGAAGAGTACTGCGAGATGAACAACCTGGTGGTCTGAAACAAAAACGCCAGCCTCGAAAGGGCTGGCGTTTTTTATTGCGCGTTCGATTCAGAGACTCAGGCGCATCGACAGGTCCACGGCCTTCACATCCTTGGTCATCGCACCGATCGAGATGTAATCCACCCCGGTCTGTGCAATCGGCAGCAACGTGCTTTCGTTGATGCCGCCGCTGGCTTCCAGTTTCGCCTTGCCGCCGTTCAGGCGCACGGCTTCGCGCATGTCATCGAGGCTCAGTTCGTCGAGCATGATGATGTCGGCGCCGGCCGCCAGCGCTTCCTTCAGTTCATCCAGGCTTTCCACTTCGATTTCCACCGGTTTGCCCGGCGCGATCTTGTGCGCGGCGGCAATGGCCTGCGGGATTCCACCGCTGGCGGCGATGTGGTTTTCCTTGATCAGAAACGCGTCGTACAGGCCGATGCGATGGTTATGGCAACCGCCGCAGGTGACTGCGTACTTCTGCGCCAGACGCAGGCCCGGCAGGGTCTTGCGGGTGTCGAGCAGTTTCACGTCGGTTTCTCCGACGAAGTCCGCAAGGTATTGCGCGCGGGTGGCCACGCCGGACAGCAACTGCAGGAAGTTCAGTGCGCTGCGTTCGCCGGTCAACAGCGAACGGGCCGGGCCTTCCAGGTGAAACAACGGCTGGTTCGGTGAAACCCGTTCGCCATCGCGTACCTGCCAGTGCACCGCGACCCGAGGATCGAGCTGACGGAACACCGTATCGACCCAGGCTGTGCCGCAGATGACGGCTGCGTCACGGGTGATGATGGTGGCTTTGGCCAGGCGTTCGGCCGGGATCAGTTGCGCGGTGATGTCGCCGCTGCCGATGTCTTCGAGCAACGCACGGCGCACGTTGGCTTCGATTTCGGCGGTCAAATCGGCGAGACGTAGATTCGGCATAACGGGCTCCACAAACTAAGTGGCCCGATTATAGGGGCATGGCGTCGGCCAACCCAAGGCGAGAACGGCTACGCAGCGCTGCATCCGGTCGATTTTCTTTGAGCAAACCCGATTCTGTCGTGGTCACTGGAAGGTGTCGGCGTCTAGGGGAAACCCTGACGCCTCTGGCGCCGGAGACAACTTTTGCAAGATAATCCGCCTTGCATTTGACGCCATAGCTTTGACGTCGGCAAATCACCGTTTCAGGAGGCTTGGATGCACAACGACGGGAATGTAGTGCCTTTGCACAAGGCTGCTACCGATCAGGCGACTCACTCGCCGCTCGCCCGCCTGCCTGTGATTCTGCTTCAGGTTCGCGACAAGGCTGCACAGCGCCTGCGCAACGGTTTGCAGGAGCTGTTCGATAACGCCGACGACACGCTGTTCGAAATGGCCGACCGGGCGCGCAACGACGTCGAACAGAACATCTTTTTCGAAGCCATGCGCGACCTGCGCCTCAAGCGCAAGAACATCGAGCGTGGCTTTCTCGAGCAATTCTTCGAGGCCTTTGTCGGCCTCACTCAATATGATCCCGCCCAGAATGTCGTGTCTCATGCATTGCAGTACGAAGACACCACGGCGCGCACCGACGACATGGAGCGCAGCGTAGCGATCGAGACCATGGTCGGCCGTGTGCTGAATCGCGACGGTTTCGCCCTCGATCAATTGACCGCGCGGTTCAGCGCGCTGCTGGGCAAATCCCTTGATGATCAACACAACCCGCTGGGCCCGGCGATGCTGTGTGAGTATTTCCTGCAGGCCGGGCGCAATCTGGGCGTGGAGATCAAGGTCAAACTGATCCTGCTCAAACTGTTCGAGCGCTACGTGTTGGCCGATACCGATCAACTCTTCGCGGAAGCCAATCAACTGTTGGTCGCTACGGGCGTGCTGCCCGAGCTGAAGCCGGCACCGGCCCGTCGCGCCAGGGATCATGCTTCAGCCAGTGCACACAGCGAGTTCGACGATCTCGATCAATCCCCGGCGGACGCGGGAGTGCAGGAGGTTTTCGCCGCACTCCAGGAGCTGTTGATGCACGTGCGCGGCAGCGTCGCGCCGACCCTTGAGCCGAGCGCGGCGACTCAGCCGATTTCCACCCGCGACCTGCTGCGCCTGCTCTCGCATTTACAGCAGTACGTGCCGGCGCTGGCGGGGCAGGAAGACTTCGATCTGCGCAATCAGCTTGAGCAATTGCTGACCCGGGTCAGCGTGAAAAGCGGTAAATCACGGATCGTCGGTGGCGCCGACGAGGATGTGATCAACCTGGTTGCCATGGTTTTCGACTGCATTCTGGATGACCGCAACCTGCCGGATTCGCTCAAGGCGCTGATCGCCCGGTTGCAGATTCCGATGTTGAAAGTCGCGGTGATCGACAAGAGCTTTTTCAGCCGTAGCAGCCATCCGGCGCGACGCCTGCTCAACGAAATCGCCGAAGCGGCCATGGGCTGGGGCGAGTGCGACGGCGACGCGCGCGACAGCCTTTATCTGCGCATCGAACAAGTGGTGCAGCGTCTGCTGACGGACTTCGTCGATGACCCGGCGATTTTCTCCGAGCTGCTGGCGGATTTTCTCACCTTCACCAGCGACGAGCGCCGCCGCAGTGAATTGCTTGAACAGCGTCTGCGCGATGCCGAAGAGGGCCGCGCGAAAACCGAACTGGCCCGTCTGCGTGTCGAACAGGCCTTGAACCAGGCGATGCTGGGCAAAGTCCTGCCACCGTCGGTGGTGACCTTCGTCCAGACGGCATGGGGCAAGGTGTTGCTGCTGACGTGCCTCAAGCACGGCGATCAGTCCGCCGAATGGCAAGCCGACGTGCAGACCATGGAGCAGTTGATCTGGAGTGTGCAGCGTCACGAGGATGCCGAGTCAGGCCTGCGTCTGCTGTCGCTGGTGCCGGGCTTGCTCAAGTCGCTGCGTGACGGGCTGAGCAGTTCCGCCTTCGACCCGTTCGCCACCAGCGAGTTTTTCAGTGCGCTGGAAGCATTGCACGTTCGTTTGCTACAGCCCTCCGTCGAGCCGGATCAGGTTGAATCGCCGCCGATGATCCAGGTGTCGCAGGCCATCGTTCTGCAGACCGCCGATGAAGGCAATCTGACCTTGGGCGCGGGGCGTTTGCCGGCCGATGAGGCGAGCCTGCGCCAGGTCGATCAATTGCGTCTGGGCAGTTGGGTGGCGTTTGAAGAGGATGAAGAACACACGTTGCGCTGCAAACTGGCGGCAATCATCGAGGCGACCGGCAAGTATGTGTTTGTCGACCGTACCGGGATGAAAGTGCAGGAGCGCAATCGCATCGCCCTGGCCATGGAGTTCCGTCGCGGGACGGTGCGGGCGCTGGATGACACCTTGCTGTTCGACCGCGCGCTGGAGTCGGTGCTCGGTAACTTGCGACGGCTCAATCGCGGCAAGTGATCGCGCGCCAGGGGCCGATCACGGCATACTGGGCGCCAACACAGTCGGCGTTGAAGGAATCGGTATGCAGTTGGATCCCGCAAGCGGGTGGTGTCACGGGGTACAGGTCTGCCCCTCGCCCAACTTCAATGAACGCCCGGCGGGCGAAGTGTCCCTGTTGGTCATCCACAACATCAGCCTGCCGCCGGCGCAGTTCGCCACCGGCAAGGTGCAGGAATTTTTCCAGAATCGTCTGGATGTCACGGAGCATCCCTATTTTGCAGGGATCGCCGACCTGCGCGTCTCCGCGCATTTCCTGATCGAACGTGACGGCAAGGTCACCCAGTTTGTCTCCTGTCTTGAGCGTGCCTGGCATGCCGGCGTTTCGGTGTTCGAAGGGCGGGAAACCTGTAACGATTTTTCCGTGGGCATCGAACTCGAAGGTACTGATGATCTGCCGTTCACCGATGCGCAGTATCAGGCGTTGATCGTGCTGACCCGCCATTTGCAAAAAGCGTTTCCGGCGATCACTGTCGAACGCATCTGCGGGCACAGCGACATCGCACCCGGACGCAAGACCGACCCTGGACCCGCATTCGACTGGGCACGCTACCGCGCAGCCCTGGCACAAGAGGAAGGACAATGAGTTTTCTGGTGTTACTGCTGGCGGTCTGGATCGAGAAGTTCTCGGCCCTGCGCCATCGGGTTCAACGCGATGGCGGATGGATCCGCGAACTGCACAAGCTTGAAAGTGGCCAATTGGCAAAGCGGCCGTGGCTGGTGCTGGTCATTCTGGTGCTCCTGCCGGTGGCGTTGCTGGGGTTACTGCTGGTGGTGCTGGATCCGTTCGCCTACGGCTTGCTGGCCCTGCCGGTGCATCTGCTGGTGGTGATTTACAGTCTGGGTCGCGGCGATCTGCTCGGCGGCCTCGGTCCGTTCCGCGATGCCTGGCGCCGGGAAGACTTGCAAGCCGCCGCCCATGTGGCCAAGCGCGATCTGGATATCTGTGCCGAAAGTGGCGAGCAATTGCTGGAGCAAGTGCAGCGCCATCTGTTGTGGCAGGCCTACCAGAGCTTCTTTGCAGTGATTTTCTGGTACTTCCTGCTCGGTCCGGTTGCCGCGTTGAGCTATCGCCTGCTGGCGCTGGCTGAAGAAAACGCGCAGAACCCGGCACTGGCCGAGCGGGCAGGGCAACTGCGGCACGCGTTCGACTGGGTGCCGGTGCGCCTGCTGGCGGCGAGTTTCGCCCTGGTCGGCAACTTTGTTGCGGTCAGCCGGGTCATGTTGCACGAGCTGTTGAACTGGAACATCAGCGCCGCGCAATTGATCAACAAGGTCGGCCTGGCTGCCGGGGAAATCCCGCCCGCCGCCGTCGGCCCGGAAGGCATCAACACCCTCGATTGCCTGTGGGAATTGCTGCTGCGTGCCGCCGTGTTGTGGTATGCCGGATTTGCGCTGTGGACGGTGCTGCACTAGCAGTTTTATCGCCCATCCGCGTGGCGAGGGGGGCAATCCCCCTCGTTAACCTTAAGTTACAAAA
Organism: Pseudomonas sp. GW821-FHT02C04; assembly: GCF_059421845.1. Taxonomy (NCBI): domain Bacteria; kingdom Pseudomonadati; phylum Pseudomonadota; class Gammaproteobacteria; order Pseudomonadales; family Pseudomonadaceae; genus Pseudomonas; species Pseudomonas sp. GW821-FHT02C04. The sequence continues at coordinate 40,500 of NZ_JBWKVT010000012.1, read as the reverse complement.
CCTCCCTTCGATTTGAGCTATACAGAGATAGCGCCCGATAGTGGCTATCTGCTGTCGCCCCGCGCCTGCCAATAAAAACAAGAAAAAACCAAGGGAGACTTCCAGTGAAGAGCTTGCTCTATCCCGCCGTCTCGCTGATGAACCGCTTGAGCTTCGGCATGAAGTTCAGCCTGATCAGCGTGCTGTTCCTGGTACCGATGCTGGTGACCAACTTCTATCTGGTGCGCGATTCCTATCGCGAATTCCAGGGCACCCGGGTGGAGTTGCAAAGCCTCGACCTGCTGGGCAGCAGCCTGACCCTGCGTCGGGATCTGGAAACCCTCAACAACCTGGTGCAGATCAACGTCACCCTCGGCCAGTCGGGCAAGGCCGGCAATGTCGAAGCGCAAATCACCGGCCTTGAGCAAAACGTACTGGCGCGCCTGCAAGGGCTGACGGCCATGACCGAGGACCCGGAGCAGATCAAGGTCTTCGATGCCAAGCGCGATGAGATGATTACCGCGTTCAAGGCCCAGCAAGCGGAAAACTCCCTGCAAAGCAAAAGTGCGCTGATCGGCAAGCTGCTCGGCAGCGCACAGATTTTCAGCCAGATCATCGCCAGCCAGGCCGGTCTGAGTCGCGACACCCAGAGCGATATCCGCCAACTCAGCGAACTGGTCACTGCAATCACGCCAGCCATCACCCAGACCCTCGGCGAAGGCCGGGCCATGGGCTCTTTCTCGTTGGGGCAGGGGTTTCTCAACAGTTCCTCCAGCACCCGGTTCGATGAGCTGCTGGCACAGATCGAAAAACTTCAAGGCGAGTACGGGCTGAAACTGCAGGATGCGCTGGGCTCAAGCAAGGCCGCACGGGACTCGCTGAGTGCCGTGGCCGACGCCAGCAAGGCCTCGCTGAAGCAGGCCAGCGAAATATTCGAAGAGCAAGTGGTGGTGGCCGAGACCCTCGATGCGCCGTGGCAGGCTTTTTATGATCAGGTCACCGCACTGATGGACCGGACATACCAGCTCAACGAAGCCACCCTGAAGTTCCTCGATACCCAATTGCAGCAGCGTTTGGCGCAGAACCGCACACACATGGTGTTGCAGGCCGTGGCGCTGTCGGTGGTGTTCGTGTTGATTTTCTACCTCTATGGCGGCTTCTACGCCTCGACCCGTAACACGCTCAAACGTCTTGGCGCGATGATGGACAAAGTCGCGGCCGGCGACATGACGGTCAACTTCGTGGCCCATAGCCGCGATGAACTGGGCGAATTGGGCGAGGTGTTCAATGGCACGGTGCGCAAGATCCACGACCTGATCGAGCGGGTCGGCCATACGGTCGGCGAAGTCGAGCGTCAGGCCGGGCAAGTGGAAAATGTCTCGGCGCAAAGCAACCAGGCCGTGGCCGGTCAGCGCACCCAGATCGAGCAGGTAGCCACGGCCATGAACCAGATGTCGGCCACCTCGCAGGAGGTCGCCCGCAGTGCGGCGGCTGCGGTGAGCAGCGCTCACAGCGTCAACGATGAAACCATCAGCGGACGTGGCCTGGTGGAGTCGCAGCAGGGCAGCATCGCGGCACTGGCCAGCGAGATTGATCAGTCAGTGCTGGTGATCAACCAGTTGGCCAGTGACAGCCAGTCGATCAGCCGGGTGCTGGAGGTGATCAAGAGTATCGCCGAGCAGACCAATCTGCTGGCGCTCAACGCGGCGATCGAAGCGGCGCGGGCCGGTGAGCAGGGACGAGGTTTTGCGGTGGTGGCGGACGAGGTTCGGACCCTGGCCAAACGCACTCAGCAATCGACCGAAGAAATCGAGCAGATGATCGCCAAGTTGCACGGCGGGGTCGGTGCAGCGGTGAAGGCCATGGGCGTCAGTCATTCAATGGCTAACGGTACGGTCGATCAGTCGGAAAAGGTCCAGCAGGCGCTGGAAAACATCCTCGGTGCGGTAGGCATGATCGTCGATCAGAACCAGCAGATCGCGGCTGCCGTGGAGCAGCAGACTGCTGTCGCCCATGACATCGACCAGAACATCGTCGAGATCAACCGCGCCGGTGAGCGCACGGCCGAAGGTGCCTATCAGACTGAAAACGCGAGTCGGGCCCTGTCGGCGCAGGTGGTTGAGTTGAAGCAGTTGATCAGCGCCTTCCGGGTTTAAGCAGCCTGCCTCTCGGGAGGCAGGTTTGTCGGAATAATTTGTAGTACTTCTTTGCTTACGTTTGTAAGCAATTTCCTGATTTCCTCCGTGCTCTGATTTTTCGTCTTCAATGGATCAAGATCACATCAACTGACCGTTTGGAGGAGGCCACACATGTCTGTTGCAACCCTGGGAGTCCAGGGCCGCTGTGCCCATTGTCAGACCACGCTGCTGCTCAAACCCTGGCAACTGAATGCCATCGCGATCAATGAACCGTTCACCTGTGCCCACTGCCAGAAAAGCCTGGAGCTGCGCTGCCCGAAACAGATCAGACGCTTCAGATCCCTCGATTCGCTGGGCTGGTTGCGCTTCAGTGCATCGTTGACGGTGTGCACCGCGTTGCTGGTGGCGCTGGTGATGGAGTGGATCGGGCTGCTCAACGTGACTGAACAGTTGAATGCCTCATTGATCGTGATTTTCGTGTACTTCGCACTGATGCGCCTGGTTCACCACCGCCAACACATGACCCTCACGCTCGATGCCGCCAGGGCCCTCGGCGACTGACTACCAGCTGAACACTTCGCAACCGTTGGCAGTGCTGGCCTCGGCGAGTTGTTCTGCACTGACGTTCATCAACCCGGCAAGTGCCGTGCAGATGGCCGGCAAATGCGCCGGTGTATTGCGAACGCCGGGGTACATGGCGGGCGCCATGTCCGGTGAGTCGGTTTCCAGCACCACCGAATCCAGTGGCAAGTCGGCCAGCACCCGATGCATACGCAAGGCCTGGGGCCAGGTGGGTGCGCCACCGAGGCCGAGTTTGAACCCCAACTTGATGTATTCCCGCGCTTCTTCACGACTGCCGGCGAAGGCATGGATGATGCCCCCGCGCTTGAGCTTGAAGCGCTTGAGCGTGGCAATCACTGCCGCATGACTGCGCCGCACATGAATCAACGCCGGCAACTCGAAATCCGCTGCCAGTTGCAGTTGCGCGTCGAACAGCGCTTGCTGGCGTTCGCGGTCGAGGGTTTCGATAAAATAATCCAGTCCGATTTCGCCGACGGCGCACAGTTGCCGATGACCGCGCAGCCGTGTCAGCCAATCGCCCAGTGCAAGCAAATCTTCTGGTCGATGCTGATCGAGATAGACCGGGTGCAAGCCGAAAGCCGCGTACAGGTCGGGATCGCTTTGCACCAGATCCCACACCCGCTGCCAGTTGCCCTCATACACCCCCAGCACCACCATCCGCCGTACCCCGAGGGCACGGCTTTCAGCCAGCAACGCCGTACGGTCGGCGTCGAAGTCGGGGAAGTCCAGGTGGGTGTGGCTGTCGATCAGATCCACGGCTCAGTCCCGGTGAATACGCTGCTTGAAGGTACGGGCGATGGCCTGCACGCCAGGCTGGTAATCCGATTGCTCGACCGCTGCCAGCGCCAGTGCCAGCGCCTTGTCGGCAATCAACTGGTGCTGCTGGGCCATGGCGTTGACCGGCAGCGGCAGGAAGTCCAGTAACTGAGTGTCACCAAACGTGCCGAGGCGCAGCGGGCGGTTTTTCAGCGGGAAGTCATGCAGCGCATCGAACACACCCTGCAACAGCACGTAGGACGTGGTCACCAGCGCGTCCGGCAAATGCCCGAGGCGTTGCAGGAGTTCTTCCATCAATTGCTTGCCGCACTCGCGGCTGAAGGACTCGGCGTGCTCGATCAGCACTTCGCCTTTGAAGCCCGTGAGAGCCTGTTTGAAACCAGCGGCGCGTTCCTGGCTGATGCTCAGTTCCGGGCGGGCGCCCAGCAGCACGATCTGTTTTGGCTGCGGGTCGAGCAGGCTTTCGGTGAGGTGCAGGCTGGCCTCGCGGTCGTCGCTGACCACCGAGCAGAAGTGCTCGGGGTCCATCACTCGGTCGATGGCGATGACCGGCAAACCCTTGGCCTGCAACTGGCGGTAGCTGTCGTCACCGGCCGGCAGGCAACTGGCGACGATCAATGCATCGCAGCGTCGGGCGCGGAACAGTTGCAGCAATTGCCGTTCGCTGTCCGGTGCATCGTCGGAGCTGGCGATCAGCAACTGATAGCCCCGCGCCCGGGCGCCTTGTTCCAGCAGCTTGGCGATCCGCGCGTAACTGGGGTTTTCCAGGTCCGGCAGGATAAAACCCAGGGTCCGGGTGTGCCGACTGCGCAGCCCGGCCGCCTGTGGATTGGGGGTAAAGCCGTGCTGATCGACCACCGCTCGCACCCGCTCGACGGTTGCGGTGCTGATGCGTTGCTGTTCGGCCTTGCCGTTGATGACGTAGCTGGCGGTGGTCACGGACACTCCGGCCAACCGCGCGATATCACTGAGTTTCAACCCGGGATTTCCTTGTTTTTTCGAGCTTGCCGCCACATTTTCGCCAATCCTACCCGATTCAGGCAGACGACCATTGTCGCAGCGCATCCGACAAGTTGGACTTCAAGGATGAGACATTATCGAGTAACGTGCCGATCAATCTAGATTAAACGTTTCAGCAAGCGTATTTTCTACGTTTTAGACGCCTTTGGCCGGTGCTGCCGTGAAACCGCCAAAACTGCCTCCTGAAAGGGAAGCCTACAAGCGCCTAAGCTGGAATCATTCAAAACAATACCTGGCGCCACCTGACGCCAAAAAGGAGAACGCATGCTCGAGCTCACTATAGAGCAGATATCCATGGGCCAATCGGCTGTGGATAAACCCGCTGCCCTGCAATTGCTGGCCGATCATCTGGTGGCCGATGGTCTGGTCGCCGACGGCTACCTTGCCGGATTGCAGGCGCGGGAAGCCCAGGGCTCGACCTTCCTCGGCCAAGGCATTGCGATCCCGCATGGCACGCCCGAAACCCGCGATCAAGTGTTCGCCACCGGCGTGCGGCTGATGCAGTTTCCCGACGGCGTGGACTGGGGCGACGGCCAGATCGTCTATCTGGCCATCGGTATCGCGGCCAAATCCGACGAACACCTGCGCCTGCTGCAATTGCTCACCCGCGCCCTCGGCGAAACCGATCTGGGCCAGGCCCTACGCCGCGCGAGTTCGCCCGAGGCGCTGCTGAAACTGCTGCAAGGCGCGCCACAGGAACTGGCGCTGGATGCGCAGATGATCGGCCTTGGGGTCTCCGCTGACGACTTCGAAGAACTGGTCTGGCGCGGTGCACGTCTGCTGCGTCAGGCCGATTGTGTGAGCAACGGTTTTGCCGGTGTGTTGCAGCAAGTCGAAGCACTGCCGCTGGGCGATGGCCTGTGGTGGCTGCACAGCGAGCAGACCGTGAAGCGTCCGGGCCTGGCCTTCGTCACTCCGGACAAGCCGATGCGTTACCTCGGTCAGCCGCTCAGCGGTCTGTTTTGTCTGGCCAGCCTCGGCGAAGCGCATCAGGCGTTGCTCGAGCGTTTGTGCGCGTTGCTGATTGAAGGTCGCGGCCATGAACTGGGTCGCGCCACCAGCAGCCGCAAAGTCCTCGAAGTGCTCGGCGGCGAGTTGCCGGCCGACTGGCCGAGTGCGCGGATTGCGCTGGCCAACGCCCATGGCCTGCATGCGCGGCCGGCGAAGATCCTCGCCCAACTGGCGAAGAGTTTTGACGGTGAAATTCGTGTCCGTATCGTCGACGGTCAGGACAGCGCCGTATCGGTGAAGAGCCTGAGCAAACTGCTGAGCCTCGGCGCCCGTCGCGGTCAGGTGCTGGAAATCATCGCCGAACCGAGTATCGCCGCCGACGCGTTGCCGGCCTTGCTGGCGGCGATTGAAGAAGGCCTCGGCGAAGAAGTCGAACCGTTGCCGGCCGTGAGTCAGCAGCGCGAAGTCATTGCCGACATCGCCGAAGTGCTGAGCGCCCCGCCCCCCGGCAGCCTGCTGCAAGCCATTCCTGCAGCGCCCGGTATTGCCATCGGCCCGGCGCACATTCAGGTCCAGCAAACCATCGATTACCCGTTGCGCGGCGAGTCCGCCGCCATCGAGCGCGAGCGTCTCAAGCAAGCGCTGGCCGACGTGCGTCAGGACATTCAGGGCCTGATCGAGCGCAGCAAGGCCAAGGCGATCCGCGAGATTTTCATCACCCATCAGGAAATGCTCGACGACCCGGAACTCACCGACGAAGTCGACACCCGCCTCAAGCAGGGCGAAAGCGCTGAAGCGGCGTGGATGGCGGTGATCGAAGCTGCAGCAAAACAACAGGAGTCGTTGCAGGATGCGTTGCTCGCAGAACGTGCCGCCGATCTGCGCGACATCGGTCGTCGAGTGCTGGCGCAACTGTGCGGCGTGCAGACGCCCGCCGAGCCTGAGCAGCCGTACATTCTGGTGATGGATGAGATCGGCCCGTCCGACGTCGCGCGTCTGGATCCGGCGCGGGTCGCGGGGATTCTCACTGCCCGTGGTGGCGCTACCGCTCACAGCGCCATCGTCGCTCGCGCCTTGGGAATCCCGGCGCTGGTCGGTGCGGGCGCTGCGGTATTGCTGCTGAAACCGGGCACGCCGTTGCTGCTCGATGGCCAGCGCGGTCGCCTGCATGTCGATGCCGATGCCGCGGCCCTGCAACGCGCCAGCGAAGAACGCGACACCCGCGAACAACGCCTGAAGGCCGCCGCCGAACAACGCCATCAACCGGCGCACACCACCGACGGCCACGCCGTGGAAGTGTTCGCCAACATCGGCGAAAGCGCCGGTGTCACCAGCGCGGTGGAGCAGGGCGCCGAAGGCATCGGTCTGTTGCGCACCGAACTGATTTTCATGGCCCATCCCCAGGCGCCGGACGAGGCGACTCAGGAAGCCGAATACCGCCGCGTCCTCGACGGCCTCGCCGGTCGACCGCTGGTGGTGCGCACCCTCGATGTCGGCGGCGATAAACCGCTGCCGTATTGGCCGATTGCCAAGGAAGAAAATCCGTTCCTCGGCGTACGCGGGATTCGGCTGACCTTGCAGCGTCCGCAGATCATGGAAGCGCAGTTGCGCGCCTTGCTGCGCTCGGCGGACAACCGCCCGCTGCGGATCATGTTCCCGATGGTCGGCAGCGTCGACGAATGGCGTCAGGCCCGCGACATGACCGAACGCCTGCGCCTGGAAATCCCGGTCGCCGACCTGCAACTGGGGATCATGGTCGAAGTGCCGTCCGCTGCGTTGCTGGCGCCAGTGCTGGCCAAAGAAGTCGATTTCTTCAGCGTCGGCACCAACGACCTGACCCAATACACCCTGGCCATCGACCGTGGTCATCCGACCCTGTCCGCCCAGGCGGACGGCCTGCACCCGGCGGTACTGCAACTGATCGACATCACCGTGCGCGCGGCCCATGCCCACGGCAAATGGGTCGGCGTGTGCGGCGAACTGGCGGCGGACCCGCTGGCGGTGCCGGTGCTGGTCGGCCTTGGTGTGGATGAGCTGAGCGTGTCCGGGCGCAGCATCGCCGAGGTCAAGGCGCGCATCCGCGAACTCAGCCTGACGCAAACGCAAAACCTTGCTCAACAAGCCCTGGCCGTGGGCAGCGCCAATGAAGTGCGCGCATTAGTGGAGGCCCTGTAATGGCCAAAATTCTCACCCTGACCCTCAACCCGGCGCTGGACCTTACGGTGCAGTTGCCACGTCTGGAACCTGGTCAGGTCAATCGCAGCGACGAGATGCACACCCACGCCGCCGGCAAGGGCGTCAACGTCGCGCAGGTGCTGGCCGATCTGGGGCATCAACTAACGGTCAGCGGCTTTCTCGGTGAAGACAATCTGCAGGCGTTCGAAACCCTGTTCGCCAAGCGCGGTTTCACTGATGCCTTTATCCGTGTGCCCGGCGAGACCCGCAGCAACATCAAGGTCGCGGAACAGGACGGACGGATCACCGATATCAACGGTCCGGGCCCGGTGGTCGGCGTGGTGGCGCAACAGGCGTTGCTGGATCGTCTGGTGCAGATTGCACCGGGGCATGACGCAGTGGTGGTCGCCGGCAGTCTGCCGCGCGGTGTCAGTGCGAAGTGGTTGCGTGAGTTGATCGAGCGCCTGAAGGGTCTGGGCCTGAAAGTCGCGCTGGACACCAGCGGTGAAGCGCTGCGCACGGCACTCAAGGCCGGCCCGTGGCTGATCAAACCGAACACCGAAGAGCTGGCTGATGCGCTGGGCTGTGAAGTGGTTTCGCACGCGTCTCAAGCCGAAGCAGCCAATCGGCTGCACGCTCAAGGCATCGAGCATGTGGTGATTTCCCACGGTGCCGAAGGTGTGAACTGGTTCAGTGTCGGCTCGGCGTTGCACGCCACGCCGCCGAAGGTCAGCGTCGCCAGCACGGTCGGTGCCGGCGATTCGTTGCTGGCCGGCATGCTCCACGGTCTGCTCAGCGCCGATACGCCGGAGCAAACCCTGCGCACAGCCACCGCGATTGCGGCGCAGGCGGTGACCCAGATCGGATCCGGTATTCACGATGCTGCGCAACTGACGCAGCTCGAACAGGGCGTGCGCGTGCGTCCCCTGGCAGAACAATAAGAGGGTTTGTCATGAAGTTAGCCATTGTCACGGCCTGCCCGAACGGCATGGTCACCAGTGTGCTGTGCGCCCGGCTGCTGGATGCCGCGGCCCAGCGTCAGGGCTGGAGCACCAGCGTCGAAGTGGTGGATGCGGCGCATCCGGAACGCGAATTGTCGGCGGCGACGATCGAGGCGGCGGAGTGGGTGTTGCTGGTGACCACGGGGGCGGTCGACATGACCCGATTCGTCGGCAAACGGGTCTTTCAGATTGCTCCGGCGCAAGCGTTGCAGGATGTCGAAGCGGTGCTGCGTCGTGGCGCCGAAGAGGCCGAAATTCATGTCGCCCGCGAAGTTGCGCCGACTGCCGCTGCGCCACGCGCGCCGCGCATCGTCGCCGTCACCGCGTGCCCGACCGGAGTTGCGCACACCTTCATGGCCGCCGAAGCTTTGCAGCAGACGGCCAAGCGTCTGGGTTACGAGTTTCAGGTAGAAACCCAGGGTTCGGTCGGGGCCAAAAATCCCCTGAGCGCGACGGCAATTGCCGAGGCCGACGTGGTGCTGCTGGCGGCGGATATCGAAGTCGCCACCGAGCGTTTCGCCGGCAAGAAAATCTACCGCTGCGGCACCGGTATTGCGTTGAAGCAATCCGAAGCCACACTGAAAAAGGCCCTGGCCGAAGGCAAGCAGGAAAGCGCCGCGAGCGACGGCAAGGCCCCGGCCAAACAAGAGAAAACCGGCGTCTACAAACACCTGCTGACCGGTGTGTCGTTCATGCTGCCGATGGTGGTGGCGGGCGGCTTGATGATCGCGTTGTCGTTCGTGTTCGGCATCACTGCGTTCAAGGAAGAAGGCACGCTGGCGGCGGCACTGATGCAGATCGGCGGCGAGACCGCGTTCAAATTGATGGTGCCGTTGCTGGCCGGTTACATCGCCTACTCGATTGCCGACCGTCCGGGTCTGGCACCGGGGATGATCGGCGGTTTGCTGGCGAGCACCCTGGGCGCCGGATTCATCGGCGGGATCGTCGCCGGTTTCATTGCCGGTTATGCGGCGAAGCTGATCAGTCGTTATGTGGCGTTGCCGCAAAGTCTGGAAGCGCTGAAGCCGATTCTGATCATTCCGCTGTTCGCCAGTCTGATCACCGGGCTGGTGATGATTTACGTGGTCGGCAAACCGGTGGCCGGGATGCTCGCGGCGCTCACGCATTTCCTCGACAGCATGGGCACCACCAACGCGATCCTGCTCGGTGTGCTGCTGGGCGGCATGATGTGCGTCGACCTCGGCGGGCCGATCAACAAGGCCGCCTATGCGTTCTCGGTGGGGCTGCTGGCCTCGCAGAGTTACGCGCCGATGGCCGCGACCATGGCCGCCGGCATGGTGCCGCCGATTGGTCTCGGCATTGCCACCTTCATCGCCCGGCGCAAGTTCGCCCAGACCGAACGCGAGGCGGGTAAGGCAGCGCTGGTGCTGGGGTTGTGCTTCATTTCCGAAGGGGCAATTCCGTTTGCCGCGAAAGACCCGTTGCGGGTGATCCCGGCGAGCATTGCCGGCGGTGCGCTGACTGGTGCGCTGTCGATGTACTTCGGCTGCAAGCTGATGGCGCCGCACGGTGGCCTGTTTGTGCTGGCAATCCCGAATGCGATCAACCATGCGCTGCTGTATCTGCTGGCAATCGTCGCGGGCAGCCTGCTGACGGCGGTGGTGTATGCGCTGGTCAAGCGGCCGGAAGCGGTCGAACTGGCGCTGGAGCCCGCCAACGCCTGAGGTGTCATACCCGCTTCATCTGGTGATGGTTAAGTTTTCCTTTTTTCAGGGAGAACAGCATGAGCGATTTCAACCTCGGTCGCCGGCGCGTGATGCAAGTGGTCGGCGCCGGTTTGCTGATGCCAGGGCTGGCGCCGGCCGTGATCGCATCGGTCAAGGATCGACCGCAACTCACCGACGGCGTGCAGTCCGGCGATTTGCAGGGCGATCGGGCGATGATCTGGAGCCGCAGCGATCGTCCGGCGCGGATGGTGGTGGAGTGGGACACCCGCAGTCAGTTCCGCCATCCGCGACGCGTCATCTCCGCTTTGGCCGACGCGCGCAGCGATTTCACCGCCCGCGTCGAACTCACCGGGTTGCCCGCTGATCAGGCGATTTTCTACCGCGTGTATTTCAAGGACGCCCAGACTGGTGTTGCCAGCGAACCGTGGCTCGGCCACTTGCGCAGTGCACCGACCGCACGGCGCAATATTCGCTTCGTCTGGAGCGGCGACACCGTCGGCCAGGGCTTCGGCATCAACCCCGATATCGGCGGCATGCGCATCTACGAATCCATGCGCATGCGCTTGCCGGACTTCTTTATCCACAGCGGCGACACCATCTACGCCGACGGCCCGGTGCCGGCGCAACTGACCACTGAGGGTGGCCGGATCTGGCGCAACCTCACCACCGAAGCCAAGAGCAAGGTCGCCCAGACCCTCGACGATTATCGCGGCAATTACCGCTACAACCTGATGGACGAAAACATCCGCCGCTTCAACGCCGAAGTGCCGCAGATCTGGCAGTGGGATGACCATGAAGTGGTCAACAACTGGTCGCCGGGCAAACAACTCGACGAGCGTTATCAGGAGAAAGATATCCACACCCTGGTCGGGCGTGCGCGCAAGGCCTGGCTCGAATATTCGCCGATGCGTTTGCAGGCCGCCGATGGCGGCGGGCGGATCTATCGCAAGCTGAGCTACGGGCCGATGCTCGATGTGTTCGTGCTCGACATGCGCAGCTATCGCGGCGCCAACGACGACAACCTCGGGGCGGAAAAACCGTTCCTCGGGCGCGAACAATTGAACTGGCTCAAGCGCGGATTGAAGGCATCGAAAGCCCAGTGGAAAGTCATTGCTGCCGACATGCCGATCGGCCTTGGCGTGCCGGACGGCGAAGTCAGCCCCGGTGTGCCGCGTTGGGAAGCCGTGGCCAACGGCGACCCCGGCCCGGCTCAGGGACGTGAACTGGAAATCGCCGAATTGCTGGGCTTTCTGCGGGCGCAGCAGGTGCGCAATTTCGTGTTCCTGACGGCGGACGTGCACTACTGCGCGGCGCATCACTATCACCCGGATCGCGCAGCGTTCCAGGATTTCGAACCGTTCTGGGAGTTTGTCGCAGGGCCTCTGAACGCCGGGAGTTTCGGGCCCAATCCGCTGGACAAGACCTTCGGCCCGGAAGTGGTGTTCCAGAAAGCACCGCCGACGCAAAACGCTTCACCGTTTGCCGGGTTTCAGTTTTTTGGCGAGGTGAACATTGAAGGGCAGAGCGGGGAGTTGAGTGTGGTTTTGCGGGATCTGGATGGGGTGGCGGTGTTTGAGCAGAAGCTGCAGCCGGTCTGATCACACAATACTGAAGGAGCCGGCAAGCCGGCTCCTTCAGACGGGTCAGTAAACGTCGCGACGATAGCGACCTTGCTCGATCAGGCGTTCAACTTCGACGGCCCCCAGCACTTCATTAAGCACCTGGTCGACACCGGATGCCATGCCTTGAAGGCTGCCGCAGATGTAGATCACGGCCCCGTCCGCCAGCCATTTCTTCAGCTCGGCGGCCGATTCGCGCAAGCGATCCTGCACATAGATTTTTTGCGCCTGATCACGCGAGAACGCCAGGTCCAGTCGGGCCAGATCGCCGTTGATCAACCACTCTTCCAGTTCTGCGCGACAGAGGAAATCGTGCTCGCGATTGCGCTCACCGAACAGCAGCCAGTGGCGTTGCTGCCCGTCGGCAATCCGCGCCTTGAGCAAACTGCGCAAGCCGGCAAGCCCGGTGCCGTTGCCCAGCAAGATCATTGGCACCGGCTGGTTCGGCAGATGGAAGCCGCTGTTGCGGCGTACCCGCAGGCTGATGCTGCCACCCACGTTAGCATGCTCGGTCAGCCAGCCGGAGCCGATGCCGAGGGTGCCGTCGCTGTGTTGTTCCTGACGCACGATCAATTCCAGCACGCCGTCGGCGGCAATCGAGGCGATCGAGTATTCGCGCATCGCCAGCGGCACCATCGCATCGACCAGCGCCTGGGCATGCAGGCCCACCAGATGGGCGCGGTGCTCGGGCAACTGGCGGGTAGCGAGGGCCACTTCCAGCGATTCTTCCAGGCCGTTGACCTTCACGCTGGTTTCGCCACGAATGCCGAGGCCGTCGAGGAAATGTTCGATGGCCCACGGGCAGTTGCGTGGTAACACTTCCACCAGATCGCCAGCGAGCCAGCTGCTGGTGTCTGGCGCCGAGAGACCCAGCAGGAAAACCGGTGAACCGCTGCTGTCAGGGTTCATCAGTTCGCGGCGTTCCAGCGTCCAGTTGCTGTAGCTCGGTGCCTGCCAGGTGTCGACCGGTGCTTGCCCGGTGATCAGGCCGAGCTGGGTCTGCCAGTGACGCAGTGCGTAAGGATCACCATTGTCGACCTCCACCGGAGCGAACAGCGTCTTGCCGCCATGCTCGCCCAGCCATTGATGCAGGCGTCGAGCGAAACCGCAGAAGTGCTGATACTGACGGTCGCCGAGACCGAGCACGGCGTAGTTGAGGCTGTCGAGGGTCGAGGCGTTGTTCAGCACTTTGCGTTCGAAGCCGCGTGCGCTGTCCGGCGCTTCGCCGTCGCCGAAGGTGCTGACCACGAACAGCGCGTTGTTCGACTCCTGCAGATCCTGCTCGCTGACATTGGCCAGCGGCTGCACCTTCACCGGCAATCCTGCTGCCTGCAACTGGCCGGCGGTCTGCCACGCCAGTTGCTCGGCAAAACCGCTCTGGCTGGCGAAGCCGATCAGCCACGCCGGGGTGTCGCTGGCCGGTTGCTCGAGGCCTTGGCGGGCATCCTTGATCTGCTTTTTCTTGCGTCGGCGATCCAGGTACAACAGCCAGCCGGTAATGAAGAACAGCGGCATCAACACCGCTGCGACGGTCACGATGATTCGCCCGACCAGACCGAAATAGCTGCCGACGTGCAGCGCGTAAATGCTGGTCAGCAACTGCGCCTTGAAGCTCTTGTCGGCGTAGCGGTCGACGCGTTTGACGACGCCGGTGGCCGGGTCGAGGGTGATCTGGTTCAGCGCCCGCTCGTGGGGCGAGCTGTCGAGCAGATAGAACACGGTCGCCGGTTGGCCGGCCACTGGCGGCATGCGGATGTTGTAGGAGGCGAGGCCTGGACCTGCGGAGCTGTAGATGCTGACCCACATGGCGGCGTAATCGGCGGTCGGCGCCGGGCCTTCAGGTGCCGGGCCGCGTCCGCCGCGCACGCGTTCGTTCTGCGGCGCATCGGAAAGCAGTCTGGTCAGGCCTTTGTTGTACCACTCGTAGGACCAGGACAGACCGGTCAGCGCCAGCAGCAGGTAAACCAGCATGCACCAGGTGCCGAACACCGAGTGCAAATCCCAGTTGAAGCTGCGGCCCTTTTTCTTCCAGTCGAGGGTCAGCCATACGCGCCAGCTGTTCCACTGGCGTGGCCAGCGCAGGTACAGGCCGGACAGGCAGAAGAACAGCAGCATCAGGGTGCAGGCGCCGGTGATGTTGCGACCAGTGTCGCCCATGGCGAGGAACCGGTGCAGCTGCAGCATCAGGCCGAAGAAGTCCTGGCCGGTGGCCTCGCCCTTGAACTCGGCGGTGTAGGGATCGAAGTAGCGCATCTCGCCACGGCGCTCACCTTTCGGCGGGGTGAACCAGACGCGCCCGGCGCTGCCACTCTCGGTCTCGACGGAGAGCATCGAGACTTTCTTGCCCGAGGCTGCTTCGATCTGCGCCACCAGGTCGGCGGGCGGCAGGACGCCGGCCACCTGCTTCTCCACCTGCAACACGGAGGGGTTGAGGGCTTTCAGGATCTCGTCCTGAAACGAATAGGCAGCGCCGGTGATGCCCATCAGGGCCAGCACCAGCCCGGCAGTGATGCCAAAAAACCAGTGCAACTGGAACAGGGTTTTCTTCAACACGTCGCTTGCCTTGTCCGTTCGGAAATTGTGTTCACGGCGTGCATTATGCCGTGGCTTATCGAGAAACGTTCTTTATTACGCACAAAAGCCCCGTTCAAGTGAATGAACGGGGCCCGAGGCTTCCGGCTTCTATCAGAAGTGGAAGTTGGTGCTCAGCAATGCCGTACGGCCCGCCGCCTGGTTGGCGAAGTGAGTCGAGAAGGCCTTGTCGTAGTAGGTTTCGTTGGTCAGGTTCTGCACGTTCAGTTGCAGGTCGACGTTCTTGGTCAGCTTGTACGCAGCCATCGCGTCGTAGCGAACGTAGGAATCGACCATGGTGGTGTTGGCCACGCTGCCGAACACGTCATCCACGTAGAACGCACCGCCACCGATGGTCAGCTTCGGCGTGACCTGGTAAGTGGTCCACAGGCTGGCGCTGTTTTTCGGCGTGTTTGGCAGTTCATTACCGTTGTTGGCTTTGTTGGCCGGCAGGTCACCACCGTCAACCTGTTCGCTGTCCATGTAGGCGTAACCGGCGAACACTTGCCACTTGTCGGTGATCTTGCCGCTGGCCGACAGTTCGATACCTTGTACACGAGTCTTGCCGGCGTTTTCGTACGACGTGGTATCAACCTGGACACGAGCGTTTTCTTTCTCGGTGCGGAAGATGTCGGCGGTCAGCGACAGGCGATCGTTCAACAGATCCCACTTGGTGCCGATTTCGTAGTTCTTGGTGGTTTCCGGCTCCATGTCGCTCTTGAGCAGGTTGCCATTGCGATCCGGCGTGCCGCCCAGCGGGTTGCCGTCCATGCCTTCGCCCAGGGTGTTGCCCGGTGGCGTGGCGGAGGTGGCGTAGGACGCGTAAATGCTGCCGTTCTCTGCCGGTTTGTAGACGATGCCGAACTGACCGGTGACGAACTCGCTGGTGTCCGCACCTTTGGCGGTGGTGGTGCCAGCGTTGTTGTAAGTGTGGTAGCCGGTCTCGAAGTGGTCGTAACGCAGGCCCATATTCACCAGCCATTGCTGGGACAGTTCCAGGGTGTCGAACACATACAGCGCGTAAGTATCGGACTGGGTGTCGGTGCCGGCGTAGTTGCGCGAAATGGCGCCGTTCCACGGATCGTTCGGGTTCGGGTTCGACAGCGAGGTGCAGTTGTAGCCGCTCGACGCGCCGATCATCGACGGGGTGCAGTTGGTGCTGGACGGCACATTGGTGGTGCGCGGCGTAGTATCGGTGTTGACGTTGTACGAGGACTTCCGGCTTTCCTCACGGGTGTATTCGACACCGGTGGAGAAGCTGTTCTTGAAGCCTGCAACGTAGAAGTTACCGAACAGGTCAGTCTGGTTGGTGGTGGTCTCGGTGTTGCTCACGCGAGTGTTCGCACGACGCCAGACGCTGCCGTTGTTGACGTTGCCCTTGCTGTCGTCCGGCTGGGTCAGGATGTAATCCTGCATGCTGGTGCCGTGACGCAGGGTGTTCTTGATGGTCAGCGAGTCATTCAGGTCATGCTCGATGGCGAACGTCGCGGTGTCGGTGCGGCCCTTGCGGAAGTCGCGACCGTCCAGACCGTAGAAGTTGCTGTGATCGCCACCGGAGTACGGCTTGTCCGGGTTGGACTTGGTACGTGCAGCCGAGCCGGCAGCCGGGATGGTGTACGGGATGCCCGAGTCCGGCGTGTCGTTGCTTTCGAGATGGTAGTAGTCGAGGTTGACGCGAGTATCGGTGCCCAGGCCGAAGGCCAGGGATGGCGCGATGCCCCAGCGGTCGTAGTCGACGCTGTCGCGACCAGCGACGTTGCTCTCGTGGCTCATCAGGTTCAGACGGCCGGCAGCGGTGTCGCTGAACTGGTAGTTGCCATCCATTGTGTAACGCTGGGTCTGGTCGGAACCCCAGGTGAAACCACCGTCGAACGAGTTGCCCAGGTGCGCTTTCTTGCTCACCAGGTTGATGCTGCCGCCCGCCGCGCCGCGACCGCCGATGGCGGAGTTCGGACCCTTGCTGACTTCGATGTTTTCTACGGCGAAGATCTCGCGGCTCTGCGAACCGGTGTCGCGCACGCCGTCGAGGTAAGTGTCGCCCTGGGCGTCGAAACCACGGATGAACGGACGGTCGCCCTGCGGGTTGCCGCCTTCACCGGCACCGAAGGTGATGCCCGGTACGGTGCGCAGCGCGTCCTGCATGTTCAGGGCGCCGGTGTCCTTCAGGACTTGTTGCGGAATAACGGTGACCGAGCGCGGCGTATCGACCAGCGGCGCGGTGTACTTGGGCGAGGAGGCTTTCTCGACCTGGTAGGACGTCGAGTCCTGGGCTTCGCCGGTGAT
The DNA here is from genome assembly GCF_059421845.1 of Pseudomonas sp. GW821-FHT02C04. Lineage (NCBI taxonomy): Bacteria > Pseudomonadati > Pseudomonadota > Gammaproteobacteria > Pseudomonadales > Pseudomonadaceae > Pseudomonas > Pseudomonas sp. GW821-FHT02C04. Next base: position 23,716 of record NZ_JBWKVT010000012.1, on the reverse strand, counting down.
GGCGGTGGCGTCCAGGGCGATGGCATTGCCGGAGGCTTTGCTGTCGGTCTTTTCAGCGGCGAACACCATGTGGCCAGCGGAGCCAGCGGTGATTGCCACACCGATGGCGGAAGCGAGCAGACGTGGTGAACTGACCGGTAATTGTGCTTGTTGACGTGCCATTTTTATTCCCCTCCCCAAGGATTTGAGGCGGCGGAATATAGGGTAAACAGGTATTCGTATCAATTGCGAAACATTGCTATCCGCACTGAATTTACATTCTTTACAATTTAACCTTACGGTTTTTGCCAGTTCATTCGTCTAGCGGGTTTTACACAGCCAATAAGAATCAATACCATTGCCGCCTCTTTGCCATCAGGTGACTTCGACATGCTGCTGCACATCCCCGCTCTGTTCGAGAAAGACGAAGTGCGGCGCATCCGCGAGGCTCTGGAACAGGCCGACTGGGCCGATGGCAAGATCACCGCCGGCTATCAATCGGCCAAGGCCAAGCACAATCTGCAACTGCCCGAAGGCCATCCGCTGGCCAAGGAAATCGGCGCCGCGATGCTTGAGCGCCTGTGGAAAAATCCGCTGTTCATGTCCGCCGCGCTGCCGCACAAGGTATTTCCGCCGTTACTCAACTGCTACACGGCGGGTGGCAGTTTCGATTTCCACATCGACAACGCCGTGCGCCAGCCCAAGGGCAGCATCGAGCGGGTACGCACCGATCTGTCGGCCACGCTGTTTTTCAGCGAACCCGAGGACTACGACGGCGGCGAGCTGGAAATCCAGGACACCTTCGGCACCCAGCGCGTGAAACTGCCCGCCGGCGACATGGTGCTTTACCCCGGCACCAGCCTGCATAAAGTCAACGCGGTGACTCGTGGCGCTCGGTATGCCTCGTTCTTCTGGACCCAAAGTCTGGTGCGCGAAGACAGTCAGCGCGCGTTGCTGTTCGAGATGGACGGCGCGATCCAGCAGCTGACGCAGGACATGCCCGATCACCCTTCGCTGATCCGCCTCACCGGCACCTATCACAACCTGTTGCGTCGCTGGGTCGAGGTATAAGTGGCGGACTTTCGTTTGCGCCGCGAGGAAGTCCTCGACGGCGAGCGCCTCACCGCCATGCTTGAAGAAAGTCCGGCCCGTGCGGCTCAGGCGATTCTGATGGCGGCAGGTGAGGGCGTGCTCGAAGCGCAGGCGCTGCTCGGGCAGATTCTGCTTGATGGTCATGGGATTGCTCAGGATCAACCGCTGGCATTGCGCTGGTTTGAAATCGCCGCAGGGCAAGGTCATTTGATGGCGCGCAACATGCTCGGTCGCTGTCATGAACACGGATGGGGTTGTGTGGCCGACGCGGCGGTTGCCGCCAGGCATTATCGCGTTGCAGCGGATGCCGGGCTGGATTGGGCGATGTACAACCTCGCCAATCTGCTCGCGACCGGGCGCGGTGTCGTTGTCGATCATCTACAGGCCATGGCGTTTTATCAACGCGCGGCCGAGGCCGGTCATGCCAAGTCGATGAACCTGCTCGGACGTTATCTGGAAGAGGGGCAAGTGTGCCCGGCGAATCCCGCAGCGGCCCGTGACTGGTATCGACGCTCTGCCGAGGGCGGGGACTTTCGCGGGCAGTTCAGTTATGCAGCGGTACTGGCGGCTGAGGGGCGCGTTGATGATGCGTTGGCCTGGCTGGAGAAAGCGCTGGCCGGCGGCAACCTGAATTTCCTGCGAGTGGCGAGCCAGACGCTGGCGAGCGCAACCGATCCGAGAATCCAGGCACTGGCGCAGGCATACGCTCACCGTTGCGCCGAGTTACAGAGCACCTGAATCGCAGCCACAAAAAAGCCCATGACACGTCATGGGCTTTTTGCATTACGGCAGCAACGCTTACACGTAGAACGACTTCAGCGGCGGGAAGCCATTGAACTCTACGGCGCTGTAACTGGTGGTGTACGCACCGGTCGACAGCCAGTACAGGCGATCACCGATCGCCAGGTTCAGCGGCAGGCCGTACTTGTAGTTTTCGTACATGATGTCGGCGCTGTCGCAGGTCGGGCCGGCGATCACGACTTCTTCCATCTCGCCTTTCTTCTCGGTCCAGATCGGGAACTTGATCGCTTCGTCCATGGTTTCGATCAGGCCGGAGAACTTGCCCACATCGGTATAAACCCAACGCTCGACGGCGGTACGGGATTTACGCGCGACCAGCACCACTTCGCTGACCAGGATACCGGCGTTGGCGATCAGCGAACGGCCCGGTTCCAGAATGATTTCCGGCAGGTCATCACCGAAGTCTTCCTTCAGGAAACGGATGATTTCTTCGGCATAGGTTTCCAGGCTGTTGGTGCGGGTGATGTAGTTGGCCGGGAAGCCACCGCCCATGTTGATCAGCTTCAGGTGGATGCCGTCTTCTTCTTTCAGGCGCTCGAAGATCACTTTGACCTTGGCGATCGCCGCGTCCCAGACGCTGATGTCGCGCTGTTGCGAACCGACGTGGAACGAGATGCCGTAAGGCACCAGGCCCAGGTCGCGGGCGAGGATCAGCAGGTCCATGGCCATGTCAGTCTGGCAGCCGAATTTGCGCGACAGTGGCCAGTCAGCCGTGGTCGAGCCTTCGGTCAGGATGCGCACGTAGATTTTCGAGCCCGGCGCAGCCTTGGCGATGTTGCGCAGGTCGGCTTCGGAGTCGGTGGAGAACAGACGCACGCCCTTCTCGTAGAAGTAGCGGATGTCCTTGGATTTCTTGATGGTGTTGCCGTAGCTGATGCGGTCCGGGCTGACGCCACGGCCCAGCACTTTGTCAAGCTCATAGATCGAGGCGATGTCGAAGCTCGACCCTTTCTCTTTGAGCAGGTCGATGATCTCGACGGCCGGGTTGGCCTTGACCGCGTAGTAGACCTTGGCGAATTCGAAACCGGCGCGCAGGTCATCGTAGGCCTGGGCGATCATCGCGGTGTCGATCACCACGAACGGGGTTTCCTGTTTGTCGGCGAACGCCTTCATTTTGTCAAAAGTGGCGCGCGCGAAATAGTCTTCGACCTGGATCGACATGCTGGGAGCTCCTATGGGCAAACTCGTAAAAACAATGGGTGCAAATGAACGCCCTCCGTATCCCCACTTTGGTTCGCCTACTTCCCAAGGCATGTCGCCGAAAGCAAAAAGGCCATGGGTCGCTGCCCTTGGCCTTGCTGTCTCGTCGTCAGTACTTGAGCCGGATGGATCGTTTCCAGCATGGACGTTCGGCGCGAACTTTAGGGCGTGAGGGGCCTGAGATCAACTAAAAATGTCGCGTTTTTGCACGCTTCTGACGTGCGTCGCGGATATCACTCTTTGTAGCCGACCGAGATGACGGTCAGATGTTCCGCAATAATTTTCAGGTGTTAAAAATACCTGCACGTTCGATGCTGATGTGTGCCAAGTCATGGATAAGTGTGATCACTTCAACATCGGCGACGTTGGCGGCGAGAAGGGCAGATGAGGGGGAAGTTGCTGGTTGAGACTGATAAAGTCGGCCGGGTTCGGCCCTCTGATGTGTTGATATTTCTTGCCGGCTCATCGTTGGCAAAAAAATCCCGGCGTTGAGGATCCGGCGGTCGAAAAAAAGGGCTGTCGAACAGCCCTTTTGTTTTTGATCAGGCCACTGCCTCGGCCGGTGACACAATATTGGTCTTCATTCCGCGCGATCGACCCGAGCTCAGGTACGCCGCAATCGACTCCTGAGTGACCTCCCCGAGGAACACTCGCTCGGCATCCATCACTGGCAACCATGCCCGATTGAACTCGTACATCCGCGACAGAAGGATGCGCAAATGCTCGTCGTACGCCGCGGTGGCGTTGAACTCCCGCAGGAACTGCGCACAGGTCCCGGTCTGACGGTGCAAGTCGCGACGTCGTACATACCCCAGTGCTTTGTTCTCGGAGCAGGTGACCACGACATAGCGGCGGTCATGCTCGTCCATCAACTCCAGCGCATCGGCCACCGGAGTTCCCGGGCTAACCGATGGCGCGTTGTCCGCCGCGTCTTCGGCTTTCACCAGCAGCAGGCGTTTGAGCGTGCTGTCCTGGCCGACGAAATTGCTGACGAAGTCGTCCGCCGGATGAGCGAGCAGGGTGTCCGGGTGATCGATCTGCAACAGCTTGCCGGCGCGGAAGATGGCGATCTTGTCGCCGAGCTTGATCGCTTCGTCGATGTCGTGGCTGACCATGATCACGGTCTTGTTCAGCGCGCGCTGCATTTCGAAGAACTCGTTCTGGATCATTTCGCGGTTGATCGGATCGACCGCGCCGAACGGCTCGTCCATCAGCAACAGCGGTGCATCCGCCGCCAGTGCGCGGATCACGCCGATCCGTTGCTGCTGACCGCCGGACAATTCACGCGGATAGCGATGCAGATACTGTTTGGGCTCAAGCTTGATCATGCTCATCAGTTCGCGGGCGCGGTCGTGGCATTTCTGTTTGTCCCAGCCGAGCAGTTTCGGCACCACCACGATGTTTTCTTCGATGGTCATGTTCGGGAACAGACCGATCTGCTGGATCACGTAGCCGATGTTGCGACGCAGGGTCACTTCGTCGAGGTCGGTGGTGTCTTCGCCGTTGATCAGGATCTTGCCCGAGGTCGGTTTGATCAGGCGGTTGATCATTTTCAGCGTGGTGCTTTTGCCGCAGCCCGATGGCCCGAGGAATACGCAGATTTCGCCTTCATTGACGGTCAGGCTCACCGAGTCCACGGCTTTCACATCTTTGCCGTTGCTTTGGAAGGTCTTGCTGAGGTTTTGAAGTTCGATCATTTGAGTAATCCTTTTGGAGTCAAAGAGCGTTGCAGCCACTGCAAAAACAGGTCGGCGAAGATCGCCAGAAGACTGACCAGCAGCGCGCCGACGATGAGCATCGACATGTCACTGCGGCTGATGGAGGCGAGGATCAGCACGCCGAGGCCGCCGGCACCGATGGTCGCGGCGATGGTCATCACGCCGATGTTCATCACCACGGCGGTGCGCACGCCGGCGAGGATCACCGGCACCGCAATCGGCAACTCGACCATGCGCAGGCGCTGGCCGAAGGTCATGCCGATGCCGCGTGCGGCTTCGCGGATGCCCGGCTCGACACCGGTCAGGGCGAGGTAGGTGTTGCGCATGATCGGCAGCAGTGAATAAAGGAACACGGCGGTGATCGCCGGCATCGGGCCGAGGCCCTGGCCGAATTTCGAGTAGAACGGCAGCAGCAGGCCGAACAGGGCAATCGACGGCACGGTCAGCAGCACCGTGGCGCTGGCTTGCAACGGGCCCGCGAGGCTCGGGAAACGCGTCATCAGGATGCCTAGCGGCACGCCGATGAGGATCGCCAGGCTGACGGCGATGCCGACCAGGGTGATGTGTTGCCAGGTCAGGTGCATCACCTGCTGCCAGTCGAGGTGGGAAAAGGCGTTCAGGAATTCCATGACTTTTCCTCCTTTAGTTCAGTGGATGCTGGCGCAGGAAATCGGCAGCAACTTTCGACGGGCTCTCGTGATCGACATCGACCCGCGCATTGAGCTGGCGCATGGTTTCGTCGTCGAACAGTTCGGCCAGCGGCTTGAGTTGTTCCGCCAGTTGCGGGTGGGCGTCGAGGTAGGCCTGACGCACGACTGGCGCAGCGGTGTAGTCCGGGAAGTAATGCTTGTCGTCTTCGAGCAGCTTCAGGCCGAACGCGTTGAGGCGACCGTCAGTGGTGTAGACCAGACCGGCAAACACTTGCCCGTTGCGCAGTGCGGTGTAGACCAGCCCCGCGTCCATCTGCCGGATGTTCTGGCGGGTCAGGTTCATGTCGTAGAGCTTGACCATGCCGTCCAGACCGTCCGAACGGTTGGCGAACTCGGTGTCCAGCGCGACCAGGTGATTGCGCTTGGCTTCGTTACGCAGCACGTCGTTCAACTGACTGATGTTGCTGATCTGCGGGTATTCCTCGGCGATGTTTTTCGGCAGGGCGAGGGCGTAGGTGTTGCTGAATTTCGATGGTGTCAGCCAGACCAGGCCTTTTTTCGCGTCGAGTTCTTTCACCCGGGCGTAGGACTGTTCGCTGTCGAGTTTTTCGGTGACATGGTTGTAGGCCACCAGCGATACGCCGGTGTATTCCCAGAGCATGTCCAGTTGCCCGCTTTCGTGGGCGCTGCGGGCCAGGTTGCTGCCCAGACCACCGGTGATCTGCGCGTCGTAGCCTTTGCTGCGCAGGTATTGCGCGGTGATTTCCGCGAGCAGGGTCTGCTCGGTGAATACCCGGGCGCCGAGGCGAATGAGCGGCTTGTCCGCCGCCTGGGCAAATCCTGCGAACAGCAGGGCACAGCTCAGAATCAAACTAAGTCGTTTCATGAATATTCCTTTGCCGAAGCCTTAAGACGGGCGCAAACCGCGCTCCAGCCAGAGACGGCTGGCGAGGGTGACCACGCCATCGAGCAGCAGGGCCAGCAGCGCGGTGCACGCGGCGCCGAGCAGCAGTTGCGGCTGATTGTTCAGGGCGATGCCGGGGAAAATCAGGCTGCCGAGGCTGTTGGCGCCGATCAGGAAGGCCAGCGGCGCAGTACCGACATTGATCGCCAGCGCCACGCGCACACCGCCGACAATGATCGGCACGGCGTTGGGCAACTCGACTTGCCACAGCACCTGGCGCGGGGTCATGCCGATGCCGACGGCGGCTTCTTTGAGTGAGCCCTGGACGTTTTTCAGGCCTTCGTAGGTGTTGCGCACAATCGGCAAAAGCGAGGCGAGGAACAGGGCGAAGATCGCCGGGCCGCTGCCAATGCCGAGAATCCCCAGGGCAATCGCGAGCACGGCCAGCGGTGGCACGGTGTTGCCGATATTGAAGATCTGCATGAAGCGTTCGGCGCGGCCGACCATGGTCGGGCGGCTCAGGAAGATACCGGCGGGGATGCCCACGACAAGGGCGGCCAGCATTGAAGCGAGGACGAGAATCAGATGAGCTTGCAGGTAAAACAACAAATCGTCGCGGTAGTGTTCGATCGTGTTGATGCCGATCCAGTGGACCAGCAGGGCCAGGAGCGCGATCACCACCGCACCTCCCATCAGCCCTTTGCCATAGCGGATAGCCACAGGCGGACTCCTTTTTTATAGTCGGCGAACGCCGTCCCGAGTGGCATGCCATGCCTGGCTGCCGGGAAAATAACGTTCGCGAGAAGCAGCTCCCCCAGCACCGGCAACAGCGGTCTGAAAGCGAGCCATGAGCGCAGCCTCGTCAGGCTAACTTGCTGATTTTTCAGCCCCTGACGAAAAGTCGTAACAGGGGATGGACGTCTCCGTGCTTTAAAAGGTTCCCATCCACGGCAGCATTTGGCCACCCTTAATGTGCTCAACGGTTCGGTTATTGCGTTGACTTGGGCTATAATCGCGGCCCTTTTTTGAATCACCGCCAGGCGATTTCCTATGACCAACCAGGCCGCCGAAGTCGCGAAACGCCGCACTTTCGCCATTATTTCCCACCCCGATGCCGGTAAAACCACCATCACCGAAAAGCTCTTGCTGATGGGCAAGGCGATTGCGGTGGCCGGTACGGTGAAATCCCGTAAATCCGACCGCCACGCGACATCCGACTGGATGGAGATGGAAAAGCAGCGGGGCATCTCGATTACCACGTCGGTCATGCAGTTCCCGTATCGCGAACACATGATCAACCTGCTCGACACCCCGGGCCACGAAGACTTCTCCGAAGATACTTACCGCACCCTGACGGCGGTGGACTCGGCCTTGATGGTCCTCGACGGCGGTAAGGGTGTAGAGCCACGTACCATCGCGCTGATGGACGTCTGCCGTCTGCGTGACACGCCGATTGTCAGCTTCATCAACAAACTCGACCGTGACATCCGCGACCCGATCGAACTGCTCGACGAGATCGAAGCCGTCCTGAAGATCAAGGCTGCGCCGATCACCTGGCCGATCGGTTGCTACCGCGACTTCAAGGGCGTGTACCACCTGGCCGACGACTACATCATTGTCTACACCGCCGGTCACGGTCACGAACGCACCGAAACCAAGATCATCGAGAAGCTCGACTCCGACGAAGCCCGCGCACACCTGGGCGACGAGTACGATCGTTTCCTCGAACAGCTGGAACTGGTGCAGGGCGCCTGCCACGAGTTCAACCAGCAGGAGTTCCTCGACGGTCAGCTGACCCCGGTGTTCTTCGGTACGGCACTGGGCAACTTCGGTGTCGATCACGTGCTCGACGCCGTGGTCGACTGGGCGCCGCGCCCGCTGGCCCGTGTGGCCAACGAGCGTACTGTGGAGCCGGTGGAAGAGAAGTTCTCGGGCTTCATCTTCAAGATCCAGGCGAACATGGACCCGAAACACCGCGACCGCATCGCCTTCATGCGTATCTGCTCCGGCAAGTACGAAAAAGGCATGAAGATGCGCCACGTGCGTACCGGCAAGGACGTGCGCATCGGCGACGCCCTGACGTTCTTCTCTTCCGAGCGTGAGCAACTGGAAGAGGCGTACGCCGGCGACATCATCGGTCTGCACAACCACGGCACGATCCAGATCGGCGACACCTTCAGCGAAGGCGAAAGCCTGGGCTTCACCGGTATCCCGCACTTCGCCCCGGAACTGTTCCGCCGCGTACGCCTGCGCGATCCGCTGAAATCCAAGCAACTGCGCCAGGGCCTGCAACAGCTGGCCGAAGAAGGCGCGACTCAGGTGTTCTTCCCGGAACGCAGCAACGACATCATCCTCGGCGCCGTCGGTGTGCTGCAGTTCGATGTGGTCGCCAGCCGCCTGAAAGAGGAATACAAGGTCGAGTGCTCCTACGAGCCGATCACCGTGTACTCCGCGCGCTGGATCGAATGCGGCGACAAGAAGAAGCTGGAGGAATTCTCCAACAAGGCTGTGGAAAACCTGGCGCTGGACGGCGGCGGTCACCTGACCTACCTCGCTCCGACCCGTGTCAACCTGGCCCTGATGGAAGAGCGCTGGCCGGACGTGAAATTCCGTGCGACGCGTGAGCACCACTAAGCGCTGACCGGTGACGCCCGAAAGCCCACTGATAAAACAGTGGGCTTTTTTTTGCCTGTTGATTGAGTATGGGCGGGTCCATTTGATCCGGGTGCGAACCTGCGGCGAAGAATGATCAAGGAGGGATCAAGGTAATGACCGGTCGGTTGATTCATCTGCTGCGACTCGACGGTTACTTCAGCACCATGGCCTGGGTGCTGGCGGCGCTGTTGTTCATCAATCGGCTGAGCAGCATGGTCAAGCTGTTCATGGCGCTGTACCTGCGTCAGGAACTGGGCTTCGCCATCGAGACCGTTGGCTGGCTGTTGGCAGTGTACGGCGGCGGGCTGTTGATCGGTTCGATGCTGGGCGGCTTGCTCAGTGACCATATCCGCACCGCTCGGCTGACGGCGGCGCTGTTCTTCGTTTCAGCGTGGGTGCTGCTCGGGCTCGGGCTGGTCACGCAAGTGCCGTTGCTGGCCGGGCTGCTGTTGCTCAGCGGTACGATCGACGGCGCGATCCGCACGCTGCATCAACGCTTGATCATGGAATATTGCGAGGTTGCGCAACGCCCACGGGCGCAGGCCTTGAGCCGTATCGCGCGAAACCTCGGGATGGCCGCCGCCGGTATCGCGGGCGGTGTGCTGGCGCAGACGGATTTTCGCTGGGTGTTCTTCATCAGTGCGGCGCTGACGCTGGTGGCGTTGCTCTGGTTTGTCCGCACGACCTGGCGGCGACCGGTTCTTGTCCCGCATGAAACACCTGCGGCGCAGATTGGCTCCGGCCTGCCGTATCGCGACAAGCCATTCCTCTGGCTGCTGGCGGCGACCGTCCTGCTCGGCATGGCGTTCGACACGGTCTACAGCACGCTCGGCAACTATTTGCGCGATTACTATCGCTTGAGTACCGAGGCCATTGGCTGGCAGTTCGCGATCAACGCAGTCCTTGTCGTGGCGCTGCAGATTCCAATCTCGCATTGGGGCGAACGCTGGGGCTCGTGCCGGCCATTGATTGCCGGCTGCATACTGCTGGCGGTCGGGCTGGGCATGTTGCCGCTGGGTTCCGGTTTGTTTTATGCCTGCCTGTCGACAGTGGTCTGGACCCTTGGTGAAGCGCTGTTCATGCCGCCGCTGAATGTGCTGGTCATGCAGCATGCGCAAACCGGAAAGAGCGGTCAGTACTTCGGTCTGTTTTTCATGGCCTGGAGTGCGAGCGCGCTGCTGTCACCGGTGCTGAGCGGTCAGCTTTACGGGCAGTTCGGCGGTCACAGCGTCTGGGTGGCCAGTGCGATGCTGGCGCTGATGTCCGTCCCGCTGGTGTATCTGGCGACCCGTTTGCGGGTGACGGGCAAGCAGCCCTTGCAAACCCGCAAGGCCGCCTCGCTTAGCTGATCCGGTTATGGAAGTTATTCGAAAGCGGTCTGTCCACCCGCAGCAATTATGGGCATTGGTTAGCGTCCTATCTGGTGAACCCGGCTGATCGGAACTAGATTTTATTCAGCGCCGGATCGGCACTCTGGCTTCAATCACGAAAGGATGGAAACGCTCATGAGCATTTTTCAACGCATAGTGTTGTTGCTTAAGGTTTTGGTGATGCTGACGCTCGGCACCACGGCGGCTTGGGCGAGTACTGGCGGCCCACCGCAGGGTTTTAACGCTGCCCATGGCCACGCAGCGGTGATCATGCTCGCCAAGTCCGAGTCCGAACCGGGTGATCAGGATCAGGGCGGCAGCAAGGACGATGACGACTCGACCACCGACGAGCCGGATACCGATGATCCGGATGATGGCGATAGCCAGACGTAGATCGCAGACAAAAGAAAACCCCTTCTTCCCCGACTGATGCGCAATCGAAGAAGAAGAGGTTTGGTCAACTCATCAGCCCGCCCTGGCAACAGGGCGGGTTTTTTCAGGCCGCGCCGTCGAGGAACTGCTCGGCGTAGTGGCAAGCCACCTGCCGATTGTCGAGGGGGCGCAACGCCGGTTCTTCAGTACTGCAACGCTCGGTCGCGTACGGGCAGCGCTTGTGGAAAGCACAGCCCGGCGGCGGGTTCAGCGGGTTGGGCAACTCGCCGACGATCTTGATTTTCGGCTTGTTCGGGTCCGGGTGGATGGTCGGGGTCGCCGACAGCAGCGCCTGGGTGTACGGATGCAGCGGGCGCTCGTAGATGTCGTTCTTCGGGCCCATTTCCACCGGGCGACCGAGGTACATCACCATCACGTCATCGGCCACGTGTTGCACCACCGCGAGGTTGTGCGAGATGAACACGTAGGCAGTGTTGAACTCCTGCTGCAGATCCATGAACAGGTTCAGTACCTGGGCCTGGATCGATACGTCGAGCGCCGAGGTCGGTTCGTCCGCCACCAGCACTTTCGGTTGCAGCATCATGGCGCGAGCCAGCGCAATACGCTGACGCTGACCGCCGGAGAACATGTGCGGATAACGCTGGTAGTGCTCGGGACGCAAGCCGACCTGCTTCATCATCGCCTGGACTTTCTCGCGACGTTCGGCAGCCGACAGGTTGGTGTTGATCAGCAGCGGCTCGCCGAGCTGGTCACCGACTTTCTGCCGTGGGTTCAACGAGGCGTACGGGCTCTGGAACACCATCTGCACGTCTTTGCGCAGTTGCTTGCGCTGGGCCTTGTCGGCGCCGGCCACTTCTTGCCCGGCGATTTTCAGGGAACCGGACGATGGCTCCTCGATCAGGGTCAGGGCGCGGGCCAGGGTGGATTTGCCACAACCCGACTCACCTACAACGGCGAGGGTCTTGCCGGCTTCCAGTTCGAACGACACACCGTTGAGGGCGCGTACGGTCGCATGGCCCTTGAACAGGCCACGGGAGACTTCGTAGTGACGGGTCAGGTCGCGGGCGGTAAGTACGACGGCCATTACGCCACCTCCTGGTTCAACGGGTAGAAGCAGCGGGCGAGGCTGTTGCTTTTCGGGTCAAGGGTCGGACGCTGGGTGCGGCAGCTGTCCTGCACGTACGGGCAGCGTGGCGACAGCAGACAGCCTTGCGGACGGTCGTAACGGCCGGGAACGATGCCCGGCAGGGTCGCCAGACGCTCGGCACCCTGGCTGTGTTCCGGAATCGCCTTGAGCAGCGCTTCGCTGTACGGGTGGGCCGGGATGTCGAACAGTTGCGGCACCTGACCGACTTCAACGGCTTGACCGGCGTACATCACGCAGACGCGCTGGGCGGTTTCAGCCACGACGGCGAGGTCGTGGGTGATCAGCACCAGGCCCATGTTCTGCTCTTTCTGCAGCGCCAGCAGCAGGTCCATGATCTGCGCCTGAATCGTCACGTCGAGTGCGGTGGTCGGTTCGTCGGCGATCAGCAGTTTCGGCTCGCCGGCAATCGCCATGGCAATCGCCACACGCTGGCTCATACCGCCGGACAGTTGGTGCGGATAGGCGTCCATACGGCTCGCGGCGCCCGGGATTTCCACTTTTTCCAGCAGTTCGATGGCGCGTTTACGCGCTTGCTTGCCGGACATTTTCAGGTGCAGGCGCAGCACTTCTTCGATCTGGAAACCGACGGTGTAGCTCGGGTTGAGCGCAGTCATCGGGTCCTGGAACACCATGGACAGGTCTTTGCCGACGATCTGCCGACGCTGGCGATTGCTCAGTTTGAGCATGTCCTTGCCGTCGAAACTCAGGGAGTCGGCAGTCACGATCCCCGGGTGCTCGATCAGGCCCATCAGCGCCATCATGGTCACGGACTTGCCGGAACCCGACTCGCCCACGATGGCCAGGACTTCGCCCTTGTCCACCTTGAGGTCGAGGCCGTCGACCACCGGAGTGGCGTTCTTGTCGCCGAAGCGTACGTTGAGATTCTTGATTTCTAACAGTGACATGGGAATCTCCTCAGGCGGCGTTCTTGAGTTTCGGGTCCAGCGCATCGCGCAGACCGTCGCCCATCAAGTTGATTGCCAGCACGCTGAGCAAAATGGTCAAACCAGGCAGACTCACTACCCACCAGGCGCGTTCGATGTAGTCGCGGGCCGAAGCCAGCATGGTGCCCCACTCAGGGGTTGGCGGCTGTACGCCGAGGCCGAGGAAGCCCAGGGCGGCGGCGTCGAGGATCGCCGAGGAGAAGCTCAGGGTTGCCTGAACGATCAGCGGCGCCATGCAGTTCGGCAGCACGGTGATGAACATCAGGCGTGGCAGGCCGGCACCGGCCAGGCGCGCGGCGGTCACGTAGTCGCGGTTCAGTTCGCCCATCACCGCAGCTCGGGTCAGACGTACGTAGGACGGCAGCGAGACCACGGCAATGGCGATCACGGTGTTGATCAGGCCAGGGCCGAGGATGGCGACGATCGCCACGGCCAGCAGCAGCGACGGCAGGGCCAGCATGATGTCCATCAGACGCATGATGGTCGGACCGAGGATCTTCGGGAAGAAACCGGCCAGCAGGCCCATGAAGATACCCGGGATCAGCGACATCACCACCGAGGACAGACCGATCAGCAGCGACAGGCGCGAACCCTGGATCAGGCGGGACAGCAAGTCGCGTCCCAGTTCGTCGGTGCCGAGGATGAACTGCCATTGCCCGCCTTCCAGCCACACCGGCGGGGTGAGCAGGAAGTCACGGTATTGCTCGCTCGGATGGTGCGGCGCGACCCAGGGGGCAAAGATCGCGCAGAACACGATCAGGGTGAAGAACGCCAGACCGGCGACGGCGCCCTTGTTCTTGGCGAATGCTTGCCAGAACTCCTTGTACGGCGACGGATACAGCAGGCTTTGATCCACGTTCGAGGTGGCGGTGGCTACTGAGGATGTTGGAGTGCTCATGGGTATTGACCTCAGCGCTGGTGACGAATGCGTGGGTTGGCAAAGCCGTAGAGGATGTCCACCACGAAGTTGACCAGAATCACAATGCAGGCAATCAGCAAGATGCCGTTTTGCACGACCGGATAGTCCCGGGCGCCAATGGCTTCGATCAGCCATTTGCCGATGCCGGGCCAGGAGAAGATGGTTTCGGTCAGGACGGCGCCGGCCAGCAGGGTGCCGACTTGCAGGCCGACCACGGTCAGCACCGGAATCAACGCGTTGCGCAGGCCGTGGACGAACACCACGCGTGCTGGCGACAGGCCTTTGGCACGGGCTGTACGGATGTAGTCTTCGCGCAACACTTCGAGCATGGAGGAACGGGTCATCCGGGCGATTACCGCCAGCGGAATGGTGCCCAGCACAATGGCGGGCAGGATCAGGTGATGCAGGTAGTCGAGCAGGGCGCCCGGTTCATCGCTGAGCCAGGTATCGATCAGCATGAAGTGCGTTTTGCGTTCAACGTCGATCAACAGGTCGTTTTGCCCGGAAACTGGCGTCCAGCCCAGGCTGACCGAGAAAAACATGATGAGAATCAGGCCCCACCAGAAGATGGGCATCGAGTATCCCGTGAGGGATATGCCCATTACTCCATGATCGAACAGGGACCCTCGCTTGAGGGCGGCAATGACGCCGGCCAGCAGCCCGAAGACGCCGGCGAACAGCAGGGCAGCCATCGACAATTCAAAGGTGGCCGGGAACAGTTGCGTGAACTCGGTCCAGACGCTTTCACGGGTACGCAGGGATTCGCCGAGGTCGCCGTGGGCCAGCTTGCCGATGTAATCCAGGTACTGGGCATACAGGGGCTTGTTCAGACCGAGGCGTTCCATTGCCTGAGCGTGCATTTCGGGATCGACCCGACGTTCGCCCATCATCACTTCCACGGGATCGCCGGGGATCATGCGAATCAACGCGAAAGTCAGCAAGGTGATGCCGAAAAACGTGGGGATCAACAACCCCAGTCGGCGGGCAATAAAACTTAACATCTTGTGTGGTACCTCATCGGCCGGTTAGGCGTGCCCGGCGACCCTGGGGTCAGGGAGGCCGGGAGTTTCTTATCTACTTCACCTGGGTGGTGGCGAAGTTATTGGTTGTCAGAGGGCTGATGTGATAACCCTCTACGTTGTTGCGCATTGCGGTGAACATCCGGGTGTGGGCCATGCTGATCCACGGCTGGTCCTGATTGAAGATGGCCTGGGCTTCTTCGTACAGTTTGGCGCGTTCGGCCGGATCTACTTTAGCCCGTGCTTCGTCAAGCAGGGTCTGGAATTTCTCGTTGCACCAGCGAGCGTAGTTTTCGCCGTTCTTGGCGGCTTCGCAACTGAGCATAGGCGTCAGGAAGTTATCCGGGTCGCCGTTGTCGCCCGCCCATCCGGCCGAAACCATGTCGTGTTCGCCGGCCTTGGCGCGTTTGAGCATTTCGCCCCATTCCATCACGCGGATGTCGATCTTGATCCCGACTTTCGCCAGGTCAGCCTGCATCATTTGCGCGCCGAGCATCGGGTTAGGGTTGGTCGGGCCGCCGCCGTTGCGGGTGAACAGGGTGAACACGGTGCCTTCCGGCACGCCGGCTTCCTTGAGCAGTTTGCGCGCTGCATCGAGGTCATGTGGCGGGTTCTTCAGCTCGTGGTTGTAGCCCAGCAGGGTCGGCGGGTACGGGTTGACCGCGACCGAGGCGTTGCCCTTGCCGAACAGTGCGTTGACATAGGCTTCCTTGTCGAAGGCGATGTCGATCGCTTTACGCACCCGCACGTCGCTGATGTATTTGTGCTGGGTGTTCATGGCGATGTAGGAGACGGTCATCGCGTCCATTTCATCGACTTTCAGGTTGCTGTCTTTCTTGATGCTCGGGATGTCGTCCGGCTTCGGATACAGCGCGACCTGGCACTCGTTGGCCTTGAGTTTCTGCAGGCGCACGTTGTTGTCGGTGGCGATGGCCAGAATCAGGGCATCAGCCGGCGGCTTGCCACGGAAATAGTCCGGGTTGGCCTTGAAGCGAACCTGGGCGTCCTTGTTGTAGCGCTGGAAGACGAACGGGCCAGTGCCGACCGGCTTGTTGTTCAGGTCGCCGGTCTTGTTGGCCTTGAGCAACTGGTCGGCGTATTCGGCCGGGTAGATCGAGGAGAACGCCATGGCGATGTCGGCCAGGAACGGCGCTTCGCGGCGGGTCAGGGTGAACTTGACCGTGTTGTCGTCGACTTTCTCGACGCTCTTCAGCAGTTCCTTGAAGCCCATGCTTTCAAAGTACGGGAAGCCCACGCTCGACAGCTTGTGCCACGGGTGATTCGGGTCCAGCTGACGCTGGAAGCTCCAGACCACGTCGTCGGCGTTCATGTCGCGAGTCGGCTTGAAGTATTCGGTGGTGTGGAACTTGACGCCTTTGCGCAGGTGGAACGTGTAGGTCAGGCCGTCGTCGCTGATGTCCCAGGACTCGGCAAGCGCCGGGATCACTTCAGTGGTGCCTGGCTTGAAGTCGGCCAGACGGTTGAAGATGGTTTCGGCCACCGCGTCGGCAGTGACTGCAGTCGTGTACTGGACCATATCGAAGCCTTCCGGGCTGGCTTCGGTGCAGACCACCAAGGGTTTGGCCGAGACGCCGACAGCGACACTCAGCAACGCGGCAGCGATGGCCGCACGTAGGGGAAGCATTTTCATCAAGAACCCTCTGCAATCGGTTGAAGACAAAAAGCCGAACGGCCGACTCGTCACTGAGTCAGCCGTCGGCGTGCGTTTTTACAGGATGTTGAATGGTACGGTGGTCACGAGACGGAACTCGTTGATGCTGCCGTCAGCCTGGTTTTCGCTGGCGCGGTGAGCGGTGTAGGTACCACGGATGGTGGTGGCCTTGAGTGGGCCGCTCTGTACGGCATAGGTTGCACCGATGCCGTATTCGTAGTGGTGCTCGCCGTCCATGTTTTTCACGTCATACGCAGTGCCGGTGTAGTGAGTACCGTCGATGCCCCAGCCGCGAGCCTGGTAGATGTTGAACTTCAGGCCTGGCACGCCGTATTCGGCCATGTTCAGACCGTAGGCGACCTGGAAGGATTTCTCGTTCGGGCCGTTGAAGTCGGACAGCAGGGAGTTGGCCAGGTAGATGCCGTTGGTTTCGTGCAGGTAGTCGAAGTACTCGTTACCGTTAATTTCCTGGTACGAGAAGGTCAGGCTGTGGGCCTGGTGGGTCAGACCGAACGACAGGGAGTAGGTGTCGTTGTCGATGTTGCCCATCTCTTTTTTGCCGGTATCGACGGTCTTGTAGTAGTTCAGGCCGGTGGTCAGGCTTACGACGTTGCTGTCACCCAGTTCGTGGGTGGCGCCGAAGTAGTACTGGTTCCAGAAGTCTTCAACCTTGGAAGCGTACAGGCTGGTCTTCAGGCTTTTCAGCGGCTGGTAGTTCAGGCCGACGATGCTCACGCGATCGGTCTCGGCGCTGTTATTGGTGTACTCGGAGCGGAATTTCGACAGGCTCTCTTCGGTACGCGGCGATACGCGGTCGAAGCTGCCGGCGTCGAACGACAGGTTGTTCAGCTCTTCGCTGTGCAGGCTGACACCTTCAAAGCTCGAAGGCAGCGCACGGTTGCCGATGGTGTCGACGATTGGCGTGCTGAAGTTCTGGCGACCGGCGGTCAGCGTGGTGTTGGAAACGCGGAACTTGACGTTGGCCAGGCCCAGTTTGCTCCACTGGCCTTCAGCGTCGCCGCCTTCTTTGGTCAGCGTACGGTTGTTGCCTGCGCCTGGACGCGAACCTGGTGCGCCACCATTGTTGGAGGCCAGATCCTTGCGATCGCGCTCCAGGGCAACGGCGTTGTACGCGGCCACTTCAGTGCTGACACCGACGGTGCCCTGAGTGAAGCCGGAGGTGTAGTTGACGATGGTGCCCTGCACCCAGTTGATACGACGATCGGTCGGGGTCGCGACGCCGTCTTTGCGGTAGGTGAACTTGCCGCCACGTTTCAGTTGCTCGTTGGCGTACCAGTTACGGGTCGTGCCGCTGATCTTGGAGCCTTCGAGGAAGCCGGTGGCTTCAGCCTGGGCGCTCTGCTCGTTGACGGTAACCGGGGTGAACGCCTGGCTCTGTTCCTCGGCATAAGCCGTGGCGGTGATGCTGCTGATGGCCAGGGCCAGTATCGCGGTGCTGCTCAGTTTCATGGGTGAAGCTCCTTTACTTTCTTTTTATGCCGGCTTTTTTGGGTTGGCCGGTTTTTGGTTTTAGAACTCATTCACACATCGCAAACGTTTGCAAAAGGCCTGATTGGCGAATTTCGGCAAAGCGCTTGCGTGAGGAGGTAGACGGCCTCCTCAGCGTTGCGGCTAGTCGGTTTTTTGTTTAATCGATGCTGACACCCGAAAACACGTTACGACCGAAGGGGCTGACCTTGAATCCTTCGATCCTGGCGCTTAACGGCTGGTTGACCGTCGAGTGAGCCACAGGCGTGATCGGCACTTGCTGCTTGAGCAACTGCTGTGCCTGTTTGTAAAGCACGGTGCGCTGGTCGCGGTCGGTGACGACCTTGGCCTCCTTGATCAGCTTGTCGTAAGCCGGGTCGCACCACATGGAGTAGTTGTTGCCGCCAATGGCGTCGCAGCTGTACAGCGTGCCGAGCCAGTTGTCCGGATCCCCGTTGTCACCGGTCCAGCCGATCAGGCTGATATCGTGTTCGCCATTCTTGGTGCGCTTGATGTACTCGCCCCATTCGTAGCTGACGATCTTCACTTTCAGACCGATCTTGGCCCAGTCAGCCTGGAGCATTTCGGCCATCAGTTTGGCGTTCGGGTTGTAGGGGCGCTGCACCGGCATGGCCCACAGGGTGATCTCGGTGCCTTCCTTGACGCCGGCAGCCTTGAGCAACTCCTTGGCTTTTTCCGGGTTATAGGCGGCGTCCTTGATCGTGGTGTCGTAGGACCATTGGGTCGGCGGCATGGCGTTGACCGCCAGTTGACCGGCACCCTGGTAAACAGCGTTGAGAATCCCTTGTTTATTCACCGCCATGTCCAGCGCCTGACGCACTTCGAGCTGGTCGAACGGTTTGTGACGCACGTTGTAGGCGATGTAGCCAAGGTTGAAGCCCGGCTTTTCGATCAGTTGCAGTTTCGGGTCGTTCTTCAGCGCCGGCACATCGGCCGGGCGCGGGTGCAGAGTGACCTGGCACTCGCCAGCCTTGAGCTTCTGCACGCGGACCGAAGCGTCGGTGTTGATCGCGAAAATCAGGTTCTTCAGCTTCACCCGGCTCTGATCCCAGTAATGCGGGTTGCCGGTGTAGCGGATGTTCGAGTCTTTCTGATAGCTCTTGAACACGAACGGACCAGTGCCGATCGGCTTCTGGTTGATGTCGCTCGGCTTGCCCTCGGCTAGCAGCTTGTCGGCGTATTCGGCAGACAGAATGGCGGCGAAGCTCATGGCGATGTTCTGGATGAACGCGGCGTCGACGCTGTTGAGCGTGAACTGCACGGTCAGCGGCCCGGTCTTCTCGACCTTGGCGATGTTCTTGTTCAGGCTCATCCCGTTGAAATACGGGAACTCGGTCGGATAAGCCTTACGGAATGGCTGTTGCGGATCGAGCATGCGGTTAAACGTGAACAGCACGTCGTCGGCGTTGAAATCGCGGGTAGGTTTGAAGTACGCCGTTGTATGAAATTTCACCCCTTCACGCAGGTGAAAGGTGTACTTGAGGCCATCCTCGGAAATATCCCAGCTCGTTGCCAGGCCCGGTACGACATTGGTCGCGCCTTTTTCGAACTCGGCCAGGCGGTTGTACAGCGGTTCGGCGGCGTCGTTATCGGTCGCGGTCGTGTACTGCGCGGTATCGAAACCGGCCGGGCTGCCTTCGGAGCAGAACACCAGACTGTCGCTGGCGGCAAAACTCGCGGACGTGGCGGCCAACAGGCCGGCGCCCAGCAATGCGGAAAAAACCAAGGTGTGGCGCATGACGCTCCCTCTTTTCTCAGTGTTTTTCAATGCGCCGCGATCCCTTCCAGGGAAGTTGTGGCTGCATTGAGCTCAAACCCACAGCAAACCGATAGCCCACGCAGTCACTGGTCAGAACCTGACGGTAGGGGCCGCAGGTCTGGCAGTAAATGCGCTGAGTCCTAAAGACTCGTAGGAAAAGGCGACACGTCCTAGACCAGCCTGGTAAGACCAGGTGGAAATGGATGTAGGCAGATTCCTAACTATTCGGCAGAAAAAAACAGCGGCGACGCTGAAAACGTCGCCGCCGGTTTTTTACTTGACGCTGACGCCGTAGAAGGAATTCAAGCCGAATGGGCTGATCTTGAAGTCCTGCACGTTGGCGCGCATGGGTTGATACACCGTCGAGTGAGCGATAGGTGTCATAGGGACTGCATCTTTGAGGACGTGTTGCGCCTCTTTGTAGAGTTCGGTGCGCTTGGCCTGGTCAGTGGTGCGCTTGGCTTCTTTCACGAGGCCGTCGAATTTCTTGTCGCACCATTTGGAGAAGTTGTTGCCACTCAGGGAATCGCAACCAAACAACACGTTGAGCCAGTTGTCCGGATCACCATTGTCACCGCTCCAGCCAATGATCATGGCCTGGTTCTCGCCACCTTTGGAGCGCTTGATGTACTCGCCCCACTCGTAGCTGGTGATCTTCACGTTCAGACCGATCTTCTTCCAGTCGGACTGGAGCATTTCGGCCATCAGTTTGGCGTTCGGGTTGTACGGACGCTGAACCGGCATCGCCCACAGGACGATCTCGGTACCTTCCTTGACGCCGGCTTCCTTGAGCAGTTGCTTGGCTTTCTCAGGATCGTACTTGGCATCCTTGATGGTGGTGTCGTAGGACCACTGGGTCGGTGGCATGGCGTTGACGGCCAGTTGGCCCGCACCCTGGTAAACCGAGTCGATGATCTGTGGCTTGTTGACGGCCATGTCCAGCGCCTGGCGAACACGCAGGTCAGCCAGCGGGTTTTTCTCGTCGCTGCCTTTGACCTTGTCCATCACGTTGTAGGCGATGTAGCCCAGGTTGAAGCCCGCCTGGTTTGGCATCTTCAGCGTTTTGTCTTCATTCAACGCTTTCAGGTCGGCTGGACGCGGGAACAGAGTGACCTGGCACTCGTTCTTCTTCAGCTTCTGGATACGCACCGACGGGTCGGTGGTGATGGCGAAGATCAGGTTGTCGATCTTCACGTCATCAGGCTTCCAGTAGTCCTTGTTGCCGGTGTAACGGATGTTGGAGTCTTTCTGGTAGCTCTTGAACACGAACGGACCAGTGCCGATCGGCTTCTGGTTGATGTCGGCAGCCTTGCCTTCTTTCAGCAGTTGGGCTGCGTACTCGGCGGACTGAACCGACGCGAAGCTCATGGCCATGTTCTGGATGAACGCGGCGTCGACTTCTTTCAGAGTGAACTTGACGGTGTGGTCGTCGACTTTATCGATCTTGGTGATGTTGGTATCCATCCCCATGTCGGTGAAGTACGGGAATTCGGTCGGGTACGCCTTACGGAACGGGTCATCCTTGTTAATCATGCGATTGAAGGTGAACAGTACGTCGTCGGCGTTGAACTCACGAGTCGGCTTGAAATACGAGGTGGTGTGGAACTTGACGCCTTCGCGCAGGTGGAAGGTGTAAGTCAGGCCATCGGTCGAAATGTCCCAGTTGGTCGCCAGCCCAGGAATCACGGCGGTGCCGCCACGCTCGAACTGGGTCAGACGGTTGAACATGGTTTCGGCTGAGGCGTCGAAGTCGGTTCCGGTGGTGTATTGGCCTGGGTCGAAACCGGCCGGGCTGCCTTCGGAGCAGAACACCAGGTTAGTCGCAGCGGAAGCGAAAGGTGCGGAGGCTAACAAGCCTGCGCCGACTAAAAACGGAATGACCGCGTGTTTAAGCATGTTGGCCTCATGATTTGTTGTCATTTTTTAATATTGAGGTACGACCTCGTGAGTCGTGCCTGCGGATACTTATGCAGGGCCCATACCCAATGCAAGATCCAGAGCGCCCGGCGGCATCAAACGGTGGCACGAACGTACCTTAATGTCGCATCTGTATAACTTCTGACGCATTTGACCGTTTGCGGTCGGTTTTTACGGTGCAAACGAAGCCCCAAAACGGTGCATTGGTCACGATTTGCGCGCCGCCTTGGGGCTCGGTGTTACTTATTTATACCCACGCCATAGAAGGGGGTTAGACCGAACGGGCTGATCTTGAAGTCGGTGACTTCCTTGCGCAGTGGCTGGAACACCGTGGAGTTGGCGATCGGCGTGATCGGCACCTGCTGTTTAAGGATCAGTTGCGCCTGTTGATACAGTTTTACCCGTTGCGATTTATCGGTGGACACCTTGGCCTGCTGCACCAGTTTGTCGTAGGCCGGATCGCACCACTTGGCGTAGTTGCTGCCTTTCACTGCCGCGCAGCTGTAAAGCACACCCAGCCAGTTGTCCGGGTCGCCGTTGTCACCTGTCCAGCCATAGATCATCGCGTCGTGTTCGCCATTCTTGGCGCGCTTGATGTACTCGCCCCATTCATAGCTGACGATGTTGGCCTTGATGCCGATCTTCTCCCAATCCTGCTGGATCATCTGTGCCGACATCCGCGCATTCGGGTTGGACGCGCGCTGCACGGTCATCGCCCAGAGGTTGATGGTTGTACCCGGTGCAACCCCGGCTTCCTTGAGTAGCGCCTTGGCCTTCACGGGATCGTACGGCGCGTCCTTGATATTCGGGTCATAGGACCATTGCGCGGGCGGCAAGGCGTTCTGCGCGAGTTGCCCGGCACTCTGGTAAACCGCCTTGATGATCGCCGGTTTGTCGATGGCCATGTCCAGGGCCTGACGCACCTTTAATTGGTCCAGCGGTGGGTGAGTGGTGTTGTAGGCGAGGAAGCCGAGGTTGAAACCGGCCTGCTTCAGTACGCGCAGGTTCGGGTCTTTTTCCATCACGTCGATGTCGGCCGGGCGCGGGTAGCCGCTGACCTGGCATTCGCCGGTCTTGAGCTTTTGCAGGCGCACGGCGGCGTCCGGGGTGATCGAGAAAATCAGGTTATCGATTTTCACGTCTTCGGGTTTCCAGTAGTCCTTGTTCGCCGCGTAGCGGATCTGCGAGTCCTTCTGGTAGCGCTTGAACACGAACGGGCCGGTGCCGACCGGTTTCTGGTTGAGGTCGGCGGCGTGGCCTTCCTTCAACAGTTGGGCCGCGTATTCGGCTGATTGCACCGAGGCGAAGCTCATGGCGAGGTTTTGCACGAAGGCGGCGTCGACGTTGTTCAGGTTGAAGCGCACGGTGTTTTCGTCGAGTTTTTCCACGGATTTGATCGTGGTGTTCAGGTCCATGTCGGTGAAGTACGGGGACTCGGCGGGGTAGGCCTTGCGAAAGGTGTTCTCCGGGTCGAGCAGGCGCTGGAAGGTGAACAGGACGTCGTCGGCGTTGAAGGTGCGGGTCGGGGTGAAGTAGTCGGTGGTATGGAATTTTACGTTTTGGCGCAGGTGGAAGGTGTACTGGAGGCCGTCCGGGCTTACGTCCCAGTTGGTCGCCAGGCCGGGTTCGACTTCGGTGCCGCCGCGTTTGAATTGGGTGAGGCGGTTGAAGACGGTTTCTGCGGAGGCGTCGAAGTCGGTGCCGCTGGTGTACTGGCTGGGGTCGAAGCCGGCGGGGCTGGCTTCGGAGCAGTAGACGAGGGTTGTTGCGGCGTTGGCGATTGGGGTTATGGCGGTCAGGGCCAGGGTGATCAGGAGTGGTTTTAGGGTGGATCTTTGCATGTCTGGCCCGTGGGTTTTTAGGTGGTTGTTGCTTTAGGTTAGCGGGGGTTTGAGGGGGATCGGAAATATCGTTTTTTGAGGGGATGCGTCTATCTCGGTATATCTGGGCTAATTGTGTACATATCCGTTGCTGCGGTAACGGCTTCTTATGGTTCCGCTCTTACATCTATGGTTACCCCCTTTTCTGCAATACTGTTTTTTGATGAGTGGTTGGCTTGCTTTCATCT
>NZ_JBWKVT010000011.1:0-167687 GCF_059421845.1 Pseudomonas sp. GW821-FHT02C04 | reverse complement strand
TGAACTTCAAGGAGTTTTCCGTTTCGACTGCGCCGGAAGTGGGGCGAATTATAGGCCTCCAGAATCTGCCGTCAACCTTTAATTTCGCTTTAGACTGCAAAGACCTGTTTTACGCCCTCTATATAGTCGCAGACCACTACGCACCCACGCCCCAAAAGACATCACGAAAGGATCCCCATGGAAGCGTCACTGGAAACCGTCGCCTCAAACTGGCTTATGAGGAAGAAGGCCTGAGCCCGATCCTGCGCGATGATCTGGTCATGGGGGATTAGCGGCGGGACGTGTTCGAACTGTTGGTGCGCCGGGAAGACGTCCAGACCTGGCCCATTACATAGATGAAGGAAGTGGCGCCCCGCTTCTATTTTGATATCTTGCCGTCCATCTTCAGCGCTTATCATCGGGAACGCGCTGATCTCAGGCCATCGAAGGTTTAAGGAAAGGATCGAATGGATTTTTTGTGTTTTCTGGCATTTGTCGCGGCCTGGGGTCTCATGTGGCGCTGGGTGGTGAAAAACCGCGGTAGCTGGAACCTGTTTCTCGGAAACCTGATCGGCGCGGTCGGCGGTTTCATTGTTGGCGTCGTGGTGCTATCCATCTTCCTGTCGTTGTTCCCGTCCGCAAACAAGTCAAAAGACAAGCCAGCGCCCGAGATTGCCAAAGAGGCCGCCGCGACGAAACCTGGTCTGATGCCAGAGCAGGAGTCCGCCGCAACGCAAGCACCAATCGCTCCGGTTCCGGCACCAACACCGGTTTCCGACAACCTTGCAAGCTATGTCGCCAGCGAACCGCAGAATGAACCTTCACCGCCCGAATCCGCGCTTATGCCCTACTACAGTAAGCGCTTGGCAACTTCAGTATCTGAAAAGAAGGTCGAAGACACGGCAGGCAAAAACTTTGTCACTCTGCGCCAGATGATGGGCAAGGATCCGAACGCTGACAAATCGGTACTGGCATCGGTCATGTGCACGCCTTTCATCCAGAGTGCCATGCGTTTTCCAATGGCGGCGGTCATTACCCCGCAAGAGAAAACCAGCAGCAAACGGTTCAAGGATCAGACTTACACCATCAGTAATACTGTCACCGCCCGCAACATGCTCGGCGATGATGTCCGTTACCGGTTCGATTGTTCGATTCAACAACTGCCGGCCAATGACTCGGGTTATGCCGAGTGGCGCCTGCTGGATCTGAAGCTGCAAAAGACTGGTTCTTAAGCCTCGCTTAAGGGTTGAAGACGCAGGCTGCGCTATCATCGCCAGCCTGTGCGCCTTGAGCTTTTCCCTCTGATGTCTCGACCCTCTGCTGACCTCTCCCCGCTGCCTCCTGTATTGGCCGGCCCGCTGTTGCGGCGGCTGGAACCGACACGACTTGTATTGTGGCTGGTGGGTACTCGCCAACTGACGCTGACCCTACGCCTGCAAGGTGTGGGAGACATTCCTCTCGACGCAACGAAATGCACGGTCATCCCTGTAGGCACTCGGGCGTTTGTCCATCTGATCGATGTCGTCCTCGACAGCGCCCTGCCCTGCGAAGAACGCATCAACTATGACTTGCTGATTGACGGCGAAACACAGATCGCCGATTGGGCGCCCCATCTCCTGTACCCGACAGACCCGCGCCCGAACTTCGTCCTGCGTTCTCGGATCGATCAACTGTTGCACGGCTCCTGCCGCAAGCCCCATCACCCGGCAGCGGACGGCCTGCTGTGTGTCGATCGATTACTCGCCGCCGAAACCGATCCGCAACAGCGCCCGGCCCTGCTGATGATGAGTGGCGACCAGATCTACGCCGATGACGTCGCTGGCCCGATGCTGCGGGCGATTCACGCCCTGATCGAACGGCTTGGCCTGTTCGGCGAGCACCTCGAAGGTGCGGTGGTCAGCAATAGCTCCAAACTTTATGAGCACCCGGCCAGTTACTACCACCGTGCGGATTTGTTGCCCGCGCTCGAAAGCAACGAGACATTGCGCGAACGTTTTTTCGGCGGTGCACGTAAGCCGATTTTCACCAGCAGTAGTGCCGACAATCATCTGGTGACGTTTGCCGAAGTCATGGCCATGTACCTGTTGGTATGGTCACCAACGCCATGGACATTGATCGACCCGCAAGCGCCAGCGCTGACACCCCAACGCCACAAGCGCTACACCTTGGAACAAATCCGGATCGATGCCTTCAAGGCAGGTCTAGGCAACGTTGCCCGAGCCTTGGCGCACTTGCCGAGCCTGATGATCTTCGATGACCACGACATTACCGATGACTGGAACCTTTCCGCGCAATGGGAAGAAACGGCCTACGGCCATCCGTTCTCCAAACGCATCATCGGTAATGCACTGATCGCCTATATGTTGTGTCAGGGCTGGGGCAACAACCCGGACGCTTTCAGCGAGCTACTGAAGAAAACCCGTCGCCTGAGCGACAGCGGTGATGACCACTATCTCGATGCGCCAGTGCAAGGCGATCTGATCGATGCGTTGCTGCGTTTTCAGCACTGGCACTTTGTACTGCCGACCAGTCCGGCCTTGGTTGTACTCGACACCCGCACCCGACGCTGGCGCAGCGAAATGGCGCTCAAGCAACCTTCCGGTCTGCTCGACTGGGAAGCCTTGAGCGAACTGCAACAGGAACTGCTCGATCATCCCTCCGCAATCATCGTCTCACCGGCACCGATCTTTGGTGTAAAGCTGATCGAAACGGTGCAGCGGGTATTCAGCTGGTGCGGTTATCCACTGCTGGTGGACGCGGAAAACTGGATGGCCCACCGCGGCGCCGCCCAGGTGATCCTGAATATTTTCCGACACACACGTACACCGGGCAATTACGTGGTGCTGTCAGGGGATGTGCATTATTCCTTCGTCTACGAAGTGCTTATCCGACACCGCAAGGCCGGCCCGCGAATCTGGCAAATCACCAGCAGCGGTATCAAGAACGAGTTCCCGAAAACCTTGCTCGAATGGTTCGACCGCCTGAACCGCTGGCTCTACTCACCCCGCTCGCCGCTGAACTGGCTGACCAAACGCCGGCGCATGCGTATTGTGCCGTACGTTCCCGAGCATGCCGAAGCAGGTGAACGTCTGTGGAACTCGGCGGGGATTGGTCAGGTGTTTTTTAATCAACAAGGGCAGCCTCTGGACATCATTCAGCACAACTCGAATGGCGCGCCAGAGACCCGAATGCTGGCACCGGATCTGACGGATTATCCTGATTAGGATTGCGACAATTTCCGACAGGAGATTGCCCGGATGAACGAAGTGCCTGCCGAAAATAATCGGCAGCCACTTCAGACCAAGTCGCGACAGTCACTTTGCCTCAAGTATCCGTCCCATACCCCTGACAATCATCCCCACCTCCCGCTCATCAATCGTCAGCGGCGGCAGCAACCGTATCGTCTTGCCCCGGGTGACGTTGATCAGCAACCCATGATCCCGCGCTGCAATCAGTGTCAGGTCGCGAATCGGCTGCTTCAGTTCGATGCCGACCATCAAACCCTGCCCACGAATTGCCAGCACATTCGGATTGCCCGCCAGTTCCGCGTGCAAGCGACTGAGCAAGCGCTCACCTTGAATCCGCGCATTTTCCAGCAGGCCTTGTTCCTCGATGATCTCGAGCACGGTGAAGCCAACCCGGCAGGCCAGCGGATTACCGCCAAACGTGCTGCCGTGGCTGCCGGGAGTGAACAGGTCCGCCGCCCTGCCCCGTGCCAGGCAGGCACCAATCGGCACACCGTTACCCAAGCCCTTGGCGAGGGTCATGACGTCGGGAACGATGCCTTCGTGCTGGAACGCAAACCAGCGCCCGGTCCGGCCGATGCCGGTCTGGATTTCGTCGAGCATCAGCAACCAGGCGTGGCGGTTGCAGAGTTCGCGCAGGACTTTCAGGTAACCCGGCGGTGCCATTTGCACGCCGCTTTCGCCCTGGATCGGCTCGACCAGAATCGCCACGATCCGCTCGCCATGTTTTTGCTGCACCTGCTCCAGAGCCTCAAGATCACCAAACGGCACTTTGACGAAGTCACCCGGTAGATCGTTGAAACCCAGACGTACCGCCGGGCCATCGCTGGCTGACAAAGTGCCAAGGGTACGGCCATGAAACGCATTGGCCATGACCACCACCAGTGGCTGCTCGATCCCTTTGCGCCAGCCGTGCAGCCGCGCCAGTTTCAGCGCGGTTTCGTTGGCTTCGGCGCCAGAGTTGTTGAAGAACGCCCGCTCCATTCCCGCCAGTTGCGTCAATTTCAGCGCCAACTGCTGCTGCCAGTCGATGCTGTAGAGGTTGGATGTGTGCAACAGCAATCCAGCCTGTTCGCTGATCGCCGAAACGATCCGGGGGTGCGAATGGCCGACGTTGGTCACCGCCACTCCCGCGACGGCATCGAGATACTCGCGACCGGCCTGATCCCACAGACGGGTGCCCAGACCTTTGGTGAAACTCAGGGCCAGCGGTTGGTACGTGTTCATCAGGGCGGCGGTCATGACTTCAAACTCCAGTGAAGGTCGGTGTGATTGCAGTATGGTTAGCCACCAGAGCTGGATAAACTCGGTAAAACTTCAATCATTTAGAAGCAGGGCTTGATAATGGATCTGTTCCAGTCGATGAGCGTCTACGTCAAAGTCGTCGAAGCCGGCAGCATGACTGCCGCCGCCCTGCAGTGCGAAATGTCCACGACCATGGTCGGCAATCACCTTCGTGCACTGGAACAGCGGCTCGGCGTGCAACTGCTGCAACGCACCACCCGGCGTCAGCGGCTGACCGAATTCGGCACGGTCTACTACCAGCGATGCCTGGAGGTACTGGGGCTCGTGAAAGACTCCGAACGTCTCGCCGAACAGACCATGGATGAACCGCGTGGTCTCCTGCGCATCACCGCGCCGCTGACCTTTGGCGTCGAACGCCTGGCTCCCGCGCTGAGCGATTTTTCCCTGCAGTACCCGCAGGTAAAAATGGATGTGGTCTTGACCAACCGCCGACCGGACCTGATGGAAAGTGGTCTCGATGTGGCGTTCCGACTGGGGCATTTCGAGCAGTCGAATCTGATTGCCCGGCCATTGATCGACTACACCCTGACCGTCTGCGCCTCCCCGGAATACGTCGCCCGACGCGGCATGCCACTGACGCCCGAAGACCTGCAACAACACGATTGCCTGTCGTTCGCCTATCCCGCCGGTGATGACTGGCAATCGGTGGAAAAACGCTGGCGACTGAGTGGTCCGGAGGGTGAAATCATGATCGACGTCAGCGGGCCGATGCTGATGAACACCTCCGCCGGTTTGCATCAGGCGGCCCGTACCGGCATGGGCATCGTGATGTTGCCGGATGCACTGGTGGAACAGGATCTGCGCGACGGCAAACTGGTCACGGTGATTCCCGACTACCAACCGCCGAGCCGCCCATTGCACCTGCTTTATGCTCAGGATCGCTATCGACTGCCGAAGCTTAGGCGCTTCGTTGAGTTTGCGATGCAGACCTGGGGGAAAAGCTGACTACGCTAGGCATCGGTTCAATAACAATCACTTGGTCATCAAGGACTCGATCACCCAATGAAAAACGATCTGACGGTACGCGATCTACTACCCGCCGAAACGGAATCGGTGCGGTTGTTTCTCGGGCAGCACGGCTGGGCGCATCGAGTCGGATCCGCGGAGCATTTTGCGCAGTTGATTCAAAACTCGCAGCGGACGGCCGTCGCGCTATCGGGCGAACAGATTATTGGCTTTGCCCGCGGCATCACCGACGGTTTGTCCAATGGCTACCTGTCGATGGTGGTCGTTGATGTGCAGCACCAACGCAAAGGCGTGGGCCGGGCACTGGTCGAGCATGTGATGGGCGATAACCCCGATATCACCTGGGTACTGCGTGCGGGGCGCGAGGGAGCCGAAGCATTTTTTGCCAGCCTGGGGTTTGAAACATCAGTGATTGCGATGGAACGCCCGCGATTGAAATAACGGGTACTGAATGCGACCTCGGCTATTATCCACCTTCTTCTTTTTCAGCATGGATGCTGCGCGATGCTCACGATTCTGCAAAACACCCCGATACGGGCCTACGTGTTTTTTCTGATTGTGGTTTATTTCGGGATCAAGGCGTTTTCTCCCCGCCGTGAAAGCCGTCTCTCGATGCTCATAACACCACCCGCATTTTTGGCGTGGTCGTTGTACTCCCTGAACTTGACGATCGACCCGGTCCTGTTTTTTAGCAGTTGGTTCGGCGCGCTGTTGCTGGGCGGTCTCTCGGCCTGGCTGGTTTTCTCCCGTAAGGGCGTGGTACTCGACGACTCCTCGACTGGGCTGATCATGCCGGGCACCGTGAAAATCCTGATCATGTTCCTGATGTTTTTTTTCGCAAACTATTACTTCGGGTATCAGGATGCCGTAAATCCGGAGCTTGCCGCGTCCCCCGACATGCTGCTGCTCAAGTCCACGGTGTCGGGTTTCATGTGCGGCCTGATCAGTACCCGATCTCTGAAGCTCTACTGGACGTTGCGAGCCCTCGCCGCCCGACAGTCGCCCGTGACCGCACATTAACCATTGAATAACCGGTGATTACGACCCGCTTTTCACCAGCACCGGTTTCTCCTGATAACGCTGGGCAAACAACTGCTTCAATTGCGCCACTTTCGGCATGTCATTGATCACGATGTACGGATAGCTCGGGTGTTCGGTGAGGAAGTCCTGGTGATAGTCCTCCGCCGGGTAAAAACCGTTGTAGGTTTCCAGTTTGGTGACGATGGGTTTGCTGAAAGCGTGCGCGGCATCCAGTTGTGTAATGTAGGCCTGTGCTACACGTTGCTGATCCGTATTGACCGGGAACAGCGCCGAGCGATATTGGGTGCCGCTGTCCGGCCCCTGGCGGTTGAGTTCAGTCGGGTTGTGGGCCACCGAGAAGTAGATCTGCAACAGGCTGCCGTAACTGACCTGAGTTGGATCGAAGGTGACCTGCACCGATTCGGCATGGCCGGTATCCCCTTCGCTGACCCGTTCGTACTCCGCCGTATTGGCCGCACCGCCGGCGTAACCGGAAACGGCTTTCTGCACACCTTTGACGTGCTGGAAAACACCCTGCACGCCCCAGAAGCACCCACCGGCAAATACTGCGGTTTCGCTGTGTGCCTGGGTGTTTTCGTCGAGGGCCGGCGGCGGAATGACCACGCCCTCCTCGGCCCCGAAGGAAAACGCCGAGCATTGCGCAACAACCCCAGCCGTCGCGACGCCCAGCAGCAGACGACGCCAGATAGTTTGAGCTTTCATGTTCTGTACTCCTGATCAGCCGAAGGTAAAGGCGTAGGCCGACACGCCCGGATCGAGAAATTCGATGCAGAAGGTGCGGTCCTTCACGTCAGCGGTTTGCCGTACCAATTGATACAAGCGTTGTTCGGTCACGCGACCGCTGCCGTCAGGCGCCACGTCGACACCGTGGGCATCGCCCGGTGCCTGACCATCGATCATCACTTTGAAGCGCACCGGTTTACCGTCCGCCCCTGGGCCCAGCACGAGGTGCAGGTCACGGGCATGGAAGCGATAAACGATACGACTTGCCGGCGCACTGGCGGTGGCACGCTCAGCACCGACCGCCCATTGGCCGCCGAGGCTCCAGTCATTCAGGGCAAGATTTGCAGGTGTCTTGTAGGCCGCGACCTTGTCAGGCACCAGGCTGGTTTCCGGTACGAAATGTTCTGCGCGCTGGTAGCCGACGTAGGTTTCCGGTGACAGCACCTGATTCATGTCCGGTGCAAGCTGCACGCCTTGAGCGTCTGCGTTGATCAGGCCATCAGCCACGGTTTTTGCACCGGCCTCACGCAACAGTTGCTGTATGACTCGTTCCGACTCGGCGTAGTCCCCTTCGCCAAAATGGTGGTAACGAATGCGCCCCTGAGCGTCGGCAAAGTAATGCGCTGGCCAGTATTCATTGTTGAAAGCGCGCCAGATCTTGTAGTCGTTATCGATGGCTACCGGGTAATTGATGCCCAGTTCCTTCATGGCTTTGGTGACGTTGCCTACATCACGCTCAAAGGCGAATTCCGGCGCGTGGACACCAATCACCACCAGTCCCTGATCGCGATACTTCTCGGCCCAGGCTTTGACATAAGGCAGAGTGCGCAGGCAGTTGATGCAGGAGTAAGTCCAGAAATCCACCAGCACCACTTTGCCCTTGAGTGCCTGGGCATCCAGCGGCGCGGAGTTGAGCCACTGCACCGCACCATCGAGCGCTGGCAACTGCCCCTCGACCGGCAACGAACCCGGTGCCTTGGCGGCCATTTTCATCGCGCCGCCGGCCGCCATCATGCTGCCGTTTGCCACGTCATCCGCCGCAGGAATCTGCGCCATCATCGTGCCGTTGCCCTGAGGGGATTTGCCCGAGAGCTTGCCGACCAAGGCCTGTTCCAGCCCACCGGTGGAGGCGGTCGAGAACCGCGCCAGAATCCCGGTATCAAGATCCAGTGCGATGGCGGCCACACCGGCCAGCATCGCGGCGCCAAGTCCGCGTCGGATCCACTCGCCAGTCCCGATCGAACGCTTCATCACCGCGAAGACTTTACCGCCGAGCAACAGCGCCGCAGCGAGCGAGGTCGCGGCACCGGCGGCGTAGGCCAGCAGCAACAACGTGGTGGCGATGCTTGCACCTTGCAGCGCGGCACCGGTCAGAATCAGCCCGAGGATTGGCCCGGCGCAAGGCGCCCACAGCAGCCCCGTGGCGACGCCGATCAGAAACGAAGCGCCGGGACGCGGACGATTGTCCTGACCGGCGGCCTCCGACAAGCGACTGCCGGCGGACACCAGCGGCCGGGTCAGACGCTCGGCCAGACGCGGCAACAGCAGCGTCAGCCCGAACAGTGCAACGAACAGCAACGCGAGCCAGCGACCGTACTGATTGACTTGCACCACCCAACCGCCGCCCACCGCCGCCAACGAGGCGACGAGCGCGAAGGTCAGCGCCATCCCCGCCAACAGCGGCAAGCCACTTTTGATAAACGGCTGCCCGGTGCGAGCGAAGACAAAAGGCAGAACCGGCAGGATGCACGGGCTGACAATCGTCAGCACACCACCGAGATAAGCGAGAACCAAGAGCCACATAGTGTCGTCCTGTTGTAAGTGAAGATCGCCGGCGAGCCACGACTCAGGCCGCCACGGGTTTGAAGGTCATGGCCAGACCGTTCATGCAGTAACGCAGACCGGTGGGTTTGGGCCCGTCGTCGAACACATGACCGAGGTGACCGCCGCAACGCCGACAGTGGACTTCCTCCCGCGTCATGCCGAAAGAACGGTCCTGACGTATGGCCACGGCGTGTTCCAGCGGCGCCCAGAAACTCGGCCAACCGGTGCGGCTGTCGAATTTGGTCTCGGACGAGAACAGCGCCAGATCGCACCCGGCACAGGCAAACGTGCCGGTCCGGTGTTCGTTGTTCAGCGGGCTGCTATAGGCGCGTTCCGTGCCCTCTTTGCGCAGCACTTCGAATTGCTCATCAGTGAGCATCCCGTGCCATTCACTGTCGCTGTGTGTCACTTCAAACGCTTCGTCGGCCAACGCCTCGCCGACCAACGCGGAGCCGGTGGATAACTTTGGCAATACACCGGCCAGAAGGGCTGCAAGCCCCAGCCCGCCGCCCGTTGCCAGAATCTGTCGCCGTGAAAACATGGCCGTCTCCCAAAATTCCAGATGCCTGTCGTGGAACACAGCCTAGGCTTGGGTTGATCGCCAAATCCTCACGGGAAGTTAAACAATTCGTGATAACTCGCCCCGAGGAAAACCCGCACAATGCGTTCATCGCGCCGAAGGATTGAGCTTCATGGAACAGACCAAACGCGTCCTGGTGGTCGAGGACGACCTGCACATTGCCGACCTCATTTGCCTGCACCTGCGGGACGAGCAATTCGAGGTGGTACACAGCGCCGACGGCGACGAAGGCATGCGCCTGCTGCAGCAAGGTCACTGGGATGCGCTGATCCTCGACCTCATGCTGCCGGGGGTAGATGGTTTGGAAATCTGCCGTCGCGCCCGGGCCATGGCCCGTTACACGCCGATCATCATCACCAGCGCCCGCTCCAGCGAATTGCACCGCATTCTCGGCCTTGAACTGGGTGCCGATGATTACCTCGCCAAACCGTTTTCGATGCTTGAACTGGTGGCTCGGGTCAAAGCGCTGCTGCGCCGCGTGGACGCCATGGCCCGCAATCTGAAGATGGACGCCGGCAGCCTGAGCCTCGATGGCTTGACCATCGACCCGATCACCCGTGACGTGGCCCTCAACGGCCAGCGCCTGGACCTCACTCCCCGGGAATTCGACCTGTTGTATTTCTTCGCCCGTCAGCCGGGCAAGGTGTTCTCGCGCATGGATCTGCTCAACGCGGTGTGGGGCTACAGTCACGAAGGTTACGAACACACGGTCAACACCCACATCAATCGCCTGCGGGCGAAAATCGAAGCCGATCCTGCGCAACCGGTGCGCATCCTCACGGTGTGGGGTCGCGGCTACAAATTCGGCACGAGCGCAGAGCAACCATGAAACTGACCCTGACGCAGCGCCTGTCCCTCGTGTTCGCCGTGCTGTTGTTGGCGTGCTGCGGCACCTCGGCGTGGTTGCAAGTGCGCTCCAGTCAGATGCATGAGCTGGAAGTGGTGCAAGGTCTGTCCCGGGATCTGGCGCAACACATCGCCCACGACACGGTGCTGATGGACAGCAACGGACTGATGCCCGGCGCGGTGCGCGAATTGTTCAGCCAGTTGATGCTGGTCAACCCGAGTGTCGAGGTGTACCTGCTCGATACCGAAGGCCGGATCGTCGGTAACGCGGCACCGGAAGGACGCCTGCGTCGGCAGACTGTCGATCTCGCGCCGATTCGACGATTGCTCAACGATCAACCGTTGCCGATCCTCGGCGACGACCCGCGCAGCGTCGATGGTCGCAAGGTCTTCAGCGCCGCACCGTTGCAGGTCAACGGCAAAGCGGCCGGTTACCTTTACGTGGTCCTGCTCAGCGAAGCGCACGACCGTTTCGCCGAGCGCGGCGCCACCAGCGCAGCGCTCAACACGGCGCTGCTGTCCATCGGACTCGTGGCATTCCTGTGCCTGATTGCCGGCCTGACGGCATTCAATCTGATCACCCGGCCGTTGCGACGACTGACCGAAACCGTGGGCCAATTCGACATCGACGGCGCACCGCAATCACTGCCCGTCGCGCCGACACCTGTGGACAAGTCCGCGGACCCGGATGAAATCGCGGTGCTCGACGCGGCGTTCCGGCAGATGCAAAACCGTCTCGGTGAACAGTGGCGCTCACTGACCCGCCAGGATCAGGAGCGTCGGGAACTGGTGGCGAACATTTCCCATGACCTGCGCACACCGTTGGCCTCGCTGCATGGTTACCTTGAAACCCTGTCACTCAAGGACGCGACCCTGTCCCCGGAAGAACGCCGTCGCTATCTGGGCATTGCCCTGGATCAGAGCCGCAAGGTCGGCGGCCTCGCGCAATCGTTGCTGGAGCTGGTGCGTCTGGAACATGGATTCGTACAGCCTGTGCTGGAGAAGTTTTCCCTGACCGATCTGGTACAGGACATCTTCCAGAAATTCGAATTGGGCGCCGAAGCCCGAAATGTTGCACTCAAGGCCAGCTTCAGCACCAACCTGTCGACCGTCTGCGCTGACCTAGGGCTGATCGAACGAGTGCTGACCAACCTGTTCGATAACGCCTTGCGCCATACGCCGCCGGGTGGCGAAATCGAACTCGGCCTGAAACCCCAGGGCGCCCTGGTTGAAATCACCGTCAGCGATACCGGCCCCGGCATCGCCGCGGAGTTGCGCGAGGGTTTGTTCCTGCGACCGTTCAATATCGGTGGCGCGCGACGCGATGGCGGGCTGGGTTTGCGGATCGTGCACCGGATCCTGCAGCTGCACGGGCGTGAGATTCAGTTGCTCGATGTCGCGGGACGGGGCGCTACCTTTCGCTTTTCGCTGCCGGTGGATCAACAGAACGCCGAACAGTGGATCGTGCGTTCGATGAACCTGAATACGCCGGACAAATAATCAACTCCACCGGGCCGTTGCTCCGTGACAACAACGTCTCGCTCCCCTAAATTAGTCGGCCTGAAAAAGCCCCCCAAGCTTTCTCGTCTCATCTCAAGTTAAAAAAGTAGTGAAATTTCAATGTCCGATTTCAACACCGCTGAATCCGTAGTCACCCTGTCGTCCAAAGCGGAATACGAAAACTCCATCAATCTTTCACAACACATCCCACAGGCGAAGATCATCAGCGAAATGGTGCTGGACGCGTTCCAGTCGAGCCGCGAAAGCGACCAGATCCGCGAGCTGCGCGCTGCGATCCGCCAGGCCCACGACCGCTTCGATGACGACCAGGCCTACGAGCTGATGGGTGAACTCAAGCGTCTGAAAGATGCCGAAGCCGCCGACATTGCAGCGCTTGAAGACCTGAGCAGCAAATTCCCGATCAGCCGCATCCTGTCCAGCTTCAAGGACGACCCGGCGTTCCAGGAAATAGTCTACGGCCTGGCCCTGAAGGTTCTGAACCAGACCCATCAGGCGATCAGCAACCCGAGCGGCGGCAAAAGCAAAGCCGCACGCGCCAAGAAAGACGTCGAAGTGTTCAGCATCAGCAAGGACGGCATCAGCGTGACCCTGCCACTGCGCACGCCGCGCTCGCGCCTGAGCGTGGATCGTGAAGCACTGGAATTCCTCGGTTTCACCTTCGTCGGTGAAGGCGAAGAAGCCGAACTTGAAGGCGAGACCTTCGTCGACAACGCCGGCACCGAGCACGCGATCAACCGCAAGAACATCATCACCGCCCTGCAACAGCAGACCGCGTTCGACGGTTACAGCATCGCCGCCCAATAAGCGCAGCGCTGACGAAAAAAGCCCCGCTCTGAATTTCAGGCGGGGCTTTTTGTTGTTCGGCGTTAAGCAACTATGCCGACGGATGCACCGCCGCGATCATGTCGACTTCGATGGCGGCGTTTTTCGGCAACTGATAGACGCCGACGGTTGTACGCGTATGGCGGCCAGCATCACCCAACACATAACTGAAAACGTCGGATGCACCGTTGGCCACTTCGCTCAGGTCGACGAAGTCCGGGGTCGACTTCACATAGACCGTGACCCGCAACAACGCTCTGACCTTGTCCAGCGAACCGACTGCATCGACGATGAACGCCAGGCAACGCATGGCGCTGATGCTCGCGGCGGCTTGCGCATCCTTGAGAGTCAGCTCCAGCCCGACCCGCCCCGGATACTGAATCTTGCCCTCGGTGCGCGGCACCATGCCACTGATGTACAGCTCATCGTGATGACGAACCAGCGGCGCGTAATTACCGCCCACGGTGTTCTCGCCATTGATGTCGTAATTCAGCTCTTTTGCCAGGGCAATGAAGCGTTCGTCGCAGGTCATCCTCTCAGTCATTTCGCCCAGCCTCTTGATCGATGCATGAAGAATTGCAGATTACGACAGTTGAACGCCGAACAGTGCATGGCGCCATAACTGACAGGGTTGGATCCAAATCTAGGGCTTTTACCGACACACCGCAACCTGTGGTTGCTTGTACGAAAAAGCCCCGCACGACATTGAACGTGCGGGGCTCCATTTAGACTTGGAAACGACTTTAAACAGCGCTCAATCGCTCGACCATGTCAGGGAATTTTTCCACCAAACGGATCAGCAAAGCAGCCTGAGCGTTGGGCTTTGATTTCTCCTGCTCCCAGTTTCTAAGGGTGCTTGGACTTGTTCTGATTCTTCTGGCAAAAACTGCCTGTGACATGTGCAGTTTTTCCCGTAGCGCTACGATTTCCTGAGCAGCGACTTCAGGGGCTGGTTTGTCCTCAAGTGTCGTATTACGTAGTGTGATTTTTCCTTCGCGTTGAGCCGCCATCTCATCAACGCCCTGCATCAATTCTGCAAACAGGTCGCGTTTTTTCATGGGGTACCTCGTGTTTTCAACTCTTTCTCTATGGCTCCCTTGAGCGCCCTCTCTTGATCGGCGGTCAAATTCTCAAGCTCATCTTTGTCATAAATCGCAAACATCCAAAACTGGCCATCATTCATAAGCCAATAATAGATAACTCGCAAGCCACCTCGCCTGCCTTTACCACGACGAGCATCCGCCCAACGCAGTTTTCGGAAGCCACCGGTTCGTTGCATGACATCGCCTGCATGCGGATTGTTCTGCATGTAGGTCTGTAGCTCACGATATTCGTCGTCCGTGAGGTAATGACCCAGGTTTGCGGTGAACAGCGTGGTTTCAAAGAATATTGTTCTCATTCAAAAACTATAAGCAAATTGCTTATAGATTGACAATAAACACCTTTCGTTGCGGATAAACAATCCTCAACAAAAAACCCCGCTCATCTCTCGATGAACGGGGTTTCTCGTACAGCGTTCGAACCTTACGGCGCGTACGTCAGCAACAGCTCGGTCGGCACCTTGAAGTCCAGGGACATCATGACGCTCAACGCAGTGATGGTGAAGATCGAGAACACGAACAGCTTGCGTGCCCAGACCGTGTCATCCACCGCCTTGTAGCCGGTCCAGGCCATGTACAACCAGTACATGCCCATGGCCGCGGCGACGGCGAGGTAGCTCATGCCGGCGTAACCGCTGAAGGTCAGCATCAAGGTCGCCACGAGGAAGGCCAGGATGTAGAGCAGGATGTGCTTCTTGGCCACCTGGATTCCGCGCTTCACTGGCAGCACCGGAATCGATGCGGCCAGGTAATCGTTGAAGCGGAAGATCGCGATGGCATAGGAGTGCGGCATCTGCCACAGGCTGAACATCACCAGCAGGGTCAGTGCGGCCATGTCGAAGCTGTTGGTCACGGCGACGTAACCGATCACTGGCGGCATGGCGCCCGACAGACTGCCCACCAGCGTGCCGTGAACCGACTTGCGCTTGAGGTACAGGCTGTAGAAGCCGACGTAGATGATGAAGCCGATCACGGCGAACAATGCAGCCAACGGGTTGGCCACCTTGTACAGCAACGCAACGCCGGCGACACCCAGGATGGTCGCATAGACCAGGGCCAGTTTCAGGGAGATCAAGCCCTGGACCAGCACCCGGTTCTTGGTGCGTTCCATCTTCAGGTCGATGTCACGGTCGATGCAATTGTTGAACACGCAACCGGAGGCCACGACCAGGGAAGTGCCGATCATGGCGGCCAGGAACACCGCCAGATCTACATGCCCTTTCGAGGCCAGGAAGAACCCGCCTGCCACAGAAAGCACGTTACCGAAAATGATCCCCGGTTTGGTGATTTGGATAAAGTGCTTGAGCGACATCGGGTCTACCTCACTTCGCCATCATGAACGTGTGGATGCTGAACATGATCCACAGCGACAGGCCGACCAGCAGCAGGATCACGATGGCCGTAAAGACGAACGCGATCACGTTGTTACGCTGAGCCACGGAGCGGTCCAGGTGCAGGAAGTAATACAGGTGAACGATCACCTGGATCACTGCGAACAGCAGGACGATTGCCAGCGTGGTGGACTTCGGCAAGGTCGGGAACATCACCAGGCCGAACGGGATGACGGTCAGGATCACCGACAGGATGAAGCCGATGGCGTACGACTTTACGCTGCCGTGGCCAGCATCATGGCTGTCATGGGAGTGTGCATTAGCCATTACAGGGTCCCCATCAGGTAAACAACGGTGAATACGCAGATCCACACCACGTCCAGGAAGTGCCAGAACAGGCTCAGGCAGCTCAGACGGGTCTTGTTGGTCGCCGTCAGGCCGTGCTTGTTGACCTGGTACATCATGATGCCCATCCAGATCAGACCCGCGGATACGTGCAGACCGTGGGTACCGACCAGGGTGAAGAACGCCGACAGGAAGCCCGAACGGCTAGGACCGAAGCCCTCGGAGATCAGCAGGTGGAACTCGTTGATCTCCATGGCGATGAAGCCTGCGCCGAGCAGAAAGGTCATGAACAACCAACCCAGAACCTGCTGCTTTTTACCCTTGTACAACGCCAGCATGGCGAAGCCGTAGGTGATCGAACTGAACAACAGCAGAGCGGTTTCGCCCAGCACGTATGGCAGTTCGAAGATGTCGTGGCCCGACGGGCCACCGGCGACGTTGTTTACCAGTACCGCGTACACCGCGAAGATCGACGCAAACAGAATGCAGTCGGTCATCAGGTAGAGCCAGAAACCGTATACGGTCATCTCGCCCGAGTCGTGGTGATGGTCATCGTGCCCATGGTCATGACCATGAGCGTGTCCAGCATTGGTCACTAAGTTCGACATTGTTTAAGCCTGTTCCAACTTGGTTTCAACACGGGTTGCGGAAGCAGGGATCTTCCCGGCCGCTACCAGACGCTTGTGCTGCTCGGCTTCGATGCGCTCGATCGTTTCAACCGGAACCATGTAGCCCTGGTCGTCACGTGCAGCGTGGATCACGAAGTAGATGACAGTGCCGGCCAGGCTGGCGATCGCCAACCACCAGATGTGCCAGATCATCGCGAAACCGAACACGGTCAGCAGTGCGCCCATCACCACGCCAGTGGCGGTGTTGTTCGGCATGTGGATCGGTTCGTACTTGGCTGGAGCCTGGTACGCGGTACCGTTTTCCTTGGCCTCGGTGAACGGATCGATGCAGTCTGCCTTTGGCAGTACAGCGAAGTTGTAGAACGGAGGTGGCGACGAGGTCGACCATTCCAGGGTATGGGCATTCCACGGGTCACCGTGTTCGCACATGTTTTCTGGCTTGTTGCGGTCACGCACCGACACGTACAGCTGGATCAGCTGGCAGGCGATACCGACAGCGATCATCACCGCACCGAACATGGCAACGTACAGGTACGGTACCCACTCAGGGTTGGTGGTGGCGTTCAGACGACGGGTCATGCCCATGAAGCCCAGTGCATAGAGCGGCATGAACGCGACGAAGAAGCCCGAGATCCAGAACCAGAACGCTGCTTTACCCCAGCCTTCGTGCAGCTTGAAGCCGAATGCTTTCGGGAAGTAGAAGCCGAAACCTGCGATGTAGCCGAATACCGCGCCGCCGATGATCACGTTGTGGAAGTGAGCGATCACGAACAGGCTGTTGTGCAGAACGAAGTCAGCACCCGGGATGGCCAGCAGTACGCCGGTCATGCCGCCGATGGCGAAGGTCACCATGAAGCCCAGAGTCCACAGAAC
The DNA here is from genome assembly GCF_059421845.1 of Pseudomonas sp. GW821-FHT02C04. Classification (NCBI taxonomy): domain Bacteria; kingdom Pseudomonadati; phylum Pseudomonadota; class Gammaproteobacteria; order Pseudomonadales; family Pseudomonadaceae; genus Pseudomonas; species Pseudomonas sp. GW821-FHT02C04. Next base: position 150,557 of record NZ_JBWKVT010000011.1, on the reverse strand, counting down.
CTGGCTGGTGAAGCGCAGACGGCCCTGGTAGATGGTGAACAGCCAGTTGAACAGTTTCACACCCGTCGGGATGGAAATCAGCATCGTCGCCAGACCGAAGAAGGCGTTGACGCTGGCACCCGAACCCATGGTGAAGAAGTGGTGCAGCCAAACCATGAAGCCCAGTACCGAGATCGCGCCCGAAGCGTAGATCATCGAGTGGTGGCCGAACAGTTTCTTGCCGGTGAAGGCCGAGATCACTTCCGAGAAAATGCCGAATGCCGGCAGGATCAGGATGTAAACCTCAGGGTGGCCCCATGCCCAGAACAGGTTGACGTACATCATTGGATTGCCACCAAGTTCATTGGTGAAAATGTGGAAATCCATGTAACGGTCAAGGGTCAGCAGTGCCAGGGTAGCGGTCAGGATCGGGAACGAAGCCACGATCAGAACGTTGGCCCAGGTGCAGGTCCAGGTGAAGATCGGCATGTCCATCAGTTTCATGCCAGGGGTACGCATTTTCAGCACGGTCGCGAGGAAGTTAACCCCCGTCAGCGTTGTACCCAGACCGGATAGCTGTAGCGCCCAGATGTAGTAGTCCATGCCCACGCCAGGGCTGTATTGCAGACCCGACAGCGGTGGATAGGCAACCCAGCCGGTCTTGGCGAATTCGCCGACGCCCAGGGACAGGTTGATCAGCACAACGCCGGACACCAGCAGCCAGAAGCTCAGGGAGTTCAGGAACGGGAAGGCAACGTCACGCGCGCCGATCTGCAGCGGCACTGCAAGGTTCATCAGGCCGGTGAAGAATGGCATCGCCATGAAGATGATCATGATCACACCGTGAGCGGTGAAGATCTGGTCATAGTGTTCAGGCGGCAGGTAGCCAGGCGAACCCTCGGTGGCCATCGCCAGCTGGGTACGCATCATGATGGCGTCGGCAAAGCCACGTAGCAGCATGACCATGGCAACGATGATGTACATCACACCGATTTTCTTGTGGTCGACCGACGTCAGCCACTCGGTCCACAAGTAGGTCCACTTCTTGAAGTAGGTGATTGCAGCGAACAACGCCAGACCACCGAGCGCGATCATCGAGATGGTGACCATCACGATCGGCTCGTGGAAAGGGATCGCTTCCCAACTTAATTTACCAAACATCGTTTACTCCTCTGCCCCGGCAGCTGAATGCGAATTCGAGTCCATATCCGTTGCCGCCACTTCTTTCTCTTTCTTCTCGTGCTTCAGTGGCTTGCCCGGTTTCATGCCTTCGTACTTGTCGACGATGGTCTGGAACAGGTTCGGCGTGACCGAGGAGTAGAGCTCGACTGGATTGTTCTGGCTTGGCTTGGCAAGGGCTGCGTATTCAGCTGGTTCAAGCTGTTTAGGTGCCTTTTTGACTTCACTTACCCAGGCGTCGAAATCTTCCTGAGAAGTTGCGATCGCTTTGAATTTCATACCGGTGAAACCAGCGCCGCTGTAGTTGGCGGAGATACCGTCCATTTCAGCGTTGCGGTCAGCGATCAGGTGCAGCTTGGTGGTCATGCCCGCCATCGCGTAGATCTGGCCGCCCAGGCCCGGGATGAAGAACGAGTTCATCACGGCGTCGGAGGTGATCCGGAAGTTAACTGGCGTGTGCGCCGGGAACACGATCTTGTTGACCGTGGCGATGCCTTGTTCCGGGTAGATGAACAGCCACTTCCAGTCCAGCGCGACCACTTCGATGGTCACAGGCTTGACGTCGGATTCGATCGGACGATACGGGTCCAGCTCGTGGGTCGACTTATAGGTGATGTAACCCAGAGCGATGATGATCAGGACCGGAATGGTCCAGACCGCCACTTCGATCTTGGTCGAGTGCGACCATTTCGGGGTGTAGACGGCGTTCTGGTTGGAGGCGCGGTACTTCCAGGCGAACAGGAAGGTCATGATGATGACCGGCACAACGACCAACAGCATCAGCAGCGTGGCGGTGATGATCAGGTTGCGCTGTTCCAGGCCGACCTGGCCCGTTGGATTGAGCAAGGTCATGTTGCAGCCTCCCAGCAACAACGTGCCGAGCAGCGGCACTAGGCCTAGTAATCTGGGGTACCTGTTTTTACTCATCTCACGACCTCTAAAGCAGCTTGCGCAATGCAGTTGGGTTTTGATCGCCAACACTTCACCCTGCCAAGGGTTGGCATTTTCTTTGGATTGAATAAGGGCCGCCCGTCGCGCGTCAGACGCTCGACAAATCCTGGGACAGCGGTCAGTTCTTATTCGAATTCGTGGTCAAAGGCCTTGTTACAGACCAATTCCATTTGGTGCGGAAAGTTGGAAGGCACCGACACCTGGGTGTCTCGCAAGCCTTTCGGCCGCTCGACACCCGACTTCCTGCTCAGTTCCTTATAAAGGCTGAACAGTGCCGGGAATTCAGTGCGGGCGATTGTAGATAGGTAGCGCCCTATACACCATGTCTTATCCCGAAATAATTTTTATCCGTTCGAGCAACAATCCATCACCATTTTTGCAAAAGTTCCGCATGTTATCGAAATCGATTCTCAACAAAAACACCAAAAAATGTAGGTCTATCGGCCTCAGTTCAGACAGCTCCGAAAGCTTTTTCTGACGTCGCGATCCGCGCAAAGCCCGATACCCCAAGGCTTTTGGCCATGTGCCAGCGTCTGTTAAAACTGCCTGATCCGGCACACGCGTGCAAAAACAGACAAACGCTGAAACAGACCAATCCTTTTTTGTAACAGCGCACCAATCCGTGCCTGTGAAACGAGCTGCGACACGACGCGTGTGACAACATGTCGCACACCTGTCGCACCCTCCCTTGCCGTTCGTCACGGTGTTTTCACAAAGACCCTGAAATGCAAAACGCCCCGATTTCCATCACGGCAAATCGGGGCGTTTGTTTTATCGGCGCCGGGGCCGAAAAGTTGATTCAGCGCAGTGCTTTTCGGTTACGCGAAGTCAGCAGCGGCACCAGGATCACCACCAGCACGAAGGCCACCAGTGCCCATTGCGCCAGCGACAGACCGAGGATCGGCGGGTACGGCGTTGAGCAGAAACCGTCTACCTGAAAGCCCAGCGGGAAGATCTTCGCCAGCGGCAAATCATCGACGATCGGCTGCAGCACATCGATGCCGCAGCTCACGGCCGGGTAGAACTGGGTGTACACGTGATGCCCGGCGACACCGGCCCCGGCAATCGCGCAGATCACCACCAGCACCTCGAACACGGTGATGCTGCGGCGGGTGCGCATGGCCGCGCCGATGAACGCGAACAGCGCGATCAACAGCAAGGCATAGCGCTGCAGGATGCACAGCGGGCATGGCGCCTCGCCCAGCACGATCTGCATGTACAGCGCGCCGCCGATCAGCGCCAGGCAGATGATGCCCAGCAGCACCAGAAAGCGCCGCTCACGTCCCAATCGAATCGTTTCCTCGCTCATCGCGTTTCCCTTTCATGTCCATGGTTCAGCTGGCCGGCGGCTGCGCTTGCAGTTGCGCCATCAGGCTGATGTTGTCTTCGATATGCCAATTGGCCGCGATGCGACCGTTGTCGATCTGATAGATATCGGTTGCCCGGAAGTCTACACGCTGCCCCTGCCCTTTGAGAGCCTTGAACGTACCGGTGAAGTGCCCGCGAAAGTGCAGATGCACCACCACGCGATCACCGGCGACGATCATTTGTTCGATCTCGCAACTCAAGTCCGGCACCGCCGTGCGAAAGAACTTCGACGCCAGCAGCGGCCCGGTCGGCCCTTGCACCCGTCCTTCCGGCGGGGTCTTGTCGACAAACTGCGGCGACAGGGCTGCGGTGGCCAATGCCTCTTCGCCCGTGTTCCAGAAACTGCCATAACGCCGCGCCGCCAGTTCCATTGCATCACGCTGCGCCTTGGGCAGGCTCTGATCGACGATCAGGGTCTGCGGCTGGATCAACGCGGATTCGGCAAAGGCAAACGGACTGGACAGCAAGGCAACGGACAGGCCCAAAGTGGCCAGGCTGAAACGGCGGGAGGAAGCGAAGTGCGACATGGGGGCGATCCTGATCATGTAAACGAACGAGCGCCTATCATCAGCATCGGGGAATAAACGATAAACCGGTTAAGAAACGATTAACCTTTAAACACTTTTTAAGAATCAGAACGGTTCGAAAAAAAGCGACCCGAGAATCTCGGGTCGCTCATGAGGCTTATTCCAGAGCAGCCGCCGGCCCGAAGAACTCGTAACGGCTCTGTTTCTCCGGCACACCCAGCGCCTTCAGATGACGCTTGATCGCCCCCATGAAGCCTTTCGGCCCAAGGAAGTAGGCGTCCACATCACGCTGTTCCGGCAGCCACTCACCCAGTTGTTCCTGGCTCAGCAACCCGACCTTGTCCGCCGCCGGGCTCACGCCATCATCTTCGGCGTAGCAATAGAAACGCTTGAGCTGCGGATGACGCTCGGCCAGCCCGTCGATCCAGTCACGGAACGCATGCACGCTGCCGTTGCGCGCGCAGTGAATGAAATGCACCGGACGCTCGGTTTCCAGCGCCGCTTCCAGCATGGCCAGAGTCGGGGTGATGCCGACGCCGCCGCTGATCAGCACCAGCGGTTTGTCGCTGGCCGTCAGAGTGAACTCGCCCGATGGCGGGAACAGTTGGATGCTGGCGCCGACATGCAGTTGATCGTGCAGGTGATTGGATGCACGGCCGCCCGGTTCACGCTTGACGCTGATGCGGTACTGACCTTTGTTGGCCAGGGCCGACAGCGAGTAATTGCGGCGAATTTCTTCGCCGTCGAGCACCAGCTTCATGCCGATGTACTGTCCCGGCTCGGCTGCGAGGATCGGGCCTTTGTCCGCCGGTTCGAAGTAGAACGAAATGATTTCCGCACTCTCCTCGACCTTGGCCGCGACGATGAACTCCCGCGCCCCGCGCCAGCCGCCGACGGCGTGTTCTTTCTGGTCATAGATGGCGGTTTCGGCGCCGATCAGGATATCGGCCAACTGACCGTAGGCTGCGCCCCAGGCACTCATCACTTCCGGGGTGGCGATTTCTTCGCCGAGCACTTCGGAGATGGCGCGCAGCAGGCAGGTGCCGACGATCGGGTAGTGTTCCGGCAGAATCTGCAACGCCACGTGCTTGTTGATGATCTTGGCCACCAGATCGCCCAACTGGTCGAGTTGATCGATGTGGCGGGCGTACATCAACACGCCATTCGCCAATGCACGAGGCTGGTCACCGCTGGCCTGGTGGGCCTGGTTGAACAGTGGGCGGACTTCCGGGTACTCGGAGAGCATCATGCGGTAGAAATGGGTGATCAGCGCTTCACCGCCGCTTTCCAGCAGAGGCACAGTGGATTTGACGATGGCACGATCCTGGACGCTAAGCATAAGGGTGACTCCTGAGCTTTCTCTAAAAGTGCCTTAACCGTTTCAGTTATCGTGCCAACTAAATTATCCATATAAATCAATAACTTGAAATTTATGTAGTCAGATCGACACAAGCACATCTATAGTCGCTTCGACTACAACGCGTCTCTTTGACTACAAAACCATGTCCGCCAAATCCCTGCTGACCGCCCTGCTCCCACTGGTTTCCGACCTGTCCCGCGAACTGCCCGAAGGCGAGCGCTACCGACGCCTGCTCGAAGCCATGCGCGCCCTGCTGCCCTGCGATGCCGCCGCACTGCTGCGCCTCGATGGCGAGTGGTTGGTGCCATTGGCCGTGGACGGCTTGAGTACCGACACCCTCGGCCGCCGCTTCAAGGTCAGCGAACACCCGCGCTTCGAAGTGTTACTGGCAGGCGTCGGCCCGACCCGTTTCGCCGCCGACAGCGAATTGCCCGACCCTTATGACGGACTGGTCGACGGCCTCGACGATCATCTTGAAGTCCACGATTGCCTCGGTTGCCCGCTGTTTGTCGATGAAAAACTCTGGGGTCTGATCACCCTCGACGCACTCGATCCCGAGCGTTTCGAACCGATCGAACTCGATGCCCTGCAGGCCTTCGCCAGCCTCGCTTCGGCCACGGTCAACGCCGCCGAACGCATCGAACGTCTGGCGATCCGTGCTGAAGACGAGCACCAGCGCGCCGAGGTCTATCGCCAGGCCAGCGGCCAGCAGAACCGCGAGATGATCGGCCAAAGCAAGGCCCACAAACGGCTGGTGGAAGAGATCAATCTGGTCGGCGGTAGCGACCTGACCGTGCTGATCACCGGGGAAACCGGGGTCGGCAAGGAACTGGTGGCCCAGGCGATCCACGCCGCCTCCAAGCGTGCTGACAAACCGATCATCAGCCTCAACTGTGCGGCCCTGCCGGACACCCTGGTGGAAAGCGAACTGTTCGGCCACGTGCGCGGTGCCTTCACCGGCGCCACCAGCGACCGGCGCGGCAAGTTCGAACTGGCCAACGGCGGCACGCTGTTTCTCGATGAAGTCGGCGAGCTGTCGCTGACCGTCCAGGCCAAACTGTTGCGGGTTTTGCAGAGCGGCCAGTTACAACGTCTGGGTTCGGACAAAGAACATCAGGTCGACGTGCGCCTGATCGCCGCGACCAACCGCGACCTGGCCGAAGAAGTGCGCAGCGGCCGCTACCGCGCCGACTTCTATCATCGCCTGAGCGTGTACCCGTTGCGGGTGCCGGCGCTGCGTGACCGGGGTCGCGATGTGCTGCTGCTCAGCGGTTACTTCCTTGAACAGAACCGCTCGCGCATGGGCCTCAACAGCCTGCGCCTGAACAGCGACGCGCAAGAAGCGCTGCTTGCCTACACTTGGCCGGGCAATGTGCGGGAACTGGAACACCTGATCGGCCGCAGCGCGCTGAAGGCGCTGGGCAACTGCAAGGTGCGGCCGAAGATTCTCAGCCTGAGCGCGATGGATCTCGACCTGCCGCGTGAGGTTGTGGATAACTCGCCGGAGCCGGCCAGTGCCGTCGTCGCGATGCCGTTGATTTCCGGGGATCTGCGCGCAGCCACCGAGCAATATCAGCGGCAGTTGATCAGTGCTGCACTTGAGCGGCATCGGGACAACTGGGCCAGCGCCGCGCGTGAACTGGGGCTGGACCGGGCGAATCTCGGGCGAATGGCCAAGCGGTTGGGGATGAAATGACAGTCCCGCCGTCGGATTGGCGCCAGAATCCCTAAAGCCTGCCGGTTACAAGTCGATAACCCGGCATCAATAGTTTTCGGCGATTTCCACCCTCGCCCATCACCTTTTTTCCACAGAAGGTTTTTATGTCTTCCAACAAAGCCCGCGCAGATTCACTTTCGCTTCTGCTGTTTACCTTGCGCAGCGGCAAGCTGATGGCGATCAACCTGCTGAAAGTCAGTGAAATCATCCCCTGCCCGCCGCTGACCAAGCTGCCGGAGTCGCACCCGCACGTCAAAGGCATCGCCACCCTGCGCGGCGCTTCGCTGTCGGTGATCGACCTGAGCCGTGCCATCGGCGAGCGTCCGCTGGAAGACCCGAACGGCGGCTGCCTGATCGTCACCGATGTCAGCCGTTCGAAACAGGGCCTGCACGTGCAGGCGGTGAGCAAGATCGTGCATTGCCTGACCACCGACATCAAACCGCCGCCGTTCGGCTCCGGCGGTTCGCGCGCCTACATCACCGGCGTGACCTCGGTCGACGGCACCCTGGTGCAGGTGCTGGACATCGAAAAGGTCATCCACAGTATCGCCCCGGCGCAAATCGAGATGGCCCCGACCGACCTGAGCATGGAAGACGCCGAAGTGCTGGGCAACGCGCGGATTCTGGTGGTCGACGACAGCCAGGTGGCGCTCCAGCAATCGGTGCACACCCTGCGCAACCTCGGCCTGCAATGCCATACCGCCCGCAGCGCCAAGGAAGCGATCGACTGCCTGCTGGACCTGCAAGGCACGGCGCAGCAGATCAACCTGATCGTCTCCGACATCGAAATGTCCGAGATGGACGGCTACGCCTTCACCCGGACCCTGCGCGAGACCCCGGACTTTGCCCACCTCTACGTGCTGCTGCACACCTCGCTGGACAGCGCGATGAACAGTGAAAAGGCCCGCCTCGCCGGGGCGAACGGGGTGCTGACCAAGTTCTCCTCGCCAGAACTGACCCACTGCCTGATCGAAGCGGCCAAACACGTCGCCGCTCACGGACACTGAGTCTTGCGCGAGACGTTCTGTTTTCTGATGCGGCGCGACCTGAGCCAGGACGTGCCAGCCATCGAATGGCCGAACGGCATCGAACTCACGACCTACAGCGCCGAACGCGCACCCGCCGTGCATGAACTGATGCAAATCGGCTACCGCGAAGGTGGCGGCCGGGTGCCGGCGCTGGACGTCTGGCAACAGCAGTTTGAAAACGATCCGGAATACGATCCCGCACTGTGCTTCATCGCCAGCGATGCCGATGGCGTCCTCGGCGTGGCGCAATGCTGGACCAGTTCCTACATCAAGAATCTGGTGGTGCATCCTCGCACCCAAGGACGTGGATTGGGACGGGCGCTACTGCTTCATGCATTCAAGGTGTTTCAGGATCGGCGCGAAGGGTTTGTCGATCTGAAGGTGCTGGAAGACAACCGTCGGGCGCAGAGCTTGTACGAAACGTCCGGAATGTATGTGGTCCGCCGGGAATTGGTGCCGGACTGACAAACTAAAATCCTGCGGCATACTCCAACCCTGGCGATCAACCCTCCAAGGATGCCCAAACCATGAAACGCCTCGCCCTCTCAGTGCTTTGCCTCATCGCCCCGTTTGCACACGCCTCCAGCCCCGACGCCTGGGCCGCCTACGACAAAGCCGTACTCGCCAATTGCACCAAGGCCAGCGGCCTGAAAGACGCCAAACCGGTCGGCAACGCCGCGCAATTCGATGACCGCGTCGGTTACACCGCGCTATTGCTGCAGGGCCAGTACCCGCAAAAACACATGAAGGGCCAACAAGGCACCGAGCTGTGCCTGTACAACAAAAAGTCGAAAACCGCGTTCGTCACCGAATGGGACTCGATCCGCCCGACCGCCAAGCCCTGAGTGAATGGCGCACAACTTGCTTCAATCCAGGCCTGCATGGCGGCTTTACGTCGCCGTTTCACACCCTGATTGAAGATTGCCCGCTCAATGAATACGACGTTTTCCTGCGTAGGTTGCGGCAAATGCTGCACCGATCATCACGTGCCTCTCACGCTGGCCGAAGCCCGTATGTGGGCGGCTGACGGCGGTCAGGTGATCGTGTTGGTGGAGGCATTTCTCGCCAATGGCCTGGGCCTGCCGGTGCAACAGCGTGAACACGCGCAGCGTCGTTCGGCGGTGGTGCGCAGCGGAAACTCCGACGCCCATGTGGCGATCACCTTCGCCGCCTACAACGTCGGCCCCTGCCGGAATCTTGACGAAGACAAGCTGTGCCGCATCTACGAGCGCCGGCCGCTGGTGTGTCGCATCTATCCCGCCGAAATCAATCCGCACATTTCGCTGAACCCGGCTGCCAAGGACTGTCCGCCGGAGTCTTGGGAACAAGGGCCGGAGCTGATCGTCGGTGGTGAACTGGTGGATCAGGAACTGGTGACGCTGATCCAGCGCTCCCGTCAGGCCGATCGCGATGACATCCGGACCAAGGATGCGATTTGCGGGTTACTCGGCATCCGCACCACGGCACTCAAGGGTGACGGGTTTACCGCGTACCTGCCGGACATGAGCGTGTTTGCCTCGGTCATCGATCAGGTCACCGCGCAGCCATTGAGCGAAGTGTCCAGCGAATGGCTGTTTCACCTCTCCGGTGATGATGTCGCCGGGCAAGTGCTGGCGGCGGGTGCACAAGTGGTCACCGAACCGCCGCAGACTTACGCGTTCATTTCCCTGCGCGCGGCCTAGGATCCCTGCCGCCGCCCCCAGAACTCCCGCGCCAGCGAACGCAAATCCCCCGCCAGCCCCGCCACGTCCTGTGAGTTGAGCTGGCTCTGGCGCCCTTCATCCACCGTCAGCTCACACGCCGTGCGAATGCTGACGATGTTGCGGTTGATGTCCTCGCTCACTGCGCTCTGTTCTTCAACCGCTGCGGCAATTTGCAGACTCATCTCGGTGATCTGCTCGACCCGCCCACTGATACCGTCCAAGGCACGGGCCGCGCGTTGCGCCTGTTCGACACTGTTATCCACATGCTCGCTGCTCTGCTGCATCACCAGCACCGCATCCCGCGCACCGTTTTGCAGGGTACTGATCATCCGCTGAATCTCGTTGGTCGACTGCTGAGTACGCTGGGCCAGGCCCCGCACCTCATCGGCCACCACCGCAAAACCACGCCCGGCATCCCCGGCCCGCGCCGCTTCGATTGCCGCGTTAAGCGCCAGCAGATTGGTCTGCTCGGCAATGCTGCGAATCACCTCCAGCACGCCGGAAATCTCGCTGCTGTGGCCTTCGAGCTGATGAATCACCTCGGTGGCCCGGCCCAACTCTTCCGCCAGTCGCAACACCGCACTGCGACTCTCGCCGACCAGCAGATGCCCCTCACGGGTTTCCGTCCCCGCCATATCAGCCGCCACCGACGCCTGCTGCGCATGGCTGGCGACTTCGGCCACACTGGCCGCCATCTGATGAATCGCCGCCGCCACCTGATCGGTTTCCGCCTGCTGCGCCAACGTACTGGTGTGACTGCTGTGCAGATGATCCACCAGCTGCGCCGCATGTCCGGCCAGCCGTTGCGACGCATCGCCGATCCGCCCGACCACCGCGCCGACCTGCGCTTCGAGCATCTGCAAGGCGAACTCGATCTGCCCGAACTGATCCCGCCGCCCGGTATAAATGCCCTGGCTCAACGGATTGTCGGCAATCTGCCGCGCACGCTCGGTCAGTCGCTCCAGCGGCCGCAATAACCAACCCACGCCCAAGGCACACGCGCCACTGCCGGCCACCAGCGCAGCGGCTTCAATGCCCATGGACTCCGGCCGCAGCCAGGCTTCAATCCCCAGCACCACCGCCAGCACCGAACTGGTCAACGCCATGATCCGCGCCCGCAACCCCAACACCGGCAGCCACTGCCAACGCGCCACCCGCTCTCCGCGCAACTGCGCGTAGGCCCGCTCCGCCGCTGCAATTTGCCGCGCATCCGGCCGGGTACGCACCGACTGAAACTCCACCGCCGCACCGTTCTGCGTGACCGGCGTGACATAGGCACTGACCCAATAGTGATCACCGTTCTTGCAACGATTCTTCACCAGCCCCATCCACGACCGCCCGCGCTTGAGCGTCTGCCACATATGGGCAAACGCCTGCGCCGGCATGTCCGGATGACGCAACAGGTTATGCGGCGTGCCCAGCAGCTCGTCACGGCTGTAACCGCTGATCTTGATGAAGTCTTCGTTGGCGTAGGTGATCGCGCTGGTCAGATCGGTGGTCGAGAGAATGTTCGCATCCGGCGCAACATCGACATTGCGCCCGGTCACCGGGAGATTGATCTTCATGGAAAGCGCGCTCGTTTTATTGGAAAGAGTCGGCAGGGCTGCTGACTCTAAGCGCACTAACTGGTTAAACGTTGATCTGGCTCAGGTTCCGGGCATTTAGCCATCAATCGCCGATATACAACTGCTCAGTCTGACAATACCGCCACGCACTCGATCTCAACTTTGGCACCCGGCACCACCAGCTGTTTGCCGGCGAACGTTGTACGGGCAGGCAAACGGTCGCCAGGGAAGAACTGGCGGTAGGCCTGATTCATCCCGGAAAAATCCTTGATGTCGGCAAGGATCACCGTGCATTTGGCAACGTGCGATGAGGATGATCCGCTTTCCTTCAAGGCAATGCGCAGGTTTTCCAAGGCTTGGGCAGTCTGCGGGCCGATACCGCCCTTGACCAGTTGCCCGTTGGCATCCAGTCCCAGTACACCTGACAGATAAACGGTTTCCCCGACTCGCACGGAATCCGAGAATGGCAACCCTTCGGTGTTGGGCTTGTAGCGCAGGGAGTCATCGGCTGCGGCCGGAAGGTAACGCTCGGAGATCGACTGATATTTACCGCTGAGCTTCAGACGCTTCAGTGCAGAATTCAGGTCATCACGCAGTACGGAATCGGTTTTACGGATCGCCATTGCAACGCCCGAACCGAGCATCGGATCCATCAATACCGGACCTGCGAAAGCAAACTCCCGCCCCTGCGGCTGACTCAGCAGTGCCTGGGTAATCTCGATCGTGTCTTGCAAGGTCGCGTCGATTTCCCCTGATTGCAGGGCGGCAATCAATTGATCGTTGAACTGAAAACTACGCACCGTCACACCCGACGAACCCCACCGCTCCCTGGAGAACCCCTCTCGGCTGGTGCCGGCCAGAACGCCGATGCGTTTTCCTTTGAGCGATTGCACATCCGGACTCAGGTTCGACCCCTTGCGGGCGACCAACTGGCTGCTCAGCGGGTAAAGAATGTCGGTAAAGTCGACACGTTCACGCCGCGCCGGGGTGGGGCTCATTGGCATGATCACGTCAAACTGGCCGGCTTGCAGCGCTGCGATATTGCTCGCGTAATCCTGATCGACCCAGACGCATCGAGCCTGCAACTCCGCGCACAACGCGTTACCAAGTTCGATGTTTAACCCGACCAGCTCACCTTTGTCGTTGCGGCTCTCGAAGGGCGGAACCAGCGCCTCGACACCGATGCGGACAGCGCGATCAGGATTGGAAGAAACACATCCGGTCGTGAGAAGCATCAGCGAAAGAACAGTCAGTTTTTTTGCCAGAGACATTGCGGCAGCCTACTTCAAGTATTCAGGGGAGCGAATTCTTGTCGAGTGGCTGCCATTGTTCCCAGAGGATGATTCTCTCGTCTGCGTGGGAAGAGTCCGAATTGAAAAGCGAATTCTTTCCTGACGAGAAGGGAAACTCAGCGCTTGCCCATCGAACGGCGAGTGCCCGACGGAGCCACGCCCGGAATCTTGGCGTGACGATCACCGTCCTTGCCCTTGAACTGCGGCTGCTTGGCCGCTTTGGCAGCCGCCAGGTCACCTGGCTTGAACGGGAACTTGAAGGCCGGGATCTTGGCTTGGGTTTCGTTGGTTTCAGCATGCTCGGCCGTGACGTCGCTGATAGCGTCATCAACTGGCGGTTGGGTCGGGGAAGTCATAAAAGCTCCGCAAAGCAAAAAGTCGGGCCCGAACAGTGAGCCGCGAAGGCGCGCAGTATACCTGCGCGCCCAATATCGGCACCTGAAGATTTACACGGCACGCCGAACGGCTTACAGATAACTGATGGTGACAATGCCCTTGTCGCTCGAAGTCTTCAGCGCCTCATAAGTGACGGACATCGGCAGCGCCTCATGGCTGCACGCATTGCGAAAGGAATCGACATCAAGCGTCAGGCCAGGCTTGATCTCAACCTGCCGTGACTCCTTCGAACCCAACGCCCCGACACGCCCCACCTCACAACCTGACTCGACAATCCGCCCACTGAACCGGATCTCACCGGAACTCGTCTGCGGCGCGGCAAAGACACAAAGCGGAAGCCAGACAAGCACAGCCGATATTGCGATATTCAACTTCATGGCAAAGACACTCCCGAAAGACCCACCCCAATGGCGTCAGGGCTGTACACCGTGTATCCGCTGGTGGAGGCGGATCTTTAGGAGCGTAGTTGGCAGTCGCCAGGGAAGATAAAAATCTGGAGATCGCCGAGGCAAATATGAAAGGTGAATCACATTTTCAAAACTGAGTTGCTGATCCGCCCCCTTTCGCGAACAAACACGCTCCCACCACCCTGCACCTCACCACTCAAAACGATGAGCGTTAGCTCGAGTAAAGCTTTTGACGTGCCGGCCCCATCGGCAGGCTGAGTGGAGGGATTTATCCGGGGGAGGGAGCGCAGCGACCGTTCGACGCAGTCGAACACATCGAGAGGAGGTGCAGCGAAGCAAACCGTAGGCGATGCCCCCGGATGAATCCCGGAACGAAGGAACACCGAGCCAAAGCGAGGTGCCGAACGCCGGGGCCCAGCCCTTTGGTTACTTTGGGGCGTTTGCCAAAGTGACCCGCCGTAAGGGCGGAACCCTAAGCGGCCGTTACCGCAGCAACGGATATACACACAGGAAAACTGACAGCGCCGTCAGCTAGCCGTCACCCTCCTGACCCCCAAACAAGTTTATAAAGAACCAACCTGCCCAAACCCCGTCCCCCTGGCGCCCCACAAGCATGCAAATCCAGAAGAAAAAGGCCCTGCTCGCCACCCTGCTGATCGCCCTCGCAGCCGCCGGCCTGTGGTACGCGATAAAACCCGCACCGGCCAAACTCGCCGCCCCCACCGCCATCCCGGTCAGGGTCGTCGCCGTCAGCGAAAAAGACGTCCCCCGCTACACCAGCGGCATCGGCTCGGTCCTCTCGCTGCACAGCGTCGTGGTACGCCCGCAGATCGACGGCATCCTCACCAAGCTTCTGGTCAAAGAGGGTCAACTGGTCAAACAGGGCGACCTGCTCGCCACCATCGACGATCGCTCGATCCGCGCCAGCCTCGACCAGGCCCGGGCGCAACTGGGCGAAAGCCAGGCACAACTGCAAGTGGCGCTGGTCAACCTCAAGCGCTACAAACTGCTCAGCGTCGACGACGGTGTATCGAAGCAGACCTACGACCAGCAACAGGCACTGGTCAACCAGCTCAAAGCCACCGCCCAAGGCAATCAGGCCTCGATTGACGCGGCTCAGGTACAACTTTCCTACACCCAGATTCGCTCCCCGGTCACCGGCCGCGTCGGGATTCGCACGGTCGACGAAGGCAACTTCCTGCGCATGACCGACACCCAGGGTCTGTTCACCGTGACCCAGATCGACCCGATCGCCGTCGAGTTTTCCCTGCCGCAGCAAATGCTGCCGACCCTGCAAGGTTTGATCAGCGATCCGCAGCGCGCCCAGGTCAAGGCCTACATCGGCGCCGACACCGACGGCGAAACCGGCAACCTGCTCGGCGAAGGTCACCTGACCCTGATCGACAACCAGATCAACGCCAACACTGGCACCATCCGCGCCAAGGCCGAATTCGACAATCCCAATCAGAAACTCTGGCCGGGCCTGCTGGTGACGGTAAAGATTCAGACGGCGCTGGATAAAGATGCGCTGGTGGTCCCGCCTACCGTCGTACAGCGAGGTCTGGATCAACACTTCGTGTACCGGGTCAACGGCGACAAGGTTGAAGCCGTGCAGGTGCAGATGGTTTATCAGGGCAGCGGCCAGGACATCATCAAGGGCGTGAAGCCCGGCGACGTATTGGTCAGTGACGGCCAGTCGCGGCTCAAGCCCGGTTCGACCGTGCAGGTCATGAGCGAGCCGCCGCAGGTGGTGCAAGCGGAGCCCAAGCCATGAAGCAGCACAAAGGCGTTTCGACCTGGTGCATCGACCATCCGGTGGCGACGATTCTGCTGACCATCGCGCTGGTGCTGGTCGGGGTGATTGCCTTCCCGCGCCTGCCGATTGCCCCGTTGCCGGAAGCGGAATTTCCGACGATCCAGGTCTCCGCACAACTGCCCGGCGCCAGCCCGGACACCATGGCGTCGTCCGTGGCCACGCCGCTGGAGGTGCAATTCAGCGCCATCCCCGGCATGACCCAGATGACCTCCAGCAGTGCGCTGGGCTCCAGCCTGCTGACCCTGCAATTCACCCTCGACAAGAGCATCGACACCGCCGCCCAGGAAGTGCAGGCCGCGATCAACACCGCCGCCGGAAAACTACCGAAAGACATGCCGACCCTGCCGACCTGGAAGAAGGTCAACCCGGCGGACAGCCCGGTGCTGATCCTCAGCGTCAGCTCGACCCAGATGCCCGGCACCGAGCTCAGTGACCTGGTGGAAACCCTGCTGTCGCGTCAGATCAGTCAGATCGACGGCGTAGGCCAGATCAACATCACCGGTCAGCAACGTCCGGCGATTCGCGTGCAGGCCTCGGCGGACAAACTGGCGGCCATCGGTCTGACCCTCGCCGACATTCGTCTGGCGATCCAGCAGACCAGCCTCAACCTCGCCAAAGGTGCGTTGTACGGCGAGTCGAGCATTTCCACGCTGTCGACCAACGACCAGTTGTTCCACCCCGAGGAATACAGCCAGCTCATTGTTTCCTACAAGGATGGCGCCCCGGTTCACCTGAAAGATGTCGCCAAAGTCGTCAACGGTTCGGAAGATGCCTATGTGCAAGCCTGGGCCGGCGATCAACCGGGGGTGAACCTGGTGATCTCCCGCCAGCCGGGGGCCAACATCGTCGAGACGGTGGACCGCATTCAAGCCGCCCTGCCCGGCCTCGAAGCCATGCTGCCGGCCTCGGTGCAGGTCAAAGTGCTGATCGACCGCACCCAGACCATTCGTGCCTCCCTGCATGAAGTGGAAATCACCCTGCTGATCGCGATCCTGCTGGTGGTGGCGGTGATGGCGCTGTTCCTGCGCCAATTGTCGGCAACGATGATTGTCTCGGCGGTGCTCGGCGTATCGCTGACCGCCAGTTTCGCCTTGATGTACCTGCTCGGTTTCAGCCTGAACAACCTGACGCTGGTTGCGATTGTGGTGGCGGTCGGGTTTGTGGTCGACGATGCCATCGTGGTGGTGGAAAACATTCACCGTCATCTGGAGGCCGGCGACAGCATGCGCGAAGCGGCGGTCAAGGGCGCCGGCGAGATCGGATTCACCGTGGTCTCGATCAGTTTCTCGCTGGTGGCGGCGTTCATTCCGCTGCTGTTCATGGGCGGCGTGGTCGGGCGCCTGTTCAAGGAATTTGCCCTGACGGCGACCTCGACCATCATGATTTCCGTGGTGGTGTCATTGACGTTGGCGCCAACGCTCGCGGCGCTGTTCATGCGCAAACCGGTGCATCACGCCCATGACAAACCGGGGTTCAGCGAGCGCCTGCTCGGCTGGTACGAAAAAGGCCTGCGTCGCGCCCTCGCCCACCAGAAACTGATGATCGCGGTGTTCGGTGTTTCTGTGGCGATGGCCATCGGTGGTTACATCTTTATCCCAAAAGGGTTCTTCCCGGTGCAGGACACCGGCTTCGTCCTCGGTACGACGGAAGCCGCCGCGGACATTTCCTACAGCGACATGGTGAAAAAACACCTGGCGATGGCCGAAATCGTTGCCGCCGACCCGGCCGTCCAGGCGTTTTCCCATTCGGTGGGCGTGTCCGGCAGCAACCAGACCATCGCCAACGGCCGCTTCTGGATCGCCCTGAAAAAACGCGGTGATCGCGACGTCTCGGCCAGCCAGTTCATCGACCGCATCCGCCCGCAACTGATGAAAGTCCCCGGCATCGTGCTTTACCTGCGCGCCGGCCAGGACATCAACCTCAGCTCCGGCCCGAGCCGTGCGCAGTATCAATACGTGCTCAAGAGCAACGACGGGCCGACGCTCGCCACCTGGACCCAGAAACTCACCGAAAAGCTGCGCAGCAACCCGGCGTTCCGTGACATTTCCAACGACCTGCAACTGGGCGGCAGCATCACCCACATCAGCATCGACCGCAGTGCCGCCGCGCGTTTCGGCCTGACGGCGAGTGATGTCGACGAGGCGCTGTACGACGCCTTCGGCCAGCGGCAGATCAACGAATTCCAGACCCAGGTCAACCAGTACAACGTGATTCTGGAGCTGGACACCAAACAGCGCGGCAAGGCCGAAAGCCTCAACTACTTCTACTTGCGCTCACCGCTGAGCGGGGAAATGGTACCGCTGTCGGCGCTGGCCCGATTCGATGCGCCAACCATCGGCCCGCTGTCCATTGCCCACGACGGCATGTTCCCGGCCGCCAACCTGTCGTTCAACCTGGCGCCCGGCGTGGCGTTGGGCGACGCGGTAATCCTGCTCAATCAGGCCAAGGCCGAGATCGGCATGCCGACCGCGATCAGCGGCAACTTCCAGGGCGCGGCCCAGGCATTCCAGAGTTCGCTGGCCAGCCAGCCGTGGCTGATTCTGGCGGCGCTGGTGGCGGTGTACATCATCCTTGGTGTGCTTTATGAAAGCTTCGTCCATCCGCTGACGATCATCTCGACCTTGCCGGCAGCGGGCCTTGGCGCGGTGATCATGCTGTGGATCTGCGGCCAGGACTTTTCGATCATGGCGCTGATCGGGCTGGTGCTGCTGATCGGTATCGTCAAAAAGAACGGCATCCTGATGATCGACTTCGCCCTGGAAGCGCAGCGTCATCGCGGTCTGTCACCGCAGGACGCGATTTTCGAGGCGTGTATCACGCGGTTCCGGCCGATCATCATGACCACCCTCGCCGCCTTGCTCGGCGCGCTGCCGCTGATGCTCGGCTACGGCACCGGCGCCGAACTGCGCCAGCCGCTGGGGATCGCGGTCGTGGGCGGCTTGCTGGTCAGCCAGATGCTGACGCTGTTCACCACACCGGTCATATACTTGTGGCTTGAGCGGCTGTTCCACAAGCCCAAACCATCGCCCGTCGCGGCGCTGGCAACGACAGACTGAGGCGGGTCATGCGCGTTCTGATTATCGAAGACGAAGAGAAAACCGCGGACTATCTGCACCGCGGCCTGACGGAACAGGGTTACACCGTGGATCTGGCTCGCGACGGCATCGAGGGCCTGCACCTGGCGCTGGAAAGCGACTACGCGGTGATCGTCCTCGACGTGATGCTGCCGGGCCTCGACGGCTTCGGCGTACTGCGCGCGTTGCGTGCGCGCAAGCAGACGCCGGTGATCATGCTCACCGCCCGCGAACGGGTCGAAGACCGGATCAGGGGCTTGCGCGACGGTGCCGACGATTACCTCGGCAAACCGTTTTCCTTCCTCGAACTGGTGGCGCGTCTGCAAGCGCTGACCCGTCGCAGTGGCGGCCATGAACCGGTGCAAGTGAGCATCGCCGACCTATGGATAGATTTGATCAGCCGCAAGGCCACCCGCGCCGGCACCCGACTGGATCTGACCGCCAAGGAGTTTTCGCTGCTCAGCGTGCTGGCCCGGCGTCAGGGTGAGATCCTTTCGAAAACCGCGATTGCGGAAATGGTCTGGGACATCAATTTCGACAGCGACGCCAACGTCGTCGAAGTCGCGATCAAGCGTCTGCGGGCCAAGCTCGACGGGCCGTTCGACGAGAAACTGCTGCACACCATCCGTGGCATGGGTTATGTGCTGGAGAGCCGTGGTGTCCAGTAACTCTATCGCCCTGCGCTTGAGCGGGATGTTCACGCTGGTGGCGCTGCTGGTGTTTCTGTTGATCGGCGGCGCGCTGTATCAGCAGGTGGACAAGGGTTTGGGCCTGTTGCCGGAAGCCGAGCTGGATGCGCGTTATAGCGTGCTGGAGTCGGCACTCAACCGATTCGGCACCCCCGAACATTGGGTGAAGATCAACGCCAAACTGAACTTGCTCGGCGAAGAAGACAAACGCATCCGCTTCTGGGTGGTGAGCGGTGACCCGGGGTATGAATATGGCCAGCCGGACGCCATGATCCGCGCCTTTGCCCAAGGCCCTCTGGGCATGCGCGACCTGCAACTGCCCAACCATGATTACCCGCTGAAAGTGCTGCTGACCGAACTGCCGGCCAAGGATCAACGCCCGCCCCTGCGGTTCATGATCAGCATCGACACCGAGACCTTTCACCAGACCCAGCACAACCTTCTTATCGCCTTGATCGGCCTGGCGATTGTCGGCGTGTTGATGGCCTCTGCATTGGGTTATTGGGTAGCGCGGATCGGCCTCAAGCCGCTGATCAAACTGTCCCACGAGGCGCAGCGTCTGGCGCCGCCGCTGCGGGCCGGGCGCTTGCGTCTGTCGCCGTTGCCACCGGAGCTCGAACAGTTTGTCGACTCGTTCAACTCGACACTGGAGCGGGTTGAACAAGCCTACTCGCGTCTCGAATCCTTCAACGCCGACGTCGCCCATGAACTGCGTTCGCCGTTGACCAACCTGATCGGCCAGACCCAGGTCGCCCTGACGCGCGGGCGTTCTGCCGAGCATTATTTCGAAGTGCTGCAATCCAACCTCGAAGAACTGGAACGCCTGCGTTCGATCATCAACGACATGCTGTTCCTGGCCAGCGCCGATCAGGGCAGCAAGGCCACCAAACTGACCTCGACCTCGCTGGCCGATGAAGTGGCGACCACCCTCGAATACCTCGATTTCATCCTCGAAGATGCACAGGTCGAAGTACGAGTGAGCGGCGACGCGCAGGTGCAGATCGAGATCGCTCATTTGCGCCGGGCGTTGATCAATCTGCTGAGCAACGCAGTGCAACACACCGCGCCAGGACAGGTGATCGAAGTGCAGATCACGGTCGAGGAACATCAGGTCAGCATCGGCGTGGCCAACCCTGGTTCGCCGATTGCCAGCGAGCATTTGCCACGGTTGTTCGAACGCTTCTACCGGGTCGACGCGTCGCGCAGCAACAGTGGCAACAACCACGGTCTGGGGCTGGCGATCGTCAAGGCGATTGCGTTGATGCATGGTGGTGATGTGTTCGTGCGCAGTGATCGCGGAATGAACACTTTTGGCATTCACCTCCCGGTCTGAGGACCTGGATCGTTGCCATTCCCGCAACAGTCATTTATGAAAATCACGCTGTTTCCCAACGCCCGGCAACCTTATCTTTGCCCGCACCAAACAGCACTTGCCAAGCAAGAAGGTTTTCAAGATGTCCAACAGTATGGGTATTGCCAGCGCTTTCGTTTTGTCCTCATTGATCCTGTCGCCGATGGCGATGGCTGAAGAATCGCAGTCGTTCGTAGCGCAAAACGCCGCTCGCGCCCAGGCATTCGAGCAGTATCAGGCAGACGTGATGGCCAAGGCCCAAGACGCTACGCAAGCCCCTCAGGCTGCAACTTCCCAGGCTCAGGCAGCCGAGAAAGACAGCTGAGTCACGCACCGCACAAAGTTTCCCTCGACGCGGTTGTTTGGCTCTTCCCGTTCAACCGTCGTCCTTCCAGGCCGCTGACTTTCAGCGGCCTTTTTTCGTTGTGGTGTACAAGCGGACTGGTTCGTCTCTTACAATTAGAAACATCCCGCACCTCAAGACATTGAAGTGTCAGTTGACCCAAGGAGCTTTACCGCACGTGCGTTACCCAGTTCGCTTCACCCCGCTGTTCATTGCAATTGCCGCAACGATTGCCCCCGCCGCCCACGCCGTCGAACCCGAGAAAGAAGGTTTCGTCGAAGGCTCGAGCCTCAACCTCAACGCCCGCAACTACTACATGAACCGTAACCGCCTGCAGCAGACGGACGACAACATCGAGTGGGGCCAGGGTTTCCTCGGCAAATTCCAGTCGGGCTACACCGAAGGCACCGTCGGCTTCGGCATTGATGCCCACGCCATGCTCGGTCTGAAACTCGACGGTGGTGGCGGTACGGACAACTCCAGCATCCTGCCGGTCAGCGACGGCAACGGCAAAGCGCCGGGCTCGTTCTCCACTGCGGGTGGCACGCTGAAAATGCGTGCGTTCGATACCGAACTGAAGGCCGGTGACCTGTTCCTCACCAACCCGGTGATCGCCGGCGGTGAAAGCCGCATGCTGCCGCAGACCTTCCGTGGCGTCAGCCTGACCAACCACAGCTTCGACGGCTGGATGATCGAAGGTGGCCAGGCCAGTTTCACCAAACCGTACAACCAGAGCGGTCACAAACGCATCGGCACCTCTTATGGCACCCTCGCCGAGCACGATGACAGCCAGCACCTGAACTGGGCCGGCGTGGCCTGGAGCGGCGTCGAAGGCCTGACCAGCAGCCTCTACGCTTCCGAGCTGAAGGACATCTGGAACCAGTACTACTACGACCTCGACTACACCTGGGCGCTGAACGACCTGGTGACCCTCAACCCGGGCCTGCACTTCTATCACACGCAGGACACCGGCGACGCGTTGCTGGGCAACATCGACAACAACACCTACAGCCTGCATTTCACCGTCGGCATCGGCAGCCACAGCATCACCGCCGCCTACCAGCGGGTCAACGGCAACACGCCGTTCGACTACATCAGCCAGGGCGACAGCATCTACCTCGACAACTCCCAGCAGTACTCGGACTTCAACGGCCCGAACGAGCGCTCGTGGAAACTCAAGTACGCCTACGACTTCGCTGGCCTCGGCATGCCAGGCCTGACCTCGGCGGTGTCCTACTCGCGCGGCACGCTGGACCTGACCAAGGTCGACCCGGACAGCAAAGGCTACGCCTCGTGGTACAGCGCCGAAGGTCGCAACGCCAAGCACTGGGAACGCGACATCGACCTCAAGTACGTGGTGCAGAGCGGCCAGGCCAAAGATCTGGCGGTACGTCTGCAATGGGCCACCAACCGTGGCGGCAACGGTTACGGCGCGCTGGATACGGACACAGATGAATACCGCGTGATCATCGACTACCCGATCAACGTCTTCTAAGATCGGCGCTACAGTAAGAAGGCCAGCCTTATGCGCTGGCCTTTTTCTTGCGTGTGCGGCAGCGACGTTTGTACAACTACGCTTAGAAGACTCTTCAACCGATAACCCAACCATGATCGCGAGCCGTACCCCACCCGTTGCGGGCAAGACCGGACGCCCCGAGTTGCTGTTGATCCTCGGCAGTCTGCTGAGCGTCATCGCGATTGTGTGCATCGTCACTTTTCTGCTGATTCGTGAGCACGCCAACGCTCAGGAGTCGGCGACACGCAGCGCCACCACCATCGCCCAACTGATCGATGCCGATGTGTTGCGCACCGTTGAGCTATACGACCTGACCCTGCAGGGGCTGATCGCCGCCGCCCAGCGTGATGACCTGAAAAGCGTGTCGCCGCAGATCCGTCATCTGGCGCTGTTCGACCGCTCGACGACGGCGCGTTTCAAGGGCGACATCCTGCTGCTCGACAAACACGGCGAGGTCCTCGCCGACTCTTCCCGGATTGACCCACTGCCGGGCAACTTCGCCGACCGCGATTACTTCCTCGCCCACGCCTTCAAACGCGATACCGGCATGTACATCAGCCGCCCGTTCAAGCCACGTTGCGACTGCGACGACGCCAATCAGTGGCGTGTCAGTTTCAGCCGACGCATCTCTTCGGACACTGGCGAATTCCTGGGTGTGGCGGTCGCTTCGATGAAGCTCGATTACTTCGACCAGTTGTTCAACAGCCTCGACATCGGCGTCGACAGCACGCTGAACATCATCAACAGCGACGGCATCCTCTTGGCCCAGAAGCCTTATCTGCAGAGCGATTCGATCGGCAAGAGCTTTGCCGCCCGTCCCAATGTGGTGCGAATTTTGCGCGACCGCAGCGGCAATGGCAGCTTCAGCAGCATTTCGAGCATGGATCACCAGCAACGGCTGTACACCTACTCTCAGGTCGGCAACCTGCCGCTGACAGTCATCGTTGCGCTGTCGAGCGATGAAGTGTTCGGTGCGTGGAAGCGCACGGCGATTCTGATCAGCGGTGCCACCGGTGTGCTCTGCCTCGGCCTGTTGTGGCTGACCTGGCTGTTGGCTCGAGAGCTACGGCTGCGACAACGGGCCGAACATGAACTGGCGCAACTGGCTGCCACCGATGCCCTCACCGGCGTCGCCAACCGGCGGATGCTCGATCAGGCGCTGCGACACGAATGGTTTCGTGCCCAGCGCTCGGGCAAGGCGTTATCGGTACTGATGGTCGATGCCGATCACTTCAAGGCGTTCAACGACCGGCATGGCCACCAGGCCGGGGATCAGGCACTGCGTGAACTGGCCAAAGTGATTACCGCCAATGTGCGGCGCCCGGCGGATCTGGTGGCACGTTATGGCGGTGAAGAGTTCTCGGTGATCCTGGCCGAAACCGACAGCGTCGGCGCGCAACAGATTGCCGAACATGTACGGGCGGCGGTGGAGCAGTTGCCACGCCTGGAGGGGGATGAAGTGCCGATGACCGTGAGCATCGGTATCAGCACCTGGACGGCTGCGAGCGAAATCAGTCTGGAGCAGCTGATGTTTGCGGCAGACAAGGCGCTGTACCAGGCCAAGGAAGGTGGCCGGAATCGGGTGGTGATGGCGTCCTGAAAACCGGCATAAAAAAAGGCCACCCTAAGGTGGCCTTCAAAAAACTAGAGAGGTTTTTTACTTACACCGCCGCAACCGGGCGCATGTAAGAGATTGGTGCGGTGCTGGCGTCTTCAAACGTCACGACTTCCCAGGCATCTGTCTGCTCAATCAACTTGCGCAGCAGCTGGTTGTTCAGTGCGTGGCCGGACTTGAAGCCCTTGAACTCACCAATCAGGCTATTGCCCAGCAGGTACAGGTCGCCAATTGCATCGAGGATCTTGTGCTTCACGAATTCGTCTTCATAGCGAAGGCCGTCTTCGTTCAGTACGCCATCGGCGTCGACCACGATCGCGTTTTCAACGCTGCCGCCGAGTGCGAGGTTGTGCTTGCGCAGGTACTCGATGTCACTCATGAAACCGAAAGTACGGGCGCGGCTGACTTCTTTTACGAACGAAGTGCTGGAAAAATCCACGCTTGCACTTTGGGTGCGGTCCCGGAAAACCGGGTGATCGAAATCGATCTCGAAGCTCACCTTGAACCCTTCGAAAGGGACGAAAGTGGCGCGCTTGTCGCCGTCTTCCACTGTCACTTCACGCAGGATGCGGATGAATTTCTTGGCGGCGTCCTGTTCTTCCAGGCCTGCCGATTGAATCAGGAATACGAAAGGTCCTGCGCTACCGTCCATGATCGGGACTTCGGACGCGGAGAGCTCGACGTAGGCGTTATCGATGCCCAGGCCAGCCATGGCCGAGAGCAAGTGCTCTACCGTGTCCACTTTGACGTCGCCGTTAATCAGCGTCGTCGACATAGTGGTTTCACCGACGTTTTCCGCGCGGGCAGGAATCTGCACCACAGGGTCGAGGTCAGCGCGACAAAACACAATGCCAGTGTCGACAGGCGCAGGCTTGAGGGTCAGGTAGACCTTCTCCCCGGAGTGCAGGCCTACACCTGTGGCACGGATAATATTTTTCAGTGTGCGTTGTTTAATCATGGCTTGGGCCGCTTCAGCGCAAATTGCGAACTGGTATCAACAAAGGCTGGCGATGATAGCAGACCATGCCTTTGCTGAACACCAATCACCTTCATAGCCCTGATACATTCCATCAATCAGCCTGACGACGCAGGAAAGCCGGGATGTCCAGGTAGTCCAGGTCATCTTGCGGATTCATCTTCGCGGCAGTCGCAGCACCGGCCTGAGCCTGGTTGCGCATGACGGTCGGACGGTCCAGATCACGGTAGTTCACCGCTGGCGCTTCCTGACGGGCGGGAGCCGGTTGTTGCACCTGAGCGGCAGCCATGGAGGTGTGAACAGTGTTGTCGATGACCTTCACAGGCTTCTCGATTTTCGCGCCCAGACCGGTGGCAACCACGGTTACGTGCAGCTCGTCGCGCATGTCCGGATCGATAACGGTACCGACCTTGACCATCGCGTGCTCGGAGGCAAAGGCTTCGATGATCGAACCCACGTCGGAGTACTCACCCAGGGACAGGTCAGGACCGGCGGTGATGTTCACCAGGATGCCGCGTGCGCCTTGCAGGTTCACGTCTTCCAGCAGCGGGTTGCGGATGGCCGCTTCGGTCGCTTCACGTGCACGGTTCGGACCGCTGGCGCAGCCAGTGCCCATCATCGCCATGCCCATTTCGCTCATCACGGTACGCACGTCGGCGAAGTCGACGTTGATCATGCCCGGACGCTTGATGATGTCGGAGATACCGCGAACGGCACCGGCCAGTACATCGTCAGCCTTGGCGAAAGCCGACAGCAGGCTTGCGTCTTTACCGAGGATGGTCAGCAGCTTCTCGTTGGGAATGGTGATCAACGAGTCGACGCTTTCGGAGAGCATGCGGATGCCTTCGTCGGCGATCTGCATACGCTTGCGGCCTTCGAACGGGAACGGACGCGTTACGACAGCAACGGTCAGGATGCCCATTTCCTTGGCCACTTCGGCGATGATCGGCGCAGCACCCGTACCGGTACCGCCGCCCATGCCAGTGGTGATGAACACCATGTTGGTGCCGGCCAGCACTTCAGCGATGCGCTCGCGATCTTCCAGCGCAGCCTGACGGCCGACTTCCGGGTTGGCGCCGGCGCCCAGGCCTTTGGTCACGCCAGTGCCCAGTTGCAGAATGGTGCGCGCGCCGATGTTTTTCAGCGCTTGAGCATCGGTGTTGGCGCAGATGAACTCGACGCCTTCGATGTTGCTCTTGACCATGTGGTTGACAGCGTTGCCGCCGCCACCGCCAACACCGATAACTTTGATTACCGGGCTTGCGGGGATGTTGTCTACGAGTTCGAACATTTTCCCTCTCCTTACATTCTCTAGTTTTTTCGCCTACTGCATTTTGTTGCGGTGTTGCGGTAAAGCTTTAGAAGTTGCCTTGAACCCACTTCTTCAATCGGTCCAGCAACGGCGCCTGTGGCTCATCGTTGCTGTAGCTGTCGCGGCTGCCGATGCCCGAGAACGAGATCCCGTCTGACTGCTTCTGCAGGCCGTACATCAACAAGCCAACGCCAGTGGAATAAATCGGGTTGCGCACCACGTCATCCAGACCTTTCACGCCATGGGGCACGCCCAGACGGACCGGCATGTGGAAGATTTCCTCGGCCAGTTCGGTGGCGCCTTCCATCTTCGACGTACCGCCAGTCAGCACGATGCCGGCCGGGATCAGGTCTTCGTAGCCGCTGCGACGCAGCTCGGCCTGGATCAGGGTGAACAGCTCGTCGTAACGCGGCTCGACCACTTCGGCCAGGGCCTGACGGGACAGTTCGCGCGGCGGACGGTCGCCGACACTCGGCACCTTGATGGTTTCACCGGCACCGGCCAGCTTGGCCAGGGCGCAGGCGTAGCGGATCTTGATCTCTTCGGCGTACTGGGTCGGAGTGCGCAACGCCATGGCGATGTCGTTGGTCACCTGGTCGCCGGCAATCGGGATCACGGCCGTGTGGCGGATGGCGCCTTCGGTGAAGATCGCGATGTCGGTAGTACCGCCGCCGATGTCGACCAGGCACACGCCCAGCTCTTTTTCGTCGTCGGTCAGTACCGAGTAGGCCGAGGCCAGTTGCTCGAGAATGATGTCGTCGATTTCCAGACCGCAGCGACGCACGCATTTTTCAATGTTCTGTGCGGCGTTGACGGCGCAGGTGACCACGTGGACCTTGGCTTCCAGACGCACGCCCGACATGCCCAGCGGCTCGCGCACGCCTTCCTGGTTATCGATCACGTAGTCCTGCGGCAAGGTGTGCAGCACCCGCTGGTCAGCCGGGATCGCCACAGCCTGGGCGGCGTCGAGCACGCGCTCAAGGTCAGCCGAGCTGACTTCGCGATCACGAATCGCCACGATGCCGTGGGAGTTCAGGCTGCGGATGTGATTGCCCGCCACGCCGACGAACGCCGAGTGAATGCGGCAGCCCGCCATCAGTTGGGCTTCTTCGATCGCCCGCTGAATCGATTGCACGGTGGACTCGATGTTCACCACCACGCCTTTCTTCAGGCCGCGGGACGGATGAGTGCCGATCCCGACGATTTCCAGCGAGCCGTCGTCGGAGACCTCGCCGACCAGCGCCACCACCTTGGAGGTGCCGATATCGAGACCGACGATCATTTTGCCGCTTTGCACGTTTGCCATGGGTCCTGCCTCTTCTTAATTCTTTGCGACAGCGGGTTGGGCTGTCGTCGGCGCTACTGGTTCCCGCCAGCCAACAGCGAGGCCGTTGGCATAGCGCAGATCGATGCGCGCAATGTTCGTAATCTGGTCTTTAAGCGTCTTGTCATAGATGGCAATGAAGCGGCGCATCTTTTCCACCAGGTTGCCGCGTCCCAGCAGCAACTCGATGCCGGGGCCGGAACTGCCGGCACCGGTGGTCAGGAACCAGCTGCCACGCTCACGCAGCTCGAGGCGCGCAATCGAGAAGCCCATTGGCCTGAGCATCTGGCTCAGCACCTGATACTGCTGCATCACTTGCTGCTGGGCCCGCTGCGGGCCGAACAGCTGTGGCAGGTGTTCGTAGTTCGCCAGTTCCTTGGGCGTGAACGCCTGGCCCTGGTTGTTGAGCAGCGACTCGTCGCCCCAACGGGCCACGGGCAGTTGCTCTTCGAGGCGGATCACCACCTGGTCCGGCCACACCCGACGGACTTCGGCGTGAGCGATCCACGGCATCTGCTCCAGCTCGGTGCGCATGCTCGCCAGGTCGATGGTGAAGAAGCTCGACGCCACGTACGGGGCGATTCGCTGCTGCACCGCTTGCTGGCTGATGTAGCTCAGGTCGCCCTGCACCGCGATCTTGGTGATCGGCCGGTCGGCGTACGGCAACAAACGCTGCGCGCCTTCGTAGGTACCGAACCCGAGTACCACCAGCAATACCGGCCAGAACAGGCTTTTCAGAAAACCGAAATTGGCTTTGGGCAGGCGCGCGGACATCGGCTCTTTGGCCACCATTCGGCTGGCACCCCGCGGCACCGGCTTGCGGCCGGGAGCGGGTGGCTGATGTCTGAGCTGTGCGCCTTGCATGGTCTTAACCTCGCGCCTCTTTCTTGCCATCGGCATCGACACTGGCGGCCAGAATGGCCAGTACCAGTTGCTGGAAATCCAGACCGGCCGCTTTCGCCGCCATCGGTACCAGGCTGTGATCGGTCATGCCGGGAGCTGTGTTGACTTCCAGGAACCAGAATTTGCCGTCGGCGTCCTGCATTACGTCCGCCCGACCCCAACCACCGATGCCCAGCGCCTCGCAGGCTTGCGCCGTGAGGTCCATGAGTTCTTTTTCCTTGGCGGCATCCAGCCCGCACGGAATCCGATACTGGGTATCGTTGGCGATGTACTTGGCGTCGTAGTCGTAGAACGTGTGTGGCGTACCCAGGGCGATAGGAGGCAACACCTGGTCACGCAGGGTGGCGATGGTGAACTCCGGACCGTGGATCCATTGCTCGACCAACACTTGCGAATCGTAGGTACTGGCCGCTTTCCATGCGTCGATCAACTCGGACGCAGAACTCACTTTGGCCATCCCGATACTTGAACCTTCATGCGCCGGTTTGACGATCAAAGGGAAGCCCAGTTCCGTCGCGGCCGAAATACAATCGGCCTCGCTGCGCAGCACGGCGTGACGCGGCGTCGGAATCCCGAGGGTGTGCCAGACCTGCTTGGTGCGCAGCTTGTCCATCGCCAGCGCCGAAGCCAGGATGCCGCTGCCGGTGTATGGGATGCCGGCCACTTCGAGCAGGCCCTGCATGCTGCCGTCTTCACCGCCACGACCGTGGAGGATGATGAACGCGCGGTCGATCTTTTCACTCAGCAGACGCTGCAGAATGTCGGCGCCGACATCGATCCCGAACGCGTCCACACCGGCGCTTTGCAGCGCAGTGAGCACGGCGTTGCCGGACTTCAGCGAGACTTCACGCTCGGCACTCAAGCCACCGAACAGCACGGCAACGCGGCCGAAGTCTTTCGGGGCAATGGTGGAGAACAGATTGGCGTAGGCAGCAGTCATTTCAACTTCCCCTCGACCGGTGCGGCCACGGCACCGGCGAACAACTCGCTTTTCAACAGTTTCGGTGCGAGACCGCCGATATCACCGGCGCCCTGGCACAACAGAATGTCGCCGGCACGCAGCAGCGGCTTGACCAGCGGCGCCAGATCGACACCGCGCTCGATGTAGATCGGGTCGAGCTGACCGCGCTGACGGATGCTGTTGCACAGCTTGCGGCTATCGGCGCCCGGGATCGGCTCTTCGCCGGCCGGATAGACTTCCATCAGCAGCAGCACGTTGGCGTCGGCCAGTACATTGACGAAATCGTCGTACAGGTCGCGGGTGCGGCTGTAGCGGTGCGGCTGGTAAACCATCACCAGTCGGCGCTCTGGCCAGCCACCGCGCACAGCCTTGATCACGGCCGCGACTTCGGTCGGGTGATGGCCGTAGTCGTCGACCAGCATCACGTTGCCGCCGTCTACCGGCAGTTCGCCGTAGACCTGGAAGCGACGACCGACACCCTGGAACCCGGACAGGCCCTGGACGATGGCTTCATCGCTGACGCCTTCGTCGGTGGCGATGCAGATGGTCGCCAGGGAATTGAGCACGTTGTGGTTGCCCGGCATGTTCACGGACACGTCCAGCGGCTCGCGATCAGGGCGCAGCACGGTGAAGAAGGTCTGCATGCCTTGCTGGCGCACATTGATGGCGCGCACGTCAGCGTCTTCGCTGAAGCCGTAGGTCACGGTCGGACGTTTCACCTGCGGCAGGATTTCACGCACCACCGGATCGTCCAGGCACATCACCGCCAGACCGTAGAACGGCAGGTTGTGCAGGAACTCGACGAAGGTTTTCTTCAACTTGTTGAAGTCACCGTCGTAGGTCGCCATGTGGTCGGCGTCGATGTTGGTGACCACGGCCACCAGCGGTTGCAGGTGCAGGAAGCTGGCGTCGCTCTCGTCGGCCTCGGCGATCAGATAGCGGCTGGTGCCGAGCTGGGCATTGGTGCCCGCGGCATTCAGACGGCCACCGATGACGAACGTCGGGTCCAGGCCACCGGCCGCGAACACCGAAGCGATCAGGCTGGTGGTGGTGGTTTTGCCGTGGGTACCGGCGACGGCGATGCCATGGCGGTAGCGCATCAGCTCGGCGAGCATCTCGGCACGCGGCACCACCGGGATACGACGTTCCAGGGCATTCGCGACTTCCGGGTTGGACGTGTTCACGGCGCTCGACACCACCAGCACATCGGCGGCAGCGGCGTTCTCGGCACGGTGACCGATGAAGATCTGCGCACCGAAGGATTCCAGGCGCTCGGTGACCGGCGAAGCCTTGAGGTCGGAGCCGGACACGGCGTAACCCAGGTTCAGCAATACTTCGGCAATGCCGCACATGCCCACGCCGCCGATGCCGACGAAGTGGATGCGACGGATGCGGCGCATTTCCGGTTGCGGCATGGCTTTCTGATTCTCAACCATGGGCCACCTCCAGACAGGTATCGACCACGCTGCGGGTGGCTTCGGGTTTTGCCAGACGGCGGGCCGCTTGGGCCATTTCTTCGAGTCGTTGCGGTTGCATCAAGACCTCTGTCAGGCGCGCGGCAAGGTCCGCGGCACCAGTCGTTCTTTGCGGCATCAGGAAGGCAGCGCCTTCGCGGGCCAAATAATCGGCGTTGCGGGTCTGGTGATCGTCGATCGCGTGGGGCAAGGGCACCAGCATCGAGGGCAGACCGGCGGCAGCCAGCTCACTGACGGTCAATGCGCCTGCGCGGCACACCACCAGATCAGCCCAGCCATAGGCCTGGGCCATGTCTTTGATGAAGGGCTGCACCTGCGCGTCCACGCCAGCGGCGCGGTAGCGCTCTGCAGTCACTTCATCGTGATTTTTGCCGGCCTGATGAAACACTTCCGGGCGCAAGTCGGCAGCGACTTGTGCCAGGGCTTCAGGCAGCAACTTGTTCAACGGTTCTGCACCCAGGCTTCCGCCCAGGATCAGCAAACGCGCCTTGCGTCCGGCCAGTGCCGCACGCGGTGTTTCGAGGAACAGCTCGCTGCGCACCGGGTTACCGGTGGTACGGCGGCTGTCCGACAGGGTAAAGGTGTCGGGGAAGGCTTCACACACCCGGGCGGCGAACGGCACCAGCAACCGATTGGCGGTGCCGGCCACGGCGTTCTGCTCGTGAACGATCACCGGCACACCGGCCAGTTTGGCGGCGATGCCACCGGGGCCGGTCACGTAACCACCGAAACCGACCACACACACCGGACGCAACCGACGAATGATCGCCCGCGCCTGCCATACCGATTTCAGCAGCATGAACGGCGCCTTGAGCAGCGACAGCTTGCCCTTGCCGCGCAGACCGCTGGCGTTGATGCGATGCAATTCGAGGCCGGCGGCCGGCACCAGGTCGTTTTCGATCCCGCGTGGCGTGCCGAGCCAGTGCACGGTATAACCGCGCGCCTGGAATTCACGGGCACAGGACAGCGCCGGGAACACGTGGCCACCGGTACCACCGGCCATGATCAATACGTTAGCGCCCATGATTCGGCTCCTCCGCGAAGTCGCTCTCATGGAACTCCATCTCTTCACTGCCCAGATGGGTCCGACTCTCCCACTCGATCCTCAGCAACAAGCCAAGGCAGGCGCAGCAGATCACCAGGGAACTGCCGCCATAACTGAGGAACGGCAAGGTCAGGCCCTTGGTCGGCAGCAGGCCGACGTTCACGCCGATGTTGATCAGGAACTGGCCGATCCACAGGAACGACAGGCCGTAAGCAACATAAGCGGCAAAAAACTGTTTGGCTTTCTCGGCCCACAGACCGATGTACATGCCGCGAATACACACGAACACGAACAGCGCCACGGTGCACAGCGAGCCCACCGCGCCCAGCTCTTCAGCCAGTACCGAGAACACGAAGTCGGTGTGGGCTTCCGGCAGGTAGAACTGCTTCTGCACACTGTTACCCAGACCAACACCCAGCCACTCGCCGCGACCGAACGCGATCAAGGCCTGGGACAATTGATAACCGGCACCGAACTGGTCGGCCCACGGGTCGGCGAAGTTGGTCAGACGCGCCATCCGGTACGGCTGCATCTGAATCAGCAACACCACCGCCGCCACCGCCAGCACCACCATCAGCGAGAACCGGAACAACCCGACCCCGCCGAGGAACAGCATCGCCGCCGCAGCGCCCATCATTACGACGGTGGCACCGAAGTCCGGCTCCATCAGCAACAGACCGGCCATCGGCAGCAACACGATGAACGGCTTGAAGAAGCCCATCCAGCTCTCGCGCACTTCCTTCTGGCGACGCACCAGATAACCGGCGAGGTAAATCACCACGAACACCTTGGCGATTTCGGACGGCTGAACGTTGAAGAAGCTGAAACCGATCCAGCGCATCGAACCGTTAACCTCACGGCCGATCCCCGGGACGATCACCATCACCAACAGGCCGAACGCACCAATCAGCATCAGCCAGCCCAGCCGCTGCCAGGTGGCGATCGGAATCATCATCGTGACGATGCACGCGCCCAGTCCCAGCACCACGTAGATCAGGTGACGGGTCATGTAATACAGCGCACTGCCCGACTGCACCGCACCGACTTCGGTCGATGCCGAAGCGATCATGATCAGGCCCAGACCGAGCAGCGCCAGGCAACCGGCGAGCATCGGGAAGTCGAGGTCGATCCCGCGCCCGGTGATGATCGGCGACGGATACGGCTTGATGATATTTCGCAGGCTCATGCCAGTTCCTCCACGGCGCGGACGAACTGGTGACCACGGTCTTCGTAATTCTTGAACATGTCGAAACTGGCGCAGGCCGGCGACAGCAGCACCACATCACCCGGTTGGGCGGCGGCGCGGCATTGTTCGACGGCATCGACCAGCGAAGTGGCGCCGATCCGTGGAACGGCATCGCCAATGGCCTCGCCGATCTTGTCGGAGTCGCGGCCCATGAGGATCACGGCGCGGCAATGGGCCGCCACCGGATCGCGCAGATCCTTGAATTCGGCACCCTTGCCATCGCCACCGGCGATCAGCACGACCTTGCCGTCGATGTCCGCGCCCAGGCCTTCGATGGCGGCCAGTGCGGCGCCGACGTTGGTGGCTTTGGAATCGTTGTAGTAGCCGACGCCGTCCAGGTCACGCACCCACTGGCAGCGGTGTTCAAGGCCGGCGAAGTTGCGCAGGGCCGCGAGCATGGCGTCGAACGGCAGACCGACTGCATGTCCGAGCGCCAGCGCCGCCAGGGCGTTGGACTGGTTGTGGGCGCCGCGAATCTTCAGTTCACGCACTGGCATCAGGTTCTGGAATTCGAAGGCCAGGTATTTCTCGCCATTCTCTTCGCGCAGACCGAATGCCTTGAAATCGGGTTTGGTCAGGCCGAAGGTCCAGCATGGCTGGCCCTCGCCCATCAGCGGACGGGTCAACGCGTCCTGACGATTGACCACGAACTGCTTGGCGCCACGGAAAATCCGGTGCTTGGCCAGGTGATAGGCCGGCAGACCGCTGTAGCGATCCATGTGGTCTTCGCTGATGTTGAGCACGGTCGCCACTTCGGCGTTGAGCTGGTCGGTGGTTTCCAGCTGGAAGCTCGACAGCTCCATCACGTACAGCTCGACGTCATCGCTGAGCAGGTCCAGCGCCGGCGTGCCGAGGTTGCCGCCCACTGCCACACGTTTGCCGGCCGCAGCCGCCATCTCGCCGACCAGGGTGGTGACGGTGCTTTTCGCATTGGAACCGCTGATGGCCACGATCGGCGCCTTCGCGTTACGCGCGAACAGCTCGATGTCGCCGGACAACTTCACGCCACGGGCCGCGGCGGCTTGCAGGGCCGGGGTCGCCAGCGCCAGGCCGGGGCTCACGTAGAGCTCGTCGGCACGGCACAGGAACTCGACGTCCAGCTCGCCACAACGCACTTCCACGTGCGGATAGTCACGCTGAAGCGTGGCCAGTTCCGGTGGACTTTCCCGCGTGTCAGCCACTGCAAACGCCACGCCCCGGTTCGCCAGGAAGCGAACCAGGGACATGCCGCTCTTGCCGAGGCCGACAACGATGCGGAAGTGGTCAGAAGCGATCAGAGACACTCGTTCTACCTCAGCTTCAGGGTGGCAAGGCCGATCAGCACGAGAATCACGGTGATGATCCAGAAACGGACGATCACACGCGGCTCGGGCCAGCCCTTGAGTTCAAAGTGGTGGTGTATCGGAGCCATGCGGAACACACGGCGACCGGTCAGCTTAAAGGAAGCAACCTGAATCACGACTGACAGGGTTTCCATCACGAACACGCCGCCCATGATGAACAGGACGATTTCCTGACGGACGATCACCGCGATGGTGCCCAGGGCTGCGCCCAGCGCCAGTGCGCCGACGTCACCCATGAAGACTTGCGCCGGATAGGTGTTGAACCACAGGAAGCCCAAGCCCGCACCGATCAGCGCGCCGCAGAACACGATCAGCTCGCCTGCGCCCGGTACGTAAGGGATCAACAGGTATTCAGCGAATTTCACGTTACCCGACAGGTAGCAGAAGATGCCCAGGCCACCGCCGACCATCACCGTCGGCATGATCGCCAGACCGTCGAGGCCGTCGGTCAGGTTGACCGCGTTGCTCGAACCGACGATCACGAAGTAAGTCAGCACGATGAAGCCGGCGCCCAGCGGAATGCTGTAATCCTTGAGCATCGGCAGGATCAGGGTGGTTTCCACCGGAGTGGCGGCAGTCATATAAAGGAAGATCGCCGCGCCGAGGCCGAACACCGACTGCCAGAAATACTTCCAGCGACTTGGCAGACCACGGGAGTTCTTCTCGATCACCTTGCGGTAGTCGTCGACCCAGCCGATGGCGCCGAACAGCAGGGTCACCAGCAGAACGGTCCAGACATAACGATTACTCAGGTCAGCCCACAGCAAAGTGCTGACGCCGATCGAAGACAGAATCAGTGCGCCACCCATGGTCGGCGTACCGGATTTGGACAGGTGCGATTGCGGGCCGTCGTTACGAACGGACTGACCGATCTGACGGTTCTGCAGGGTGCGGATCATCCACGGGCCATAGCACAGCGACAGGACCAGCGCGGTCAGCACACCGAGGATCCCGCGCAGGGTCAGGTACTGGAAGACCGCGAAGCCTTTGTAGAACTGTTGCAGATACTCCGCTAGCAGCAGCAGCATTAATGTTTCTCCAGACTGGACCCGCACAGGGCCGCAACGATGTTTTCCATCGCTGCGCTGCGCGAACCCTTGATCAAAATGGTGGTGTTTTTGTCCTGCTCGGCGCCGAGGGCCTGGATCAGTTCGGCCTGTGTGCCGAAGTGATGCGCCTCGTTACCGAATGCGTTCACGGCGTGGACCATGTTCGGCCCGACGGCGTAAAGCGCGGAAACCTTGCCCCGGGCGTATTCGCCCACGTCGCGGTGCCCCTGCTCCGCCCAGTCGCCCAACTCGCCGATATCCCCGAGCACCAGAACGGTGCGGCCGGAAAAGCCGGCGAGTATATCAACGGCCGCACACATGGAGGTGGGGTTCGCGTTGTAAGTGTCATCGATCACGCGCATGCCGTTTTTCGCCAGTTGCGCGACGGTGCGACCCTTGACCGGTTGTACCGCGCCAAGCCCGGTGGCGATGCCGAACAGCGACACGCCCAAGGCGTGAGCGGCAGCGGCAGCGGCCAGGGCATTGGCGACGTTATGGGTGCCGAGCAGGTTCAGTTGAACCCGTTCCACACCTTCAGGACTGTGCAGGTTGAACGCCGGGCAGCCACGGGCGTCGGTGGCCAGATCGCTGGCGTGGAAGTCCGCCTGCGTGTTGCTCAGGGCGAAGGTCAGCACCTTGCGACCGGCAGCGCGGGTCTTCCAGATACCGAAGGCCTTGTCATCGAGGTTCAGCACGGCAATGCCATCAGCCGCCAGCCCTTCGATGATTTCGCCCTTGGCTTCGACGATTTTCTCTGGCCCACCGAACTCACCCACGTGAGCGGTGCCGGCGTTGTTGAGGATCGCTACGTGCGGCTTGGTCAGCCCGACGGTGTAGGCGATTTCACCCAGACGCGAGGCGCCCAGTTCGATCACTGCCGCGCTGTGCTCCGGGGCAAGTTCGAGCAGGGTCAGCGGCACGCCGAGATCGTTGTTCAGGTTGCCACGGGTCGCGTGCACCGAGCCGCGCGTGCGCAGGATGCTCGCGAGCATTTCCTTGACCGTGGTCTTGCCGCTGGAGCCGGTGACAGCCGCAACCGGTTTGGTAAATGCGGCACGGTTCAGCGCGCCCAACTGGCCGAGGGCCTGACGGGTGTCCTTGACCAGCAATTGCGGCAACGTGCTGTCGGCGACTTCACGCTCGACCAGCGCCGCGACCGCGCCTTTTGCAGCAACGTCATTCAGATAGTCATGACCGTCGAAACGCGGGCCGGTCAGTGCAATAAACAGTTGGCCAGCCTTGATGGCGCGGCTGTCGATGCTCACGCCGTCAAAACTGGCATCCGCGCTGATCAGCCGTGCGTCGAGTGCATTGGTCAGTTCGCTGAGTTTCAGGGCCTTAAGCATGGGCCACCTCCCACGCGGTCAGGGCGTGATCCGCCTCGACCAGATCAGAGAATGCGTGGCGCTCGCCGTTGATTTCCTGATAGTCCTCGTGACCCTTGCCGGCCAGGACAACCACGTCATCCGCCGAGGCGCTGGCGATCAGTTGCGCAATGGCCTGGCCACGGCCGGCCACGAACGTCACGTTATCCATAGCCGCAAAACCGGCGCGGATGTCATCGAAGATCACCGCCGGATCTTCGGTGCGCGGATTGTCATCGGTGACCAGCACGCGGTCGGCCAGACGCTCGACCACTTCGGCCATCAACGGACGCTTGCCGCGATCGCGGTCACCGCCGCAACCGAATAGGCACAGCAATTGGCCTTTGACGTGCGGGCGCAACGCAGTCAGAACTTTTTCCAGCGCATCCGGCGTGTGGGCGTAATCGACCACCACCAGCGGCTGAGTACCGCCGCCGAGACGCTGCATACGTCCGGCCGGGCCTTCGAGTTTCGGCAGCACCTTGAGGATTTCGTCGAGGGCGTAGTCCAGACCGAGCAAGGCGCCAACCGCAGCCAGTACGTTGCTCAGGTTGAAACGGCCCAGCAATGTGCTGCGCAGATGATGTTCGCCCTGCGGCGTGACCAGCGTGGCGCGCACGCCATGATCGTCGAACTGCGCTTCACGGACATACAGATAGGCGCTGCTGTCGAGCAGACTATAAGAGATCAGGCGCGACTCACGTTTTTCAGCGGCCAGTTGCCGGCCGAAATCGTCGTCCAGATTCACTACCCGGCACTTCAGGTCATTCCAGGCGAACAGCTTGGCCTTGGCCTCAGCGTACGCTTCCATGGTGCCGTGGTAATCGAGGTGATCGCGGGACAGGTTGGTCATCACCGCCACGTCGAACGCCAGTGCGGTGACCCGGCCCTGATCCAGACCGTGGGACGAAACTTCCATGGCCACGGCTTTGGCGCCGGCCTTTTTCAGGTCGCCCAGGGTC
Source organism: Pseudomonas sp. GW821-FHT02C04 (assembly GCF_059421845.1). Taxonomy (NCBI): domain Bacteria; kingdom Pseudomonadati; phylum Pseudomonadota; class Gammaproteobacteria; order Pseudomonadales; family Pseudomonadaceae; genus Pseudomonas; species Pseudomonas sp. GW821-FHT02C04. The sequence goes on along the minus strand of NZ_JBWKVT010000011.1, from coordinate 112,721 downwards.
GCTTGCATGGCGATCGGGTTCGGCGTGGTGTGCAGGCCGCTTTGCAGCGAGCCGTAGAAACCGGAGCCCAGGGTGCCGACGATGCCGCAGTGCTGGCCGAGCAGGTCCAGCGCCTGGGCAACCAGCTGAGTCACGCTGGTCTTGCCGTTGGTGCCGGTCACGCCCACCAGATTCAGGTGATGACTCGGCTCACCGTAAAAACGGCCGGCGATATCCGACAGCTGCGCCGCCAGGCCTTTGACCGGAATCAGCGGCACGTCAGTGATCGGCAGCACGGTGGCGCCTTCCACTTCATAAGCCACAGCGGCCGCACCACGGGTGAGCGCATCAGCAATGTGCGCACGACCGTCGAACTTGCCGCCCGGCACTGCGAGGAACAGGTCGCCCGCGCGCACGTTGCGGCTGTCGAGCGCCAGTTCACGGATCAACAGATCGTGGCCGGCGTGGGGGAAAATCTTGTTCAGACTAAGAGACATCAGCCGCGCCCTCCATTGGCTTTCAGCGGAACGGCCGGGGTGGCGTTGGCCTGTTGTGTTGTCGGCAGGTTGTCCGGGGTAACGTTCATCAGACGCAGGGTGCCGGACATCACACGGCTGAACACCGGCGCCGAAACCAGACCACCGAAGTAACCGGCCTTGCTCGGCTCATCGATCACCACGACGATGGCGTAACGCGGATCGCTCATCGGGCCGAAACCGGCGAACAGCGAGCGGTACGAGTTTTCGGCGTAGCCCTTGGTGCCCACCGACGTCTTGCGCGCAGTACCCGACTTGCCCGCCACGTGATACGCCGGCACCTGCGCACGGAACACACCGCGCGGCGCCTCGATCACTTGTTGCAGCATGCCTTGCATGGTTTTCGCGACGGCCTCCGGCAGTACCTGAGTGGTCTGCGGCGCCTTGTCGGTTTTGATCAGGGTCAGCGGCGCGAGGCGACCGTTGTTGGCCAGCGCCGAGAACGCGTGCACCAGTTGAATCGCGGTCACCGAAATACCGTAGCCGTAGGACAGCGTTGCGGTTTCGGCTTTACGCCACTCGCGGTAGTTCGGCAGGTTGCCGACACGTTCGCCCGGGAAGCCGAGACCGGTGTCCTGGCCGAGGCCGACTTTCTGAGCGAGACGGAAAATGGTTTCGCCGCCGATATCAAACGCGACCTTGCTCATGCCGACGTTACTGGAATTGATCAGAATGCCGGTCAGGTCGAGTACCGGACCTTCGGTCTTCGATACGTCCTTGATCGTGTATTTGCCGATCTGCAGAGAGCCCGGGTACACCTCGACGGTGTCGCTCGGTTTCCAGCGGCCGGTTTCGATCGCGGCACTCATCGAGATCGCTTTCATGGTCGAACCCGGTTCGAACACGTCGATCATCGCGCGGTTACGCATCATCGCCGGTTGCAGGTTGCGACGGTTGTTCGGGTTGTAGGTCGGCTGGTTGACCATGGCGAGGATCTCGCCGGTCTTCACGTCCATGATCACCAGGCTGCCAGCCTTGGCGCCGTTCTCGATGATCGCGTTACGCAGCTCGCGGTTGGCCAGGTATTGCAGACGCAGGTCAATCGACAACGCCAAGGGCTTGCCGGCCTTGGCGTTTTTGGTGACCTGGACATCCTTGATCAGCCGTCCGCGCCGATCCTTGATGACTTGCCGCTTGCCGGGTACGCCGGCCAGCCATTCGTCGTAGGCCAGTTCGACGCCTTCACGACCGTGATCATCGATGTCGGTGAACCCGACCATGTGCGCGGTGACTTCACCGGCCGGATAGAACCGGCGGAATTCTTCGATGCCGTAGACGCCCGGCACTTTCAGGTCGAGCACGGCCTGGCCCTGCTCGGGGGTCAGCCCGCGCACCAGATAAATGAATTCTTTGTTGGCCTGGGCTTCGAGGCGTTCGGCCAGGGCTTTCGGATCCTGCCCCAGCGCCGCTGCCAGTGCCGGCCACTTCTCTTTGGCCGTCTGCATTTCCTTGGCGTTGGCCCACAGCGTGGTCACCGGGGTACTCACGGCCAGAGGCTCGCCGTTACGGTCGGTGATCAGGCCACGGTGTGCCGGAATCGGGATGTGACGAACGCTGCGCGCATCGCCCTGCCCCTTGAGGAAGTCACGGTCGACCACTTGCAGGTCAATGATCCGCCAGCAGATCGCGGCCACCATCACGCCGAGCAGACCTACCAACAGACGGAAGCGCCACGGGAAGAGTGCCCCTTCGAGTTTCATCATGGCGCCACCATCTTCACGTCAGCTGCGCCAGGGATGTGCATCTTCAGTTGTTCGGTGGCCAGCACTTCGATCCGGCTGTGGGCGGTCCAGGTGCTTTGCTCCAGGATCAGGCGCCCCCACTCGGCCTGCGCCTTGTCGCGCACGCTCAGTTCGTTGTACAGGGTGTTGAGCAACTGCCGGTTCCAGTGGGCGCTGTAAGACACACCAATGGCCGACACGAGCACGCCGATGAACAGCAGCAGCATGAAAAAGCTGCCGCCGGGCAGAGGCTTGGCGAAAAGCTTGCTCACCGCAGCTTCTCCGCGACGCGCATGACGGCGCTACGGGAACGTGGGTTGGCTTTGAGTTCGGCGTCGGAGGCCGTCTGCGCTTTGCCATGGACTTTGATTTTCGGTTCGAACGCAACGTGGCGAACCGGCAGGTTGCGCGGCAGGTTGTCGGCTTCGCCTTTCACCAGCTTGCGCATGAACAGTTTGACGATGCGGTCTTCCAGCGAGTGGAAGCTGATCACGACCAGACGGCCGCCGATTTCCAGGGATTCCAAAGCGGCTTCGAGGCCCGCTTCCAGATCGCCCAGCTCGTTGTTGACGTGAATGCGCAAGCCCTGGAATGCACGGGTTGCCGGGTTCTTGCCCTTTTCCCACGCCGGGTTGGCGACTTTCAGCACTTCGGCCAGATCGGCAGTGCGCTCGAACGGCGTGATGTCACGGCGCTCGGCCACGGCGCGAGCCATGCGACCGGAGAAACGTTCTTCGCCATATTCCTTGAACACCCGGGCGATTTCTTCCACAGGCGCGGTGTTGACGAACTCGGCTGCGCTGATACCACGGGACGGATCCATGCGCATGTCCAGCGGGCCGTCATTGAGGAAACTGAAACCGCGTTCGGCATCATCGAGCTGCGGCGAAGACACGCCCAGGTCGAGCAGAATGCCGCTGACCTTGCCGTCCAGACCACGCTCGGCAACCACCGAGCCGAGCTCGGCAAAGCTGCGCTGCACAACGACAAAGCGGCCGTCTTCGGCCGCTAGCGTTTGCCCGGTGGCAATCGCTTGAGGATCCTTGTCGAATCCGATGAGCCGGCCGTCGGGACCGAGCTTGCTGAGGATCAACCGGCTGTGCCCGCCGCGTCCGAACGTGCCGTCCAGATAGCAGCCATCAGGACGTACGGCGAGAGCCTCGACGGCTTCGTCAAGCAGTACGGTGATGTGGTTAAAGCCGCTATCAATAGTCACAGGATCAAATCACGCAGTTCGTCAGGCATGGCGCCCGGTTGTTGTATGGCAGCCAGGTCAGCGGCAGAAACCGCGTTCCAGGCATCTTCGTCCCACAATTGGAACTTGTTCAGTTGGCCGACCAGCATCGCGCGCTTGTCCAGCTTTGCGTATTCGCGCAGGCGCGGCGGAACCAGAAAACGACCACTGCCGTCGAGCTCGAGGTCAACGGCATTACCAATCAATAAACGCTGCAGACGACGGTTCTCTTCGCGAAGCGAAGGAAGCGCGCGCAACTTGGTTTCAATAATTTCCCACTCATCGAGCGGGTAGACACACAAACATGGATCAACGGCATCAATGGTCACGATCAACTGGCCGGAACTACGCGAAACGAGCTCGTCACGGTACCGGCTCGGCATGGCGAGACGGCCCTTTGCGTCGAGACTGATAGCGTTAGCTCCGCGAAACACGTCTGCGTTTCTCCAATTTTTATCGTTTTGAGCTCAAAAAACCCACTTCATGCCACTTTCCGCCACTTGCGCACACTATAGGAATGCGCCCACCACACCGTCAAGGCGCGGATTAAAGGAAAACCCTTACAGAACGGAGATTTAGGAGCATAAAAGGAGGCGCAACGAGAATCTGGCGGATGCTTTTATCCAATAACTTGATGCAGCACTGAAAGCTGCGCTCGAAAGTTAAAGTAATTTGTTAAGAGTAAGATTTTTTCGGTATTACAAAAGCGCTTCTGCTGTTGATTGAAGCAAGGTGGGAAATGGCTATTACTGCGGTTGCCGCTGCCGGATTTCCAGCGCAGGCCTGCTGATAATAAACAGCCCTGTCGCCTTTAATTCAAGCAGGGAAAAGAAAAAGGTGGAGAGTCGATCTGTAAGCCGGGTTCTGTCTTGAACAGTCATTCGTCTACGATGGCCATCACTGGACATCTTTAGCAACCTACCCGGTCCCAGCGCGGGCCACGCCTTGGGACCCTATTTGGTCTTGCTCCAAGTGGGGTTTACCTAGCCACGAACTGTTGCCAGACGTGCGGTGCGCTCTTACCGCACCTTTTCACCCTTACCGGCGCCGAAACGCTTAGGCGGTTATTTTCTGTGGCACTTTCCGTAGGCTCACGCCTCCCAGGCATTACCTGGCACTTCGCCCTATGGAGCCCGGACTTTCCTCCCCCCCCTAATTTTCATAGAGGGCAGCGACTGTCCGATCGACTCTCCGCCGCGCAGGTTAACGGCAGAGCGCCCGAAGAACAAGCGCTAATAGCCCGCAAACCGGTCTGCGCGACGGGTTACGCGTCTTTTTGCTGATCCAGCGCTACCTGATACAGCACGTTTTTGCGCTCACCGGTGATTTGCGCCGCCAGAGCCGCGGCACGCTTGAGCGGCATCTCTTCGAGCAAGAGATTGAGGATGCGCATCGCCTCGCTGCTGACGGCGTCTTCGGATTCCGGCGCAGTCCAGCCAGCCACCACAACAACACATTCGCCACGCTGCTGATTGCTGTCCGCCTCGACGAATGCGCGCAACTCGGCCAGCGGCAGGCCCTTGAGCGTTTCAAAGGTTTTGGTGATTTCACGGGCGAGCAATGCCGGGCGATCAGCGCCAAACACAGCTTCCATATCCTGCAGACACTCAAGAATACGATGCGGCGCCTCGTAGAAAATCAGCGTGCGCGGCTCTTCCTTGATCGCCTCAAGACGCGCCTTGCGCCCCACCGCCTTGGCCGGCAGAAAGCCTTCAAAGATAAAACGATCGGACGGTAGACCGGCAGCCGACAGCGCCGCAATCAACGCGCAGGCGCCCGGCACAGGCACCACATTGATCCCGGCGGCACGGGCCTGACGCACCAAGTGATAACCCGGATCGGAAATCAGCGGCGTACCGGCATCGGAAATCAGCGCCACGTTATCGCCAGCCAACAGCCGGGTGATGAAGCGACTGCCTTCGTCACGCTCATTGTGTTCGTGACAGGCCGCCAGCGGTGTAGTGATGCCGAAGTGCTGCATCAGACGCTGGGAATGGCGCGTGTCTTCGGCGGCAATCAGCGCCACTTCGCGCAGGATTTTCAACGCCCGGGCGCTGATGTCATCCAGGTTGCCGATGGGCGTCGCCACCACATAAAGCGAGCCCATAGCGGAATTCAAAGCACCTGGAGCAGTCAAAGCGCACACCTCATGATCGGTAAAAGCCGCCATTGTAGCGCGTCACGCGCCCGGCGATGCGGTCGTGGCAGACACGGTTTGTCGCACCATTGTGCGGTCGCGCAACATTTGTATCAGCTAAATTGACGGTTTCACGCCAGTAACATCGCGCCCCGGCCAGCGCTTGGGTACAATTCGACGCTAATTTGATCGAGTATCAGGAACACTTACATGATCGCTTGCCTGCGGCTGTTCACTGCCCTCTGCCTCGCTGCCTTGCTGGCGGCTTGCGCCAGCTCCCCTTCCTCCAGCCTTGGCGAACTTCCACGGACTCCGGATGCCAGCATCGAGCAACTGCTCGAACAGGCTGCCCAGGCCAAATCGCCAGACAAGGCTGCACTGCTGCGCCTGAGCGCGGCGGACATGGCTTACCGCCAAGGCAATGCCGGGCAGTCCGCGCAAATCCTGCAACAAGTGCCGATGGAACAACTCCAGCCTGGCCAGCAGGCATTCGCCAGCACCCTGGCCGCTGAACTGGCCATGACCCGCAACCAGCCGAAAGCCGCGCTGGCAGCCTTGAACCATCCAAGCCTGCAGCGCCTGAGCGAAATGTCGATTCCGCTGCAGGTTCGCGCCGGCACCGTTCACGCCCGCGCCCTTGAAGCCGATGGCCAGACACTGGCTGCCGCCCGCGAGCGCATCTTCATCGCACCGATGCTGGAAGGCGAAGCCGCCAGCAAGAACCACGAAGCGATCTGGACCCTGATTGCGTCGCTGCCGACCGATCAACTGCAACCGAACACCACCGACGACCTCGGTGGCTGGATGAGCCTGGCCCTGGCAGTGAAAACCGCCGGCACCCTGGAGCAACAGCAGGCTGCCATTGATGCCTGGCGCTCGCAGCACCCGAAACACCCGGCCGCGATCAACCTGCCGCTGCCACTGACCAAGCTCAAGGAACTGGCCAGCCAGCCTTTGAGCAAGATCGCCCTGCTGCTGCCGCAGGACGGCCAACTGGCATCGGTCGGCAAGGCCCTGCGTGACGGCTTCATGGCCGCGCACTACCAGGCTCAGCAAGCCGGCCAGAAACCACCGGCCATCGTGTTCTACGACAGCTCGCACCTGACCTCGATGGACGAGTTCTACCGCAAGGCCCAGGCCGACGGTGTGCAACTGGTTGTCGGGCCTCTGGAAAAACCACTGGTCAAACAGCTGAGCACCCGCCCGCAACTGCCGATCACCACCCTCGCGCTGAACTACAGCGAAGGCGACCAAGGCCCGGCACAACTGTTCCAGTTCGGCCTGGCGGCTGAAGACGAAGCCCGCGAAGTGTCCCGCCGCGCCCGTGCCGACGGTCTGCACCGCGCCGCGATCATGGTGCCGAAAGGCGAATGGGGCGACCGCGTCCTGCGTGCGTTCAGCCAGGACTGGCAAGCCAACGGCGGCAGCATCGTCGCCACCGAGCGCGTCGATCAGCCCGTGCAACTGGCCCAACAGATCGCCGACATGTTCCAGCTGCGTCAGAGCGAAGCCCGCGCCAAGAGCCTGCAGAATGCTGCCGGCACGAACGTCGCCGCCCAGCCTTCGCGTCGCCAGGACATCGAGTTCATTTTCCTCGCCGCGACCCCGCAACAAGCGCAGCAGATCAAGCCGACCCTGAACTTCCAGTACGCCGGCGACGTGCCGGTCTACGCGACCTCTCACGTGTTCAGCGCTAGCGGCGACGTGAACCAGTACAACGACATGAACGGTGTGCGCTTCTGCGAGACCCCATGGCTGCTGGATGCCAACGATCCGCTGCGCAAGCAGGTCACCGCACAATGGCCACAAGCCTCCGGCAGCCTCGGCCGCCTGTATGCGATGGGTGTTGATGCCTACCGCCTGGCACCACGCCTTGATCAACTCAAGGCGCTGCCGGACAGCCGCATCGACGGTCTGTCGGGCAGCCTGGGCATGACTCAGACACAACGCGTCGTGCGTCAACTGCCATGGGCCCAGTTCGTCAGCGGTCAGGTTCAGCGTCTGCCGGACACTCCGCGCTGATGCCCGACAGGTCACACCTGCAAAGCGGCAAGGATGCCGAGCGCCAGGCGCTCGAGCATCTGCAACACCAGGGTCTGCGCCTGCTGGCGCAGAACTGGTTATGTAAACGCGGCGAGCTTGATCTGGTCATGCTTGATGGCGATACAGTAGTATTCGTCGAAGTACGTTACCGAAAGAACACTCAATGGGGTGGAGCGCTCGACAGTATCGATGGGCGCAAACGGCAGAAACTGATTTTCGCCGCACAGTATTTTCTTCAGCGCGAGTCGCGTTGGGCCAACTCCCCCTGCCGCTTCGACGTGGTGGCCATCGACAGCCACCAGGGTCAGCTGAACTGGTTGCAGAATGCGTTCGACAGTTGAGCGCCTGCGCCGACCTGGACATTTTCACTCAACACTTTTGCTCTTTGCTTTGCGGGCTGCACATTCACGTGCCGGACAGCCGCGCTAATTAAGGTCACACAGATGGACATGCAATCCCGAATTCGCCAGCTTTTTCAGGCCAGTATCGACACCAAGCAACAGGCGATGGACGTACTTGCACCGCACATCGAGCAAGCCAGCCAAGTGATGGTCAACGCCTTGCTCAACGAAGGGAAGATGCTCTCGTGCGGTAACGGCGGCTCGGCCGGCGACGCCCAGCATTTCTCCTCGGAGCTGCTTAACCGTTTCGAGCGCGAGCGCCCGAGCCTGCCGGCGATCGCCCTGACGACCGACAGCTCGACCATCACCTCGATCGCCAACGACTACAGCTACAACGAAGTGTTCTCCAAGCAGATCCGCGCACTCGGTCAGCCAGGCGATGTGTTGCTGGCGATTTCGACCAGCGGCAACTCGGCGAACATTATTCAAGCGATCCAGGCCGCACATGATCGCGAAATGATTGTCGTAGCATTGACCGGCCGCGATGGCGGCGGCATGGCGTCGTTGCTGTTGCCCGAGGACGTCGAGATTCGCGTACCGGCCAACGTCACCGCACGTATTCAGGAAGTCCACTTGCTGGCGATCCATTGCCTTTGCGATCTGATCGACAGCCAACTGTTCGGGAGTGAAGAATGACCCCTAATCGCCTTGGCCTTCTGGCCTTGACCCTGTGCCTCGGAATTACTGGCTGCACCTCCGTGGTGAATGCCAGCCGCGAAGCACCGATCGAAGACGATCGCGGCACCCGCACCTTCGGCAGCAAGATCGACGACTCACTGATCGAAACCAAAGTCGGCGTCAATGTGTCCAAGGCCGATCCGAACATGGACAAAAAATCGCACATCGTCGTCACCAGCTTCAACGGCGTCGTGCTCTTGGCTGGCCAGACCGAGAACGCAGACCTCAAAGCCAAGGCCGAACAGGCTGCTGCCAACGTGCAACGAGTGAAGACGGTGCACAACGAGTTGCAATTGATTGCACCTTCAAGCTTCCTCGCCCGCCAGAATGACTCCTGGCTGACGACCAAGATCAAAACCCAGATGCTTGCCGACGCCAACATTCCCGGCTCGCGCATCAAAGTCGTGACCGAGAACGGCATCGTCTACCTGCTCGGCCTGCTGACCAAACAGGAAGCGGCCCAGGCCACCAACCTGGTGCAGGGTGTTTCCGGCGTGCAGAAAATTGTGAAGCTGTTCGAATACATCGACTGATACGCAAAGCGCAGGCACAAAAAAGGCGATCCGGTTGGATCGCCTTTTTTATTACTTCACCACTTTCAGACTTGGCCGACCGCTTGGGCGTGGCGGCTCGCTGTCCGGCGGCGGAATATCGTCATCCTGTTCGATCTCGTCTTCGTCATCCATCGGCGACTCCAGATCGAACACCATGCCCTGACCATTCTCCCGGGCATAGATACCCAGGATCGCGGCTATCGGCACGTACAGGCTGTGCGGAACGCCACCGAAGCGACCTTCGAAGGTCACGACGTCGTTGTCCATGTGCAGATGACGCACGGCACTCGGCGAAATATTCAGGACAATCTGCCCGTCACTGGCAAAACCCTGTGGCACCTGGACCGCCGGGTATTCGGAATTGACCAGCATGTGCGGGGTGCAATCGTTATCCACAATCCACTCGTAGAGCGCGCGGACCAGATAAGGTCGACTGGAGTTCATAGCGGCTCCTTAAGCCTTAGCGCATGTCGCGTTCGACACCAGACAGACTCGCCTGGAAAGCCTCACGCGCAAACTGACGCTCCATATAATCAAGCAGCGGCTTGGCTGGCCGCGGCAGTTCTATACCCAGAATCGGCAAACGCCAGAGTATTGGCAATAGGCAGCAATCCACCAGACTTTGTTCCTCACTGAGGAAAAACGGCTTGTCGGCAAACAACGGCGACACGCCTGTCAGGCTTTCGCGCAACTCCTTGCGCGCCACGACGCGCGCGGCTTCCTTGGTGCGTGAATCCAGAATCAGATCCACCAGACCACACCAGTCGCGCTGGATACGGTGTATCAACAGACGACTGTTGGCACGCGCCACCGGGTACACCGGCATCAATGGCGGATGCGGGTAACGCTCATCCAGATATTCCATCACCACGGTCGACTCCCACAACGCCAGGTCGCGATCGACCAGCGTCGGGAGACTCCCGTAAGGGTTCACCTCAATCAGTTTAGGCGGCTGACGACCAGCCTCCACATAAATGATTTCGGCGCTGACACCCTTCTCTGCAAGCACGATGCGCACTCGGTGGGAATAGTGGTCGGCGGGGTCGGAGTAACAGGCCAACCGATTGGTCACGCCCATGGCGATCCTCCTCGCTTGTTGAAATTGTCGGAGCCGGAAAAACGCGCGCGCCCAGAGGGCGCCTCCCGCAACACCTGACAGACCAGGCGTTGCGTTTTCAGAGGCGCCCTTGGGCGCGCGCGATTAACAGCAATTGCTTGAAGCGTTATCAGTGCACGTCTTTCCAGTATTCACGCTTGAGCAGGTAGGCGAACACAAAGAAGAACGCCAGGTACAGCAAGACGTAAGTACCGATGCGCTGATGTTGCAGCTTAACCGGGTTAGCCGAGTAAGCCAGGAAGGTTACCAGATTCTTGACCTTCTCATCGAACTGCTCTTCGTTCAGGGCTCCGGTTTTCGGCACGATGGTCAACTGATCGCACGCTTCATGAGTCAGAGGCGTACCGGTCAGCGGGTCATATTGCTTCTTGCCGTTTTCGACGATCTGCACCTGCTTGCAACCCACGACTTGACGACCTTGCAGGCCGACCAGCACGTTTGGCATGCCGACGTTCGGGAAGACCTTGTTGTTCACGCCCCATGGACGCGCAGGATCTTCGTAGAACGACTTGAGGTAACCGTAAAGCCAGTCAGTGCCACGAACACGAGCTACCAGGGTCAGGTCCGGCGGCGCTGCGCCGAACCAGGTCTTGGCGTCGGCCGGCTGCATGCCGATGGTCATGTGATCGCCGATCTTGGCGCCAGTGAACACCAGTTTCTGCAGCATCAGGTCATGCGGTACGCCGAGGTCATCGGCAACACGCTCGTAACGCTGGAACTTGGCACTGTGGCAACCCATGCAATAGTTGGCGAAGGTACGCGCACCATCCTGCAGGGCAGCCTTGTCGGAAACGTCGATGTCGACTTTTTCCAGTTCCGGACCACCGTGTTCAGCGGCGAAAGACAGCACTGGCAGCGCAGCAAAAATCAGAGCAAAAAATAACTTTTTCATCAGCCAGTCACCCTTTCCGGAACCGGTTTGGTCTTCTCGAGCCTGGTGTAGAAAGGCATCAGAATGAAGTAGGCGAAGTACAGGAAGGTACATACCTGCGACAGCAAGGTGCGCTCCGGCGTCGGGGCCAGAACGCCCAGAATGCCGAGGATCACGAACGAAATGCAGAACACCACCAGCCAGATCTTGCTCATCCAGCCTTTGTAGCGCATCGACTTGACCGGGCTGCGGTCGAGCCATGGCAGGACAAACAGCACCGCAATCGCCGCACCCATGGCGATAACACCCATGAGTTTGTCAGGGACCGCACGCAAGATCGCGTAGAACGGCGTGAAGTACCAGACCGGTGCAATGTGCTCAGGCGTCTTGAACGGGTTGGCTTGCTCGAAGTTTGGTTTTTCGAGGAAGTAGCCGCCCATTTCCGGGAAGAAGAACACAATGAAGCAGAAGATGAACAGGAACACCACGACGCCGACAATGTCTTTCACGGTGTAGTACGGGTGGAAGGCGATGCCGTCCAGCGGGATACCGTTTTCGTCTTTGTGCTTCTTGATGTCCACGCCGTCGGGGTTGTTCGAACCCACTTCGTGCAACGCCAGGATGTGCAGCACCACCAGACCGAGAATCACGATCGGCAGGGCCACAACGTGCAGGGCGAAGAAGCGGTTCAGGGTGATTCCGGAAATCAGGTAGTCACCACGAATCCACTGGGTCAGGTCGTTACCGATGACCGGAATCGCGCCGAACAGCGAGATGATCACCTGGGCGCCCCAGTAGGACATCTGGCCCCATGGCAGCAGGTAACCCATGAAGGCTTCAGCCATCAGCGCCAGGTAGATCAGCATGCCGAACACCCACACCAGCTCGCGCGGCTTCTGGTACGAACCGTAAAGCAGGCCACGGAACATGTGCAGATAGACCACGATGAAGAACGCCGAAGCGCCGGTGGAGTGCAGCAAACGCAGGATCGAGCCGTACTCGACGTCGCGCATGATGTATTCGACGGAGGCAAACGCTTCTTCCGCCGACGGGGTGTAGCTCATGGTCAGCCAGACACCGGTGACGATCTGGTTGACCAGAACGAGCAGCGCCAGCGAGCCGAAGAAGTAGAAGAAGTTGAAGTTTTTTGGAGCGTAATACTTGCTGAGATGGTCTTCCCACATCTTGGTGGCGGGGAAGCGCGCATCAACCCAATCCATGAACTTGCTCATCACGCTTTCTCCGTATCGACGCCAATGACAATCAGGTCATCGGTCTCATAGGAATGCGGGGGTACTGGCAGGTTCAAAGGCGCAGGTTGCGACTTGTAGACGCGGCCAGCCAGATCGTAGTGGGAACCGTGGCAAGGGCAGAAATAGCCGCCTACCCAGTCTTTTCCCAGATCCGCGGGTGCCACTTCGGGACGGAAGGTCGGTGAGCAACCCAGGTGAGTGCAGATCCCGATCAGCAGCAGAATTTCCGGCTTGATCGAACGCACTTCAGGGTCGACATAGGTAGGTTGCGTGGAGTTTTTGGAGGTCGGATCGGAGAGCTGGCCCTCGATCTTCTTGAGATTCCCCAGGATTTCCGCAGTACGGCGAACAATGAATACCGGCTGGCCGCGCCATTCAGCAATCATCTGCTGTCCGGGCTCGATTTTGCTGACATTCACTTTCACCGGTGCACCGGCAGCTTTCGCCTTGGCACTGGGAAACCATGACCCCACGAACGGGACCGCAGCCCCCACCGCTCCTGCAGCACCCACCACGGATGTGGCTGCTACCAAGAAGCGACGCCGGCCTGCATTCACGCCGTCATTGCTCATTCAGTCCTCTCCCATCAGCTTTGTGGCCTGTTAAATCAGGCATCTACTAAATATGAATCTATGTACTTATAAAAATTTTGCCGAATGGTAATGAAAAGCCCCAATTCTGACAAGGTAATTACCCGGAGGGGTGGCCCCCAAGCCTTGTAGTATAGGGGGTCTACGAATGTGGCAAGTTGTCACAGCGCAATTATTCGAGAAATCGCACGCATAAAAAAACGCCCGGTTCCGTGAGGAATCGGGCGTTCTTTTTGAACGTGGAAGCGAAATTAACGCTTCGAGTACTGCGGACGCTTACGCGCTTTACGCAGACCAACTTTCTTACGTTCAACTTCACGGGCGTCGCGGGTAACGAAGCCAGCTTTGCGCAGAGCGCTACGCAGGGTTTCGTCGTAGTCCATCAGAGCGCGAGTGATGCCGTGGCGGATTGCGCCAGCTTGACCACTTACACCACCGCCGATCACGGTGACGTAGATGTCGAATTTCTCGACAGTCTCGGTCAGTTCCAGCGGCTGACGAACTACCATGCGGGCAGTTTCGCGGCCGAAGAACGAATCCAGCGAACGGTTGTTGATGGAGATGTTACCAGTACCCGGACGCAGGAAAACGCGTGCGGTTGCGGTCTTGCGACGGCCAGTGCCGTAATTTTGAGTCGCCGACATAATGTACTATTCCGTTAAAACTTCAGTTCTTGGGGCTGCTGAGCAGTATGTGGGTGTGCAGCGCCCGCATAGACTTTCAGCTTACGGTACATGTCGCGACCCAGTGGGTTTTTAGGCAGCATGCCTTTAACCGCGGTCTCGATCACGCGCTCAGGGGCTTTGGCGATCAGCTTTTCAAAGTTGATCGACTTGATGCCGCCCGGGAAACCGGAGTGGGAGTAGTACATTTTGTCAGTGGTTTTAGCACCGGTAACACGGATCTGCTCAGCGTTGATTACGACGATGTAGTCGCCGGTGTCAACGTGAGGAGTGTACTCAGGCTTGTGCTTGCCACGCAGACGGCTCGCGATTTCGGTGGCCAGACGACCCAGGGTCTGACCAGCAGCGTCGACGACAAACCAGTCGCGCTTTACTGTTTCCGGTTTAGCAGTAAAAGTTTTCATTCTTTATAGCCTCAGGGGCCGCCTGTAAATAAGACGGCGGATCTTACTGAATAGTGCGTACTTTGACAAGTCAAAGGCAGCCGGATACAGACGCTTTCGGGGGCTCGGGTCGGCGCGTCCGTTCAACGGCAAGATTCTTCGGCGGCGGCGCATCACTTCCACTGCAGAAAGAGGTCGGCAATTATGCAGATTGCGAAAAAAATTTCAACCTGCTTTTATGCTTGTTTTGCCCAAGGAGCACCCGATGGACTATCGCCAGCTAGGCCGTACCGACCTGAACGTGAGTGCAATCTGCCTCGGCACCATGACCTGGGGCGAGCAAAACACTGAAGCTGAAGCCTTCGCCCAGATCGAACGGGCCAAGGGCGCCGGGATCAATTTCATCGACACCGCCGAGATGTACCCGGTGCCGCCGAAAGCCGAGACCTATGCCACCACCGAGCGCTACATCGGCAATTACTTCAAGAGTCGCGGCGACCGCGCCGACTGGATCCTCGCCAGCAAGATCGCCGGCCCCGGCAACACCATCGACTACATCCGCGACAAGAACCTGCGCCACAACCGCCAGCACATCACCGAAGCCGTGGACGCCAGCCTCAAGCGTCTGCAGACCGACTACATCGACCTGTATCAATTGCACTGGCCGGAGCGCAGCACCAACTTTTTCGGACAACTGGGCTACAAACACAAGATTGAAGCCAACCTCACCCCGCTCGAGGACACCCTCGAAGCGCTCGACGAGCAAGTGAAGGCCGGCAAGATCCGCCACATCGGCCTGTCCAACGAAACCCCGTGGGGCACCATGCGTTTCCTGGCTTTGGCCGAAGCCCGTGGCTGGCCGCGCGCGGTATCGATCCAGAACCCGTACAACCTGCTCAACCGCAGCTTCGAAGTCGGTCTGGCGGAGATCGCCATCCGCGAACAGTGCGGCCTGCTCGCCTATTCGCCACTGGCGTTCGGTTTCCTGTCGGGCAAGTACGAAGGTGGCGCCCGCCCGCCAAAAGGTCGCCTGAGCCTCTACAGCCGCTTCAGCCGCTATTTCAACGCGCAATCGGAAGCGGCGTGCAGCCGTTACGTGGCACTCGCCCGGGAACACGGCCTGGATCCGGCGCAAATGGCGTTGGCCTTCGTCAATCAGCAACCGTTCGTCACCAGCAACATCATCGGGGCGACGACGCTTGAGCAACTGGACAGCAACATTGCCAGTTTCTATCTGAATCTTTCAGACGAAGTGCTTGAAGGAATTGAAGCGATTCACAAGGATCATCCGAACCCGGCGCCTTGATCCCGCGCTAAAAGTCGCGCTCCCACGCACGAGCGTGGGAGCGCCCAGGTCATAGCGACCGCGCAATGATCTCTTTCATGATTTCGTTGGTGCCGGCATAGATCCGCTGCACCCGCGCATCCGCCCACGCCCGGGCCACCGGGTACTCCCACATGAAACCGTAGCCGCCATGCAGTTGCACGCACTCGTCGAGCACCTTGCATTGCAGGTCGGTGCCCCAGTACTTGGCCATCGCGGCGGTCGGTACGTCGAGCTTGCCTTGCAGGTGCAGTTCCAGGCAGCGATCGACGAACACCCGGCCGATCTGAATCTCGGTGGCCATTTCCGCCAGTTTGAAGCGCGTGTTCTGAAAGTCGGCGATTGCCTTGCCGAACGCCTTGCGGTCACGGGTGTATTCCAGCGTCCATTGCAGCGCCGCCTCGGCCGAGGCCAGCCCGCCAATGGCCACGGTCAGACGCTCCTGCGGCAACTCCTGCATCAGATAGGCAAACCCGGCTCCGGCCTGACCCAACAGGTTTTCCTTCGGCACTCGCACGTCCTGGAAGAACAATTCGGACGTGTCCTGAGCCTTCATTCCGACCTTCTCCAGGCGCTTGCCCTTGTCGAAGCCCGGCGTGTTCGCCTCCACCAGAAACAGACTGGTGCCCTTCGCTCCAGCCTTGGGATCGGTCTTGGCGACGACGATCACCAGATCGGCGAGAAAACCATTGGTGATAAAGGTTTTCGAACCGTTGATGACATATTCGTCACCGTCCAGCACGGCAGTGGTCTTGACCCCCTGCAGGTCGGACCCCGCGCCTGGCTCGGTCATGGCGATGGCCGTGACCATCTCGCCCGACACCAGCTTCGGCAGGTACTTGTGCTTCAACGCCTCGCTGCCGTAATGCAGGATGTACGGCGCGACGATGTCCGAATGCAGCGAGAAACCGATGCCGGTCAGCCCCAGCCGTCCGACTTCCTCGATCACTACGGCGCTGTACAGAAAGTCCGCCCCCAGCCCGCCGTATTCCTCCGGCAGGTGTGAGCAGAGCATCCCCGCCTCCCCTGCCTTGTTCCACAATTTGCGGTCGATGTAGCCTTGTTTTTCCCATTGCCCGTGGAACGGCACGGCCTCTTTTTCAAGGAATGTCCGCACGCTGTCGCGGAACAATTCGTGCTCGGAGCTGAACAGGGTTCTGGGGATCATGCGACACCTTTTCTTTATTGTTGAAGGGATCAGACCTTCAGAGACTAAGCCTCGCTTCCGATACAGGACACTGGACACATCCGACAAAAAATAAGACGATCCAGCCGTCTGGTGACCACTTTCCCTTATAAAAACAAAAGTTGAATTATGTCTAAGCAAGTCTCCACGCCCTTGCGGCGCGTCAGCATCCTGGCGATCGACCGGGTTTTCGCTTCCACCCTCATGCAAGCCAAGGATTTCTTCCATCTGGCCAGCCTGCGTTACGGCAAACAACTGGGCCACGGCCTGACTCCGGCGTTCGAAACCCGCCTGGTCAGCCCCGACGGCAAACCGGTGAACAGCTTCAGTGACGTGGTCATGCCGGTGGACGGCGGCCTGGAAAACGCCGACGTCATCATCCTTCCAGCGTTCTGGGATGACTTCGACACGCTCTGCCAACGTTATCCACAGGTGCTGCCGTGGCTGCGCGAACAACACGCCCGTGGCGCGGTACTCTGCGGCGAAGCCACCGGGGTGTTCTGGCTGGCCGAAGCCGGCCTGCTCAACGGCAAGGAAGCGACCACCTACTGGCGCTTCTTCAATGCCTTCGCCGAGCGTTTCCCGCAGGTCTATCTCAATCAGGACAAGCACCTGACCGACGCCGACAATCTGTACTGCGCCGGTGGCACCACCTCGGCCTGCGACCTCTATATCTACCTGATCGAGCGCTTCTGCGGCGCCAATGTGGCGCAAGCTGTAGCCCGCGACATCCTCTACGAAGTGCAGCGCAGCTATTCGCCGGGCCGCATCGGTTTCGGCGGGCAGAAACTGCACCAGGACGTGATCATCCTGCAGATCCAGCACTGGCTCGAAGAGCATTTCGCCGACAAGTTCCGCTTCGAAGACGTGGCCCGCGAGCACGGCATGAGCATCCGCAACTTCATGCGCCGCTTCCAGACCGCCACCGGCGACAAGCCGCTGCATTATCTGCAACGGCTGCGCATCGAGACCGCCAAGGGCTTGCTCTCCGGCAGTCGCAAGAGCATCAAGACCATCAGCTACGAAGTCGGCTACGACGATGCGAGCTTCTTCGCACGCCTGTTCCGCCAGCACACAGAACTGTCACCGAACCAGTATCGACAGCAGTTCCAGCAAGCTGCCTGACGATTCGACCAGACACAAAAAAGGGCCTGCATCTGCAGGCCCTTTTTGTTTGCCGAATCCGCTTAAGGCTTGTGTGCCCGGGACAGGAATTCGTGGGATTGCATCTCCAGCAGACGGCTGAGGGTCCGCTGGAATTCGAACGTCAGACGCCCGCCGGTGTACAGGTCTTTCAACTCGACTTCGGCAGAAATGATCAGCTTGACGTTACGGTCGTAGAACTCGTCGACCATGTTGATGAAGCGTCGGGCGATGTCGTCGGTAGCAACGCTCATCTGCTCCACGCCACTGAGCAACACGGCGTGGAAAATCTTGCCCAGCTCGATGTAGTCGTTCTGGCTACGCGGGCCGTCGCACAGTTCGCGGAAGTCGAACCAGGCCACGTCATCGCAGGTGCGCAGCGCGCGGATTTCGCGGTTCTCGATGATCAGCACATCGTTTTCCACGGCGGCCGTGCACTCAGGCGTCAGCGCGCGGAAGCTCTTGCGCAGGCTTTCGTGGGCGGCTTCATCGAGCGGGAAGTGGAACAGTTCCGCTTGTTCGAGGTGACGCAAACGATAGTCGACGCCGCTGTCGACGTTGACGATCTCGGTGTTCTGCTTGATCAGTGCGATGGCCGGCAGGAAACGCGCGCGTTGCAGGCCATCCTTGTACAAGCCGTCCGGCACGATGTTCGACGTGGCGACCAGGGTCACGCCGTTCTTGAACAGCTCTTCCATCAGCGTGCCGAGGATCATGGCGTCGGTGATGTCGGAAACGAAGAATTCATCGAAGCAGATGACCCGCGATTCAGTCGCAAAACGCTTGGCGATGATGGTCAGCGGGTTTTTCTCGCCGCCGAGGGTCTTCATCTCTTCGTGCACGCGCTTCATGAAGCGGTGGAAGTGGGTGCGGGTCTTTTCCTTGAATGGCAGGGCTTCGAAGAAGGTGTCCACCAGGTAAGTCTTGCCGCGACCCACGCCGCCCCAGAAGTACAGGCCCTTGACCGGGGTCTGATCCTTTTTGCCAAACAGCTTGCCCAGCAAACCCGGCTTGTTCTGCTCGGCCGCGATCAGATCGTCGTACAGGCGTTGCAAGTGACGCACGGCAGTTTCCTGCGCCGCATCATGGAAGAAGTCCGGGCGTTTCAGATCAGCTTGATATCGTTCTAGGGGCGTCATAATTCGTTAGCAAGGCAACAAAAACGGGCCGTCACTGTAGCGATGGCCCGTGGGAATGGCAATCGGCCCTTGGTCGGGCCGGCCCGTTGATTATTCCTGAACCGGTGTCAGCGCGATCCGCAAAGCCTCGACGGCCGCATCCCGCGCAGCCACGTCGGCGAACGCCGGGCTGTCGCCGACGCACTCGCCTTCCAGCCAGACGCTGAAGCTCAGGTCCTCGCTGCGTACATCCAGCGCCTGACCCGATTGCAGTTGCTTGGTCACCAGGCCCGCGGTCTTGCCGTCGGCGAAGTTGCGCGACAGCAACAATTGCTCGCCATCGGCCGCCAGCAGACGGAAACGGAAGCTGCCGTCATCTTCACGGAAGCTGACGAAACGTGCGGCTTTCGCGGCTTTCTTCTTGGTGGTCGCGGCAACCTGAACCTGATTGACGAACGAACGCAGGCCAACCGCTTCACGCAATTCATTGAGGAACGGCGTCGCGACCGAACGGGCCTTCTTGGCGCCGTGTTGCAGGATGTCTTCCAGATCCGCCGGACGTTCGATCAACTGATGATAACGCTCGCGGGACTCGCCCAATTCGTTGTCCAGCAGCTGGAACAGACGGTTCTTCGCTTCGCCCCAACCCAGACCGCCCAGCAGTTCGCTGCGGAATTCGTCTGCCTGTGCCGGCGTGGAGAACGCCTGGAACAGGGTGAACAGGTGCGAGTTGTCCGGATCTTTCGCTTCGCCCGGCGCGCGGGAGTCGGTAACGATGCGCGAGATCGCGTCCTTCATTTCCTTGGCGCTGGAGAACAGTGGAATGGTGTTGTCGTAGCTCTTGGACATCTTGCGACCGTCCAGGCCCGGCAAGGTGGCCACGCTTTCCTCGATCAGCGCTTCGGGCATGGTGAAGAACTCCTTGCCCTGGCCGAACAGGTGGTTGAAACGCTGGCCGATGTCACGCGCCATTTCCACGTGCTGGATCTGATCGCGACCGACCGGCACCTTGTGCGCGTTGAACATCAGGATGTCCGCCGCCATCAGCACCGGATAGCTATACAAGCCCATGGTGATGCCGGCATCCGGGTCTTCGCCGGTCTCGACGTTCTTGTCCACCGAGGCCTTGTAGGCGTGGGCGCGGTTCAGCAGGCCCTTGGCAGCGACGCAGGTCAGCAGCCAGGTCAGCTCGGGGATTTCCGGGATGTCGGACTGGCGGTAGAAGGTCACGCGATCCACATCCAGGCCACCGGCCAGCCAGGTCGCGGCGATTTCCAGGCGCGAGCGCTGAATGCGCAGCGGGTCATCGCACTTGATCAGGGCGTGATAGTCGGCCAGGAAGTAGAACGAGTCGGCATTGCTGTCGCGGCTGGCGAGAATCGCCGGGCGGATGGCGCCGGCGTAGTTGCCCAGGTGCGGGGTGCCGGTGGTGGTGATGCCGGTGAGGATGCGGGTACGGTTCGTCATGGGTAATCGCTTGTCAGACTGCAATCAATTCGAGAGACGCGGCAGGATCAGATCCTTGAGATCGGTCAGCTTGCCATGAAAAAAGTGTCCGCATTCTGCCACTTTCAGCAGCTCATGGGGGCGCTGGAGTTTGTCAGACCAGTCGTAGACCAGCTGCGGATCGATCACTTCGTCGGTTTCCGGCTGGATCACCGTGAGTTCGCCCTGCTGCGGCAACTGATCCTGATCGCCCAGGCGCATCACCGCCGGTGCAACCATGAACAGGTGCTTGAGCTGTACGCCCTGGGCTTCGAGTCGGCCGCCGAGACTTGCTGCAACAAATCCACCGAAGGAGAAACCGAACAGAGTCAGCGGCAGATCCGGGTGTTTTTCCAGCAGCCAGGCAGCGGCTGCCTGGGCGTCATCGACTTCACCGCTGCCCATGTCATGGGAACCTTCGCTGGCACCGACGCCACGATAGTTGAAGCGCAAGGTGATCAGACCAGCATCGCGCGCAGTGCGCTGCAGGGTCGAGACGACCTTGTTGAGCATGGTGCCGCCCTGCACCGGGTTGGGATGGCAGATCAGCGCGATGCCGCGCGGCTGCTCGCTATCCAGGTACAGACTTTCAAGTTGACCCACCGGGCCATCAATCACTACAGGGGTTTCACGCATCAGCAAGGAAGGAACTCCGTGACCTCGAATCGGGTCGACTCGTCTAGCAAATTGTCTGTGCCAATCTATTGCGAGTGAATCGCGGTATACAGCGCAGGTTCGAGCCGTTAACGTAAAGCAAAGCCGTTTATAGAGGAAGGACTCGTGGAACACTCGCTCTTAGTTTGGTTGTTACCGACTCTTGCCCTGGTTGTGGGTGTCGCCATTGGTTTCCTGATCGCACGCGTTGCGCCGAACGCCGCGCCCAGCCGCACACAGCGTCAACTGGACGACATTCAGGAACGCTTCGACAGTTATCAGAACGAAGTGGTGACCCACTTCAACAGCACCGCCAATCTGGTCAAGAAGCTGACCCAGAGCTATCAGGAAGTGCAGGATCACCTCGCCGAGGGCGCCAATCGCCTGGCCCTGGACGAACAGACCCGTCAACGTCTGCTCGCCTCTCTGCACGCAGAGGCTGCGCAGGCCCCACGCGAACGCCTGACGCCACCGCGCAATCAGGAGCCGCCGCGCGACTACGCGCCGAAGACTCCGAACTCGCCGGGCATGCTCGATGAGCATTACGGCCTGAAGAAGTAATCAGTCTTCAGCGCAAACAAAAAGCCCCCGGACAATCACTTGTCCGGGGGCTTTTTTGTGCCTGACGGTTACGGGTACTGCTGAACCGTGCCTGGCTGCTGTTGCTGCTGACCACCGTACTGCTGGCCCGGAATCGCCTTCAGGTTGACTTCAACGCGACGGTTCTGCGCCCGACCGTTGACGTCACCGTTGCTGGCAATCGGATTATCCGGGCCGGCACCGCGGGCCGACAGGTTGGCACCGCTGACACCTTGCGAAGTCAGGTAGGTCGCCACGCTCTGCGCACGGCGCTGGGACAGGTCCATGTTGTGCTGACGGCTGCCGGTGCTGTCGGTGTAGCCGACGATCTCGATCTGGTTCTGGCTGAACTCCTTGAGCGAGCCGGCCAGGTTGTTCAGCGGCTGATAGAAGCTTGGAGCGATGTTCGCCGAATCGGTGGCGAAGGTAATGTTGCCCGGCATGATCAGCTTGATCTGATCGCCCTGACGCTGCACCTCGACTCCGGTGTTGGCCATGCTGGCGCGCAGCTTCTTCTCTTGCTGGTCGGCGTAGTAACCGTAACCGGCTGCCGAAGCACCGACGACGGCGGCACCGATCAAGGCGCCCTTGCCGCGGTTGTTGTGGTCGATGGCAGCACCGGCCAACGCGCCGGCCAGTGCGCCGAGGCCACCGTACTTGGCGGTTTTGCTCATGCCCTGGGAGCCGCCGTCGGCCTGGCCCTGATTGTCATACGGGTTGGGCGAGGCGCAGCCGGACAGCACGGCGACGGCAGTAGCGACAATAATCAAACGACGCGTGGTGAACATGGAGAGCTCCTACTTTTTGCATTCTGTGGTGCAACGGCCGTTTGGCAATGGACCTTTGCGGGCGTTGGATCATGACAATGCACAAAAATTCCACCGCGCACTCGTGACAAAATGTTTAGGCGCGCACGAACGGGTTTTCGCGCATTTCGTCCCCCAGACGCGTGTCCGGACCATGTCCAGCCACAACGATCGCGTCTTCATCCAGTGTGTACAGCCGCTGCTTGATCGATCGCACTATGGTCGCCTGATCGCCGCCCCACAAATCCGTGCGCCCTACTCCGCGCCGGAACAACGTGTCGCCGGCAATCAACAGCTTAGCCTCGGAAAACCAAAAGCTCATGGAACCGGGTGTATGCCCCGGCGTGTGCAGTGCCACGCCGCAGCCGCAAGCCAGTTCCTCGTCGTCGCTCAGCCAGCGATCCGGTGACGGCACCGGGGTGTAGGGCACGCCGAACATCTGGCATTGCATTTCGAGGTTGTCCCACAGGAACTGATCTTCCTTGTGCAGGTGCAGGGTCGCGCCGGTTTTCTCTTTCATCTGACCGGAGGCCAGGAAGTGATCAAGGTGCGCATGGGTGTGGATGATGCTCACCACCTTCAGACCCAGCGCGTCGAGGCGCGCCATGATCAGATCGGGATTGCCGCCCGGGTCGACGACAATGGCTTTTTTCGTGACCGGATCACCGATGATCGTGCAGTTGCACTGCAGCGGGCCGACGGGAAAAGTTTCGCGAATCAGCATGGAGTTGGGGGCACTCATGGGAATTCCTGGACGAACGGTAGTGAGGTTGGTTTCAGAATTCTACTGCACAGGCCGATACAGATCGCCCGGTCAGTTATTTGACGCCAGCGATCAGAAAAATGATGGCTTAATGATGTCAAACTTCCTGTTTCTGGTGCAAAATCGCATTTTTTGTAGCGGTCGCATTCAGGAAGGGCCGCAGCGCACTCAGGAAATCCCCGCATGCCTACGCCCAAGACTTACTCCATCTCGTTCCCCGCTACTCTGACCGGCAATGCCACTGTTGACAGCCTCATTTCCGGCACCTACTGGCTGGGATCCAACTGGGGCAAAGGTGGAACCAGTCTGAGCTATAGCTTCATGGCTCCTGGTACCTCGTACTTCGTCACCGACTACAGTCCCGACAATGAATACAACGCGCTGTACGAGCTCACTCCGGGTCAGAAGGCGGCGGTGAACTACTCACTGGGGACTTGGGCAGCCGTCACCAATCTCAACTTCAGCCTGACCACAGACACGCTGACCAACGTGGGTGACCTGCGCTTCGGCGGCTATCGGCTGATGGACAACAAGACCGCTGCCTGGGCTTATTTCCCTGCCAACACCCCGGCCGGTGGCGATGTCTGGATTGGCCCGCAGACGGGCGAAGCCACCCCGCTGAAGGGGTCTTATGATGTCATGACCTTCATCCATGAGATCGGTCACGCACTGGGTCTCAAGCATCCGTTCGATGCCAGCTCGACCAACAAGACACTGCTGGATCCTTCACTGGACGACGTTCACTTCACGGTGATGAGTTACAGCAGCAATTACTCGTACCAGCCGACGACACCGATGGTTCTCGACATCATTGCGATTCAGAGCCTGTATGGCGTCAACACGATGTGGCAGACCGGCGACAACGTCTACAAGTGGGCACCTGACCAGTCGATTTTTGAAACCATCTGGGATGCCGGCGGTAACGACACCATTGATGGCAGCAATCAACTTGCCTCCGTGAAAATCAACCTGAATGAAGGGGCCTACAGCCAGATCGGCAAGACCTTCACTGACCTGAACACTCAGGCTGCGATCAATGACGGCCTGGCGATTGCCTATGGCGCAAAAATCGAGAATGCCATCGGCTCGGCATTCGATGACGTCCTGACCGGCAACGCACTGAACAACACCCTTAACGGCATGGCAGGTGCAGACTCCATGACCGGGGGCGACGGTAATGACACCTACTACGTCGATAACGTCGGCGATACCGTGGTTGAGCTTGCAAACGCCGGCTCGGGTATCGATACCGTCATTTCTTCCCTCAGCTACACCTTGGGCAATAACGTCGAAAACCTTACGCTGGTGGGCACCGATAATCTGACGGCCACCGGCAATGCGTTGAACAACGTATTGAACGGCAACAGTGGCAACAACTTCATTGATGGCGGTGCCGGCGCGGACTTCATGGCCGGCGGCGCGGGCAATGACACCTACATCGTCGACAATGTCGGCGACGTGGTCAGCGAAACCAGCACCGTAGCCGGTGAAATCGACACCGTTCGCTCTTCGGTCAACTTCATCCTGGGCGCCAACCTCGAAAACCTCACCCTCACCGGCACTGGCGACATCTTTGCCTTGGGCAACTCCCAGGACAACGTGCTGATCGGCAACGACGGCAACAACCAGCTGTCCGGTGCCGGCGGCCTCGACACCATGATCGGCGGCAAGGGCAACGACACCTATGGCCTCGATCAGGCAGGCGAACTGGCCCTGATCCAGGAACTGGCCAACGAAGGCACCGACACCCTGCTTCTGACCTATGCCGCCACCTCGCAGATCGTCGATATGACCATCAGCAACCTGCAGAACGTGGAAAACGTGACAGTGCTGGGCAGTGGTGCTTTCGCTGTGCTCGGCAACAGCCTGGACAACGTGCTGATCGGTAATGCCGACAACAACATTCTCAACGGCGGAGCGGGCGCGGACATCCTCAATGGTGGCGCGGGCAATGACACCTATGTAGTCGACAACGTCGGTGACGTGGTTATCGAAAACGGAACCTCGGCGACGGAAATCGACCAGGTTTACTCCTACATCAACTACACCCTGGGCAACAACGTCGAAAACCTTTCGCTGGTGGGTACTGACAATATCAACGCGACAGGCAACGCCCTGAACAACGTGTTGAACGGCAACAGCGGCAACAACATTCTCGACGGCGGTGCCGGCGCGGACTTCATGGCCGGCGGCGCCGGCAACGACACCTACATCGTCGACAATGCCGGCGACGTGGTCAGCGAAACCAGTACGGTAGTCGGTGAAATCGATACCGTTCGCTCTTCGGTCAACTTCATCCTGGGTGCCAACCTCGAAAACCTCACCCTCACCGGCACTGGCGACGTCTTTGCCTTGGGCAACTCGCAGGACAACGTGCTGATCGGCAACGACGGCAACAACCAGCTGTCCGGCGCCGGCGGCCTCGACACCATGATCGGCGGCAAAGGTAACGACACCTATGGCCTCGATCAGGCAGGCGAACTGGCCCTGATTCAGGAGCTGGCCGACGAAGGCAACGACACGCTGCTGATCAGCTACGCATCGACCCTGCAAACCAATGTCGTCGACCTGAATCTGAGCAACTTGCGCAACGTTGAAAACGTCACCCTGCTGGGCAGCGGCAACTTCACGCTGACCGGCAACAGCCTGAACAACACCCTGATCGGCAACGCCGACAGTAACTACATCGATGGTGGTGCCGGCGCAGACTTCATGGCCGGTGGCGCCGGCAACGACACCTACATCGTCGACAATGCCGGCGACGTGGTCAGCGAAACCAGCACCGTAGCCGGTGAAATCGACACCGTTCGCTCTTCGGTCAACTTCATCCTGGGCGCCAACCTCGAAAACCTCACCCTCACCGGCACTGGCGACATTTTTGCCTTGGGCAACTCGCAGGACAACGTGCTGATCGGCAACGACGGCAACAACCAGCTGTCCGGTGCCGGCGGCCTCGACACCATGATCGGCGGCAAGGGCAATGACACCTATGGCCTCGATCAGGCAGGCGAACTGGCCCTGATTCAGGAACTGGCCAACGAAGGTAACGACACCCTGTTGATCACCTACGCCGCCACACCGCAATCGAGCCTTGTCGATCTGAGCATCAGTAACCTGGTGAATGTCGAAAACGCCACGTTGCTGGGCAGCGGCAACTTCACGCTGACCGGCAACAGCCTGAACAACACCCTGATCGGCAACGCCGACAGCAACATTATCGACGGCGGTGCCGGCGCGGACTTCATGGCCGGTGGCGCCGGCAACGACACCTACATCGTCGACAATGCCGGCGACGTGGTCAGCGAAACCAGCACTCTGGCGAGCGAAATCGACACGGTACAAGCCTCGATCAGTTACGTCCTGGGCAACAACCTTGAAAACCTTACGCTGGTGGGCACCGACAATCTGACGGCCACCGGCAATGCGCTGAACAACGTGTTGAACGGCAACAGCGGCAACAACATTCTCGACGGCGGTGCCGGCGCGGACTTCATGGCCGGCGGCGCAGGCAATGACACCTACATCGTCGACAATGCCGGCGACGTGGTCAGCGAAACCAGCACCGTAGCCGGTGAAATCGACACCGTTCGCTCTTCGGTCAACTTCATCCTGGGCGCGAACCTCGAAAACCTCACCCTCACCGGCACTGGCGACGTCTTTGCCTTGGGCAACTCCCAGGACAACGTGCTGATCGGCAACGACGGCAACAACCAGCTGTCCGGCGCCGGCGGCCTCGACACCATGATCGGCGGCAAGGGCAATGACACCTATGGCCTCGATCAGGCAGGCGAACTGGCCCTGATTCAGGAGCTGGCCGACGAAGGCAACGACACGCTGCTGATCACCTACGCATCGACCCTGCAAACCAATGTCGTCGACCTGAATCTGAGCAACTTGCGCAACGTCGAGAACGCCACCTTGCTGGGCAGCGGTAACTTCCGTTTGAACGGCAACGCCCTGAACAACACCCTGATCGGCAACGCCGACAGTAACTACATCGACGGTGGCGCCGGTGCGGACTTCATGGCGGGCGGCGCCGGCAATGACATCTACATCGTCGACAATATCGGCGACGTGGTCAGCGAAACCAGCACCCTGGCGAGCGAAATCGACACGGTACAAGCCTCGATCAGTTACACCCTGGGCAACAACGTTGAAAACCTCACCCTAACCGGCACCGACAATCTCAATGGCACCGGCAATGCCCTGAACAACACCTTGATCGGCAACAGCGGCGACAACGTTCTCGACGGTGGTACCGGCGCAGACATCATGATCGGCGGCGCGGGCAACGACACCTACATCGTCGACAATGCCGGCGACGTGGTCAGCGAAACCAGTACGGTAGTCGGTGAAATCGATACCGTTCGCTCTTCGGTCAACTTCATCCTGGGTGCCAACCTCGAAAACCTCACCCTCACAGGCACTGGCGACGTCTTTGCCTTGGGCAACTCGCAGGACAACGTGCTGATCGGCAACGACGGCAACAACCAGCTGTCCGGCGCCGGCGGCCTCGACACCATGATCGGCGGCAAGGGCAACGACACCTACGGTCTCGATCAGGCCGGTGAACTGGCTCTGATTCAGGAACTGGCCAACGAAGGTAACGACACCCTGTTGATCACCTACGCCGCCACACCGCAATCGAGCCTTGTCGATCTGAGCATCAGTAACCTGGTGAATGTCGAAAACGCCACGTTGCTGGGCAGCGGCAACTTCACGCTGACCGGCAACAGCCTGAACAACACCCTGATCGGCAACGCCGACAGCAACATTATCGACGGCGGCGCCGGCGCGGACTTCATGGCCGGTGGCGCGGGCAATGACACCTACATCGTCGACAATGCCGGCGACGTGGTCAGCGAAACCAGCACCGTAGCCGGTGAAATCGACACCGTTCGCTCTTCGGTCAACTTCATCCTGGGCGCGAACCTCGAAAACCTTACCCTCACCGGCACTGGCGACGTCTTTGCCTTGGGCAACTCCCAGGACAACGTGCTGATCGGCAACGACGGCAACAACCAGCTGTCCGGTGCCGGCGGCCTCGACACCATGATCGGCGGCAAAGGTAACGACACCTATGGCCTCGATCAGGCCGGTGAACTGGCCCTGATTCAGGAACTGGCCAACGAAGGTAACGACACCCTGTTGATCACCTACGCCGCCACACCGCAATCGAGCCTTGTCGATCTGAGCATCAGTAACCTGGTGAATGTCGAAAACGCTACGTTGCTGGGCAGCGGCAACTTCACGCTGACCGGCAACAGCCTGAACAACACCCTGATCGGCAACGCCGACAACAACGTCCTCAATGGTGGAGCCGGGACGGACACGCTCACCGGTGGTGCAGGTGCGGACACGTTTGTCTTCGGTGGCGTCAACGAAATGGGTACCGGCAGCAACCGCGATGTCATTACCGACTTCAACAGTGCGCAAGGTGACAAGATCGATCTGACGAAGTTTGATGCCAATCTGCTGACCGCCGGTTTCAATGGCTTCACCTTCATCGGTGCGGGCGACTTCACTGGCGCTGGCCAACTGCGTTTCGTCGACCATGTGCTTTCGGGCAACGTCAGCGGCAACGCCGGTGCGGACTTCGAAATCCAGCTGGTCGGTGTAAACAGCTTCAGCGCCACCGATCTGGTGGCCTGATACAACCCGACACCCGACCTGTTTTCACAGGTCGGATGCCAAAAAAACGCCCCGATGATTCGGGGCGTTTTTGTTGGCGTCGATCAAGCCAAAGACCTAGCTCAGAACCCCGAGTTCCTTGGCCCTCGCCACTGCCTGTGTGCGCCGCTCAACCCCCAGTTTGCTGTTGATATGACTGGCGTGGGTTTTCACGGTATGCAGCGAAATGAACAGTTGTTCGCTGATTTCCTGATTCGAGCAGCCTTGGGCAATCAGTCGCAGGACTGCCAGTTCGCGACTGCTCAACTGCTCAGTGATCGGAGAATCCTGCACCGTGCGCAACGCTGGCGGCGGGAAGTGCTCCAGCAGTTGCTGACCGACAAGACCTGGTGCGTTCAGCGACAATTGCCCGCGTAACCAATCGGCGTGGTCTTTGACCAGGCGCTCGAATGGCTGCAACACCCCGCCACTGGCTGCTTCCATTGCCTGTGCCAACGCTTTGCGAGCCTCGGGTTCGCGATTGCTCACCAGCAGCAGCGTCACCTTCTGCGTCAACGCCATCACACTCAACAACTGGCGCCCGGTCTGCTGGCCGTTTTCCAACAGTACATTCAACCGGCCTTCGGCCAGCATCGGTTGCCCCTGAATGACATCCAGCAGCGCCTGCTGCAATTCGACATGCAACGGCAACTGCGGGTGAAACTCCGGTGGTGCCGCAGCGCGTTCGCCGGTGTAGGTCTGCCCCAGTCGCGCCAGCCAGGCCTCGGCCAGGTCAATCCGCCCCTGCGCCAGCCACAACTCGCATTTGACCAGCGTGATCATCGCCAGGTAGTAGATCGGCGGAACATCCCAGATGTGCATCAGACGCTCGGCTTCGGCCAGTTCGGCGAAAGCCCGGGCGTAATCCCCGCGGCTGCCGTCAAGCCGGGCAATCACGCAGTGACCAATCAACACGCTGATATCACGACAGGCCCGCGCTTCACTCAGGCCGGACTGCAACCGGGCTCGCGCCGCTTCGGGCTGCAAGCGCATGGCCAACAGAAACCCCTCATACAACGTCAATCGCGCACGCACGGCATACAAACGCTGCGCCGACAATCCGCGCAGACGCTCGAGGCCCTGATGCACTTCATCGAGCGAGCGCACGATCTCCCCCCGCGCCTGCAATACCCGGGCACGGTCGTAGTGGGCCAGCGCTTCGAACAGCGGATTGCCGACCCGTTGCGCCAGCTCCAGGGATTCGCGGTTCAAGCCCCGGGCGCGCCACAGATCGCCGTCGGCAATCGCCAGGTTGGACAAGGTCGACAAACACATCAGGCGCTGGCCGTAGCGCTTGGCCGGCAGGCTTTCCAGCGCTTCGCTGCAATACTCGATGGTCTGCTCGCGATGCCCTCGGCCACGGGCGATGATGCCCTTGAGCGCCAGCCATTGGGCAAGCATGGATTTCTGCGCGGTGGCCGACGGCGCCGGCAGAAACCGGCTCAGGTGGCTGGCGAGTTCTTCGGCCGCGTCGAGCTGACACGCCAGCCCCAGCGCCCAGCTGTACAACACGATCAGGCGTGGCGTGCTGATCAACAGACTGTCAGGCAAGTCCATCTTCCAGCGCAGCAACATGCCGACGTTCTGCTCGGCGAGCAGTTGTTCCTCGGACAGGTTCTGGACCAGATTCGCCGCCACGTCCAGATGCCCTGCCCGCAACGCCTGCTCCACGGCCTCATCCAGCAGGCCCTGGGCATTGAACCAGCGACAGGCGCGCAGGTGCAGTGTTGCCGCGGGGACGATCGCCCGGGCGATCGGCCTGCTGCGCAACAGATCGGAAAACAGATGGTGATAGCGGTACCAATGCCCGTGCTCATCCAGCGGCACCAGAAACACCTGATGCGCCAGCAGGAAGCCCAGAATCTCGGCACTGTCGTGGGACTCGCGCACTGCGTCGCACAACTCGCTGCAAAAGCGTTCCTGGGGCGCGGTGTCGTAAAGGAAGGCCTGCACCTCCACCGGGAGACAGTCGATGACTTCTTCCAGCAGGTAATCACGGATCAGCCCTTCCCCGCTGTTCAAGGCCTGTGGCAACGCTGCGTCACTCCCGGCCTCGGACACAGCCAGCAACCAGAAGCGCAGCCCGGCCACCCAGCCTTCGCTGCGCTGAATAAGATTTTCCAGGGCTTCACCGCGTAGCGAGCTGCTGTGCCGGTCGAGCAAAGCGAGGGCTTCGTCGTGGGTCAGGCGCAGATCCTGTTCATGCAGTTCCAGCAACTGTCGCGACAGGCGCAGACGGGCGAGATGCCAGTCCGGCCGCTGACGGCTGGTAACCATGACCAGCAGGCCATCGGGTAAATGATTGAGGAAAAATTGCAGGCAACGGTCAAGTACCGGTCCTTGAGCGAGGTGGTAATCGTCCAGCACCAGCAACAGAGGCGAGGTCGGTTGCAGGTGCAGGGCCAGCTCATCGAGCAGGCCGTCGAGCCATTCTTCGAAGGCGAACGGCTGATGACGCTGACGCATTTTCAACAGGCCGAGTGCGCGGCTGCCGAGTTCCGGGAAGTAGTCCTGCAGGCCTTCAAGCAAACGCTCGAGAAAGCGTCCCGGATCACTGTCCCGGGCGCTCAGTCCCAGCCACAGACTTTGCCAATGTCCCGGCAGACTTTGACAGAACTCCACGGCCAGCGAGCTTTTACCAAACCCGGCCGGGGCGCAGACCAGCAACAGACGTCCACCGAGCCCGGCTTGCAGGCGCTCGCAGAGGCGGGGTCGCAATACGTATCCGTCAGGCAGCGGAGGACGGAAAAAGCGTCCGTCCAGTGCCGCGACGGCAACGCTTGCGGGACCCGGAAGTGGGGACAGATCAGTCATGGCCGGCTCTTGTTTGAATGGCTGTTGGCGGCGTGGCAGATGTCCGCAGACTAGCCTTAAACGGCGTACATATGAAGTTGTTGCTACAAATGGCTACAAAATCACGACGCAAAAAAACGCCCCGAACCAGTCGGGGCGTTTTTTCGAGGATGCGGCCTCGGGTTACAGCTTAGCGGATACCGTCCTGGCCCAGGTTGCCTGGCTGGAATTCGCTTTTGCTGGCAGAGAAGCCGAAGTCATACGCTGATTTCTCTTCGTTCTTCATGCCCAGTGCCAGATAGCGACCCGATTGCAGGTCATACAGGGTTTCCAGCGCGTACCACGGCACTTGCTTGTCGTAGTAGTCCTCGGCATGCGCCTCGGCGACACGCCACAGCTGACCGCGACCGTCGTAATGGTCGATGACGGCTGCCTGCCAGGTATCTTCATCGATGAAGAAGTCACGTTTGGCATAGATGTGACGCTGACCCGGTTTCAAGGTTGCCACCACGTGCCAGACGCGACGCAGCTCGTAACGAGCCAGGTCCTGATTGATGTGGCCGGCCTTGATGATGTCGGTGTACTTCAGAGTTGGCGAATCGATCTTGTAGCTGTTGTTGGCAATGTACATCTCTTTCTTGCCTTCAAGCTTCCAGTCATAACGATCCGGTGCACCGTTGTACATGTCCAGGTTGTCGGAGGTACGCAGACCGTCCGCCGCAGTGCCCGGACCGTCATAGGACACTTGTGGTGCCTGACGTACGCGACGCTGGCCGGTTGCATAAACCCAGGCCTTGCGCGGCTCTTTCACCTGATCGAGGGTCTCGTGCACCAGCAGTACGGTACCTGCCAGACGAGCCGGCGCGGTCACTTTCTGCTTGAAGTAGAACAGCACGTTGCCCGGGTTGGCCGGATCGTAGTCCTTCATCTTGTCGCGGAACACGAACTGGTCCTGGAAATACACCAGGCTGAACGAGCCGTTGGTCTGCGGCGTTGCCTGGGTCACAAGACGGGTCACGCTGCCACCGCGGTAGCGGGTGATGTGGTTCCAGATGACTTCCAGACCGTCTTTCGGGATCGGGAACGGTACGGCGGTCTGGAAGTTTTCCAGACCGTTGCCACCGGCCACCAGCGTGGTGGTCGTTGCGTTTTTCCTGATAGCGGCGAACACGTCATCCGGCACGGTGGCACCGCGATGGGACGGGTAAACCGGCATCTTGAACGTGTCCGGGTAACGCTGGAACATCGCGTACTGACCCGGCGCGAGCTTGTCCTTGTACTGGTCGACGTTTTGCTTGGTGATGATGAACAGCGGTTTTTCACTGGCGTACGGATCGGACAGGAAGCCTTTGCTGTCGACGGTGCCGGCATTTTTCGCCAGTGGTTTCCAGGCCGGGATCGAACCGTCGGCGTTGCCCGCCATCTCGGCCCCCATCGGGGTCAGGCTCTTGCCCAGCTTGTCGGCTTCGGCGGCAGGGACCGCCGCCATCACGCTGGTCGCAAGCAGCGAAAGCCCCAGAACACCGGCGTGAAACAGACTCTTTGTTATTTTCATAGGTTTGTTCGTCCTGAAAAAACTGTGCTTAGAAGTTCACGCCAACACTGAGGGCAACGAAGTCGCGATCATCCACGGTGCTGTACTCGCCACCAAAGAAGTTGGTGTAGGCCAGGCTTGCGGTGTAAGTGTTCTGGTACTCGGCATCAAGACCGAGGCTGATTGCCTTGCGGCCTTCCTCGAAGTTGCCGCCAGGGCCTGGGGAGTAACCCTTGACGTCGTGGGACCAGGCCACGTTCGGCTTCAGGTTCACGCCGGCGAACACGTCGCTGTAATCCCAGATGGCACGAGCGCGATAGCCCCAGGAAGTAGCGGTGGTGAAGCCGTTGTTGTCGCAATTGCTGGAGCGGTTGCTGGTCGAAGCGCCAGGGCCGGCACCGTTGATGGTCGAGGTATTGAGGATCTGCGAGCAGGTATCCAGGCCGCCGGTCGCCGGCAACTCACCCGGACCGAAGACCGGATCGCGGCCATAACGGGCCTCGGACTTGCTTTCCAGACCGCCGACGTGAGTCACACCGACTTCACCCACCAGGGTCAGACGGTTGGCACCCATCACCTGATCGAAGAAGTGCGTCAGGGTGGTCTGGAGCTGAGTGATTTCCTTGCGGTTGTAACCGTGCAGGTCTTGACCCGGAACGCCGTTGAGGATCGAGGCGTTGGTCAGGGCACCGCCCAGCGGACGCACACCGGCGAACAGGATATCCGTGGAGTTCAGTTGCACTGGCGCGTTCGGCCGGTAGCTGACCTCACCGCTCCACGCCGTACCGGTAGGCAGGGTGGTGGAGAAGCTCAGACCGTAGAGGCGAATGTCCTCTGGATACTCGATGAAATACTCGGAGTTACCCGCGACCACCAGAGGGCCCAGTGCCTGGAACGGGCCAGGAAGTGCCTTGACGCCGTTGTAGATCGACTGTGGCGCGCCGGTTGCGCTGAAGATCGGCGCACGGCTGTGGTAGTTCATGAAGTAGGCACCGAACTCGGTGGCCAGCGGATCGAACATGTACTTGGCGGACACGCCCCACTGCCCGCTGTCCCGCGCATTGCGGTTCGGCGAACGGCGTACCAGCACGCCTTCTTCGTTGACGTCGACATTGGCGGCCGCCAGCGGGCCGAGGGCGATACCCGGAATGGTCGAGCGCTTGTTCAGCACGCGCAGGTTGTCGTCGCAGCCGGTGGTCACGATGTCAGGCTGGGAGAAGAACGTGCCGCAGTTGTCGGTCACGGTCTTCTGCCAGTCGATCTGGTAGAAACCTTCGGCCGACAGGTTTTCGGTGATGCTCTGGGACAGGTAGAACATGTTGACCGGGATCAGGCCTTCCTTGATCTCGGCGCCCGGACGGCGGAAGGCGGAAACGTCGATCGGGTTGATCGAGTTGATGCCGCCACCGATGAAGGTACTTTCACCCCAGTTCACCACCTGCTTGCCCAGACGCACCGAACCCGGCTCATCGGCAATGGAGTAATTGTGGTAAACGAAGGCGTCGAGGATCTGGCCACCCGAAGAGCGGGCTGCCACGTCGCGGTTATGGTTGCTGACGTCCTTGTATTCCAGATCCTGATTCTGCAGCGCGAAGTCGTACCAGTACTTGCCCCGGACGAAGACACCGGTGTCGCCGTATTTCAATTCGAGGTCGTGGATGCCCTTGAAGATCTTCGAGAAGGCTTGCCCGCTCTTGAAGTTCAAGTGACCGTCGTCGGAGGTCTGGGACAGGCCCCGGCCGCCGTTGTTGACACCAATAAGATCCTTGTTCGGCTGCTGGGTCGAAATACTCATGCCCAGGGAGAGCGAGGAGTCGAACTGGCCTTCGATTTCACCGACGTTGAAGCTGACGCCGAATGCGGGCCCGGCGAGCGTGGAGGCAAGACTGACCGCCAGAGGCAGTTTCGCCCGGCGCCAGAACTGGTTTACTGAGGTCATCGACGCTACTCCATGTGCATTATTGTTATGGCAGTGAGTACTTTTAAAAACGCCTGAAGGACCGGGCGCCAGAGGCTTCCCGAAATCACTTCAATGTTGCATCGCCCCGTTTGTGCGTGTGCCCCGTTCTTAAAAATCCTTGAGCGGACTATAGCCAGCAGGTGGTACTGCTTGATCCCTCTAAAGTGTGATTTGCAGCTGCCGGCCACTCTGGAACAGTCCTTTCGCCAGTCCGACACATGTCGGCACGGCAAGGATGGCTGAAAATTTCGATTTAACAAGCCAAGCGCTTGCTTGGTGGGTCTGGCGCGCCGTTTTCGGCGCGCCAGGGGACACTCAGAGTGTCGAGAGGAAGGTGCTGTTGTTGGCCTGCCATTCGGTGATGTCGAGGCGGATGCGCTTCTTGTCGAGCTTGCCGACACTGGTCTTGGGAATTTCAGTAACAAGGGCGATCTGGCTCGGAATCGCCCACTTGCTCAGGTGCCCCAGTTCCACGAACGGCTTGAGGTGTTCCTTGAGCTCACGGGCCCCGATGGCGTGCCCTTCGCGGATCACCAGCAAGGCAAACGGGCGCTCGCCCCACTGCGGATCGGCGATGCCCACCACTGCTACTTCACGTACCGCGACGTGACGACTGATCAGGTCTTCGAGGTCCAGCGAGGAAATCCATTCGCCACCGGTCTTGATCACGTCCTTGATCCGGTCGCGGATGTCGATCACGCCCATGCTGTCGAGCGTGGCGACGTCCCCGGTATGCAGCCAGCCGCCGGCCCACAGCTCGGCGCCCTTCTGCGGTTCGTTGAAATAACCTTCGGTCAGCCACGGTGCGCGCAGCACCAGTTCGCCCTGGGTCTCGCCGTCCGCCGGGAGGAAATTCCCCTCGGTGTCGACAATCGCCGCTTCGACCAGTGGCCCCGGCACGCCGGCCTTGATCCGGTAGGTGGTGCGCTCGTCTTCCGTGCCTGCCATCAATTCATCGTTCAGATGCGCGCACGAGACCAGCGGCCCGGTTTCCGACATGCCATAGGCGGCCGTCAGTTGAATGCCCTTGCTCTTGGCCGTTTCATACAGCGTGCGATTGAGTGCGCTGCCGCCGATGACGATTTTCCAGCCACCGAAATCGGTCCCCTGCGCGGCCTTGGCGTTGAGCAGCATTTGCAGAATGGTTGGCACACAGTGGGAGAATGTGACCTTCTCCTTGCGCCACAACTCGACGAGGAACTCCGGGTCGTAACGCCCCGGGTAAACCTGCTTGAGCCCGAGCATGGTCGCCACGTAAGGCAGGCCCCAGGCATGCACATGGAACATCGGGGTGATCGGCATGTACACGTCGTTGGTGCCCAGCAGCCGCACGCTGTCGATGGCGCCCATGATGGTCGACACGCCCATGGTGTGCAGCACCAGTTGCCGATGGGTGAAGTACACGCCTTTCGGATTGCCGGTGGTGCCCGTGGTGTAGAACGTGGTGGCGACCGAGTTTTCGTCGAAGTCCTGGAAATCGTACTGCGGGCTCGCGTCCGCCAGCAACTGCTCGTACTCGCCAACCAGATTCGGCAGGTCCGCGGTTTTTTCCGGCAGATCGGTCAGCAGCAGGGTTTTCTCCACCGTCGTCAGGTGTGGCGCGATGGCCTGGTACAGCCCGACGAACTCGCTGTTGACCAGCACGAAGCGGTCCTCGGCGTGGTTCATGGTGTAGAGGATCTGTTCCGGTGACAGGCGCACGTTGATGGTGTGGATCACCGCGCCGATCATCGGAATGGCAAACATGCACTCCAGGTAGCGATGGCTGTCCCAGTCCATCACCGCCACGGTATCGCCGGCCTTCACGCCGGCCGCCGTCAGTACGTTGGCCAGTCGCGCGACGCGTTCGATCAGCGTCGGATAGCTGTAGCGCAACTGGTCACGGTAGATGATCTCGCGGGTTTTCTCGTAACGGGCGCCCGACATCAGCAGCCGTTTAATCAGCAATGGATACTGGTAGGCCCCTTCGGCGGGCGGAATAACGCGAGTCTGCAACATAAGAATCCCTTTTCTGACTGCACGGTGTTGGCGTTGGAGTTTTGTACTCTAGAACCCTTATACGCCAGCCAAATCAGCCAAAGGAATGATTTGCAGAGCCGTACAAATGCTAGCTTTGCGCCAGCATTTGCCGGTATTCGTCACCAATCAGGCTGTTTGCCCTACCGCCGCTTCGGAAGGCGTACGTGGGAAAACCACCGCCGCGAGGAAAGTCAAAGCGCCAAAACCGGCCAGAATCAGGTAAAGCCCCACAAAACCATGACGCGGTTCGACATAGGCAATCAGCGGAATCGCCGTCGCACTGGCACCGAACGATAAACAGTAGCGCAAGGCAAACACTCGTGACTGCCATTGCGGCGCGACGAAGTTGGCGACCATCGAATCGTTCACCGTCACCTGGCCGAACACCACGAACATGAACGCTGCCCCGACGGCGATCACCGCCCAGCCCTCGACATAAGCCAGCGCAAACAGCAACGGCGCCTGACACAACGTCAGCGCGATAAACGGCCACTTCAGGCTGACGCGGTGCAACACCCGACCGATGCTCAACTGCGCAATCGCACCGAAGGCGTAAGCCAGGCTGACCACCACACCAAGGGTTTGCGGTGAGGCGAACAGGTCATGCAAGCGCTCCTGAAACAGTTTCGGATAGGTCATGGTGGTGGCGTTGAACACCACCCCGCCGGTGGCCGTGGCCAGGGCCAGCACGCCGAACACCATGACCATCGAAATACGCTGGCCACCGGCGCCCTTGAGCGCGGTGTGCGGGCGCTTGGGAATCGGCTCCTCGCGAACCTGCAAGGCAAAACCGATCCCCAGCACGATCGCCACGGCACCCGGCAACAGGAATGCCGAGCGCCAGCCGAACTGCGCCACCAACAGCCCGGTAATCAGCGCCGAAAACGCCACGCCAAGATTGCCCCACATGCCGTTGATGCCGATTTCGCGGCCGCGATTTTGCGCATAGGCCACCAGCATCGCCGTGCCGACCGGGTGATAGATCGCGGCAAAAATTCCGATCAGGGTCAGTCCAAGCACCAGCATCGTCGGGCTGTTACTGAGGCCAGTGAAGATTGCCGAGGCACCGATGCCGAAGAAAAACACCAGCATCATCCTTCGCCGGCTCCAGTGATCGCCCAGCCAGCCGGCCGGTAGCGAACACGCGCCGAACGCGATGAAGCCCCCCAGCGACAGGCCGATCAGCGCGGCGTAGTCGAGGGCGAAGGCTTGGGTCATGCCGAGCACGGCGGCAGGGAAAATCAGCATGAACATGTGATCGATCACATGGGCTGCGTTGATGTAGCGAATGACATTTCTGGATTGATTCATCGCGGCACGCTTTTCTTTTTATGAACAGGGAGGGTGTGAGCGCCTATGCTAAGTTGGCGAAAAAGCGCATTCCTGCCATTCAAGTCAGCGAACCGGACATGTTGATCAGCCATTTCGAACACGGCCCGGTGAGTGCCTATCCCCGGGATTATCTCGACGGCGCACACCAGCCATTGCACCTGCATCGCGAGGCACAGCTGCTGTATGCGGTGAGCGGCGTCATGCGGGTGGTCACGGCGCAAGGTGCCTGGGTGCTTCCGCCGACCCGTGCGGTGTGGATACCACCGGAAATCGCCCACGAGATCTTCATGTCCGGCGATGTGCAGATGCGTTCATTGTTCATCGCGCCCGAACTGTCGCCATCCAGCCTGCAACACTGTTGCGTGCTGGCGGTGACGCCGTTGCTGCGTGAACTGATCCTGCGTGCGGTGCAGGGCCCGCCCCACGCCGACAATCCATTGATCCAGCAATTGATGCTGGAGGAACTGGCCGGCCTCGAAAACCTGCCGCTGCACATCCCGATGCCGAGCGATCGTCGCCTGCAAAGCATTTGCCTGGCGCTGCTTCGCACCCCGGATCACCCCAATACCCTGGAAGACTGGGCGCAACAGGTCGGCGCCAGCTCACGCACGTTGGCGCGGCTGTTCCAGCAACAACTGAAGATGAATTTCAACGCCTGGCGCCAGCAACTGCGCCTGATGGAAGCCCTGCCCCGCCTGCTCGCCGGGGACAGCGTGCAGAGCGTGGCGCGGGATCTGGGTTACGGCAGCGCGCGGGCGTTCAGCGCGATGTTTCGCCGTTTGCTCGGGGACAATCCCCGGGAATACCTCAACACCCTGAATCAGCTCAGCTCGATCAATGCATCTCGGTGAACGCGAGCTTCACGCCGATGGCGATCAGCACCGCGCCCATGGTGCGGTCAAACCAGTGGCCCATGCGGGCGAAACCGGCGCGCACACGTTGTTGGCTGAACAACATCGCCACCAGGCAGAACCAGGTGGCGGTCGCGGCAGCCAGGTAAATCCCATAACCGGCCTGTACTGCCAGTGGCGTGTGCGGGTTGATCACCACGGTGAACAGCGACAGGAAAAACAGCGTGGCTTTCGGGTTCAGACCGTTGGTCACGAAGCCTGAAGTGAAGGCGCCACGGGCGGTGCGTTCGCCGGCCTCTTTGTGCAAATCGTCGGTCACGGTCTTGGCCGGCTGCGCGCGCAGCGCCTTGAAGCCGATGTACAGCAGGTAAGCGGCGGCGGCCCATTTCAGGGCGTTGAACAACACGATCGATTGCGAAACGATCAGGCCGATGCCCAGCAGCGAATAACCGACGTGCAGGAAAATCGCCGTGCCCACGCCCAGTGCCGTCCAGGTGCCGGCGCGACGACCGTGGGTCACGCTCTCGCGCACCACCACGGCAAAGTCCGGGCCGGGGCTGGCGACGGCCAGCAGGTGGATCAGTGCAACGGTCAAGAACTCGGTCCAGTACATGGGGGCTCCTTTCGGCCAAGCGTAACGTTTTGTTTCATCTGGTAGGCTCGGCAGATTACGCCTTCCCTTCAAAGCACAACAGGTACAGTTGATGACGAACGCCCACCGCGCCGTATTCCTCGATCACCCTTCCCTGGACCTCGGTGACCTTGACCTCGCGCCGTTGCGCGCCTGCTTCAGCGACCTGCAACTGTTCGCCCAGACACTGCCTGCGCAGGTTGCCGAACGCCTGCAAGGCGCGACCGTGGCCATCAGCAACAAGATCCTGATCGATGCCGCCGCCATGGCCGCCAATCCACAACTGAAACTGATCCTCATCACCGCCACCGGCACCAACAACGTCGATCTGGCCGCCGCCCGCGCCCACGGCATCACTGTGTGCAACTGCCAGGGTTACGGCACACCGTCGGTGGCGCAACACACGATCATGCTGTTGCTCAACCTCGCCACGCGGCTGGCGGACTATCAGAAAGCCGTCGGCGAAGGACGCTGGCAGCAGGCGAAACAGTTCTGCCTGTTGGATTACCCGATCGTCGAGCTGGAGGGCAAAACCCTCGGCCTGCTCGGGCACGGCGAACTCGGCGGCGCGGTCGCGCGTCTGGCCGAAGCCTTTGGCATGCGCGTATTGCTGGGGCAGATTCCGGGGCGCCCGGCCCGTCCGGATCGTCTGCCGCTGGAAGAACTGCTGCCACAGATCGATGCCCTCACCCTGCACTGCCCGCTCAATGAACACACCCGGCATTTCATCGGTGCCCGCGAACTGGCGTCCATGAAACCCGGCGCTTTTGTGGTCAACACCGCCCGTGGCGGGCTGATCGACGAACAGGCCCTGGCCGATGCCTTGCGCAACGGTCATCTGGGCGGCGCGGCCACCGATGTGCTCAGCGTCGAGCCACCGACTAATGGCAATCCACTGTTGGCTGCCGACATCCCGCGCCTGATCGTCACCCCGCATAACGCCTGGGGCAGTCGCGAAGCGCGGCAGCGGATCGTCGGCCAACTGGTGGAAAACACCCAGGCGTTCTACAGCGGTAAGGCGCTGCGGGTCGTCAGTTGATAAACTGCGGCACTTTTTTTCACAGGAGCAGTTATGGATCCGCGCAGTGAAGTACTGCTTCGTCAGGTCGAGTTATTCCAGGGTTCGCTGTTGTTGGCCGGTCTGCCCGCCGACGATCTGCTCGGGCGCCTGCCCAACGCCTTTGGCTGGTGCTGGCATGCCGGCGATCAGGCGGCGCTCGATGCGCGCTTTGAAGGCCGCAGCCATTTCGGCGTCAACGTGCCGGAGCGCGAGTTCGACAGCGCGGTGGTGTTCCTGCCCAAGTCCAAGGACCTGACCGATTACATCCTCAACGCCGTGGCCTCACGCCTGGCCGGGCGCGAAGTGTTTCTGGTCGGGGAAAAGCGCAGCGGCATCGAAGGTGCCTCCAAGCAACTCAACCCGTTCGGCAAGCCACGCAAGCTCGACAGCGCGCGTCATTGCCAACTCTGGCAAGTGACGATAGCCAACGCCCCTGAAGCCAAATCCCTGGAAAGTCTGGCGCAGACTTATGAGCTGCCACTGGCCGAAGGCCCGCTGAAAGTCATCAGCCTGCCGGGCGTCTTCAGCCATGGCCGACTGGATCGCGGCAGCGCCCTGCTGCTGGAGCATCTGGACAAACTGCCGAGCGGTCACCTGCTGGATTTCGGTTGCGGTGCCGGCGTGCTTGGCGCGGCGGTCAAACGTCGCTACCCGCACAATCAGGTCACATTGCTCGACGTCGACGCCTTCGCTGCCGCCAGCAGTCGCCTGACTCTGGCAGCCAACGGTCTGGAAGCCGACGTGTTGACCGGTGACGGAATCGACGCTGCGCCGATGGGTTTGAACGCGATTCTGAGCAACCCACCGTTCCACGTCGGCGTTCACACCGACTACTTCGCCACCGAGAACTTGCTGCGAAAAGCGGCCAAACATCTGAAAAACGGCGGCGAACTGCGTCTGGTGGCGAACAGTTTCCTGAAGTACCAGCCACTGATCGAAGAGCATCTGGGCGTGTGCGCGATCAAGGCCGAAGGCAATGGTTTCCGGATTTACCGGGCCAAACGCGGCTGAAAATTAGCACTTGCCGAATGGATTCTGCCTAGGCAGAATCCGCTCCGTCCTAGGGGAGTAGTCTCCCACGAGCACCATGCTCGTCCGGCATACGTCAACATACTTGATCCTCAGATCATGGCGTATGCGACCCAAGCGTCCGCAGCAGACGGATCGCAGGGTTTGACAAGACCTATGACACGCACACCTTACCCGGGGCGGGAAGGCTGTACGTGTCATAGCCGTGTCGACCCGCCCCTTAGGAAATCCTGATGCTGGACTCGTTACTCGTTCCCACCGCAATCGTTGCCTTGGCCGAAATCGGCGACAAGACGCAACTGCTCGCGCTGATTCTCGCCGCTCGCTTTCGCAAACCCTGGCCGATCATTGCCGGTATCGTCGCTGCGACCCTGGCCAACCACGCGGCAGCCGGTGCGGTAGGCGCCTGGTTCGGCAGCTTCTTCTCCGATGCGGTCCTGCACTGGATTCTCGCCGCGAGCTTCACCGCAACCGCCCTGTGGACGCTGGTGCCGGACAAGATGGATGACGATGAAGCCAGCACCGCCCGCAAGTTCGGGCCGTTCCTGACCACCCTGATCGCATTCTTCCTCGCGGAAATCGGTGACAAGACCCAGATCGCCACCGTGATGCTGGCCGCGCAATACCCGGAACTGTGGCTGGTGATCATCGGCACTACGCTCGGCATGTTGATTGCCAACGTACCGGTGGTTCTGGCGGGTAACTTTGCCGCAGACAAATTGCCATTGACCCTGATCCGTCGCCTCGCGGCTTCGGCATTCATGATTCTGGCAATCGTCGCGGTGTACAAGGCGATGCAGAGCAGCGGCTGGGTTTAATCATGCCAACGCCACTCGTTCCCACGCTCTGCGTGGGAACGCAGCCGGGGACGCTCTGCGCCCCGATGGA
This sequence comes from Pseudomonas sp. GW821-FHT02C04, assembly GCF_059421845.1. Taxonomy (NCBI): domain Bacteria; kingdom Pseudomonadati; phylum Pseudomonadota; class Gammaproteobacteria; order Pseudomonadales; family Pseudomonadaceae; genus Pseudomonas; species Pseudomonas sp. GW821-FHT02C04. The sequence goes on along the minus strand of NZ_JBWKVT010000011.1, from coordinate 69,716 downwards.
ACGCGGAGCGTCCCTTGAGGCATTCCCACGCGGAGCGTGGGAATGATCACCTTAGCCGCACTGAAGGAATATCAGGACTTTGGCGCTTTTTCGTAAAGCGGCATGACCTTCGGAATGGCCGCCTGCAACGAGGCGATCCGGCTGGAGGATGCCGGGTGAGTGCTCATGAACTCTGGTGGCGCGCCTTCGGACGCCTTGCTCATCTTGTTCCACAAGGTGATCGCGGCGTTCGGGTTGTAGCCGGCGCGAGCGGCCAGTTCCAGGCCGATCAGGTCGGCTTCGTTTTCGTTGGCACGGCTGTTGGGCAGCGTCATCCCGTAGTTGGCCACGGTGTCGGCCAGCGCCAGGCTGTCCTGACCCAGACCGAGCAACGCACCGGCGCCCTGCTTGGCCATCTCGATGCCATAGGCCTTGGACATTGCTTCACGACCGTGCTCGCGCAGGGCGTGGGCGATTTCATGGCCCATGACCGCGGCGATTTCATCGTCGGTCAGTTTCAGGCTGTCGATCAGCCCGGTGTAGAAAATGATCTTGCCGCCAGGGCCGCAGTTGGCGTTGAGTTCGTCACTCTTGATCAGGTTCACTTCCCACTGCCACTGCGCGGCATCCGGACGGAAGTTCGGCGCCTGGGCGATCAGACGGTTGGCAATCGCCTGAACCCGCTTGGCTTCGTTGCTGGTCTTGTCCAGCACACCTTTGCTGGACGCCTCGCCAACGGTCTTCTGATAGGACTGGGCATACATCTGGTCGACCTCTTGCGAGGACAGCATGCTGAACATGTACTGCTTGCGCTCCACGCCCACGGCACCGCCGCTGGTGGTGTTGACCGACTGACAACCGGCCAGCAACAGCGCCGCGCTCAGTGCACTTACAACCAAAGTCTTGTTCATTCAAAAGCTCCCTGAAAACATGCCGCGTATCCTAGGCGGGTAATTGTATCGACGCCAGATACAACAGACGTGATGCACCTGTTTTCAGAAGACACCGCTCGGCCCTGTAGGAAAAAATTCACATCCGCCGACAAGCCCTCTGCAACTGCGTCGCACACTGATCCATTTGCGACATCCACCTTCAATTGCTCGCACTTCGCCTCATGGCGCAATAGTGGCTGCCGATACAGCAGCGCAGATGTCCTCTTGCGTGCGGAGCTTCCATGAAATTCAAGTCGATCCAGTTTTCCGTGGCGGCCCTGGCCGGCGCCATCGTTCTCAGCGTGGTGGCTGCGCTGGTGCTGTATGCGCTGTTTTCCGGCGCCCGCACTCAAGAGATGGTCCAACAACGGACACAAGCCCAGTTCGAACAAGTCATCGAACAACGCCTGACCTCGCTGGCGCAGACCCAGGTCAGCCAGATCCAGCGCGAGCTGGAAGCGCCGCTGCTGATTGCCGGCGGACTGGTGCGGGTCAACGCCCTGCTCGGCACGCCAGGCGCCGATGGCCAGCCACGACTGACCGTCAGCCGCGAGCAACTGATCAGCCTGATCAAGGAAAACGTCGAGAAAAACCCAAAGATTCTCGGCACCTACATCGGCTGGGAAAAGAACGCACTGGACCACAATGACGCGGCTTATGTCGGCACCAGCGTGGTCGGCATCGACGCCGCCAACGGGCGCTTCTTGCCGTGGTGGTTCCGCAACGAGGACGGCACACTCGGCCTGGACAAACTGGTGGACGTCGACGACCAGAAAGTCCTGTCCACCGGCGTGCGCGCCAGCGAGTACTACCTGTGCTCGAAAGAAACCAAAAAATCCTGCGTGATCGATCCGGCGCCCTACAAGGTCGGCGACAAGATCGTCATGCTCGCGTCCTTCATTGAACCGATCATGCTCAACGGCGCGTTCCAGGGCATCGTCGGCGCCGACCTGTCGGTGAACTTCATTCAGGAAATGCTCCTGGGCGCGAACCAGAAACTGTACAGCGGCGCCGGGCAAATGGCCCTGATCGGCGGCAACGGCCGGATCGTTGCCTACACCAAGGACCCGAGCAAATTCGGCGAGAAGGTCAGCGACATCCTCGACGCCCAGCAGATTGCCAACATGGCCAATCTCAAGCGCGGCGAAGTGACCTACACCGTCAATAAGGAGTCGGGCCGGATCGAACTGTACCTGCCATTCGGCATCGGTCAGACCGACGCACGCTGGACGCTGATGCTGCAACTGCCGCTCAACGCGGTGATGGCCGACCTGCAGAAACTCCAGGGTGACCTCGACGCCCAGCGCAAATCCGACACCTTCGGCATGGCCATGGTCGGCCTGATCATCGCCGGCCTCGGCCTGTTGGTGATCTGGCTGGTGGGCCACGGCATCGCCCGACCGCTGAAGCAAATGGTGACCATGCTCGATGACATCGCCCAGGGCGAAGGCGACCTGACCCGTCGCTTGAGCAGTGATCGCAAAGACGAACTTGGCTCAATCGCCAAAGGCTTCAACACCTTCCTCGCGAAGTTGCAGGCGATGATCACACAGGTAGTGACGTCGGTGCAGAGTGTCAGCGATTCGTCGGAGCACACGGCGGACATCGCGATCCGCACCAATATCGGCATACAGAAGCAGATGGCCGAGATTGATCAGGTCGCCACCGCCGTGCAGGAAATGACCGCCACTGCCCAGGACGTGGCGCGCAACGCGACCCAGGCCGCGCAAGCCGCCAGCCATGCCGATCAGGCTGCCAGCCAGGGGATGCAGATCGTGCGCGACACGTCGAATTCGATCGGCGTGCTGGCCGTGGAAATCGGCAAGGCGGTGGACGTGGTGCAGACGCTGGCCAAGGACAGCGAAAACATCAACGCGATCCTCATCGCCATTCGCGGGATCGCCGAGCAGACCAACCTGCTGGCCCTCAACGCGGCCATCGAAGCCGCCCGTGCCGGTGAGCAGGGACGCGGGTTTGCCGTGGTGGCCGACGAGGTGCGCAACCTGGCGCAGAAAACCCAGAAAGCCACCGAAGAAATCCAGAGCATGATCCAGCAACTGCAACAGGGCACCCGCGATGTGGTGCGGGTCATGGAAGACAGCCAGAACCGCACCGACGAAAGCGTGCAGCACGCGGCCAAGGCAGCCGAAGCGCTGGAGACCATCACCCAGGCGGTGTCGGTGATCAACGACATGAACACCCAGATCGCCAGCGCCGCCGAAGAACAGAGCGCGGTGGCCGACGACATCAACCGCAACGTGATCAACATCGGTCAGGTGGCGAATGAAGTGGCGGGCGGTGCGGACGAGTCGAGTTCGGCGAGTGCGGATTTGACCAAATTGGCGGAGCAGCAGCGACGGTTGATCAATCAGTTCAAGGTCTGATCAATCAGGCCGGAGTCAGGCACTCCGGCCCGTTGAGTTTCGGATCATTGACCATGTTCGCCAGCACCCGCTCGCGCAAGGCGGCGGGTTCGCTGGCGAGCAGGCCTTGCAGGACATGCAACGGCGTCTCGGGATCGAGCCACGCCGCCTGCCCTGCCTCATCGAGAATCAACGGCCGGCGCTGACTGGCCGCCGGTTGAGTGATCACCGCGGTGCTCAGCCAGACCTGCTCCTGCACCGGATACGCTTCCCAGATCGCCGCGAAAAACAGCGAAGAGCCTTCCCCCGGCGTCAACCAGTACGGTCGCTTGCGCGTGGTGCCGCGCCATTCGTAAAAGCCGTTGGCCGGCAGCAGGCAACGGCGCAGGCGCAGGGCTTCGCGAAACATCGGTTGTTCGGCGACGGTTTCGGCCCGGGCATGGGCCGGAGTGCGCGACAAATCAGTCAGCCACGGCGGCGTCAGGCCCCAACGGGCGCGGGCCAGCGTGCGCTGGCCATCGGCTTCGGCGCGCAGCATAAGCACCGAATCATTGGGGGAAATGTTCCACTGCGCCAGCTGATCGGCGGGAAAACCTGGCAGCGCCGCGAAGTCGCGGTTCCAGCGAAACAGGGCATAACGTCCACACATGGGGCAGCACGACTCAAGGATAAAACGAACGCCAGCCTAACAGACCAGCGTACCGGGGAAGCTCTCCGGTTCATCGCCGGGCAGCGGCAGCGCGGCATTGTACGCGCTGATCAGCTCGCGGGCGTATTCGGCCTGATCGTTCTCGACCGACAATCCGAGCAAACCGAAGATCGGCAACTCGCCCGTGCCACCGAGCAAATCGCGCCCGACCAGATGCGCCTCGATGCCTTCGCTGGCAAGCATGCCCTTGAGCATCTCGCCTTCCATCAGGTTTTCTGGCTCGTAGATTCGCTGCATGGGCGCACCTCACTCGTTTTCGCTGAAGACTTCCAGAAACCAGTCCTCGCCATGGACCTGCAGGACGAACGTAATCGGCCGGCAGCACACCTGACAGTCTTCGATATAGGTCTGATCGCCCCCCGACAGATCCACGGACGTCTCGACCTCTTCACCACAATACGGACATTCATATACTGCGCTTTCCAGCATCGCGGTCTCCCGGGTGACTTGTGCGTATAATCGCCGGTCTATTTGCAGGGCTATTTTTGTCTGGCTACTTTTTCAGACCGTGCCCCGTTGGTTTTCGATCAAAACCTTTACTTACCCTAGCCGTTTCCAACAAGAGAGCATGATGGGCGAATTCGATGCCATCCGACCTTACGACGACAGCGAAGTACCTGCGGTACTGGCAAGACTGCTCGGCGACAAGGCGTTTCTAGATATCCTCACCCACTTCCGCTTCCCGCGTTTCGCCGGTGCCTTCGGCTGGATGCTCAAACCACTTATAGCCCATCGGCTGCGTCGTGAGTTCGCCGACGTGACATCGGTGGCGACTTTGCAGGACAAGGTCGAGTTCTACGTCGACCACACCATCGAGCGCGCCACCGACGGCGTGACCTACACCGGTGTCGAGCAATTCAAGTCCGGCAGCGCTTATCTGTTCATCGCCAACCACCGCGACATCGTGATGGACCCGGCCTTCGTCAACTATGCGGTGTACCACGCCGGCCTGCCGACCCCGCGCATCGCGATTGGCGACAACCTGCTGCAAAAACCGTTCGTCAGCGACCTGATGCGCTTGAACAAGAGCTTCATCGTTCACCGTTCGATCACCGGGCGCCGCGAGAAAATGGCCGCTTATCAACTGCTGTCGGCCTACATCAACCACTCGATCCGCAACGATTGCGCCTCGATCTGGATCGCCCAGGCTGAAGGCCGCGCGAAGGACGGCGACGACCGTACCGAGTCGGCGATCCTCAAGATGTTCCACATGAGCCGCAAGGACGAGCCGTTCGGCGAGGTCATCCAGTCGCTGAACCTGACCCCGGTGTCGATCAGCTACGAATATGACCCATGCGACCAGGCCAAGGCCCGCGAGCTGTACATCCGCGCTACCACCGGTACCTACAGCAAGGCGCCGGGCGAGGATGACGTGAGCATCGCCAAGGGCATCACCGGCTACAAGGGCCGGGTGCACGTGAACTTCGCCGCGCCGATCACCGAACTGTTCGAAGACACCAAGCAATTGGCGGTCGAGATGGACAAGCAGATTCTCGGCGGCTACCGGTTGTTCCCGGTGCACTACCTGGCGTACGCGCAGTGGGCGGATACTGATCCGCAACTGAATGTGCCGAAGGCTGCCGAGGTGTTCGGCGCCGAGGAACTGGCCAAGGCTCAGGAAGAGTGGCAGAACCGATTGGATGCCTGCCCTGAAGAGCATCGTCCGTATCTGGTGCTGCAATATGCGACGCCGGTGCGCAATCAGTACCGGGTCAAGGCTGGCGTGCCGCTGTAAGCGGTTTCGGCTGGATACAAAAACGGCGCCTTCGGGCGCCGCTTTTCGTTCAGTAGCGGGTACTGATCCAGGACACCAGCAACGCCAGGCCCAGACAGGCAAAGCCGAAGCGGTAGAAGAAGCGGTTCATGCGCAAGGTCGCCCAATCCAGCACCGGCTCCTGATCAGGCCGACTCTGACGCTGGGCCGCGATACTGGCCATCGCCCGCTGTTCACGGCGGCGGGTCGCGTGCAACAGCCAACTGCCCGGGAAGGCCAACAGCAAGGCCAGCAGGTTGATCAGTTTGGCGGGATGGGCGGTAAACAGCGTCATCAAGTGCAGCGACATCACAGACCTCAATCTAAACCGGAATGGCGAACGCCAGACCGACGACCGCGGCGCGGATTCTACCGAAACCCTCCCCCACAGCCCTACCCTTTACGACAAATAACGCATCAATCGACCGATGGCTGTCCTGTGTCACGGCATCGTCATTTGTTTCGGCCACCCTGCGCGCCTCGAAACGTAAACGGAATGCGACATGCTTCACGCTGAAAACCAGGATCGCCTGTACCTCATCTCCCCGTCCGACGAACAACAGACCCTCGTCGGCAGCCTGGCCTTCAATGTTCAGGACCGTCACTGGCTGGTGTATTGCGCCCTCGGCGGGCACCAGCATGCGGACTTGCCCGAGACCGACCTGCTGACCGGCGTCAGCGTCCTCGACTTCTATTCGCAAGCCGCCTGAACGAAAAAAGCCCGGGGCCATCACTGGCCCCGGGCTTTTTCACATCAACCGAAAACTTATTCGGCGAGGATCTGACCCACGGTCGGATCCTTGAACAGACGAGTCAGCGCATCGCTCAGCACATCGCTGACCAGTTTGGTGTTGGTTTCCTGGTTCGGCGCCATGCCGAAACGCTGGTCCAGCGACGCGCCGTAACGGCCGCTGTAGCGACGGTTGCCGCTCTGCACGTCGGAACGGAAAGTCGCGCCGATAGTGGCCTCGGTCACGTACATGCCTTCTTTCGGCGACTGATATTTCAGTTCAGTCAGGGTCACGGTCAGTTGTGGAGCATTCATCGCGCCGTTGGACGGGGTGAAGCCCAGCAGACGCACGGCCGCTTCGGCCTGAGCCTGCAACTTCGGCAGGATCTGCTCGCGCTGTACGGTGATGGCGCTGGTTTCCGGGTACAAGCCACCGCGGGTGCCCAGGGTTGGCGACGGACGACCGTCGACCACGCGGACCACGACAGGCTGGCCGTGGCCGACCGGTGCCAGCTGAGTGGTCAGCTTCGGTTCCGGGCTCAGTTGTTGCGGGCTGTGGGCGCAGCCAACCAGGGTCAAACTGGTCACAGTGATCAAACCGAACAACAGGCGTTGCAACATGCTCTTCTCTCCAGAATCAGGCACAGACAGGCCCGCAGTATAGCGGTGGGCCACTGTGGGTCACCAGCACTGAAATCTCTGACAAACCCCGGCGCACGCGGTTCCTGTCACAGATTGTTCACCGCCCTTACATGTTCGCTTCACGGTCTTTTGACAATCTTCGTCACAGATCTCCAGAAGGAACACACACCATGCGCTATCTGATCTCGTTGTTCGCTCCACGTCCGCTGCACCGCAGCTTCGCCCTGCTCGACCACAACGGCCATTGCCAGGCTTTCAAACAGTGCAGCCTGCAGCCTATGGGTGACGGCTGGGTCGAAATCGAGGAAATCCGCCTCAACTGGTTGCACCAGCCTCTGCCTGCCAGCGCCCGGGTCGAACAGCACCGCCCTCGTGCACGAGCTCAGGCGATGTTGAGCATCTGACCGGATGCCTAATAAAAGTCATTAAACTCGACCAACTCCCCGCATTTCTTCGATACAATCTCCCCCCGATTATAAGGACGTCTCCTGATCGGGCCCCGCAACAGCGTCAATGCACTTGCATTGGCATCAAAATCGCCCACAGAGAGCCGCCCACACAGATCGAGTGAAGCTGGCGTGCTTGCTGTTTCCCTGGCAAATCCCCGCTTTTCGCGAATCTGCAGAGCTGTCATGACGCTCGGTCACTGAGTTGTTTGCCCGTTTTGCCTGCCCATGTATCGCGTGGCGGCAATCCTTCCGGGCACGGTGCCAGGCCCGGACAGCCCTTTTTGAGGTTCACGTCTTCAAAAGAGCGTGAAAAAAACGGGTTTTCACAACTTCACAAGAGTGTGGCGAGCAAATGAATAGTTTTGCGTCTGAACATGCACCATTAGCGTCTGAAACAGCCCAACGACACAGGAACGGGTACGCCTCGAATACCGGAGCCTGAAGCCTGTCCGCTACGGATTTGGTTGCACAAACGGATGTCTCGACCATAAGTCGAATTGCCAGCCCCGTGCTGAAATGAGTTCATGTGACTCTTGAAGCCAGGCCGCACGCATCCGTCGAAGTTGCGAAAAATTGCGAAGATTCGGACATGGCAAACCTGGCCATGGGTACCTGGGGCGCCACTGACCTGCCCCGGACACCTGGCAGCCATGCCGACAATTTGGTGCTGCAGATTTTGGAGACGCGTTAAATGGCGCATAACGAAGCAGTCGACGTAGTTCTGGTTGGGGCCGGCATCATGAGTGCCACCCTTGCAGTCCTGCTCAAAGAGCTCGACCCGGCGATCAAGCTGGAAGTCGTCGAGCTGATGGATTCCGGTGCCGCGGAAAGTTCCAACCCGTGGAACAATGCCGGTACCGGCCACGCCGGCCTGTGCGAGCTGAACTACACGCCGCAGGCTGCCGACGGCACCGTCGACATCAAGAAAGCCGTGCACATCAACACCCAGTTCGAGGTGTCGAAGCAGTTCTGGTCGTACCTGACCAAGAAAGGCACGTTCGGCTCGTGCAAATCCTTCATCAGCCCGGTGCCGCACCTGAGCTACGTCGAAGGCGAAAAAGGCGTTTCGTTCCTCAAGGAACGCTTCAACGTGCTGCACAAGCACCACGCCTTCGCCGACATGGAATACACCGAAGACAAGGCGAAGATGGCCGAGTGGATGCCATTGATGATGCCGGGGCGCCCGCAAGACCAGGTGCTCGCCGCCACCCGCGTGATCAACGGCACCGACGTCAACTTCGGCGCGCTGACCAATCAGTTGCTCAAGCACCTGACCAGCGCTCCGGATGCCCAGGTCAAATACTGCAAGCGCGTAACCGGCCTCAAGCGTAACGCCAACGGCTGGACCGTGAGCATCAAGGACGTCAACAGCGGCAGCAGCCGCGAAGTCGACGCCAAATTCGTGTTCCTCGGCGCCGGTGGCGCGGCCCTGCCGCTGCTGCAAGCCTCGGGCATCGAAGAAAGCAAAGGCTTCGGCGGCTTCCCGATCAGCGGCCAGTGGCTGCGTTGCGACAACCCGGAAGTGGTCAAGCATCACCAGGCCAAGGTCTACAGCCAGGCTGCGGTAGGTTCGCCACCGATGTCGGTGCCGCACCTCGACACCCGCGTGGTCGATGGCAAGAAGTCCCTGCTGTTCGGGCCATACGCCGGTTTCACCACCAAGTTCCTCAAGCACGGTTCCTTCATGGACCTGCCGCTGTCGGTTCGCGCTGGCAACATCGGCCCGATGCTGGCCGTGGCGAAGAACAACATGGACCTGACCAAGTACCTGGTCAGCGAAGTGATGCAGTCGATGGAACAGCGTCTGGAATCCCTGCGTCGTTTCTACCCGGAGGCGAAAGCCGAAGACTGGCGCCTGGAAGTGGCCGGCCAACGGGTGCAGATCATCAAGAAAGACCCGAAAAAAGGCGGCATTCTGCAGTTCGGTACCGAACTGGTAGCCGCGAAGGACGGCTCCCTCGCCGCCCTGCTCGGCGCTTCGCCAGGTGCTTCGGTGACCGTTTCGATCATGCTGGAACTGATCGAGAAATGCTTCCCGGCCAAGGCCAAGGGGGAGTGGGCTGCCAAACTGGCGGAAATCTTCCCGGCCCGTGAAAAGGTCCTGGAAACCGACGCTGCGCTGTATCGCAAGATCAACGCGCACAACAACGTCGCGCTGGAACTGGTTGCAGCCAGTAACGAGACCGAAAGCTACGCCTGATTCGGCTCCATGAAAAACGCCCCGCACTCACTGAGTGCGGGGCGTTTTTTTATGCCTCGGGAAAACCGCGGGCAATCAGCCGCGGGCCTTCTCGATCAGCTCGATGTATTCCGGTGCGTTGCGTTGATCGCGGATCTGGTCGACAAAGGTCTTGCCGTGCTCGTCTTTACCGTCCACGTCATAACCGGCTGCAACGAAGAAGGTCAGGAAACGCTCGAAATCGTCGATGCGCAGACCACGGTAGGCCTTGACCAGTTTGTGCAGCGACGGCGAGGTGGCGTCGACCGGCTCAAAATCGAGGAACAGTTTGATCTGCTCATCGCCGATCTCGTCACCAATCACTTGCTTCTTATCTTTACGCATTGCCGACTCCAGCTCGCAGACATTTCACGGGGCGGGCAGTTTACCCCCGCCCGGGCACAGGGCTCAACGCGCACGCGTGCTGCCGGTGTGCAGATCGGCCCAGATGTGGCCGTTGGCGTAGGTCAGGAATTGCACGTACACCGTTTCGTTGCGCAACAGATCGATCACCACCCGGTACTGGACCAGCGGATAGAACAGGGTCAGGGTCTTGCTCTTGTCGTCGTACACCGGTTTTTTCAGGCTTTTGCTTTCGCCGTCAAAACTGACCAGTACCTGGTTGATCGTCGCGCCCTTGTTCAGGGACTTGCCCTTGAGGCGGATCATCAACGGCGAGGTGACCGGGATCGGCTGCTGATTAGACTGACGCTGGGCGCCAACCACCACGGAATAATCGGTGACCTGCAACAGTTGCTGCTGCTCGGGTTCGGCATCGCGCAGGGTCAGGTCGTCGGGCGGCAGGAATTGGCTGTGCATCGGGGCGGCGGCCAGGGGCAGGCTGAGGGTCAGCAACAGGGCGGCGCAGCTGCGGATCAAGAGGCTCATGACAGGCTCCGGAGGGCGGGGCCGAGCACTTTAGCAGTCTTTAAAAGCAAAAGATCGCAGCCTTGGGCTGCGATCTTTCAAGGGGCTCTTACATGCCTTTGACGGCGAAGATCCCGTTGGCGTTGCGCCAGTAGCCTTTGTAGTCCATGCCGTAACCGAAGATGTAACGGTCGATGCATGGCAGACCGACGAAGTCTGCTTTCAGGTCAGGACGGGCCTTGCGGTCGTGGTCCTTGTCGATCAACACGGCGGTGTGCACTTTGCGCGCGCCAGCGTGTTTGCAGAAGTCGATGATCGCGCCCAGGGTGTGACCTTCGTCGAGGATGTCGTCGATGATCAGCACGTCGCGGTCGATGAACGAGACTTCCGGCTTGGCTTTCCAGAACAGGTCGCCGCCGCTGGTTTCGTTGCGATAGCGGGTGGCGTGCAGGTAGGACGCTTCCAGCGGGAACTGCAGATGGGTCAGCAGCTTGCCGGAGAAGATCAGCCCGCCGTTCATCACACAGAACACCACCGGGTTGCTCTCGGCCAGTTGTTCGTTGATTTGTGCACCGACGCGGGCAATGGCAGCCTCGACTTCAGCTTCGGTGTACAGGCAGTCAGCCTCTCGCATGACTTGACGGATATGCTCGAGATCAGCGGACATGGCGCTCTCCAAGGGGGGTCTGTTTCGGAAAAGCGGGCAAAGGTACGCATCCCGCACGGCCGAATCAAGCATTTGTGGACTAACGTACTGTATGTCCTATAGGACATCACCCTCGGATAGATTAATCTAGGCCGGTTTTTTTGCCCGCCGCCGGAGCCTTTCCCCATGTCCATCCAAGAGATCCGCCATCCGCTGATCCGTCACAAACTTGGCCTTATGCGCCGTGCAGACATCAGCACCAAGAATTTCCGTGAGCTCGCTCAGGAAGTCGGTGCCCTGTTGACCTATGAAGCTACCAAAGATCTGCCGCTGGAAACCTACGATATCGAAGGTTGGTGCGGCACTGTGTCGGTCGAGAAAATCGCCGGCAAGAAGATTACCGTCGTGCCGATCCTGCGTGCCGGCATCGGCATGCTCGAAGGCGTGCTGAGCCTGATCCCGGGTGCCAAGGTCAGCGCTGTCGGCGTTGCCCGTAACGAAGAAACCCTGCAGGCCCACACCTATCTGGAAAAACTGGTTCCGGAAATCGACGAACGCCTGGCCATGATCATCGACCCGATGCTCGCCACCGGCAGTTCCATGGTTGCGACCATCGACCTGCTGAAGAAGGCCGGATGCAAGGATATCCGTGCGATGGTGCTGGTTGCCGCGCCGGAAGGCATTGCCGCTGTCGAGAAAGCACACCCGGACGTGATCATCTACACCGCGTCCATCGATCAGAAACTCAACGAGCACGGTTACATCATTCCTGGGCTTGGCGATGCCGGTGACAAGATCTTCGGCACCAAGCAGAAGGACGCGTAACCATGCAGCAAGAGTTCAACGATCCGCTCTGGCGCACGGTGCTGTCCGGCGCGCAGATGCTGTTCGTGGCTTTCGGCGCTCTGGTGCTGATGCCGCTGATCACGGGCCTTGACCCGAACGTGGCACTGTTTACCGCAGGTCTTGGGACGATTCTGTTCCAGATCGTCACCGGGCGTCAGGTGCCGGTGTTCCTGGCATCGAGCTTTGCCTTCATCACCCCGATCATTCTCGCCAAGGGCCAGTTCGGCCTCGCCGCGACCATGGGCGGCGTGATGGCGGCCGGTTTCGTCTACACCTTCCTTGGCCTGGCCGTGAAGATCAAAGGCACCGGGTTCATCGACCGTCTGCTGCCGCCGGTGGTGATCGGTCCGGTGATCATCTCCATTGGCCTGGCCATGGCGCCGATTGCCGCGAACATGGCGATGGGCAAGGCCGGTGACGGTTCGGAGCTGATCCATTACCAGACCGCGATGATGATCTCGATGCCGGCGCTGCTGACCACGTTGATCGTGGCGGTGTTCGGCAAAGGCATTTTCCGTCTGGTGCCGATCATCTCCGGCGTGCTGGTGGGTTTCGCCATGTCCTTCTATTTCGGTGTCGTCGACACCGCGAAGATTGCGGCAGCCCCGTGGTTTGCGATCCCTCACTTCACCGCGCCGGAGTTCAACTGGCAGGCGATTTTGTTCATCGTCCCGGTGGCGCTGGCCCCGGCCATCGAACACATCGGCGGCGTGATTGCAGTCGGCAGCGTGACCGGTCGCGACTATCTGAAGAAGCCAGGCCTGCATCGCACCCTGCTCGGTGACGGTATCGCTACCACGGCCGCCGGCCTGTTCGGCGGTCCGCCCAATACCACCTACGCCGAAGTGACTGGCGCAGTGATGCTGACCAAGAACTACAACCCGAAAATCATGACCTGGGCGGCGATCTTCGCTATCAGCCTGGCGTTCATCGGCAAGTTCGGCGCCCTGCTGCAAAGCATTCCGGTGCCGGTGATGGGCGGGATTCTGTGCCTGTTGTTCGGTTCGATCGCGGCGGTGGGGATGAACACCCTGATCCGTCACAAGATCGACCTGGGCGAGGCGCGCAATCTGGTGATCGTTTCCGTCACGCTGGTGTTCGGGATTGGCGGTGTGCTGGTCGGCACCGGCACCGGTCCGGATGACTTCGGCCTCAAAGGCATCGCGCTGTGCGCGGTGGTGGCGATTGCGCTGAACCTGATCCTGCCGGGCAACGACAGCTGGAAACACAAGAAGGCTGATGAGCCGCTGCTCTAAGCCTTAGCTTCAAGATCGTTGATCGTTCCCACGCTCCGCGTGGGAACGCAGCCCGTGACGCTCTGCGTCACTGGACGCGGAGCGTCCCTAGAGGCATTCCCACGCAGAGCGTGGGAACGATCATCAAAGAGCCAGTGGCGCCCGCTCACACAGCGTCGCCAATGCCTTGGCCCATTGCGGGTCGTCATTCAGGCACGGCACCAGCACCAACTCCTCCCCTCCCGCCTCGCGGAACTGTTCCTTGCCGCGATCGCCAATCTCTTCCAGGGTCTCGATGCAATCGGCAACGAACGCCGGGCACATCACCAGAATCTTCTTCACGCCGCTCTTGGCCAACTCATCCAGCCGCGCTTCGGTGTAGGGCTCAATCCATTTCGCCCGGCCCAGCCGCGACTGAAACGACACCGACCATTTGCCTTCAGGTATGCCCATGCGTTTGGCAAACTCGGCTGCCGTGCGCAGGCACTGACCGCGATAGCAGGTGGCAACCACCTCCGGTGGTGCCCCGGCGCAGCAATCGCCGCCGCCCTCGAAACTGTGCCCCGGATTGAGTTTTTTCAGGTGCCGTTCCGGCAAACCATGGAAGCTCAGCAACAGGTGATCGTAGTCCTGCTGCAAGTGCGGTCGGGCACTCTCCACCAGCGCATCAAGGTATTCCGGCTGATCGTAGAACGGCTGCAACACCGACAGTTGCACATCGAGTTTCTTCTCGCGCACAACCCGCTTGGCTTCTTCGATCACGGTGGTCGTGGTGCTGTCGGCGAACTGTGGATAAAGCGGCGCGAGGGTGATGCGCTTGTACCCCGCCGCGACCAGCTTCAACAGGCTTGTCTCAATGGACGGTTCGCCGTAACGCATGGCCAGTTCCACCGGGCCGTGGGTCCACTGCGCCTTCATCTGCTGTTGCAGGCGACGGCTGAGCACCACCAGCGGCGAGCCTTCATCCCACCAGATCGAGGCGTAGGCATGGGCCGACTGCTCGGGGCGCTTGATCAGGATCAGCGACACCAACAGACGCCGCACCGGCCACGGCAGGTCGATCACGTACGGATCCATCAGAAATTGATTGAGGTAGCTGCGCACGTCGGCCACCGAAGTGGAGGCCGGCGAACCCAGGTTGACCAGAAGCAAGGCGTGATCGGTCATGCAACGTCCTATTTCAGAGGCGGCTGGACAGATCGTCCAGGGCCGCGCGTAAATCCGTGAACCGGAAACTGAATCCGGCTTCCAGCAAGCGTGCCGGCGTGGCCCGTTGGCCACCCAGCAACAGCAATGACATCTCGCCGAGCCCGACCTTCAAGGCAAGGGCCGGCATCGGCATGAACGCCGGGCGATGCAGCACGCTGCCCAGCGTCTTGGCGAATTCGCGATTGCGCACAGGTTTCGGTGCGCACGCATTATAAGGACCGCTGGCCTGATTGCGGTGCAGAAGAAAATCAATCAGGGCGATTTGATCGTCAATATGAATCCACGACATCCACTGCCGACCATTGCCCAAAGGCCCGCCCAGTCCGAGTTTGAACGGCAGCAACAGGCGCGACAAAAAACCGCCCTCGGCCGACAGCACCAGCCCGGTTCGCACCAGCACCACGCGAATGTCCATCGCTTCGGCGCGTTGCGCGGTTTCCTCCCAGGCAATGCACAACTGACTGGCGAAGTCGTCGATTACCGGTGGCGAATCCTCGGTCAACTCGCGCTCGCCGCCGTCACCGTACCAACCCACCGCCGAGCCCGAGATCAGCAGAGACGGTTTCTGCCCGCGATTTTCCAGCCACGCCAGCAACGATTCGGTGAGCGTGATGCGACTGCTCCACAACACGGTTTTACGTCGATGGGTCCACGGACGGTCGGCAATCGGTGCGCCGGCGAGGTTGACGATCACGTCGACCGGCTCGTCGCCAAAGTCCTCCAGACGCGCAATGCCACGCACTGGCGCTCCACAGATTTTTGCGACTTTTTCCGCGCGACGACTCAGCACGGTCAAGCGATGTCCCTGCCCCAACCAGTGCCGGCAGAGCTGACGTCCGATCAATCCAGTACCGCCGGTCAGCAATATGTGCATGACATCTTCCTCGCGTGGCGTTTTACCCCGATCCCTAGTCTATTTTTATAAGCAGGGATCTTTTCTATCGGGCAGGCTCTATTGTTTAACAATAGGCCAAGCTGTCAGAACGAAAACGCTGGAAGTTATACCAAAAAACAAAATTGTACAGGTTTCATCCACGGCGTAGTCTGTACAGAAAGGTAAACGAGGCCCCTATGACTGTACCTATCGCAATCATTGGCACCGGCATCGCCGGACTCTCCGCCGCCCAGGCCCTGACAGAGGCCGGGCACAGCGTTCAGTTGTTCGATAAAAGCCGGGGCAGCGGCGGGCGTATGTCGAGCAAGCGCAGTGACGCCGGCTCGCTGGACATGGGCGCGCAGTATTTCACCGCCCGCGACCGGCGTTTTGTCACCGAAGTCCAGCGCTGGCAAAGTCAGGGCTGGGTCGCCGAGTGGACACCGCAGCTCTACACCTATCATGGCGGACAACTGAACCTGTCGCCGGACGAGCAGACCCGTTGGGTCGGCACGCCGCGCATGAGCGCCATCACCCGTGGCTTGCTCGACGGCCTGGAAGTGCATTTCGCCTGCCGGATCACCGAGGTCTACCGCGGCGAAGAACACTGGCACCTGCAAGATGCCGAAGGCTTCACCCACGGGCCGTTCAGCCATGTGGTAATCGCCACCCCGGCCCCGCAAGCCACCGCGTTGCTGGCCGCTGCACCGAAACTCGCCGGGGCCGCTGCCGGGGTGAAGATGGACCCGACCTGGGCCGTCGCCCTCGCCTTCGACACCCCGCTGGATACCCCGATCGAAGGCTGCTTCGTACAGGACAGCGCCCTCGACTGGCTGGCCCGCAACCGCAGCAAACCGGGGCGCGACAACACGCTCGACACCTGGGTCCTGCACGCCACCAGCGCCTGGAGCCGGCAGCACATCGACCTGCCCAAGGAGGCCGTGATCGAGCAGTTGCACGGCGCCTTCGCCGAGTTGCTGCACAGCGCCATGCCCGCGCCCACCTTCAGCCTCGCCCACCGCTGGCTCTATGCCCGTCCATCCACCAGCCATGAATGGGGTACGCTGGCGGATGCCGATCTGGGGCTGTATGCGTGCGGTGACTGGTGCTTGTCGGGCCGGGTCGAAGGCGCGTGGCTCAGTGGTCAGGAAGCTGCACGCCGCCTGCATGAACACCTGCAGTGAACCGCCTCAATCCGCGCAAATTGCTGCTGTCGAAATGGACAGCAGTCCTCCCGCAAAACCGTGAAAAGCATTTTCTGGTGACCGAACTGTTCCGCGACGAGGATGGCACTGTGCTGGAAGTCGAGTTGCAGGCCGTGTTGACCCGACGCAGCCAACAATTGGACTGGCACGCATTGCAGGATGATGCGCACTGGAAAGTGGGTTGGCAGTAGGCTTTGTCGAAAATCTTGTACAAACAATTTGACTTGTACACCTTTGAATCTATGCTGAAGGCATGTTGTACAGATAAAACATTCTGTACAAATCTGGATTCGAGGTGCCTTCATGTCCGAACCGTCCCCACCGAAAATCGCCATCAGCGCCTGTCTGATGGGCGCCGAAGTGCGCTACAACGGCGGACACAAGGAATCGCGGCTATGTACCCGCACCCTCACTGAGTATTTCCAGTTCGTCCCGGTCTGCCCGGAAGTCGCGATTGGCCTGGGCATTCCCCGCGAGCCGATTCGCCTGGTGGGTGACCCGGATCATCCCCAGGCTCTCGGCACTGTTCATCGCGAGACCGACGTCACCGACGCGCTGTCCGCTTATGGCCAGAAAATGGCCACCGAACTCGATGACATCTGCGGCTACATCTTCATGCAGCAATCGCCGTCCTGCGGGCTGGAGCGGGTCAAGGTCTATCACCACAACGGCGCGCCGATCGGTAGCGGGCGCGGGATCTACGCCCAGGCCTTCTGCGCCTTGCACCCGGACTTGCCTGTGGAAGAAGCCGGGCGCCTGAACGATCCGGTCCTGCGGGAAAATTTCATCACCCGAGTGTTCGCCTACAGCGACTGGCAGCAGGTGCTCGAACACGGCCTGAGCCGCCGCGCCCTGACCGAATTCCACTCGCGCTACAAATACCTGCTGATGGCCCACAACCCGGTGCAATACAAAGCGCTGGGCAATCTGCTGGGCAACATGGGCCGGATCGATCCCGTGGCGCTCGGCCCGCGCTATTTCAGCCAATTGATGGCGGCACTGAGCACCTGCGCCACACGTCGTACCCACAGCAACGTGTTGCAGCACATCAGCGGTTACCTGAAACGGGCCATCAGCGCCGAAGACAAACAGGAAATGCAGCACGTCATCGGCCAGTACCGCCACGGCATCGTGCCGCTGGTGGTGCCGCTGACGCTGCTCAAGCATCACTTTCGCCAACACCCCGATCCGTACATCGCGCAACAGGTTTACCTGCAACCGCATCCGGAAAACCTCAGCCTGCGAAACGCCATTTGATGAACGACTCACCCGACACCAGCGCCCGCGAAGACCTCGGCGCCGACTTCAAGAAAGCCCTCGACGACGGCTGGCTGCCGATCCGCGAGGTCGCGCGCCAGACCGGCGTCAACGCCATCACCCTGCGCGCCTGGGAGCGTCGTTACGGATTGATCGTGCCGCAACGCACGCCCAAGGGACATCGCCTGTATTCGGCCGAACACGTGCAGCGTATCCAGACCATCCTCACCTGGCTCAACCGGGGTGTTGCGGTCAGTCAGGTCAAACCGCTGCTCGACACTCCGCAAGCCTTCAACGAGCCGCTGGAAAACGAATGGCAGCCGTTGCATCAGGCCGCACTGCTGGCGGTCACCCAATTGAACGAGCGCAGCCTCGACGACAGTGTCAACCAGGCGATGGCGTTGTACCCGCCGCGAACCCTGTGCGAGCAATTGCTGATGCCGTTGCTGGCGGAACTCGAACAGCGCTGGCAGGGACAGTTCGGTGCGCAGATGGAACGGGTGTTCTTTCATGCCTGGTTGCGTAGCAAATTCGGCGCGCGCATCTACCATAACAACCGTCAGTTGCGCGGTGCGCCGCTGCTGCTGGTCAATCAGTCGGATTTACTGCTGGAGCCGCACCTGTGGCTCTGCGCCTGGCTGATCAGCAGCGCCGATTGTCCGGTGCAGGTGTTCGACTGGCCACTGCCGGCCGGGGAGCTGGCGCTGGCAATCGAACATCTGCAGGCCCGTGGCGTACTGCTGTATTCCAGCAAAGCCATGAATCTTGCGCAGTTGCCGAAGCTGTTGAATGGCATCAGTTGCCCAAAAATGATTGCCGGACCAACGGTGTGCATCCACCACGCCGAGTTGTCCGTAAGAACTTCCGAGATCGCTGATTTGTACCTGGCCGAGGATCCTCTCGCGGCGCATCAGGTGCTGATCGAGCGTGGGTTGATTTAATGAAGACTGTCGAGAACACCATGCAATTGATCTGGCTGCGCAGCGACCTGCGCCAACATGACAACACCGCCCTGACGGCCGCCGCCGAGCGTGGCCGGACTGTGGCGGTGTACCTGTTGAGCCCCGAACAATGGCAGGAACATGACGACGCCCCGTGCAAGGTCGATTTCTGGTTGCGCAGCCTGCGGGAGCTGAGCAAAAGCCTCGGTAAACTGAACATCCCGCTGCTGATCCGCAGCGCCCCGCGCTGGGATCAGGCGCCAGCGGTGCTGCTAGAGCTGTGTCGGCAACTCAAGATCGAGGCCGTTCACGTCAACGAAGAATATGGCATTCACGAAAGCCGCCGCGATGCAGCGGTTGCGCGAGCCTTGCAAGCCGAAGGCATCGCGTTTCACAGCTACCTCGATCAGTTGCTGTTCAAACCGGGCAGCGTATTGACCAAGACCGGCACCTACTTTCAGGTGTTCAGCCAGTTCCGCAAAGTCTGTTACGAGCGTCTGCATCGCTCGATGCCACCGCTGATTAAGGCGCCATCCGCACAGGCTCCGCTGAACATCGCCAGCGATCCAATACCCGAATCCATCGAAGGTTTCCCGACTCCCGGCCAAGCCCTGCGCGATCTGTGGCCCGCCGGTGAAACCGAAGCCCAGCGACGCCTCGATACCTTCGCCGACGTGCAGCTCGACTATTACAAGAGCGAACGCGACTTTCCGGCCAAGCCCGGCACCAGCCAGCTCTCGGCCTATCTCGCGGCGGGCGTGATCTCGCCGCGCCAGTGCCTGCATGCCGCGCTGCAAACCAATCAGGGCGAATTCGAAAGCGGCAAGGTCGGCGCCGTCACCTGGATCAACGAGCTGCTGTGGCGCGAGTTCTACAAACACATTCTGGTCGGTTACCCACGGGTGTCCCGCCATCGCGCGTTTCGCCCGGAAACCGAAGCCCTGGCCTGGCGCGATGCACCGCAGGAACTGGCGGCCTGGCAGGAGGCACGCACCGGCCTGCCGATCATCGATGCGGCCATGCGCCAATTGCTCGAAACCGGCTGGATGCACAACCGTCTGCGGATGGTGGTGGCGATGTTCCTGACCAAAAACCTTTTGATCGACTGGCGCGAAGGCGAGCGCTTTTTCATGCGCCACCTGATCGACGGTGATCTGGCGGCGAACAACGGCGGCTGGCAGTGGAGTGCGTCGACCGGCACCGATGCGGCGCCGTACTTCCGGATATTCAACCCGGTCAGTCAGTCGGAAAAATTCGACAGCGAAGGCCTGTTCATCAAGCACTGGTTGCCCGAACTGGCCGGACTGAACAAGAAGGACGTGCACAACCCCGCGAGCGCTGGCGGGCTGTTCGGCGTGGCGGACTACCCGTCGCCGATCGTCAACTTGAGCACCTCGCGGGAGCGGGCGCTGACCGCGTTCAAGAATCTGCCATCACGCCAGGCAGCCGGAGGCGGGTATGAGTGAATTCCTGCGCCGTTTCGCCCGCCAGTTTGCGCAGTTGAACAAGGACAACCTGCACAACCTGGACGCGCTCTACAGCGAGGACATTCATTTCACCGATCCGCTGCACGAGGTGCAGGGACTGACGCAATTGCGCAGCTACTTCAGCGAGCTCTTCGCCAACGTCACCGAGCTGCGGTTCGACTTCCACGGTTTCGACCAGATCGGCGACTGCGAAGGTTACCTGCGCTGGGTCATGAGCTACCGCCACCCGCGCCTGGCGAGTGGACGATTGATTCGCGTCACGGGCTGCTCTCACCTGCTCTGGCGCGACAAGGTTTATCGCCACCGGGATTACTTCGATGCCGGGGCGCTGCTTTATGAACATCTACCCGTATTGGGCCGAGTGATTGCCTGGCTGAAAAGGAGAATGGGATGAGTCGTACAACTCCAAGGCGTTATTGGCTGACCGGTGCCAGCAGTGGCATCGGCGCGGCACTGGCTGAAGAGATACTGAAAACCGGCGCGCACCTGGCGGTCAGTTCCCGTCAGGTCGCACCGCTCAAAGTGTTGTCGCAACGCTATCCCGGACAAGTGCTGGTGGTGCCGGGGGATTTGACCAACAGCCAGACTGTGCGGGAAATCGGCGAGCAGATCGCGATGGACTGGGGATCGCTGGACAGCGTGATTCTCAACGCAGGCACCTGCGAGTACGTCGATGCCCAGCAGTTCGACGCCTCGATCATCGAGCACGTAGTGCGCACCAACCTGCTGGCCAGCAGTTACTGCATCGAAGCCGCCCTGCCCTTGCTGCGCAAGGGAACCGCGCCGCATCTGGTGGGCATGGCCAGCTCCGTCACCTACGTACCTTTGCCTCGAGCCGAAGCCTACGGCGCGTCGAAGGCCGGACTGCGTTACCTGTTCGAATCGCTACGTATCGACCTGGCGGACGAAGGTATTGAAGTCACTATCATCAGCCCGGGTTTTGTTGATACACCGTTGACGGCGAAAAACGATTTCCCGATGCCGTTGAGTTGGCCTGTGGATAAGGCCGCTCGACACATTTTCGCCAAGCTCAAGGAGCGGCCGCTGGAAATCGCTTTTCCAGCGCTATTCATGGCGGTTCTGTGGCCGTTGTCGAAGTTGCCCGCCCGGGTGCAATTGGCCATCGGCAAACGCATGGTGCGCAGCAACCCGCCGCTCAGGGATGCGACGTGAACATCGCCATTGTCGGCAGCGGGATCGCAGGCCTGACCTGCGCCTACCTGCTCAATCGCCGACATGACATCACGGTGTTCGAGGCCGGCGACTGGGTCGGCGGCCATACGCACACAGTAAAAGTGACGGTGGATGGGTGTGCTTACGCAGTGGACACCGGGTTCATCGTGTTCAACGACTGGACGTATCCGAACTTTATTCGTCTGCTCGACCAGTTGGGTGTGAGCAGCAAAGCCACCGAGATGAGCTTTTCGGTGACCGACCCCGACACCGGCCTGGAATACAACGGCAACAACCTCGACAGCTTGTTCGCCCAGCGCAGCAACCTGCTGTCGCCGGGGTTCTGGGGCATGCTGCGCGACATCCTGCGCTTCAATAAGGAAGCCCGGCGCGACCTCGCCGAACAGCGGATAACCACTGACACCACGCTGGACGATTACCTCAAGGCCGGCGGCTACGGCGAGCGCTTCATCCTGTATTACATCGTGCCGATGGGCGCGGCGATCTGGTCGATGCCCATGGCCGAGATGCTGAATTTTCCGTTGCAGTTCTTCGTGCGGTTCTTCGAGAACCACGGTTTGTTGTCGGTCAGCAATCGTCCGCAATGGCGAGTGATCGAGGGCGGCTCGAGTGCTTACATCGAGCCGCTGACCGAGTCATTCAAAGAGCGGATCCGCGTGAATTGTCCGGTAAGCCGGATCGAACGCAACGAACACGGCGTGGTTATCCACAGCCCCGTCGGCATCGAACACTTCGACAAAGTCGTACTGGCCTGTCACAGCGATCAGGCATTACGACTGCTGGCCAATCCCGGCAGTGCCGAGCGTGAAATCCTCGGTGCCCTGCCCTACGCCGACAACGAAGTGGTGCTGCACACCGACACCCGCCTGCTGCCGACTCGCAAACGGGCCTGGGCCAGCTGGAACTATCGACTCGGCGGGGCCGGCCATACCCAGGCGGCCGTGACTTACGACATGAATATCCTGCAAGGCATCCAGAGCGACACCACGTTCTGCGTCAGCCTCAACCAGAGCGCCGGCATCAGCCCCTCCAAAGTGCTTGCCCGTTTCACCTATGCCCACCCGCAATTCAGCCTCGCAGCGGTGGCGGCACAACAGCGCTGGGCCGAACTCGACGGAGCACAACACACCCATTATTGCGGCGCCTATTGGGCCAACGGTTTTCATGAAGACGGCGTAGTCAGCGCTTTACGCGTGGCCGCCGCGTTCGGAGAAAGCCTGTGAACAGCGCGCTCTACAGCGGCTGGATCGCTCATCGGCGATTCGCCCCGCGCCGGCATGAGTTCCGCTACCGGATCGGGCTGATCTACCTCGACCTGACCGAGCAGGACGCCGTGCTGAACCTGTCGCCGTTGGCGGGCGCGAGCCGGTTTGCCGCGTTTTCCTTTCGCGAGACCGACTATCTCAAGACCTTCACCGGTCGTGGCGTGCGGCTGATCGATGCCGTGCGCCTGCTGGTCGGTGAGGCCCTCGGTCATGAGCCGCAGGGCTCGATCTGCCTGTTGACCCAGCCTCGCAGCTGGGGCCTGGCATTCAACCCGGTGAGTTTCTTTTACTGCCACGAGGCCGACGGGCAACTGGCGGCGATTCTCTGCGAAGTCAGCAACACGCCGTGGCGCGAGCGCTATCACTATGTGCTGCCGGCGCGGTCGCCGACCAACGTGCGCGACTTCCACCAGCACTTCGCCGTGGCCAAGGCGTTTCACGTATCGCCCTTCCTGCCGCCGGATCTGGAATACCGCATGAGCTTCAGCCCCGCCGCGCAAACCCTGGGCGTGCACATGGCCGACTGGCAAGGCGAGCAAAAACTGTTCGACGCCACGCTCAACCTCAAACGCGAACCTCTTGATCGACGCAACCTGCACCGGCATCTGTGGCGTTTTCCATGGATGACCGCCAAGACCGCCCTCGCGATCTATTGGCAGGCCCTGCGATTGCTGCTCAAGCGCACCCCGCTGTTTTCCCATCGGACGGCTGACGACAGCTTTCGAACCGCCACTGCGACTCCCGAGGAGCACCGCCATGAAATCCTCTAGCGTTTCGGCCAGAGCCGCCATCCCGTTCAGTACGCACGGCATCACCGGTTCGCTGCTGCGCCGCGGTGTACTGCGCCAACTCGCACAGCTCAAACACGGGCAACTGGTGGTGATCGAGGACGGCGAACGCCAGGTCTTCGGCACGCCGGGCAGTGCATTGCTGGGCGAGATTCATGTCCTTGATGCAGCGGTGTGGGGCATGGTCGCGGGTAACGGTTCGATCGGTGCCGGTGAAGCCTTCATTCATGGTTACTGGAGTTCGCCGGACCTGACAGCGGTAGTGCGGGTCTTCGTCAGTAACCTTGAGGTGCTGGATGGCATGGAGGGCGGACTGGCGAAAATCGGCCGGCCGCTGGTGCGCGGTCTGCACTGGCTTAACCGCAACACACGCAAGGGCTCGCAGAAAAACATCGCCGCGCACTACGACCTCGGCAACGATCTGTTCGAGCAGTTTCTCGACCCGACCATGATGTACTCCGCGGCGCAGTTCCTGCACCCCGACGACAGCCTGGAACAGGCGCAGCTGAACAAACTGGAGCGGATCTGCCAGAAACTCGCACTCGAACCCGGCGATCACCTGCTGGAAATCGGCACCGGCTGGGGCAGCATGGCGCTGTATGCCGCGCAGCACTATGGCTGCAAAGTCACCACGACCACGCTGTCCAAAGAGCAATACGCGTTCACGGCCCGGCGCATCGAAAGCCTCGGCTTACAGGATCGAGTGACGCTACTGCTCAAGGACTACCGCGACCTCACCGGCCAGTACGACAAACTGGTATCTATCGAGATGATAGAGGCGGT
Source organism: Pseudomonas sp. GW821-FHT02C04 (assembly GCF_059421845.1). NCBI lineage: Bacteria > Pseudomonadati > Pseudomonadota > Gammaproteobacteria > Pseudomonadales > Pseudomonadaceae > Pseudomonas > Pseudomonas sp. GW821-FHT02C04. Next base: position 45,344 of record NZ_JBWKVT010000011.1, on the reverse strand, counting down.
CGGGCATCGCTTCCTGCCGACCTACTTCAAGCAGTGCGCGCACCTGCTCAAGAGCAACGGCCTGATGCTGCTGCAAGCGATCACCATTCGGGACCAGCGCTACGAGCAGGCGAAACGCGGCGTGGATTTCATCCAGCGTTACATCTTCCCCGGCGGCGCCCTGCCCTGTGTGCAGAAGATGCTCGAAATCGTCAGCCGCGACACCGACATGAATCTGCTGCACATGGAGGATTTCGGCCTGCACTACGCCCGGACCCTGCGCCTGTGGCATGAGAACTTTCGCCATGCCCACGGCCGTCTGAGCGAATTGGGCTACGACGATTATTTCCTGCGGCTGTGGGAATTTTATCTGTGCTACTGCGAGGGCGGCTTCCTCGAACGCACCATCGGCACCGCGCAATTGCTGTTGGCCAAACCGGCGGCCATGCCGGCACCGCTGCTCGGACGCTTCGATGCTTGAGCGGATCGCTAACGCCGTTCTGTTCCAGGTCGGCTGGCTGGCCTGCGTGCTCGGCGGCAACAGCCTGTGGTTGCTGGTGGCACTGGCGGTGCTGGTGATTCATCTGCGCTGGATCAGCAGTTGGGCGGCGGAGGGCCGACTGATTCTCAGCGTGGTGATTCTGGGCACCGCCGTGGACAGTGGCCTGCGCGGCCTCGGGGTCTTCGAGTTCAAGGACCTGTCGCCGCTGATTCCGCTGTGGCTGATGTTGTTGTGGGCGTTGCTCGCCACGACGTTGCGCCATTGCCTGCAATGGAGCGCCCGGCCCTGGTGGCTGGCGGCTCTGCTCGGGGCCGTCGGTGGCGCGCTGTCGTATTGCGCGGGTGGACGACTGGCCGGGGTGCAATTTCCCTACGGCGAATTACCGACTTTGATCGGCATCGGTCTGTTGTGGGCGCTGCTGTTTCCGTTGCTGCACCAACTGTCCGGGCGTCTGGAAGACTAATCGTCTGTCAGAGCTTTCACACGCATACCGGGCACTGCCGTACACTGGCGCCCATGAAAACCATTCCCCTCCAGCCAATCGACGAGCCCGCAGTCACGTGTTCGACCTGCGCGGCCTGCTGCTGTCAGCTCGAAGTCATGCTGATCACCGACACCGGCGTGCCCGAGCGCTATATCGACACGGATGATTGGGGTGGTGAAGTGATGTTGCGTCTGGACGACGGCTGGTGCGCGGCGCTGGATCGCGACACGATGATGTGCACGATCTACGAAAAACGCCCGCTGATCTGCCGCGAATTCGAAATGGGCTCGCCGGAGTGCATCGAGGAACGCCTGGGGATTGCCACGGCGTATCTCTGAATACAAAAAGGAGCGCCGGGCGCTCCTTTTTCATGGGTGTTACAACGGCATCGTGTAATGCAACGAGTAGCTTTCTACCCCCTCGTTGTTACTCGACATGCCGGCGTTGGAATAGTGAGTCGCGCGAATCCCCACCTCATGCCCGCCATGGAAGCGCAGACCGAAACCGATGCGGTCTTCGAACTGGAAGGCCTGGCCGATCTTGTTGCCTTCGTACTCGGTGTTGGAAAACACCGCAGCGCCGATGCCGGCCTCGACGTAGGGCTTGATCGACTCGCCGGAAAACTCGTAAACAAACACCGGCGAGAACGACAGGCTGTTGTTGCTGGAGCCCTTGTCACCTTCCCAGTAGGTGTAGGCGCCGCTCCAGTAACCGGTCAGGCGACCGACATCGCTTTGCAGCCAGCTCTTGTCCCAGTCGAAATTCATCCCCAGGCGATACGTCATCGTTGAATCGCTGGTGGCCCCAACCCCGAATTCCACACCCGCGGCTTGCGCGGTAAAACTTTGCCCCATCAGTGCGGCCGCAATCGCGGCCAAGCAGAATAGTCGCTTCACTTGAAACATCCTTTTCCGAACGGTCGTATGGTTTTTAGTTTGCTTGACGCTATAGAAATCGGCGTTTGAACAGAAGTTCAGCTGATTTTTCAGTTATGACGCAACTTTTTTACAAACCGAAGCTTTGCACATCGCCGGGCAATTGTCCCAGCAATGGCAGGATGTTTTTCAGGGATTGCGGATCGGCACTGGTCCAGAATTTCGCGGGGCGGTTCGGGCCCTCGGCGAGCAATTCGCGCTCGGCCAGCAGACGCTGAAGTTGCCGGGCCACGGCGGCGCCGGTGTCGATCAGGCTGATGTCGTCGGGGAGCATCGTCTTGAGCATCGGCTTGAGAAACGGATAGTGGGTGCAGCCGAGAATGATCGTGTCGCAACCCGCGCCCAGCAGGGGTTCAACATAGCGGTGAAGTAACTGGCGCAGCGCATCGCTGTGCAGGTCGCCGTTTTCGATACGCTCCACCAGTCCCGGGCAGGGTTGGGTAATGACCCGAATATCGGTGGCAAAACGATCGAGCAAGGCCGCGAATTTCGCGCTCTGCAAGGTGCCGGTGGTGGCGAGTACGCCGACTACTCCGCTGCGAGTGGCGGCAGCGGCCGGTTTGACCGCCGGCTCCATGCCGACAATCGGCCAGTCGGGAAAATCACGCCGCAAATCAGCAACGCCGGCCACGGTCGCGGTGTTGCAAGCGATCACCAGCGCCTTGGCACCCTGCTCGCGGAAAAAACCGGCCATCACGCTGCAACGCTGGCGAATGAACTCCGGGGTTTTCTCGCCATACGGAATATGGCCGCAATCGCCGAGGTACAGCAGCGATTCATGGGGCAGCAGCTGCTGGATTTCCGCCAGCACCGACAGGCCGCCGACGCCGGAGTCGAATACAGCAATCGGCGCCTCACGCATGGTGCGAACCACAGACGCTGCACCCCGGGTCACGCTTGACCCGCAGCTCACGGAATCGAGAACCCAGCGCATCGATCAACAACAGACGGCCCACCAGTGGTTCACCGAATCCTGCCAGCAACTTCAACGCTTCCAGCGCTTGCAGGCTGCCGACCAGACCGACCAGCGGACCGACCACGCCGGCTTCACTGCAGGTCAGTTCCGCTTCACTGCCGTGACCGTACAGGCAGTGGTAGCACGGACTTTCGGCACGACGCGGGTCGAACACCGAGAGCTGCCCTTCGAGGCGGATCGCCGCGCCGCTGACCAGCGGCTTGCGCGCAGCCACACACGCAGCATTGACCGCTTCGCGGGTGGAGAAATTGTCCGAACAGTCGAGCACCAGATCCACCGCTGCCACGGCGGCGGCGAGAGAGTCCTCGTCCAGTGCCTGACGGTGTGGCACCAGTTTGATTTCAGGGTTGATCGCGCTCAGGCGCTTGAGCGCCGAGTCGACCTTGGTCATGCCGACGCTGTCGGTGTCGTGGATGATCTGGCGTTGCAGGTTGGTCAGGTCGACCGTGTCGAAATCCGCCAGATGCAATTCACCGACACCCGCCGCCGCCAGGTACAAGGCCACCGGTGCGCCGAGACCGCCGAGGCCGACGATCAGGACACGGCTGTCCTTAAGCTTCAACTGGCCATCGATGTCGATGTGTTGCAGCAGGATCTGCCGACTGTAGCGCAACAATTCCTGATCATTCAGCACGGCAGGCGCCCCAGGCTGATCCGTTGATGGCCGCCCAGATCGGTGCGGCTGTGGACTTCTTCGAAACCTTGCGTCAGCAGCAGATCGCGCACGGCTTCGGCTTGATCATAGCCGTGTTCGAGCATCAGCCAGCCACCGGCCTCCAGATGCGCCGGTGCCTGGGCGATGATCAAACGAATATCGTCGAGCCCGTCGATGCCGGCCACCAATGCGCTTTCCGGCTCGAAACGCACATCGCCTTCCACCAGATGCGGATCGGCGGCGCGGATATACGGCGGGTTGCTGATGATCAGTTCAAACCGCTTGCCTTCGAGGGCGCTGAACCAGTGACTGCTCAGCACCGTGGCGTTGTTCAGGTGCAGGCGCTGACGGTTGCGTTCGGCCAGGGCCACGGCTTCCAGCACGCGATCCACGGCAGTGACGTTCCACGCCGGACGCTCGCTGGCCAGAGCCAGGGCAATTGCGCCGCTGCCAGTGCCGAGGTCGAGCACTTTGGCCGGGGTTGCCGGCAGCAATTCCAGTGCAGCCTCCACCAGCAGTTCAGTGTCCGGACGCGGGATCAGCGTGTGCGGCGCGACTTCCAGGTCGAGCTTCCAGAAACCCTGCTGGCCGAGAATGTAGGCCACCGGCTCACCGCTGCGACGACGCTGCAGGTATTCGGCGAAGACCAACACGGCTTCGCTCGGCACGATGCGCTCGGGCCAGGTGTGAAGAAAACTGCGCGACTTGCCCAGCGCTGCCGCAAGGAGCAGTTCGGCGTCCAGGCGCGCGGTAGGCGAGTCCGGCAGTTCGGTGGCGCGCAACAGGCTGGCGATGATGGTCATTTATTCACCTATCGCTGCAAGTTGGTCGGCCTGGTATTCGGCCAGCAGAGGCTCGATCACCGCTTCGACGCCACCGGCGAGGATTTCGTCGAGGGAATACAGGGTCAGGTTGACGCGGTGGTCGGTGACCCGGCCCTGAGCAAAGTTGTAGGTGCGGATACGCTCGGAGCGGTCACCGGAACCCACCAGCAATTTACGTTCGCTGGCGATGGCGTTGGCCGCCGCTGCGGTCTGCTGGTCGTTGAGCTTGGCCGACAGCCAGGCCATCGCCCGTGCACGGTTCTTGTGCTGGGAACGTTCTTCCTGGCACTCGACCACGATGCCGGTCGGCAAGTGGGTGATACGGATCGCCGAGTCGGTCTTGTTGACGTGCTGACCACCGGCCCCGGAGGAACGGTACGTGTCGACGCGCAAGTCCGCCGGGTTGATCTCGATCGCTTCCTGCTCGTCCGGCTCCGGCAACACAGCCACGGTGCAGGCCGAGGTGTGGATCCGGCCCTGGGATTCGGTGGCCGGCACACGCTGCACTCGGTGGGCACCGGACTCGAACTTCAACTTGCCGTAGACGTTGTCGCCTTCGACCCGAGCGATGACTTCTTTATAGCCGCCGTGCTCACCCTCGTTCTCCGAGAGGATTTCCACGCGCCAGCCACGCCGTTCGGCGTAACGCGAATACATGCGGAACAGGTCGCCGGAGAAGATTGCCGCCTCGTCACCACCGGTGCCGGCGCGGATTTCGAGGAACACGTTGCGCCCGTCGTTGGGATCCTTGGGCAGCAGCATGCGCTGCAAGGTGGCTTCCAGTTCGATGAGTTGCTCTTTGGTTTCGCGGACTTCTTCCACGGCCATTTCACGCATGTCCGGGTCGCCGTCCTTGAGCAGCGCCTGGGCGCCTTCCAGGTCGGCCTGAGCCTTGAGCAGCTGTTTATAGGCTTCGACGACCGGCTCGACTTCGGCGTATTCCTTGGAATAGGCGCGGAATTTGGTCTGGTCGGAAATGACTTCGGCGTCGCCGAGCAGCGCCGTCAGTTCCTCGAAACGGTCCTGGAGGATATCCAGCTTATTGAGCAGTGACGCTTTCATTGCGGTTTTTTATCCGAAAAGCTATCCGGTGAGCCCTCGAGGGCAAAGAGTTCCTGGGCCATGGCCAGCGCATCGAGGCGGCCTTCGGCAGAAAGCTTTTTCAACTGTACGCTCGGGGCGTGCAGGAGTTTATTGGTCAGGCCACGGGCCAACTGGCCCAACACGTCTTCGGCGTTGCCGCCATTGGCCAGCAGGCGCAGGGCCTTTTGCAGCTCTTCGTCGCGCAGGCGTTCGCTCTGTTGACGATAGGCCTTGAGCACATCGACCGCCGCCAGCTCGCGCAGGCGCACCATGAAATCGTCGGCACCGACCGAAACCATCTCTTCGGCGGCCTGGGCTGCGCCCTGACGGCTCTTGAGGTTTTCGGCGACCACTTCGTGCAGATCGTCGACGCTATAGAGGTAAACGTCGTCGAGTTCGCCGACTTCCGGTTCGATATCCCGGGGAACGGCGATGTCGACCATGAAGATCGGCTTGTGCTTGCGCAGTTTCAGGGCGCTTTCTACCGCGCCCTTGCCGAGAATCGGCAACTGACTGGCCGTGGAGCTGATGACGATGTCGCTGCGCACCAGTTCGGCCGGGATGTCCGAGAGCAGCACCGCGTGGGCGCCGAACTGTTCGGCCAGCAGGCTGGCGCGCTCCAGTGTGCGGTTGGCCACCACGATACGCTTGACCCCCAGCTCATGCAGATGGCGGGCGACCAGGGTAATGGTCTCGCCGGCGCCGATCAGCAGGGCCTGACTGCGTTGCAGGTCGCTGAAAATCTGTTTGGCCAGGCTGACGGCGGCAAACGCCACGGACACCGGGTTTTCACCGATGGCGGTGTCGGTGCGCACTTGTTTGGCAGCGTTGAACGTTGCCTGAAACAACCGGCCCAACAACGGCCCGATCGTGCCGGCCTCGCGGGCCACGGCGTAGGCCGATTTCATCTGGCCGAGGATCTGCGGTTCGCCCAGCACCAGCGAGTCGAGCCCGGAGGCGACGCGCATCATGTGACGAACTGCCGCATCATCTTCATGCACATAAGCACTCGCGCGCAGCTCATCGAGGCTTAAATGGTGATAGTCGGCCAGCCAGCGCAGCACGATATCGGCCGAAAGCTGATCCTGTTCTATATACAGTTCACTGCGATTGCAGGTGGAAAGGATCGCAGCTTCGCGGCTGTCGGTGAGTCGGCAGAGCTGCTGCAAGGCCTCCACCAGCTGCTCAGGGGTAAAGGCCACGCGCTCGCGGACGTCTACTGAAGCAGTCTTGTGGTTGATACCGAGTGCAAGGAAGGCCATTCAAGGTCGCTGATGGTGACGTGAAGCCGGCAATTGTCCTACTTCGTCAGATTCAGAACAACTACCGCTGACTATTGTCCCAATTGTCCGCCCCTATAATGGCCACAATCGAGACTCGGTTATGTTTGGCCGAAGGCTTGTGTCATGATGATCCGACCGCAGGTTAGTCGTCCTCTTCCTATATGAATAGATCTTCCGCGTTGCTCCTAGCTTTTGTCTTCCTCAGCGGCTGCCAGGCCTTGGCCCCCGTTTCGCACGATGGCACCTCATCGGTCGAAGACACCACGCCAGCCCCTGAAAAGCCCAAGGTTTACAGCTCGTTCAGCGAAGAAACGGTTTTCAGCCTGCTGAGCGCCGAACTCGCCGGCCAGCGCAATCGTTTCGACATTGCCCTGGACAACTACGTGACCCAGGCCATCAACACCCAGGATCCGGGTGTTTCCGAGCGGGCGTTCCGTATTGCCGAGTACCTGGGCGCGGATCAACCGGCGCTGGATACCGCACTGATCTGGGCGAAAAACGCCCCGGATGACCTCGAAGCGCAACGCGCCGCCGCCGTGCAACTGGCACGCGCCGGGCGTTATGACGACTCGATGGTCTATATGGAGAAAGTCCTGCAGGGCAAGGGCGACACCCATTTCGACTTCCTCGCGCTGTCGGCCGCCGACACCGATCAGGAAACCCGCAACGGTCTGATGAAGAGTTTCGATCGTCTGCTGCAGCGTCACCCGCACAACAATCAGCTGATTTTCGGCAAGGCCCTGCTGATGCAGCAGGACGGCGACACCAAAGGTGCGCTGACCCTGCTCGAAGACAATCCGCCGGACGACGGCGAAATCGCCCCGATCCTGCTGCGCGCCCGCCTGTTGCAAGGGCTGAACCGCGGCGACGAGGCCCTGCCGCTGCTGCAGAAAAACATCAAGAAGTACCCGGACGACAAACGTCTGCGCCTGACTTACGCGCGGATGCTGGTGGAACAGGACCGGATGGATGACGCCAAGGTCGAGTTCTCGACCCTGGTCCAGCAATACCCGGAAGACGACGAACTGCGTTACTCGCTGGCGCTGGTGTGCCTGGAAGCCAAGGCCTGGGACGAGGCCAAGGGTTACCTGGAAGACCTGATCGCCCGGGAAAGCCATGTCGATTCCGCGCATCTGAACCTGGGCCGCATTGCCGAAGAACGCAACGACCCGCAAGGCGCGCTGATCGAGTACGCCCAGGTCGGCCCCGGTAACGACTATCTGCCGGCGCAACTGCGTCAGGCCGATATTCTGATGAACAACGGCAAGACCGCCGAAGCCCAGAGCAAACTGGCCGCCGAACGTGATGCGCAACCGGATTACGCCATTCAGTTGTACCTGATCGAGGCCGAGACCCTGTCCGCCAACAATCAGGGCGACAAGGCCTGGAAAACCCTGCAACAGGCGTTGCTGCAATACCCGGATGACCTGAATCTGCTCTACACCCGGGCGATGCAGGCGGAAAAACGCAATGACCTGGCGCAGATGGAAAAGGACCTGCGCCTGATCATCAAGCGCGACCCGGACAATGCCATGGCCCTCAATGCCCTCGGCTACACCCTGTCCGACCGCACCACGCGCTACGCCGAAGCCAAGGCACTGATCGAACAGGCCCACCAGATCAATCCGGAAGACCCGGCGGTACTCGACAGCCTCGGCTGGGTGAATTTCCGCATGGGCAACCTGGATGACGCCGAGAAATACCTGCGCCAGGCCCTCGAGCGTTTCCCCGATCACGAAGTCGCCGCTCACCTGGGCGAAGTCCTGTGGACCAAGGGCAATCAGCGCGAAGCGAAACAAATCTGGGGCAAGTTCCTCAAGGATCAGCCCGACAGCACCATTCTGCGCAGCACCATCAAGCGCCTGACCGGATCCGAGACTCTTTAACTCATGTTTTTGCGCCACGTCATAGTGTTCAGCTTCATCGCCCTGCTCGCCGGTTGCGCGGGTTTTGGCGCTCGCGAATCGGTCGAGGGCCACGGCAGCCCTGCACAATGGGCCGCTAACAAACAGCAACTGACCGGCCTCGATGGCTGGCAGATCGACGGCAAGATCGGCATCCGCGCCCCGAAAGACTCGGGCAGCGGCACGCTGTTCTGGCTGCAACGTCAGGATTACTACGACATTCGTCTGTCCGGCCCATTGGGTCGCGGCGCAGCGCGATTGACCGGTCGCCCGGGCAAGGTTTCGCTGGAAGTCGCCAATCAGGGCCGCTATGACGCACAGTCCCCGGAAGTCCTGCTGGAAGAACAGCTCGGCTGGAAATTGCCGGTGTCGAACCTGGCCTGGTGGGTTCGCGGCCTGCCGGCTCCGGCCAGCAAGAGCCGCCTGACCCTCGATGGCGACAGTCGTCTGGCCAACCTGGAACAGGACGGCTGGCAGGTCGAATACCTGGGTTATGCCGAACAGAATGGTTACTGGTTGCCCGAGCGGATCAAACTGCACGGCACCGATCTGGACGTGACACTGGTCATCAAGACCTGGCAACCGCGTAAATTGGGGCAATAAGCATGACCGCTCCACGCCTGACGCTGCCCTCTCCGGCCAAACTCAACCTGATGCTGCACATTCTAGGTCGCCGTGAAGACGGCTATCACGAGTTGCAGACGATTTTTCAGTTCCTCGACTACGGCGACGAAATCACTTTCGCCGTGCGGGACGATGGCGTGATTCGCCTGCACACCGAATTCGACGGCGTGCCCCACGACAGCAACCTGATCGTGCGGGCGGCGAAAAAACTTCAGGAGCAATCCGGTTGCGCCCTCGGCATCGACATCTGGATCGACAAGATCCTGCCAATGGGCGGCGGCATCGGTGGCGGCAGCTCGAATGCGGCGACCACTCTGCTCGGCCTCAATCATCTCTGGCAGTTGGGCTGGGATGAAGATCGACTGGCAGCACTGGGCCTGAGCCTGGGTGCCGACGTCCCGGTTTTCGTGCGTGGACACGCGGCTTTCGCCGAAGGTGTCGGCGAGAAACTGACCCCTGTCGAGCCCGTCGAACCGTGGTATGTCGTGCTCGTTCCGCAAGTCTCTGTTAGTACGGCAGAAATTTTTTCAGATCCGTTGTTGACACGTAACACGCCGCCCATTAAAGTGCGCCCCGTTCCCGAGGGAAACAGTCGAAATGACTGCTTGCCGGTGGTATCAAGACGTTATCCAGCTGTACGTAACGCATTGAATTTGTTAGGTAATTTTACCGAAGCAAAACTCACCGGAACTGGAAGTTGTGTGTTTGGGGGCTTCCCAAGCAAAGCTGAAGCTGATAAAGTCTCGGCCCTTCTGACAGAGACCCTTAAAGGGTTTGTAGCGAAAGGAAGCAACGTTTCGATGTTGCATCGCAAGCTGCAAAGTCTGCTCTAAAGGAACCAAGTGCCCGGCACTTGCAAGCAACAGATACAGGGGCGTCGCCAAGCGGTAAGGCAGCAGGTTTTGATCCTGCCATGCGTTGGTTCGAATCCAGCCGCCCCTGCCATTTTCCTATACTCATCCAGGTATACCCTCAGCCTTCAGGTACTGCGCGTGTCCAAGATGATGGTCTTTACGGGGAACGCTAACCCCGATCTGGCTCGGCGTGTTGTACGTCAGCTGCATATCCCTCTCGGTGACATCTCTGTCGGTAAATTCTCCGACGGCGAAATTACAGCCGAGATCAATGAAAACGTTCGCGGTAAAGACGTTTTCATTATTCAGCCGACTTGCGCTCCGACCAACGATAACCTGATGGAACTGGTAGTGATGGCTGACGCCTTCCGCCGCTCCTCGGCTACTCGTATCACTGCTGTTATTCCTTATTTTGGTTATGCCCGTCAGGATCGCCGTCCGCGTTCCGCACGTGTGGCTATCAGCGCGAAAGTCGTCGCTGACATGCTTACCGTAGTCGGCATCGACCGTGTTCTCACGGTTGATCTGCATGCTGACCAGATTCAGGGTTTCTTCGATATTCCGGTAGATAACATCTACGGCTCCCCGGTTCTGGTGGATGACATCGAAGATCAGCGCTTCGAGAACCTGATGATCGTGTCCCCGGACATTGGTGGCGTCGTGCGTGCACGTGCCGTTGCCAAGTCCTTGGGCGTGGATCTCGGGATCATCGACAAACGCCGTGAGAAAGCCAATCACTCTGAAGTGATGCATATCATCGGTGATGTCGAAGGGCGTACCTGCATTCTGGTCGATGACATGGTCGATACCGCCGGCACTCTGTGCCACGCGGCCAAGGCCCTGAAAGAGCATGGCGCAGCCAAGGTCTTTGCCTACTGCACACACCCTGTGCTGTCGGGTCGGGCCATCGAGAATATCGAAAATTCCGTGCTGGACGAGCTGGTGGTCACTAACACCATCCCGCTGTCCGCTGCAGCACAAGCCTGTGCACGTATCCGTCAACTGGATATCGCACCGGTTGTTGCCGAAGCGGTTCGCCGCATCAGCAATGAAGAATCGATCAGCGCGATGTTCCGTTAAGGGCCCTGCCCTTCTCGAAATGTTTCGTTGACGAAAAGCGCCCCGCCCCGGCATTCCTGCCGGGGCGGGGCTTTTTTGCCCATACCGTGTTCGGCGCTGGTCGCAAACGCCACTCGGTCATGGCTATTTTGGAGATACAAAATGAACGATTTTACTCTGAATGCTGAAGCGCGTTCCGACCTGGGGAAAGGTGCGAGCCGCCGCCTGCGTCGTCTCGCCGCCCTGGTTCCAGCTGTTGTTTACGGTGGCGACAAAGCCCCTGAATCCATCAGCATGCTGGCCAAAGAAGTTGCCAAACTGCTCGAAAACGAAGCTGCCTACAGCCACGTTATCGAACTGAACGTTGGTGGCACCAAGCAAAACGTGATCATCAAGGCTCTGCAACGTCACCCGGCCAAAGGCCACGTGATGCACGCTGACTTCGTACGCGTTGTAGCTGGCCAGAAACTGACCGCTATCGTTCCTGTGCACTTCATCAACGAAGCTGCTCCAGTGAAGAAAGGCGGCGAAATCTCGCACGTTGTTGCCGAGATCGAAGTTTCCTGCCTGCCGAAAGATCTGCCTGAGTTCATCGAAGTCGACCTGGCTGACGCTGAAATCGGTTCGATCATTCACCTGTCGAACATCAAAGCCCCTAAAGGCGTTGAGTTCGTTGCTCTGGCACACGGCGATGACAAGGCTGTTGCCAACGTCCACGCTCCACGTGTTGCTCCAGAAGCTACCGAAGGCGCAGCAGAGTAATTCACTCTGTGAAGCCGGAGTGAGCAGGTAACATCGCGGACTGGAACGTAGCGAGAAAGCGGGCGAGAACGCGGAGTTTACATCCATGGTAAATGAGCATTTTTCGTCCACTTTCGCCGCACTTCCTGATTGCGGCGATGTTATCCACCACTCCAAGGAAGGGCCCCTATCGTGACTGCCATCAAACTGATCGTTGGCCTGGGAAATCCAGGCGCTGAATACGAACAGACCCGGCATAACGCAGGGGCCCTTTTTGTTGAGCGCATCGCCCACGCACAGAATCTGAATCTCGTGGCCGATCGCAAGTATTTCGGCCTGACCGGGCGGTTTTCGCATCAGGGTCAGGATGTTCGTCTGCTGATTCCCACCACCTACATGAACCGCAGCGGCCAGGCCGTGGCGGCACTCGCCGGTTTCTTCCGCATCAAGCCTGAAGAAATCCTGGTGGCGCACGACGAACTCGATCTGCCTCCGGGCGTCGCCAAACTTAAAGTCGGCGGCGGTCATGGCGGTCACAACGGATTGCGCGACATCATTGCGCAATTGGGCAATCAGAATACGTTCCACCGCCTGCGGCTTGGCATCGGCCACCCGGGCGTCGCCAGTATGGTTTCAAATTTCGTCCTGGGTCGTGCGCCACGCGCCGAACAGGAAAAACTCGATGCCAGCATCGACTTTGCCCTCGGCGTGCTGCCGGATATCCTCGCCGGTGAATGGAACCGCGCGATGAAAAACCTGCACAGCCAGAAGGCCTGACTCTTATCCGAGGGGAAACACCATGGGATTCAATTGCGGCATCGTCGGCCTGCCTAACGTCGGCAAGTCCACCCTGTTCAACGCCCTGACCAAATCCGGGATCGCGGCCGAGAACTTCCCCTTCTGCACCATCGAGCCGAACAGCGGCATCGTGCCGATGCCGGATCCGCGTCTGGACGCCCTGGCGGCCATCGTCAATCCAAAGCGCATCCTGCCGACCACCATGGAATTCGTCGACATCGCAGGCCTGGTAGCCGGCGCCTCGAAAGGTGAAGGCCTGGGCAACAAGTTCCTGGCCAACATCCGCGAAACCGACGCGATCGCTCACGTAGTGCGCTGCTTCGAAGACGAAAACGTGATCCACGTTTCCAACAGCGTCGACCCGAAACGCGACATCGAAATCATCGACCTGGAACTGATCTTCGCCGACCTCGACAGCTGCGAGAAGCAACTGCAGAAAGTCGCGCGCAACGCCAAGGGTGGTGACAAGGACGCCGTCGTTCAGAAAGGCCTGCTGGAGCAATTGATCGCTCACTTCACCGAAGCCAAGCCTGCGCGCAGCCTGATGAAGAACATGAGCACCGACGAGAAAGCGGTGATCAAGGGCTTCCACCTGCTGACCACCAAACCGGTCATGTACATCGCCAACGTCGCTGAAGACGGGTTCGAGAACAACCCGCACCTGGACGTGGTCAAGGCCATTGCCGAAGAAGAAGGCGCCATGGTCGTTCCGGTCTGCAACAAGATCGAAGCGGAAATCGCCGAGCTGGACGACGGTGAAGAGAAAGACATGTTCCTCGAGGCCCTGGGCCTGGAAGAGCCTGGCCTGAACCGTGTGATCCGCGCCGGCTACGAAATGCTGCACCTGCAGACCTACTTCACCGCCGGTGTCGAAGAAGTCCGCGCCTGGACCGTCCGCGTTGGTGCCACCGCACCACAAGCTGCTGGCGTGATCCACACCGACTTCGAGAAAGGCTTCATCCGCGCCGAAGTGATCGCCTACAACGACTTCATCCAGTACAAGGGCGAAGCAGGCACCAAGGAAGCCGGTAAATGGCGTCTGGAAGGCAAGGATTACATCGTCAAGGACGGCGACGTGATGCACTTCCGCTTCAACGTGTAAAAGCTGCACCCAAGAAAAAGCCGCGTTTGATACGCGGCTTTTTTGTGCCTGAAATTCAGCCCGTCAGACTTTTTTGGTTCTTGGCAGAAAGATCGCCAGCACCCCGAACAACGGCAGGAACGAGCACAGGAAATACACGTACTCGATGCCGTGAATGTCCGCGAGATGCCCGAGCAGCGCCGCGCCAATCCCGCCAAAGCCGAACATCAGACCGAAGAACACCCCGGCAATCATTCCGACGTTGCCCGGCACCAGCTCCTGCGCGTACACCACGATCGCCGAGAACGCCGACGCCAGGATGAAGCCGATCACCACGCTCAGGACTGTGGTCCAGAACAGGTCGACATGCGGCATGAGCAGCGTGAACGGCGCAACACCAAGGATCGAGAACCAGATCACCGCCTTGCGCCCGATCTTGTCGCCGATCGGCCCGCCGAAGAACGTGCCCGCCGCCACCGCGCCGAGAAACAGGAACAGGTGCAACTGCGAACTGGCCACCGACAGGTCGAACTTCTCGATCAGGTAGAACGTGAAGTAACTGGTCAGGCTGGCCATGTAGAAATACTTGGAAAACACCAACAACCCGAGTACCACCAGCGCGCTGGTCACCCTGCCCTTCGACAGTCCATGAGTGGCGGCTTGGCCAGCCTTGAGCTTGAACAGGTTCAGGTGATGGGCATACCAGCGGCTGATGCGGTACAGCACGAACAGCGCAAACACGGCGAACAGCCCGAACCACGCCACGTTACCCTGACCAAAGGGAATGATGATTGCCGCCGCCAACAGCGGGCCGAATGCCGAACCGGCATTACCACCGACCTGGAAGGTCGATTGCGCCAGACCGAAACGCCCACCCGACGCCAGCCGCGCAATACGAGAAGCTTCCGGGTGGAAGGTCGAAGAGCCGATACCGATCAGCGCCGCCGCCAGCAGAATCAGCGGGAAACTGCCGACCATCGACATCATCACAATGCCGATCAGCGTGCACACGGAACCGGCCGGCAACAGCCACGGTTTCGGGTGTCGGTCAGTGTGGTAACCGACCCACGGCTGCAGCAGCGAAGCGGTCAATTGGAACGTCAGGGTGATCAGGCCGACCTGGGTGAAGCTCAAGCCGTAGTTGGCCTTGAGCATCGGATAGATCGATGGCAGCACCGACTGGATCAAATCGTTGATCAAATGCGCCAGCGCCACCGCGCCGATGATGCGCATCACCAGAGGACTGCTTTGTGGAGGAGCGGACGCCGTCGCAGCGGCGGTCTGAACGTTGCTGATAGCCATGGGAGTTTCCGTACAGCAGATGGGTGCACGCAGGCAGGTGCGTCAATGTGCCATTTTTCGGTGCGCCAGCGCCATCCCCTTAGCCAGCTAACGAACTATTCATTCATCGCCGCGCAAGTGATAGCGCAAAGCCATGGTCTGATTCTTGCCTTGCTTCTCCGCTTGAACGCGGCCCCCTTACAAAGGGGATCGAGAATGGGAAGTTTTGCTACAGAGTCTGCCTACAGAGCGGACGAGAGTGGACTTTCGAAGCCTTTTAGCAGGGCACTGATCGCGCTCGCAACGAACGCGATGCACGCCAATGGTGCGTGGTGTCCAGAGGAGTCATGGGGCATGCAGGCTTTCTTATCACCGGGGATCAAATTGCTGGGGCGGTTTGGCTTCGCGCGTAAATTCCAGTTGTTGTTTCTGCTGTTCATTCTGCCGTTGGCCGGTAGCCTGTTGATGATCGGCCAGGACTATCGCGACAAGCTCAACCTGATTTCCGGCGAACGTGCCGGTGTGCGTCAGTTGCTCGCCCTCGATGCGCTCGACAACCTGCTCGCCGCTCAGCGCGACCGCGCTGCCCGCTGGCGTGCCACGGAAACCAACCGCCAACCGACGCCCGCGACTCTCGCCGCCATGGCCGCATTCGATGGCGTGCAACCTGCCGTCGCCCAAGCCACACAGGATCTGGGTAATGCGTTGAAAGCCGAAGGCGCGGAAGGTGAAACACTGGCTCGCTATCAGGCCCTGCAAACCGCCCTCGGTGGTCTGGACTCCAAGAGTCTGGCCGGCGTCGGCTGGTGGCCGGACGGTTACGACCGCTTCACCAACGCCCTCAGTGCCCTGCAAGCGTTGCGCGAACAAATCGCGATGGACAATCGCCTGATCCTCGCGCCATGGCTGGAAACCTATCTGCTGACGCAGATTTCCACCCAACATGCACCGGACCTGATCGAACGGGTCGGCCGACTGGCAGCCGTTGGCCAGGCGTCTGTGGTGTCCGGTCAGTTCACCCTGCAAAGTCGCTTGCAACTGCGTGATCTGCGCAGCCGCATCGGCGATGCCCGCGAGCAGCTTGTAAAAACTGCTGGCCTGCTCGAAGTGCGTCTGCCGCCGGCTCTGCAAGGCTGGGCCGGGCAATACCACGACAGCCTCAAGCAGCTGGACGCCGGTTTGAAAGTACTGGATGACGGGGTGTTCGGCGGCAGCATCAATCTCAAACCTGAAGAGTTCGAGCGCAGCCTCGATGCCCTGCTCGGCAACCTCGCCACGCTGCGCCAGCAATCGCTTGTGTCGCTGGACCAACGTCTGGATGAATACCACAGCTCGGCGATTCGTCAGTTCATCGTTGTGGCGATGGTCTTCGGTTGTCTGTTGCTGGCAGCCTTGTATCTGTTCGTCTGCCTGCAAGCCTCGATCCGTCGTAGCGCCAGCGGCATTACGGTGCTCGCCGAAGCCTTGCGCGACGGCAATCTGAGCCTGCAAGTGCCGGTCATGGGCCGCGATGAACTGGCATCGATCAGCACCGCGCTCAACGTGGCCGTGGTGCAACTGCGCACCAGCCTGCTGGGTGTCGATCACGAGACTTCGCAACTGAGCAACGCGGTGCGCAGCCTCAACGATCATTCCAGCGGCGCTCTCAGCGAAGTCGAAGCGCAGCAATTGCAGATCAGCCAGATCGCCGCAGCAGCCACGCAATTGGCAGCGACCTCCCAAGGCGTCGCGCAGAGCTGCGAACAAGCCTCCGGCAGCGCCCAGCACACCCGCCGCATCGCCGCCGACAGCAGCCGCGACAGTCAGCGCACCACGGCGAGCATTCAACAGCTCAATCAGCGTCTGAATGAGACCGCTGCCGCGCTAGGCCGGGTCAGCGAGCAGGGGCAACAGATTCAACTGGTGGTCGATACCATTCGTGGCGTCGCCGAGCAAACCAACCTGCTAGCGCTCAACGCCGCCATCGAGGCTGCTCGTGCCGGTGAACAGGGTCGTGGTTTTGCCGTGGTGGCCGACGAAGTGCGCAGCCTCTCGCAGCGCACGCAATCGTCCACCGCACAAATCGCCGGTACGGTCGACAGCTTGCGTGCGACAGTCAACGAAGCAGTGGGCTTGATGGAAGCGGCGTGTGGTCAGGCGCAAACGGATGCCGAAGCCGTCACCGGGCTGGGCGAACGCCTGGGAGAAATTGCCAGCGCCGTGCAGAGCGTCACCGACACCCTCGCGCAAATCGCCACGGCGGTCGAGGAACAGGCGAGCACCGCCGATGAGGTCAGCGGCAATATCCAGCAGGTCGATCAAGCGGCGGTGCGCCTGCTCGAAGGCGCACGGGCCGTGAACCTCGCGGCGGACACCTTGAGTCAGGGCAGCCACGCCTTGAGTGCGAATACCGGGAGATTTCAGCTGCGATGAAAGCCCTCCCCGCCCCGTTTTTCGGTGCGGGAGGATAAGCGGTTGAAAATAAGAAGAAATATTTTAAATTTACGCTTGACGCTTTTCCATTTCAGGGGAATAATGCGCGCCACTTGGCTACATAGCTCAGTTGGTTAGAGCATAGCATTCATAATGCTGGGGTCCGGGGTTCAAGTCCCTGTGTAGCCACCAAGTACTAAAAACGGCTTACCGAAAGGTAGGCCGTTTTTTTATGCCTCGAGAAAAGTGACCTCGCTCAGTGGGTCGGCCTGATTCCGTAGGAACAGGACGCGAAAGGCGTACGAAGAGGATTATTCGTTCGATCAGGCCCCTGTATCTCGGCAAGTCGGTTTGATCGCCCTCCCGATTGACCGACAAGCTCCCCTGTCTCGTTCCAAAGACAGACAGGGAGTTGTCATGGATCTGGACAAGTACCTTTTCGACGATGAATGGCATCGAAAACGCCCGAACGGCGGTGCCTCATGGGCCGCCTGGTTTCCGCCCCGAGAGCCGGAACCCGTCTACGTTCCAACAGATGAATGGCCAACCCCGAAGCCCCGCGACGATCTGGTATTTGCCAAGTCCTGCACTCCGGATAACTGGTGCCGAACGGATGCCGGTACGACACTTGAGCCCGCCTCCAGCTTCGGCAAGATCATGGTGGCGGGCGCCATACGCTTTCCCGCGGCCAGTAAGGTCGTAGCGAAGGCAATCGGCGCCGATCTGGCCTTGGGGCGCATGGCTGGCGGTGGAATCCTGCAGCAACGTCTCAACTGGGCCATACGGGGTGCAGGCGGGCCGGCCAGTGTGTTCATCCTCGGGATGCTGCCGGCCAGAATGGGGGACGGCACCCTTTATACCGACGAACAACTGCGCCCCCTACCCCGCGCCACCACTCGCGTGCGCTTCCAGTTCCGGCGTGACATCGACGGAGTGATGCAGATCTACGGCATCCACACCGGCGTCTTGGGCGACGACTCCGTGCGTACCGTAAAAGTCGAGTGGAACAACGACAAGACCGCCATGGAGGCCAAGCTCAACGGCATCACGATTTTGTGGACGCCGCAACGCGGGCCTCTGGGATCGATGCCGCCGCTGGTTCATCCGGAGCAAGGCGAAGCACTGAGCACGATCCTCGTCCACCCGATCGCTGCGAACACCGACAGCCAGATAGAAGTCCTGCCCGGCGAAGACATCACCGCCGAGGATTGTATTCTGGTGTTTCCGGCGGAGACCGGGCTGAAGTCGTTGTATGTGGTGTTTTCGAAACCGGCGAGATTGATGCCGGGGACAGTGACGGGGATTGGTGAGGATGTTTCCGGTGTATGGCTTGACCATGCCCGGGGGGGATCTGGCGCGCCAATCCCAACCAGCATTGCCGATTCGCTAAGAGGGCGTGAATATTCCAGCTTTGATTCATTCAGGCGCGCCTTCTGGGCCGAAGCATCAAAAGATACCAGGCTAGCCGGGCAACTCAGCGAAGATAGCCGGGAGCGTATGCGCAACGGAAAGGCGCCTCGCGCCCGATTAGCTGATGCGGCTGGTAAGAGAATCTCTCACGAAATTCATCATGTGGAACTGATATCTCAAGGCGGCGAGGTCTATAACGTTGACAACCTGAGGGTCCACACTCCTAAAAATCACGTCGAAATACACCAGGATTGAGGCAACTGCATGAGCGACCCCTTCATCAAAAGCAATTTCTCTGATTACACCGAACAAGACTTCGTTGAGTTCATTGACGAGATCAGAAAGGAAGACAAGGCACCTACAGATGACCGTGCAGATATTCTAGTGCTGCACTTCAACAAGATCGTTGGGCATCCGAGCAAGATGGATCTTATCTACTACCCTGAGCCAGGTGCTGACACGTCGTCCTTTGGCATAGCCCGCACAGTCGCGACATGGCATGAAGCAAACGGACTGCCAGGCTTCAAGAAGTGAAGATCTATGAAAAAAACCATTTCTGACTACACAGAAGCCGAGTTCATTGCGCTGTTGAAAGAGCTCGCTAAAGAAGATGAAGAAGCCGAAAACGATGATCGGGCTGACTTGTTACTGCTGCACTTCGAGAAAATCAGCGAACACCCAGCTGGATCGGATCTGATCTATTACCCGGAGCCGGGTGCGGATAGCTCCCCTCAGGGTGTAACGCAAATTGTGAAAGGCTGGCGCGCCACCAACGGGCTGCCAGGCTTCAAGCAGTAAACATCTGGCACTCATAGTCCAAGGCTGCGCATTACCTAATAGTCAAAACGGCTTACCAAAAGGTAAGCCGTTTGTTTATCCCTCGCCTACTAATGCTGCCAGTCCCTTCGCCCAGATCTGCCGCGTGCGCAAACCGACCATCGCCCTCCAGTCCGGATCCGCCGGATAAAACTGCTCCAGCAGATTCTGTTTGATCTTGCGCCCCGTCGCATCCAGCGGATCGCCATGCAGATGCAGCCAGTGATCGTCGCGCAGGTAGCGATGCACGTCCGGCCCCGGATAAGTCCCGCACTCGATCACGAACGGCATCAGTTGCACGTCCGGCAGCGCGTTAAGCAACGCCTGCGAGGTGTAACCGGTAGCGGTTGCCGCAACACCGGTTTCGCTCAAAGTCTCGGCACCGGTATGCAGCGTGTAGAGCCAAGGGCCGTAGATCGATTGCGCCCGGGCCAGAGCCGGATACGGTGCCTGAGTGATCGTCAGCAGCATCGGATGACCGTACTCGCCGGCGCCGGTGTGCAGGTCGAAACACATCACGGTTTCAGCACCGGCCAGGTGGGTCTCGATGATCTGATGCAGCGTGCGATTCGACCAGCTCGGGGCAAAGCCTCCGAAAAACAGTCCATCGGGATGACTGTGCTGGCCGCCCTCGACAATCGACATCACCGCCGGCCAGCCGTGCTCGGCGATTTGCGCATCCAGCAAGGCATCGGCGCGCTGCCGCTCGGGGCCATTCAAATCGGCGCAGGCGTAGATCTCATGCAGCGCGGCGTAGGCCTGGTTGTCCGGAAGCGGTTGATTGAAATCCAGATGATTACGATTGAGGTCGATGTTGTCTTCGTTGACCCGCCGCAACCATGCGGTGCCCCACGGATTGATCAGGTGAATCATCACCACCGCCACATCCTTCGGCAGCGAACCAGGGGTGAAATGCTTCAACCAGTCGATCTGACATTCCGAACCGTAGTAGCCCTCCACCCCGTGGGTGCCGCTGAGCGCCACCAGACGCCGTTTGGCCTGCGGATCTCCCAGCACCGCCACATCAGTGCTCAACGGCTCGCCAAACGGCCCGCAGCGCGGATGTGCGTAGGAGGTGAGCGTTGCACCGGCCGCGGTGGCGGCGGCAAGAAATTGTTCGCGCTGATGGCGGTAGCTGGACTGGGTCGGAAACTCGCTGTGCATGGTGGCCTCTTGTTGATTGTTCTGGCTTCACGTTTGCCCCTGACCCTACAGAAAATTCGCCAAGGCATGAAGGACAAACATACCGACGGTTTGCGTCCTGCACGGTCGGCCGATACAGTCCGTCAGACTTTTATCCCACGGACGGAGAGCCCCGCGTGTTTCCAGCCCTGCCCCTGAGCCGCTTTCGCCTGCCGGCGCTGACGCTGATCGTCAGCGCCATCACCCTCACCGCGTGCAATGCACCACCCTCCTCGACCTTGCCGCTGGCACCCGAAGCCGCCTCCGGTTATCGCACTGACCTGCAAGCCAGCCATGCCGAAAAACACATGGCCGCCGCTGCCAATCCGCTGGCTGCCGAAGCCGGTCGCGAGATGCTGCGTCTGGGTGGCTCAGCCATCGATGCCGCCATCGCGATGCAAGCCGTGTTGACGCTGGTCGAACCGCAATCCTCCGGGATCGGCGGTGGCGCGATGATCGTGCTGTGGGACGGCAAGCAGGTGCGCACCTACGACGGTCGCGAAACCGCACCGGCCGGTGCAACCGAGAAGCTGTTCCTGCAGGCTGATGGAAAACCGATGCCTTTCCCGCAGGCGCAGATCGGCGGACGCTCTGTCGGCACTCCGGGTGTGATGCGTGCGCTGGAACTGGCGCACAAACAACAGGGCCGCTTGCCGTGGGCGACGTTGTTCGAGCCGGCAATCAAACTGGCCGAACAGGGCTTTGCGATCTCCCCTCGCCTGCATTCGCTGCTGGAGTCCGATCCGGTGGTGCGCCGCTCGCCGGACATGGCCAGATATTTCCTCAACAGTGACGGCAGCGTCAAAGCCGTCGGCACACGACTGCAAAACCCTGCCTTGGCTGCCGTACTCAAACGCATCGCCAACGAAGGTGCGGACGCGCTGTACAAAGGCCCGATCGCCGAAGAGATCGTGGCCAAGGTCCAGGGCCACGCCAATCCCGGCAGCCTGTCGCTGAACGATCTTCAGCACTATCAGGCCAAGGAGCGCACGCCACTGTGCACCGACTACAAGCGCTGGCAGGTTTGCGGGATGCCGCCGCCGTCATCGGGCGGGATTGCAGTAGCGCAAATCCTCGGCACCTTGCAGGCGCTGGAAACCCGCGACCCGCGTCTGTCCCTGACACCGCTCAAACCTGTGAAAACCGATAAGCCGGCCGGCCTCGAACCTGCGCCGCAAGCCGTGCACCTGATTGCCGAAGCTGAGCGCCTGGCCTACGCCGACCGCGCGCAATACGTAGCCGATACCGACTTCGTACCGGTACCGGTCAAAGGCCTGGTCGATCCGGGTTATCTGGCCAGCCGCGCGAGCCTGATCGGCGAACGCAGCATGGGTACCGCCAAGCCCGGCACCCCACCGGGCGTGCAGGTCGCCTACGCACCAGACCGCTCGCCGCTGCGCATTTCCACCTCGCAAGTGGTGGCGGTGGATGACTTCGGTGGCGCGGTGTCGATGACGACCACCATCGAAGCCGCATTCGGCTCGCACCTGATGGTTCAGGGCTTCTTGCTCAACAACCAGATGACCGATTTCTCGTTCATCCCCGAAGAGAACGGACAGAAAGTCGCCAACCGCGTAGAGCCCGGCAAACGTCCGCGCTCATCAATGGCACCAACGCTGATCTTTGATCGCAACAGCGGTGAGTTCGTCGCCACCGTCGGCTCTCCGGGTGGCTCGCAAATCATCGAATACGTGGCCAAAACCACCGTCGGCCTGCTCGACTGGAACCTCGACCCGCAAAGCGCCATCAGCCTGCCCAACTTCGGCAGCCGCAACGGCCCGACAGAACTGGAACAGGGCCAGTTCACCCCGGCACTGATCCAGACGCTCAAGGACAAGGGTCATACCGTCAGCGAAATCGACATGACCAGCGGCACCCAGGCCATCGTGCGGGTCAAGGATGCGCAGGGGAAGGCAACGCTGGCCGGTGGGGCGGATCCTCGGCGTGAAGGGGAAGCGTTGGGGGATTGAGCTTGCCCTTGGGGCAAGCTTTAACCTCGAGTCCGAGCAGCCAACAGGAGAGGTTCATGCTTACCATCGGACAAATGGCCCGCAGCCACGGGCTCACCACCAAGACCTTGCGTCATTACGACAGCATTGGATTGTTCAGCCCGGCAGTCACCGGGCGTGACAACGGCTATCGCTATTACCGCCCGGAGCAGATTGTCACGCTTGGGCGGATCATCTGGCTCAAACAATTGGGCATGGCGCTGGAAGACATTCGTACCCTTGCCTCAGGTGGAGGCCTGGACAGCGTCATCAACCTGCGCGAGTCCCTTGAAAACCACGCTCGGCAGTTGAAGGCCGATATCCAGCGTAGCGAAAACATTCTGGGACAACTGACCCGCTACCTCGCGCAACCGGATCGTGAATTACCCGCCATGCAGACACCTCAGCGCATTGCCTGCCCCGAGTTGCGCATCATGGGGATGTCCTGGCAGCAGGAAGATGAAGGCACCATCGCCCAGATGTGGCAGCGCTTCGTACCACGGGAAGGTGAGATCGATCGGCTGCACGACCCGATCGGCACCTTCGGTGTATGCCAACCGCTGGAGGACGGCCAGTGGCGCTATATCGCCGGACTGCCGGTGGGTGCCGATGCGCCTCTGGTCGCAGGCATGGTCGAGCTGCGGATACCGGCGCGTGACTATGCTCGCGTTGAACACCACGGCACCGTCACCACGTTGCCGGAAACCTTCCGCGCCGCCTACAGCGAATGGCTGCCCGCTGCCGGTATGGCACCGGCCGAAGGCATCGAGTTCGAATACTGCGGAGAACGTTTTTTCGGCCCGATGGACCCGCGCAGCGTGGTCGAAATCTACATTCCGTTGCACGACCCGGATTGATCCCGGAGCCCGCCGCGACAGACTCCAGTGAGCATCCCCGTGTTGCCAGAGCAGAACCTGCGCCTGGCAACCGGAACCCTCAGGCTTCGCCCTCCTCATCCGCCACCCGAACCAACAGATCGCCGGGCTGACAGTTGAGGTACTCGCAGATGGCATCCAGCGTCGCCAGTCGCAGCCCTTTGACCTTGCCCTGTTTCAGCAGCGACAGGTTGGCCTCGGTAATGCCGATGGCCGCTGCAAGGTCTTTGGATTTGACCTTGCGCAGCGCGAGCATCACATCCAGTTGAATCACGATAGGCATGTCGACCTCATATAAACGTGCGGTTTTCCCGGTCCACTTCGCTTGCTTGCGACAGGATCCGCGCAATCACCGCAATACACGCGGCCAGGAACAATGCAACGAACGAAGCAGCCGTAATACTCAGGGTGAACAGCCGCTCACCGACCGGCGCATTCTGGGTGACCCACAGGCTGAGCATCGGCTCACAGAGGAAATCCAGGAGCACCCAGATCGCCACGGCTCGCCCGACCTTGCCCAGATGACCGGCCGTTTCACGGGCGAAATACTCACCCCGCCCATAGCTCTGAAACAGCCGGCGCAAATGGTTCAAGCCAGACGCCAGCGCCAGCAGGGGAATACTCGACAGCACGATCCCGCCCAGCTTCTGCCACCAAGGGAACAGCGTTGCAGTGTCGACCATTTGTGACAGTTGACGCTCGCTCAGCGCAAACCCCAGCCCCCAGCCCTCCTTTTCCGCCAAGGGTGGGTAAACCCACAACACAGCATTGAGCAGCAGCATTGCGACGATCAGGATTAACGTCATCGTCGCCATGCGCCGACTGAATCGAACGAGTCGGTGGTCATGGGAAAGCCTCACAAGAATGAATGTGAGCGCCACACTAGCGATTTAAATTATCGAATAACAATAATTAATTGCTGCAAAACATTAACAAACCGTCAAACGTCCAGATTCTTGCCGACCACCGGATCGCCGATTTTCAGAAAATTCCCACCGGCCACATGATGCAGCGTGCGCAGTTCATCATGCCCTTCAAAATGCCAACGCCCGTTGCTGAACACTCGCAAGTCGGCCTGCGCCGCGATGACCTCAGCCAGGAAGAGATCGTACTGTTCATGGTTGCGCGGCTCCGGCAGCAACCGACACTCGAGCCACGCCACGCAGCCTTCGAGCAGCGGCGCCTCGATCTGCTCGCCAGCGAAAGTCTGCAAGCCATGGGCCTGAAACTTGTCCCGGCCCTGATCACGATGGATTTCGAGGCCCGAAGTCGAACCGACGGTCTGCACAATGTCGGCCTGATTCACGCAAGGAACGTTGAGAACGAAGGTGCCGGACGCTTCGAGCAATTGCCGGGTCCAGGTGGACTTGTCCAGCACCACCGCGACTTTCGGCGGTTCGAAATCCAGCGGCATGGCCCAGGCGGCAGCCATGATGTTGCGCTGCCCGTCATGGGCGGCGCTGACCAGCACGGTCGGCCCGTGATTGAGCAAACGGTAGGCTTTGTTCAGGGGAACCGGGCGACGGAAGGATTCGCTCATGGGATCTGCTCCGGGAAAAAGAGCCGATTGTAGCGGGATAAAAACAGCGAAGGGATTGCCTTGGACAATCCCTTCGCCTGGCAGGCATCAGCTGGATAACTGGTTGGCGAACTGGCCGACCGCGTTCACCACTTTCTGCGCGCCATCCTGGATCTCGACGATCACCGTACCGGCCTCTGCCGCCAGCGCCAGCCCTTGCTCGGCCTGAAGCTTGCCGTCGGTCATCAGCGCCACGGCGTTGCGCGCCATGTCCTGGTTCTGACGCACCACACCAACGATTTCCTCGGTCGCCTGGCTGGTGCGCGAGGCCAGTTGCCGCACTTCGTCGGCCACCACCGCAAAACCACGGCCCTGCTCGCCTGCACGGGCGGCTTCAATGGCGGCGTTGAGCGCCAGCAGGTTGGTCTGCTCGGCAATGCCGCTGATGGTCTTGACGATGGTGCCGATCACCTGCGATTGCTCGTTCAGCGCTTCGATGCCTTCGCCGGCGGTCTGCATGTGCCGCGACAGGTCGCGCATCACGTTGACCGCTTCGGTGACCACACGGGTTCCGCGCTGGGCGGTGCTGTCGGTCTGCAAGGACGTACTGTAGGCGATGTTGGCGGCCTCGGCGACGGCTTGCTCTTGATTGACCTGATCGGTGATCACGGTGGCGAACTTCACCACTTTGTAGAGTTTTTCGTTGGCGTCGAGTACCGGGTTGTAGGACGCCTCCAGCCAGACGACCCGGCCATGGTGATCGACGCGCTTGAATCGTCCGGCAACGTACTCGCCATTGTTCAAGCGGCGCCAGAAGTTTTGGTACTCGGCGCTGTTGTACTCATCCGGTTCGCAGAACATACGGTGATGTTTGCCCTTGATCTGCGCCAGGCTGTAGCCCATCCCCTGGAGAAACCGGTCGTTGGCACTCAGCACGTTACCGTTGAGGTCGAACTCGATCACCGCCGTCGAGCGCACCAGCGCGCCAATCAGGTTCTCGTGTTCGCGGGAGGCTTCGATGGTGCGGGTCAGGTCGCTGGAGAAAATCGAGAAATGCTTGATCCGTCCGTCCGATGAGCGGATCGGCTGAGCGATCGAACGCAGCCACGCCTCTTCGCCATTGCCGCGCGACAGACGCACGGCACCGGCGAAATGCTCGCCCCGGGTCAGTGCAGACTTGAAGCGGTGATGAAATTCGTCGGACTTCACATGGGCCGGCACGATGTCTTCGATCGCGCGGCCGACCAGGTCATGGCTCTTGTAGAGCATTTCATTGAGGAAGTTCTGGTTGACCGATTGAATCCGTCCGTCGGGCTCAAGGGTCAGCACCAGCATCTCGCTTTCCAGGCTCTCCTTCACTTGCAGAAGGCTGGAGAGTTCTTCACGAAGAGCCGCCAGCTCTTGCTTGAGGCGTTTGTTGAACATGGGAAAGCACCGATGGACTAGATGGAAAGCGGGGTTACAGCCTAACCATCGGCCTTGGAAATCTTTTCTGAAGTGCGTTTGAGCCTTGTCCTACAAAAATAGTTACGCCTCGGGAAATCAGGCTGCTCCAGCCACCGGACAATGTCCTGCGCGCGGCATCCGCGAGCCGAAATACGCCGCACTGGCGATGCCCACCGCGCCCATCACCGCACAGAACATCACGCAGATCCATGGGCTCCATGGCATCAGACCAATCAGCAGCAATGGTGTGACACTGGCCCATGCGGCGTAGGCAATGTTGTAGGTGAAAGAGATGCCCGACACGCGGATACGTGCCGGAAACAGACTGACCATTACCGACGGTACGGCGCCGACCACGCCACAGCAAAGCCCTGCGATGGCGTAGGCCAGACCGACCCAGTCACCGCCGACAATCAGGCAGGTGTAGAGCACTCCGATGCCCAGAGGCAACAACAGGCTGTACAGCATGACAGTGCGCCAGGCGCCGATGCGGTCGACCAGCCCGCCGGCAATCACGCAGCCGATGTTCAGGAAGACGATGCCCAGGGCACTCAATGCAAAGGTATGGCTGGCAGTCATGCCGAAGGTCTTTTGCATCATGGTCGGGGTGATGACGACGAACACCACCACTGCCGAAGTGAGTACGCACGTCAGCAGCATGGCCGGCAGCATCGCCAGACGATGCTCGCGCAGTACCGTACGCAACGGCAGTTCGACCCGAGCCTCACGTTGCGCTTCCATGGCCATGAACACCGGGGTTTCGCTCAGCCAGCGACGCAGCCAGACGCCGATCACACCGAACACGCCACCGAGCAGAAACGGATAGCGCCACGCGTAATCGAGCACTTCGGCGGGGGTGAAGACTTGTGCCAGGAAGGTCGCGGTCAGTGCGCCGATCAGGTAACCAAACGTCAGCCCGGCCTGCAGAAAGCCCAAGGCGTAACCGCGATGCCCAACCGGCGCGTGCTCGGCCACGAACACCCAGGCGCTCGGCACTTCACCGCCCACCGCCGCGCCTTGCAGGATGCGCAGCGCCAGCAGCAGCAACGGTGCGAAATAACCGATCTGTGCATAAGTCGGCATGATCCCGATCAGCAGGCACGGCAGCGCCATCATCAGGATGCTCAGGCTGAAGACCTTCTTGCGCCCCAGCCGGTCGGCGAAATGCGCCATCAGGATCCCGCCCAGTGGGCGCGCCAGATAACCGGTGACAAAGATCCCGAAGCTTTGCAGCAGGCGCAGCCACTCAGGCATTTCCGGCGGGAAGAACAACTGGCTGAGGGTCAGGGCGAAGAACACGAAAATGATGAAATCGTAGATCTCCAGCGCCCCGCCCAAGGCTGCAAGGCCGAGGGTCTTGTAGTCGGAACGGCTGAATGGCGCCGGTCGGGCTTCGGAGTTGGCAGTCATGGCAAAGAACTCTGACACAGGCAAAAAACAAGGCGCCCATGGTCTACGCAAACGGGCCGATGGACAACCCGTTAGACCATAGTCTGATTCGGCAAAACACGGTCACAAAAATCCGCCGGTTGATTTACTGTTGGCACCTGTCCAGACGGGCCGGCCAAGCCCCGAAGACCACAATAAACATAAAAATCCGAGGTACTCCCGTGGCCGTTGATATCGAAGATAGCCGCTCTGCGCGCTTTGCCTTGCGCTGCTCAAGCTTTGCCGAACGCTGGTTTCCCGACTCCTGGGTGTTCGCCGCACTGGCGGTGATCATCGTGGCGCTGGCCACCCTGGCCATGGGTGCCAAACCCACCGACGCCGCCATGGCGTTCGGTGACGGTTTCTGGAGCCTGATCCCCTTCACCATGCAGATGGCCTTCGTGGTCATCGGCGGTTACGTGGTGGCCAGCTCGCCGCCGGCCGTGAAGCTGATCGACCGTCTGGCACGGATCCCGAAGAACGGTCGCTCCGCCGTGGCCTTGGTCGCGCTGATCTCGATGGTCGCGTCATTGCTCAACTGGGGCCTGTCGCTGGTATTTGGCGGTCTGCTGGTACGCGCCCTCGCCCGCCGCACCGATCTGAAAATGGATTACCGCGCCGCCGGTGCCGCTGCCTATCTGGGCCTTGGCGCCGTGTGGGCACTGGGCTTGTCGTCGTCTGCCGCCCAGTTGCAAGCCAACCCCGCCAGCCTGCCGCCGTCGATTCTGTCGATCACCGGGGTGATTCCATTCACTCAGACGATTTTTCTCTGGCAGTCGGGCGTGATGCTGCTGGCGCTGGTGGTGATCTCGATCATCATCGCCTACGCCACCGCACCGGGTCCGAACTCGGCGCGCGATGCCAAGGCTTGCGGCATCGACCCGGCCTTCAACCTGCCGCCACTGCAACCGCGCACTCGCCCCGGCGAATGGCTCGAGCACAGTCCGCTGCTGATCATCGTGCTGGTGCTGCTGGCGGCCGGATGGTTGTTCCACGAATTTTCGACCAAACCTGCGATCACTGCGATTTCCGGGCTCAACACCTATAACTTCCTGTTCATCATGCTCGGCGCGTTGCTGCACTGGCGCCCGCGCAGCTTTCTCGACGCAGTGGCGCGAGCGGTGCCGACCACCACCGGCGTGCTGATCCAGTTCCCGCTGTACGGTTCGATTGCCGCGCTGATGACCACGGTGAAGGGCACCGACGCCCAGACCCTGGCCCATCACATCTCGACCTTTTTCGTCAGCATCGCTTCCCACGACACCTATGCGCTGCTGATGGGCGTGTACTCGGCGATTCTCGGTTTCTTCATTCCGTCCGGCGGCGGCAAGTGGATCATCGAGGCGCCGTACGTGATGCAGGTGGCCAACGACCTCAACTATCACCTGGGCTGGGCGGTGCAGATCTACAACGCCGCCGAAGCCCTGCCGAACCTGATCAACCCGTTCTACATGCTGCCGCTGCTGGGCGTGCTGGGGTTGAAGGCGCGGGACCTGATCGGCTTCTCGTTCGTGCAACTGCTGGTGCACACGCCGCTGGTGCTGCTGTTGCTGTGGGCGCTGGGGACGACATTGGCGTATACGCCGCCGGTGATGCCGTAGCGATTGAAGCCGTCCGACGCTATAGAAATCCTCGTCTTACAAAGCTCGTTGCACTGTCCCACACACCACGTGGGACAGTGCTGACTTTGCCAATCGCCGACTTCGTTTAGTTTGTCTCGGATCAATAACCCCTTGCCCAAGGAAGAACCGATGACACCGATATCCAAAACGCTGGAAGAGCTGATCCGTGAAATTTATCAGGACGGCAGCGTTTCCGTAGTCGAGTACAGCACGCTACGCGACACTGCGGACCTGCGTATGGAGGCCGTTACCCGTGAGTTTGGTCAGCACAACAATCTGACGGCTTTCCAGAAAGCGATGGATGTGGCGATGCAATTGCTGCAGACCTCCGTCATCGATGCCAAGAAAGCCAGACTGACCGACACTGGCGAAGCGATCGTCAAGGACGCGGTGACAGCCCAAGTCGAATACTTGCGCGCAGGCAGCGAGCTCGCATTGCGTCTTCTGTGACCGATTGAACAACAGGGAAAATCTGCGGGAGTGAGTGAGCTCGCTCCCCATTTGCATTGCATATGCACTGAACAGTCACCCAACCGTCACATTCCCTTGCTAGCGTCCGCCCGAAACATACTGAAACAATTAAGCAAAACGGACTTCGACATGAACGACGACACAGACGGCAAAGATCCCTCCTCGCCAGAATCCGACAATCCCACAGACACCAGCCGTCGCCGCTTTCTCGGCGGCGTCGCCGTCCTGGGTGTGGGCGCCACGCTGGCAGGGTGCGGAAATGCCGGTGATCAGCCAGGCAAACCCGAGGAGCGCCCGCTCTCGCCTGCCGAGCTGGACAAGGCCCTGCGTGATCAGGTGAAGACCGTCGTGGTGATCTACGCCGAGAACCGCAGTTTCAACAACCTGTTCGGTGATTTCCCCGGTGTCGAAAAACCGTTGTCGGCGCTCAAGCCTGCCGACTATCAACAACGTGACCGCGACGGCAGCCTGCTGCAGACCCTGCCGCCGGCCTGGGGCGGTGTGTTGCAGATCGGCCCGCAGACTCTCGATGGCGTGACCTATCCCAGCGCCGTCCAGTTCCAGGAAAACCTGCCCAACGCGCCTTTCGCCCTCAAAGGTCCGAACGCCGAGGACTTGCCGCTCGGCCTGGTAACTCGCGACTTGTGGCACGTGTTCTATCAGAACCAGATGCAGATCAATGGCGGCAAGAACGACGGCTTTGTCGCCTGGGCCGACTCCGGTGGCCTGACCATGGGCCACTATGCCCAGAGTCGTTATTCCCTGCGCCTGTGGGACGTGGCCCAGGAGTTCGTGCTGTGCGACAACTTCTTTCAGGGTGCCTTCGGCGGCTCGTTCCTCAATCACCAATACCTGATCAGTGCCACCGCGCCGTTCTACCCGAACGTCGCCAGTTCGGTTGCCAAGAGTCAGATCGCAGCGCTGCAAAGCGACGACCCGGCCGACCCGCGCCTCAAGCCGCTGGAGCAATCCCCGGCCAGCGCCATGACCGGCCCGCCGCAGTTCGGCCCAAGCGCGCTGACCCCGGACGGTTACGGGGTCAACACTCTCGCCCCGCCCTACTGGCCGACGTGGATTCGCGACCCTGAGCGTCCGGCGTATTCCAAAGCCGATCTGCCGAACGTCCTGGTGCCCCAGACCCACGAACACATTGGCGACAAGCTGTCGAAGAAGAACATCGACTGGGCGTGGTACGCCGGTGCCTGGCAGGCGACGCTGGATCAGTACAAGGATTCCGGCGGCATCCCGAAAATCCCCAACTTCCAGTATCACCACCAGCCGTTCAATTACTTCCAGCAGCAAGGCCCGGAGCATCCCGAAGAGCGCAGCAAGCGCCTGCGCGACGCTGGCCTGGGCGATGAATCGAGCACCAACAAGTTTTTCGCCGACGCCGAAGCGGGCAAGTTGCCGGCCGTGAGTTTCTACAAGCCTCAGGGCAACCTGAACATGCACGCCGGTTACGCCGACGTGGCCTCCGGCGACCGCCACATCGTCCGCGCCCTGAAAGTGCTGCGGGAAAGTCCGCAGTGGAAAAACATGGTGGTGATCGTGACCGTCGATGAAAACGGCGGCTGGTGGGACCACGTCGCGCCGCCCAAGGGCGATCGCTGGGGGCCGGGTTCGCGAGTGCCGGCGCTGGTGGTGTCACCGTTTGCCCGCAAAGGCACGGTGGATCACACGGTCTATGACACCGCTTCGATCCTGCGCCTGATCACCCGGGTGTTTCAGCTGGAGACACTGACGGGTATCAAGCAGCGTGACGATGCGATGATCGGTCGTGGTCAGAAGCCAATGGGCGACTTGACCAACGCCCTGCATTTCAAGGCCTGAGGACAGGTCCTGCGGTACAGCTCAAAAAACTGTGACTGACGGCTTCTCGCCATCACCCGGCTGATCCAATATGTGGCGCACCCGACCAACGGGGAACCCACGCTGAAAAGGATCTGAGCATGTTCAAACTCGCAGGACTCACCCTCGCTGCGCTCACGTTGAGCGCAGCCGCCCACGCCGATGTCGACCTGAAACTGGGCAGCACCGAGCGCGTCACCCGCCTCTTCGCTTATCCCAACAATTGCAGCGTGATCTGCTTTCGCAACTGGACACTTGAGCAGACCGTCGCCCATTACCTGACTCAAAGTGTGCAGCGCGATGGTTATGCCAACGCCAAGGTGCTGGTGAAAACCGACAACCATCAGCTTTACGCCGAGATCAGCGGCGTGCCGAAAGGCTATGACAAGCCGCTGGCCGCGCTGCTGGATGCTGGCGACCTGGCCTATACCGGCGCCAGCAAGCTCAACGCCGATGGCAAATGGGCGTACAGCTGGTATCTGTTCCTGCCACTGGGCATGGCTCTGGAAAACCGTAAAAGCGTCGAACTGCTGCACTTCCCGCCGGATTACTCGCTGACCCAGGCTCAGGATTACCTGCGCTCCAACACCACCGACCGCTGGGCTGCGCTGCTGACCGACAACGGCATCCCCGCCGACCAGACGCCGGGCTATCAGACCATCATCGACATCGCGCCGATTGCCGCACCCGCCAGCGCCGGCAAGGATCTGGAAGGGGTCTACGACTACTTCAAGGACTATCAGACCACCATGGTCAAGGAAGTCAGTCAGAACGCCAAAGGCGCCACTCTGCCAATGGTCGCTTTCGGCGCGCCAGTGCGTAACTGGATCAAACAGCAATACGGCGCGACCGTGAATGTACTGGGCCTGGCCACCATCAGCCCAAGCGCAGGCGTGAACGTGCCGGTGCTGGGCTCCAACCACCCGAGTTACATCTGGTACGCCGCCGACCCGGCCAACTACACCGGTGACGATGCACAGGCCAAGGCCGATGCGGCAGGTTTGAAAGTGATGGGGCAAGACTTGAGCGCAGCCTGCTGGCAGGCCGGGATGGGCAGCAAACCGGGCACGGATCCGAAAACCTTGCTGAACAGTTGCACCCAGACCTGGCAAGTGACGCAGAAGGCCAAGACCTGCGAGCTGTTCTACACCTCGATCCGTAACGAAACCGCAGCGCAGGCAGCGACCACCTGCTCGACCCCGACGATCCAGACCCAGCTGCAACAGCTGAAGAGTCCGCTGCCGGCCATGGCCGCACCGGCTCCCCACCTCTGAACCCACGCGTGAAGTTCCCGTGTCAGCCCTGGCTGACTCGGGAAAGCGTCTATTTCGCCTGTCAGATCTGACAGTAGACCGCTAGTGTGATTTACGGGATTCTTGGATTCAAAGCTCGGACTCAAGGACTGACAGGATGTCAGTCTCGGGAATCGCGACACCTGGCCGACAAGGAACGTTATGAACACTTACGCACTGCAAAGTGGCTCCCCTCGCGACACCGAGGGCATTTATCCCTTCGCCGGACTCCCGGTTCGCCTCGGATTCCCCTCCAGAGCTGATTTCGAAATTGTTCAAGGCAGCCACGCAGTGTCCATCGCCGTCGTGGCGCGCCGGGAATTCCTGCGTATTACCCGAATGTGCCGGGTCTCGGGGCAATTGCTGCCTTACCGCTGCCGGCAGACCCGGCAACTGCAGCCCGGTATTCATATCTACGATCCGCGCTTTTTCGGACTGTTCGAACACTCGTGCGACCCGAACGTGTTTCTCGACATGAGCGAATTATGGCTGTGGGCACTGCGGGACATCAAACCCGGCGACCGGCTGACCATGGATTACACCGCCACCGAGGACAAACTGCTCAGGCAGTTCGTCTGCGGTTGCGGGTCTTCACACTGTCGCGGGTGGATTGTCGGCTACGACGAATCCCCCAATCTTGAAGGCCAGCGCTATTTGCAGAGCTGGCGTCGGCAAGGTTTGCGCTGACCGGAGAGTTACTGCGCTTCTACCGGACGCAAACGGTATTGCGGCGGCAGTTGCTCGAAACCGCTGATGGTCGTGTTCAGGCTCTTCCAGCGGCCATCCTTGATGCCGTAGATGCAACCGTGGATCGACAGGCTCTGCCCGCGATGCCAGGCGTTCTGGATGATGCTGGTGTGAGCGACGTTGGCCACTTGCTGGATCACGTTGAGCTCGCACAGGCGATCGACCTGCTCTTCTTCGGTCGGCAGCTTGGCCAGTTCTTCACGTTTTTCGTAATACAGATCGCGGATCGACCGCAGCCAGCCATCGATCAGACCGAACTGGCGATCCTGCATCGACGCCCGCACACCGCCGCAACCGTAGTGGCCGGTGACGAGAATGTGTTTGACCTTGAGCACGTCTACCGCGTACTGGATCACCGACAGGCAATTGAGGTCGGTGTGCAGTACCACGTTGGCAACGTTACGGTGAACGAACAGATCACCCGGCAGCATGCCGACGATCTCGTTGGCCGGCACCCGTGCGTCGGAGCAACCGATCCACAGATATTCCGGCGTCTGCTGGCGGGCCAGTTTGGCGAAGAAATCCGGGTCTTCCTTGGTAATCGCGTCAGCCCAACGCTCGTTGTTATCAATCAGGTCTTGTAAGTCATGCATGCTGTAAGGCCTCAAGAAAGATGCGCTGCTTTGACAGACAACCGTCCGTCGGGGTCACGAAAGGATCGCAGATGATTTCGTTGGAATTTCTCGTGTGCCCGGTGAGTCCACCTCAGTAAGGCCCACAGTATGAGGATTTGCCATGACTGATTCACGACGTCCCTTCGATGCGGTGCAGCCGGAACCCATCGATGATAACGAAGACCGCATGGGATCGGTGCATGAGCTGGACTTCGACGACGAACAGCCCAGCGCAAGGATCGGCGACGAACTGCCGGAAACCGAGCGGGAACAGCTGATGCCCCGCGAGCGGGTGCGTGAGGCGGGCCTGACCGGCGCTTCAGTGGCTGATCATGAGCCGACCGACGATGATCTGAGCCCGGAAACCCTGATCCACGAAGATGGCGCACGGGATGCCGACGAGTTGGGGGCGGGCAATCAGGCGGATTGGGACTTGAGCATTGTCGATGAAGACGACATTGGCGGCGGAAACGGGCTGGATGAAGCGGAAATGGCGCGGCGCGATCCGATGGATGGCAAGCGCGGATGACCTGAAAGAACGTCATCGCGGGCGGGCCCGCGATGCATTCGATGCTTAATCCACCAGGGTGCAGGCCATGACCACGGCGTCTTCACGCCCGCCCACCGCCGGGTAGTAATCCCGGCGCCGGCCGATTTCGTTGAAGCCATAGCGCTCATACAAGCGAAAGGCCGAGGTGTTGCTGTCGCGCACTTCGAGGAAACATTCCCGGGCATCCGCGGCATAGGCGCGAGACATCAGGTGCTCGAGCAATGTCAGCCCCAGGCCCCGGCCCTGATTTTCCGGTTTGACCGTGATGTTGAGCAGGTGCGCCTCATCCAGAATGATCTGCACCACGCCATGTCCGACTTGTTGCTCACCTTCGAACATCAGCCAGATCTGGTATTTGCCCAGCCCGTCGAGAAAGATCCCGCGAGTCCATGGATGGCTGTAGGCCGCGAATTCAATCTTCAGTACGGCATCCAGATCGGCTTCGACCATCGGGCGGAACGTTACAGCGTCACTCATTCGATTCTTTCCAGCGCGCCATCAGCCGACGCATGGCTTGCCACACGGCGGCCTTGCGCTGTGGCTCTTCCATCAACAATTCAAGCCCCGGCACGGCCCACGCCAGGCCAAGACCCTCGATTTGCAATTCGCGGTTGAACGCTTCGGCATCCGCTTCGCCGGCAAAACGCACCGCCGGCAGGCCGATCAGCCACAGGCAGGCGCACGGCGCCGCCTCCATTTGAACCGACAGGAATCCCTGGACGAAATCCCGGGCCGCTTCGGGCCCCTGATCCATGGTGCCGCGCACCAGCAATGGCCAGCGCACCGGATCACCGACGATCTGCGGCGCATCCGGCAGACCGGCGGCGCGCAGCATGTCCTTGAGCAACAGATACGCCGGATCGCGGGACTGGAAAGAATCGCCTGTGGGTAACTCCACCAACAGCAGGCAACGACCGGCCCGCAGCAATTGCAGAGTAAAACGCGGTGGCGGGACCGGCGCCGGTTTGACCACCACAGGCGTTTCGTCGACTTCTTCCACCGGCTTGGCGCCCGTGCGGGTGCTGGCCAGCGAAGGTCGCGGGACCTCGATCTTCGGCCGTTCGACCGGACGCGCGGCAGGCTGCACCGGCGCATCGGCCTGCGGCGCAGGTGCCACGAACACCGGGACGTCAGGCTCGGGCTCGGCAACGTCCAGCAGCTCGGGCCGTGACGGCGCGGCAAAGGGCAATTCGGTGCGCGGCAGCCAGTTGACCACCTGCATGGCGTTCAAATAGGCGCGGCGGCGGGACTCGATTAGCAAGGGTCGGCCACTTGTGGATAACTGAAGTGCGCTGATTCTACCGCCCTTCGCTCAAGATCGCCCGCTGTTGATCGATAGTCTTGACCGATACCTTGACGCAAAGAAAAGCGACAGCCCGTCCCGAGAGTGAATCGCATCCCGCGTGATGCAGTACAATCGCGGCTTTTAATCGCCAACCAGCCGGCCATTCCGATGATCGAACCCAAGCGCGTCTTGCGCGCCCTCGCTGAACACTGGGCACTTCTGGAGCCACTGTGCGAGCACTTCGACCAAGGCACCCTGAGCCTCAACGAACTGCGCACGCAACTGGCCGCCCAACAACTGGACAGCACGCCGCAGGACATCACCAGTCTGCTCGACGTGTGGATTCGCCTCGACATTCTGGTGCCTGTGGCCAAAAGCCCGAACCGTTTCGAGCTGAACGCGCAGATTCATGACTTCCTCGCCTACCTGCGTCGGGAACACCGACTGGGCCTGTGCCTGGAGATCGAAGCGTATCTGCGTCACCTCGAGCGTCTGGCCGGTTATATCCAGGATGCATTCGATGTCCGTGACGGCAATGATCTGGCCCGTCAGCTGCGTCTGCTCGACATGCGCGTGCGCGACGTTCTGAAGAAACTCGACAACGATGAACAGGCGCTGGTGGCTGTGGCCGAACGGGCCAAGACCAGTGATCGTCAGATCCCCCTGCGTCAGCGTTACGCCGAAGTACTGGCGACCTGGGACGAATACGTCGAGCCGATGATTGATCTGGTGAACGCCGACGGCGCCTTCGAACAAGGCGTGCGCAAGGTCGAAACCGTGCTGCTGAAGATGCTCAGCGAACAGCAGCGCCTCGGCCATCTGGTCGATGACGACATGCTGCTGCGCACCCACGCGCGCATCCTCGAGATGCAGACCAGCGCCCAGCTGACCCTGCGTCACGCCCGCGAACTGCTGCTGCCGCTGCGTGAAGAAGCACGCCGGCACAACGCCGTGACCCGTGGTGCAGCCCTCGCCCTTGCCGCGATCCGACGCAAAGGCATCGACGCCGTACCGCAAGCCGCGATGCCGCTGTTCACCCGGCCGCAAAGCACCTTCCTTGGCAGCGCCAGTCAGGTTGAAGCCTACGTCTACGCGTTGGCCCGTTTCGAGCCGAAGCCGGCGCGCTTCCCCAAGGCGCACAAGACACAGAAAGGCGAAGCCCCGCGCGCACCGCGCACTGTGCGCGAAATGGTCGACCGCTGCGAAGAATCCCTGCCGATGCCGGATCTGATGACCTGGCTGCTGGAGCAGGAACCGGACGGTGCTACCGACGAATTGCTTTACTGGTTCTCGCGCCTGTCGCGGGAAAAACGCTTCAAGCGCGAGCGTCTGGAACGCCGCGAATACCACACTCACGAGCACCAGGTCAGCCTGCGCTCCTTCGCCCTGCTCTCGGCCGCCGACACCGCCGCCGAGGATTCTGCGAGCATCCCCAATGCATCTTGATCTTTCCGAACTGTCGCAACTCGCGCCGATCTTCCGCGAGCTGTTCAAGGGCTACCACGTCAGCCGCCGCGACCCGGAGCTGTACGCGCAACTGTCGAACTTCCAGGACCAGTACCGCACGCTGTTCAAGGCACTGGGTTTCGAACTGGTCTGCGACACCCGTGGTTTCTATTACTTCGTGCCGGACATGGCCGCTGCGGCGGTGAACAAGACCGCTCAGCGCCTTGCGCTGTTCACCTTCATCCTCGTCGAGCATCTGGCCGATCAGGGTCGCGATCCGATCGCCGTGCTCGATGGTGGCAG
This sequence comes from Pseudomonas sp. GW821-FHT02C04, assembly GCF_059421845.1. Taxonomy (NCBI): domain Bacteria; kingdom Pseudomonadati; phylum Pseudomonadota; class Gammaproteobacteria; order Pseudomonadales; family Pseudomonadaceae; genus Pseudomonas; species Pseudomonas sp. GW821-FHT02C04. Next base: position 7,027 of record NZ_JBWKVT010000011.1, on the reverse strand, counting down.
CCTCGGCCGCGAAGAACTGCCGTCGCTACTGGAAAAGTACCGCGACCTGTTCATCCAGGCCGAAGTGCAGACCGTTGAAGAGCTCGAAGAAAAAATCATGCGCCGCATGACCCAACTCGGCTTCGCTGGCGAAGAAAACGGCGTGTACCGCTTCCTGCCGCCGATGCACCGCTTCCTCGACGTCTGCCTGTCGGTTCAGCAGGACCGCGATCTGGCGGCCAGCGTTCACAGCGTGCTGCCGCTGCCGGCACCGGTGCTGATCGACGAAGAAGCCGAAGCCAAATTCCTCGCCACCGACGATCCGCTCGATCTTTCCGAATTTGAGGAAGAGAGCGAAGAAGACGCACTGGCCCGCGCCATTGCCGAAGAACAGGAGTCCGACGCATGAGCCAGGAACGCTACGGCATCCGCCGCTTTGCCCTTTTGAACACTGCCGGTTACAGCCTCGGCCTGTTCCCGCTGGAAGAACCGCTGTCGGTATACGGCGCGAACAACCTCGGTAAATCCGCCTCGATCAACGCCTTGCAGTTCCCGATCCTGGCGCGCATGTCGGACATGAGCTTCGGCAAGTACAGCCTGGAACAGTCTCGTCGCTTCTACTTTGCCTCCGACACCAGCTACATCCTCGTCGAAGTGAACCTGCCCCACGGCCCGCACGTGATCGGTGTGGTCGGTCGCGGCCCGGGTGGTGGTTTCGGTCACCAGTTCTTTGCCTACGCCGGCAAGCTCGATCTGGCGCACTACCAGAAAAACGATACCTGCCTGCGTCAGAAAGAACTGTTCAGCAACCTTGAGAAGGAAGGCCTGAAGGCTTACGAACTCAAGCCCGATGAGCTGCGTCGTTTGCTGGTTGGCGGTCATACGTCGATCCCGCTGGATCTGACCCTGATCCCGCTGCGCTCCACCAGCGAGCAGAGCCTGAAGACTTTCCGCGCGCTGTTCATCAACCTGCTGCATATGCGCGAAATCACCGCAGCCAAGCTCAAGCAGCTGTTCCTCGATGCTTTCGAGCACAGCCTGCGTTCCGGCAGTGTCGATTACATCGCCGCGTGCGAAGAAGCCTTCCGCGACGTGCGCCGCATGGAACAGGACTACAACTCGCTGGTAGCTGCCGGCCCGCTCGTCGAAGCCTTGGCCAACGGCGTGAAACAGCGCGACGTGCTGCGCGGTAAACTGCATCGCCTGTCGCCGCTGCTCGATTCGTTGCTCGGCACCTGGTCGGATTACGCCGGTGCGCGCAAAGAAGAACTGGCGATCCAGGCCGAACATTACCGTCGCGAGCAGGACGACCTGCAAAACGATCAGCGCGGCGGCACTCAGGAGCTGATGCGTCTGGAGCGGGAAATCTCCGGCATTCAGCGCTGGCTTGGCGAATTGTCGGTACTGAAGAACCGCTTTGCGCTGGTCGATGACGTCAAGGTGCTGGAGCAGCAACTGCTGGCGGCCAAGGACGCTCACGATGAACTCGCCGGTGCGCTGGCGCAGTCCCGTCAATTCAGCGCCGAGGATCTCGAGGAGCGTCTGCGGGATCTGGAAAAACGCCTGAAGTCGGTGAAACAGCAACTCGATCACGCCGACAACAACAGCTACGCCCGCCTGCGTGAAGAGTTCTCGCAACAGGACGTCGAACGCCTGATGCGTCTGTTCAACAGCGCGCTGTTCAGCCTGCCGCTGGGCGAACACGGCATCACCCTCGACGAGGACGGCGAGTGGGTCAAATCGGTCGAGCTGATCCTCGATGGTTTCAAGGGCGAGCGTTTCGAAGTGCCGGGCCTGTCGATCGACATCTCGCACATCGAGCCGCCGGCCCTGCAAGCGCTGGCCGACCGTGCCGCGCTGCGCGATCAGAAAGAGCGTCTGGAAAAAGAGCTCAAGCAACTCAAGACCCAACAAGCCGTGGCCGCCGACCGCGCCGCGAGCAAAACCCAGACCGAAGCGCTGTACCAGCAGGTGCTGGATGCGCAGAAAGCTTTGGAAGACTTCCGCCGCACCCAGACCCTGAGCGCCGAAGAAGGTGACAAGCTGGAGCAACTGGCGCAGATGGAAGCCGCGCAGGACGAACTCAAGCGTTCCAGCGATGCGTTCACCGAGCGCGTCCAGCAACTGTCGGCCAAGCTGCAACTGGTCGGCCGGCAGATCGCCGACATGGAAGCCAAGCAACGCACCCTCGACGATGCCCTGCGTCGCCGTCAGTTGCTACCGGCGGATCTGCCGTTCGGGACGCCGTTCATGGATCCGGTCGACGACTCGATGGACAACCTGCTGCCGCTGCTCAATGACTATCAGGACAGCTGGCAAGGCCTGCTGCGTGCCGATGGCCAGATCGAAGCGCTGTACGCGCAAGTGCGCCTCAAAGGCGTGGCCAAGTTCGACAGCGAAGACGACATGGAGCGCCGTCTGTCGCTGCTGATCAACGCTTACGCGCACCGCACCGACGAAGCCCTGACCCTCGGCAAGGCGCGTCGCGCAGCCGTGACCGATATCGCGCGGACCCTGCGCAATATCCGCAGCGACTACGACAGCCTCGAGCATCAACTGGCGCTGTTCAACCGCGAGATCAACAAGCGTCAGGTCTCCAACCTGCAGAGCTTCCGCATCGTGCTCGCGCCAAACAAAGAAGCGCTCAAGCACATCGACCAGATCATCCACAGCGCCGGTCAGTACGAAGAAGGCGAAACCCTGTCGGTGTTCGACCTGAGCCAAAGCGCGGAACAGGACAACAAGAACGAAGAGGCCAAGGAATACCTGGCGCGTCTGGTGGCGGCGAACCACAACCAGCTCGGCCTCAAGGACTTGTTCGAACTGGCGTTCGAGATCACTAAGGTCAACGGCCAGCCGGTGATCCACACCGACATCGATGGCGCGGCGTCCAACGGCACCACGATGACCATCAAGGCGCTGACCAACATGTACTTGTTGCTGCACTTGATGGATCGCGACCTGGCCGGTCGCGTGCGCCTGCCGTACTACCTCGACGAGGCGGCGGACATCGACGAGAAGAACCAGGCAGCATTGCTGGAAACCAGCCTGCAACTGGGCTTCGTGCCGATTCTGGCAAGTGTGAAGCCGCAGGTCTGCGCCAGTGTCGCCATCGACCTGGAAGGCGGCAGCGGCCCGGCCGGCATCTACATCGACGAGGCGGACTGGAAATACATCCGCCGTCACGATGTGGTGAAAGCCACCGTCAATGTCGAAGCGGACGAGCCGGAGCTGGATGCGGTTTGATGCGTAACTGACGGGCACAAAAAAGGGCCGCGATCCATTGGATCGCGGCCCTTTTTCATGAGCTCGGGATTATTTGTCGAGGGGGATTTTAGGCGCCCAGGTCAGCCATTCGTCTTCGAACTTGTCGAACAGCGCGAAGGTCTGTTCAGCCCGAGCCGGGTTGCCCATGCGCTCACCGTCCGGCGTGGCGAAGGCGATGCCGCCCTGAATCGCCGTCTCCAGAGACTCAGTGCGTACCGTCACGCCCTTGAACAGACCGATATCGAAACCGACACCGCTGGTGTTCCAGAAGCGACTGCCGCTGCGTACCAGCGGGGCATATTTCGGCTCGATCAGGATGTGTACCAGTACGCGATCCGCAGTCTGGCCCAGTTCATAACCTGTGACTTTACCCACAGTGATTTCACGGTAAGTCACTGGCACACCCGGCTTCAACGAACCACGGCGCGCGGCGCTCAGGACCAGACTCAAGCCTGCCTCCTGCTTGGCCAATTCTGGCGGATTGGCCAACGCCACGAAGTTCTTCTGCGGGCCGAGGTTCTTGGCTGCCGGTTGGACTTCGAGGTATTGGCCAGTGACCAGGGTTTCCAGATTCGAAGTCTTGATCAGCCCCAACTCAGGCTTGACCACCCAGAACTGACTGCCGACCCGGGCAATCTTCTCCGGCACTTCAGTGATGCGTGCGGTGAGGATCACCGATTGCAGATCATCGGTCAGGTCGACACTTTCGATCTTGCCGACGTCCAGACCCTTGAAGCGAATCGGCGTGCCGCTACGCAAACCGTCGGCACGGTCGACCTTGATGGTGACCACCGCGCCTTTCTGATTCGCATCATCATGATTGGCGAACAGACGGAAGCGCGGAATGCGCTTCTGCAGCGGGGCCTTGGCTTGCGGTGTTTCGAACGCGATGCCGCCGGCCATCAGGGTCTGCAACGACTCGCTCTTGACCTGAATGCCGCCGGTCAAGCCGCCGGTCAACGTGACCCCGCTGACGTTCCAGAACCGGGTCGAGGCGTTGACCAGGTTTTCGTATTCCTTCTCGATGTGGACGCCGATCACCAGTTGCTTCCGGGTCTTGGAGAACTGATAGCTCTGCACCGAACCGACCTTGACCTGCTTGTAGAGGATCGGGCTGCCGACATCGATTGAGCCGAGCGTATCGGTGAACAACACCAGATGCAGACCCGGTGAACGGAGGTCCAGCGGCGGCGCTTTCGGCCGGGCTTCGAACTCACGCTGCGGAGCGCCGCCCTTGTCGCCTGGGCGCACGGCAATGTAGTTACCTTTGACCAACGCTTCCAGACCGGTAATGCCGGCAAGGGAAATCGACGGCTTGACCACCCAGAACTGGGTGCCGGTGACCAGATATTCTTCAGCCAGAGGATCGAGGGTCAATTCAGCGGTGGCGCTGGACAGATCCGGATCGATCTTCAGCGCTTTCAGGTTACCGACCTGAATGCCCTTGTACATCACCGGGGTACGCCCGGCCTGCAAGCCTTCGAAATCGCTGAGTTTGACCTTCACGCGGATGCCGGCGGCGGCCGCATCGAAGTCTTCGTAGAGGCGGAACGGCAGGCTCGGATCGGTCGGCGGGCTGTCCTTGCGGTTCTCCGGCGTCGCGAAGGCAATACCGCCGGCGACGATGCTGGCCAGGGACTCGCTACGCACTTTCACCCCGGACAGGTTGGCGTCGATGCTGATGCCGCTGGCGTTCCAGAAGCGCGTATGTTTGCGCACCAGTTTGGCGTAGGTCGGCTCGATGAACACCTTGAGTTCGACAGTGCTCTGGTCTTCCGACAGCACGTAACTCTTGATCTGGCCAACCTTGATCTGCTTGTAGAACACCGGGCTGCCACGGTTCAACGACCCCAGGCGATCAGCCTTGATCGTCAGGTGCAGGCCGGGTTTGGAGTCCGACAGCGGCGGCTCTTCGGCCAGGGCCTTGAACTTGCGGGTCGGCTCGCCTTCACCCGGGCTGATCGCGACATAGTTACCCGATACCAGGGTTTCCAGACCGGTGATACCGGCCAGTGTCACACTCGGTTTGACCAGCCAGAAACGGGTACTGGTCTTCAGGTATTGATCGACATCCTTGTTCATTTCAATGGTGGCGATCACGCCTTTGGTGCCGCCTTCGTCGTCGAGCTTGAGGGCTTTGACCTTGCCGACGGGCATGCCTTTGTAGACCACTTCGGTCTTGTTGGCCTGGATGCCTTCACCGCTTTCGAAGCGCACCTGAATCTCGATGCCGGTTTCGTTGTAGGCACGCCATCCCAGCCAGCCGCCGATGATCAGGGCAATCAGGGGCAGTACCCAAATGGCAGACCAGTTCGAAGCCGGTCGGGTTTTCGCTACAGGCAAATCAGTCATGGTCGGCGTCCGACTCCGTGTTATCCCAAATCAGTCGGGGATCGAAAGTGACAGCGGCGAGCATCGTCAGAATCACCACACTGGCGAAGGCGATGGCGCCAAGATTGGCTTCGACGCTGGCAAGCCGGCCGAAGTTGACGACCGCCACCAGAATGGCGATCACGAAAATATCGAGCATGGACCAGCGGCCGATGAACTCGATGAAACGGTACATCCAGATCCGCTGGCGCGCGGACAATGGCTGGCGGCGCTGTACCGAAAACAGCAGCAGAGCGATGCCCACCAGTTTGAATGTCGGCACCAAAATACTGGCGATGAACACCACGGCAGCGATCGGAATCATGCCGTGCTGCACCAGCTGGATGACGCCGGACATGATCGTGCTCGGATCCCCCTGCCCCAGAGAGCTGACTGTCATGATCGGCAGGACATTGGCCGGGATGTAGATAATCGCCGCAGTGATCAGCAACGCCCAGGTTCGGGCGAGACTATTGGGCCGCCGGGCGTGAACCAGAGCACCGCATCGAGTGCAGGTCTGCACATCGCTGTCGGCATCCTGCCTGTTCAGTTCGTGGCATTCGGTACAGATCAGAATGCCCGCATCAATCGCCCGCATGGGCATCTTCTCCTGATAACGCCTGCCAGATCTGGTGCGGTGACATCACCACTTCGAGCCAGACCTGAACCAATAACAGACCGATGAAACATGCCAGACCGAGACCGACGGTGATGGCCGCCATGTCCGCCAGTTTGACGATCGCCACCAGGACGCCCATGAGGTACACCTCAAGCATGCCCCAGTCTTTGAGGTGGTGATAAATGCGGTAAAGCAACAGCCCGTAGCTACGACCGATGTTGAACCGGATCGTCAACAACACCATCAACTGACACAGCAGTTTCAGCAGTGGAATCGCCATGCTGCAAAGGAACACGACGACTGAAACGCCGCGCATATCAGTATTGAACAGACCGATAACGCCGCTCCAGACAGTGTCCTGCGACGATTGCCCGAGAACATTGAGCTGCATGATGGGTAAAAAGTTCGCCGGCACGTAGAGCAGCAGTGCGGCAATGACCAGGGCAAGACTGCGCTGCACCACGTTATGGCGGTGGGCATACAGTTCGTAACCGCAGCGTGGGCAGAGGGCTTTTTCGCCGTGGGCAAGCTTGGGCTTGCGCATCAGCAGATCGCACTCATGACAGGCCACCAAGTCATCCAGCGGTAAATCTGACAGCCCGGGGGCGTCAACCGAATCAGACATAAGGGCTCTGGCTCCGAAAAAGTTGGGATCTATTCTAGTGTTCTGATTCGAAAATAACTGTGCAAATTTGTTCGCTGACGCGAGCAAAAACTTTCCTGCGGACAAAACAAAACCCCAACTGCTTTCGCAATTGGGGTTTCGGAATTTAATCTTGACGATGACCTACT
>NZ_JBWKVT010000010.1:0-193805 GCF_059421845.1 Pseudomonas sp. GW821-FHT02C04 | reverse complement strand
CGGATAGATGAAAGCAAGCCAACCACTCATCAAAAAACAGTATTGCAGAAAAGGGGGTAACCATAGATGTAAGAGCGGAACCGCCAGCCGCCGCACCCGAAGAAACGGATATTCACCCAACCCAAACCCCGAACAACAAAAAACCCGCTGAAATCACTCTCAGCGGGTTTCCCGTTTCAGCAGCCAAGGAAGATCAAAAATCCTCCAACCGCCACACTTCATAAGCCGGCGTCTCGTAGGGATGGCTCAACTTAAGAGCCGCCACTACCGCGCGAATCAACTCATCGCCAACGACAAGCTCAACTTTCCACTCCTCGACCCGCTCAACCTGCCCAGCCTGACCAATGAACGGCTGACTGCCGTCCAAAGGCCGAAACTGACCAGTGCCAAGCACCTGCCAAGCACAGTGATCATAGTCACCAATCCGCCCACCACCGGCAGCGAATACAGCGTCCTTGACCACCTCTACATGACTGTCGGGAACAAAAAACGCGAGCTTGTACACAGCGCTTAGTTCACCCACACACGAGCGTTACGGAACATACGCATCCAAGGAGCGTCTTCGTTCCACTCTTCCGAACGCCACGAGTTCTGCACGGCGCGGAACACACGCTCCGGGTGCGGCATCATGATCGTCACGCGACCGTCGCGGCTGGTGAGGCCGGTGATCCCGCGCGGCGAGCCGTTCGGGTTGGCCGGGTAGGCTTCGGTGACCTTGCCGTGGTTGTCGACGAAACGCATCGCCACGCAACCGGACAGATCGGCTTCGAGCAGTGCCTCTTCGCTTTCAAACTCGGCATGACCTTCACCGTGAGCGATGGCGATCGGCATGCGCGAACCGGCCATGCCCTGCAGGAAGATCGAGTTCGATTCCTGAACCTGAACCATCGCCACGCGCGCTTCGAACTGCTCGGAGCGGTTGCGCACGAAGTGCGGCCAGAACTCGCTGCCCGGGATCAGCTCGTGCAGGTTGGACATCATCTGGCAACCGTTGCACACGCCGAGGGTGAAGCTGTCGTTGCGCTCGAAGAAACCCTGGAACGCATCGCGGGCACGGCTGTTGAAGAGTGCGGACTTGGCCCAGCCTTCACCGGCGCCGAGAACGTCGCCGTAGGAGAAACCACCGCAGGCCACCAGACCTTTGAACTCGTTCAGGTCGACACGGCCGGCCAGAATGTCGCTCATGTGCACGTCGATCGCATTGAAACCGGCGCGGTCGAACGCGGCCGCCATTTCCACCTGACCGTTGACGCCCTGCTCACGCAGCACGGCAACCTGTGGGCGGATGCCTTTCTTGATGTAAGGCGCGGCGATGTCCTGGTTGACGTCGTAGCTTAGCTTGACGCTCAGGCCCGGGTTGTCTTCTTCCAGCAGAACGTCGAATTCCTGCTGGGCGCAGTCGGCGTTGTCACGCAGACGCTGGATCTGATAGCTGGTCTCGGCCCACTGACGTTGCAGCAGACGACGCTGACCTTCGAACACGGTGTCACCGTTGAAGGTGATGTTGATCTGGCCATTGTTGATCGGCTGACCGATCACGGAAACGCAGTCGCCCAGACCGGCAGCGCTGAACTGAGCGAGGATGTCCGGGGTGGCGTCCTGGCGAACCTGGATCACGGCACCCAGTTCTTCGTTGAACAGGATGGCGGCGATTTCAGCGGAGCTTTCGGCAACGCTGTCCAGGTTCAGGCTCAGACCGCAGTGGCCGGCGAAGGCCATTTCCACCACGGAGGTCAGCAGACCACCGTCGGAACGGTCGTGATAAGCCAGCAGGTGGCCGTCGGCGTTGAGGCCCTGGATCACAGCGAAGAAGGCTTTCAGGTCTTCGGCGTCATCGACGTCCGGAGCCTGCTTGCCGAGCTTGCCGTGAACCTGAGCCAGGATCGAGGCGCCCATGCGGTTCTGGCCACGACCAAGGTCGATCAGGATCAGGTCGGTGGTGCCCTTGTCCATGCGCAGTTCCGGAGTCAGGGTCTGACGGATGTCAGCCACTGGCGCGAAACCGGTCACGATCAGGGACATCGGCGAGGTGACGGTCTTGTCTTCGCCGTTGTCGTTCCAGCGGGTGGCCATGGACATCGAGTCCTTGCCGACCGGAATGGTGATGCCCAGCTCAGGGCACAGTTCCATACCGACCGCTTTCACGGTGTCGTACAGACGCGCGTCTTCGCCCGGGTGGCCGGCAGCGGACATCCAGTTCGCCGACAGTTTGATGTCGGAGAGTTTGTTGATGCGCGAGGCGGCGATGTTGGTCAGGGTTTCGCCGATGGCCATGCGGCCCGACGCCGGAGCATCCAGCAGCGCCAGCGGAGTACGCTCGCCCATCGCCATTGCTTCACCGGTGTAGACATCGAAACTGGTAGCGGTGACGGCCACGTCGGCCACCGGAACCTGCCATGGGCCGACCATTTGGTCACGGGCCACGAGGCCGGTGATGGTGCGGTCGCCGATGGTGATCAGGAAGCTTTTGCTCGCCACGGCCGGGTGGTGCAGAACGCGCTCGATGCTTTCGCCGATGTCGAGGTTCGACGGATCGAAGTCATCGCCCAGCTCGGCTTCGCGAACCACCGAACGGTGCATGCGCGGTGCCTTGCCCAGCAACACTTCCAGTGGCATGTCCACCGGGTTGTTGCCGAAGTGGCTGTCGGTCACGGTCAGTTGCGGCTCGGCGGTGGCTTCACCGACAACGGCAAACGGGCAACGCTCACGTTCACAGATCGCCTTGAAGCGCTCGAAGTCGGCCGGGCCGACCGCCAGAACGTAACGTTCCTGGGATTCGTTGGACCAGATTTCGTGCGGGGCCATGCCCGGCTCGTCGTTTGGAATGTTGCGCAGTTCAAAACGGCCACCGCGGTCGCCGTCGTTGACCAGTTCCGGGAAGGCGTTGGACAAACCGCCCGCGCCCACGTCGTGGATGAAGCTGATCGGGTTCTTGTCGCCCAGCTGCCAGCAGCGATCGATGACTTCCTGGCAGCGACGTTCCATTTCAGGGTTTTCACGCTGAACGGAAGCGAAGTCCAGATCTGCAGAACTGGTGCCGGTGGCCATGGAGGAAGCAGCACCGCCGCCCAGACCGATCAACATCGCCGGGCCGCCGAGGACGATCAGCTTCGAGCCGACCAGAATCTCGCCTTTCTTGACGTGCTCTTCACGGATGTTGCCCATGCCGCCAGCCAGCATGATCGGCTTGTGGTAACCACGAACTTCGTCACCGTGCGGGGTGGTGATCGATTGTTCGAAGGTACGGAAGTAGCCGGTCAGGGCCGGACGACCGAATTCGTTGTTGAACGCAGCGCCGCCCAGCGGGCCTTCGATCATGATGTCCAGCGCGGTGACGATGCGCTCAGGCTTGCCGTACGGCACTTCCCACGGCTGTTCGAAGCCCGGGATCTGCAGGTTCGACACGGTGAAACCGGTCAGGCCGGCCTTCGGCTTGGCGCCACGGCCGGTCGCGCCTTCGTCGCGGATCTCGCCACCGGAACCGGTAGATGCGCCCGGGAACGGTGCGATCGCGGTCGGGTGGTTGTGGGTTTCAACCTTCATCAGGATGTGCACCGGCTCCTGCACCGCGCCGTACTGGCGGGTTTCCGGATCCGGGAAGAAGCGTCCGGCAACGTTGCCGACGATCACCGAAGCGTTGTCCTTATAAGCGGACAGCACGCCTTCGCTGTGCATCTGATAGGTGTTCTTGATCATGCCGAACAGGCTTTTTTCCTGGCTCTCGCCATCAATATCCCAACTGGCGTTGAAGATCTTGTGGCGGCAGTGCTCGGAGTTGGCCTGGGCGAACATCATCAGTTCGATGTCGTGCGGGTTGCGCTTGAGACCGTTGAAGGCGTTGACCAGGTAATCGATCTCGTCTTCGGCCAGGGCCAGGCCCAACTCGACGTTGGCCTTTTCCAGCGCGGCGCGACCACCGCCGAGGATGTCGATGGCGGTCAGCGGCTTCGGTTCGGCGTGACTGAACAGACCGGCGGCCTGCTCGAGGTTGGCCAGAACGATCTGCGTCATGCGGTCATGCAGTACATCGGCAATCTGCTGTGCTTCGGCTTCGCTGAACTGACCGGCCACGTAGAACGCGATGCCGCGCTCCAGGCGCTGGATCTTGCTCAGGCCGCAGTTGCGGGCGATGTCGCTGGCCTTGCTCGACCATGGCGAGATGGTGCCGAAACGCGGCAACACCAGGAACAGACGACCGGTCGGCTCTTGAACCGGAACGCTTGGACCGTACTTCAGAAGGCGCGCAAGCACCTGCTGTTCGTCGCCGGTCAGGACGCCGGTGACTTCGGCGAAGTGAGCGAATTCAGCATACAAGCCACTGACAGCCGAAACCTTCTGGCTCAGTTGCTCAAGGAGTTTGCTGTGGCGAAAGGCAGAAAGGGCAGGAGCGCCGCGCAGGATCAACATCTTCGGGACAGCCTCGGGAAGGGGTGTGCTTTGAGGCCGTGCATTCTAGCCTAAACCGCCCTCAACATCACCCGAAACGCTACGCACGGTTGCACCCGGATGTCGAGTGGTGTTCCTGCCTTGAGGGTCAAATTTACGGAGTGTTGGAACGCGGGTTATTTTTTCTGTCACAAAAAGCCTTTCGGGCCCATTCCTGCGGGGTTTCGAGCGGTTTTGTGATCCCTAGCAGACAAGCCCTCGACTGTCGAGATATGGCGCCCGTTGTCCTTTGCGTATACTGCGCACATGTTTTCCCCAACGGCTTTGCGTCCGCGGTACGCCAAATGGCTGATCGCAACCGGACTCTTCCTGATGCTCAGTGGCTGTGTTGATAAACCCAACACCCTCGAGCGCGTAAAGGAGGATGGTGTGCTGCGGGTGATCACCCGTAACAGCCCCGCCACCTACTTTCAGGATCGCAGCGGCGAAACCGGCTTCGAATACGAGCTGGTGAAGCGCTTCGCCGACGATTTGGGGGTGGAGCTGAAGATCGAGACCGCCGACAACCTCGACGACCTGTTCGACCAGATCGGCAAACCCAAAGGCCCGGTGCTGGCCGCCGCCGGCCTGGTCAGCAGCGATCAGCGCAAGAAGCAGGTGCGTTTCTCCCACGCCTACCTCGAAGTCACGCCGCAGATCATCTATCGCAATGGCCAGTCGCGGCCAACCGACGCCAGTGAACTGGTCGGCAAGAAGATCATGGTGCTCAAGGGCAGCACCCACGCCGAGCAACTCGCCGAGCTGAAGCAGAAATATCCCGGGATCGAATACGAAGAATCCGACGCCGTTGAAGTGGTCGACCTGCTGCGCATGGTCGATGAAGGCCAGATAGACCTGACCCTCGTCGACTCCAACGAAGTGGCGATGAACCAGGTGTACTTCACCAACATCCGCGTGGCCTTCGACCTCGGCGATGCGCGCAGCCAGAGCTGGGCAGTGGCTGCCGGTGAAGACAACAGCCTGCTCAACGAGATCAACAGTTATCTGGACAAGGTGCAGAAGAACGGCACCCTGCAACGTTTGAAAGACCGCTACTACGGCCACGTCGACGTCCTCGGTTACATGGGCGCCACGACCTTTGCCCAGCATTTACAGCAGCGGCTGCCCAAATACGAACAGCACTTCAAGACTTACGCCAAGAAAGAGAAAGTCGACTGGCGCCTGCTGGCGGCCATCGGTTATCAGGAATCGCTGTGGCAACCGGCCGTCACCTCGAAGACCGGCGTGCGCGGCCTGATGATGCTGACCCAGAACACCGCCCAGGCCATGGGCGTGTCCAACCGCCTCGATCCGAAGCAAAGCATCATGGGCGGCGCGAAGTACCTGGCTTACATGAAGGATCAGCTCGACGATTCAATCCAGGAGCCGGATCGTACGTGGTTTGCACTGGCAGCCTACAACGTTGGCAGCGGCCATCTGGATGACGCGCGCAAACTGGCGTCCCGGGAAGGCCTGAACCCGGACAAGTGGCTGGATGTGAAGAAGATGCTGCCGCGCCTGTCGCAGAAGCAGTGGTACAGCAAGACCCGCTATGGCTACGCCCGTGGCGGCGAACCGGTGCATTTCGTGGCGAACATCCGTCGCTACTACGACATCCTGACCTGGGTGACCCAGCCGCAGCTTGAGGGCGATCAGGTCGCCGAAGGCAATCTGCATGTGCCGGGGATCGACAAGTCCAAGCCAGCGCAGGAAAACCCGCCGCTCTGATAAACACTGTGGGAGCGAGCTCCCACAGGATCTGCGTTGATGCTTAGGCCTTTGCAGCCGCCAGGATCAACGCCTTCATCTCCGACACTGCCGACTTGAAGCCGACGAACAAGGCATGCGCCACCAGCGCGTGACCGATGTTCAGTTCGTTGATGCCCTTGATCGCCGCCACGGCTTCAACGTTGTGATAGTGCAGACCGTGACCGGCGTTGACGATCAGGCCCTGCGCCAGACCGAATGCCACGCCGTCCGCCACACGCTTGAGCTCTTCAGCCACTTCGGTCGGCGTTTCCGCATCGGCATAACGACCGGTGTGCAGTTCGATGGCCGGTGCACCAACTCGTTTCGAGGCAGCGATCTGCCGCTCGTCAGCGTCGATGAACAGCGACACTTCGCTGCCGATCTTCGACAGACGCTCCACCGCTGCCCTGATGCGCTCTTCCTGCCCCGCAACGTCCAGACCGCCTTCGGTGGTCAGTTCCTGACGCGTCTCCGGCACCAGGCAGATGTGGGCCGGACGGATGCGCTCAGCGAACGCCATCATTTCTTCGGTGACGCCCATTTCGAAGTTCATGCGGGTTTGCAGCACATCCTTGAGCAACAGTACGTCGCGCTCCTGAATGTGGCGACGGTCCTCGCGCAGGTGCACGGTGATGCCGTCGGCGCCCGCCTCTTCCGCGTCCAGCGCGGCCTTGACCGGATCCGGATAGCGCGTGCCCCGAGCCTGACGCAGGGTGGCGACGTGGTCGATGTTCACGCCAAGAAGAATGCGATTGCTGGTGGTCACGGATGCGCTCCTGAAGGGAAAGATTCGGCGCACAGCATACGGTGAGATCAGGGCTTGCGAAACAGCTCGCGACTGACAAGGGGACGACCGCCCAGGTGAACAGCCAGTGCCTGACGCATCAAGCGTTTGGCGGCGGACAACGCGCCTGGGGCCGACCAGTCGGCTTCGGCCATGGCCAGCAGCTCGGTGCCGTTGAACAGACCGGGTTGCAGCAGGTAGACCCGCTCAAGTCCAGCATCCACCTGCAAGCGATAGAGGCCGTCCGGAGCGATGGGTTCGTCATTGATGTCGGTGTTCAGGGAGAAGCCGTAACCGAGGTCGTCCAGCAGGCGCCATTCGAAGGAACGCAGCAACGGTTCCAGTGGCCGGCCTTCTGCCAAAGCCAGCAAGGTGGCCGCGTAATGATCGAACACCGCAGGGTGCGGGTCTTCGGCTGGCAGCAGGCGGATCAGCAACTCGTTGAGATAGAGGCCGCTGAACAGCGCCTCGCCGACCATCCACGTCGCATTGCCGGCACTTTCCATTCGCCCGACATTCTTCAACTCACCCTTGCCGCGAAACTCCACTTCCAGCGGCACGAACGGACGCGCCAGCGTCCCGGCCTTGCCCCGCGCACTGCGCAACACCGCCCGCAGCCGACCTTGCGGCGTGAGGAAGTCCACCAACGCGCTGGTTTCGCGATAGGCGCGGGAGTGCAGGACGTAGGCGGGTTGGGCGGGAGGCGTTTGAGACATGGATTTCTCGTTGAGGGAAACGCGGTTTTACTCATCACCCAAAACCACTGTGGGAGCGAGCTTGCTCGCGAAAGCGGTGCAACAATCAACATCAATGCTGAATGTTACATCGTCTTCGCGAGCACGCTCGCTCCCACAATGGATCGATGTAATGCCAGACGCTTTACAGGTCGCCGTAACCCAGCGAACGCAGCGCACGTTCGTCGTCGGACCAGCCGCCCTTCACCTTCACCCACAGGTTGAGCATGATCTTGGAGTCGAACAGCAGCTCCATGTCCTTGCGCGCTTCGGTGCCGATGCGCTTGATGCGCTCGCCCTTGTCGCCAATGATGATTTTCTTCTGGCCGTCACGCTCGACGAGGATCAGCGCGTGGATGTGCAGAGTCTTGCCCTGTTGCTTGAACTCTTCGATTTCCACGGTGATCTGGTACGGCAGCTCGGCGCCCATCTGGCGCATGATTTTCTCGCGCACCAGTTCGGCGGCGAGGAAACGGCTGCTGCGGTCGGTGATCTGGTCTTCCGGGAAGAAGTGATCGTTCTCCGGCAGATGGTCAGCGATCACCTTTTCCAGCGCATCAAGGTTGTGCCCGTGCTGCGCCGAGATCGGAATGATCTGCGCGTTCGGCAGCTGTTCCTGCAACCAGGACAGGTGCGGCATCAGCTCGGCCTTGTCCTCGATGCGGTCGGTCTTGTTCAGCGCGACGATCAGCGGGCCGGTCACGTACTGCACGCGTTCCAGAACCATCTGGTCTTCTTCGGTCCACTTGGTGCGGTCGACCACGAAGATCACCACGTCGACGTCTTTCAACGCCGCCGAAGCGGTTTTGTTCATGTAACGGTTCAGGGCCTTTTCGCCACCCTTGTGCATGCCCGGGGTGTCGACGTAAATCGCCTGCACGTCGCCCTCGGTCTTGATCCCGAGCATGTTGTGGCGAGTGGTCTGTGGCTTGCGCGAAGTGATCGCAAGCTTCTGGCCGAGGATGTGGTTCAGCAGCGTGGACTTGCCCACGTTGGGACGGCCGACGATGGCAACATAGCCACAGCGAGTTGCGTTTGTATCAGTCATTGCCATTCTCCACACCCAGGGCAATCAGTGCTGCAGCGGCCGCTACCTGTTCGGCAATGCGACGGCTCACGCCCTGACCCCGGCTTTTTTCATTCAATAGGACAACTTCGCACTCAACGAAGAACGTACGGCAGTGCGGCTCACCCTGGATATCCACCACTTCATAGCGTGGCAGGTCGCAACCGCGCGATTGCAGGAATTCCTGCAGACGGGTCTTCGGATCCTTGTTGGTGTCGACCAGTGTCAGACCTTCGAACTCGCCGGCCAGCCAGGCCAGAACGCGCTCGCGGGCGACTTCCATGCCGGCGTCGAGGTAGATCGCACCGATCAGCGCTTCGAGGGCATCGGCCAGAATCGATTCGCGACGGAAACCGCCGCTTTTCAGCTCACCGGAACCCAGGCGCAGGTATTCGCCCAGATCGAAACCACGGGCCAATACCGCCAGGGTCTCACCTTTCACCAGACGTGCACGCAAACGCGACAACTGGCCTTCGCGGGCCAGCGGGAAGCGGTCGAAGAGTGCCTCGCCAGCGACGAAGTTGAGGATCGCATCGCCGAGGAATTCCAGACGCTCGTTGTTGCGTCCGGCAAAGCTGCGGTGCGTGAGGGCCAGGACCATCAGTTCCTGGTCCTTGAAGGTGTAACCGAGCTGACGCTCGAGACGGCTTAGAGAAACGCTCACGGTTTACCCACGCTGAGTTCGTGGCTGGATTCCACTGCCATCGCCGGGATACGGCGCAGGCCTGGGACAATTAACGCTGTGTTCAAAAATGACGTCCTGAATATCGTGGCTTCATGCCCCGGAGCCGGTTGTGCCGACACCAGAAATGCATTCGGCGCTGTGGTCAACAGCGCCGTGATTGTTTACTTGATCAGGCCGACCCGCGAGAAATTCGGCAGGTGGCTGAGTTTCGGTTCCGGCCAGCTCATCCAGACCGCGAAGGCCTTGCCGACGATGTTCTGGTCGGGAACCATGCCCAGCAGATCCTTGGGAATGTTCGGATCATCCCAGTAGCGACTGTCGTTCGAGTTGTCGCGGTTGTCGCCCATCATGAAATAGTGCCCGGCCGGCACGGTCCAGGTATGGTCCGGTGTGGCGCGGTAGCGGCTCATTTCCTTGCGGATCAGGTGCTCGGCAGCGCCGAGTTTTTCCTTGTAGAGCTCCGCGCTGCCGAGGGTGCCTGGCTCGGAACCGACCAGTTGTTCGGCAATCGACTCACCATTGACGAACAGACGCTTGTCAGCGGTGTAACGCACCGTGTCGCCCGGCAGACCAACCACACGCTTGATGTAGTTGACGTTCGGGTCGCTCGGGTAGCGGAACACCATCACATCGCCGCGTTGCGGATCACCGACTTCGATGACTTTCTTGTCGATCACCGGCAGGCGGATCCCGTAAGAAAACTTGTTCACCAGAATGAAGTCGCCAACGTCCAGGGTCGGCTTCATCGAACCGGACGGAATCTGGAACGGCTCCACCAGGAACGAACGCAGCACCAGCACGATGAACAGCACCGGAAAGAACGACTTGCCGTATTCGACCAGCAGCGGTTCCTTGTTCAGCTTCTCGACCACCACCACGTCAGGCTGGCTGACGCTGCCCTGATAGGAAGTGATGGCGGCGCGCCGACGCGGTGCCAGGATCAACAGATCGAGCAACGCCAACAGGCCGCAGACGAACACGGCGATAACCAGCAACAGCGGGAAATTTAGTGACATAGGACCTGACTATTCCAACCTGAGCACGGCAAGGAAGGCTTCTTGTGGAATTTCCACGTTGCCGACCTGCTTCATGCGTTTCTTACCGGCCTTTTGCTTCTCGAGCAGTTTCTTCTTACGGCTGACGTCACCGCCGTAGCATTTGGCCAATACGTTCTTTCTGAGTGCCTTGACGGTTGTCCGGGCGACGATCTGACCGCCAATGGCAGCCTGGATGGCCACGTCGAACATCTGACGAGGAATCAGTTCTTTCATCTTCTCGGTCAACTGGCGACCTTTGAAGTGCGAATTGTCACGGTGCACGATCAGCGCCAGAGCGTCGACCTTGTCGCCGTTGATCAGCACGTCCAGTTTCACCAGATTAGCCGATTGGTAACGATCGAAATGGTAATCCAGCGAAGCATAGCCGCGGCTGGTGGATTTCAGACGGTCGAAGAAGTCCAGGACCACTTCGTTCATCGGCAGGTCGTAGGTCACCTGGACCTGGTTGCCGAGGAACAGCATGTCGACCTGAACACCGCGTTTTTCGATGCACAGGGTGATGACGTTGCCCAGGTGCTCCTGCGGTACCAGGATGTTGGCACGCACGATCGGCTCGCGCATGTCTTCGATCGCGGACACGTCCGGCAGCTTCGACGGGTTGTCGACGTAAATCGTTTCACCGGTTTTCAGCACCAGTTCGAAGATTACGGTCGGTGCCGTGGTGATCAGGTCCAGGTCGTATTCGCGCTCCAGGCGCTCCTGGATGATCTCCATGTGCAGCATGCCGAGGAAGCCGCAACGGAAGCCGAAGCCCAGGGCGTCGGAGCTTTCCGGGGTGTACTGCAGCGACGAGTCGTTCAGGGTCAGCTTCTGCAGCGCTTCGCGGAAGTCCTCGAAGTCGTCGGAGCTGACCGGGAACAGACCGGCGTAAACCTGTGGCTGAATGCGTTTGAAACCCGGCAGTACCGGAACATCCGGCGTCGAGCTCAAGGTCAAGGTGTCACCGACCGGTGCACCGTGAATGTCCTTGATGCTGGCGATGATGAAGCCCACTTCGCCGGCCTTCAGGTCAGCGGTGGCGGTGTGTTTCGGGTTGAAAACACCGACGCTGTCGACCAGGTGGACCTTGCCGGTGGATTTCACCAGGATCTTGTCGCCCTTCTTCACGCGGCCATGACGCACGCGCACCAGGGAGACAACGCCCAGGTAGTTGTCGAACCAGGAGTCGATGATCAACGCTTGCAGCGGATCTTCGATGTTGCCGGTCGGCGCAGGAATGGTCGCGACCAGACGCTCGAGAACTTCGTCGACACCCAGGCCGGTCTTGGCGCTGCAGGTGACGGCGTCGGTGGCGTCGATGCCGATGATCTTCTCGATCTCGTCCTTGACGCGGTCGGGCTCGGCCTGCGGCAGGTCGATCTTGTTCAGTACCGGCATGACCTCGAGGCCCTGCTCGATGGCGGTGTAGCAGTTGGCCACGGACTGGGCTTCAACGCCCTGACCCGCGTCGACCACCAGCAAGGCACCTTCACACGCGGCCAGGGAACGGCTGACTTCGTAGGTGAAGTCGACGTGGCCCGGGGTGTCAATGAAGTTCAGCTGGTAGGTGACGCCGTCTTTGGCTTTGTAATAGAGGGTAACGCTGTGGGCCTTGATGGTGATCCCGCGTTCGCGCTCCAGATCCATGGAATCCAGTACCTGGGCTTCCATTTCACGCTCGGCCAGGCCACCGCACATCTGGATGAAACGGTCAGCCAGCGTCGACTTGCCATGGTCAATGTGGGCGATGATGGAGAAATTGCGGATATGACTCAAATCACTCACGGATCAACACTCAAAAAGGCTGCAGGCTTGGCCCGCCGAAAAATAGCCGGGAATTGTACCTGATACACGGCGCAAGCGTCACGTTCGCCTGTCACCCGGATTGCATGCAAAAACGCCCCGGTCTTGCGACCGGGGCGTTTTCAAGGCTGGAGCAAGGGTGAAACCTTGTTCATCAACCGGCTCGACGCAGCAACCAGACACCCGCCAGGGCACAGACGCCTGCCGGCACCAGCACTGCGAACAGCGGCGAGAAGCCGAATACCAGGCTGGACGGACCCAGCAGGTCCTGGACGATACGGAAAGTGAACCCCACCAGCACACCGGTGAACACTCGCTGACCGAGGGTCACCGAGCGCAGCGGGCCGAAAATGAAGGAGATCGCCATCAGCACCAGCGCGGCGGTTACCAGCGGCTGCAACACCTTGACCCAAAAGGCCAGCCAGTAACGGCCGTTGCTCAGGCCCTGATCGGCCAGGTAGTGGATATAACCCCACAGCCCGGTAATCGACAGCGCTTCGGGCGCCATGACCACGGTGTTCAGCAGTTGCGGGCTGATGGAAACATCCCAATCCTCGGTCGGTTTGTTGACGACCTCAGTGCTGCGCTCATGAAACAGCGTGGTGGTCACGTCGGTGAGCTGCCAGCGAGTGCCATCGAAATCGGCGCGCTTGGCGAAGCTGGAGCTCAGCAGATGGCGCTCCTTGTCGAAGTGATAGCGAGTCACGCCATACAACAAACCATCTGGCTGAACGGCATTGATGTGAATGAATTCCTCACCCTGACGATGCCACATACCGTGCTTGGCGCTTTGCGCATCACCGCTGCCTTGAGCCAGAGAACGATTGGCCTGGGCAATGCTTTCGGTAGCCGGCGCAACGTACTCGCCGATCAACACGCCAGCCAGCATCAGCACCAGCATTGGCTTCATGACCGCCCAGACGATGCGCCCGATGGACACACCCGCCGCACGCATCACGGTCAGTTCACTGCTGCTCGCCAGGCTGCCGAGACCGATCAGACAGCCGATCAGCGCCGCCATCGGCAACATGTCATAGAGCCGGCGCGGCGCGGTCAGTACGACAAAGCTCAGTACGTCGGCCAGGGTGTAGGTATCGCTGACATCGCCCATTTCGTCGATGAAGGCGAACAGCGTAGCCAGGCCAAGGATGATCGCCAGCACGGCGATGATCGCCATGAACACGCTGCTGCCGATGTAGCGGTCGAGTTTAACCACGAGCCACCTCCAGCGCAGCGCTGCGACGGCTGGCCATTTTCAGGCGCAGCGGTTCCCAGTAGAGCAGGCCGATACCGATGACCAGGAAGATCCCGTGTACCCACCACAGACCCAGGCTCGCCGGGATCTTGCCTTTTTCGAGGGCGCCGCGAGCGGCAATCAGGATGGTCAGGTAAGCCATATAAAGAAGAATCGCCGGCAGCAACTTGAGGAAGCGCCCCTGGCGCGGATTGACCCGAGACAGCGGCACCGCCATCAGGGTCACGATAAATACCAGCAGCGGCAGCGACAGGCGCCATTGCAGTTCGGTCTTGGCGCGGATGTCATCACTGGCCATCAAGGTCGACGTCGGCATGGCGTCACGGTCGGTGACTTCCTCGCTGACATCGGGCTTGGGCAGCAGAACACCGTAGGTTTCGTAGTGGATGGCGCGGTAGTTGGCCAGTCCCGGACTGCCGTCGTAGCGGTAGCCGTTGTGCAGGATCAGGTAACGGTTGCCATCAGGACGGACTTCCTGCCGGCCTTTCTCGGCCACCAGCACGGAAATCCCGCGATCCGCCTGGTTGGCACCGAGGTTTTTCTGCGAGATGAACACGCTGCCCAGGTTGACCCGGTCGTCGCTCAGGTTTTCGGTGTAGGTCACCCGCGTGCCATCGCGCAACGCCTGGAAGCGGCCCGGCTCAAGGGTGTCGAATTCGGTCAGGGCGTCCTGCTTGTTCAGCAGCAACTGGAACTGGTTGGCGCCTTGCGGGGCCAGACTCAGGCTGAGCCATGCCACCACCAGTGCCACCAGCGTGGCCGGGAACAGAGTCATGCGGAACAGGCGCTGCTGGCTCATGCCAGTGGCCGACAGCACGGTCATTTCGCTTTCGAGATACAACCGGCCGTACGCCAGAAGGATCCCGAGGAACAGGCCCAGCGGCAGGATCAACTGCATGAAGCCCGGCAGACGGTAACCCATGATCAGGAACAGCGATCCCGGATCGAGCTGGCCCGCAGCGGCCTGGGCAAGGTATTTGATGAAGCGACCGCTCATGATGATGACCAGCAGCACGGCACTCACCGCACTCAGGGTCAACAGGACTTCGCGGGACAGATAACGGAAGACGATCAAACCAGACACTCCAGGGTTGTCAGGCTAAGGCGGCCAAACAAGCAAACGTATCGACAGGCCCGCAAGGCAGAGCTGTCGAAAAAAGATGCGGCATTATCCTGTGATTGAGGGCGCCTGTCACTGCGCACACTCACGCAAGCGTGCAATCGGTTGAAGATCGTTCCGACGAGGGTTGTCAGGCGCAGGGAGCGAGGTTCAAACTGCGGCCCTTGTCGCAGGCGCTGGCCTGCGCCTTTTCTATCTATAAGCAGGCGACTGCGGACACCGCCGAACGCCTGCGTGTTGACCATTCATTCAGGGATCCGGACATGGAACTGGTTGTAAAAAGCGTTAGCCCAGAAACGTTGAAAACCGCCACCCTGGTGGTTGCCGTTGGTGAAGGCCGCAAACTCGGCGTCGCCGCCAAGCAGGTCGACGAACTGAGCGGCGGCGCCATCAGCGCTGTCCTCAAGCGTGGCGATCTGGCCGGCAAGATCGGTCAGAGCCTGTTGCTGCACAGCCTGCCGAACCTGAAAGCCGAGCGCGTGCTGCTGGTCGGCGTGGGCAAGGATGAAGAACTGGGCGACCGCCCGTTCCGCAAGATCGTTGCCGGCATCCTCAACACCCTCAAAGGCCTGGGCGGCAGCGATTCCGTGCTGGCGCTGGATGAAATCATCGTCAAGGGCCGTGACAGCTACGGCAAGACTCGCCTGCTGGCCGAAACCCTGGTCGACGGCGAATACACCTTCGACCAGTTCAAGAGCCAGAAAGCCGAACCGCGCGCTCTGAAGAAAATCACCCTGCTGACCATCAAGGCCGCTCAGGCCGAAGTGCAACGCGCTGTGAACCATGCCACCGCGATCGCCAACGGCATGGCGTTCACCCGCAACCTGGGCAACCTGCCGCCGAACATCTGCCACCCGACCTTCCTCGGCGAACAAGCCAAGGACCTGGGCAAAGAGTTCAAGGATCTGAAAGTCGAAGTGCTCGACGAGAAGAAGATCAAATCCCTGGGTATGGGCTCGTTCTACGCCGTCGGTCAGGGCAGCGCCCAGCCGCCGCGCCTGATCGTCATGCAATACAACGGCGGCAAGAAATCCGAGAAGCCGTACGCACTGGTCGGTAAAGGCATCACCTTCGACACCGGCGGCATCAGCCTGAAACCGGGCGCCGGCATGGACGAAATGAAGTACGACATGGGCGGCGCCGCCAGCGTGTTCGGTACCCTGCGCGCCGTGCTGGAACTGAAGCTGCCAATCAACCTGGTGTGCATCCTGGCCTGCGCCGAGAACATGCCGAGCGGCACCGCTTCGCGTCCAGGCGACATCGTGACCACCATGAGCGGCCAGACTGTGGAGATCCTCAACACCGACGCCGAAGGCCGTCTGGTGCTGTGCGATGCCCTGACCTACTCCGAGCGCTTCAAGCCGCAAGCGGTGATCGACATCGCCACCCTGACCGGCGCCTGCGTGGTTGCTCTGGGTGCGCACACGTCCGGCCTGCTGGGCAATAACGACGAACTGATCGGCCAACTGCTGAGCGCCGGCAAGGCAGCCGACGACCGCGCCTGGCAATTGCCGCTGTTCGACGAGTACCAGGAGCAACTGGACAGCCCGTTCGCCGACATCGCCAACATTGGCGGGCCGAAGGCCGGCACCATCACCGCCGCGTGCTTCCTGTCGCGCTTCACCAAAAACCTGAACTGGGCGCACCTGGACATCGCGGGCACCGCATGGACCAGCGGCGGCAAGGACAAGGGCGCCACCGGCCGTCCGGTTCCACTGCTGACCCAGTACCTGCTGGATCGCGCCAAAGCCTGAAACCGATGACTGCGAGCGGCGCCTCTAGAGGGGCGCCGCTTTCAGCTCAGGAACCGCAATGACCAAAGTCGACTTCTACATCCTGCCCAGTGCCGATCCTTCGGCGCGTCTGGATTTTGCCTGCAAGCTCACCGAGAAAGCCTGGCGCATGGGCCACCGCATCTACCTGCATTGCAGCGATGTCGCCCAGCGTGATGACCTCGATGCGCGACTGTGGGCGTTCAAGGGCGAAACCTTCGTGCCTCATGGCCCGGCCGAGAGCGAACCGGAAGGTTTGATCGTGTTGGGTTTGGGCGATGACTGCGGCCAGCACGCGGACTTGCTGGTCAACCTCGACCTGAAGGTCCCGGCCTTCGCCAACAAGTTCGCCCGAGTGGCGGAAGTGGTGGTGGAAGATCCGGCGATCCGTGCGGCTGCGCGGGAGAGTTTCCGTTTCTACCGGGAACAGGGCTATCCTCTGCAAGACCACCGTTTACAGCGACTCTGAGTACGCCGATGGACACTCCAAAACCGCTGCAAAAACCCGCGCACCTGCTGGATGACCTCGAGTCGATCCGTCAGTTGCTGGGCGATGACAACCTGCAACCGCCGCTGCTGACCGACACGGTCGATGATGGCGAACAGGAACAGATTCCGATGCTGTTCGACTCGGTCGCCACTGAGCCACCCGCCGTCGAACCGCCTCCCGCCCCCGTCGCGAAGCCCGCCACCGCGCCCGTCGCGCCTGTGGATAAAGGCCCCGACGCGCTGCTTCACCTGGACAGCGAACTGCGCGCCGCTGCGCAACTGATCATGCAAGACGTGATCGACGACTTCGCCCCGCACATCGAAACCGAAATCAAACGTCGCCTCGAGGCACGGATGGAACGGCTTCTGAGCCAGTACGAATAATCGACGGTGGGAGCCGTCGCACGGTTGCTCCCACTTTTAGATCCCCACCCGGCCCGCCCCGCTCGCCCTGCGCCCCATGCCCCGCTATACTTCCCGGCTTTTCCTGAATAAATGCCAATAGGGTCCCGCCGCGCATGGATAAGACCTACCAGCCGCACGCCATTGAAACTTCCTGGTACAACACCTGGGAGTCCGAGAACTACTTCGCCCCGCAAGGCGCGGGCGACTCCTACACCATCATGATCCCGCCGCCGAACGTCACCGGCAGCCTGCACATGGGTCACGGTTTCAACAACGCGATCATGGACGCCCTGATCCGTTTCCGCCGCATGCAGGGTCGCAACACCCTGTGGCAGCCGGGCACCGACCACGCCGGTATCGCCACGCAGATGCTGGTGGAGCGTCAACTCGAAGCCCAGGGCCAGAATCGCCACGATCTGGGCCGCGAAAAATTCCTCGAGAAAGTCTGGGAGTGGAAGGATCAGTCCGGCGGCAACATCAGCCGTCAGATCCGCCGCCTCGGCTCGTCCGTGGACTGGAGCCGCGAGCGCTTCACCATGGACGACGGCCTCTCGGAAGCCGTTAAAGAAGCGTTCGTGCGCCTGCACGAAGACGGCCTGATCTATCGCGGCAAGCGTCTGGTCAACTGGGACACCAAGCTGCACACGGCGATTTCCGACCTCGAAGTGGAAAACCACGACGAGAAAGGTTTCCTGTGGAACCTGAAGTACCCGCTGGCCGACGGCGCGAAAACCGCTGAAGGCAACGATTTCCTGATCGTCGCGACCACCCGTCCGGAAACCATGCTCGGCGACTCCGCCGTCGCGGTGAACCCGAACGACGAGCGCTACAAAGCCCTGATCGGCAAATTTGTCGAGCTGCCGCTGGTCGGCCGCCGCATCCCGATCATTGCCGACGATTACTGCGATCCTGAATTCGGCACCGGCTGCGTGAAAATCACCCCGGCCCACGATTTCAACGACTACGAAGTCGGCAAGCGCCACAACCTGCCGCTGCTGAACATCTTCGACAAGAACGCCAACGTGCTGCCGGCAGCGCAGGTGTTCAACCTCGACGGCACGCTGAACGACAGCATCGACGGCAAGATTCCGGCCGAGTACGCCGGTCTCGAGCGTTTCGAAGCGCGCAAGCAGATCGTTGCCGCGTTCGACGCCGCCGGCCTGCTGGTCAGCGTCGACGACCACAACCTGAAAGTGCCGAAAGGCGACCGCTCCGGCACCGTCATCGAGCCGTGGCTGACCGACCAGTGGTACGTGTCCACCAAGCCGCTGGCCGAGCCTGCGATTGCTGCCGTTGAAGACGGTCGCATCCAGTTCGTGCCGAAGCAGTACGAAAACATGTACTTCTCGTGGATGCGTGACATCCAGGACTGGTGCATCAGCCGTCAGCTGTGGTGGGGCCACCGGATTCCGGCCTGGTACGACGAGTCGGGCAAGGTCTACGTCGGCCGTGACGAAGCCGAAGTACGCGCCAAGCACAACCTCGGCCCGGACGTTGCGCTGCAACAGGACAACGACGTTCTCGACACCTGGTTCAGTTCGGGCCTGTGGACGTTCTCCACCCTGGGCTGGCCGGAAAAGACCGAGTTCCTGAAGAATTTCCACTCCACCGACGTACTGGTCACCGGTTTCGACATCATTTTCTTCTGGGTCGCCCGGATGATCATGCTGACGATGCACCTGATCAAGAACGAGGACGGCACGCCGCAGGTTCCGTTCAAGACCGTTTACGTGCACGGTCTGGTGCGTGATGGCCAGGGCCAGAAGATGTCCAAGTCCAAGGGCAACGTCCTGGACCCGCTGGACATCATCGACGGTATCGAGCTCGAAACCCTGGTGCAGAAACGCACCTCCGGTCTGATGCAGCCGAAACTGGCGAAGAAGATCGAGAAGCAGACCCGCGACGAGTTCGCCGACGGCATCGCCAGCTACGGCACCGACGCCCTGCGCTTCACTTTCTGCTCGCTGGCGTCCACCGGTCGCGACATCAAGTTCGACATGGGCCGCGTCGAAGGCTATCGCAACTTCTGCAACAAGATCTGGAACGCTGCACGTTATGTTCTGGACAAGGGCGAAGACTGCGGCCAGAACGGCGAAGCCTACGAGCTGTCGCTGGCAGATCGCTGGATCATCTCGCAGCTGCAACGCACCGAAGCCGAAGTGACCCGTCAACTGGATCAGTTCCGTTTCGACCTGGCGGCGCAAGCGCTGTACGAGTTCATCTGGAACCAGTACTGCGACTGGTACCTGGAACTGTCCAAGCCTGTGCTGTGGGACGAAAACGCGCCGGTCGAGCGCCAGCGCGGCACCCGTCGCACGCTGGTACGCGTTCTGGAAGTGGCGCTGCGTCTGGCGCATCCGTTCATGCCGTTCATCACTGAAGAAATCTGGCAGCGCATCGCGCCGCTGGCCGGCATTCAGGGCAAGACGATCATGCTGCAAGCGTGGCCGGTGGCCAACGAAGAGCGCATCGATCCGGCAGCCGAAGACGACATCGAATGGCTCAAGGGCCTGATGCTCGGCACGCGCAACATCCGTGGCGAAATGAACATCGGCCCGGGCAAACCGCTGCCGATCTACCTGAAAAACGTCACCGCTGAAGACCAGCGCCGCCTGACCGAGAACGAAGCGCTGCTGAAGAAGCTGGCGCGTCTGGAATCGATCACCGTACTGGCGGCCGGCGAAGAAGCACCACTGTCCGCCACCGCGCTGGTTGGCGAGATGGAAGTGCTGGTGCCGATGGCCGGCCTGATCGACAAGAACGCTGAACTGGCGCGTCTGGACAAGGAAATCCTGCGTCTGCAGGGCGAAGTCCAGCGTGTTGGCGGCAAGCTGTCCAACGCCGGTTTCGTTGACAAGGCCCCGGCCGAAGTCATCGAGAAGGAACGCGCCAAGCTGGCCGAGGCCGAACAGGCTCTGGGCAAGCTGGCCGAGCAGCACGCGCGGATTGCCAGCCTGTAACGGCATATCGCACTAAAAAAGGGAGGCCATATGGCCTCCCTTTTTTGTGCCCGGCACTTTTCCGGCCTACAACCCGGTTCCCTGTGGGACAATAGCCGCCACTTTCAGCCATACCCGAATCGACCACGCCCATGAACGCCCCCCGTACACCTCGCCCCGCGCGCAAGAAGCCTGACTCCGCCACCCCGGCCAAGCCCGTGGAGCCGCGCAAAGAGGCCAGCCTGCACCCGCGCAATCGCCATCAGGGTCGTTACGACTTCCCGGCGCTGATCAAGACTACGCCGGAGCTGGCGAAGTTCGTGATCACCAACCCGTACGGCAAGGAAAGCATCGACTTCGCCAGCCCCGACGCGGTGCGCGTGTTCAACCGGGCGTTGCTCAAGTCGTTCTACGGCATCCAGCATTGGGACATCCCGGCCGATTACCTCTGCCCGCCAGTACCGGGTCGTGCCGATTACGTGCACTTCCTGGCTGACCTGCTGGCCAGCAACAACGACGGCGTGGTTCCACGCGGCGCCATCGTCAACGTGCTGGACATCGGCATGGGCGCCAACTGCGTGTATCCGCTGATCGGCAACAGCGAATACCGCTGGCACTTCCTGGGCTCGGAAATCGACCCTACGGCCGTGGCTGCCGCAACAGCCATCGTCCAGTCCAACGATCTGAACAAAGTCATCAAGCTGCGCCAGCAAGAGAACCGCAAGCACATCCTGATCGGCCTGCTGGAGCCTGGCGAGCGTTTTGACCTGACCATGTGCAACCCGCCGTTCCACGCCTCGATGGACGAAGCGACCAAAGGCAGCGAGCGCAAATGGCGAGCCCTGGGCAAGGCCGATCCGAAACGCAAACTGCCGGTGCTGAACTTCGGCGGTCAATCGGCCGAATTGTGGTGTGAAGGTGGCGAAGCGCGTTTTGTGACGCAACTGATCGCCGAAAGTGCGAACTTCCAGCACAAGGTGTTGTGGTTCAGCACCCTGGTCTCGAAAGCCTCGAACCTGCCCGCCATCGAAACCGCACTGAAGAAGGCCGGCGTGCTGGAAAGCCAGGTGGTGGAGATGTCCCAGGGCCAGAAGCAGAGCCGCTTCGTCGCCTGGACTTTCCAGACCAAGTCCGAGCAGCAGATCTGGCGGCGCGAACGCTGGGTTCGCAAGTAATACGTTTCAACTGGGGCGGCGCTTGATCGCAAAGCAGCCGCCACTACTGCTGAAACACAATCGGCAGGCACAAAAAAACCGTGCCCGGATCACTCCGGCGCACGGTTTTTTTTTATCGCTGCGTCTTACTTGTTCACAGCGTCGGTCAGGCCTTTGGCCACAACCAGCTTGATCACTTTCTTGGCAGGGATTTCGATGGCAGCGCCAGTCGACGGGTTACGGCCAGTGCGGGCAGGACGCTCGGTCACTTTCAGCTTGCCGATACCTGGCAAGGTGATTTCGCCGCCGTTTTCCAGCTGATCAGCAACGATTTGGCCCAGTTGGTCCAGAGCGTTACGCGCGGTGGTTTTCGGCGCGTCGATAGCTTCAGCGATGTCGGCGATCAGTTGGTCTTTAGTAAGAGCCATGTAGTGTTCCTTCCCTATCAAATTCATATGGATTGCAGAGTGCAGTGTCAGCCATCGAGCCCGATCTTCTGGATCTGGCACCCTCGGCGATAACCACGACGAGTCGGGGTTATAGATGCCGAAATCAGGGTTTGGTTCGACCTGACAAATGCTGAATGCACGCTTAACGCAGTGACTACGCGTAAGACCGGGCAAAACTAGCACAGAGACAAGGAAATATCCGCCTCTAGCTAGCCAAATGGTCAGGTTTATTGCGCTAAATCGGTAAATAAATGCATAAGCGCCACCCCATGACCCCGAATTGCCCTTCAGCCCGCGCCAAAACCAGTGGTTGCGGTACACTGGGCGCTTTTTCGGGGGAGCCCGCCCTCCTCCCTTCCACTTGCCGAGAAGCCCATGCCGATCCGTCATTGCATCGTCCACCTGATCGACAAAAAACCCGATGGCACCCCCGCCGTTCTGCACGCCCGTGACTCTGAACTGGCTGAATCCGCCGCCATCGAGAACATGCTCGCCGACCTCAACGAGAGCTATAACGCCAAACAGGGCAAAGCCTGGGGGTTGTTCCATCCGGAGTCCGGTGCGTTCCCGTTCAGCGGCTGGCTGAAGGAATACATGGAAGGCGGCAAGGACTTCACCGCGTTCAGCAAAGTCGCGGTCGAGCACCTGCAAAAGCTGATGGAAGAGTCGAACCTCTCCGTCGGCGGCCACGTGCTGTTCGCCCACTACCAGCAAGGCATGACCGATTACCTGGCCATCGCCCTGCTGCACCACAGCGAAGGCGTGGCGGTGACCGATCAACTGGACGTGACCCCGTCGCGCCACC
The DNA here is from genome assembly GCF_059421845.1 of Pseudomonas sp. GW821-FHT02C04. NCBI lineage: Bacteria > Pseudomonadati > Pseudomonadota > Gammaproteobacteria > Pseudomonadales > Pseudomonadaceae > Pseudomonas > Pseudomonas sp. GW821-FHT02C04. The sequence goes on along the minus strand of NZ_JBWKVT010000010.1, from coordinate 171,134 downwards.
TCGACCTCGGTCAACTGCACCTGGCGGCGCGGATCAACGTTTCCGAGTGGCAGAACAACAAGCAGTCCAAGCAGTACATTTCGTTCATCAAGGGCAAGAACGGCAAGAAGGTCTCGGAATACTTCCGCGACTTCATCGGCTGCCAGGAAGGGGTCGACGGCCCGGGCGAGACCCGCACGCTGCTCAAGGCCTTCAGCGACTTCGTCGAGAGCGAAGACCTGCCGGAAGATTCCGCCCGCGAGAAGACCAAGACCCTGGTCGACTACGCCAGCAGCCAGGCCAAGCTCGGCGAGCCGATGGGCCTGGAAGAGCTCTCGGAGCTGATCGACGAAGAACGCCCGAAAGCCTTCTACGACCACATCCGCAACAAGGATTACGGCCTGTCGCCGGAGATCCCGGCGGATAAGCGCACACTCAACCAGTTCCGTCGCTTCACCGGCCGTGCCGAAGGCCTGTCGATCAGCTTCGAAGCGCACCTGCTGGGCTCGAAGATCGAATACGACGAAGAAGCCGGCACGCTGGTCATCAAAGGCCTGCCAACGTCGCTCACCGATCAGCTGAAGCGCCGCAACTGATGCTGGGCAATGTGCTGAAAAAGGTCGCACTGGTTCTGCTGGTGGTCGTGGTCTATCAGAACTGGGGCAAGATCGAACGGGTGTTCAACCCGTCGCAAATGGCGTCGGAGCAGGTCCGCGCCAACGCCAACGTCGTGCTGTACACCACGGACTGGTGCGGCTACTGCAAGCAGACCAAGCGCTTTCTCGATCAAAAAGGGATTGCGTTCAAGGAATTCGATATCGAGAAGGACGCCGAGGCGCGCAAGGCGTACGAAGCGCTGGGCGGGCGCGGGATCCCGCTGATCGACGTCAATGGCACGTTGATTCGCGGGTTTGATCCGGACGAAATTCTTGCTGCACTGAAATGAACGAGGGAGCCAATCGGCTCCCTCATTTGTTTCAGCGTTTCTCGATACGGAAACCAAAACGCGGGAAGTGCACATGCACCACCCCGCCACGTTCGTCTTCACGGCGCAGGATCAACTCTTCACGACCGGCAAACACCAATTCCCCGGCAACCGGATCAACGCCATAGTCAGTGGCTGCGATCACGACCTGCTGACCTGCTGCAAATCCGTTCGGATCGACAAACTGCTCATCAGGCAACGCCGCCGGCGTCGTACGGTACGCCACCTCCAGCGCCTCTTCGGAACTCATCGCACTGGCCGCACCGTGACCGAAGCCCAGCACCCGCCCGAGCCACCCGGACACTGCAGGGTAGTCATCCACCAGAGGTGCGGTGACGTGCGTAGCCTTGAGGAACCACAGCGGATGCGCCATGGCGAAGTCGGCAATCGATGGCTCGCCGAACAGGAAGTCTCCGTCCTCGCGCTGCAACTGCTGCTCCAGGCGCGCCATAATGGTCGGCCACTGATGTTTAGCTTGATCGGCCGACAGTCTGGTCGCACTGCCACCGCTGAACAACCCGGCACGATCGGCCAGAAATGCCTTGATCGCTTCCGGCGGCAACTTGCCGAAACGCACCACTACCGACTCCGGTTGAAACACCAGACTCACCGCGTGCTGGAACACCACGGAGTCGGCCCAGGCAGCGAAACTGGCGGCGATCATCTCCTGACCTTCCGGGAAGAACGAAGGCTGGGCCTTTTCCTGCTCCAGACGGCGGGCAATCAGCGAAGTGTCGCAATAGATATCGGCGCCGATCTGCAGCACCGGGGTCTTGCGGTAGCCACCGGTCAGGGCGGTCAGGTCCGGTTTCGGCATCACCGGCGAGATGTGCACCGAGCGCCAGGACAAGCCCTTGAAACCCAACAGCAGCCGGGCCTTTTCGGCGAATGGAGAGGTCGGGTAATGATGCAGAATCAACTCGGACATGCTCGGCTCCGCCGCACAGAAAGTGAATCAGCAGCTTAGCGCGCAATTCGTTCGCAGCCTACGGATCCGGCTGATGGGAACTGATCAGTCAGGTTGATAAGGCACTAAAAATGGCTCGAAAAAAAACCGCCTCAGCCGAGGCCGAGACGGTTTTCCCACATCAATGACCTTACATCAGGTCATCAAAGTGATCTCGCAGGAACTCGTAAAAGCGAAACGCTTTGAACGACCTCCATACGAGGCTCAGAGTACGCAGCAAAAGCTTCATACGTTTTGGCCTCCGGTTGGGGGCCAAACCTCCAGCGTGCTTACCGGACCACGTACGCCTTCGGAAGACACGCTAGTGTGTCCAGTGAGGCGGCCGGTTGTGACACCCTCTGAATATCATTCCGGCACGGAAGCAACTCCGTGTCAGAGGGCATGAAACCGTTAAGCCAATCGGCCAGACCTCATTAGTTGCACTGTCATGCGAGCGGACAGATCGTAATCGGGTTTCTGACCCGCTGCTTAAACAAATGAATCAAAAACCGCATTTTTAGGAATGAGTGTTTTTAGGCTTGCTCGATGGCATAAAGACGAATAATCTTCGTCCACGCTAGTGTGTCCAGTGAGACGCAGTAAACCCGGCCGCAAACCGAGGTTTACAGAAAAAACCGCCCCGCAAAGGCGGTTTTTTTTCGCCTGTCGTTTGCCTGAAAGCACCGCTTCGATGTGCAGGGATTTCTACCGCTCGCACCTGATCAGTCAGAACGATAAGACGCCACCAGACACTCCTTCGCACTCTTCCTGAGCTTCTTGATCAACCTTTCCTGGCGCAACGCATCACTCTTGTCGCGGCACAGCTCGGTGTAGACCAGCGCCATCGCCGGGCTTGAAAGGAAGAATCGCGCGCCCTTTCCGCTCTGGTGCTTGGCAAAGCGGCGCACGGGATCATCGCTGATCCCGCAGTACAGCGAACCGTTGGCGGCGCGCACGAGATAGACGAACCAGGACTTGCTCACTGGAACGTCGGCATCGAGAGGATTTTCGCTGAGGCTGGTCACGGGACAATTCAGGCGTAGGGAAAACAGGCCGCGATCTTATCAGCGACTCGCCTGAAATGCCTTCAGCCCTTTCAGCGCCTGGGCGCGGACAGCGTTGCGCACCAGCGGCGTCCAGCCCAGCAGCAGGCCCTTGAAGCCCAGAGCCTGGCGGGACCAGCGCCACAGGTCGAAGTGGTCGTGGTGTTCACAGATCTTGCCGTCGCGGAAGACGAAACGCGCCTGGATGTCGTTGATCACGACGTTGCCGGTCTGACTGAACAGGTAAGTCGCCACCCAGTGGGCGCCGCCGCTGCGCTCGTCGGCGCGGACGTTGTCGAAAGTCAGGGAGAAGTCCTTCGCCCGAGTGGTGAGCATGCGCCACATGTCGCCGGCATCGCGGCCGCGCAGTTCGCCGAAGGCCGGATCGCTGAACACCACGTCGTCGGTGTAGCAGGCGGCCATGGCCTCGGCGTCGAGGCGTTGGAAAGCCTGATAGAAACGGGTGATCAACGCGCTGTGGGCTTCTTCACTCATGGGCAATCTCCAGGAAAGGTACAGATTGCCAGCACGATAATCCGCAAACGCCCGAAACACTATCGGCATTCGCATTCCGAATACCGACAGTGTGTGCGCGTCAAACCTTTTCGCTTTCGACCTGCACGTACAACGCGCGCCCGGCACCGAGGCCGGCAAGGATCGCACCCGCACCGACGATGCCAAAGATCCAGCCCACGGCGTTCCAGCCGCCGGTCCAGTCATGCACCACGCCGACCGCGAACGGCCCCATGGACGCGAGGGTGTAGCCGAAGCCCTGGGACATGCTCGACAGGTTCGCCGCGACATGGGAATCGCGCGAGCGCAGCACGATCAGGGTCAGTGCCAGACTGAACGTCCCGCCCTGCCCCAGGCCCAGCAGAATCGCCCAACCCCACAGGCCTTCGATCGGCGCGTACAGGCAACCGAACAGACCACCGAGGGTCAGCGCCATCACCACCACGATCGCCAGCCGCTGATCCTTGCCACGCGTGGCCAGCCACGGTGCCGCCAGGGAGCTGGCAAGCTGGATGATCACCGAACCGGACAGCACCAGACCGGCCTGGGTCGGCGTCAGCCCGCGTCCAATCAGAATCGACGGCAACCAGCCGAACACGATGTAGGCCAGCGACGATTGCAGGCCCATGTACAAGGTCACCTGCCAGGCCAGCGGATCACGCAGCAAGCCGCGCACCCGGTAGGCGACATTGTGTGCACCATGCTTCTGACCGATCTGCGGCAGCCAGAACACCGCTGCAACCAGCGCCGGAATCACCCAGAACCCCAACCCCATGGCCCAGCTGTGATCGAAGTGTTCGCTCAACGGCACGCTCGAACCCGCCGCCATCGCCGCGCCCAGGCACAGGGCCATGGTGTAGACACCGGTCATGGTGCCGGCGTGTTTGGCGAAGTCGCGTTTGACGATACCGGGCAGCAAGACGCCGATGATGCCGATACTTGCGCCACCCAGAACGCTGCCGGCGAACAGACCGATTTCACCGAAGTTGCTGCGCAGGATGATGCCGCCGGCCAGTGTCAGAAGAATCCCCAGCACCACCCGCTCGGCACCGAAACGCCGCGCCAGCACCGGAGCCAACGGGGCGAACAGACCAAGGCACAACACCGGCAACGTCGTCAGCAACCCCGCTTGTGCAGCAGACAGGCCAAGACTTTTCGACACATCACTGAGCAGCGGCGCCATGCTCGACAGCGCCGGACGCAGGTTCAACGCCACCAGAATCAGCCCCAGCAGCAACAACCACGGGCGACGTACCAGCGGATGACTTTGCTGCACCTGCTCGTCGTCGGCCTCGGCATCGATCAGCAACTCCTCCAGTTCGGCGGTGCGCTTCGGGGCGTTGACGGCTTCAGGGCGGGACATGGATTTCTCGGTTTCAGGGTTCATTGATCAGTTGCCTCGACAGGGCTTTGGCCCGTTCCGGATCACGCTGTTCGACGGCTTCGAACAGGGCGATGTGCAAATCGAAGACTTCCTGTCGACGAGGGACGATGTTCAAGGTCTGGCGCAGTTGCGCGCCGACGATGCTGGAGAAATAGCGATACAGCTCGCTGAGGGTCGGGTTGTGCGCGGCATCCACCAGGCGGCGGTGAAACACCAGGTCACAGGCGATGTAGCTATCGAGGTCACCGTGATAATGGCTGCCGGCAACGCCAAGCGCCTCGCGAAGGCCCGCCAGATCCTCATCGGTGCGGCGCAACGCCGCCAGGCCGATGGCCTCGACCTCAAGGATGTGCCGGGTTTCCCGGGCCTGATCCAGCGAGCATTTGGACAGCGCCTTGAGCGTGTCCATCGGATCGACCACCGCCCGCAGGTAACTGCCGTCGCCCTGACGGATTTCGATCAAACCGGAGAACGCCAATACCCGCATCGCCTCGCGCACGGTATTGCGGCTGATGCCGAGTTCGGCGCACAGCTCGGGCTCGGTCGGCAAGCGCTGGCCGACCTGCCAGGTGCCGTCGGTGATGCGCTGTCGCAATAGATCCAGGGCCTGATCGACCAGGGATCGCTTAATGAGTGGAGAAATGTCTGACATAGGATTCGCCCTTTCATCCAATCATGGGATGAATTTTCTGACATGTTAGTCAGCTCCGTGTAGGACGGCAACCACCTAGGTTGATTAGGAGGCAAATGAAGCGGGATTTTCGATTGGTCAAAATTACCCTTTAAGGGTAATTTCAGGGACAGGGTTTTGGTTTCTTATGGAAAAGAACACACCCCATTACGACTTGGTGGTGATCAAGGCTGAGGTCAGGCGACGGGGAAGACAGGCATTCACCAAGAGCGCAGAAAAAACCGGACTGGATCTCGGCTTCAGCATCATAGAGATGCAAGAAATCGTTTTCGAACTGCAGAACAGGATGTTGTACAAGTCGATGACCACCTATGACGATCATCGAGTCTGGCAAGACGTTTATCACACGCACTCACACGATCTGGAGATTTACATCAAGGTGACATACCGCCCCGAAGGTGGCCCACCGGTAATCTCCTTCAAGGAGAAAAACCAATGAAGACCCAGCAATGTTTCAGCTGCGGTGCACGTGAGGGAATGACACATTTCGAGGGCCGCGGCGAAACCATCAGTGTCAAAGGCATGGAACGTCGTATCGATGACCTTGCTGGCTGGGAATGCCGCAAATGCGGTGAGGTCGAGTGGGACGCCGATACCGATAGTGCAGAACGCTACACGCAAGCCGGTGATGATCTGGTGATTGCTGCCCGACAAATGATCGGTAACGAGATGAAGCGCATCCGGCGCAAATTGCACCTGACGCAAAAAGAAACGGTGCAACTGCTGTCTGGTGGCGGACACAACGCATTTTCCCGCTATGAGCGCGGCGAAGTGCTTCCGCCGAAGGCGTTGATGCTGCTGATGCGCCTGCTCGATCGCTATCCGCACTTGCTCGCCGATGCGAAAGCCTTGGGTGAAGGGGCGGATCTGAGGAACGCCTTCAAGTATACCGAGCACAAAGAACACGAAACCCTCACCGTGTCCTGATCCCCAAAAAACAAACCCGGCACAAGGCCGGGTTTGTTTTACCCATCAGATATCAATGCAGAATCTGACTCAGGAACAACTTCGTCCGCTCATTCTGCGGATTGTCGAAGAAGTCGTTCGGTGCCGCCTGCTCGACGATTTCGCCTTTGTCCATGAAGATTACGCGGTTGGCCACGGTACGGGCGAAGCCCATTTCGTGGGTCACGCAGAGCATGGTCATGCCGTCTTCGGCCAGGCCGATCATGGTGTCGAGAACCTCCTTCACCATCTCCGGATCGAGCGCCGAGGTCGGTTCGTCGAACAGCATGATTTTCGGTTTCATGCACAGCGCGCGGGCAATCGCCACACGCTGTTGCTGACCGCCGGACAGTTGCCCCGGAAACTTGTGCGCCTGCTCCGGAATGCGTACGCGTTCCAGGTAATGCATGGCGATTTCCTCGGCCTTGCGCTTGGGCATCTTGCGCACCCACATCGGCGCCAGAGTGCAGTTCTGCAAAATGGTCAGGTGCGGGAACAGGTTGAAGTGCTGGAACACCATGCCGACTTCACGACGGATCGCTTCGATCTGCTTGAGGTCGTTGGTCAGCTCGACGCCATCGACCACGATGCGGCCCTGCTGGTGTTCTTCCAGACGGTTCAGGCAGCGGATGGTAGTGGATTTGCCGGAGCCCGACGGGCCGCACAGCACGATACGTTCGCCCTGCTTGACGTTGAGGTTGATGTCTTTCAGCACGTGGAACTGGCCGTACCACTTGTTCACGCCCTGCATCTGAATGATGCCTTCAGGGCCCACTGGCTTTTTGATTGCTTCGCTCATCGAAAAAACTCCTAACGCTTGTGGCCAGTGTCGAGCTTGCGTTCCAGATGCATGGAATAGCGCGACATACCAAAACAGAAAATCCAGAACACCAGGGCGGCGAACACGTAGCCTTCGGTGGCCATGCCCAGCCATTTCGGATCGGCAGCGGCTTGTTTGACGCTGTTGAGCAGGTCAAAGAGGCCGATGATGATCACAAGGCTGGTGTCCTTGAACAGCGCGATGAAGGTGTTGACGATGCCGGGAATCACCAGCTTCAGGGCTTGCGGCAGAATCACCAGGCCCATGGCGCGCCAGTAACCGAGGCCCATCGCGGCAGCGGCTTCGTACTGACCTTTGGGGATCGCTTGCAGACCACCGCGCACCACTTCGGCGACGTAGGCCGACTGGAACAGGATCACGCCGATCAGTGCCCGCAGCAGCTTGTCGAAGTTCATGCCTTCAGGCAGGAACAGCGGCAGCATCACCGAAGACATGAACAGCACGGTGATCAGCGGCACGCCGCGCCAGAACTCGATGAACGTCACGCAGACCACACGAATGGCCGGCATGTTCGAACGTCGTCCCAGCGCCAGCATGATCCCCAGCGGCAACGCGCCGGCGATGCCGACGGTGGCGATCACCAGGGTCAGCATCAGGCCGCCCCACTGACTGGTGGCAACGGCGCTCAGGCCGAACACGCCGCCATGCAGCAGGCACCAGGCAACAATCGGATACACCACCAGGAAGCTCAGCCCGTATACCGCTTTACGCGGCACGCGCTTGATGAACAGCGGTGCCACACCGATGACCGCCAGCCACACGGTCAGGTCCACGCGCCAGCGCAGATCCGCCGGGTAGTAGCCGTACATGAACTGACCGAAACGCTGTTCGATGAACACCCAGCAAGCGCCCGCCTTGGTGCAATCGGCGCGGGTAGTGCCGACCCAGTTGGCATCGAAGATCGCCCAGCTGAGCAACGGCGGAATCACCAGGTAGATCAGGTAGAACGCAAACAGGGTCAGCAGGGTGTTGAGCCAGCTGGAGAACATGTTCGCGCGGATCCACGCCATCGGGCCGAAGACCTTGGCCGGCGGTGGCATGTCGGGTTTGAAAGTATGAGTACTCATGCGCTATTCCTTACCGCTCGATCAGCGCAATGCGCTTGTTGTACCAGTTCATCAGCAGGGAAATGCTGATACTGATCGCCAGGTACACGCTCATGGTGATGGCAATGACTTCGATCGCCTGACCGGTCTGGTTCAGCACGGTGCCGGCGAACAGCGAAACCATTTCCGGGTAACCGATACCGGCCGCCAGCGAGGAGTTCTTCGCCAGGTTCAGGTATTGGCTGGTCAGCGGCGGAATGATCACGCGCAGCGCTTGCGGAATGATCACCTTGCGCAGGGTCGGACCGTTGCGCAGGCCGAGCGAGCGGGCCGCTTCGGTCTGGCCATGGCTGACCGACTTGATCCCCGAACGCACGATCTCTGCGATGAACGCCGCGGTGTACACGGTCAGGGCCAGAGTCAGGGCCAGCAGTTCCGGGATCAGCACCCAGCCGCCGACGAAGTTGAAGCCTTGCAGCTTCGGCATTTCCCAATGCAGCGGCGCGCCGAAGATCAGCGCACACAGCGTCGGGATGACCAGCAGGATTCCCAGGCCGACCCAGAACTTGTGGAACGGCTCGCCGGTTTCCTCGAAACGCTTGTTGGCCCAGCGGCTCATCAGCACGATGCCGACGATCGCCACCACGACACTGACCACGAACGCCCAGAAGCCGTCGGCCATCTGCGCGGCCGGCATGTTCAGGCCACGGCTGCTGACGAAGAACGTGTCGCCGAAGTTATGGCTGTTGCGCGGCCCCGGCATGGTCAGGAACACCGCGAAATACCAGAACAGGATTTGCAGCAGCGGCGGAATGTTGCGGAAGACTTCCACATACACGGTCGCCAGCTTGCTGATGATCCAGTTCGGCGACAGCCGCGCCACACCGATGATGAAGCCCAGCAGGGTCGCCAGGATCACGCCGATGAAGGTCACCAGCAAGGTGTTGAGCAGGCCGATCACGAACACGCGGGCATAGCTGTCCGCTTCGGTATAGGAGATAAGGTGTTGAGCGATGCCGAACCCGGCACTGCGCTCCAGAAAGCTGAACCCGGACGTGATGCCCCGGTGCTGAAGGTTGGTCTGGGTGTTGTCGAACAGATACCAGCCCATGGCGACCACCGCCACAACGGTGATGATCTGGAATAGCCACGCACGCACACGTGGATCGCTGAGGCTGAACCTCTGCTTTGGTGCGCCGATTGAATTTTGCATGAAGTGCCCCGCAAGAAATGGAACAGAACATCACCCGGCGGTTGGCCCGCCGGGTGATAGAACCATTAGCGCACTGGTGGTGCGTACTGAATGCCGCCGTTGTTCCACAGCGCGTTCAGGCCACGGTCGATTTCCAGCGGAGTGCTCTTGCCGAGGTTTTTCTCGAAGATTTCGCCGTAGTTACCTACCTGGGAAACGATTTTGACGACCCAGTCCTTCGGCAGTTTCAGATCCTTGCCGTACTCGCCGTCGCCACCCAGCAGACGGGCAACGTCCGGGTTCTTGGTGGACTTGGCTTCTTCGAGTACGTTTTTCGAAGTGATGCCGGCTTCTTCAGCGTTGAGCAGCGCGTAGCCGACCCAACGAACGATGGCCAGCCACTCGTCGTCGCCGTTACGCACGACCGGGCCCAGAGGTTCCTTGGAAATGGTTTCCGGCAGAACCACGTAGTCCTTCGGCGAGGCCAGCTTGCTGCGCTGGGCGAACAGTTGGGACTTGTCGGAGGTCAGCACGTCGCAACGACCGGATTCCAGCGACTTGGCGCTTTCATCGGAGGTGTCGAAAGTGATCGGGGTGTACTTCAGGCCGTTGGCGCGGAAGTAGTCGGAGACGTTCAGCTCGGTGGTGGTACCGGCTTGAATGCAGATGGTCGCGCCGTCGAGTTCCTTGGCACTTTTCACGCCCAGCTTGTTGTTGGCCAGGAAGCCCACGCCGTCGTAGTAAGTGATGAAGCCAGGGAATTTCAGGCCCATGCCCGCGTCACGGGAGCTGGTCATGGTGGTGTTGCGCGACAGGATGTCGATCTCGCCGGACTGCAGCGCGGTGAAACGCTCCTTGGCGTTCAACTGACTGAACTTGACCTTGGTCGCATCGCCGAACACGGCAGCGGCCACGGCACGGCAGACGTCGGCGTCGATGCCGAGGATCTTGCCGGTCGAATCCGGTACGGAGAAGCCCGGCAGACCGTCGCTGACGCCACACTGCACGAAACCTTTCTTCTGTACCGCATCCAGGGTTGCACCCGCCTGAGCGAACCCGCTGACGCCGAGGACTGCTGCAGCAGTCACGACCGCCAGAGTGGATTTCAACATCTTCATTCAAACCTCCAGTTTTGCTCTTGTTGTGTCGGAGCTTGAGTCCAGTCGCACCCTTTTGAGGCGTTGTTGACCCGTGTTGGCTTTTTATGGGGTCAACCGACGCAGGACCTTCGCTATGAGTCTAGTAGGAGAAAATCCACATCATGGACAACTCACTTCTCACCAGTCGGCCGAACGGGCTGTAGCCCTTTCACGTTCGCGAAGCCCATTGCGGCCATTGGCGAACATCCATCACCGGATTCTTTGCTATCCCGTCGCCGGGCGTTCACTGATAGTGTTACCGCCAGGCGCGAGATCGATTGCACGACTACCTCATAGCAAAGCCCGTACCACACCGCTCGCTGAAGCGATTGAGCGACAGGTCAATAGCAAAACTTGTAGCCTTGCGACATCTTCTTAACGGATCAACCGGGCGCGCCCCCCAATCACGCACTTAATGAGAGCGCCCGCACATTTTTGGAGCAGCCATGACCGAGCCCTTGATTCTTCAGCCTGTTAAGGCAGCCGACGCCTGCGTGATCTGGCTGCACGGCCTCGGCGCCGACCGCTATGACTTTCTGCCGGTGGCCGAGGCCTTGCAGGAAAGCCTGCTGAGCACGCGCTTCGTTTTGCCCCAGGCACCGACCCGCCCGGTGACAATAAATGGCGGTTATGCCATGCCGAGCTGGTACGACATCAAGGCGATGAGCCCGGCTCGTGCCATCGACCGCGATGAGCTGGAAGCGTCCGCCGATCACGTCATCGAATTGATCGAACAACAGCGCGCCAGCGGAATAGACGCTTCGCGGATTTTCCTTGCCGGATTTTCCCAGGGCGGCGCCGTGGTCTATCACACCGCGTATCTGAAATGGCAGGGGCCGTTGGGCGGCGTGTTGGCGTTGTCGACCTACGCGCCGACGTTCAGCGACGAACTGGAGTTGTCCGCCAGCCAGCAACGGATTCCGGTGCTGGCGCTGCACGGCCAGTTCGACAACGTGGTGCAGAACTCCATGGGCCGCACGGCGTATGAGTATCTCAAGGCCCATGGTGTCACCGTGACATGGCAGGAATACCCAATGGAGCACGAAGTGTTACCCGAAGAAATTCGCGACATCGGCGTGTGGCTGAGCGAACGCCTGCGCTGATCGTTCGGGGCTCGATTTTCCAGTGGTCGGGCCCCTTTGATCATCCCACTACGCCGCGCCCGTTTCTTGCATTACACTGGCCGGCGTACATTCCTTAACCAATTGATGAGATGACCGTGCTCAAAGCACTCAAAAAGATGTTCGGAAAAAGCGAGGCTGAGCAGCTCGCGCCAGCTCCCAGTGCGCCGTCGCACGCCCCCGGTCATCGCAGCGATGCCAAACCGGCGGACCGCCAGGCTCCCGTAGCCACACCGAAACGCGAACCGGCACCCGCTGCTGTTTCAGCTCCCGCTCCAGAAAGCGCCCGCAGCGAAACACCCAAACCGGCCAAACCACGCCGCGAACCGAAGCCCAAGGCGCCGGTCATTCCCTGGAAACTCGAAGATTTCGTCGTCGAGCCACAGGAAGGCAAGACCCGTTTCCACGATTTCAAACTCGCCCCGGAACTGATGCACGCCATCCAGGACCTGGGTTTCCCGTATTGCACGCCGATCCAGGCGCAGGTGCTGGGTTTCACCCTCGCCGGCAAAGACGCCATCGGCCGCGCCCAGACCGGTACCGGCAAGACGGCCGCGTTCCTGATCTCGATCATCACCCAGCTGTTGCAGACCCCGCCGCCGAAAGAGCGCTATATGGGCGAGCCACGGGCACTGATCATCGCACCGACCCGTGAACTGGTAGTGCAGATCGCCAAGGACGCTGCCGACCTGACCAAGTACACCGGCCTCAACGTCATGACGTTCGTCGGCGGCATGGACTTCGACAAGCAGCTCAAGCACCTCGAAGCCCGCCACTGTGACATCCTTGTCGCCACCCCGGGCCGTCTGCTCGACTTCAACCAGCGTGGCGATGTGCACTTGGACATGGTCGAAGTGATGGTGCTGGACGAAGCCGACCGCATGCTCGACATGGGTTTCATCCCGCAAGTGCGTCAGATCATTCGCCAGACCCCGCCGAAAAGTGAACGCCAGACCCTGCTGTTCTCCGCGACCTTCACCGAAGACGTGATGAATCTCGCCAAACAGTGGACCACCGACCCTGCCATCGTCGAAATCGAAGTCACCAACGTGGCCAACGAAAACGTCGAACAGCACATCTACGCGGTGGCCGGTGCCGACAAATACAAACTGCTCTTCAACCTGGTCAACGACAACGGCTGGGAGCGGGTCATCGTGTTCGCCAACCGCAAGGATGAAGTGCGGCGCATCGAAGAACGCCTGGTGCGTGACGGCATCAACGCCGCTCAGTTGTCCGGCGACGTGCCGCAGCACAAGCGGATCAAGACGCTGGAAGGCTTCCGCGAAGGCAAGATTCGCGTACTGGTCGCCACCGACGTGGCCGGTCGCGGTATCCACATCGACGGCATCAGCCACGTGATCAACTTCACCCTGCCGGAAGTCCCGGACGACTACGTGCACCGCATCGGCCGTACCGGTCGGGCCGGCGCCGATGGCGTGTCGATCAGCTTTGCCGGTGAAGACGACTCCTATCAGTTGCCGTCCATCGAAGAAAAACTGGGTCGCAAGATCAGCTGTGAAACACCACCGACGCATCTATTGCGGGCGGTTGAGCGCAAGCGTCCACAGTAAGCGACGCCATAAAGAGAAGCGCAGCCGGCAACGGACTGCGCTTTTTTTTTGCCCGGATATTGTTCAATAAAACTAAAAGTCCATAATGGACAAATTAGTTTATATACAGCCTCCGGAGTCCGACATGTCCAGTACGCCTTACGTGATCGACCAAACCCAGGCCCGTGAGCTTCTGGCCCGGATCGATGTGCCGCAGATCCTGCGCAAGCTGTTCCGCGATCTGGCGGCCGGGCATGCGGTGCAACCGGCGCAGCAACTGGTGGAATTCCCCCAGGGCGCCGGAGACTTCATCAACTATCTGGGCGTGCTGGCCGAAGACGGCGTGTACGGGGTCAAGACCTCGCCGTACATCGTTCGCGAACAAGGCCCGCTGGTGACGGCGTGGACCCTGCTGATGTCGATGCAGACCGGCCAGCCGCTGCTGCTCTGCGATGCCGGTGAACTGACCACTGCCCGCACGGCGGCAACCACAGCAGTCGCCGTCGACGCCCTCGCCCCTTTGAAAGCCTCGCGCCTGGCGATCATCGGCAGCGGCAAGGTCGCCCAGGCGCACCTGCATTACGTCAAGACGTTGCGCGAATGGCAGAGCATCCGCGTGTACTCGCCCACCTTGAGCGAAGACCCGGCAACCGCCAGCCTGCTGCAAACCCTCGATCCACGGGTGAGCATCGCCGACAGCCGCGAAGCCGCCATCGCCGAGGCCGATGTGATCATGCTCTGCACCTCGTCCGCAGGACCTGTGATCGACCCGGCAACCTTGAACAAACCGGCGCTGATCACCTCGATCAGCACCAATGCACCACGCGCCCACGAAGTGCCGCCGCGGAGCCTCAACGACATGCAGGTGTTCTGCGACTATCGTCTGACCACGCCGGGTTCGGCCGGCGAGATGCTGATCGCCAGCGAACAACATGGCTGGGACAACAGCGCGATCATCGGTGACCTCGCGGATCTGCTCAGCGAAAAAGTGCAGCGCCCGGGTTACGACCGTCACGTGTTCTTCCGCTCCATCGGTCTGGGCCTGGAAGACATCGCCCTGGCCAACGCCGTCTATCAATTGCAGCGCTGACACCGGAGATTTTCATGAGTCATGCAGATTTCATCATCATCGGCGGCGGGATTGCCGGCGCTTCCACCGGTTTCTGGCTGTCGCAACATGGCAAGGTCGTGGTGCTGGAGCGCGAGTCGCACCCGGCCTATCACTCCACCGGGCGCTCGGCCGCGCTCTACTCCGCCGCTTACGGCAACCCGCAAGTGCGGGCATTGACCCAGGCCAGCCGTGATTTTTTCGACCATCCGCCGAGCGGGTTCTGTGAGCACCCGCTACTGACCCCGCGTGGCGAAATGACTGTGGATTTCACCGGTGACGCCGCCGAGCTGAACAATCAATACCTCAGCGCCAAGGCCACGGTGCCGGAGATGCAACTGCTCAGCGCGGAAGAAGCGTGCGTGCGGCTGCCGATCCTGCGCCGGGAAAAAGTCCACGGTGCGATCTACGACCCGACCGCCAGCGACATCGACACCGACGCTCTGCACCAAGGCTATCTGCGTGGTATCCGTCGCAACAACGGGCAAATCCTGACCGATTGCGAAGTGCTCGGGCTGAGCCGTGATGCCGACGGCGTCTGGCAAGTGCAGACCAACGGCCAGACCTTCAGCGCGCCCATCGTGATCAACGCGGCAGGCGCCTGGGCCGACAAGATCGGTGCCCTGGCCGGCGCCCGGCCGCTGGGCCTGCAACCAAAACGCCGTGCCGCGTTCATCTTCGCCGGCCCCGAAGGCGTGGACATTCACCACTGGCCGATGCTGGTCAGCCTCGACGAATCGTTCTACATGAAGCCCGATGCCGGCATGTTCCTCGGCTCCCCGGCCAACGCCGACCCGGTCGAGCCGCACGACGTGCAGCCGGAAGAACTGGACATCGCCATGGGCATCTACCAGATCGAAGAAGCGACGACCCTGACCATCCGCCGCCCGACCCGCACCTGGGCCGGCCTGCGCAGCTTCGTCGCCGATGGGGATTTGCTGTCCGGATTCGATCCGCAGGTGCCGGGACTGTTCTGGGTCGCGGCCCAGGGCGGTTACGGCATCCAGACTTCGCCGGCGATGGGCCAGGCCAGCGCGGCGCTGGTGCGCGGTGAGTCACTGCCCGAGCACCTCAAGCAGTTCGGCCTGAACGCCGCCATGCTCTCCCCCGCCCGCCTGGCCTGACCGCCCCCGGATGACGCGCCCAACGGATTGCGGCACACTCGCAACGCCCCCGGACCACGGGGGCGTTGACGTTGCCTGGAGCTCCACAGTTATGACCGCCCCCGAACAATCTCCCGAGCCGAATGACGCCGCGCTGGATAACTACCACGCCATCGCCGACGCCATCGCCACCCTGTTCTTTCCCCACGCCGAAGTGGTGTTGCATGACCTGCGCACGCAGAAGGTCGACTACATCGCCAACAACCTGTCGAAACGGGTGATCGGCGATGAATCTTCGCTGGAAGACATGCTCAGCGAAGACGTCAGCGAACGGAACATCGGCCCGTACGAAAAGCTCAATTGGGACGGACAAAAGATTCGCAGCCTGAGCACTGTGCTGCGCGACAGCGAAGGGCATCCGCTGGCGGTACTGTGCATCAATCTGAATATTTCGCTGTTCGAGAATGCCAAGGCTGCGCTGGATCTTTTCCTCTCGCCGAGCAAGCTGATCCCGCAACCGGACTCACTGTTTCGCGATGACTGGCAGGAGCGCATCAACACTTTCCTTCACGCCTGGCTGCGCGAGCGGCAACTGAGCCTGAATCTGCTGACCCGCGACCACAAACGTGAGCTGGTACTGGCGCTGCACGCCGAGGGGGCGTTCAAGGGCAAGAGTGCCTCGAACTATGTGGCCAATGTGCTGAACATGGGGCGGGCGACGGTGTACAAGCATTTGAAGGAATTGAAGGGCTGAAACCGTGCAGCCTGCGAAGGCTGCACGGTTTTCAACATCAGTCGCCGTAGATGTCCGACTTGAAGTACTTCTCGGAAATCTTCTGGTACTCGCCACTGGCACGAATGCCGTCGATGGCGGTATTCAACTGGCTGACCAGTTCGGTGTTGCCCTTGCGCACCGCGATCCCGGCACCCTCGCCCACGTACTTCGGATCCTTCAGTTCCGGCCCGACAAACGCGTAACCCTTGCCGCGCGGCATCGACAGGAAGTCGGTCAGTGGAATGGTGTCGGCGAAAATCGCGTCGAGACGCCCTGCCGCCAGGTCCATGTAGATTTCTTCGTTGTTGCCATAGCGCTTGACGTTGATGCCCTTGGGCTCGAACACCTCGGTGGCGTAGCGATCGGTGGTGGTCGCACGCTGCACGCCGACGGTCTTGCCCTTGAGGCTGGCGTACTGGTCATCGACGGTCGCGCCTTCCTTCATCACCAGCCGCGACGAGGTGAAATAGTACTTGTGGGTGAAGTCCACGGACTTCTTGCGGTCTTCGTTGATGGTCATGGACGACAGCGCCATGTCGATTTTCTTCACTTTCAGGGAAGGAATCAGACCGTCGAACTCGCCCTCGACCCACACACACTTGACCTGCATCTGCGCGCACAAGGCATTGCCGATGTCGTAGTCGAAACCGACGATTTCACCCTGGTCGGTCTTTGAGGCGAAGGGCGGGTACGCCGCTTCGATTCCGATGCGCAGGGTTTTCTCGGCAGCAAACACGCTGCTGCACGCCAACAGGCTCAGCGCCAGACCGGTGATGAGGGGGAGTTTCTTCATGTTCGTTCTCTCGCGGGTTGTTGTTGGTTTGGCAAGACAGAAGAAAGAGCTGAAACAGGGAAAAGCTTTATTTGTACTTGTAAATCCATACTGGACTTTTACGTACAAGCCGTCAATTGGACAAACGCCATCGGCGTCAGCCGATGGTCGGGAGTCGAGGGGAGATTGATTGAGGAGAGGATTTACTGCTTCCAGCGATCCGCCGCTGCATGATCGCTGTCACGACCTTCGACCCAGCGCGGGCCGTCGCTGGTGTTCTCTTTCTTCCAGAACGGCGCGCGGGTTTTCAGGTAATCCATGACGAAGGCGCAGGCGTCGAATGCCGCCTGACGATGGGCACTGGCGGCGCCGACAAACACGATCGGTTCGCCCGGCTCCAGCGCGCCGATACGGTGCAGCACTTCCAGCTTCAACAGCGGCCAGCGCTGTTCGGCCTCGAGGGCGATCTTGCCCAAGGCCTTTTCGGTCATGCCCGGATAGTGTTCGAGGAACATTCCGGCAACATCGAGCCCATCGTTGAAGTCGCGCACGTAGCCGACAAAACTCACCACCGCGCCGACGCCGACATTGGCCGCGTGCATCGCGTTGACTTCAGCGCCGGGATCGAACGCGGTGGACTGCACACGAATCGCCATGTCTCAGCCTCCGGTCACGGTGGGGAAAAACGCCACTTCGTCGCCATCGACCACCGGCTCGTCGAGCTGGCAAAGGTCTTCGTTGCGCGCGCACATCAGATTCTGTTCGCTCAACACCTCGGCGCCGTCACGCTTGGCGAGCAATGCGCGCACATCGTCGACCGTTGCGAAATCGCCCTCGACCTTCACCGAATCCACGCCCAGCGCCTCACGGTAACGGGCAAAAAACTTCACGGTCAGGTTCATGGCTGCTCCGCCTGGAAATGCCCGCTCTTGCCACCGACTTTCTCCAGCAGACGCACGCTTTCGATGGTCATGCCGCGATCCACAGCTTTGCACATGTCATAGATCGTCAGCGCGGCGACGCTGGCGGCGGTCAGCGCTTCCATCTCGACACCGGTCTGCCCGGAAAGTTTGCAGCGAGCCACGATGCGCACGGCGTCGTCACCTTCGGCGCTGAGTTCGACCTTGACGCCGGTCAGCATCAGCGGATGGCACAGGGGAATCAGGTCACTGGTTTTCTTCGCCGCCTGAATGCCGGCAATGCGCGCCACGGCGAACACGTCGCCCTTGGGATGGCCGCCACTGACGATCATCTGCAGGGTGTCGGGCAGCATGCGCACCAGCGCTTGGGCCGTCGCCTCGCGGAACGTCACGGCTTTTTCGGTGACGTCGACCATGTTGGCGCGACCTTGGGAATCGAGATGAGTCAGCACGGGATTACTCCTGATCAGGAGCACCGATTGTAAACCTGCGGGTCAAATTTCCGCACATAAAAAACCGGGCGACTTTGCAGTCGCCCGGTTCCTTTGTAAGGGTTACAGATGCGATTCGGCGTATTCGGCCAGAATCGAACGCGGCACCCCTTGCAGGGTGATGTGCACACCGTTGGGGAAGTCTTTGAAACGTTCGGTCAGGTAGGTCAGCCCGGAACTGGTCGCGGACAGGTAAGGGGTGTCGATCTGTGCCAGGTTGCCCAGGCACACCACTTTGGAACCGGCGCCGGCCCGGGTGATGATGGTTTTCATCTGGTGCGGCGTGAGGTTCTGGCATTCGTCGATCAGGATCAGGCTCTGCTGGAAGCTGCGACCGCGAATGTAGTTGAGCGATTTGAACTGCAACGGCACTTTGCTGAGGATGTAGTCGACGCTGCCATGGGTGTTTTCGTCATCCATGTGCAAGGCTTCGAGGTTGTCGGTGATGGCGCCCAGCCAGGGCTCCATTTTTTCCGCTTCGGTGCCGGGCAGGAAGCCGATTTCCTGGTCCAGGCCCTGCACGCTGCGGGTGGCGATGATGCGGCGATAGCGCTTGCTGACCATGGTCTGCTCGATCGCAGCGGCCAGCGCCAGAATAGTTTTACCGGAACCGGCGGCGCCGGACAGGTTGACCAGGTGAATGTCAGGGTCGAGCAAGGCGTACAGCGCCAGGCTCTGATAGATGTCACGCGGCTTGAGGCCCCAGGCTTCCTGGTGCAGCAGCGGTTCCTGGTGCAGGTCGAGAATCAGCAGCCGGTCTTCTTCAATCTCCTTGATCCAGCCGACGAACCCCTGCTCATCGATGATGAACTCGTTGATGTGCACGGCCGGCAGGTTGTCGATCAATTGCACCTGGTGCCAGGTGCGGCCATGGTCCTGACGGGTTTCGACCTTGCTCACGCGGTCCCAGAAGGAGCCGGTCATGTTGTGATAGCCGTTGGGCAGCAGGGACACGTCGTCGACCAGTTGGTCGGTGCTGTAGTCCTCGGCCGCAATCCCGCAGGCGCGCGCCTTGAGGCGCATGTTGATGTCTTTGGTGACCAGCACCACCGGTTTCTTCGGATCGCGGGTGTGCAGATCGATCAACTGGTTGATGATTTTGTTGTCGTTCAGGTGCTCGGGCAGAATCAGGTTCGACTCCGCCTGTTTGCTCATCAGAATTGACAGCAACCCCTTCGGCCCGCTCTTTCCGCGCTGGATCGGCACCCCTTGCTCGACGTCTTCGGGCGAGGCATCGCCCAGCGTCTTGTCGATCAGCCGGATGGCCTGGCGGCATTCGGCGGCCACGCTGTGATGCCCACTCTTGAGCTTGTCCAGCTCTTCAAGCACGGTCATCGGGATCGCGACGTGGTGTTCTTCGAAATTCAGCAGGGCGTTTGGATCGTGAATCAGTACGTTGGTATCGAGTACATAAAGGATTGGCTGGTTGGAGGAAGGGCTACGTCCGTGATCATCCATACTCGGTCACCTTTGTGGGAGCCATTCGACGCAATACCTGGACGGTGCTGCGCCTCGAAGTGACTGCCGAATCCACCTGCACAGCTTTTGTCGGGATAGCAGGTGAACCGCACACAAAATGGGTCTTGGAAGACGCCACCTGTGTTGCAGGTTTCGGCGGTCTGACTTCGTAATACTCCAAAACCCGTGACAGAAAAAAGCACTTTGACGCTTTTTTGAAGTTTATTTTGCAAAGTGACGAAAAGCCCTTGGCGGACCGCCCGCCCCCCGTTAGAGTCGGAAGTCCGCCTGCATCGAATTTTGCAAAAAATTCACCCCAAGCCCAATGTTTCCGGGCTCTCGCCGCTTGTCAGCGAAAAGCGTCCTGACAGTCTTCCCAGCCGATGCCGCTTTGCGCGGTTTGTGTGATCAGCCACGGCAACGCCGTCTTCACCGCATCCTGCTTCATGTTGAAATTGATCACCCCGTGGCGCCACAACAGCATCAGGGTCAGCACCCGCTGCGCGCTCGGATTGCCCTTGAGCTTGCCGGCGCCGTCCTGGGCATCGATGTCCCACAGTGCCACTTGCAGACCCTGATTGCGGAAGAAACCGCCGGCATCACTGCGGCGCTGGCCATCCGGAGGACGGAACAGCGGCACGTAGTTCTCCGGCAGCTTGTTCTTCACCAGATCGCTGCTGCGGCGCACCGAGTCCTGCCAGTCCTGCCAGTGGCTGTGGGAGCGGAACTCCCAGCCCTGCACGCCCACGCAGAGTTTCGAGAATTCCGATTGCAGGTTGTTCACCGAGCGATCAGCCAGCCGCGCCTGCACATCCTTGCCCAGCAAAAAGAAGGTGCCGCTCAGACTGGATTTGCGCAGGTAGTCGGCGATCCAGTCGGTGTTATCCGGCTGCAGGTTCGCAGCGCTGTCGAAACTGAGCAGGAACAACCGGTCGTGCATCTCGTCGCCGTTGCGCTCGTAGTCGCCGAAATGATCGACTTCGCTGGTGGTCTGCGGCGACAGCGCCGCCTTGCGCATCAGTTCGTCCAGGTACTGCAGATGGAAGATCCGGCTCGGCTCGGCCCACTGGGTGTAATAGCTTTCATCGCTGACCACGAACTTGGTCGCCTGCTCGCGCAGGGTCGGCAGGTCTTCGACGAGGAAGCAGAACGAGGCGTCCTGATCGCAGCTCTGTTGGGCGAAGTTGTAATTGGCGAGCAGCCGCTGCCACAGACGCTCACGCAGGCTGTTGATCGCCTCCAGATTGACCGTGCGCAGCCCCAGACGCTGGGCCAGCGCGGCCTCATCCAGCGACTCGCTGCCCAGCAGGCCCCGGGCAAACATCAGGATTTCCGCCCGCGAGGCGACGTCGAACAGGGTCGGGTTGTCGAGTTTCTCCGGCCAGGTGCTGCGATCGAGCGTGGCGATATCGCCCGGCGCCGCAACAGCCCCGAAGCTCAACAGCCACACGGTGAATAAAAGAACAATGCGCAAAGGGGTGTCTCCATAACAAAACCCGCGCGGCACTATAGCCGATCCGGCCCGCAAACCGCCGATCACCTATGGACCTGATAGCTGGAGTCATCCGCCTCAACCCCCTAGAATCGCCCCCACGATTAAAGGAGACGACTTCATGCTGATGGTGATTTCCCCCGCCAAGACTCTCGATTACGAAACACCGCCGGCGACCCAGCGCTTTACCCAGCCGCAATACCTCGACCATTCCCAGGAGCTGATCCAGCAATTGCGCGAGCTGACGCCCGCTCAGATCAGCGAACTGATGCACGTCTCCGACAAGATCGGCGGCCTCAACGCCGCGCGTTTCGGCAGCTGGACACCAGCGTTCACCCCCGAGAACGCCAAGCAGGCGCTGCTGGCCTTCAAGGGTGACGTCTACACCGGGCTCGACGCCCAAAGCTTCAACGAAGCCGACTTCGATTACGCGCAACAGCACCTGCGCATGCTCTCCGGCCTCTACGGCCTGCTGCGCCCGCTCGACCTGATGCAACCATATCGCCTGGAAATGGGCACCAAACTGGTCAATGCCCGGGGCAAGGACTTGTACGCGTTCTGGGGCACGCGCATCAGCGAATGGCTGAACGAAGCGCTGGCCGATCAGGGCGATGACGTGCTGCTGAACCTGGCCTCCAACGAGTACTTCTCGGCGGTCAAACGCTCAGCCCTGAACGCGCGGATCATCAACACCGAGTTCAAGGACCTGAAGAACGGCCAGTACAAGATCATCAGCTTCTACGCCAAGAAAGCCCGCGGCCTGATGAGTCGCTTCGTGATCCAGGAGCGCATCAACGATCCGGCCGCTCTCAAACAGTTCGATGCTCAGGGTTATCGCTACAGTGCCGAACAGTCGAAACCGGACAATCTGGTGTTTCTGCGCGACCACGCCCCGGAATAAAGCATGCTCATTGCACGACTCTTTATAGTGAGAGTCGTGCAGCTCGCACGACGTCAAAAAAACCTCCCCTCTTTTCGCCGCTTTATTGGCGCCATAAAAACATCGCCTCGATTTCTATCTTTTCTTTCACTCGACAGTTGTCATTTTTTTCAGTAGTGGCACGTAAATTTTTTACCGGTAGTGGCACAAAACCATCTAACGCGATTATCTGCCTATCAATAAAGGGCGAAATCGAAAGTGCTATCAATATGAGAGCAGTGCCATCTTTCTCAATATTTCAAGAAATTTCAGATTTGGCGATGGGCGGACTGGAACTATGTCCAAATGCATAGCTCATACCACCGGTAACGATTCTCGCCGAACATGTACGAGATAACTTACGCAGAGATCAAAACCATGTAACCAAGTTGTCACAGCAACTTGCCTGAATGGATAACAACTCTGGACAACTATCGAAGGACAGGAGATACGCACCATCAATATCCCCTACAAGGCCAAGGCCGCGCCCTTATAAACGTGCTCGCCTGAGCACCCAACCGCCCGATCCACAGGCCTGCGCCTGACATCGAGCGCGCAATACGAGATTGCACAAGAGTCCTCTTGCCAGAGGATCAGCTGCATAACAGGGCACGTCACAACAATAAGGCCTGGTTGCGCACATCTTGAGTGCACTTATTTAGACACTCGAAACTTAGTATGCCTGCACACGGCATTGTGGCGCCTGCAAGTCACACTTTCGAGTGCACTAAGACCGCTGAACACCATTAACTCCGGCCCTTTAACGGCCTGATATATACAGAGGTAATTGCGATGCGCATCAGCATATTTGGTTTGGGTTACGTCGGCGCAGTGTGTGCCGGTTGCCTGTCTGCACGGGGCCATGACGTGGTTGGCGTCGATGTTGCCAAAGACAAGATCGATATGATCAACGCGGGCAAATCCCCCATTGTCGAACCGGGCCTGGGCGAGTTGCTGGCGCAAGGGATCGAGACCGGTCGTCTGCGCGGTACGACCAACTTCGCCGAGGCGATTCGTGACACCGATTTGTCGATGATCTGCGTCGGCACGCCGAGCAAGAAGAACGGCGACCTGGAACTGAACTACATCGAAGCGGTGTGCCGCGAGATCGGTTTTGTCCTGCGTGAAAAATCCACCCGTCACACCATCGTCGTGCGCAGCACCGTGCTGCCGGGCACCGTGGCCAACGTGGTGATCCCGATCCTCGAAGACTGCTCCGGCAAGAAGGCCGGCGTCGATTTCGGCGTGGCGGTCAACCCTGAGTTCCTGCGTGAATCCACCGCGATCGCCGACTACGACCTGCCACCGATGACCGTCATCGGCGAGTTCGACAAGGCTTCGGGCGACGTTCTGCAATCGCTGTACGAAGAACTCGACGCACCGATCATCCGCAAGGACATCGCCGTCGCCGAGATGATCAAGTACACCTGCAACGTCTGGCACGCGACCAAAGTGACCTTCGCCAACGAGATCGGCAACATCGCCAAAGCGGTGGGCGTCGATGGCCGCGAAGTGATGGACGTGGTCTGCCAGGACAAGACCCTCAACCTGTCCCAGTACTACATGCGCCCGGGCTTCGCCTTCGGCGGTTCGTGCCTGCCGAAAGACGTGCGCGCCCTGACCTACCGCGCCGGTTCCCTGGACGTCGAAGCGCCGCTGCTCAACTCGCTGATGCGCAGCAACGAATCGCAAGTGCAGAACGCCTTCGACATCGTTGAAAGCCACGACAAACGCAAAGTCGCCCTGCTCGGCCTGAGCTTCAAGGCCGGCACCGACGACCTGCGCGAAAGTCCGCTGGTGGAACTGGCCGAAATGCTGATCGGCAAGGGTTACGACTTGAGCATCTACGACAGCAACGTCCAGTACGCCCGTGTCCACGGCGCGAACAAGGACTACATCGAGTCGAAGATCCCCCACGTGTCGTCCCTGCTCAATGCGGACTTCGATTCGGTGATCGACAACTCCGACGTGATCATCCTCGGCAACCGCGACGAGAAGTTCCGCGCGCTGGCCCAGCAGGCACCGCACGGCAAGCAGGTCATCGACCTGGTCGGCTTCATGGCCAAGGCCACCGATGCCGGCACCCGCACCGAAGGCATCTGCTGGTAACGCAGCAGCAAGCCTCGAGCTTCAAGCCGCACGCCGTGAATCGGCGGCGGCCTGAAGCCCCCATCACCTTCGGATGACGGTCATGTCCAAGCTCAAACATTTTTTTCTGCAATCCGCCGGCTGGCTTTTGTTTCTGAGCCTGCTGATGGGCCTGGCCCTGATGCTGCCCACGTCCACGTTCGACTCCGAGTCGAAGGACTTCATTTTCCTGATTGGCGCCGTGGGTATCTGGCGCTACTCGATGGGTGCCACACACTTTGTGCGCGGCATGATTTTCCTCTACATCGTTTACCCGCACCTGCGCCGCAAGGTTCGCAAGCTGGGTAAAGCGGCGGATCCGTCGCATGTGTTCCTGATGGTCACCAGTTTCCGTATCGACGCGCTGACTACTGCGCAGGTCTACAGCTCGGTGATCCGCGAAGCCATCGACTGCGAACTGCCGACCACCGTGGTCTGCTCGATCGTCGAAATGTCCGATGAGTTGCTGGTCAAGGCGCTGTGGGCGCGAATGAATCCGCCAGAGCGAGTGAAGCTCGACTTCGTGCGCATTCCCGGCACCGGCAAGCGCGATGGCCTGGCTTATGGCTTCCGCGCGATCTCCCGTCACCTGCCGGACGACCGCGCCGTGGTCGCCGTGATCGATGGCGACACCGTGCTCGGCGAAGGCACCGTGCGCAAGACCGTGCCGTGGTTCCAACTGTTCGGCAACGTCGGTGGCCTGACCACCAACGAATTCTGCGAAGTACGCGGCGGCTACATCATGAGCGAATGGCACAAGCTGCGCTTCGCCCAGCGCCACATCAACATGTGCTCGATGGCCCTGTCCAAGCGCGTACTGACCATGACCGGCCGCATGTCGGTGTTCCGCGCCACTGTGGTGACCGACCCTGAATTCATCGCCGACGTCGAAAGCGACTCACTGCAACACTGGCGTCTGGGCCGTTTCAAATTCTTGACCGGCGACGACAAGTCGAGCTGGTTCAGTCTGATGCGCCTGGGCTACGACACCTTCTACGTGCCGGATGCCGCGATCAACACCGTTGAACATCCGCCGGAAAAGAGCTTCATCAAGGCCAGTCGCAAACTGATGTTCCGCTGGTACGGCAACAACCTGCGGCAGAACTCCCGGGCTCTGGGCCTAGGCGTGAAACGCCTCGGCGCCTTCACCTCGGTGGTGCTGTTCGACCAGCGCGTATCGATGTGGACCTCGCTGCTCGGCCTGACCGTGGCGCTCATCGTCAGCTTCAAATACGGCGGCGCGTTCATCCTCGCGTACCTGCTGTGGATCGGCATCACCCGCCTGATTCTGACGCTGCTGCTGTCCTGCTCCGGTCACCGCATCGGCCCGGCGTATCCAGTGATTCTCTATTACAACCAGATCGTCGGCGCGCTGGTGAAGATCTACGTGTTCTTCCGCCTCGACCAACAATCCTGGACTCGCCAACCCACTTCCCTGACCCGTGATCTCGCCAGCTTTCAACGTTGGTTCAACACCTGGTCGTCTCGGACCATGACCTTCTCCGCCGGCAGCATTTTCGTCGCCGTGCTGCTGATGATGGTCTGACCCGCCCCTCTTGAATTAACAAGGAAATCGCCCCTATGAATACCGCCGTCAACGCCAACGTAGTGCATGAATCCGAAGCCCAGCGCCAGCACGCCAGGGTGAAAATCCCGGCCAAGCTGCGGTTCTTCGGCCCCGACCGGACACCGGTCGAAGCACGGGTCATCGACCTGTCTGCCGGTGGTCTGGCGTTCAATGCCGGTCAGTTGCCGCTGACCCTTGGCGAGGTGCGCAAGGCACGTCTGCAATTCGTCATCGACAACCTCGGCATTGCCATGGACGTAGAACTGCAAGTGCGCTCCTACGACCGCCAGACCGGTCGCGCCGGTTGCCAGTTCCAGAACCTCGAACCGCAGGACATTTCCACCCTGCGCCACCTGATCACTTCGCACCTGGCCGGCGACATCGTCAGCATCGGCGAAGTGCTGGCAACCCTGCAGCGCGACAACTTCACCAAGGCGCGCAAGGTCAAGGACGGCGGCCACGGCATGACCCCGTTCGGTCGCCTGAAAGCCGTGACCTTCAGCGCCGGTATCTTCGCGATCGGCCTCGTGGCAGCGGGTTTCGTCTTCAAATCGGTGTACAGCATGTACTTCGTCAGCCACGCACAGGCCGGTCTGGTCAGCGTGCCGGGGATGAACATCACCATGCCGCGCGACGGCACTGTGCAGAGCCTGGTGAAGTCCGACGGTGTCGCCGCCAAGGGCGCACCGCTAGCGACGTTCAGCACCAGCATGCTCGACGTGCTCAAGGGCCATCTGGACGAAGACCAGTTGCAACCGGCCAAGGTTGAAGAACTGTTCGGCAAGCAAATGACCGGAACCTTGACCTCGCCGTGCGATTGCACCGTGGCCCAACAACTGGTGGCTGACGGTCAATACGCAAGCAAAGGTGACGTGATCTTCTCGCTGGTGCCGCGCAACACCCAGGCCACCGTCGATGCACGCTTCTCCTATCGCCAGTTCGGCGACGTGCGTCCCGGCACCCCGGTGAGCTTCCAGATCGCCGGCGAAGACAAGACCCGCACCGGCAAGATCGTCAGCAGCACCAGCCTGAAAAGCGCCGACCTGTCCTCCGACATCCGTGTGCAGATCCAGCCTGACGAGCCGCTGGACAGCAGCTTCGCCGGCCGTCCGGTGGAGGTGAACAGCGACCGTGGCCCGAACCTGAACTGGCTGATCGACAAAGCCATGGCTGCCGGTCTTTAAGTCGAGGACATGCCTGTGACGAGCCCTATCAGAATCCCGCCGGCCCCACTGAGCCTGGCCATGGCCATGGCAATCGCCCTGGCCGGTTGCGCCGGCCTGCCCGACCAGCGTCTGGCCAACGAAGCGCTCAAGCGCGGTGACACCGCGACCGCCGCGCAGAACTACCGTGCGCTGGCCGACCTGGGTTACAGCGAAGCTCAGGTGGGCCTTGCCGACATTCAGGTCGACAGCCGTGACCCCGCGCAGATCAAACAGGCTGAGGCGACCTATCGCGCAGCGGCCGATGTTTCGCCGCGCGCCCAGGCCCGTCTCGGTCGCTTGCTGGTGGCCAAGCCCGGCGCCACCGAGGCCGAGCATCAGGAGGCCGAAACCCTGCTGAAGAAAGCCGCTGCCAACGGCGAAGGCAACACGCTGATCCCGCTCGCGATGCTGTACCTGCAATACCCGCACAGTTTCCCGAACATCAACGCCCAGCAGCAGATCGATCAGTGGCGCAAATCCGGCTACCCGGAAGCCGGTCTGGCCCAGGTGCTGCTGTATCGCACCCAGGGCACCTACGACCAGCATCTGGATGAGGTGGAAAAGATCTGCAAGGCCGCGCTCAACACCACCGACATCTGCTACGTCGAACTGGCCACGGTCTATCAGAAACGTGGCGCGCCGGAGCAACAGGCCGAGCTGATCAAACAACTGCAGGCTGCTCACAGCCGTGGCAGCGTCAGCGCCCAGCGCGTGGATTCCGTTGCCCGTGTGCTCGCCGATTCGACCCTGGGCAAGACCGACGAAAAAACCGCGCAGTCGCTGCTCGAACCGATCGCTCCGGGCTACCCGGCGTCGTGGGTGACGCTGGCGCAACTGCTCTACGACTTCCCGGAACTCGGCGACACCGACCAGATGATGAAGTACCTGGACAACGGCCGCGCCGCCGATCAGCCCCGCGCCGAACTGTTGCTGGGCAAGCTCTACTACGAAGGCAAACTGGTGCCGGCCGACGCGAAAGTCGCCGAGGAACATTTCCAGAAAGCCGTCGGCCGCGAAGTCGCCGCCGACTACTACCTCGGCCAGATCTATCGCCGTGGCTACCTCGGCAAAGTCTACCCGCAGAAAGCCCTCGACCATCTGCTGACCGCTGCGCGCAACGGCCAGAACAGCGCCGACTTTGCCATCGCCCAGCTGTTCTCCCAAGGCAAGGGCACAAAGCCTGACCCGCTCAACGCCTACGTGTTCAGTCAGTTGGCCAAGGCGCAAAACACCCCGCAAGCCGATGAGCTGGCAACCACCCTCGCGGCGCAATTGCCACCCGAGCGCCTGGCCGAAGCCCAGCGTCTGTTGCAGCAGGAACAGGCCAGCCGAGGCGCCCTGAACCAGAACACGCTGCAACTGCACGCCCTGCAAGAAGAAGACGGCGAGGAAAAATTATGAAGTTGAATCCATTCGTGAAGGCCGGCATTGGCCTCTCGTTCGCGCTGATCTGGTCTTGCCCGACACTGGCCGCGATCACTGAAACCAAGAACTTCGGCCTCGAAGTGAAAATCACCGGCCAGTCCGAAGACGACCGCGACCTCGGCACCGCCAAGGGTGGCGACGTCAACGGCGTCGGCCTCGACCTGCGTCCGTGGGTCTATGGCGAAAGCGGCGCGTGGAGCGCCTACGCCATGGGTCAGGCGGTCGCCTCGAGCGACATCATCGAGACCGACACCCTGCAGCAATCCGACGGTGCCGAAAACACCGATAGCGGTGATCGCAAGACCAAGAAAAACTACCTGGCAATGCGCGAGTTCTGGGTCGGCTACAGCGGCTTCACGCCCTACCCCGGCGAGATGCTCAAGTTCGGTCGCCAGCGCCTGCGCAACGACGATGGCCAGTGGCGCGACACCAACATCGAAGCGCTGAACTGGACCTTCGACACCACCCTGCTGCGGGCCAACGCCGGTGTCGCCGAACGTTTCAGCGAATACCGCACCGACCTCAAAGAGCTGGCGCCGAAAGACAAGGATCGCCTGCACGCCTACGCCGATGCCTCCTATCAGTGGACGCCGGGCAACTGGGTCGGCATTCGCGGCCACCACACCCACGATGACGGCAAACTCGATTACGCCGAACCGGGTGTACCCCGCGACTCGCTCGACAAGACCCAGAACGGCGACATCAGCTGGCTCGGTCTGACCGCCGACAGCGACGCCTACAACTGGCGCAACACCAACACCGTCAACTACTGGGGCAGCATCACCGGCATGAGTGGCGACCGCGACACGGTCAACCCGCTGAACGCCGATGGCAGCCGCCCGGCACAAGCCAAGCGCAGCGAAGACATCAACGGCTGGGCCACCGACATCGGCGTGCGTCTGCGCCTCGATCCGCAGTGGCAAGTCGGTGCGGCGTATGCCCGCGCCAGCGCCGATTACGAACAGAACGGCCTGGAAAGCAACCGCTCGAACTACACCGGCACCCGCTCGCGGGTTCACCGTTTCGGCGAAGCCTTCCGGGGCGAAATGAACAACATGCAGACCGCCACGCTGTTCGGTTCCTGGATGCTCAACGACCAGTACGACGCCAGCCTGATCTACCACAAGTTCTGGCGTGTGGACGGTAACAAACCGGTCGGCAGCAACGGCATCAACGCCGTGGAAAACAACACCGACGACGTCACCGGCGCAATCCTCTCCAGCACCTCCCTGCCGCTGGACGATGGCAAGAAAGACCTCGGCCAGGAAATGGATCTGGTGGTCACCAAGTACTTCAAGCAAGGCCTGCTGCCGGCAGCGCTGAGCCAGTCGATCGACGAACCTGCGGCCCTGGTACGGTTCCGTGGCGGCGTGTTCAAGCCGGGTGATGCCTATGGCAGCCAGGTCGATTCGTACATGCACCGCGCGTTCATCGACGTGATCTGGCGCTTCTGATGCTGACCGCCAAGGGAGTGCCCGACATGAACAGTGCCCGCAAAGGCTCACTCAGCCTGCTGGCCGGCGCGATGCTGCTGGCCTCGGCTAGCGCCTTCGCCAACGTTGAGCCGGCCAAGCCGGTGACCACGGCGAAAGAGCTGCAACAGGCCAAGACCTACACCGTCAGCAGCGCGCCGACCGAGGCGCTGGAACTAGCCAAGCCGAAACTGCCCGACCTCTCCGGTTTCACCGCCGAAGCCGCTGCCGCGAAAATCGTGCGCAGCAAACCGGGCAAGATCAGCGTGCGCCGGATGATGCAGGAGGACGCCCTGAAGGACTTCATCGGCGGCGACAACAAGATGGCCGAATGGGTGGTGCGTCAGCACGGCATCCCGCAGGCGATCTTCGTCGACGACGGTTACATGAACCTGAAAGAGCTGGCGCAGAAACTGCCCAAGCAATACTTCAGTGAAACCTCGCCGGGCGTGTACCTGGCGAAGTTGCCGATCGTGGTCGGCCGCAAAGGCATCCTCGAAATCGACGGCCAGACCCAGGAATTGCGCCTGTCCCAAGAGGCCGGTTCGTTCCTGGTCAACGACGGCCAGTTGTTCGTGCGTGACACCAAAGTCACCGGCTGGCGCGAGAAGGAAAACGGCCCGGCAACGTTCCGTTCGCCGAAGGAATTCCGCCCGTTCCTGCTGGCCTGGGGCGGCACCGAGACTTACATCGTCAACAGCAAGATGGCCAGCTTCGGCTACGCCAACAGTAAGTCCTACGGCGTGAGTATTTCCCAGTACACGCCGAACATGGCCAAGGTGCTCAAGCGTCCCGAGCCGACCGGCTGGATCGTCGGCTCCGAGTTCTCGGACATGTGGTACGGCTTCTACTGCTACGAGACCCGCGACTTCGTGGTCAAGGGCAACACCTACAAGGACAACATCGTCTACGGCATCGACCCCCACGACCGTTCCCACGGTCTGATCATTGCCGAGAACACGGTGTACGGCACGAAGAAGAAGCACGGGATCATCATTTCCCGTGAGGTGAACGACAGCTTCATCTTCAACAACAAGAGTTTCGACAACCACCTCTCGGGCCTGGTGATCGACCGTAATAGCGTCAACAACATCATTGCCTACAACGAGATCTACAAGAACCACACCGACGGCATCACCCTCTACGAGTCCGCCGACAACCTGCTGTGGGGCAACAAGGTCATCAGTAACAAGCGCCACGGCATCCGCATTCGTAACAGCGTGAACATCCGCCTCTACGAAAACGTCGCCATGGCCAACGGCCTGACCGGCGTCTACGGCCACATCAAGGACCTGACCGACACCGACCGCGACATCAAGCTCGACCCGTTCGACGCTCAGGTTTCGCTGATCGTGGTCGGCGGTGAGCTGGCCGCCAACGGCAGCGGCCCGCTGTCGATCGATTCGCCCTTGAGTGTCGAGCTGTATCGCGTGTCGATGCTGGCGCCGACCAAATCCAGCGGCATCAGCTTCAACGGCATTCTCGGCGAGCGTCAGGATGAAATTCTCGACCTGCTGGTGCGCCAGCAGAAAGCCGTACTGATCGACCCTGTCGAACGCCAGACCGAAATGCGGGACTGAGGACAATTTTATGCACCCACACCTGATCAAGTTACTCAGCCTGTCGGCCCTGACCGTGGGCATTCTGGCGGCCAGCAACGGCGCCCGTGCGGACGAAGTGAAAGCCCCCGAGTTCACCGCCGAACCGTGCTGCAGCCTGTGCCCGGCAGCGCATGACGCGAAGAACTACACCACCCGTTACCAGCAGAACTTCACCACGCTGGTGCAGGCGCAGGGCGACTGGCTGTTCCGGACTCAGGAAGACTTGCGCACCGAGTTCAACACCACCCCGGCCGGCTACAAACGCCTGCAACAGCTGCACGATGCGTTCAAGGCCAAAGGCGTCGAACTGGTGATCGTCTACCAGCCGACCCGTGGTCTGGTGAACCGCAACAAGCTCAACCCGCAGGAAAAAGCCGCGTTCGATTACGAGAAAGCGCTGGGCAACTACAAGACCATGCTCGGCCGTTTCGCGCAGATGGGTTACGTGGTGCCGGACCTGTCGCCGCTGACCAACGAATCGCTGCCCGACACCCTGCCCGCCCACGATTTCTACTTCCGTGGCGACCAGCACTGGACGCCTTACGGTGCGCAGCGCACGGCGAAAATCGTCGCCGAGAAGGTCAAGCAGATCCCGGCCTTCGCCGACATTCCCAAGCGTGAATTCGAAACCAAGCGCTCCGGGCGCATGGGCAAGACCGGCACCCTGCACAACATGGCCGGGCAACTGTGCGGCACCAGTTACGCGATCCAGTACATGGACCAGTTCACCACCGAGCCGAAAGGCGAAGCCGGTGACGGAGACCTGTTCGGTGATTCCGGCAACCCGCAAATTACGCTGGTCGGCACCTCCCACAGCGGCAAGAACTACAACTTCGCCGGGTTCCTTGAAGAAGCCATCGGCGCCGACATCCTCAACGTCGCCTTCCCCGGCGGCGGTCTGGAAGGCTCGATGTTGCAGTACCTGGGCAGCGACGAATTCCAGAAGACTCCGCCGAAGATTCTCATCTGGGAATTCTCGCCGCTGTACCGCCTTGACCAGGAAACCATCTATCGCCAGATGATGTCCCTGCTCGACAACGGCTGCGAAGGCAAAGACGCGCAAATGTCCGCCAGCACCACGCTCAAGCCGGGCGGCAAACAAGAACTGCTGGTCAACAGCAAGAACCTGAACCTGCAGAACAGCAGCCATCAGGTCGACATCCGCTTCGCCGATCCCTCGGTGAAAACCCTGCAAGCCACCCTCTGGTACATGAACGGTCGCCACGAGGACATCAAGATCGAGAAACCGGAAACCTCCGACACCGACGGTCGTTTCGCCTTTGAGCTGCGCACGGACGAAGACTGGGCCTCGCAAAACCTGCTGGCAGTCGAAGTCCAGGGCCCTGAAGCCGGCGCCGCGCCACAGAAAGTCGAAGCGAAAATCTGCAAACGCAACGTATTCCCGGGCGCTGGGCAACAAACCGCTCAGGTCGGGCAATGAGGTCTGCTATGCGAAATCCGAAACTGAAAACTCTTTTAGCACCGACGCTGCTCGGGCTGGCGATCTTCGCCGGCACCGCGCAGGCCGCTGCACCACTGCGTCCGCCACAGGGCTATTTCGCGCCTGTGGATAAATTCAAGACCGGCGACAAGAGCGAAGGCTGCGATGCGATGCCGGCGCCGTACACCGGGCCGCTGCAATTTCGCAGCAAGTACGAAGGCTCGGACAAGGCCCGCGCCACGCTGAACGTGCAGTCGGAAAAAGCTTTCCGCGACACCACCAAAGACATCACCACCCTGGAGCGAGGCACCGCCAAGCGGGTGATGCAGTTCATGCGCGACGGTCGTCCGGAACAGCTCGACTGCACACTGAACTGGCTGGCTACTTGGGCTCGGGCGGATGCATTGATGTCGAAAGACTTCAACCACACCGGCAAGTCGATGCGCAAATGGGCGCTGGGCAGCATGGCCTCTTCGTACATTCGCCTGAAGTTCTCCGACTCCCATCCGCTGGCCCAGCACCAGCAGGAAGCCCAGGTGATCGAAGCCTGGTTCAGCAAGATGGCCGATCAGGTGGTCAGCGACTGGGACAACCTGCCGCTGGAAAAAACCAACAACCACTCGTACTGGGCCGCCTGGTCGGTGATGGCGACGTCCATCGCCACCAACCGCCGCGACCTGTTCGATTGGGCGGTCAAGGAATACAAGGTCGGCGCCAATCAGATCGACGCCGACGGCTACCTGCCGAACGAACTCAAGCGCCAGCAACGCGCCCTCGCCTACCACAACTACGCCCTGCCGCCGCTGGCGATGATCGCCAGTTTTGCCCAGATCAATGGTGTGGATCTGCGTCAGGAAAACAATGGCGCGCTGAAGCGTCTGGGTGACCGGGTGCTGGCCGGGGTGAAAGATCCCGAGGACTTCGAGAAGAAGAACGGCAAGGAACAGGACATGACCGATTTGAAAGAGGACATGAAATTCGCCTGGCTTGAGCCGTTCTGCACGCTCTACACCTGTTCGCCGGATGTGATTGAGAAGAAGCACGGCATGCAACCGTTCAAGACCTTCCGCCTCGGCGGCGACCTGACCAAGGTCTACGACCCGTCCCACGAGAAAGGCAACAAGGGCAGTTAATCGCTGATCGTTTCACCCCTCCAACACCACGGGGGGTTTGGGGGGGCTTTGGCCCTTGACTGTTGGTTCAAACATGGAGAGATCGGGATGGTATTTTCATCCAACGTGTTCCTGTTTCTGTTCTTGCCGATCTTTCTCGGCTTGTACTACCTGAGCGGGCAACGCTATCGCAATCTGCTGCTGCTGATCGCCAGCTACGTGTTCTACGCGTGGTGGCGGGTGGACTTCCTGGCGCTGTTCGCTGGCGTCACCCTATGGAACTACTGGATCGGCCTGAAAGTCGGCGCCGCCGGTGTGCGCACCCAACCGGCCCAGCGCTGGCTGTTGCTCGGCGTGGCGGTGGATCTGTGCATCCTCGGCTACTTCAAGTACGCCAACTTCGGCGTCGACAGCATCAACGCAATGATGACGTCGGTCGGGCTGGAACCGTTCATCCTGACCCACGTGCTGCTGCCGATCGGTATCTCGTTCTACATCTTCGAGTCGATCAGCTACATCATCGACGTCTACCGCGGCGACACCCCGGCCACCCGCAACCTGATCGACTTCGCGGCGTTCGTGGCGATCTTCCCGCACCTGATCGCCGGTCCCGTGCTGCGCTTCCGCGACCTGGCCGACCAGTTCAACAACCGCACCCACACTCTCGACAAGTTCTCCGAGGGCTGCACACGGTTCATGCAGGGTTTCATCAAGAAAGTCTTCATCGCCGACACCCTCGCCGTGGTGGCCGACCATTGCTTCGCCCTGCAAAACCCGACCACGGGTGATGCCTGGCTCGGCGCGCTGGCCTACACCGCGCAGCTGTATTTCGACTTCTCCGGCTACAGCGACATGGCCATCGGCCTGGGCCTGATGATGGGTTTCCGCTTCATGGAAAACTTCAAGCAGCCTTACATCAGCCAGTCGATCACCGAGTTCTGGCGCCGCTGGCACATCAGCCTGTCGACCTGGTTGCGTGACTACCTCTACATCACCCTCGGCGGCAACCGCAAAGGCACGCTGATGACCTATCGCAACCTGTTCCTGACCATGCTGCTCGGTGGTCTGTGGCACGGCGCGAACATCACCTACATCGTCTGGGGTGCGTGGCACGGCATGTGGCTGGCGATCGAGAAAATGCTCGGCCTCAACACCTCGCCGCGCAGCCTCAATCCGATCCGCTGGGCGCTGACCTTCCTGCTGGTGGTCATGGGCTGGGTGATCTTCCGCGCCGAGAACTTGCATGTTGCCGGCCGCATGTACGGCGCGATGTTCAGCTTCGGCAACTGGTCGCTGTCGGAACTCAATCAGGCCAGCCTCACCGGCCTGCAAGTGGCGACTCTGGTGGTGGCTTACGTGACCCTGGCGTTCTTCGGTCTGCGTGATCTGTACACCCATCAGCCTCCGGTGAAGACCAAACCTGTGGTCAACGTCGAAAGCGACGGCCCTGCCGGTGCTCAACCGGGTCTGATCAAGGCTGCTCCGGGCGAAAACCCGGCGAGCATCCACGAACCTGGCTACACCGTCGGCGTCGACGCCCAGGTGCAACCGGCGTACTGGACGGCGGACTGGTCGCGCTACGTGATGCGCGGGCTGATCCTGCTGCTGTTCATCGCCTCGATTCTCAAACTCTCGGCGCAAAGCTTCTCGCCGTTCCTTTACTTCCAGTTCTGAGGGATCTGACATGACCCGCTCATTACGCATCTTCTACATCGCGCTGTTTCTGGTGACCCTGCTGGTGCTCGGTCTGTGGTCGGTGCGCAGCTTCTTCGGCTTCAGCACCAATGCCGACGCGACGGTGCTCAACGGCCGCTGGACCAAAGCCGTGGAAACCCACTACGACGATGAATTCCCGATCAAGCGTCTGGGCACCAATCTCTGGGCCGCGCTGGATTTCAAACTGTTCAACGAAGGTCGTCCGGGCGTGGTGCTCGGTCGCGATCAGTGGTTGTACAGCGATGAGGAATTCAACCCGATCGTCAACGAAGAGCTGAACCTGCAAGGCAACTACGCGCTGGTCGAAGGCGTGCGCCAGACCCTGAAAGAGAAAGGCGTGAAACTGGTGATGGCGATTGTGCCGGCCAAGGTTCGCCTGTACCCGGAACATCTGGGTGAAGTGAAACCGGCGAGCATCCACGCCAACCTCTATCAAGACTTCCACGCCCGTGTCGCGGCGGACAAGATCCTCGCCCCGGACCTGCTCGGCCCGCTGCAAAAGGCCAAGCAGAACGGTCAGCAAGTGTTCCTGCGCACCGACACCCACTGGACCCCGGAAGGCGCGGAAATCGCCGCCAACACCCTGGCCAAGACCATCGCCGACAAGTTCCCGCTCAGCGGCGAGCCGCAGCGCTTTGTCACCACGCCAGCCGAGAAGGTCACGCACAAGGGCGACCTGCGTCTGTTCCTGCCGCTGGATCCGCTGTTCGAAAACCTGATGCCGGCGCAGGAGCCGCTGCAAAAGCGCAGCACCGTGGCCGCCACCGAGCAGCCTGCCGGTGACGACGCGCTGTTCGCCAACAGCGAAGTGCCGGTCGCGCTGATCGGCACCAGCTACAGCGCCAACCCCAACTGGAACTTCGTCGGTGCGCTCAAGCAAGCGCTGCACAGCGACGTCGTCAACTACGCCGAGGACGGCCACGGCCCGATCCTGCCGATGCTCAGCTACCTGAAAAGCGATGACTTCAAGAACAGCCCGCCACAGGTGCTGATCTGGGAGTTTCCTGAACGATATCTGCCTGTGAACAACGAAATCGGCGACGCCGACCCGCAGTGGGTCGCAGAGCTCAAACAAGCCGGCGCGCGCCAACAAAACGTAGCAATCAACACTAAATCCGAGACGCCCGATCGGGCGCAAAACTGAAAGAGAGGTACACCATGACTTTCACTACTACTCCTCGTCGTCTCGCAAAACGCTTCGCACTGGTCGCTGGCCTCAGCGTGCTGTCGGTCCAGGCGTTTGCCGGCGGCGACGCTGCGCTGTACGGCCCGACTGCACCGAAAGGCTCGACCTTCGTGCGCATCTACAACGCCAGCAACGCTGAAGTCAGCGCCACTGTCGGCAGCACCAACCTTGCCGATGTCGCGCCGCTGGCCAGCAGCGATTTCAGCTTCATGCCGGGCGGCGACTACAGCGCCAAGGTCGGCAGCCAGACCCTGCCGGTGAAACTCGCCGGTGATCACTACTACACCCTGGTCAACAACGCCTCCGGCGCGCCGCAACTGATCGAAGAACCGCCGTTCAAGAACAAGCAGAAATCCCTGGTGCGCGTGCAGAACCTCAGCGACAAGCCGCTGACCCTGAAGACCGCCGACGGCAAGACCGACGTGGTGCCGAACGTGGCCGCCAAGGGCCGTGGCGAGCGCGAAATCAACCCGGTGAAAGTCAGCCTCGCGCTGTACGAGGGCGACAAGAAAGTCGGCGACGTGAAACCGGTGGCGCTGGAACGCGGTGAAGCCGCGGTGCTGTACGTCACCGGCAACGGCAGCAACCTGTCGCCAGTCTGGGTGAAACGCCCGGTGTCGACCCGCTAAGCACATGAAACCGGGCAGCCGTCGCTGCCCGGTACGGAATAACAACAAGAGTGAAACGACACAACGTTCGTGGCTCTGACCCAATCGATTTTATGGAGTAAACAATATGATTCCGGTGATCTTGTCAGGTGGTAGCGGCTCACGTCTTTGGCCGCTTTCGCGCAAGCAGTTTCCCAAGCAGTTCCTCGCCCTGACCGGCGAACACACGCTGTTCCAGCAAACCCTCGAACGTCTGGTGTTCGAAGGCATGGACACCCCGATCGTGGTCTGCAACAAGGATCACCGCTTCATCGTCAACGAGCAGTTGGCCAATCGCAAGCTGGAATGCCAGCGCATCCTGATGGAGCCGTTCGGCCGCAACACCGCGCCGGCCGTGGCGCTGACCGCGATGATGCTGGTCAATGAAGGTCGCGACGAACTGATGCTGGTACTGCCGGCCGACCACGTTCTCGAAGACCAGAAAGCCCTGCAACGCGCCCTCGCCCTGGCCACCGTCGCCGCCGAAAACGGCGAAATGGTGCTGTTCGGCGTGCCGGCCACCAAACCGGAAACCGGCTACGGATACATCAAGTCCACCGGCGATTCACTGCTGCCGGAAGGCGTGAGCCGCGTTTCGCACTTCGTGGAAAAACCCGACGTCAAACGCGCCACCGAGTACGTCGAGTCCGGCGGTTACTACTGGAACAGCGGCATGTTCCTGTTCCGCGCCAGCCGCTTCCTCGAAGAGCTGAAAAAGCACGATCCGGACATCTACGACACCTGCCTGCTGACCCTCGAGCGCAGCCAGCAAGACGCCGACACCATCACCTTCGACGAAGCTACCTTCGCCTGCTGCCCGGACAACTCCATCGACTACTCCGTGATGGAAAAAACCCAGCGCGCCTGCGTGGTGCCGCTGACCGCTGGCTGGAGCGATGTCGGTTGCTGGTCGTCGCTGTGGGAAGTCAACG
Source organism: Pseudomonas sp. GW821-FHT02C04 (assembly GCF_059421845.1). Classification (NCBI taxonomy): domain Bacteria; kingdom Pseudomonadati; phylum Pseudomonadota; class Gammaproteobacteria; order Pseudomonadales; family Pseudomonadaceae; genus Pseudomonas; species Pseudomonas sp. GW821-FHT02C04. The sequence continues at coordinate 132,290 of NZ_JBWKVT010000010.1, read as the reverse complement.
AGAAGGACGCCAACGGCAACGTCAGCAAGGGTGACGTGGTCATCCAGGACAGCAAGAACTGCATGATCCACGGCAACGGCAAACTGGTGTCGGTGATCGGTCTGGAGAACATCGTGGTGGTCGAAACCAAGGACGCCATGATGATCGCCCACAAGGACAAGGTCCAAGGCGTCAAGCAGATGGTCAACACCCTCAACGAGCAGGGCCGCAGCGAAACCCAGAACCACTGCGAGGTCTACCGCCCGTGGGGCTCCTACGACTCGGTGGACATGGGCGGGCGCTTCCAGGTCAAGCACATCTCGGTCAAGCCGGGCGCGTGCCTGTCGCTGCAGATGCACCATCACCGCGCCGAACACTGGATCGTGGTCAGCGGCACCGCCGAAGTGACCTGCGACGAGAACGTGTTCCTGCTCTGCGAAAACCAGTCGACCTACATCCCGATCGCCTCGGTCCATCGCCTGCGCAACCCGGGCAAGATCCCGCTGGAAATCATCGAAGTGCAGTCGGGCTCGTACCTGGGCGAAGACGACATCGAGCGCTTCGAAGATATCTACGGTCGCTCGACCCCGATCGAACGCGGCGTGTCGGTGAAAACCATCGCGCAGTAAGCGTTCCGTAAAACAAGAAGCCCCCGTCCAGCCCGCTGCGTCCCCTATCCGCAGCGGGTTGGGCGGGGGCTTTTTTGTTCGCCAACCGCCTCCAGGCTTAGGTAGGATGAACCTTCCCTGCCCACGAGGTTTCGCGACATGTTCATCGGCGTCTTGCTGGTCATCACCTGGCTGATCCTGCTGTTGCGCTACCCGGCCAAGGCCTTGCCGGTGTCCATGGCCGCCGCTGTCGGGCTCGGGCTGGTGGCGATGTGGGTGGTGTGGTTGGACAACCGCGAGATCAAGCAACTGGCGCGGCTTGAGTTGCGTATCACGTATGCGCCTGAGCAGTGCCCGGCAGATCGCCCGTTGCAGCTGAAGATGAACAACGGCAACAACGTGCCGCTGACCGAACTGCGCTGGCGCATTGCAGCCTACGCGCCGGGCGACACCGTGAACCTGGCCGACAATCAATACGCCGCTCCACGCTATCGCGGCCCCGGCGAACTGCAGGCCGGCGGCAACTGGGAAGACTGCTTGCCGATGCCGCCGCTGCGTCCCGGTTATCGCCCGCAAACCCTGGAGTTTCGCGCCGAGCGATTGCAGGGTAGTTTCTCCGACTGATCCCCTCTTCCACTCTTTTGCACAAGGAATGCGCCATGCCCGTTGCGTTGATTACCGGTTGTTCCAGCGGCATCGGCCGCGCCCTCGCCGATGCATTCAAGTCGGCCGGTTTTGAAGTCTGGGCCAGTGCGCGCAGGGCTGAAGATGTCGCGGCGCTCGGCGCGGCCGGGTTCACGGCCGTGCAGCTCGACGTCAATGACAACGCAGCGCTGGAGCAACTCGCCGAGCGAATCAACCAGCAACACGGCGGCCTCGATGTGCTGATCAACAATGCCGGTTACGGCGCCATGGGCCCGCTGCTCGACGGCGGTGTTCCGGCCATGCAGCGCCAGTTCGAAACCAACGTGTTTTCGATTGTCGGCGTGACCCGCGCGCTGTTCCCTGTGTTGCGCCGGGCGAAAGGCCTGGTGGTGAATGTCGGCAGTGTTTCCGGGGTTTTGGTCACACCGTTCGCTGGTGCGTATTGCGCGTCGAAAGCGGCAGTGCACGCGTTGAGCGATGCGTTGCGCATGGAACTGGCACCGTTCGGCATTCGCGTGCTGGAAGTGCAGCCGGGGGCGATTCAATCGAGCTTCGCCAAGAATGCCGGCCATGAGGCCGAACAACTGATCAACGAACAATCGCCGTGGTTTCCCCTGCGTGAAGGCATTCGGGCGCGGGCCAAGGCGTCCCAGGACAAACCGACCCCGGCCAGCGACTTTGCCACCGAGTTGCTCAAGGCTGTGCAGCAGAGCAAGCCGCCGCGACTGATCCGCATCGGCAATGGCAGCCGGGCGTTGCCGTTGCTGGCGACCTTGTTGCCGAAAGGGTTGCTGGAGTCGACGTTGATGAAGCGGTTCGGGTTGCGCGGGCAACTCTGAGATCGAGTCAGCCCCACCCTTTCATGAAATCAATGAACGCCCGCACCTTCAGCGGCAGGTGCCGGGTGTCCGGGTACAGCGCGTACACACCTTGCTGGGCGAAACGGTAATTCGGCAGCAAACGTTGTAATCGCCCGGCGTCGAGGTCTTCCTGAATCAGCCACTGCGGCAGAATCGCAACGCCTTGCCCGGTCAGCGCAAAGGCACGCAGGGTCGCCGAGTTGTCGGCGACGATGGCGGTGGTTCCCGGTTTTGGCTGGTAGACATGCTCGGTGCCGGCCGGGTCGCTGACCGTCATTTCCGGCACTCGCCCATGCCCCAGCGTCGGCATCGACTCCAGCACCGACAGCGTATCGACCGGCACAAATCGCTCGACCAGCCCCGGCGCCGCCACGGCAAACACTTCGAACGTCGACAGCTGCACCGCCCGCAGATTGGAGTCGTGCATGCGGCCCAGACGAATTGCCATGTCGAACCGTTCGGAGATCAGATCGGCATGGGTCGAAGACGTGGACAAGTGAATATTCAGTTGCGGCTGCTGCTGTCGAAACACCTCCAGCGCCGGCACCACCTGCGCCAGCGCGAACTCCACGGTCGTAGTGATGCGCAGCGTGCCCTTGAGTTGCGAGTGTTCCGAGCGTGCTTCCTCGATGGCCAAGCGTGCTTCGTCGAGGGTGCGCAGACAGCGTCGGTAAAAGCGTTCGCCGGCATCGGTCAGGGCCAGTTGCCGGGTGTTGCGGGTGAGCAAAGTGACGCCCAACTCTTCCTCAAGACGCTTGAGGTTGAAGCTCACCACCGCCCGCGTTTGCCCCAGCGTGTCAGCGGCGGCGGTCAGCGAGCCGGCCTCGACCACGGCTTTGAAGGTGTCGAATCGATCCAGGCTGACCATGTTCGCAGCGCTCCCTGTCAAAATAATTTTGACAAACTAGCAGCCAAACCAGCGTATTTCTATCGCCACCAGCGCCCTACCCTGCACACCTCATCACAGGGAAGCTGCCATGGCCTATCGCTCGAAAGTCGCGCTGGTGTATCTGTTGGGGTTCGCCCTCGACCTGCTGAACATGTTCGCCGCGAGCATCGCCTACCCGGACATCGCCGCGCAGTTGCACGCCTCGGTGACGCAACTGGCGTGGATCACCAACGCCTACATGCTCGGGCTGACGCTGATCATTCCGATGAGCGTTTGGCTGGCTGCGCGAGTGGGCGAGCGGCGGCTGATCCTCGGTTCGCTGCTGGTGTTTGGAATCGCCTCCGGGCTTATCGCTCAGGCGACTTCGATTGAAACCCTGATCGGCTGGCGACTGCTGCAAGGGTTGGGTGGCGGGTTGCTGCTTCCGGTTGGTCAGGCCTTGGCCTATCGGGAGTTTCCGGCGACACAACGCGCGCACTTCACCGGTGTGGTTTTGCTGGTGGCACTGATGGTGCCGGCGCTGTCGCCAGCGGCGGGTGGTTTGATTGTCGAGGCGCTGTCGTGGCGCTGGATTTTCTACCTGAACATGCCGGTGGCGCTTTTCGCTTTCGGTCTGGGCCTGCTCTGGTTGAAAGCGGATCAGCCAACGAGTGAGCGCCCGACACTGGACGCCCGCGGCCTGCTGCTGGCGGTGGCAGCGCTGAGTCTGTTGCTGATGGCCGTCAGTCTGGCGAGCGCCCCCGCAACCCGACATCTCGCGGGCGGTGTCCTGCTGCTCAGCGTCATCACCTTGTGGATCTACCTGCGCGATGGCTGGAACAAATTGGGTGCAGTCCTTGATCTGCAACTGATCAGGAACCCGTCATTGCGCCTGGCGATGCTGATCTACCTGTTTGTGCCCGGCATCTTTACCGGCACCAACATGATCGCCGTGTTGTACCTGCATGACCTCGGTTTCGGTGCAGCGCAAACCGGGGCGCTGATGCTGTCCTGGGCGGCGGCTTCGGGCGTGGCGATCATGCTGGGTAAACGCAACTTCAACCGGACCGGCCCCAAGCCATTGCTGATCGTCGGCATGCTGTTTCAATGCCTTGGCATCGTCGTACTGATGCAGATCGACCGACCCGCAAGTGGCCCGCTGATCCTCGCTTACGCCCTGATGGGGCTGGGCGGCAGTCTGTGCAGCGTTACCGCGCAGACCCTGGCGTTTGTCGGTATCACACCAGAGAAAATGGGCCACTCCAGCGCCTTGTGGAACATCAACCGGCAACTCGGCTTCTGCCTCGGTGCGGCACTGCTCAGCTCTCTGCTGGGCGCGTTGGGCGCCAACGGTTTCAAATACTGCTTTTTCGCAGCTGCACTGCTCACGCTGTTGCCGATGGCCGCCGTGCTGCGTTTCGACTCATCGAACGTGCTCGCCCTTTTGCACTCACCTCACCTTCAGGAAAAATCCACATGACTGACTACACCGACTACTTTGACGAAGTGATCCAGGCCCATGAGGCCATCGAACGATGGTTTGCCGTTGTGGAAGAAGAGGCCGCACTGGAGCGATTGCTGACGCGTTTTTCGCCACGGTTTTCCATGGTGACGCCGCTGGGGCGTGTGCTGGACTTCGAGGCGTTACGTGCGCTGTTTCAAATGGCGGGCGGGAAGAGGAGCGGTTTCAGGATCGATCTCGACGAGCTTTGCGGGATTGCCTTGCATGAACACGGCGCGACAGTGAGTTACCGCGAGCAGCAAAGCGATGCGAGCGGCTTGCACACGGATCGACGTTCAACCGTGGTGTTTGAAAAAACCGAATCCGGACGGGTGATCTGGCGGCATTTGCACGAGACGTTTTGCCAGGGCTAACAACCAGCCAATCGGGCGAGGGAGCATGCTCCCTCGCCAACGAATTACTCGACAGCGTCCTGCTTCACAACAACGGTGCAGGTAATCCCCGCCGCCAGCAGCACACCCTCCGGCACTTCATCGATGTGAATCCGCACCGGCACCCGTTGCGCCAGACGCACCCAGTTGAACGTCGGGTTCACATCGGCAATCAGCTCGCGGCTTTCCGGGTTGTCGCGGTCGTAGATACCGCGAGAGATGCTCTCCACATGGCCCTTGAGGACTTCGCCGCTCATCAGTTGCATGTCGGCTTTGTCGCCGACGCGCACGTGGGGCAGTTTGGTTTCTTCGAAGAATCCGTAGACCCAGAACGAATTCATGTCGACCACGGCCATTTTCGCTTCGCCGATGCGGGCGTAATCGCCACGATGCACGTTGAGGTTGGTCACGTAACCGTCCACCGCCGCGCGCACTTCAGTGCGTTTGAGGTTGAGTTCGGCGGCTTCCAGTTGCGCCTGGGCCTGTTGGTAATCGGCCAGTGCGGAGTCTGCGATGTTGCTGGCGTCGTCGCGGTTTTCCTTGGAAATCACCAAGGCGTCCATATCGGCGCGGCGATGGGCGTTGACCCTGCGCATCTCCCACGTGGCTTTGCGCGATGCGACCAGCGATTGCGCCTGTTTCACCGCGAGGCGGTAGTGCTCGGGGTCGATCTGCATCAGCAGATCACCTTTTTTCACCAATTGGTTGTCGCGCACTGGCACGTCGACCACTTCACCGGTGACGTCGGCCGCGACGTTGATGATATCGGCACGGACCCGGCCATCGCGGGTCCACGGAGTGTTCATGTAGTGCTCCCACAACGTGCGGCCGATCCACAGCGCCAGGGCCAGCACCAGCAGGGTCGCGAGCAGGCTGAAAAACTTTTTCATCGGGACAATTCTCAGACTCAACGGTAGACAGTCAGCGCCATTGCGCCGAACAGACAGGTAAACAGGCTCAAACGCAGCAGCGCCGGGTGCCAGAAGAAACGGTACAGATCGAACCCTGACAGAAACCGGTCCAGCGCCCAGGCCAGTGCTGCGGCGACAAAAAACATCAGGGTCATGGTCGGCATGTACACGCCGTGGAAGGCGATTTCACGAGGCATGGGCAAGTCCTTCGGGCTTGGCGATGGCATAGGCAGCAAGGGGTGATTGCGGGTCGAGCAATGAGGTGCGGATGAAGTGCAGGTAACTCTTCACCCGACGCAGCGCCGAGGTATCGAAGTGCGGTGCGAACGGCTCATCGGTGGCGGCGACACGGCTGATCGCGTGATCGACCGCAACCAGTGCGCGTTCCAGATTGCTCGAATTGGGTTGCAGGAACAGCCGCACCAGCGAACGCCCCATGACCCGGATCGCCTGACGCCACGGCTGGGATTCGGCATACGCCGGATGCACCGGCAGGATCGCCTGTTCCTTGCGCAACTCGATGATCGCGTGGCCGACTTCCAGCACCACGAACATCCAGCGCAGCAGGTTTTTCTGCACCTGCGGCTGACCGGCCGCCAGACCATAAGCCTGATGCATCAGGTCGCGGGTACGGCTTTCGAAGCTCGACGCCAGGCCCTTGAGTTTGCCGCTGATCGCGTACACCACTTGCCCGCGCAGGTCCTGCTCCAGGCGCTGCCACAACCAGCGGCTGTTCGGCGGCAGAATGATCGCGCCTGCCGCTGCGCAGACCAGCATGCCCATGACCATGGCGATGTAGTCGTTGATGAAGGTGTACGGGTTGTAGATCGTCAGGTTGTCCGGCACCGAACCGGTGCTGAAGAAGATCAGCAAACCGAGGCCGACGCCGGCGTACTGCGGCCGCGAGGCGAGGAAGGAGCCGAGCACGATCACCGGCGCGAGCATCACACACAACAGCGGGAAGCCATCGATCCACGGGAAAATGAAAAACATCTCGACGAAGCCGATCAACGCCCCTAGGAAAGTGCCGCAGGCCATCTGGAACGCCATGCGTTTCGGGTTCGGTGTCGCCGCCGACAAGCCCACGGTGGCAGCGGCAATCAGGGTCATGGTCGCACCGCTCGGCCACGCGGTGGCGACCCAGTAACTGCCGAGCACGACCAGGATGAACGTGGCACGAATCCCCGAAGCCGCTGCGGCCCACCAACTGGTCTGCGGGGTGAATGGCTCGTCCCAGCGCTCGCGTTCGTGGCTGTGATCGGCCAGCGACGCGTGGGTCTGTGCATAACCGTGCAGGTCATCGACGAAGCGATAAAGCAATTCATACGCCGTGTGGAAATCCAGCAGCTCGGCCTCGCTCGGCCCACTCTCCTGGAAGGCCGCCCGCAGACTGCGCACCCGCGCCGGCAAACCTTCCTTGTACGCCGTCAGCGCCGTCACCAGACGCGCCGCATCCGGGCTGGTCAGGGCACGACCACTGAAGCCGTCGAGTACTTCGGCCAGATCCTGCAGGCCCGGTTTGATCGCCGCTTCCACATGATCGGCGCCGTTGCGGCGCAGGCGTTCAAGCAACTGGTGCAAGGCGTTGAAACGGGTGGTGATGCCCATGAACTCGCTGTTCAGGCGACTGAGCCGTCCATTGCGCCGACGCATGTGCGGGTCTTCGAACACGGTCACGCTGCGCAGCCCTTCCAGCCCCACCGCTTCGGCGATGAAACGCACGTTGCTGGCCTCGAACGACTCCGGCTTGCTGCGCCCGCGCAGGCCATCGGTGACGAACAGGGCGAACACACCGAAGCGTTGATACAAGGCGTTGCGCATCGCTGCGCTGGCGGTCTGCGGCAGGATCGCGGCGCTGACCAGCGTCGAGCAGAGAATACCCAGCGAGATTTCCAGCACCCGCCACACCGCCGCCATGAACGCACCATCGGGATGGGCGAGTGCCGGCAGGCCGACCATCGCGGCGGTGTACCCGGCCAGCACAAAACCGTAGGCGCGGAAGTTGCGGCAACGGGCCGCGCCGGCCGAACAGATGCCGACCCAGATCGCCAGCGAACCGAGAAACAGTTCAGTGTTCTGGGCGAACAATGAAATCAGCGTGACCATCATCGCCGACCCGGCCAGGGTGCCGAGGAAACGATAGAAACTCTTGGCGAACACCTGGCCGCTCTGCGGCTGCATGACGATGAACACGGTGATCATCGCCGTGCGCGGTTGCGGCAGTTCCAGGCGCATTGCCAGCCACAGGGTCAGGAACGCGGCGATCAACACCTTGAAGATGTAGACCCAGGTCACGCCGTCGCTGCGCGACCAGTCGAAGAAACCCCGGCGCCATTCCAGGGAGTAGAGCCAGCGCAAAGGTGCGGGCAAGGGAGTCATTGAATCTTGCTCAGTGGTCGAGGGCTTGAAGAAGGGCCGGGGTTTTCGGTGCGGCGGTCTGCTCGGCAGTCGGTACGTCTTTACCCGCACCAAGGCCACCGCCCAATGCCGTCACCAGTTCCGCATGGGCACTCAACCGCGCGGCTTGCACCTGCTGCTGAACCTGCTGCTGTTTGAACAACAGGGTCTGGGCGTTGAGCACGTTGAGGTAGTCGGTGAGCCCGCGCTGGTAGGCGATCATCGCGATGTCGTAGGTCTTCTGCGCCGTAGCCACCGATTCGGCGGCGAACGTCTGCTGCTTGTCCATCGACTCGCGGCGGATCAACTGGTCGGAGATGTCCTTCAGCGCATTGACCAGGGTCTGGTTGTAATGCGCGATGGCGATGTCATAACCCGCCGAGGCTTCACCCAATTCGGCGCGCAGTCGCCCACCGTCGAAGATCGGCAGCGAAATCGCCGGCCCGACGTTGTAGTTGAGCTTCTTGCCGGTCAGGAACTCCAGCGCCCCGCCGCCGGTGGCCATGTAGCCGAGGCTGCCGACCAGATCGACGTTGGGGTAGAACCCGGCATGCGCCACATCGATCCCGCGAGCCTGCGCCGCCACTTGCCAGCGACTGGCGACCACGTCGGGACGCTGGCCGAGCAGTCCGGCGGGCAATGCCGAAGGCAGCTTCAGTGCCGCGCCCAATGACAGGGTCGGACGCTGCAACTGCGCACCGGCGCCTGGGCCTTTGCCGGCCAGTGCAGCGATCTGGTTGCGGCTCAGGGCGATCTCTTCGTCCAGTGCATCCAGTTGCCGATGGGTTTCCGGCAGCGGGGTTTCGGCCTGGCTGACTTCGAAATGCGTGCCGATCCCGCCGTTCAGGCGTTTCTGCGCCAACTCGAGAATCTGCTGTTGCTGCTTGAGCGTCGCCGCGACGATGTCGCGCTGAGCGTAATGCAGCGAGAGCTCGATGTAGGCGCGCACGATGTTGTTCTGCAACTCCAGCTGCGCCTGACGCGCCTCGGCAGCGCTCATGTGCGCGAGGTCCACCGCACGTTCGGTGCTGTTGCTTTCACGGCCCCAGAGGTCGAGGGCGTAACTGAAACCCAGCGCGGCGTTGTTGTCCCAGGTGGTGCTGTTGGCCAGCTCACCGGGGCCGTAGAACTGGTCGGTCGGCCAGTTGTGGCGTTTGAGGGTCGACTCGCCATTGATCTGCAACGACTCGGCGGCTTCGGCAACACCGGCCATCGACCGGGCCTGACGCACTCGCGCGGCGGCCATGGCCAGGGTCGGGCTGCCTTGCACGGCCAGGTCGATCCAGCGGTTGAGTTGCGGGTCACCGTAGGCTTGCCACCATTGGGTGGTGGGCCAGTTTGCGTCACGGGCGGCGTGGGCGATGGCGTCGTCGGTGGCCAGTTCATTGGCCTCCAGTGCCTTGCCTTGCGGGGCAATGCCTCCGGTTCCGATGCAGCCGCTGAGACCTAACGTAAAAGCCAGAACACTGAGCGGCAAAAGCGCTCTGTTGATGCGACGCGGCACTGCTGCGAATTCCTGAGGTGGGGGATGTTTCGAGGTGGGCGCAATTCTAGGGGGGCGCCCTTACGGCGATAAGCTGGGATTCCTGTGAATCTTTGTTACCGTTAACGAGATAATCCCTTGGTCGGGGGTCTCAGCCCCTGAAACTTCGTGTCACAATTTGCCATCTCCCTTGAGAGCACCCCATGGACACTTTGCAAAACATGCGCGCCTTCAGTTGTGTGGCCGAAGCGGGCAGCTTCACCGCCGCCGCCGTGCAACTCGACACCACCACCGCCAACGTCTCGCGCGCGGTCTCCAACCTTGAGGCCCATCTGCAAACCCGCCTGCTCAACCGCACGACCCGCCGCATCGCGCTCACAGAGGCCGGCAAGCGCTATCTGCTGCGCTGCGAGCAGATCCTCGCTTACGTCGAAGAGGCCGAAGCCGAAGCCAGCGAAGCCCACGCCCGCCCGGCCGGACAATTGAAAGTCCACACCATGACCGGCATCGGCCAGCACTTCGTGATCGACGCCATCGCCCGGTATCGCAAGACCCACCCGGACGTGACCTTCGACCTGACCATGGCCAACCGCGTACCGGACCTGCTCGATGAAGGCTACGACGTGTCCATCGTCCTGGCCCGCGAACTGCCGGATTCGGGCTTCGTCTCGCAACGCCTGGGCATCACCTACAGCATCGTCTGCGCCTCCCCGGCCTACGTGAAAGCCAACGGCTGCGCACAAAAACCCAGCGACCTGCTGAACCACGCCTGCCTGCGCCTGGTGAGCCCGGTGATCCCCTTGGAAAAATGGGCCTTCGACGGCCCTGACGGCCAGGAAATGGTCACCATCAACAGCTCGCCCTTCCTGGTGAACTCCGCCGACGCGATGAAAACCGCGATCACCAGTGGGATGGGTGTCGGCGTGTTGCCGGTGTACGCCGCGATTGAAGGCTTGCGCAATGGCTCGTTGGTGCGGGTGATGCCCAACTACCGCTCGCAGGAACTGAACCTGTATGCGATCTACCCGTCGCGGCAGTATCTGGATGCGAAGATCAAGACCTGGGTTGAGTACCTGCGTGGGTCGTTGCCAGAGATATTGGCGGGGCATCAGGCGGAGTTGGCGGCTTATGAGATGAGTGGGAGTCTGGCGGGGGTTCGGGTGGCCAACTGATTCATGGCCACGCGACTTGAAACGGATAGCCTGGCTATAGCAATTCGTTCTAAAAAACTGTCATTTATGACAGTGGTCGAAAAACTCCTTCGAATTGAAACTCTGTGACGTCATTTCACAGTTCATTCGAAGGAGCACTACCATGTTCGCTGATATCAAAACAGTTGCAGACGTAGGCACACTTGACGCCAAAATTCATGGTTTCAAGTTTCCCGATTTCAAAGGTGACGTCACATTCTTTTTCAATGGCAATTCCATTGGAATCTATTTAATTTCCAAAGATGAACTCAGCGATACCAAATGGAATGAAATCAGCCTCGTGCTCTCTTCGAACATCCAGACAGGACGCCAAGAGCTACCTAATGCCGCCATTCCTATCGCCCCTACCTTTCGAGAAGTGTGGATTGATGAGCACGGTGAAACGCACAGCAGGAACTACGTGACTGACCAGAGCTCAGGACATTTCACTGTCGAAAAATTTGATATCAAGACAGGTGAATTCAAAGCAGAGTTCAACGTCGGCATTCTGGATGAAGGCAACCGCCACCAGGCAATTGGCAAAATCAATACCTCTGGATGGAGTGAGGTAAAAAATTAATACCGCAATCGCAGCCCCTTGCTGCCGCCTAAACGGGTAGGCAGCAAGGCACTCGCATAACCCTCGACAAGAATGTTAGCTTGCTTGGCATCCAGCCGCCCGACGAGCTCTCCTTCAATGAAAAAAACAGTCCTGGCCTTCAGCCGCATCACCCCGCCCATGATCGAACGCCTGCAACAGGACTTCGACGTCATCGTCCCCAACCCGAAGAACGGCGATATCAACGCCCAGTTCAACGAAGCCCTGCCCCACGCCCACGGCCTGATCGGCGTCGGTCGCAAACTCGGCAAGGCCCAACTGGAAAACGCCGCCAGACTTGAAGTGGTCTCCAGCGTTTCCGTCGGCTACGACAACTACGACCTCGCCTACTTCAACGAACGCGGGATCATGCTTACCAACACCCCGGACGTCCTAACCGAAAGCACCGCCGACCTGGCCTTCGCGCTGATCATGAGCAGCGCCCGCCGCGTCGCCGAACTGGACGCCTGGACCAAGGCCGGCCAGTGGCAGGCCAGCGTCGGCGCACCGCTGTTCGGTTGCGATGTACACGGCAAGACACTCGGCATCGTCGGCATGGGCAATATCGGCGCCGCTGTCGCCCGTCGTGGGCGTTTCGGTTTCAACATGCCGGTTATCTACAGCGGCAACAGCCGCAAGACCGAACTCGAACAGGAACTCGGCGCGCAGTTCCGCAGCCTTGACCAACTGCTGGCCGAGGCCGATTTCGTCTGCCTGGTGGTGCCGCTCAGCGACAAGACCCGCCACCTGATCAGCCATCGCGAACTGGCGCTGATGAAGCCCGGGGCGATTCTGGTAAACATCTCCCGCGGTCCGGTGGTGGACGAGCCGGCCTTGATCGAAGCGTTGCAGAACAACCGTATTCGCGGCGCTGGCCTCGACGTCTACGAGAAAGAGCCACTGGCCGAATCGCCGCTGTTCCAGTTGAAAAACGCAGTGACCTTGCCGCACATCGGTTCGGCGACGAATGAAACCCGCGAAGCCATGGCCAACCGTGCGCTGGCCAATTTGCGTAGCGCCCTGCTCGGTGAGCGGCCGCAGGATCTGGTCAATCCACAGGTCTGGCGCGGTTAAAAAAGGTCGGGCAAGTGCTGTGTGGCACTTGCCCGATCATTTATCCAACAAACATAACTTGCAATTGAACTGAGCAACGAAACAGACACTGCCTCTATAGACTCTCCAGAAATTAAAACTTTCTGGAGAACATCAACCTTGAAAAACCTGACCACCGATCAACTTGTCCGCTACAGCAAAGTCATACTCATGGCTTATATCAGCTTCTTTGGCCTTCTCGTGATGTACAGCAACTTCACCGACTACCCATCAAACTATGAATATGTCGGGCACATCCTCAGCATGGACACCACCCAGATCAACGAAAACATACGACATCGGGCAATCACCTCACCCATGCTGCACCACCGCATCTACTGGCTGATCATTACCCTGGAAGTGATTTACACCGTTTGCTGCCTGCTGGGCACTTATCACCTTTTTCGAAAAATCAACGAATCAGCGGAAGCCTTCCATGAGGCGAAGAAACTTTCGATCATTGGTTTATTGATCGCCATGTTCGTTTATTACGTCGGTCTGCAAACCATCGGTGTTGAATGGTTCGACATGGACACGTCACAAACGTGGAATGCCAAGGACTGGGCCCGACACATTGTCGATTTCATATTTCCGTTATTGATTTACATCGTTATAAAAGTGGAGCGCTGAACATTCAGCGCTCGTGTGCATCAGGCCAGTTTGCCTTGGGTCGGCAGTATCGGTGCGCGGGGTTTGCGGAACACCAGCACATTGCCCAGCATGACCAGCACCAACCCCGCCAACGCCGGCGCCGTCCATTGATAGCCTTCGGCAAACGCTGAAACGTTCAGCGCCACTACCGGGAAGAGCACCGTGCAATAAGCCGCGCGCTCCGGGCCCATGCGACCGACCAGAGTCAGGTAGGCGGTGAAGCCAATCACCGAACCCGGAATCACCAGGTACAGCAGCGCGCCGATGTAACGCGACGTCCATTCCATCTCGAACGGAATACCCTTGACCAGACACCACACCGACAGCATCGCCGCGCCGTAAGCCATGCCCCAGGCATTGGTCGTCAGCGGCTTGAGACCGGCCTTCTGTTGCAGGCTCGAGAGCATGTTGCCCGCCGAGAAGCACAGGGTGCCGCAGAGCGCCAGGCCGAGGCCGAGCAGTGTTTGCGGAGTGGCGTGATGCCCAGCCAGTTCCGGCCAGAACAACAGACCCAGACCGCCCAGCCCCAGCGCCCCTCCCATCAACACGTTGCGCGCAATGCGCTGACCGAAGAACACCCGCGCATTCAGCGCGTTCCACAAGGTCGCGGTGGAAAACACCACCGCCACCAGACCGCTGGGAATCCACTGGCTGGCGGTCAGGAAACACATGAAGTTGACGCAAAACAGGCACAAGCCCTGCGCCACGCAGATCAGATGCCCGCGCCGGTTCATCGGTTGCAGACGACGGCTGAGCAGCAACAGCGCAAACAGCACCAGCGCGGCAAGGCCGAAGCGATAAACGATCGACACCGGAATCGCCACCACGCCCAGTTGCCATTTCAGGGCGATCCAGGTGGTGCCCCAGATCAGCACGGTCAACAAATACAACGACAGGTTCATGGCAGACACTCCTCGATTGGGTTTCAGTGTCCGCCCACGCCCTCCACCCGCGCTTGCATAAACTTGCGCTTTTGTCGGAGCACAGGCTGGCAGAGCGAAATCTACGGAGTAGGATGCAAGGCGTTGAAGAGAACCGACCATGGCCGCCATCGATACCCTGCAAGTCTTTCAAGCCCTCAACAACTCGCCCAATGCACGCCTTGTGCACAGCGCCGAGTTGGGTGACGGCCTGTCCGCAGCCTTGTGGACCAATCATCACGACGCCCAGGAATACGAAGCGCCGAGCCATCACACCCTCTCCTGCTACATCGCCGGCGGCACCGGCACTTTCCGCCGTGGTGAGCCCGGTAACAAGGGCGGCCCGGACAAGCTGTGCATCCTGCCGGCCGACCACGAATCGGGTTGGGTGATCAATGGCGATATTCGTCTGGCCCACCTGTATTTCAGCGCTGAACAATTTGCCCTGGGTTGCGTCACCCTGCTGGATCGCGAGCCCCGGGAAATGCAGCTTCGCGAACAGACTTTTCTCGAAGATCCGCAGCAGGCCCAACGGTTTCGCCAGTTACTCACCTTGAACTGGGACGAGCCTGCCGAGCGCTTGCTGACCAGCAGCCTGGCCCACGAATTGATCAGCCATACCCTGTTGAGCCAGGTCGGCGTGCGTCAGGGTTTGCGTCTGAAAGGTGGATTGGCGCCGCACCAGCGCCGGCAACTGGTGGAGTTCATCGACAGTCAACTGGCCGAGCCGATCAGCCTCGGGCAACTGGCGGGGTTGTGTGCATTGTCGGAATACCACTTTGCGCGGATGTTCCGGGTGAGCTTCGGCTTGCCACCGCATCAGTATGTGCTGGCGCGGCGTTTGAGCCGGTCGCGGGAGTTGTTGCGGGGGACGGTTTTGCCGTTGGGGGAGATTGCCCTGGCGTGCGGATTTGCCAGTGCCAGTCACTTCACCAATCGTTTCAAACAGGTTTTGGGTGGAACGCCCGGCGAGTATCGCCAGGCGTTTTTGCGCTGATCAGAACTCCAGCGTACTCGACAACGAAATCTGCCGCGAATCGCCCATCGACACGAAGAACCGGCTGGCCGCCGAGGTGTAGTAGGTGCGGTCGAACAGGTTCTTCACGTTGAGCTGGAACTTGACCTTCTGCCCTTCGACTTTGGTGTCGTACGTGGCGAACGCATCGGCCACGGTGTAGCTCGGCAACTCGAAATCATTCACCGCGTTACCCGCTCGCTCACCGACATACCGCGCACCAGCGCCGACGCGCAGTTGATCGCCGCCGATCACGCTGCCGAAGTCGTAGACCGCCGACAGCGAGCCGGTGTTCTTCGCCACGTTTTGCAGCTTGTTGCCTTTGTAGTCGGGATCTTCCGTAACCTCGGCGTCGGTGTAGGCGTAGCTGCCGATCATGCTCCAGCGATCACTGAGCTGGCCGGTCAGGTCCATTTCCAGGCCACGGGAACGCACTTCACCGGCGGCGCTGTAGATTGTGGTCGGGCCTTCGGCGTTGGCCACCAGCACGTTGCGTTTCTTGATGTCGAACAAGGCGATGTTGCCGGTGACACGCCCCGGAATGTCGAGGCGTGCGCCCAGCTCCCAGGACTTGGCTTCTTCCGGCGCGATGCTACCGTCGAGCACGGTGCTGCTGCCGCTCAGCGGGGCAATGGTCGAGTTCGGTTTGAACGACTCGGTGTAGCTGCCGTAGAACGACAACGCGTCGGTGTAGCGATACACCAGGCCCGCACGCGGCACCCACTTCTGGCCGTTGCTGTCAGTGTTGGCCTTGAACGGCACGCCTTTGCCGGCGTACTGGTCGTATTCCTGGAAGCGCCCGCCGGCCACCAGAATCCACTGGTCGTTGAGGTGGATCGAGTCCTGCAGGAACACCGAGTCACTGCGCAGCAGATCGGTCTGTGCACTGTCCGCCGGGCTGACGGTGGTGCCGGCGACTTCGCGGCCGTAGACCGGATTGACGTAGCTGAAGGTGCTCAGGCTTTTCTGACGGATCAGGTCCGCGCGGTAGATCTTGCGGTACTCGTCATCGACGCCGAACACCAGGTCATGCTGCATGCCCAGTACATTGACCTTGCCTTCGAGGCTGGCGGTGGTGAAACGGTCGGTGCTGATCGCGCCCTGGGTGCCGTCCATGCTGCGGGTCAGCGTGCCTTTCTTGGTGTCGATCGCGGTCACGCGGACCTGGCTGGCGTCGTAAGTTTCGCGGTTCCAGCTGTAGCCGAAATGGGCTTTCCAGTCGTCGTTGAGTTCGTGGTCGGCCTCGAAGTGATAGAGGTCCGAGCGCCCTTCCATGTCGTTGAATTTCTCATCGAGACGTTCGTTGCGCGAGATGTCCAGCGGATGGTTGGTGCGTGGATCGATCAGCGTGCCACGGTCGAACGGCGTCAGGAATTCCCGATGCTCATAGGCAAACAACAGCTTGGTGCGCTCACCGTACCAGGCCAGCGACGGCGCGATCAGGCTTTCACGGTGGGTACCGAAATTGCGCCAGTAATCTTCGTCTTCGTGATCGAGCACCATGCGATAGGCCAGACCGGAGTCACCCAGCGCACCGGTGCTGTCGAACGAGCCGCCGCTGCCGTTCTTGCCATCGCCGTAGGTCGAACCGCGCAGGGTCAGGGCGTTGTACTGGGTCAGTTCGGGTTTCTTGCTGACCATGTTGACCACGCCGCCCGGATCCTGAATCCCGTACAACAGCGAGGCCGGGCCCTTGAGCACTTCGACACGATCCACGGTCGCGTTCATGCCACGGCCCTGCACCACCGGCATGCCGTCGCGCATGATCGAGCCGTTGCGGTTGTCGCCGAAGCCACGGGTCATCACCGAATCCTGGGTGCTGCCCAGCGTGTTGCCCTGGGTGATACCACTGACGTTGGCCAGCGCATCATCGAGGTTGCGCGGTGCCTGATCGCGAATGACCTGGGCCGGGATCACGTTGACGGTCTGCGGGATTTCCTGAAGCGAGGCCGAGGAACGCATCACCGAACTGGTTTCCGGTGGCTGGTAACTCATCGGTTGATCCATAACCGAGGTGATGTTGGTCGCACCGAGGTTCAACGCACCTGCGGTCGGTTGCGGTTCGAGTGCCAGGGTATGGCTGTCGGTGCGGCGGAAGGTCAGGCCGGATCCGGTGAGCAGACGCTGCAACGCCTGTTCCGCGCTCATCTGCCCGTTGACCGCTGGGGCGTCGAGGCCGTACGGCGCTTCAACGGTGTAGACCACGCTCTGGCCGGTCACGCGACTGAAATCGCTCAAGGCTTGGGGCAGCGGTTTGACGGCCAGGGAAAAACTGAACTGTTTCTGTGGCTGGCTGCTGTTGCTTTCAGCGGCCTGCGCCACGCTCATCGGCAGCAACGCCAACGCCGCAAAACTCAGCGCCGAGGCACCGAACCACTGTTTGACCGAACCCGATTTTGCCCTGGACTTCATTGCTCATGACCTGTGTAGAACCGCAACGGATGCGAATGACTCGCAGTTTCAGTCACTACACGGATGGCGTCGGGATTTACCTCACCACAAATTTGAAAATATTTTCAGCGCAGGATAATCAGCTTGCCCAGCACCTGATGCTGCTCGAATCCCAGAACCCCCTGCAGCGAATTCAGCACGGCTTGCGGATCCTTGCTCGGAAAGCTTCCGCTGACCTTGCGCGCGCCCAGTTCGTCGTTGAGCAACACGATGCGCCCGGGGTAATAACGCCGCAGATCCTGCACCACATCCGCCAGTGTCGACTTGTAGTAAGTCAGCCAGCCCTGACGCCAGGCCAGTTGCGCTTCGCTGTCCACGGCGTGCAGTTTTTCCGCGATGCCTTTGCCAAATGCCACTTGCTGGCCGGCGGTGAGAATCTGCTGCTCGGCATCCCGCGCCGCCGTCACGCCAACGCGCCCGGACAACACGGTGACTTGTGCGCCATGCGGTTGAAGGCGCACTTCGAACTGCGTGCCGAGCACCCGCGCCTGGCCCTTTTCGGCGTCGACCACGAACGGCTCGCCGGTGTGGGTCACGCTGAAAAACCCGGCGCCCCGACGCACCTGGACATGCCGCTCGCCATGACTGAAATCCACGGCGATGGCACTGTCGGCATCCAGCGTGACCTGGGACTGATCGGCCAAAGTCACGGTGCGGATTTCGCCGGGTGCCGAAACATAATCGGCGCCCAGATCATCGATCCAGCGCTGCGGCTGCCAACCGGTGCCGAGGCTGACCATCAACAACAGGCAGGCCGCCATGGCCAGTGCTCCGGCCCAACGTCGAATCTGCGGACGGCGCGGCCGGTCCATCGCATTCAGATAGCCCTGCAACGCAAACGAATCTTCATCGGCCAGAGTGCGCGCCGGCCCTTCGCTCAATTCCCAGATGACCTGTGCCTGGGCGTATGCCTCGGCGTGGGCCGGATCGGCTCGCAACCATTGGCTGAAGGTCAGTTGATCACCGGTGCTGGGGCGGTCGTGCAACAGGCTCAGCCAGGCAAAAGCCGCCTGCTCCTGAGCGGGCGTCGGGGTGACGCGGTCGATGTGATTCACGGTGCTTTCCCTGGCAGGCGTGGCGCGGGTTCGCGCAGGCTGGCCTTGCAGGCCTCGAGGGCGCGCATCATATGTTTTTCCACGGCGCTTTGGGACAGGCCCATGGCCTTGGCGATCTCGGCGTACTTGCGCCCGTGGATACGATTGAGCAAAAAGATCTGCCGCGTGCGCTCGGGCAATGCGCGCAACGCCGCTTCGACGTGGCGCAGATCGTTGCCTGCTTCGAGTGCGGCTTGCGGCTCGCTGGCGCTGCTGTCCGGCTCATCCGGCTTCCAGCCTTCGTTGACCCGAACCCGCGTGCCTTCGCTGCGCAAATGGTCGATGGCGATATTGCCGGCACAGCGCAGCAGGTAGGTGCTGAGTTCTTCGACCTGCACCAGCGGTCGGCGCCAGAATCGCAGGAACAGATCCTGCACCAGGTCCGCTGCCGTGGCCCGGCAACCGACGCGACGGTTCACCAGCGCTTCCATTTGCGGACGCTGCGAGAGGAACACCTGAAGAAAATGCGCACGCGCGCCGCTCGGTTCGTCGTCGCGGGATTCCGGGGGATGACCGATCAGCATTGCATCACCACGCCCATGCGGCGACCGGCGTCGCCAACAGGCTCAACGCCGCCAGTGCCATTGCCAGCTTCGGTCGATACGGCATCAGCAGCACCAGCAACAATGCGCTGATCATCAACACGGCGAACCAGTCGACCAGACCGAAACCCCAGCCGTTGGCAGCCACGGCGGCCCAAAGTGAAAGGCACAGCAGCAACCCACCGGCGAGCTTCAGACTTTTTGCGCGTCGGGTTGAAGGCTTGTGACCCAGCAGCTCATCGTGATGCCGCGGCATCGACAGACACAGCGCAGTAAATCCGGCGTAACACAGCAACAGCGCCAGCAGCATCAGTGCGTCCCCTGCTCAAGCGTGATCGGCCGGGCGGTTTCGCGAGGTGTTTTTTTCACGCGGACGGTGTGGCCGGCACGCTGCATTTTCCAGGCGGCCCACGCCAGGAACAGACCGGCGCCGAAGCAGGTCAGGTCGAAACCGGCCAAGGCCCAGTCACCCTGCGCCAGCGTGACGCCGAGGTGATGCGAGGTGGTCAACGCGTTGAGCAGCGGCACCGTGGTGAACAGCAGCGCTGCCAGTGTCAATTGTTCGACCCAGGCTTTGCGACCCGGTCGGAGCAAGGCATGCACCAGGCTCAAAGCCCAAGCGATGAAGAACGCGTTCACTTCCCAGTTGGCCCGGCCGTCGAGGCTCAGTGGCAACAGACGGTTGGCCCAGAAGAACACCGCCACCGCACTGACCAACCCGGCCATGCTGGCAATGTTCAGCACTTCGACCAGCCGCAGTTCGAACGGCATCACCCCGGTCTTGGCGTGTTTGAGCTGACGCTTGCCGAGCCAGATCACCAGTCCGGTGCCGATCATTGCCGTACCGGCCAAGCCGCAGATGAAGTACAACCAGCGCAGCACAGGACCCGCAAAGTGGCCGATGTGCAGGCCATAAAAACTGCCGGCAATCGTCATCGGCAGCGGTTTGGCCGGGGTCGCACCGAGGATTTGTCCGGTCACGCCATTGAAGGTCACGTCGCTGCCGTATTCGTAGGTGATCTTGTCGGAGCTGGCACGCGACACCTGCACCGAGGCATTGGCGTCGCCGGGATTGTTCACGGTCACCCGCGCTGCATGTCCGCCGCCCCAGTGCTCGCTTGCACGTGCCAGCAGCGGCGCCATCGCCGGCAACGTGGTGGGTACGCCTGCACGCTCCGGGGCTGGCGTTTCGGGAAACACTTCGTCGTAAAACGCACTGCGATCGTTGCCGTAAGACGCCAAAAGGCTCGCCGGCATAACCATCGCCATGAAAATCACCAGGCTGCTGTAGGTGATCATCAGGTGAAACGGCAGCACCAGCACACCTACTGCGTTGTGCCCGTCGAGCCAGGTGCGCTGGCCTTTGCGCGGACGGAAGGTGAAGAAGTCCTTGAAGATTTTCTTGTGGGTGATGATGCCGGTGATCAGTGCGATGAACATCACCATCGCCGCGCTGGTCGCCAGCCAGCGGCCCCACGGATAAGGCATTTGCAGCTGGAAGTGGAAGCGGTAGAAGAATTCGCCGCCGAAGCTTTTGCGCACGGGCACTTCGGCACCGGTCTGGGCGTCGAGGATTTTTTCGGTGAATCGACCGCGCTCGCCGGGTTTGACCGGGGCCTGCCAACCTACAGAAATGCCGGGATCGCGCGCATCAGGAAGCGTGATCTGCCAGCTCGGTGCGTCGGGCGCGCGCTGCTGCAGATAGGTTTGCGCCAGCGTCAGGCTCGCTTCGGCATCGAGCGGCCGGGACGGGATTTCCGGCTGCATCCAGTGATTGGTCTCGTCCTTGAAATAGGCCAGCGTCCCGGTCAGGAAAATCGCGAACAGCAGCCAGCCGAAGACCAGCCCGGTCCAGGTGTGCAGCCAGGCCATCGCCTGGCGAAATCCCTCTTTCATGCGTAACCCAGACCCCGAGCGGCGCCGGAGATCGTCGCCAGAATCACGCTCGGCACCAGCAACCCAACCCATGCCGCCCACGCGCTGCGGCAGGCAAAGCACCAGAGCACGGCCACCAGATACACGAGGAACGAGACAGTCATGCCGGTGATGACCGCTTCGGCGCGGTTCAGCGGCAACCACATGGTTAGCGTGACACTGGCCAGCGCCGCGACCAGATAGCCGCCAAACACCGCCGCGAGCACCCGCGAAGTGACGGCCAGACGATAGGACATGGGGAGTGCGGCGAGTTTGGCTTTCATGTTTCGACCCTGAAACGGTTAACGCCCGGCCAACAGGCCGAGACGACAAGTGAGCGATATTAATGATAAATATTCTCATACGCAAAAGAGTCTGATTGCCGGCATGCATTGACGGCCCTACAATGCGAACCATTCTTGTTCTCTAACGCATCCCGCATGCGCCCGGAGTGATGCCGTTGTCGTCCGCCCATCCCGTCGAATCGCTGTATCAGGCCCATCACAGCTGGCTCACAGGCTGGCTGCGGCGCAAACTCGGCTGCCCGGACAGCGCCGCCGATCTGGCCCAGGACACGTTCATCCGGGTGCTGACCGCACGAGAACCGCCGGTGATCATCGAGCCCCGGGCGTTCCTCACCACCCTGGCCAAGCGCGTGCTGTTCAACCATTACCGTCGCCAGGATCTGGAGCGCGCCTACCTCGACACCCTCGCGCAGATGCCGGAAGTCGTCGCGCCTTCGGAAGAAGAGAAAGCGATCATCCTGCAAACCCTGATGGAGCTCGATCAGTTGCTCGACGGTCTGCCGCGTGCGGTCAAACGTGCATTTCTGCTGGCCCAGGTCGATGGCCTGACCTATCCGCAGATCGCCGCCGAACTGGGCATCTCCGTGGCCACGGTCAAACGTCATCTGAACAAGGCAGCGATGCGCTGCTACTTTGCTCTGTGAATCCGCCGATGGATTTTTCCGCGCAGGTTGCCGAGCAGGCGGTGCACTGGCTGCTGGAAATGCAGCAGGGCCCGCTGAACCCGCGCCAGCAACAAGCCTGGCAACAGTGGATCGACGCCCACAGCGAACACCGCCGCGCCTGGGAACATATTCAGCGGGTCAATTCGCGGTTGCGGGGTTTGTCATCGCCACTGGCCCATGCCGCGTTGAACGCGCCAAAGTCCGGCAGTCGGCGTCAGGCTCTCAAATTGTTGCTGCTTCTCGGCGCCGGCTCGGCGGTCACCTGGGGGATGCGCGAGCACAATCCGTTGCCGTCGCTGCTGGCCGATTACCGCAGCCCGATCGGTCAGCGCCGCAAGATTTCGCTCGGCGTTGGCGGCCAATTGCAGCTCAACACCGCGAGTGCGGCGGATGTCCGAAGCGATGGCCTGATCCGCTTGCTCGAAGGCGAAATGCTGCTGACCGTCACTCAATCTTTCGAAGTGCAAACCGCCCAAGGCCTGCTGAAAACCCAGGGCGCACGGATCAACGTGCGTCAGTTTGCCGACCGCACGCAGGTTGCGCTGTTTGAAGGTCGGGTCGAATTGAACGCACAAGGTCGCGCGCCGATGCTGCTGCCGGTCGCCCGGCAATTGAGTTTCAGCGCCACCTCCATCAGTGAAGCAAAACCGCTGGACGCCAACAGCGGCGCCTGGGCCGACGGCATGCTCGTGGCCGCCCACATGCGCCTGGGTGACTTCCTCGACGAACTCGGTCGCTACCGTCGCGGGCAGCTCAATTGCGATGCAAAAGTCGCTGACTTGCTGATCTCCGGGACTTATCCACTGGACGACAGCGAGCGGATTCTCGATCTGCTGGAAATCAGCCTGCCGGTGAAAGTGAAGCGTTTTACTCGCTATTGGGTGACGGTCGAAGCCAAGGTTTGATCAGCCGCAAAAATAAATGAGCCGTTTTTCAGATCTGGCGTGACAGAGAAGGAAAGCCCCCCCTTGATTCAACCTTCTCAGGACCGTCCTCCATGCACCCCACCCGCCTCACGCCGTTGGCCCGAACCCTGCGCAATCTCGTCCTCGGCGCCAGCCTGAGCTTCAGCACCCTGCCCCATGCGCTGGCTGCCGACACCAAGGCTTATCACATCGCTCCGTCGTCGCTGGAAAACGCCCTCAACCAGTTCGGCCGTGAAGCCGGGGTGCTGATTTCCTTTGGCTCGCAGGTCACCAGCGGAGTGCAAAGCCGTGGACTGGAAGGCAGCTACACAGCGGAACAAGGTCTGAACGCGCTGCTCGAAGGCACCGGCCTACACGCCCGCGCCGAGGGCGGCAATGCCTTCAGCCTGCAACCGTCGAGCGACAGCGCCCTGGAGCTGGACACCTCGAAAGTGGTCGGCGACTGGCTCGGTGAAGCCGCACAGGTCAACGTCTTCGAACATCCCGGTGCCCGTGACGTGATCCGCCGCGAAGAGTTCGAACGCCAGGGCGCGACCCAGGCCCGCGATGTGCTCAATCGCATTCCCGGCGTCAACGCCCCGGAAAACAACGGCACCGGCAGCCATGACATGGCGCTGAACTTCGGTATTCGCGGCCTCAACCCGCGCCTGGCCGCGCGTTCGACGGTGTTGATGGACGGCATCCCGGTGCCATTCGCGCCTTACGGTCAACCACAGTTGTCGTTCGCACCGATCAGCATGGGCAACATGGACGCGGTGGACGTCGTGCGAGGTGGCGGTGCCGTGCGTTACGGCCCGCAGAACGTCGGCGGCGTGGTCAACTTCGTGACCCGGGCGATTCCTGACGAGCCGACCGTCAAGGGCGGTTTCCAGACCGAAACCAGTCCTTCGTCGAGCCATGACGGCTTCAAGACCAGCGCCAACCTGCTGGCCGGCGGCACCAATGCCAACGGTCTGGGCGGCGCGTTGCTGTACTCCGGCACACGCGGTGGCGACTGGCGCGAACACAGCGACACGGAAATTGACGACCTGATCCTCAAGGGCAAATATCAGCTCGACGAAGCCAACAGCTTCAACGCCATGGCCCAGTATTACGAAGGCAAGGCCGACATGCCTGGCGGTCTGAATGTCGCCGACTACGATGCCGATCCGTATCAGTCGACCCGCCCGAAAGACCAGTTCTGGGGCCGTCGCACGATGTTCAATTTCGGCTACCGCTATCAGGAAGATCGCCGCGAATTCACCGCCAACACCTTCTTCACCAAGACCCTGCGCAGCGGTTATCTGGATCAGGGCACATTCCTGTCGCTGTCGCCGCGCGAATACTGGGTTCGCGGTCTGGAAACCCGTTTCGCCCAGGGCTTCGACCTCGGCCCGACCAGCCATGAAGTCGGCGTCGGCTATCGCTATATCAACGAAGCCGGCCACGAACTGCGCTATCGCACGCCAATCGCCAGCAACGAGTACCCGACCACCAACAGCCGCAACGATCGCGACACCCGTGGCGGCACCGAGGCCAATGCGTTCTTCGTCGATGACCGCATCGACATCGGCAAGTGGACGATCACCCCGGGCGTGCGCTACGAGATGATCGAGTCGCAACAGACCAACAACCTGACCAACGTCAAATACAAGGGCGACTACAACACCGCGCTGCCGGCGTTGAACGTGCTGTACCACCTGACCGACACCTGGAACCTGTACGCCAACACCGAAGGTTCGTTCGGCAGCGTGCAATACAGCCAGATGCCCAACCGCGTGAGCAGCGGCGAAGTGAAACCGGAGAAGGCCCGCACCTGGGAACTCGGCACCCGTTACGACAACGGCGCCCTGCGAGCGGAAATCGGCGCGTTCCTGATCAACTTCGACAACCAGTATGAAAGCAACCAGACCAACGATTCGGTGATCGCCCGTGGCGAAACCCGCCATCAGGGCATCGAGACCAGCGTCAATTACGCGCTGGATGACTTGAGCCCGGCACTGGCTGGTTTCGACGTGTACGCCACTTACGCTTACGTCGACGCGACCATCCGCGAAGACGGTCCGAACAAGGGCAATCGTGTGCCGTTCTCCTCGAAACACAAAGGCACGATCGGCGTCGGTTACACCGAAGGGCCGTGGAAGCTGAACCTGGACAGCAGCTTCCAGAGCGACCAGTTCGCCGACAACGCCAACACCTCGAAAGAAAGCGCCGACGGCAGCACCGGCAAGATCCCGGGCTACATGCTGTTCAGCAGCCGCGCCGGTTATGACTTCGGCCCGCCGCTGTCGGACCTGAACGTGGCGGTGGGGGTGAAGAACATCTTCAACACCCAGTACTTCACCCGCTCGTTCGATGACAACAACAAGGGCAAGTATGTGGGTGAGCCGCGCACGGTGTATGTGCAGACTTCCGTTGCCTTCTGAGATCTACATGCATCCAGCCCTCTCCCGAAGGGAGAGGGGTTTCATATCTGATCCACTCACAAAACCCACCAAAAACGAAACGGGCCTGCAATTGCAGGCCCGTTCTCGTTGGGTGACTTATAAAATCAGCGCATCAACTGTTGATCGCTGCCTGTTCGTTTTCCAGAAATTCTTCCTCCAGCAGCGCGTCATTCGCCTTGCTGGTAAATGGCACCACTGCGGCTCGCGGTTTGCCCCGCAATTTGCCAAACAGGTGCTCCAGCGCGTGCTCCAGTTTTTCGGCTGCACCATCGATCGCCTGTTCCAGCGAATCGGCTTTGTGGGTGACGGAAATCGGTTGATGGCCTTTTGGCCGCGCTTCCAGTTGGCAGCGCAAATCATGGGGACCCGGTTTGTCACCGTTCTCGTCGCTCAGATGGACTTCGACACGGGTCAGGTCTTCCTCATAACGGTCGAGCGTGCTCTCAATTGTGGTTCGTACCCACTCCTCCAGTCGTTTGCTGCTTTGAATATGGTTGTCGCTGTTGACTTGGATTTGCATAGTTCATCCCTTATTTCAGCTAGCTCGCAAGAGGCCTTGAACAGGATTTCGTGACCTCTTGATTACAACAATCGGCCCGTGTGACGAACATTTCAACCCCTGAAAAAAGATAAATATTCATACGCAAAAAAAGCCGGACAACCGAGTGAAGCGCTGGTAAGGTCGGGAGTTGGGTCGCCTCAGTTCCCTGCAAAATCTGCTCACAATTGGCCATCACTCAACGGGTGCAGGCCACGGAAAATCTCCGCCTCTTCCACCAGCCAGTCATGCACTGCGCGCACACCCGGATGGCTCAACGCCCCCGGCGCGTAGAGCAATACATAGCGCTTGTGATTGGGCACCGAAATCCCGAACGGCACGATCAACGTCCCCCGCTCCAGCTCGTCGTTGAGCAGCGTGCGCCGGGCAATCGCCACACCCATGCCGGCAATCGCCGCTTCGATGGTCAGGTGGTTGCGATTGAACGTGTGCCCACGCCGTACGTCGGCGCCATCGAATCCGATGGCATTGAGATAAAACTCCCACTCCGCGTATTCATAACTGCCGCGCCAGGCCGTGATGTCGTGCAGCAGCGGGAAATGCACAAGATCCGCCGGCCCGTGCAATGGCGGCCGTCCACGCAGCAGGCTCGGCGCGCACACCGGGAAAATCTGCTCGTCGAGCAAGGCTGTGGATAACAATCCCGGATAACTGCCGTCGTTCAAGTCGATGGCCAGGTCGAAATCCCCTTCATGCAACGGCACGCTGCTGTCCTCGGCCACCAGCCGCAACTGGATGTCCGGGTAACGCTGTTGCAGGCGCGGCAGGCGCGGGGTCAGCCATTTGCTGAGGAACGACGGAATCGAACGCACCCGCAGAATCCCGCTGATCATCCCCGCATCCAGACGACGCAATTCCGCGTCGATGCTGCCATAAGCCTCGTTGACCGTGATCGCCAGTCGCTGTCCTTCCGCGCTCAGCTCCACACCCCGGGCTCGCCGATGAAACAGGCGAAAGCCCAGACGCTCTTCCAACTGTCGGATTTGCTGACTCACCGCCCCCGGCGTGATGTGCAGTTCCTCGGCACAACGGGTGAATGACAGGTGCCGCGCGGCACAGGAAAACACCTGCAGCCAGACGTAAGTCTGGGCATGCAATTGACGGCTCATGGTTTAGTCCTGCTAAAGGCTTACTTAGGAAGTTTCGTTAGTCACGTTGAAGCGAGGTAGGCAGTATCGCCGACATTGCGCTTGTCCTACAAAAAATGGCAGCGATTCCTACTCCATTGCTTGTAAGGGTTTAGCATGGCTATCAGTGTTTTCGATCTATTCAAAGTCGGTATCGGTCCGTCCAGTTCCCACACCGTCGGCCCGATGCGCGCCGCCGCGACCTTCGCCCAGGCCCTGATCGATCAGCATTTGCTGCTCGACGTGCAGCGGGTGGAAATCCGTTTATACGGCTCGCTCTCGGCCACCGGCGTCGGTCACGCCACTGACCGTGCAACGGTCATGGGCCTGATGGGCGAATGGCCGGACAGCATCGATCCGTCGACCATCGAGCCACGCATCCAGCAACTGCGCGAGACCGGTCATCTGTCACTCGCCGGTCAGCGCTCGATTGCCTTCAACTGGCAGCACGACCTCCTGCTGCTGGACGAGAGCCTGCCCTACCACCCCAACGCCATGTCGCTGACAGCCTTCGGTGCATCCGGGCAACTGTTCGAGCAGACGCACTATTCGGTCGGCGGCGGTTTCATCATCGAAGCGGCCGAAGCCGAGTCAGGCGTCGCGCCGACCGGCGACGTGGTCTTGCCGTACGACTTTTCCAGCGCCGCTGAACTGCTGTCGCTGTGCAACAAACACAACCTGCGCGTTTCCGAACTGATGATGGCCAACGAACGGGCCTGGCGCAGCGACGCCGAAATCCGTAAGGGTCTGCTGCATATCTGGTCGGTAATGCGCGAATGCGTCGAGCAAGGTTTGCGTCACGAAGGCGTGCTGCCTGGTGGTCTGAATGTTCCGCGTCGTGCGGCGAAATTGCACCGCAGCCTGCTGGAAATCGGCAAACCGAACGTCATCAGTTCGACCCTGTCGGCGATGGAGTGGGTCAACCTGTTCGCCCTCGCCGTCAACGAAGAAAACGCCGCCGGCGGGCGTATGGTCACCGCGCCGACCAACGGTGCCGCCGGGATCATTCCGGCCGTCCTGCACTACTACATGAAATTCAATCCGGATGCGTCCGACGATGACGTGGTCGCATTCTTTCTGGGCGCGGCAGCGGTCGGCATCCTGTGCAAGAAAAACGCCTCGATCTCCGGTGCCGAAGTGGGTTGCCAGGGCGAAGTTGGTTCGGCCTGTGCGATGGCTGCTGCGGGGCTCGCCGATGTACTCGGCGCCACCCCGGAGCAACTGGAAAACGCCGCCGAAATCGGTCTGGAACACAACCTCGGCCTGACCTGCGACCCGGTCGGCGGACTGGTGCAGGTGCCGTGCATCGAGCGCAACGCCATCGCCGCGGTGAAGGCGATCAACGCCACACAAATGGCCCTGCGCGGTGACGGCAAACACTTCATTTCCCTCGACCGTGTGATCCGCACCATGCGCGATACCGGCGCCGACATGCATGACAAATACAAAGAGACTTCACGAGGCGGCCTGGCCGTGAGCTGGGTGGAGTGCTGAGGAGCGCTCCCTGACCGCCTGTAACACGTGAGCCCGAGCAAGAATAATAACGAGGCCAAAACGATGACCGATGTACGCACACCTGCTGCCGAAAACCCCGCTGTAGACCGCACACGCGATAGCGAAACCGCCCACAAGGGCTGGAGCAAATTCGACACCACCTGGATGCTCGGCCTGTACGGCACGGCCATCGGTGCCGGTACGCTGTTCCTGCCGATCAACGCCGGTGTCGGCGGCTTCTGGCCGTTGCTGATCCTGGCGTTGCTGGCGTTCCCGATGACCTTCTTCGCTCACCGGGGCCTTACCCGCTTCGTGCTGTCGGGCCGCTCCGGTGACATCACCGAAGTGGTGGAAGAACACTTCGGCGTCGGTGCCGGCAAACTGATCACGCTGCTGTATTTCTTCGCGATCTTCCCGATCCTGCTGGTGTACAGCGTGGCGCTGACCAACACCCTGAGCAGCTTCCTCGAACACCAGTTGCACATCGCCCCGCCGCCACGCGCGGTGTTGTCGCTGGCGTTGATCCTCGGTTTGATGGCCATCGTGCGTTGCGGTCAGAGCGTGATCGTCAAAGCCATGAGCGTGCTGGTGTATCCGTTCGTCGCCGCGTTGTTGTTGCTCGGTATCAGCCTGATTCCGAACTGGAACGGCGCGTTCTTCGCCAGCGCCCAGGAAGCGATGCCGATGTCGGTGTTCTTCAAGACCCTGTGGCTGGCAATCCCGGTGATGGTGTTCTCGTTCAACCATTCGCCGATCATTTCCGCGTTCGCCGTCGAGCAGAAACAACGCTACGGCGACCAGGCCGAACGCAAGAGCAGCGGCATCCTCGCCATGGCCCACGGCATGATGGTGGTGACCGTGATGTTCTTCTGCTTCAGCTGCGTGCTGGCGCTGTCGCCGGCTGATCTGGCAGCGGCCAAGGCGCAGAACATTTCGATCCTGTCGTACCTGGCCAACCACTTCCAGACTCCGGTCATCGCTTACGCCGCGCCGTTGATTGCGCTGGTGGCGATCACCAAATCCTTCCTCGGCCACTACATCGGCGCCAGCGAAGGCTTCCAGGGCATGATCGTCAAAAGCCTGCGCGGTCGTGGCCGGGTGATGTCGGCGAGCTGGCTGAATCGTGCAACCGCGCTGTTCATGATCCTCAGCTGCTGGGCCGTGGCGACCTTCAACCCGAGCATCCTCGGCATGATCGAAACCCTCGGCGGGCCGGTGATTGCCTGCCTGTTGTTCCTGATGCCGATGTACGCGATCCGCCGCGTGCCAGCCTTGCGCCAGTATTCGGGCCAGGTGTCGAACGTGTTCGTGGTGCTGATCGGCCTGATTGCACTGTCAGCGATCATCTACTCGGTTCTGCCCTGAAACGGGCCGCAAACGAAGAAGGCGAGCCATGGGCTCGCCTTCTTTTTGGCCGGTTTCATTGTTCGACAAAATTCCCGGCATGTCCCTTGCTACATCCCTGAAGGAGACAGGACCACGGAATGGCCGACGGTCCGGTTGGGCGAACCAACCCGATCACGGCCGGTCAACAACTGCACGTTCAATCAGGCGGTGACGCATCATGGACAATCCTTTTCAGATCATTACCGATGCCTTCGCGCCGGACTATCAGATCAACCTGAGCATTCAGGGCCTCGACGGCAGCATCATGCTGACCCTTTCCAACAGCGGCCGGATCGTCGCCAAACGGATGATCAGCGCCGAACAGCGCAACGACCCCAAGCGCCTAAAACGACTGGTGCAAAGCATCCA
This sequence comes from Pseudomonas sp. GW821-FHT02C04, assembly GCF_059421845.1. Classification (NCBI taxonomy): domain Bacteria; kingdom Pseudomonadati; phylum Pseudomonadota; class Gammaproteobacteria; order Pseudomonadales; family Pseudomonadaceae; genus Pseudomonas; species Pseudomonas sp. GW821-FHT02C04. Next base: position 101,922 of record NZ_JBWKVT010000010.1, on the reverse strand, counting down.
GTTCGGCATCGCCATCGAACAGGGCCACAGCGCCATGGCGATCCTGGAAGCCATGACCCGCGGCGACGGGCTCACCCCGCCACCGCGCCAGATCAAGGGCCAGCATCGGCCATTGATCGGTCTTTAGAGCTCGCCCTTCTCGATCTCGGGGTGTTCACCGGAACCTGCACCGAGCTTGCGTTGCGGCTTCTCGATTTTCACCGAAGGAAATTGCGACGAGGCGTAACGCACCACCAGGATCGAGAACGCCAGCAGCAGAATCCCGCCGCACAGGTAGATGATGCCCATGTCCGGCGGGTTGTGGTGCGAGACGTTGGAGATCAGCAACCGCGTCAGTGCGGTGATCGCCACGTAGATCAGGAAGCGCACCGGCATGTGGTTGGTCTTGAAATAAATCCCGACCATCGCCCCCAGTTCCAGATAGATGAACAGCAACAGAATGTCATCGATCTTGATGTGCCCTTCCTCGAGCATCCCGAGAAACTCCATCACCGCCGCCCAGGCGGTCACCGCACCAATGGCGAACAGCGCCAGGTAGTGGAAGGTTTCGACGAACAGGTTGCCCAGGGACTCGGCCAGTTGATGCACGTTTTGCCGCAGTTTCTCGGCCCAGTTGATTTTCACGATGAAGGTTCCTTAGCCCGGTTCGAGCGGATGTTGCGCATTGGACGTGACGGTTATTGCACACGCACGCGGATGCATGCAGAAAAGAGGCCACGCCATCATGGCGAGGCGCCGCGAAACCCGCGCCGTGGCGTTTGGTCGCACCTGTGCATAACCATTGGGCTGACAAAATCCGAATCCGGTCTACATTAAAAAGCCACTACCCAAAGCGCAGGGATTCGCTTATCCTTTTCGCTGTATATAGATACAGTAGTCGCAAAGACAACTTAATGTGAAGGCATGTGAGGTGGTGAATGGCCGTCGAAGTGGTATACCGCAGCAGCCGAGATCTGGAGCGCTTGTTCATGGATAAAGCCGAAGCTGACCGTCATGACAAAATGCTCGAACTGGCCGAGTTGCTGGCCGAAGTACTGGAAAAAGCCGTTCCTTCGTTGAGCGAGCAGCAAGTGGAAGAAGTCGGGATCTTCATGGCGAAGAACCGCGATGTATTCGCCCGGGCGTTCAAGAGCCAGCCAGATGCCCTGTCGGAGCTGATCAACGCACCGGCCGAACCGGTTGTGGCGAACGAGACAGCAGACGCGGCTGAACCGGCAGAAGCCCCAGCCAAACCCGCCAAGGCGGCGAAAGCTGCAAAGTAATCGACACCTGAATTGAAGCCTCTGAATTGAATAGCCCCTGAGTTGAAAGACTCAGGGGCTTTTTCATGTCCGGACAAACCTCAGCGGTACAACACCTTCTCCGCCAACTCGTCCGCCACCCGCGCGGGTGAACGTTTTTCAGCCTGGGCGTGGGCAAACACTTCCGTCAGCCGCGAACTGATCTTCGACAGGTGCGCGGTGATGGTCGTCAGCTCTTCGCCACGGTGCTTGAGGGAAACGTAGATCAACCCGCCGGCATTGATCACGTAATCCGGCGCATACAGGATGCCGCGCCGTTCCAGTTGATCGGCGACATCCAGATGTGTCAGTTGATTGTTGGCCGACCCCGCCACCGCCGAGCAGCGCAACTGGGTGACGGTGTGGCTGTTGAGCACACCGCCCAGGCCGCACGGCGCAAGAATGTCGCACGGCGTGCTGAGCAATGCGTCGTTGGCGATCGGGTGGGCGTTGAGTTGTTCCATCGCCAGTTGCACCTTGCCGTGGTCGATGTCGCTGACCAGCAGTTCGGCACCGGCGGCGTGCAACTGTTCGGCCAAGGCATAACCGACATTGCCCAGCCCCTGAATCGCCACGCGCAAGCCTTCAAGGTTGTCGCTGCCCAGCCGCGCCATGGCCGTGGCGCGAATCCCGGTGAACACGCCCATTGCCGCGTGTGGCGCCGGGTCGCCGGCCGAGGTGGTGCTGGTGACGTGCTGGGTCTGCTGGGCAATGCAATCCATGTCCGCCACCGAGGTGCCGCTGTCGATGGCGGTGATGTAGCGGCCGTCGAGCTGATTGATGCAACGGCCGAAGGCTTCGAACAACGCAGCGCGGTTTTCCACATGGGCCGGACGCACGATCACCGCCACACCGCCGCCCTGGGCCAGTCCGGCCAGCGCGGCTTTGTAGCTCATGCCCTGGGCCAGGCGTATGGCGTCCTCGACCGCGGATTCGTCGTTCGGGTAGGCAAGATAACGACATCCGCCCAGGGCGGGCCCGAGGCGACTGTTATGGATGGCAATGACCGCCTTCAATCCGGAGACCGGATCAACGCTAAGGTGCAGCGATTCCAGGCGAGTGCTTTGCATGAGAGCGAACATCGGCAGGCCCCCGAATCACTTCTGGTAGTCGCCAGTATAGGCTTGCGCCCAAAAATTGCTGAAGCACACGGGAATAAGGCCCGACAGCGACCAATGCGTTGCGGCATAACCCGGTGGCAGAGCGGCGCGGCACTGGACGAATGACGGAGACGGGGCTAAAACGAGGCATTCCCCGGAGATTTTGATGAGTCCGCGCCAACGTTTTTTCGACTGTCTGCACCGTTCACCGCCCGCGCTGTTCGAGGCGGCGTTGTGGATGGCTGCCGAACACGACAAACACATCGACCCCGAAACGCTGTTGCAGGATTTCAAGGAACTGCAACAGCGCGTCAGTTCCGGTTTGCCACTGTTGCCGGTCAGCGAACTGGCGCAGCCGCTCCTGCGGCGGATGACCGATCTGGGTTTCGCACAGGATGATTTTGCACCGTTGCGCCCGCAGGCCGCGATGGTCAACAAGGTGTTGCAGACCCGACGCGGCCAACCGTTGGCCCTGGCGCTGATCGCGCTGGAACTGGCCCGCGGCCTGGAGATCCCGTTGGTCGGCGTGAACTTCCCCGGGCATTTCCTGTTGAAGGTGCCCGGGGCTGATCACTTGCTCGATCCGTGCGGTGGACGGCGCCTGTATCCGAACGATTGCCGCGAACTGCTGCATCGCCAATACGGCCACCAGATGCAACTCAACGCCGACCACCTGCTGACCGCCACACCGCTACAGATGCTTCAACGCCTGTCGCGTAACCTGCGCCAGTTGCACCTGACCCACGATGACTTCATCGCCGCGCTGATCGATGCCGAACGCGTGCTCGAAATGGGCGATGCCAGCGCCGCCGACTACCTGGCCCGGGCCAGCCTGTACCAGCGTCTCGACTGCCCGAACGCCGAGCGCTTCGATCTTGAGCACGCGCTGCTGCTCAGTGACGACCCGATTCAGCGGCTTCGCCTGACTGAACGACTGGGGCATCTGCCGCCCAATTCGGTGGTGCACTGACTGACGCCGCAGCAGGCGAACGCACCTGAATGATCAACAACGCCGCAATCACTGCCGGAATCGCGCAGAAGAAGAAAATCTGCTCCACCGGAATGTGCATCGCCAGCAGCAGGCTGCCGAACAGCGGCCCGAGAATCGAGCCGAAACGCCCCACTCCCAACGCCCAACCGGTGCCGGTGGCGCGCACGTGCGCCGGATAAAAATTGCTGGCGAACGCATTGAGCGTCAGTTGCCCGCCAATGATGCAGAAGCCCGCCGCAAACACACAGGCCACCAAATAGCGCGGATTGTCGTGATTCAGGCCCAGCAGAATCGTGCAGACCGCCGCGCCGGCCAGCACACCGGACAGCAGACGCACCTTACTTTTCAAACGGTCGGCGAACCACGCCATGCAGATCGCGCCCAGCGTACCGGCGAACAGGAACATCGACGTCACCAGATTCGCTTCATTGAGTTTCAGGCCACTTTCCAGCAGCAGCGACGGCAGCCAGCTGATCATGAAATACAGCAGGATCAGGCTGACGAAAAACGTTGCCCAGATCAGCAAGGTCGGGCGCGCATATCCATTACGGAACAGCTCCACCACCGTCAGCTTGCTGCCCTGCTCGCGCTCGTTCTGTTCGACCGACGCTGCGGGTGGTTGCCAGTCCGGCAGCATTCGGGCGGTAACCTTGCGCAGGCGAGCATACGGTGGCGCATCGCGCAGCAGGCGCGGCAGTGATTCCGGCAGCATCCACCAGAGGAACGGAAACAGCAGCAACGGCGTGACACCACCAGCGAGGAACACCGCTTGCCAGCCAAAACGGTCGATAAATCCGGCCGCGACGAAACCACCTGCCGCACCACCGAAAGAGAAGCCGCACGCCGCCAGCGTCACCATCAACGTGCGCAGGCGTGGCGGTGAGTATTCCGACATCAACGCCATGGCGCTGGGCATTGCGCCGCCCATGCCGATGCCGCAGATGAACCGCGCGATCATCAAGGTATTCAGGGAGTCGGCAAACACCATCAGCACGGTGAGGCTGGCGTAGATCAGCACACAGGCGAGCAGAATCCGTCGAACGCCGAAACGGTCGGCCAGCGGCGTCACGGCGAGCGAGCCTAGCGTCAGGCCGAGCAGGTTGGCGCTGAACACCGGGCCGAACGCGGATTTCTCCAGGCCCCAGTCCTGCGCCAGCGCCGGCACCACGTAACCGAGCACCTGGGCGTCGTAGCCGTCGGTGACCAGCAGCAAGGCGAGAAGAATCAGGAGCAACCACTGAAAACGGGACACAGGACGGGCGTCGAGTGCCGCCCGGAAGCTGGCAATCTGGTTATGCATCGCAAGGTACCTGTTTTGTTTTTATGATTTTTTGCGGGTAACCGGAATGGCTCCCGTGCGCTACACGGGAGCCATCAAATGCTACTTCGGCGTGTCCGGCTGATTCGCCGGATGCGCCGCGATGAACGCCGGATGTTCAGCGGCCAACCCGGCCACTCGACGAATCCGTGGATACGCCTCCAGCGAAACATTGAAGCGTTCGGCCGCGTACAACTGCGGGATCAGGTACACGTCCGCCACGCACGGCCACTCGCCGAAACAGAAACCGCTGTCGCCGATCAACTGCTCCACCGTCGCCAACCCCTGGCTGATCCAGTGGCCGATCCACTCGTTCACCTGCGGCTCGTCATGCCCCAGACCGCGCAGGCGATTGAGCACGCTGACGTTGTGCAACGGATGCACGTCGCAGCCAATCACCGATGCAACCCCGCGCACCTGCGCGCGGGTCACCAGATTGACGGGCAGCAATGGCACCTGTGGATAACGCTCTTCCAGATACTCGATGATCGCCGGCGACTGAATCAGCAACTTGCCGTCATCGGTACGCAGCGCCGGCACCCGGCCCTGCGGATTGATCGCCAGGTACGCCGGTTGCCGATGCTCACCACCGGGCGGTGCGATCAAATTGACCGGCAACGCCTGATAATCGAGGCCCTTGAGCGCCAGCGCGATCCGTACACGGTATGACGAAGTGGAACGGTAATAGGTATAGAGGTCCATGAACCGCTCCTGTCAGCGTGCCGCCAGCACAGTGCCACGGCATTCGCCGAAACCGATCGAGGCAAAACCTTCGCGGGCGCAGCGAGCGCGCAGGATGATTTCGTCACCGTCTTCAAGGAACTTGCGCACTTCACCGGAAGCCAGCTCGATTGGCTTTTTGCCACCCTCGGTGATTTCCAGCAGGCTGCCGAACTGGCCGTTTTCAGGGCCGGACAAAGTGCCCGATCCGAACAGGTCACCGGCCTGCAACTGGCAGCCGTTGACGCTGTGGTGCGCGACCATTTGCGCGACGGTCCAGTACATGTAGCGGGTGTTGCTCAGAGTCAGGCGATGGGCCGGCAGGTTCTGCTCGCGCATTTTCTCGGTGAGCAGCAGCACTTCCAGCTCGATATCGAAACCACCACCATCCTGATCACGCTTGTCGAACAGGTACGGCAATGGCTGCGGATCACCTTCCGGGCGCGCCGGTTGCGCGGTGCGGAATGGCGCCAGCGCTTCGGCGGTCACCACCCACGGCGACACGCTGGTGATGAAGCTTTTGGACAGGAACGGGCCGAGCGGCTGGTATTCCCAGGCCTGGATGTCACGGGCCGACCAGTCGTTGAGCAGGCAGAAACCGGCAATGTGTTCAGCGGCATCGCCGATGGCGATCGACTCGCCCATCTCGTTGCCCTGACCGATCCAGATCCCCAGCTCCAGCTCATAGTCCAGCCGCGCGCACGGACCGAAAGTCGGCTCGGTAGCACCGGCCGGCAGGGTCTGGCCTTTCGGACGGCGCACGTCGGTGCCGGAAGCACGCACGGTGGATGCACGACCGTGGTAGCCGATCGGCACGTGTTTGTAGTTCGGCAGCAGCGGGTTGTCCGGGCGGAACAGTTTGCCGACGTTCTGCGCGTGCTCGATGCCGACGTAGAAGTCGGTGTAGTCACTGATGCGCGCCGGCAGGTGCAGATGGCAATCGGCGGCCAGCGGCAGCAGTTTCGCACCCTGGGCTTCGATGTTGCCGCGGTGAGTGCTGCCTTCGCTGAACAGTTCCAGCAGACGTTCGCGCAGGGCAACGCGAGCGTCGCGGCCGAGTTCGAAGAATGCGTTCAACTGACCGCCATGCATGGCTTCAACCGCACTGCGCGCGACGCCGTCGAACAGACCGGCCTCCAGCGCCACTTGCAGATCGAAGATGTGTTCGCCAATCGCCACGCCCGCGCGAGGCGCCGAGCCGTCGATGCTGAACACGCCCAGCGGCAGGTTCTGCAGCGGGAAATCGGTGTGGCCGTTGGCCGAAGCGACCCAACTGCGGGTGATGGAATTCTGCGTCATGGGTTATCTCCGGGTCGGGTCGAACGTGGCGGGCAGCGTGGCCCAGCAGGCGTCGTAATTGGGTTGCAGTTGTGGACAGTCGAGGGCAAAGCGGCTTGGGCGCAGCACCTGACTGGTCTCGAACATGAAGGCCATGGTGTTGTCGATCTTCGCCGGTTTCAGGTCCGCGTTGATGGCTTTGGTGCAGGTCTCGCCGTCCGGGCCGTGGGCGCTCATGCAACTGTGCAGGGACGCTCCTCCAGGCACAAAGCCTTCGGCCTTGGCGTCGTATTCGCCCTGGATCAGGCCCATGAACTCGTTCATCAGATTGCGGTGGAACCACGGCGGACGGAAGGTGTTTTCGGCCACCATCCAGCGCGGCGGGAAGATCACGAAGTCGAGGTTGGCCAGACCGTGGACGCTGGTCGGCGACGTGAGCACGGTGAAGATCGACGGGTCCGGGTGATCGAAGCTGACGGTGCCGATGGTGTTGAAGCGGCGCAGGTCATATTTGTACGGCACGTTGTTGCCGTGCCAGGCGACCACGTTCAGCGGCGAGTGATTGAGTTCGGTGCCCCACAACTGGCCGAGGAATTTCTGCACCAGGGTGGTCGGTTGCTGAAAGTTTTCGTAGGCGGCGACCGGGGTCAGGAAATCCCGTGGATTGGCCAGACCGTTGCTGCCGATCGGCCCCAGATCCGGCAGGCGCAGCGGTGCACCATGGTTCTCGGCGATGTAACCGCGCGCTTGCGGGTCGAGCAGTTCGACGCGGAATTTCAGGCCCCGTGGCAGCACGGCGATTTCCAGCGGCGCCACTTCCAGCACACCCAGTTCGGTGACGATGCGCAGACGACCCAATTGCGGCACCAGCAGCAACTCGCCGTCGGCGTTGAAGAAAACGCGCTCCATCGAACGGTTGGCGCAATAGTGATAGATGCTGATGCCGGCCGGTTTTTCGGCAGCGGAGTTGGCCGCCATGCTCACCAGACCGTCGATGAAATCGGTCGGTTCGGCCGGAATTTCCAGCGGGTTCCAGCGCAGGCGATTGGGGGTGACTTCACCCAATGGGCCGCCCGCCAGTTGCCGCTCGAGTTTGACGAACGCCGGGTGATTGGCCGACGGCTGGATCCGGTACATCCAGGTGCGCCGCGCTTCGCTGCGGGTCATGGTGAACGCGGTGCCGGAGAACAGTTCGGTGTACAGACCGTAAGGGGCTTTCTGCGGGGAGTTCTGGCCGACGGGCAGTGCGCCGGGCAACGCTTCGGAGCTGAATTCGTTGCCGAAACCGGACTGGTAAGCCAGGGCTGAATCGAGGTTCATGGAGCCTCCTGAACAGGGAGTCGGCATGGCCGGACGCTCTGGATCAGAGGTCTTGGCACGCCGGGGTTATTTTTATCGTAATTCAATTACGCATAACGTAATTTGCTCGCTATCCAGCGTCAAGCTATAAAGACGCCCATTCGTTCCGGGACACGGCAGCACCATGGAAAAAACCAGCGACAGCAACGGCAAACAGAAAGTCCGCTCCGCCGAAGTCGGCACCGACATCCTCAAGGCCCTGGCCGAGTTGTCGCCCTCCACTTCGCTGTCGCGCCTGGCCGAACATGTGCAGATGCCGGCGAGCAAGGTTCACCGTTATTTACAGGCATTGATCGCCAGCGGTTTCGCCGAACAGAACACCGCCACCAACCACTACGGCCTCGGCCGTGAAGCCCTGCGTGTGGGCCTGGCCGCACTCAACAGTATGGACGTGCTGAAAGTCGCCGCCCTGCCGCTGGCCGAACTGCGCGATGAACTCAACGAAACCTGCTTTCTGGCGGTCTGGGGCAATCAGGGCGCAACCGTGGTGCACATCGAGCCGGCGGTGCGCGCGGTGACGGTGGTGACGCAACTGGGCTCGGTGTTGCCGCTGCTCAGTTCATCCACCGGTCTGGTGTTCAGCACCTACCTGCCGCATCGGGAAACCGACGAATTGCGCGAACAGGAAATCGCCAGCGGCGGCCATCCGCTGGCGGACGAAAAAGCCTATGCGGCGTTGTGCGAACAGATCCGCGAACGCGGTCTGCATCATGTGCACGGCTTGCTGATGCCCGGTGTCGATGCCTTGTCAGCACCAGTGTTCAACGCCCTCGGGCAGATCGCGGCGGTGTTGACCATCGTCGGCCCGACCTCGCTGTTCCACGCCGACGAAAACGGCCCGGCGGCGCAGCGGTTATTGGCTGCGACGCGGGCCGTGAGCTGGCGGATGGGTTATCAGCCAGATTGACGAGGCAAGGGGTCAGCCGATGATTCGGGTTTTACTGTCCGCGATCAAATAGGGAGAAACCACGGCGGTGACATAACCAATTCCCACCGGCACCCCGGTCGCAGTCGACACGATCTCGGAAATATCCTTGACTCGCGACAACAGCCCCACTGCCGAAACAGATCCGCCAACGCCTGCCACAACCCCCACATACAGGAGAATGGAGCTTCTCCAGGCCGAGGTGAGATGGTTCTTGCCGGCTTCATCATCACCCAGGCTGTAGGCAACGATGCCCCGGACGATCGACCCTGTGATTCGCACGATGCTGTTCACCAGTCCCACCGGCGGGACAAACAGCGAGACGATATCCACCGCAAGCTCGGTGATCACCATAACCGTGTTCCAGAATCGCTCGGCAGGTGTGGTGGTTTGATAGTCAACGTCGCTGAGCACACGCGAAACCATGCTGTCGAATTCGAACTTGAAATGGGTCACGACAGAACTGTTGTTCAACGCAGGGGCAGGGAGAGCGCCTGAAGCGTTTTGGCAGCGAATGACAAAGTTCTGTACGACACTCCGGTGTTCGAGCCTGGTCAATGCAATGACGTGATTTCCCAGGTCGACATCCTTGAGCCCCAGAGTCAAGGACTCAAGTGGGCGGAAGCTCAGGCCATCCGGAGCCTTCGGAACATAGACCAGCAGCTGCAGCTTCCCCGCCACCCGGCGTCCGAACGTATAAGCGCCCTCAATGCGTCGCCCTTCAAGAACCAGTGTGTAGATACCATCCTGCGGGGTAGTGCCCGGCTTGAACGGATCCAGTTCATGAGGACGGTCATGATCCAGTCCTTCGACCAGTCCCGCGAGCCAATTGAACTGCTCGGAGGACAGAGAGCCCTGCATCTTCTGGGTCAATGCGGCCCTGAGCATTTCGTTCTGCTTGAGCTTGCAGAACAGTTTCGCCTTGAGATCCAGCGAAGGGCCGTTGGCGAAACGATCGACCAGGTGCCACTCATACATCATGCCCGGCCGCAAACCGATCAACGATTTGACGACTGCCGCATTCAGATCTCCCAGTGAAGAACCATCCCTGGAAACGAATGCCACCTGATCATCGCCTGGCCAAAGCTGCCATTGAACGAAGAGATGGGTGAGCGTCATCCAGTCCTGCCCTTTCACCTTGACATCAATGCGATCAGGATCGATTGGTGGATGATTCGGGTTAGTCCGACGCAGATGACTGTTCAACCGCTCCATCACCTGGTCTCGTGAAAAAGAAACCAGCGTAGGGATATTCAGCTCCTCTTTCGACAGTTCGTAGAGCGCCTTGAAATCCGTGTTCACTCGGGTAAGCATCTCTCGATCCCGCGACGCCGCATTCCTGTACCAGACGGGCGTGGCCACCTGTTCTTCAGCGATTTCCCAATCGATGATTTCATGAATGGCCCCCATCAGAGGCCCTTCACCGTACCCCCGAGTCCACTCGACCAAGGTGACACCGCCCCACCACCATGGCTGAAACACAGGGCCTGGCTCGACATAAGAGAGTTCGTTTTTCACGAAAGCAGCGCGGTCCTTGCTGAAAGCCTGACCGGTCAGGAACTCACGATCCCGTGGCTCGAATCCCCAGGAGATGAACTGTCGTTTCAACCCCGTCAGATCGGAGAATTCGTACCACTGCTGCCCGGTCGGTGCACCCGGCGCATACAGCACATGTAATTGACGGTCTGGCGCAGGCCCCCTTGCACGAAACGCAATCATGTCCTTGAGCGGTTTGTAGCGCTGACGAAACGCAACGCCAAACGCTTCGGCTCCCGGGTCGCCATACAGATACTGCTGCACCATGTTCTGCGCTTGCGGGCCGATGTGTTTTTGCAGGACGGCGGCGAAGTGGCTGAGTGCAATTTCCTGCCCCAGGACTTCGCGCATGGCTTCGCGGATCCGCGCCTGTGCGAAACGCTGATTGCGCTCATTGGCATATTGCACACGCAGATCAAACTGGCGGATGGCGAGTTCGATATTGGAAGCCGTCAGTCGCGGATTGTCGTGAAAGGCTTCGAGCTTGATCGTGTAGGGAGCCGCCGTGTCATGCACGCCGTACATGAACAACTGCGTCAGGGTTTTACGCTCGACATGTTCGATACGCCGAGAGCCCATGCGCAACGAATGTTGCACTGTCACCCAGACAGTATCAGGGTCCACTCGCCGGGTATCGCCCGCGCTGATGTGGGTTTCGACGACGCCGTGCACGTAGTCCTGAAAAGAAGACACCCCACCCATGGCTTCATGCAGGCTCACCTGCCCCCCGAGCAGTTCCTTTTCCAGAGAAGCGAACATTTCCTGATGGTTGGCGGTGGCATCCGTCATCCATTGCGGCCGGGCGTTTCGGTTCATCAGGGCCAGTAGCCTGGCGACCCGCCCCCTGGCAGCGTCGATGACCGCTTGCTGATGGTGTGCACTCTCGACCGCACGGACGAGAGCGGGTCGATCCCCGTCCGGTGCCTGTAGCTGGCGAAGATGGTAAGCAATGTCTCGTTGTTGTTTATCAAGAAGCTGTGCTGTGAGGGTCTGGAAGAGTTCGCCTTGAATGTTCAGGTAACGGATGTCCGGAACACTCCTGACCTGCCCGGCATCTTCCTGTGAAACGCTTCTGAGCAGTTGCGCCCGACTGTCTGCATTGCCCAGGCGTTGCTCCAGCGCTTGATGCATCATGGCGGAGGTGCGGAACGTTTCCAGACCGTTCACGGAGGTGTAGAGGACAACCCATTCGTCATCGTCTGGCACCAGTTCGGTGATGGAGCGACCTGTGAGGTAGGTGACGAAGCAACCGGCAAGCGTTGCGAATCGACCGCTTTCCAGTTGCAGTGAAAGACTGTAGGCCGGAGTCAGGGATGTACCCCTGATGTAGACGGCATAGCTTTCCTCGACCTCCGGTCGGACGCCTTGCATCTGCACCGTCGCGCCCAATTCCTGCCAGAACAGCGCTGCATAGACATCCTGCAACTGACGGCTGCGCGAAGCCAGCTCACGTCCCTTGTCGTCCTTGCCTGAAGAAACCGACCAGTACTGCGCCAGCAAGGGCGTGTACTTCTGCGCCAGCGATTCCAGCACATTACCGATCAACGAACCGACGGCTACCACGTCCAGCCCGTGAATCCGGTCCTCTTCATCCGTGGAGTCAGGCCAGTCGTAGACGCCGTACAGATGGGTGTCATAGACGGGCGCCTTGCCGGACACCAGGCACTGCATGAACACGTCCATCAGCAACCCGGTCGGTTGCGGATTCGCAATCTCCGGACGCCGGGCGGTGATGTACGTTTTGCTGATGTAAATGTCCGGCGATAACTGTTGAAGTTCCTTTAACACCAGATCCTGCAGCAGTGATTTGAACGACGGTAGTTTCCCCAGTAAACCTTCCAGGTCGTCTCTCCGCCGATTGACTTCAACCAGATGTTTTTCCGCCGAAAGCCTTTCCATTGTACTCATAACAAAACTCCGTTATTACACGTGATAACCAGACGACAAAATATCGCCCAAGCCGTGCAAACAACTTAACCGGAGCAAAGCCAATAAAAATACCCACAGCCCTTTGCAAGACGTTTAAAGGATCAAACTTAAAAAAAACCAACACTTTAATTAACTGACCGTTAACAACACAAACCCAGCATTCTCGCGCGTGCCACGGCATGCGTCCGGCGCTCGACACCCAACTTTACATGAATTCGCCGGACATGAGTTTTAACGGTATGCAACGAGATGAACAACTTGTCCGCTATTTGTTGATTAGAACTTCCCTCCGCAATCAACCCCAACACTTGCGACTCTCTCAGGCTTAATGAATTCTCACTATCGCCGCCATCAAAAAACTGATCTTCGGATAATGATTCAGATCGAATGTCCGAAGCAGCCTCATCAAACTTCATGACCAGACGCTGCAAGTTGAACTGGCGGGCCAGCATTCGTCCCTTGTCGAAATACAGTCGGGCAGCTTCCCGATCATTAAGGATTAATGCCACCTCACACATTGCCAGCAACTGCTCGGTTTCCAGAACGATCATCCGGCAAGACTGAGCCTGCTCGAGCAAAGACTGCAATCGCACCATTGGCTGTTGCGCCTGCTGCAACCGGGTCTCGGCCAGAATCAACAAACACTCGATGCGCGGAATCAGCTCCAGCGTCGCCGGCGGCGCCTGCCGTGCACCTGGGCCGCGATAGTGCCTGAGCACACGACTCAACGCCTCGCGCGCCAGTTCGGGGCGTCCTTGTTGCAGCCAGAACTCGCTGCTGACCTGCAACAGTACGCCGCGATAGACCGTGTCCGGAATCTGCCGCTGCTGCATCAACCGTTCGGCGTCCCGTAGTCGCATGAAGGCGTGAGCGTAATCACCCTGATCGGCGGCCAGTTGCGCCTGACCGAGAAAGCCGTAAAGCACACGTTTATCAAAACTTGGCAGACAATCGTCGAGCCCTTGCTGAAAGAACTTGGCGGCCCGTTCCTGCTGTCCCATGTTCAACGCCAGACGTCCACGACGCAGGGCGATACGCCCCAGCAGCGGCGTCGGTCGCTCGACGGACGAGCCAAGCATTTCGCAAAGATTAGCCAGCAACTCTTCGGCTCGGGCCGACGCGCCACGCTGCTCCAGCAATTGAGCATGATCAAGCTCCAGCAACGCTTCGAACAACAGTGAGCCCTCAGCCCGAGCCAGGCACAACGCTTCACGATTGATAGAGTGAGCCAACTCCAGATCACCGCACAGCAACGCCTGCTGAGTGCGGCCCGACAGACACAGCAGACGCGCGGTCCAGGCCTGCGATGACAGATCGTTCAAGGCTTGCTCGAAATGATCACGCGCCTCCTCCATCCGTCCTTGCAGGTGTAACAGCCAGCCTTGCTGAGCCTGCCAGCGAGCGATCAATTGCCGTTGCTGGCCAGCCGACGTCGGTGGCAAAAAACGCGACAGTTGCCCGATGCAATCTGCCGCCTGCGCAAATCGTCCGGCGAACAGCAGCGCTGCCGCGATCAACCCGACCAATTGCGCAGAGCCCAGTAGCAGTTCCTCGCCGCGTTGCTCATAAAGACGCAACAAAAGCACAACCATCTGCTCCTCGAACAGATGCTCGAAACTGAAGTGCTGCAACAGACTCACCGCGACCTCGTACTCCTCGGCCAGCAACGCCTGCTCGAACGCACATTTCCAATGCTGCCCGGCAGCAAACCACTGACAGGCCCGGCGATGCCAGGACCGCCCTGCAGGCCATGGTTCGTCGCGCATCAAACGCGACAGCGGAGCACACACCTGCAACCAGTCCGGCGCCCCTTGCCAGGGCTCGATAAAACACCCGAGCGTTTGCAGGCTGCGCATCCATTGCGCTCCATCGCCGGCACCGAACAGGTGATCGCACAGGCTGGCATTGAACCGCGGCAAATGCGCCAGCACCCGCCAGGCCTCGGCCAGTTCCGGGCTCAAACCACTGAACAGTTCGTGTTGCAGGTAGTCCAGCAAGGTGTCCATGCGTTGCTGCGGCAAGGTCTTTTGCGACCAGTCGCATTTTTGCATCAACAGCATCCGCACCCCGGCGCACCAACCGCCGCTGCGCTGGAAGATGCGCCCGGCCACGCTGTCGGCCTGGGCCGGAGGCAAGTGACGCAACACTTGTGCAATCTCGTCCCGGGTCAGCGCCAACGCCGTGCCTTCACATTCGTACAAGGCATCGTCGAGCAGCAGGCGCGGCCAGTTGCAGGTTGGGCGCCGTCGCGTGCCGATCCACCACGTCACGGCCGGACTGCTGATCGCCAGCATCCGGTCGAGCAACGCATCCAGCGCCGGCTCCGGGTATCGGCAGTAATCGTCGATCAGCACCCAGGTCACCGTAGACCGTCGCGCCAGTTCATACAGCAGTGACGCTTCGTCCGAGGTTATCAGCCCCATTGCTTGCGCGAGTCGTTCGCAACATCCGCCAGCGCTCAAGGATGCACCGGCCAGCGGCAACCAACAGACGGTGCAATTGACGGGCGCCTGCAGCAGGCATTCGGTGAGCAGCGCGGTCTTGCCGCTGCCGGCCGGCGCGCAGATCAGTTTGACCCGTGCCGTCGACTCAAGCAGTGCATCGCAAAGTCGCGGACGTGGCAGGTGATGGGAAGAAAGTCTCGGAAAAAAATCTGCTCGATCCAGACGGGGTGTCATGGCGGTCATCGGGTGCGCCTTTTTATCGTTGTACGTTCACCCTAGCCCTCTCCCCGATGCTTGTTGACGAGTATTCAGTACGCTGATTGCTGCCCATAAAAAAGGCGACCAACCGGTCGCCTTTTGTCTCGCGAGTGTATCGCTCCCCTTACCGGACGCCCTCGGCGCGCAGGGCCGAAGGAGTGAAGTCGGCCGCCTTGGCTTCGAAGCCGAATTCGAAGCTGTGCTTCTCCTCGTTCTTCATGCCCAGGGCAATGTAGCGACCGGCGATGATGTCGTAGAGCGCTTCCAGGGTGTAGGCCTGGGCCTGGTGATCGTAGTAGTACTGGGCATGCCCTTCGGCCACCCGCCACAACTGTCCGCGACCGTCGTAGTGATCGGCGAGTGCTACTTGCCAGCTGTCCTCGTCGATGTACATGTGGCGCTTGGCGTAGATGTGTCGCTCGCTCGGCTTGACCGTGCCGATCACTTCCCAGACCCGGTGCAGTTCATAACGGGTCAGGTCCTGATTGATGTGCCCGGCCTTGACGATGTCGTCGTACTTGAGCTTCGGTGAATCGAGTTTGTAGCTGTTGTACGGAATGTACATTTCCTTCTTGCCGATCAGCTTCCAGTCGTAACGATCCGGCGCGCCGGAGAACATGTCGAAGTTGTCCGACGTACGCAGGCCATCGGCGGCGGTGCCCGGGCCGTCGTAGGCGACTTGCGGCGCACGGCGAACCCGGCGCTGACCGGCGTTGTAGATCCACGCCAGACGCGGTTCTTTCACCTGGTCGAGGGTTTCGTGCACCAGCAATACATTGCCGGCCAGACGTGCCGGGGCAGTCACGGACTGCTTGAAGAAGGTCAGCACGTTGGCTGCCTGTTCCGGATCCAGCTCCTTCATCAACTGCGGCACGGCAATCTCTTCCTCGAAGCGGATCGGTGTGTAGCTGCCGTTGGTTTGCGGGGTCACCTGGGTGATGATCCGGCGCAGGTTGCCACCGTGGTAACGGGTGATGTGGTTCCACAGCACCTCGACACCGTTCTTCGGAATCGGGAAGGCGTAGTAGCGATTGCCGGTGAAATTGGCCAGGCCGTTGCCGTCGTTGATCGAAGTCACGTTCAGTGCGCTGCGTTTGGCCGACTCGTAGATTTCCGGCGGCACGGCGACCGTGCGATGGGTCGGGTAGACCGGAATTTTGTAGGTGTCGGGATAGCGTTTGAACATCGCCACCTGGCCTTCGGAAAGCTTGGCCTTGTACTGGTCGACGTTGGCCGCAGTGATGGTGAACAGTGGTTTTTCGTTGGCGAACGGGTCGGCGAGAAAGCCTTTGCTGTCCACCGCCCCGGCGTTTTTCGGGATGCCACCGGTCCAGGCCGGAATCGAACCATCAGCGTTACCGGCCTTCTCCGCACCCAGCGGCGTCAGGCTGGTGCCGAGTTTGTCGGCCTCTTGCGGCGACACCGCCGCGATCACGTTGGCGGCCAGCAGACTGAGAGCCAGGACACCGCATTGCAGAATCATTTTGCGCATTGATTTCATCCTTCTCGGGCAGATCAGAAGTTCACGCCGAAGCTCAGGGCCACGAAGTCACGGTCGGTGAGGACGTTGTAATCGCCGCCGAAAAAGTCGGTGTAACTGAGGCTCGCGGTGTAGGTGTTGCGGTAGTCGGCATCGACCCCGACGCTGATTGCCTTGGCGCCTTCGTTGAACAGCCCGTTGGGGCCGTAACCGGAGACGTCGTGGGACCAGGACAGGTTGGGCTTGAGGTTGATCCCGCCGATCACGTTGGCGTAGTCGAGGATGGCCCGGGCGCGATAGCCCCAGGAGGTCGAGGTGACGAAACCACCAGTGTCGCCGCCGAAACCGTACTGGCCGTACACCGAATCACGGCCGTAACGCAGCTTGCTGCGCGACTCCAGACCACCGACCCGGACCACCGCCGCCTCACCGACCACGGTCAGGCGTTCGGCACCCAGCACCTGATCGAAGAAATGCGTGAGGGTGCTCTGCAGTTGCGTCACTTCCTTGCGCCGATAACCCTTGTTGTCGGCGCCCGGCGAGGTGGTCAACGGGGATGCCGCGCCGCCGGCGATCGGGTTGAGCAAGGCCAGGGTCAGGTCGTTGGTGTTGACCTGCACCGGAGCGTTGGGGCGGTAGCTGAGCTCGCCGGTCCACGCAGTGCCGGTGGGCAATGTGGTGGCGAAACTCGCGCCATACAGACGGATGTCTTCCGGGTATTCGAGGTAGTACTGGCCGCGCCCGAGCATCACGCTTTGCGCCAGCCCGGAACCGCTGCCGGGGGCCAGGCGATTGGCGGTGCTGACCATCCCCGGCAATGCCGCCAGAGTCGACAGGCCGGCCGTGGTGGTGCCAACCGTGGGCGTACGGCTGTGGTAGTTGAGGAAATAGAGGCCATATTCGGTATCGTCGCCGAGCCAGCGCAGCGCCGTACCCCACTGCCCGGAATCCCGTGCATCGCGATCACCGCCACGGGGCACGACGACGCCTTCGCGCGTGACTTCAATGGGTTGTCCGAAAGCGGCGGCCACCGGTGCCAGCGGGGCGATCGCCGGATTGGCGACGGTGTAACCATGGTTGCAACCATCCGCCGCGACGTCGACACCGAAGAAGGTGCCGCAGTTGTCGAGAACGGTCTGGTCCCACTCCAGCTGATAGAAGCCCTCGACCGAAAGTTTGTCCGTCAGGCTTTGCGAGCCAAACAGCATGTTCACCGGAATCAGGCCTTCCTTGATCTCCGCGCCAGGCCGACGGAACGCCGAAACGTCGATCGGGTTGATGCTGTTGATCGAGTTGCCGATGAAGGTACTTTCGCCCCAGCTCACCACCTGCTTGCCGGCCCGCACGGTGCCCGGCAGATCGGCGATGGAGTAGTTGTGATAGACGAACGCATCGAGAATCTGCCCGCCAGAGGATTTGGCGCCTTCCTTGCGGCCCTTGTCGCTGATGGGCTTGAATTCGCGGTCCTCGTCCTTGAGTTCGAAGTCGTACCAGTACTTGCCACGTACGAACACACCGGTGTCGCCGTACTTCAATTCGAGGTCGTGGATGCCCTTGAAGATCTTGGAAAAGGTCTCGCCCTTCTTGAAGTTCAAGCGCCCGTCATCACCGGTCGAAGACTGGCCCGTACCGCCATTGACCGTGCCGACCAGCGACTTGTCCGCATCGCGCATGCCCCAGCTCGCGCCGACCGACAGCGATGAGTCGAACGTGCCTTCGATTTCGCCGATGTTGAAATCGATCGCATGGGCCTGGGCACAGCAACCCAAGGCGACCGCAGCCGCCAGCGCCTGCGGTTTGAAGATGGCGCGCATTGTTGTTTTTGTCATGCGTCTTCCCCGGTGAGTGACAGAAGGCCCCACCCTACTGCCGCCGCACAGGGACGATAAGCGCACCAAGGAGGTATTCGCGCTGTCGCTCGAAAGGATGAATCCCCGCCTGCGGCAAGGCTTTGCGCCGGTCATGAGTTGGCTGGATGAGCCACTATCAACGCAACGGATGATGGCCATGGTGAAGCACTGCACTGTTACATGCCCCGTAACAGTGCATGTCCGGAATCGCTATTTTTCCTTTGGCTTCAAGCCCTTATTCTGAGCGGGCTTTCACGGCAGACCGCCACGAAGCACAAAGTCCGCGACCGAGTCGTCGGCAACCGTTTTCTGATGGACCGAAGCGTTTTCGATCCATCGCCCCCGGTGTTCACTGACGTTGATTTGTAGCTCCTTGATCCAACGTCTTACCTTGGCCGCTGCGTTTGCAGCGGCCTTTTTTATGGGCGATGGTTTATCGCGCCGAGTCAGCAATCAGTCACTCCCCCCGCCACTGTCAGATGCTTCCTGAATCCTTTTCGGAAACTTCCTTATTGAAATAACGAACAACTTCCATTCGTTATTTATCACCGAATTTTCTGCCGAACTCTTCTGTAACTGCCTACAGGACTCTCGGACCCGCGCCCGACGGTTCACCTGTAACTTCTAATGGCAGAACAACTCATCACTTTTAAACAGCGCACATTCAAAAGGATATGAATATGCAAAGGCCTCCAGCATGGGAGCTGACCGAGCCTGTCCACACGACAGCACCAGCGCCTCCCGGTTACAACCCGTTACCGGCTACTACATTTGATGTCAGCAGCGGCGGTGCCTTTCAAAGACCGCCTGCCTTTGCGGGCAACGTACATATCGTGAAAGGCACCGCTCAAGTTCTGGATCAGGAGTTTCAGGTCAGATCCAGTCAACTTGCACAAACCCTCGAACATGAACTTGCCGCCGCCAGACTTGAGGTTCCAACTCACCCTCTGCCGCCCGCCGAGGCAATCATTCGCGAGCTCGGTGTTCGCAATACGCTGATGGCGCGCAAGACTGCCGAGTTTCATCGCCAGACCGCCTTGGGCAACACGTTTTATGGCAGCGATCCCCTGAACCGGCCGTTGAACGATTTCACCGCTCGGGCGAGAACGATGGAGCGCCCTATCAAGCCTGATGGCATTGCCTTTCAGACCTGGTCGTTCTCCTACCGGGCCGCTCACGAAGCGAGGCTGTTGTCGCAATCGTTGCAGATGCTCAACCAGCAACAAGTCAATGTGCTCAACTGGCTGGCGACCGTTCAGGACAACGATCAAGCGCGAATTGCCGCCGAGCAGCAAGCGCAAAGAGCCGCAGCCGAACTGGCGCAGATCAATGAACAGGCACGCCTTGCAGCGCTGGTTGAGGCTGCACGACTGCAAAAAGAGCAGCAGGAAATCCAGGCTCGTGAACGGGCGCGCCTTGCAGCACTGGCTGAAGAGCAACGGCTGGCTGCTGAGCAAGCACAAATCGCCGCCGAACAGGCACGCCAGCAAGCGCAAGCCGATGCTCAGCGCCGCATGGAAGAGCGCCGGCTGCTGGCTGAAAAAACACGGCAGGAAAAACAGCAGAAAGCGCTGCGAAAGGCACAGAAAAGACGCCGCAAAAAAGCACGCAAGACCGCCAGGGAAAAAGCCCGCCGAGAATCAGAAAACGCCCCGAGCGGACAATCCCCCGTCTTTGCCAATGCGGGCTCGATGGCCGCATTCGGCCCCACCTTTACCGGACCGCTTGGCGTTTTTGGCAATAACCCGGCAACCACGCTGGCACTCAGAACGTCGCTGCGAACGGCGGTGTCCCTGGCGCTGGCGGCCATCTCCACAGCGGCGGCACCGGTGATCGTCGGGTTCGCCGCTTTGCTCGTTCCCTCGGAACTTGGGAACGGCGACCTGTTTGCTGCAAGTGTCCCGCTATCAGAACTTGCGCCTGATTTGGACACCGACCTGTACGAACTGGCGGCGACCGGCGGTGAAGTCGATCTGCCGGTCAGGCTTGGCTCCAGAGCGTCAGGTAACAGAGTCGAAGTTGTCGTCGTCAGCACCGATGGCGTGACAGTCCCCAGCAAAGTGCCGGTGGTACTCGCACGCTTTGACGTACAGAAAAACACTTACATTTCCACTGCTAATGCAAGCGACTCCAAAGGCCCTGTCGTCACTTGGACGCCGTTGGTAAAACCGCTGAATCCTTCGACAGATTTGCCAGTCGCCGACACAGACTTGCCGAACTACGAAGGCGCCGATGTCACGCCTGACAGCGGACGGATCGATCCATTTCCTCAGCTTGATCAGTACGGGTTTGATGGATGGGTTACGGTTTTCCCGATCGACTCTGGAATACCGCCGATTTTCACGATGTTTCGGGATCGGCGGCAGGATCCCGGTATCGCCAGTGGGATAGGGCAAACGGTTTCAGGCAATTGGTTGGGAACAGCTGCGACGCAGCAAGGTGCGCCGATTCCGACGCAAATTGCGGATAAGCTCAGAGGTAGGGAGTTTTCTAGTTTCAGGGCATTTCGCAAGGCGTTTTGGAAGGCGGTAGGGAATGATCAAGCGTTGTTTGAACAATTCACCCCTTTCAGTAAATTTGACATAAAAAAAGGCCTCTCACCAACAGCTCCCAGGTCAGAACAAGTGGGTGGAAAAACAAAACTGGATATACATCATGTCGTACCTATCGCAGAAGGTGGTTCGATTTACGATCTAGACAATCTTCGTGTATTAACTCCAAAACGACACATTGAAACCCATTCCGAAATGAGAAAACAAAAAAATGAAATTCAAGAATAAATTTGAGGAATATACGGAAGCCGAATATGTAGCACTTATTAATCGGCTGGTCGAAGGTGATTACTCATCAGAAAAAGAGCATGACGCTATCGTCGACAACATTGTAAAAACCTCGGAGCACCCAAATGGAACGGACGTTCTTTATTACCCGGAAGAGGGTACGGACGACAGTCCGGCAGGAGTTTTAGAAACCATCAAGGCTTGGCGCGCTGCCAACGGAAAACCCGGATTTAAAAACGAAGAATAGAAAGCAAACAACGAGCAGGCAACTCATGCCTGCTCGTCTCTCTATGTATTACAACGAATACTTCTGCAAATTCCCCATCATTTCCTTCAGCGCCTCAATGTTGTCCTTCGGATGCGCCGCCCCTTCGAAATCACAAATCTGCTGCCAGTGCGCCGCGACATCTTCCGGTGAGAACCCCACGCGCGGATCGAACCCGGCGCCCAGGCTGCGCTCCCAGCGCACCTTGCCCATCCAGCCGCCGCCGACTTCGAACAGGCCGGAGGTTTCCTGGCATTGTTCGCTGGCCAGGTACACCACCAGCGGGCTGACCAGTTCCGGTTTGAGCTGTTCGAACACTTGCGGCGGGATCAGGCCTTCGGTCATGCGCGTGCCGCCAGTGGGGGCGATGGCGTTGACCAGGATGTTGTTCTTGCGCCCCTCGATCGCCAGGGTGCGGGTCAGGCCATACAGCCCGAGTTTGGCCATGCCGTAGTTGGACTGGCCGAAGTTGCCGTAGATGCCAGAGGTCGACGCGGTGAAGATCACCCGGCCGTAGTTCTGCTCGCGCAGGTGTGGCCATGCGGCGCGGGTCACCTTGTAGGCGCCTTCGACGTGGACGCGATAGACCAGATCCCAGTCGGCGTCTTCCATCTTGTGGAAAGTCTTGTCGCGCAGGATCCCCGCGTTGTTGACCACCACGTCGACACGGCCGAACACATCGAGCGCGTTCTGCACCAGTTTGTCGCCGTCGGTGACCGAGTCATGGTTGGCTTCGGCGATACCGCCGGCCTCGCGGATTTCCGCAACCACGCGGTCGGCGGCCGAAGCGTTGGCGCCTTCGCCCTGGGTCGAGCCGCCGAGGTCGTTGACCAGCACTTTGGCGCCCTGCTTGGCGAACAGCAAAGCGTGAGCGCGCCCCAGGCCACCGCCGGCTCCGGTGACGATCACGACTTTATCTTCGAAACGCACAGACTCATTCATCGGGGCAACTCCAGCAGGCCTGAGGGACAGTGTCCTTGAGTGTCAGGCACGACGCGTTCGGTCACAACGAACACGGCTGAGGCTGAATGGTGCGCGATAAGGCTGGGGGATGATGAAACCGTGCAGAGGCGCAAAACGCCTCTGCCCTGCGATCAGGAGCACGCCACCTTGCGCGGCGGCAACACGAAGTGATCGCGAAACTCGAGGTAATGCTTAAGCACCTGCACCGGCGCTTCGCTTTGCGGGTAATGGCCGATGCCTGGCAACAGCACGGTGTCCGCGTCGGGAATCAGCTCGCGGTAACGTTCGACCATGTGCGCGCCTGAAATCGGATCGACTGCGCCATCGATCACCCGCAGCGGCACCTCGCCGCGCTGCATCGCCGCGACCCAGCGATCCCGCTGCACGCGGCGTTCGGGAATGTAGGTAATCAGCTTGTGCATGATTCGCGGTCCGCGATTGCACTCGATCAGACTCCAGAAATCATCCATTTCACTTTCACTGGGCCGGGTGTCCGGGCCGAAGATCTGATGAAAACTCTTCACCAGCGCATCGCGGGTAAATGCGCGGCCGATCATCCAGCCCAACGGGCTGAGCAACAGTTTTTGCGTCAGCAACGGCCGATGGGTTTCCGGAAACAGACCACCGTTGAGGAACACGCAACTGGCGACCTCGATCAGGTCATCGTAATGCCGGGCCAGCAGTTCCTGAGCAACACTGTCGCCGTAGTCGTGGGCAAGAATGTGCACTGGTTGCTCGACCTGCAGGTGCGCCAACAAGGCCTGTTGCAGATCAGCCTGCTCCAGCAGGCTGTAGGTGTGGTTCAGCGGTTTGGCCGAGTCGCCGAAACCGAGCATGTCGCAAGCGATCACCCGAAAGCGCTGGGCCAGCGGCTGCCACAGGTAATGCCAGTCCCAACTGGCCGTCGGGAAGCCGTGGATCAGCAGCAGCGGTTCGCCCTGCCCGGCCGTCCAGTAGCGGATCGGCTGGCCACGAAAGACAAACGTCTGGCTGCGTTTGCGCCAGGCACTCAGAGGAATCTCGGCGAGAGGCATTAGAGTTTATACCCCGGGTCTTGTTTATCGAGTTTGCGCAGCAGTGCCGGCCAGGCCAGTGCGCCGCCCATGCCTTGAGCACTTTTGGTGACGCCGGCGATCATCGCCTTGGCGCCGGCCAGAATTTGCGGTTCGATGGCGATCAGTTCGGCACCGCCGGTCTGCGCCATCACCTGAATGTCACAGGCACGCTGAAAGGTGAACATCATCAGGAACGTATCGGCGATGGTGCCGCCGCAGGTCAGCAGGCCGTGGTTGTGCAGCATCAGGAAATTGTTTTCTCCGAGGTCAGCCTGCAACCGGGCCTTCTCTTCGTGATTGAGTGCCACGCCTTCGTAAGCATGGAAGGCCAGGCTCGACAGCACGAACAGTGATTGCTGACTGATCGGCAACACGCCCTGCTTCTGCGCCGACACCGCAACGCCGGAAGCGGTGTGGGTGTGCAGCACGCAGGCCACGTCATGCCGCACTTCGTGGACGGCACTGTGAATGGTGTAACCGGCGGGATTGATCTCGTAGGGGCTGTCCATGAGCTTGTTGCCGGCCTGGTCGACCTTCACCAGACTGGACGCGGTGATCTCATGGAACATCAGGCCGAACGGGTTGATCAGGAAGTCTTCGGTGCCCGGCACCTTGGCCGAGATGTGGGTGAAGATCAGATCGTCCCAGCCATGCAGGGCGACCAGTCGATAGCAGGCGGCGAGATCGACCCGGGCCTGCCACTCCGCAGCACTGACCTGGTCTTTGACATTCAAGGAAGAAGGGACGGGGGCTACGCTCACTGTATGCACCTCTGTTTTTGTTTTTTTCGGCAGGTGTCAGCAGTCTAATCAGCCCCGGGGGATCGCGTAGTTGCATTGGCAGCCAGCTTGATGACTGAACGAGTCAGCCACGGCAGCTGCTTGGATCCATGTCAAAGCAACGACGCCAACAAAGGTGCGGCGAACAGATTGAGCAGTCCGGTAAGCACCATGACCAGCCCCGCCACCGAACCTTCTTCGCCCCCCACTTCATGGGCGCGACTGACGCCCGCACCATGAGCACCCACGCCAAACAGGGCGCCGCGCGCCAGGGCACTGCGTAGCGGCAGCCACTTGAGCAGCACCCCGCCCAGCATCGCGCCGAACACCCCGGTGAACATCACGAACACCGCCGTCAGTTCGGGCACACCGCCCAGATCCTGCGCCAGCGGCATGGCAAACGGCGTGGTGATCGAGCGCGGCACCAGTGACAGCGTCACCGAACTGTCCAGCGCCAAGGCCCTGGCCAGGCCAAACGAAGTCGCGATCGACGCCGTACTGCCAGCCAGCATGCCGAGCAACAACGCCGACCAATGTCGCACCAGCAGACGCCGCTGCTGCCAGATCGGCACCGCAAACGCGACGGTGACCGGACCGAGCACCAGCATCAGCCAATGGGTGTTGCTGGAGTATTCGGCGTAGGCGGTATGCAGCGGAACGGCAAGGGCCAGCAATAATGCGGGGACCAGGATCAGCGGCGACAGCACGTAGCGACCGGTCCGACGATACAGCCAGCGACTGAACAGGTAGGCCAGCAACGTAAATGCCAGCCAGAACATCGGCATCAGTTCAAGCTTCATGGGACCGCCTCAGGCGCACGGCCAGTTCCACGGTGAATGCGGTCACCAGCATTACCATCAGCGTGCTGGCGGCGATCACCAACAGGATTCGCCAGCCGTCGTCACGCAGCAATGCACCGTAATCCAGCAGGCTCATCAGGGCCGGAATGAAGAACAGCAGCATCTCGGCCATCAGCAATCCCGCGCCCATTTGCAGCGCCGCCGGCTTGACCCAGCCGAACGCAAAAGCCAACAGCAGCAACGCCATGCCGATCACGCCGCCGGGGATCGGCCATGCCAGCCACGCAGCCAACTGGCAGCCGAGCAGATAGAGACCGAGCAGCACGGCCAGTTCGGCCAGCAGGCGAGAGAGATATTTGAATGTCGAGGCTTTCATGGGCGGGCTCCTTTCAGGGGCCTATTTTACGAACCGGACTGCCATCTCCGAAGCGAATTGTTAGACTCAAAGCCATTCCAATCTGGAATCAGGCCATGGAATTCAAACAGCTCAAAAGCTTCGTCGAAGTCATGCATCAGGGCGGCTTCACTCAGGCGGCAAAAACCCTGCACATCAGTCAGTCCGCTGTGAGCAAGCAGATCGCTCAGCTCGAACAGAGCCTCGGCACGCCGTTGCTCGAACGACTGGGCTCGCAGCTACGCCTGACCGCCGCTGGCAGCGTGGTGCTGCAACGGGCCGAAGGCATGCTGCGCCTGCGCAATGAATTGCTCAGTGAACTGGATGACCTCAGTCAACTCGCGCGCGGCGAGTTGCGTCTCGGTTTGCCCTTGCTGGGCAGCGATGCGCTGTTTGCCGGGCTGTTCGCCGAATACCGACGGCGTTACCCGAACATCAGCGTGCAGTTGCTCGAAGGTGGCAGTCGCAATATCGAACAAGCCGTGTTGAGCGGTGAACTGGAGCTGGGCGGCAGTCTGCGGCCGAAAGACCCACAATTCGACTTCCAGCCCTTCTGCGATGAACCGCTCGATGCGCTGCTGCCGGTGGATCACCCGTTGGCGACAAAGGGCGAGATCGCTCTGGAGGAACTGGCCGAGACGCCGTTCCTGCTGTATCAGCGCAGTTTCGTGCTCAACGATCGTTTGCTTCAGGCGTGCCAGCAGATGGGCTTCACCCCGAAAGAAGGTGGCCGTAGCGGCCAGGCGGATTTTCTCGCGGCACTGGTGGCCGCCGGGCAAGGCGTGGTGCTGCTGCCCAGCGTGGTGGCGCGCGGTCTGGTGCGGCCAGGCGTGGTTCGCCTGACCTTGAACGCGCCGGATTACCTGCGCTGGGACATCGCCTTCATCTGGCGCCGGGGCGCCTATCTGTCCAAGGCCGCACAAGCCTGGCTCGCGCTGCTGCGCGAACGTGGTATCAGCCTTTGAGCGCTGCGATCAACTGTTCCAGCCAAGGCTCCGCGTCGGTTTCCGGGGTGACGCTTTCGCTGGCGTCGATGCGCAGCATGTCCTGCACTTCACGCACGCCGAGTTCACCGAACAACTCACGCATCTGTTCGCCGCCGCCGCAGAAGGTGTCGCCGTAACTGGCATCGCCCAAGGCGATCACCGCGCCAGGCAAACCGCGCCAGGCCGCCGGCAACTGGTCGCGAATGCTCGAGTACAGCGGTTGCAGGTTGTCCGGCAACTCGCCCATGCCCGTGGTCGAGGTCACGGCGAGCAAGGCTTCAGGGCCAAAGTCCTGGAGGTCGGCGAGGCTGGCGCGAGAGTTGTAGAAGGTTTCAAAACCGGCGGCTTTCAACAGGCTCTGGGCGTGGCGGGCGACTTCTTCGGCCGTGCCGTACACCGAGCCGGAGAGGATGGCGACTTTCATCAATCTGATCCTGAAACTGAAAAAAAGAGCGGCGATAGTAACAGCCAGCGGCGCAATGTTGCGATTGGCTCTCGATAAGCGCTGATGGCCAGTAGACAGCGCCGATTGATCTTCTAGAATGCCTGCCACCGACAACCTTGAAAGGATTCAAAGATGATCAATGCCAGTCTGCTGCAGATGGTGATCAACGCGTCGAACGATGGAATCGTGGTGGCCGAACGGGAAGGTAAAGAGGACAACATCCTGATTTACGTGAACCCGGCTTTCGAACGCCTGACGGGTTATACCAGCGAAGAGATCCTGTATCAGGATTGTCGTTTTCTGCAGGCCGGAGACCGGGACCAGGACAACCTGACCCTCATTCGAGAGACCTTGCGCAATAACGGCTCGTGCCGCGAAATCCTGCGCAACTATCGCAAGGACGGCACACCGTTCTGGAACGAGCTGTCGCTGTCGACGGTAAAAAACGCTGATGATGGACAGACTTACTTCGTCGGTGTGCAGAAGGACGTGACCGTTCAGGTCAAGGCGCAGCAGCGAGTGGCGCAGCTGGAAGCCCAGGTCGCGGCACTCGAGGCAGAACTGGCGGCCATCAAAGCGACGAACGGCGCAAACAAAACAGCGAACTAAGTGTCATTAACTACAATCACCAATGACTTTGTAATTATTTATTTCGAGCTAGCCATGCAACGCGACGCCCTCCTGACCCAGGATGAGCTGGATTTTATCCAGACCATGCAACACAACCCGCAGCTCAATGTGCGGGATGCGACGTCGAGCCTGCTGGTCAATGGTGGTTCGCAGATCCGTGATCTGCTCACGCGCCTGGCGGCCCATGAGCAAGTCACCATCCAGGCCAACTTCGAAAACCAGCAGATGACCTTTCCGTTGCATCTGGTGGAAGACGAATTCCATGCCCTGCATTTGCGTCTGGGTGTGCCAAGCATTTATGAAGACGGGCCGATGGTGCGCCCATGGCGTCTGGCCCTTGAAGAACCGGTAGCGCTGGAGAATGCCAAGGGCCAACCGGGCATGCTGTGGGTTCACGAGGTTTCGCACAAAGGCGTGTTGCTGGAAGTGCGCAACAAGACCAAGCCACCGAAGCATTTCGCCCTGTGGTTCAGCCCTTCAGGTTATGAGCGGATTTCCCTGCGCGGCACCTTCGAACGGGAAACCGAAAGTGGTTTCTACGCCTACGACTTGAGCCAGAGCGACGCCGACGAAACCGAACGTCTGCGCCAGTTCATCCTTCAGCAACATCGCCTGACTCACCCTGCCCTGCACACCTGAGTATCAGGTATCCAGCGTCCCCGCGAGAAACTGGTTCAGGCGCTGGCGCATGGTCGAACCTTCATTGCCCAGACAGCCCACCGATGAACCGGCCAGGCTGTCCTGTGCCAGATCCGACGCATCGCCCGCCAGCATCAACTGACAATCCAGGCTCAGGGCCAGACGGTTCAGACGCCGGGGCAATTCGGTAGTCGGGGCGTGATTGGAAAACAGCACCAGCGCCTGCGGTTTGATCTTTTCGCAAACCAGCGTCAGCTCATCAAACGGTTGGCCGGTGGTCAGCACACGAACACCTGCGTCATTGCCACTGAGAAACAGCGCCGCCACCAGCAATTCGAGCTCACGGCATTGCCCCGCCAGAGCGCTGACGATCACTTTGCGTGGCTGCGAGCCTCGCAGCATGACGATGCGCTGCAGCACCCGCGCCCTCAGGAACCCATCGAAAAACAGCCACTCGCTGGTTTGCCCGAATGAATCCTGGCGCTGCAACAAGCGCAGCCACAGCGGCATGAGGATGTCCTGGAACACCACGGGCAGCGTGTAGGAAGAGAAAATCTGCCCGTAGACCCGATCCAGCTCCTGATCATCGAATGAACTGACCGCGCGCTGGACCTGATCCTGCCACTGCTGGTAGTCGGCCTGCACCATGTCATCGGGAATGATGTGAGCCAGCGTCTTCATCGGTTCGGTCTTGGCCAGAATCCTGCCGACCTTGCTCACCGAGACACCGCGATCAATCCAGTCGACGATGCTGCGAACGCGCTCGATATCGGTCATCGAATACAGCCGGTGCCCACTTTCGGTGCGTGTCGGCTGGATCAAACCATAACGCCGCTCCCATGCGCGCAACGTGACCGGGTTCACTCCGGTCAGGCGCGCCACTTCACGTATGGGAAAAAGCTCCTCGCGCTCAAGCGCAACAGATGCCTGCGAAGCAGGGCGAACGTCTGTAATGACAGGCATTTGTGCGGACACGTCCTTGTTGGCGTTGTTAGCGTAGTTGGATCCCATTCTACTCCGGATGCCCCTTGTCGGTTCAAGCGATGAAATGGGACGAAAGTCTCTGGTTTCGTCACAATAATCGGGAATAATCCTTGCTTGTCGAAAAACGCAGCCCTCTACCCCGGCGCTGCGTCAGGCGAAGTTCCTACCCGGAGCGACGCACATGTAATACGGAGATACACAATGTCTACTTCCCCCGTCACGTTGATGGTCGCGCGTCGCGTCGCCGATGGCCGCTATCAGGACCTGATCGCCTGGCTGCGCGAAGGCGAACAACTGGCCACCGACTTTCCCGGTTACCTGGGTTCCGGTGTACTGGCTCCGCCTCCCGGCGACGATGAGTTCCAGATCATTTTCCGCTTTGTCGACGAACAGACCCTGCACGCCTGGGAGCACTCGGCCTCGCGCACCGCGTGGCTGGCCCGTGGCAGTGATCTGTTTGCCCATCCGACCGAACATCGGGTCAGCGGTATCGAAGGCTGGTTCGGTGCAGCCGGCGTGCGACCTCCGCGCTGGAAACAGGCCGTGGCCATCTGGCTGGCGTTTTTCCCGGTATCCCTGCTGTTCAACTTCGTGCTCGGCCCGCTGCTCGGCGAAATGAGCCTTTTGCCCCGCGTGTTCATCAGCACACTGTGCCTGACGCCGTTGATGGTCTACTTCTTCATTCCACTGTCGACACGCCTGCTGGCCGGCTGGCTCAACAGTTCCCCGGCCCGTCCACTGCCTGGCGCGGCGTCCACTCAAAATCGCTGAAACCATCGCTCGCGTCGCTGTTATAGTTTTTGCTCTGACTTCGACGCGAGCCGTACATGACTTCTCCCACAGCTCCCATTCTCATCACCGGCGCCGGTCAGCGCGTCGGGCTGCATTGTGCGCAGCGGTTGCTGGAGGACGGTCACCGGGTCATCTTCACCTACCGCAGCGAACGTCCGGGCGTGAAGACGCTAAAGGACCTGGGCGCCATCGGCGTGTTCGCGGACTTTTCCAGTGAATCCTCCATCCTGGCGTTCATCGCCGAACTGAAAACCCACACCGACAGCCTGCGGGCCATCGTCCACAACGCCTCCGAGTGGCTGGCGGAAAACGGGGACGGCGAAGCCGAAGCCTTCACCCGCATGTTCAATATCCACATGCTGGCGCCGTACCTGATCAACCTGCATTGCGCCGATCTGCTGCGACGCTCGAGCCCTGCCGACATCATCCACATCAGCGACGACGTCACCCGCAAAGGCAGCAGCAAACACATCGGTTATTGCGCCAGCAAGGCCGGGCTCGACAGTCTCACGCTGTCCTTCGCTGCGCGCTACGCCCCGTCAATCAAGGTCAACGGCATCGCGCCGGCCCTGCTATTGTTCAATCCCGACGACGACGCGGCATACCGTGCCAAGGCGCTGGCCAAGTCCGCGCTGGGTATCGAACCCGGCAGCGAAGTGATCTATCAGAGCCTGCGCTACCTGCTCGACAACCCTTATGTCACCGGCACGACCCTGACCGTCAACGGCGGGCGGCACGTCAAGTAAAACGCCCCCGCGAGGATGCTCCATGACCCGTTCCCTGCCCGAAAACTACCGCGAGATCCTGATCGGCCTCGGTGAAGACCCCGACCGTGAAGGCTTGCTCGACACACCGGTGCGTGCGGCCAAGGCCATGCAGTATCTGTGTCACGGTTACGAGCAGAGCGTCGACGAGATCGTCAATGGCGCGCTGTTTGCCTCCGACACCGACGAGATGATCATCGTTGCTGACATCGAGCTGTACTCGTTGTGCGAACATCACCTGCTGCCCTTCATCGGCAAGGCCCATGTGGCTTATATTCCGACAGGCAAGGTGCTGGGGCTGTCGAAGATCGCACGGCTGGTGGACATGTTCGCCCGCCGCCTGCAGATCCAGGAAAACCTCACCCGGCAGATCGCCGAGGCGGTCCAGCAAGTCACCGATGCCGCCGGTGTCGCGGTGGTCATCGAAGCCCGGCACATGTGCATGATGATGCGCGGTGTCGAGAAACAGAATTCGACCATGAACACCTCGGTCATGCTCGGCGCCTTTCGCGAGTCGAGCAACACCCGCCAGGAGTTCCTGCAATTGATTGGACGGAGCAAGTAAATGCCACAACTTCAACCGGGAATGGCGCGCATCCGGGTCAAGGATCTGCGCCTGCGCACCTTTATCGGGATCAACGAGGACGAAATCCTCAACAAGCAGGATGTGCTGATCAACCTGACCATCCTGTACGCCGCGCAGGAAGCGGTGCGTGACAATGACATCGACCACGCGCTGAACTACCGCACCATCACCAAGGCGATCATCGCCCACGTGGAAGGCAACCGCTTCGCGCTGCTCGAACGCCTGACCCAGGAATTGCTGGATCTGGTGATGGTCAACGAATCGGTGCTGTACGCCGAAGTCGAAGTCGACAAGCCGCACGCGCTGCGTTTTGCCGAGTCGGTGTCGATCACCCTCGCCGCCAGCCGCTGAGTGTGTCTGGCGCTTCAAGCGTCAGACTTTTATCATCCGCGCCACGATTTGACTGCACAGAGCCCATCATGACCGAGCAACAACGCCTCGAACTCGAAGCCGCCGCCTTCCGCCGGCTGGTCGCCCACCTGGACAGCCGCAAGGATGTGCAGAACATCGACCTGATGAACCTCGCCGGGTTCTGCCGCAACTGCCTGTCCAAGTGGTACAAGGCCGAGGCCGACGAGCGCCAGATCGAGGTCAGCCTCGACGATGCCCGTGAAGTGGTTTACGGCATGCCGTACGCCGAGTGGAAAGCCCAATTTCAGCAAGAAGCCAGCGCCGAACAACAAGCGGCGTTCGCCAAAGGAAAACCCAATGAGTGATCTGAACACCTTGCGCGCCAGCCTCAAGAGCGGCGAACACGTTTTTGCCGACACCCTGGCGTTCGTCGCCGCCGGCTACGACTACCAGCCTCAGGCGTTCAACAACGGCGGCGTGGAAAACGCGGCCGGGCAGAACGAAGGTTCGTGCAAGACGCTGGGTCTGGCGCTGCTGGAAGGCTTGAGCGATGAAGAAGCGCTGCTGGCGTTTGGCGAGCACTACCGTTCGGTTGTGGCGACGCCTGAAGGCAGCGATCACGGCAATATCCGTGCGCTGATCCAGCACGGTCTGGCGGGCGTGAAGTTCACCACCCAACCCCTGACCCGCCGCTGAATCCCGACACAACACTATCCCTGTCAGATCGTTCCCACGCTCCGCGTGGGAATGCAGCCGGGGACGCTCCGCGTCCCAAGGACGCAGAGCGTCCAGATGAGGCATTCCCACGCAGAGCGTGGGAACGATCATTGTCGTGGTGGCCGTGAATAACGGGCACAAAAAAACCGGCCGATTGGCCGGTTTTTTGTACCTGCGTTCTTAGAACGAAGCGTTCTGCAGATCGTCCAGGTAACGCTCGGTGTCCAGTGCCGCCATGCAGCCGGCGCCGGCCGAGGTGATGGCCTGACGGTAAACGTGGTCGGCCACGTCGCCGGCAGCGAAGATGCCTTCGACGCTGGTCGCGGTGGCGTTGCCTTCACGGCCGCCCTGAACGACGAGGTAGCCGTCTTTCAGCTCCAGCTGACCTTCGAACAGCGAAGTGTTCGGGGTGTGGCCGATCGCGATGAACACGCCGTCGACCTTGATTTCGTCGAAGCTGCCGTCGTTGTTCTTCAGACGCGCACCGGTCACGCCCATGTTGTCGCCCAGCACTTCGTCCAGGGTCGCGTTCAGTTTCAGCTCGATCTTGCCTTCGGCCACACGGGCGTTGAGCTTGTCGATCAGGATCTTCTCGGCGCGGAAGGTTTCGCGACGGTGGATCAGAGTGACCTTGCTGGCGATGTTGGCCAGGTACAGGGCTTCTTCGACAGCGGTGTTGCCGCCACCGACCACGGCAACCGGCTTGTTGCGATAGAAGAAACCGTCGCAGGTCGCGCAGGCCGAAACGCCTTTGCCCATGAACGCTTCTTCCGACGGCAGGCCCAGGTAACGAGCGCTGGCGCCGGTGGCGATGATCAGGGCGTCGCAGGTGTAGGTGCCGCTGTCGCCGGTCAGGCTGTACGGTTTGGAAGCGAAGTCCACGGCGTTGATGTGATCGAAAACGATCTCGGTTTCAAAACGCTCGGCGTGCTCGCGCATACGCTCCATCAGCACCGGACCGGTCAGACCGTGGACGTCGCCCGGCCAGTTGTCGACTTCGGTGGTGGTGGTCAGTTGACCGCCAGCCTGCATGCCGGTGATCAGCAGCGGCTTGAGGTTGGCACGGGCAGCGTAGACAGCAGCGCTGTAACCGGCAGGGCCGGAACCGAGGATGATCACTCGCGAATGACGGACTTCAGACATGAACCTGTCTCCTGTTGACCGGCCAATACATCAGGCGCGGACGCCGGACTGCCGGCGAGAATAAAAAAGGACTGTGGATAACCTTGGGGAAGGCGTGAGCTCGACAGTCCTGTAAAAAGTTGGGTGCAGCGTATCGAGGGGGGCAAGATTAAGGAAATACGGTTTAACAATCCAGCTCATAGGTGGTCTCTATGCCGACACACTGACGAGATGGACGTCTTTGTTACAGTGAATGTCGATCCCGCTGCCGCGCTTTCACAGGTTCTGCAAAGTCGGTAAGGTCGGCGCGTTTTCCCTTGCTCGGAGCACCTTATGCCCGCCCCTGTTCTCTCCGGCCCGCAATACCTGCGCGAAGGCCTCAAATTGGTCCTCAGCCCGAGCCTGCGCCTGTTCGTGCTGCTGCCGCTGGCCATCAACCTGGTGCTGTTCGTCGGGTTGATCTATCTGGCCGGCCACCAGTTCAGCCTGTGGGTCGATACCCTGATGCCGTCGCTCCCCGACTGGCTGAGCTTTCTGAGCTACATCCTGTGGCCGCTGTTCGTGGTGCTGGTGGCGTTGATGGTGTTTTTCACCTTCACCATGCTGGCCAACGTCATCGCGGCGCCGTTCAACGGCTTCCTCGCAGAGAAAGTCGAAGTCGTGGTGCGGGGCACCGACGATTTTCCGGCCTTCAGCTGGGGCGAACTGATTGCGATGATTCCGCGCACCCTCGCCCGGGAAATGCGCAAACTGGGCTACTTCCTGCCACGCGCCATCGGCCTGTTCATACTGTCGTTCATCCCGATGGTGAACATTATCGCCGCACCACTGTGGTTGTTGTTCGGTGTGTGGATGATGGCGATCCAGTACATCGACTACCCGGCGGACAACCACAAGCTGGGCTGGAACGAGATGCTGGCCTGGCTGCGGCAGAAGCGCTGGCAGAGCATGAGCTTCGGCGGGATCGTTTACCTGGCGTTGCTTATTCCAGTGGTGAACATCCTGATGATGCCGGCCGCCGTGGCCGGGGCTACGCTGTTCTGGGTGCGTGAGCGCGGTGCCGAAAACCTCGTGACGCAACGCTGAGGTCGCGTTCACAAATCCATCATCCGAACGTCACAACCACGACATGGCCTCAGCCGACACTGAGGCCATGACGACAGCTCTACACATCACTCTGATCAGCGAAACCTTCCCACCGGAAATCAACGGGGTGGCCAATACCCTTGGCCGCTTGTGCGACGGTTTGCGCGCGCGCGGGCATCGGGTGGAACTGGTGCGGCCGCGTCAGGGTGACGATCCGCAGCGCAGTGAAGACGATGCGCTGCTGCTGTGTCGGGGCTGGCCGCTGCCGGGTTATCCGGGGTTGCAGTGGGGTCAGTCGTCGATGCACAAGTTGCTGCGCCGCTGGACACGCCAGCGCCCGGATGTGTTGTACATCGCCACCGAAGGCCCGCTCGGGTTGTCGGCACTGCGAGCCGCGCGCCGCCTGGGCATCGCCGTAGTCAGCGGCTTCCACACCAATTTCCAGCAGTACACCAACCAGTACGGCCTCGGCCTGCTGACGCGCTTGCTGACTCATTACCTGCGCTGGTTCCACAATCGTTCGGCGCTGACCCTGGTACCGAGCGTCAGCCAGCGCCTGGAACTGGAGCGGCGGCATTTCGATCGTCTCGCGCTGCTGTCCCGAGGGGTCGACAGCCAGTTGTTCCACCCGACCAAACGCCTGAACGCCCTGCGTGAGCAATGGGGACTGAGCGAGCAGGACATCGCAGTGATTCACGTAGGACGCCTGGCGCCAGAAAAGAATCTCGGCCTGCTCAAGCGCTGCTTCGACAAGCTCGCCAGCGCTTATCCACAACGTAACCTGAAACTCATCATCGTCGGTGACGGACCACAACGGGTGGCCCTGGAAAAAGAATTGCCCGACGCAGTTTTCTGCGGCTCACAACGCGGCGAAGCGCTCGCGGCGCACTATGCGTCCGGCGATCTGTTCCTGTTTCCGAGCATGACCGAAACGTTCGGCAACGTCGTGCTGGAGGCGCTGGCCTCAGGTCTTGGCGTGGTGGCCTACGATCAGGCAGCGGCTGCGCAACATATTCGCCACGGCTACAACGGCGTGCTGGCGATGCCGGGGGATGAAGAGGCGTTTTGCGATGCAGCGCAGTGGCTGCTGGAAGAGGATGAAACCTTGCGTTGCGTCCGATTGAATGCCCGCCAGCATGCCAGTCGCCAGGGCTGGGCGGCCATCATCGAGCAGTTTGAAAACCATTTGCAGGGAGCTTGCCGCGACCTGCGCGACAAGCCCCCCACTGCAATCAAACCAGCGTCATCAACGCCTCACGGCTGAACGGTAGAATGTCCTGCTCGCGGCCTTCGCGCACTTTCTGCGCCCAGTCCGGGTCCACCAGCAGCGCACGACCTACCGCCACCAGATCGAACTCGTCATTGTTCAGACGCTCCAGCAGTTTTTCCAGACTGGCCGGTTGCGCGACCTTGTCGGTGTTGACCATGAACTGCAGGAACTCGCCATCCAGGCCGACGCTGCCGACAGTGATGGTCGGTTTGCCGGTCAGTTTGCGCGTCCAGCCGGCCAGGTTCAGTTCGGAACCGTCGAATTCCGGCTCCCAGAAACGGCGCGTCGAGCAGTGGAAGATGTCCACGCCAGCGTCGGACAGAGGCTTGAGGAACTCGCCCAGCGCCTCCGGGGTTTGCACCAGACGTGCGGTGTAGTCCTGCTGCTTCCATTGCGAGAAACGGAAGATGATCGGGAAGCCTTCACCTACCGCAGCGCGCACGGCCTGGATCAGCTCGATGGCGAAACGCGAACGGTTGGCCAGGCTGCCACCGTATTCGTCGGTACGCTGGTTGCTGCCTTCCCAGAAGAACTGGTCGATCAGGTAGCCGTGGGCGCCGTGGATTTCCACGCCGTCCATGCCGATGCTTTGTGCGTCTTTCGCTGCTTGGGCAAATGCAGCGATCACGTCCTTGATATCCTGCTTGGTCATGCCGTGCACCACGACCTGACCGTCCTTGAGTTTCTCCGTCGGGCCGTAGCCCGGCACGCTGGCATCAGGCTCGGTGCCGATACGACGAACGCTGCCGACGTGCCACAGTTGCGGAACGATCTTGCCGCCCTCGGCGTGAACCGCGTCGACGACTTTCTTCCAACCGGCCAGTGCGGCTTCGCCGAAGAACTGCGGCACATTCGGGTAACCGTTGGAGGCCTGGTGGCCGACGGTGGTGCCCTCGGTGATGATCAGGCCGACACCGGCCGCTGCACGACGACGGTAGTACTCGATCACTTTGGAATTGGGTACGCCACCCGGGGAAAACGAACGGGTCATCGGCGCCATGACCACACGGGTCGGCAGTTCGAGGGCACCGAGCTGGAACGGTTTGAACAAGGCTTGAACAGGCATGGGAAGCTCCACGAAAAGGTCATCGACGGGCAGGTGATTCATATGACGGCGATAATATGCGGAGTTTCAACCAGCCGAAAGCATTATTGATCTGAATGATTAAGGGTCAAAAGACAGGCAAAAAAAATCGCAGCTCGATGGCTGCGATTTTCGCGTTTCAGCTCAGGGCTTTTTCAATCGCCGTAATCACCGAAGGATCATCCGGCGCCGTGCGCGGCGAGAAGCGGGCCAGTACACGACCATCCTTGCCGAGCAGGAATTTCTCGAAATTCCAGGTGATGTCACCGGGAAATTCGGCACCCTCGCCCGCCAGCAGGCGGTACAGCTGATGGCGATCGTGACCGTTGACTTCGAGCTTTTTCGACAACGGAAAACTCACGCCATAGTTGAGGCTGCAGAATTCCTGAATCTCCTGCTCACTGCCCGGTTCCTGACCGGCAAACTGGTTGCACGGCAGGCCCAGCACACTGAAGCCTTTGCCTTTGTATTGCTGATAGAGGTTTTCCAGCGCCGCGTACTGTGGGGTCAAGCCGCATTTGGAGGCGACGTTGACCACCAGCACGACTTGGCCCTTGAAGGGTGCCAGCGGTAGCTCCTGACCATCCAGGGCTGTCAACTTAAGGTCGTGAAAAGCACTCATGACGAACTCCAGATTCCCGTTTTCTACTCGAAACAGCCACTTGGCGAGGCCACCAAGGACAGCCGCGGACTAAAAAGGCGCCCTCGGGCGCCTCTCCAGTTCTCTGAGCTTAGCGCAGAAAATCAGTGGTGATGGCCACCTTCGCCATGGACGTGACCATGAGCGATTTCTTCCTGGCTGGCGTCACGGATGGCAACGACCTTCACTTTGAAGTTCAGGCGCTGACCGGCCAACGGGTGGTTGCCGTCGACGGTGACGTCGTCGCCGTCCAGGTCACGAATGGTGACGATCTGCATCTGGCCGTCCGGCGCCGAAGCGTGGAACTGCATGCCGACTTCCAGCTCGTCAACGCCTTCGAACATGCTGCGGCTCAGGGTGCTGACCAGTTCGGCAGCGTATTCGCCGTAGGCATCTTCCGGCTCGACTGCAACTTGCAGGTCGTCACCGACGGTTTTACCTTCCAGGGCTTTTTCCAGGCCCGGGATGATGTTGCCTGCGCCATGCAGGTAAACCAGCGGAGCGCCGCCGGCGGAGCTGTCGATGACCTCACCAGCGTCGTTGGTCAGGGTATAGTCGATGGAGACAGCCTTATTGGCGGCGATCAGCATGGGGCGAGACCTTTTGCATAAGAATATAGAAAGGCCAAGTTTAGCGAAGCAATCGCTCGAAAGCGAACACAACCCTGACAAACGGGATTCGACGATCACAGGCTTCCATCAGGACGAGGACGGTCACTGGGTGGCCGAACTTTCCTGCGGCCATACCCAGCACCTGCGTCACCAGCCGCCGTGGCAGTCACGGGCGTGGGTGCTGGACGCAACGCAACGTATTGAAAAAATAGGCCAACCCTTTGCTTGCGGTTGGTGCGCTCAAGGCTCGGTTAGCGCTAACCTTGACGCCTGAAAAATCGGTGGAAGGCCAGCCATAGGCCAACGCCCTTGCCATGCACCCTTAGAGAATCCGCATGCAAACTTTTTTTATCGCGCCCACCGATTTTGGTGTGGGTCTGACCTCCATCAGCCTCGGGCTGGTGCGTACGCTGGAACGGGCCGGGCTGAAAGTCGGCTTCTTCAAACCGATTGCCCAGCCGCACCCGGGCGACACCGGCCCTGAGCGTTCCACTGAACTGGTGGCCCGCACCCATGGCCTGAAACCTCCGCAGCCATTGGGCCTGGCTCATGTCGAGCGGATGCTCGGCGACGGTCAGCTCGACGAGTTGCTTGAAGAAATCATCGCCCTCTACCAGCAGGCGGCCATCGGCAAGGACGTGCTGGTCGTCGAAGGCATGGTGCCGACCCGCAGCGCCAGCTATGCCGCGCGGGTCAACCTGCACCTGGCCAAGAGCCTGGATGCCGAGGTGATTCTGGTCTCGGCGCCGGAAAACGAAGTGCTGACCGAACTGTCCGGCCGCGTCGAGTTGCAGGCGCAACTGTTCGGCGGCCCGAAAGACCCGAAAGTCCTCGGCGTGATCCTCAACAAGGTCAAGACTGACGAAAGCATGGACGCCTTCGCCGCGCGTCTGAAAGAGCATTCGCCGTTGCTGCGCAGTGGTGATTTCCGCCTGCTTGGCTGCATTCCGTTCCAGCCCGAACTCAACGCCCCGCGCACCCGCGACGTCGCCGACCTGATGGGCGCCCAGGTGCTCAACGCCGGCGACTACGAAACCCGGCGCATGACCAAGACCATTATTTGCGCGCGCACCATGCGCAACACCGTGGACCTGCTCAAGCCCGGCGTGCTGGTGGTAACCCCCGGCGATCGCGACGACATCATCCTCGCCGTCAGCCTCGCGGCCATCAACGGCGTACCGCTGGCCGGCCTGCTGCTGACCAGCGACACCCTGCCGGATCCGCGCATCATGGACTTGTGCCGTGGTGCATTGCAGGCCGGTCTGCCGGTGTTGTCGGTGAGCACCGGTTCCTACGACACCGCCAACCTGCTTAACGGCCTGAACAAGGAAATCCCCGTCGACGACCGCGAGCGTGCGGAGATCATCACCGATTTCGTCGCCAGTCATCTGGACGCCAACTGGCTGCATCAACGCTGCGGTACGCCAAGGGAAATGCGCCTGTCGCCAGCGGTGTTCCGCTATCAATTGATTCAGCGTGCACAATCGGCGAACAAGCGCATCGTCCTGCCCGAAGGCAGCGAGCCGCTCACCGTGCAAGCGGCGGCGATCTGTCAGGAACGCGGGATTGCCCGTTGCGTGTTGCTGGCCAAACCGGCGGACGTCGAAGCCGTCGCCCGGGCCCAAGGCATCGTCCTGCCGCCGGGGCTGGAAATTCTCGACCCGGATCTGATCCGCGAGCGCTACGTCGAACCGATGGTCGCCCTGCGCAAGAGCAAAAGCCTCAACGCACCCATGGCCGAACAACAACTGGAAGACACGGTGGTGATCGGCACCATGATGCTGGCGCTGGATGAAGTCGACGGCCTGGTCTCCGGCATCATCAACACCACCGCCAACACCATCCGCCCGGCCTTGCAGCTGATCAAGACGGCGCCGGGCTGCACGCTGGTATCATCGGTGTTCTTCATGCTGTTCCCCGAAGAAGTGTTGGTCTACGGCGACTGCGTCATGAACCCGCACCCGAGCGCCAGCGAACTGGCCGAGATCGCCCTGCAAAGCGCCGACTCGGCCGCTGCGTTCGGCATCACCCCACGGGTGGCGATGATCAGCTACTCCAGCGGCGAATCGGCCACCGGCGAGGAAGTCGAGAAAGTCCGCGAAGCCACCCTGCTCGCCCACGAACAACAGCACTCGCTGCTGATCGACGGGCCGTTGCAGTACGACGCCGCCGCCAACGAAACCGTGGCCCGGCAACTGGCGCCGAACAGCCAGGTGGCCGGTCGCGCCACGGTGTTCGTGTTCCCCGACCTGAACACCGGCAACACCACCCACAAAGCCGTGCAGCGCAGCGCCGACTGCGTCAGCCTCGGCCCGATGCTGCAAGGCCTGCGCAAACCGGTGAACGACCTGCCGCGTGGCGCGCAAGTCGACGACATCGTCTACACCATCGCCCTGACCGCGATTCAAGCTGCCAACCGACCTCTGGATATCTGACCCGATGCTGGCTTTTCTCCCTGCCCCCCTGCGCGGCGTGATCGCCGCGCTGCTGCTGGCGCTGAACACGATCCTGCTGTGCTCGTTCCTGTTTCTCGTGGCGCTGATCAAAGTGCTGCCGTTCGACCTCGCACGCCGCGCCTCGCGCTGGCTGATGAGCCACACCCACGAAGCCTGGATCAGCAACAACAAAGGCTGGATGAACCTGGTGCGCCGCACCCGCTGGCACCTCAGCGGCCTGCAAGGTCTGGACTACCAACACTCGTACCTGATCACCAGCAACCACCAGAGCTGGGTCGACATCCTGGTGCTGCAATACGTGCTCAACCGGAAAATTCAGCCGCTGAAATTCTTCCTCAAACAGGAACTGATCTGGGTGCCGGTGATCGGTCTGGCGTGGTGGACGCTGGGCTTTCCGTTCATGAAACGCTACTCGAAAGCGTACCTGGAAAAGCACCCGGAAAAGAAAGGCAAAGACCTGGAAACCACCCGCAAGACCTGCGCGAAATTCCGCGACAACCCGGTGGGCATCTTCAACTTCGTCGAAGGCACGCGATTCACCGAAGGCAAGCACGCGCAGCAACAGTCACCGTTCAAATACCTGCTCAAACCCAAGGCCGGCGGCATTGCGTTCGTACTGGATGCGATGGGCGAACAGCTGGAATCGATCGTCAACGTGACCATCCACTACCCGGGCGGGCGTCCGGGTTTCTGGGATCTGCTGTGCGGCAACGTGCGAGATGTAGTGGTGCACTTTGAAGAACTGAAGATCCCTGCGCAGTTCATCGGCAAGAACTACGACCAGGACGGCGAATACCGCCTGCAATTCCAGGGCTGGATCAACCAGCTGTGGCAGGACAAGGATGCGCTGCTGGAACAGATGCACCGCGAATACCCAAACCAACGCTGATCCCCTGAGGGAGCCCCCGACAGAACAGGCCGGCCGTCAGGCCGCCATCGCCAACAGGCTGGCTCCCACAGGAAAGCAGTTCGCTTTTAGCTTTTGGCTTTTCGCTTCCCACCACTCAACACAATGAGCGTTAGCTCGAGTACCGCTTTTGACGTGCCGGCCCCATCGGCCGGCTGAGTGGAGGGATTCATCCGGGGGTGGGCGCGCAGCGCCGTTTGGCGAAGCCAAACACATCGAGAGGAGGTGCAGCGAAGCAAACCGTAGGCGATGCCCCCGGATGAATCCCGGAACGAAGGAACCCCGAGCCCCAGCGAGGGGCCGAACGCAGGGGCCAAGCCTTTTGCTTACTTTTTGGCGTTTGAAAAAGTGAGCCGCCGTAAGGGCGGAACCGCCAGCCGCAACACCCGCAGAAACGGATATTCACAAAAAACACCCAGAGCCTGGCCGGCCCAAAGGCCGCCACCGCCAGCAGGCCAACACCCATACGCCTGCCAACCACAAAAGAAAAGCCCGCCGATGATCACTCATCGGCGGGCTTCTTATTGGCAGCTAACGCTTAAATCGCGCCACGCTTACGCAACAGATCCAACACCTGCTTCACACTTTCATCCAGCGACAACGACTGAGTATCGATCACCAGATCAGCATCCAACGGCACGTCATACGGGAAAGACTCACCCGGAATGTTATCGCCACCCGCAGCGTACAACCCTTGCGGATCACGCTCTGCGCAAACAGTCGGCGAAGCCTGAACATAAACCGTCAGCAGACGATCCTTGCCAATCAGATCTTTCGCCTGCTCACGACCTTCGGCACTCGGCGCCACAAACGCTGCAAGCGTCAGCAGACCCGCTTCGTTGAACTGACGCGCCACATGCGCGGCACGACGCCAGTTCTCGGTGCGACCGGCACGATCCTGCGGCAGACCTTTGTTGAGGTCGTGACGCAAGTTCTGGCCGTCGAGTACAAACACCGCACGACCGAGATCGAAAAGCTTGCGCTCGACCGCGTACGCCAAAGTGCTCTTGCCAGCGCCGGACAGGCCGCTGAACAGCACGGTCGCCGGTTGCTGGCCGAAACGCTGGGCGCGTTCCTCGGTCGCTACATGGGCCAATTTGCCGTGGTGCGTGGCCGTGCCATGGGTCACTGGCTGGGCGACGATCATGCCGGCGCCGACGGTGCCGTTGGTCAACCGGTCAATGATGATGAACGCGCCGGTCGTGCGATTGCTGTCGTAACCGTCGAGGGCGATCGGCGCGTCGAGCGCAATCCTGACCTTGCCGATTTCGTTGAGCTGCAACGCACTCGCCGGGCCTTCTTCGAGGGTGTTGACGTCGACCTTGTTGACGATGCTGGCGATGGAGCCCGGCACGTAACTGGTGGCGCGCTTGATGTCGTATTTCTTGCCCGGCAGCATCGGCTCTTCAGCCATCCACACCAGCATCGCTTCGAAGCTGTCGGTCACTGGCGGAACGTTGTCGGCGTGTACCAGCAGGTCGCCACGGGAGATGTCGATCTCGTCTTCCATGGTCAGCGTCACGGCCTGACCAGGACCTGCGTGTTCCAGTTCACCTTCGAAAGTGACGATGGATTTCACGCGGCTGCTCTTGCCCGACGGCAGCACCACGACTTCGTCGCCCTTCTTGACGATGCCGCTGGCCAGGGTGCCGGCGAAACCGCGGAAGTTCAGGTTCGGACGGTTGACGTACTGCACCGGGAAACGCAGATCGGTGAAGTTGCGATCGCCCGCCACTTCCACGGTCTCGAGGATTTCCATCAGCGACTGGCCGGTGTACCACGGCGAGCGCTCGGACTTGTTCACCACGTTGTCGCCCTTCAGAGCGGACATCGGCACGAAGTGCATGCTCGTCGGCTTCATCTTCAAGCCTTCGGCGAACTTCAGGTAGTCGGCCTTGATCGACTCGAACACGCCCTGGTCGAAACCTTTGAGGTCCATCTTGTTGATGGCGACAACGATGTGCTTGATGCCCAGCAACGAGGCGATGAAGCTGTGGCGACGAGTCTGGGTCTGCACGCCGTAACGGGCGTCGACCAGAATGATCGCCAGGTCACAGGTGGATGCACCGGTGGCCATGTTGCGGGTGTACTGCTCATGGCCGGGGGTGTCGGCGATGATGAATTTGCGCTTGGCGGTGGAGAAATAGCGGTACGCGACATCAATAGTGATGCCCTGCTCGCGCTCGGCCTGCAGGCCGTCGACCAGCAACGCCAGGTCGATGTCGTCACCGGTGGTGCCGACTTTCTTCGAATCGCGGGTGATGGCTTCGAGGTGATCTTCGTAGATCATCTTCGAGTCGTGCAGCAGGCGCCCGATCAGGGTGCTCTTGCCGTCGTCGACGTTACCGCAGGTCAAAAAGCGCAGCAGCTCTTTACGTTCGTGCTGGCCCAGGTAGGCGAGGATGTCCTCGCTGATCAAATCAGACTGGTGAGACATGACAACCCCTTAGAAATAACCCTGACGTTTTTTATCTTCCATCGAGCCTGCGCCATCGTGGTCGATGACCCGGCCCTGGCGCTCGGAAGTTCGCGTCAGGAGCATTTCCTGAATGATGTCCGTCAGGCTTTCGGCCTCGGACTCCACCGCGCCCGTCAACGGGTAGCAGCCAAGGGTACGGAAACGCACTTTCTTTTTGACGATGCGCGCCTTGTCCTCGTCGGACAGGTGTTCGAGGATGCGCTCGTCGTCGATCATGATCAGCGTGCCGTTCTTCTCGATCACTTCGCGTTCGGCGGCGAAGTACAGCGGTACGATCGGGATGCCTTCGAGGTAGATGTACTGCCAGATATCCAGTTCGG
This sequence comes from Pseudomonas sp. GW821-FHT02C04, assembly GCF_059421845.1. NCBI lineage: Bacteria > Pseudomonadati > Pseudomonadota > Gammaproteobacteria > Pseudomonadales > Pseudomonadaceae > Pseudomonas > Pseudomonas sp. GW821-FHT02C04. Next base: position 57,549 of record NZ_JBWKVT010000010.1, on the reverse strand, counting down.
TCCAGTTCGACAGCGGGAACACACGAATGGATTCGCCCTTGTTGACCTTGCCGTTGTAGACGTTCCACAGCTCCGGACGCTGGTTCTTCGGGTCCCAGCGGTGTTTGCTGTCGCGGAACGAGTAGACGCGCTCCTTGGCGCGGGACTTCTCTTCATCGCGACGGGCACCACCGAAGGCGGCGTCGAAACCATGCTTGTCGAGTGCCTGCTTCAGGCCCTCGGTCTTCATGATGTCGGTGTGTTTGGCGCTGCCGTGGGTGAACGGGTTGATGCCCTGCGCAACGCCATCCGGGTTGACGTGGGTGATCAGGTCCAGGCCAAGCTCTTCGACCATCTTGTCGCGGAACTTGTACATCTCCTGGAATTTCCACTGCGTGTCGACGTGCATCACCGGAAACGGCAGTTTGCCCGGGAAGAACGCCTTGCGTGCCAGATGCAGCATCACGGCGGAGTCTTTACCGATGGAGTACAGCATCACCGGGTTGTCGAACTCGGCGGCCACCTCGCGGATGATGTGGATGCTTTCCGCCTCCAGCTGTTTCAGATGCGTCAGTTTGTCGACCATGGCTACTCACGAAAGCTTTCTTATGAACGGCCAGCGGGCCGTGTTCGAGCGGGGAATCCTAGCACAGCGACCCCTTCTAATCAGGACGCCAACTAGATCGAAAGGGCATATGAATATGCCCGCTCGTTCGGGTGCTTTCAGGGGAAAGTCAGATCGGATTCGGGCAGTCGATGAAGATGTGTTCCAGGGCAAACCGCTTCGCCAGATAGTCGCCCAGCGCCTGCACGCCGTAGCGTTCGGTGGCGTGGTGGCCGGCGGCGATGAAGCTGATGTCGTTTTCACGGGCGCTGTGGAACGTCTGCTCGGAGGCTTCACCGCTGAGGAACAGATCGACGCCGGCAGCGATGGCGTTGTCGATGTAGCCCTGACCGCCGCCCGTGCACCAGCCGACCCGACGAATCATTGCGCTGCCTTCGACCAGCAGCGGCTCACGGCCCATGCGTTCCTGCACACGACGGGCGAAGTCGCGGGCGGTCACCGGTTCGTCCAGCGAACCGACCAGGCCGACGATCTTCAGGTTGTCAGGATCCAGAGGCCCTTCGACGGTAATGTCGAGCTGCCGGGCCAACTGCACGTTGTTGCCGACATCCGGGTGCAGATCCAGCGGCAGGTGATACGCCAGCAGACTGATGTCGTGCTTGAGCAGGGTTTTCAGGCGCCGCTGCTTCATGCCGGTGACGCACGGGTTCTCGCCTTTCCAGAAGTAACCGTGATGCACCAGCACCAGATCGGCCTCGGCTTCGACGGCGGCATCGAGCAATGCCTGGCTGGCCGTGACGCCGCTGACGATGCGCATCACCTGCGGGCGGCCCTCGACCTGCAGGCCGTTGGGGCAATAATCGGCAATTTTCGCACTGCCGAGGTAACGGTCGGCTTCTTCGACCAGGGTGCTCAGGGCGACGGCCATGAAAGACTCCTAAATATCCCGTTCAGAGGCACGCGCGGCCTCGTATAATGCGCGACATTATGGGCGGTCTGACCCCGCCTGCAACTTTTCCAGGACGTGCTTAATGCTCAAGGCGCTGCGTTTTTTCGGCTGGCCGCTGTTGGCCGGCGTGCTTATCGCTCTGTTGATTATTCAGCGTTACCCGCAGTGGGTCGGGCTTCCGAGCCTAGACGTCAACCTGCATCAGGCCCCGCAGACCACCAGCACGCAGCAGGGGCCGGTGTCCTACGCCGACGCCGTGGTCATCGCCGCGCCATCGGTGGTCAACCTCTACACCACCAAAGTCATCAACAAGCCGAGCCATCCGCTGTTCGAAGACCCGCAGTTCCGCCGTTTCTTCGGGGACAACTCGCCGAAGCAGAAACGCATGGAGTCGAGCCTCGGTTCCGGCGTGATCATGAGCCCGGAAGGCTACATCCTGACCAACAACCACGTCACCACCGGCGCCGACCAGATCGTCGTGGCGCTCAAGGACGGTCGCGAAACCCTGGCTCGCGTGATCGGCAGCGACCCGGAAACCGACCTCGCCGTCTTGAAGATCGACCTGAAAACCCTGCCGTCGATCACCGTCGGCCGTTCCGACAACATCCGCATCGGCGACGTCGCACTGGCGATCGGCAACCCGTTCGGGGTCGGCCAGACCGTGACCATGGGCATCATCAGTGCCACCGGCCGTAACCAGCTCGGCCTGAACAACTACGAAGACTTCATCCAGACCGACGCAGCGATCAACCCGGGCAACTCCGGCGGCGCACTGGTGGATGCCAACGGCAACCTCACCGGGATCAACACTGCGATTTTCTCCAAGTCCGGCGGCTCGCAAGGCATCGGTTTTGCGATCCCGGTGAAACTGGCGATGGAAGTGATGAAGTCGATCATCGAGCACGGTCAGGTGATTCGTGGCTGGCTGGGGATCGAAGTACAACCGCTGACTCAGGAACTGGCGGAGTCATTCGGTCTGTCAGGGCGTCCGGGGATTGTGGTGGCGGGGATTTTCCGCGACGGCCCGGCACAGAAGGCCGGCCTGCAACTGGGTGACGTGATTCTCAGCATCGACGGCGAACCGGCCGGCGATGGCCGCAAGTCGATGAACCAGGTGGCGCGGATCAAGCCGACCGACAAGGTCACGATTCAGGTGATGCGCAATGGCAAGGAGTTGAAGCTGACCGCCGAGATCGGTCTGCGTCCGCCGCCTGCGCCGGTGCAGGAAAAAGAGGAATAAGAGGAATAAGACATTGCAACCCGCGCGCTAATTGCCTTTAAGCAGGTTAAAAGGCGCGCCGACCACAAAAACGGTATTGATACCTGTCAATTCTGTCAGTAGCACAGCTTTCGTATTGTCCATAGCCTGACCCCTGTTGTTGCACACTTTCATTTATCAACACAGGGATCATCAATATGGACGTTTCCAAAGCACTCGAAAACGCGAAAGGCAGCGGTTCGCTCAGTGTTCGGCTCAGCAATGGCGAAGGTTTTGATGCGGTTTTGGTCAACCTTGTCCCGGCGGCAGCTGGCGGTATCATTCTGGGTGCGAACGGTACGAACAATGTATTGCTCAACCACCCGAAACTCGCGGCCGGTACTCATACAGTAACGTTCAACAACGGTGATGCGCGCACATCTATCAACGGCGTGTCATACGTTGCCCAAAACGGGGAAATGGAACTGACTGTGGATGCTCCGCTGACAACAGCGACAGGAACCTACAGTTTTACAACATCAGACGGGATCAACGTCGAAGGCGAGTTCGACGTCAATGCCGTTTAAGCGCCCAAAAAAATGCCCCCGTTTCTGAATGGCTCAGAATCGGGGGCAATCGCTTCGTTTGTTACAAGTCGCCAAGGCCGTCGATCAACGCCTGATTCTGCTCCGGCGTACCGATCGAGATCCGCAGGAACTGGGCAATCCGTTCCTGCTTGAAGTGGCGCACGATCACACCCTGCTCTCGCAGTTTGGCCGCCAGCCCCGCCGCATCGTGTTGCGGATGCCGGGCGAAGATGAAGTTTGCCGCTGACGGCAGCACTTCAAAGCCTTTGGCCTGCAACTGGGCAACCACCCATTCGCGACTCTCGATGACCAGCGCGCAGGTCTTGTCGAAGTACTCACGATCTTCGAACGCCGCCGCTGCGCCGACATTGGCCATGCGATCGATCGGATAGGAGTTGAAGCTGTTCTTGATCCGCTCCAGTGCCTCGATCAAGTCCGGGTGGCCGACCGCCAGACCGACCCGCAGGCCCGCCAGCGAACGGGACTTGGACAAGGTCTGGGTCACCAGCAGGTTTGGATAACGGTCGACCAGACTGATCGCGGTTTCACCGCCGAAGTCGATGTAGGCCTCGTCGACCACCACCACCGAATCCGGGCTGGCCTTGAGGATCTGCTCGACCGCTTCCAGCGCCAACAGGCAGCCGGTCGGCGCGTTCGGGTTGGGGAAGATGATCCCCCCGTTCGGTTTGGCGTAGTCGGCCGGGTTGATCTGGAACTGCGCGTCCAGCGGCACTGCATCGAACTTGATGCCGTAAAGGCCGCAGTAGACCGGATAGAAGCTGTAGCTGATATCCGGGAACAGCAGCGGCTGATCGTGTTGCAGCAGGCCGTGGAAGATGTGCGCCAGCACTTCATCCGAACCGTTGCCGAGGAACACTTGGTTACTCTGCACACCGTAGTATTTTGCGACGGCGCTTTTCAGCAGGTCGCTGTTCGGGTCCGGGTACAGGCGCAGATTGTCGTTGAGTTCGGTCTGCATCGCCGCCAGGGCTTTTGGCGACGGGCCGTACGGGTTTTCGTTGGTGTTGAGCTTGACCAGACGGGTCAGCTTCGGCTGCTCGCCCGGCACATAAGGCACCAGATCCTTGACGAACGGGCTCCAGAATTTACTCATGTTCAGTTCCCCTTCACTTCGTCTTTGATGCGGTACTCGGCGCTGCGAGCGTGGGCGCTCAGCGATTCGCCACGGGCCAGGATCGATGCAGTCTTGCCCAGTTCCGAAGCACCGGCCTCGGAGCAAAAGATGATCGACGAGCGTTTCTGGAAGTCGTACACACCCAGCGGCGAAGAGAAACGTGCGGTGCCGGACGTCGGCAACACGTGGTTCGGACCTGCGCAGTAGTCGCCCAGCGCTTCGGAGGTGTGGCGGCCCATGAAGATCGCGCCGGCGTGGCGAATCTGCGGCAGCCAGGCCTGCGGATCAGCGACCGACAGTTCAAGGTGTTCCGGGGCGATGCGGTTGGCGACTTCGATGGCCTGGGCCATGTCGCGCACGTGGATCAGGGCGCCTCGGCCATTGATCGAGGTTTCGATGATGGTCGCGCGATCCATGGTCGGCAGCAGTTTGTCGATGCTCGCGGCGACCTTGTCGAGGAACTCGGCGTCCGGGCTGACCAGAATCGCCTGGGCGTCTTCGTCGTGCTCGGCCTGGGAGAACAGGTCCATGGCGATCCAGTCCGGATCGGTCTGGCCGTCGCATACCACAAGGATTTCCGACGGGCCGGCGATCATGTCGATGCCAACCTGACCGAATACGTGACGTTTGGCGGTCGCCACATAGATGTTGCCCGGGCCGACGACCTTGTCCACCTGCGGCACGCTTTCAGTACCGTAGGCCAGCGCGGCAACCGCCTGGGCGCCGCCGATGGTGAACACCCGGTCGACACCGGCAATGCACGCTGCCGCCAGCACCAGCTCGTTGACCTCGCCACGCGGGGTCGGTACCACCATCACGACTTCTGTGACGCCGGCAACCTTGGCCGGAATCGCGTTCATCAATACCGACGACGGATACGACGCCTTGCCGCCCGGCACGTACAGACCAGCGCGATCCAGTGGCGTGACTTTCTGGCCCAGCACCGTACCGTCGGCTTCGGTGTAGCTCCAGGAATCCTGCTTCTGTTTTTCGTGGTAGCTGCGAACGCGGGCGGCGGCTTTTTCCAGCGCTTCGCGTTGCGGTGCGGTGATGCGGGTCAGCGCCAGCTCCAGACGCTCGCGCGGCAGGATCAGGTCCGCCATGGAGGCGACTTCGAGGCCGTCGAACTTCTGGGTGAATTCGACCAGCGCCGCGTCACCGCGCTCGCGCACTGCCTTGATGATGTCCAGCACCCGCTGATTGACCGAGTCGTCAGACACACTTTCCCAGCTCAGCAGATGATCCAGATGATGCGCGAAATCCGGGTCAGCAGCGTTGAGTCGGCGAATTGCAGTCGGTGCGGTCATAGCGAGAGCCTCATAGGAATGGCAAAAACTCAGGCGCCCTAACTTAGCAGTCGTTTCCGCTTGGGCACCTGAGATTCTGGCTATGAGGCGGATAGACGGGCGCGACTTAACGTCGCGCAGGTACATCAGCCGCGGTGTCGAGACTCCACTGCCTTGCGCAGGGTGTCGATCAACGCCTGGATTCGGGCGTGTTGCATTTTCATCGAAGCTTTATTGACCACCAGACGCGAGCTGATCGTGGCGATCAGTTCCTGGGGTTCCAGACCGTTGGCACGCAGGGTGTTGCCGGTGTCGACCACGTCGATGATCTTGTCGGCCAGACCGATCAGCGGTGCCAGTTCCATCGAGCCATACAGCTTGATGATGTCGACCTGACGGCCCTGCTCGGCGTAGTAACGCTTGGCAACGTTGACGAACTTGGTCGCGACGCGCAAACGGCCCTTGGGCTCGACAGCACCGATCTTGCCGGCGGTCATCAGCTTGCACTGGGCGATCTGCAGGTCCAGCGGCTCGTACAGGCCTTGCCCGGTGTATTCCATCAACACGTCTTTACCGGCAACGCCGAGGTCGGCCGCGCCATGCTCGACATAGGTCGGCACGTCGGTGGCGCGCACGATCAACAGGCGTACGTCTTCCTGAGTCGTGGGAATGATCAGCTTGCGGCTCTTGTCCGGATTCTCGGTCGGCACGATGCCCGCTTCGGCGAGAAGCGGCAGGGTGTCGTCAAGGATGCGGCCCTTGGACAGTGCGATGGTCAACATGGGAAACGTCAGTCCTTATCAAGGTACTCATGTCCGGTCGCAATCGGCGCCGGACATACATCGAGGGCGTTACCACCCCCGATCAAAACGAATTCAACGGACACTTCCCTGTGTCCAGATGCAGCGACTAGCCCGGAACGCGACGGATCTTGGCGCCCAGCATCTGCAGTTTTTCCTCGATGCACTCGTAACCACGGTCGATGTGGTAGATGCGGTCGATCAGGGTATCGCCTTCGGCCATCAGCGCCGAGATCACCAGGCTGGCAGAAGCCCGCAGGTCGGTTGCCATCACTGGCGCGCCCTTGAGGATTTCAGTGCCGGTCACGATGGCCGTGTTGCCTTCGACCTGGATCTTGGCGCCCATGCGGTGCAGCTCGTACACGTGCATGAAGCGGTTTTCGAAGATCGTCTCGATCACTGCACCAGTGCCTTCGGCAATGGCGTTGAGCGAGATGAACTGCGCCTGCATGTCGGTCGGGAACGCCGGGTACGGCGCAGTGCGCACGTTGACCGCTTTCGGGCGCTTGCCGTGCATGTTCAGCTCGATCCAGTCTTCACCGGTGGTGACTTCTGCACCGGCTTCGCGGAGTTTTTCCAGAACGGCTTCGAGAATGGTCGGATCGGTGTCCTTGACCTTCACGCGGCCACCGGTAACTGCAGCGGCCACCAGGTAAGTACCGGTTTCAATGCGGTCAGGCATGACCTTGTAGAAGGCCGAACCCAGGCGCTCGACGCCATCGATGGTGATGGTGTCGGTGCCAGCGCCGGAAACCTTGGCGCCCATGGCGTTCAGGAAGTTCGCCAGGTCGACCACTTCAGGCTCGCGGGCGGCGTTCTGCAGCACGCTGCGGCCCTTGGCCAGAGCAGCGGCCATCATGATGTTCTCGGTACCGGTCACACTGACGGTATCGAAGAAGAAGTGTGCACCGCGCAGGCCGCCTTCAGGGGCCTTGGCCTTGATGTAGCCGCCTTCGACGTCGATGATCGCACCCATGGCTTCCAGGCCACGGATGTGCAGATCGACCGGACGCGAACCAATGGCGCAACCGCCAGGCAGAGCCACTTCGGCTTCACCGAAACGGGCAACCATCGGGCCCAGCACCAGGATCGACGCACGCATGGTTTTCACCAGTTCGTACGGGGCGATCAGGGTCTTGATGGTGCGCGGGTCGATTTCAACGCTGAGCTTCTCGTCGATCACAGGCTCGATGCCCATGCGACCGAACAGCTCGATCATGGTGGTGATGTCGTGCAGGTGCGGCAGGTTGCCGACGGTGACCGGGCCATCGCACAGCAAGGTGGCAGCCAGGATCGGCAGGGCGGAGTTCTTCGCCCCGGAAATGCGGATCTCGCCATCAAGACGAGCGCCACCGGTAATAATCAATTTATCCATAACAATCTCGACGCCCTAGGGCTCAGGTGCGCTCGGCCCAGGCCGCGCTGCTGAAAAATTTCATAGTGACCGCGTGGATGCTGCCATCGGCGATCCATGGGTTCAAATGGGCATAGATGCTTTGCTGACGCTTGACCGGGCTCAACGCCGCCAGTTCATCGCTAATCACGTTCAGCTGAAAGTTGCAGCCTTCGCCTTCAACTTCCACCCGGGTTCCGGGCAGATTTGCTTCAAGGAAGCTCTTCACTTCTACGGCCTGCATGCTCAACCTCAATCGGCGCCCTGTGCGCACGGGTCGGACATCATACAAAAAAGCCCCGCGCCTGCGAACCCCGCTGCGCAGGACTCTGACGGGGGGCTTCTTTACAGATGCGGGTTCAGGGTTGCGCCAACAGCTCGGTCAGCTCGCTGACCTGAGCAATTTCACGCATGTCTTCGGGCATCCCGCGGATGCTGACGGCCTTGCCGGCGGCTTTCGCATCACGAATGAAGCACAGCAGCAACGACAGGCCGACGCTGCTGGACTTTTCCACCGCCGAGCAATCGATCACCAATGCCGGGGCATTGCACGACTTGATCAGCGCCCGGCCCTGCTCCCGAAGGCCGGGACCGGTGCGGTAATCCAGCACGCCAGTGAGTTGCAGCTCACTGGCGGCGTCCAGACGAATGGCCGACTCGGTCATTGGGCAGGCTTTCCGTTCTGTTCGGACGACTGCTTGGCCTTCGCCACTTCCCCGGCCCAACCGTTGATGGTCTTGTCCAGGTCGTTGCCGTTGCGCTGCATCGCATCGGCGAACTGATCACGGAACAGCTTGCCGATGTTGATACCGTTGATGATCACGTTGCGCAGCTTCCACTCGCCATTGATCTTCTCGAGCGTGTACGACACCGGGTAGATCGCGCCGTTGCTGCCCTTGACGGTCATGCCGACGCTGGTGCGATCGCCCGACTCGTCCTTGGCCGGATCAACAGTGATGCCCTGGTTGTTGTACTCGAGCAAGGCGTTGCCATAGAACTGGAACAGGCCTTTCTTGAAGTTTTCCTCGAAGGTCTTCATCTGCGCCGGTGTGGCCTTGCGCGAATACTTGACCGTCATGATGCTCTTGGAAATGCCCTCGGCATCCACGACCGGTCCGACGATGCTGTTCAGCGCCGCGTAGAAGTCGTTCGGGTCCTGCTTGTACTTCTCTTTATTGGCGGCCAGATCGGCCAACATCCGTTTGGTGGTGTCCTGAACCAGGTCGTGCGCCGAAGGCGCCGCCACGGCGTTAGCCACCAGCGGCAATGCCGCCAGCAACACCAACAGGCCACGTCGCAAGGTAGAGATCATTCAAAAGCTCCTCATTTGGCGTCTTTGCTAACGGTATTGAGCAGGAATTTACCGATCAGGTCTTCCAGTACCAGTGACGACTGCGTGTCGTGGATGGTTCCACCATCCTTGAGACGGGTTTCTTCCCCGCCCACGCTGATACCGATGTACTTCTCGCCCAACAGGCCAGCGGTGAGGATAGACGCTGTGGAGTCGGTCGGCAGGTTGTCGACCTTCTTGTCCACCAGCAACGTTACCCGACCGGTGAAACTGTCGCGGTCCAGATCGATCGCCGTGACCTTGCCGATGGTCACACCGGCCATGGTCACTTTGGCTCTGACCGTCAAACCGGCGATATTGTCGAAGTACGCGTAAAGTTTATAGCTGTCGGTGGTGGACGTCGGAGACAGGCCACTGACCCGCAGGGCAAGCAGCAACAAGGCCAGGATCCCTGCCAGCAGGAACAGGCCGACACCGATTTCCAGGGTGCGGTTTTGCATCAGAAATCTCCAAACATCAAAGCGGTCAGAATAAAGTCCAGGCCGAGCACTGCCAGCGAGGCAAACACTACGGTCTTGGTGGTGGCACGACTGATCCCCTCGGAAGTGGGCTCACAGTCATAGCCTTGGAATACGGCGATCCAGGTCACGACAAAGGCGAAAACGATACTTTTGATCACGCCATTGAGCACATCGCTGGAGAAGTTCACGCTGTTCTGCATGTTCGCCCAGTAGGAGCCTTCATAGACGCCCAGCCAGTCGACCGCGACCCAGGAACCGCCCCAGATACCGACCACGCTGAAGATCATCGCCAGCACCGGCAGGGAAATGAAACCGGCCCACAGACGCGGGGCAATGATGTACTTGAGCGGGTCCACACCGATCATTTCCAGGCTGGACAACTGCTCGGTGGACTTCATGTTGCCGATTTCCGCCGTCAGCGCCGAACCGGCACGACCGGCGAACAGCAGCGCCGTCACCACCGGACCCAGTTCACGCAGCAGGGTCAAGGCAACCATCTGCCCCACCGCCTGCTCCGAACCATAGCTCGACAGAATACTGAAGCCTTGCAGCGCCAGCACCATGCCGATGAAGATCCCGGACACCACGATGATCACCAGCGACATCACGCCGACTGAGTGCAATTGCTTGACCAGCAGGCCGAAACCACCGCTGATGCCGCCCCGGCCCAGCAGGGCATGGAACAGGAACAGGGTCGCCCGGCCGAATACCGCGACAGCGTCGATGGCTGACTCGCCGAATCGACGCACGCGTTCTATTAATGAAATTCTGCGCATCAGCGCTTCCCCAGAAGATCTGCGCGGTAATCCGTCGCTGGAAAGTGATACGGAACCGGGCCATCGGGGTTGCCGGTCATGAACTGACGGATACGCGGCTCGTCCGAGTTCATCAACTCGTCCGGCGTACCCTGCCCCAGCACCTGGCCATCACCTACGACATAGATGTAGTCGGCGATGCTCGCGGTTTCCGCCAGATCGTGGGAAACCACGATGCTGGTGATCCCCAGCGCGTCGTTGAGCAGACGGATCAGGCGCACCAGAACGCCCATGGCGATCGGGTCCTGGCCGACGAACGGTTCGTCGTACATGAGAATCTGCGGATCCAGCGCAATCGCCCGGGCCAGCGCCACACGACGCTTCATGCCGCCGGACAGTTCGTCAGGCATCAATTCGATGGCGCCGCGCAGGCCGACTGCCTGCAATTTGAGCAGGACGATGTCGCGAATCATCTCGTCCGGCAATTCGGTGTGAACGCGCAGGGGAAAGGCGACGTTCTCGAACACGTCGAGATCGGTGAACAGCGCGCCGCTCTGAAACAGCACCCCCATGTGCTTGCGTGCATCGAACAGATCGCTGCGCGACAGCTTCGGCAGGTTCTGGCCGTTGACCCAGACCTCACCCTGCGAAGGCCGCAACTGGGCGCCCATCAAGCGCAACAGCGTGGTCTTGCCACACCCGGAAGGCCCCATGATGCCGGTGACCTTGCCGCGCGGGATGCGGATATCGACGTTATTGAAAATGCTCCGCGCACCGCGCTTGAAGGAGACTCCCTTCAGCTCGACCGCGTAGGCGTTATCGGCACTCATCTAAACTCCTTGCGATGCAGCCTCTCACTCGGACGCCTGGCTTTCTGGAGAAAGCCCCTACATCCCGGGCAGGCCGAACTGGCGGCGAACTATATCACTGCAAAGGGCAAGCGCCCAAGGCCTCTCCCCGGCCGCGTTCAGCGATATGACAGGCCCAGGGCTTCTATTGGAGGGTTTTGGTAACGAGGAATGACAAAGCACGACGAACTTGCGTGAGGCTTTTCAACATAACCGCTATAATCGCCGCCTTTTCATCGGGCTATACGATTTCTGACATGAGCCAAACCAGCGACCTGATTCAATCGGCACAACGCACCATCCGCCTCGAAGTGGAAGCCGTACAAGGCTTGTTGCCCCATATCGACGCCGATTTCGTACGCGCTTGCGAGATGATTCTGGCCAGCAAGGGCCGTGTCGTCGTGGTCGGCATGGGCAAGTCCGGGCACATCGGCAACAAGATTGCCGCGACCCTGGCCAGCACCGGCACCCCGGCGTTTTTCGTGCATCCGGCCGAAGCCAGTCACGGCGACATGGGCATGATCACCCGTGACGACGTGATTCTGGCCCTGTCGAACTCCGGCTCCACCAACGAAATCGTCACCCTGCTGCCGCTGATCAAGCGCCTGGGCATCCAGCTGATCAGCGTGACCGGCAACCCGCAATCGCCTCTGGCAAAAGCGGCCGAGGTCAATCTCAATGTTCACGTCGAGCACGAAGCCTGCCCGCTGAACCTGGCACCGACCTCCTCGACCACCGCCGCGCTGGTCATGGGCGACGCCCTGGCCGTGGCGCTGCTGGAAGCCCGCGGCTTCACCGCCGAAGATTTCGCCTTTTCCCACCCGGGTGGCGCACTGGGCCGACGCCTGCTGCTGAAAGTGGAAAACGTCATGCACGCCGGCCAGGAGCTGCCGCAGGTACAACGCGGCACCCTGCTCAAGGACGCACTGATGGAAATGACCCGCAAGGGTCTGGGCATGACCGTGATTCTTGAAGCCGACGGCAAACTCGCCGGAATCTTCACCGACGGCGACTTGCGCCGCACGCTGGATCGCAGCATTGATATACGCAGCGCGACCATCGACCAGGTGATGACCGTGCACGGCAAGACCGCCCGCGCCGAAATGCTCGCCGCCGAGGCCCTGAAAATCATGGAAGACCATCGAATCAACGCGCTTGTCGTCGTGGATGAGGACGATCGCCCGATCGGCGCCTTCAACCTCTCCGACCTGCTGCGCGCAGGAGTGATGTAAATGAGCACCGATCTGCTGCAACGCGGCAAAGCCATCAAACTGGCAGTTTTCGATGTTGACGGTGTCCTCACCGACGGACGCCTGTACTTCCTTGAAGACGGCAGCGAGTTCAAGACTTTCAATACACTCGACGGTCAGGGCATCAAGATGTTGATGAACGCCGGCGTGCAAACGGCCATCATCAGTGGTCGCAAGACCCCGGTGGTCGAACGCCGGGCGAAAAACCTGGGCATTCCGCACCTGTTTCAGGGCCGTGAAGACAAACTCGTCGTCCTCGACGGCCTTCTCGAGCAACTGGGCCTAAGCTATGAACAGGTCGCCTATCTCGGCGACGATCTGCCCGACCTGCCGGTGATTCGCCGGGTGGGGCTGGGGATGGCGGTGGCCAACGCTGCCGCTTTTGTGCGCGAGCACGCACATGGCGTCACTCAGGCCCGTGGTGGCGAGGGTGCCGCCCGTGAATTCTGCGAACTGATCCTGCGCGCCCAGGGCAGCCTCGATGCCGCCAATAACGCGTATTTGTGAGTCAAACCATGTTTAGCAAAAAGTTTCGCAACATACTGCTGTTCGGTTGCATCGCGGCCATTTTCGGCGCGGTCGGCTACTGGAACATCAGCCCGGAACGCTTCCTCGACAAGCCTCCTGTCTCGGCAGAAGAGAGCCCGATCGACTGGTACGCGACCAACACCCACACCTTGCAATACCTGGAAGACGGCAAGGTGCAGTACGAAATGACTTCCGACAAGGCCGAGCACGTCAAGGCGACCGACATTACACTGGTCACCAAGCCCGACCTGAACATGTATCGCGGCACCGACTTCCCATGGCACGTGACCAGCGAGCGCGGTGAAGTGAATTCCGGTGGCACCGAGGTCGAGCTGATCGACTCGGTTCGCGTCAAGCGCACCGATGAAAAGAACCGCGACACCCTGATCACCTCCACTCGCATGACAGTGTTCCCGCAGCAACAATATGCGCAGACCCAGCAACCCGTTAGAATCGACGGCGCTGGCGGTGTATCGACCGGCGTGGGAATGAAAGCGTATTTGAAGGAAAGCAGGATACACCTGCTATCGAACGTAAGAGGACAGTATGAGGCTCGTTAAAACCCTCCCTATTTTGCTCAGTCTGGGCGCAGCACTGGGAAGCGTGAGCGCCTGGGCTCTGCCGAACGATCAAGAGCAGCCAATCCGCATTCAGGCCGACGATGCCCAGCTGGACGACAAGAATGGCGTTGCCACCTATAAAGGTGACGTGATCATCACTCAGGGTTCGATGATCGTCAAAGGCAACACCGTGACCATCACCCGCACCCCGACCGGCGATATCGACGTCGTGACCTCGGTGGGCAACCTTGCCTACTTCGAGCAGTTGCAGACGGCTGGCGACACCAAGCCTGTACAGGGCTGGGGCGTGACCATCCAGTACCACGCCGCGCAAAACCGCGTTGTACTGATCGACAAGGCGAAAGTCGTCGACAAGGACAACAACACCACTCAGGGCGAGAAAATCGTCTATGACACGGTGAAAAAGCTGGCCAGCGCGGGTCGTGCCACCGGCAACAAGGTCACCGAAGCGCGTCCGCGCATTGACATGGTGATCCAGCCGAAGAAGAAAACCGACGAGAAATCCCAGTAATGGCAACTCTGAAAGCCCAGCACCTGGCCAAGGCCTATAAAAGCCGCCAGGTCGTGCGCGATGTCAGCCTGTCGATCGACAGCGGTCAGATCGTCGGCCTGCTCGGCCCCAACGGCGCCGGCAAGACCACCTGCTTCTACATGATCGTCGGCCTGGTGCAGGCCGATCAGGGTCGCGTGCTGATCGACGACCTGGACGTCAGCCACCAGCCGATGCACGGTCGCGCCAAGGCCGGTATCGGCTATCTGCCACAGGAAGCGTCGATCTTTCGCAAACTGTCGGTGGCCGACAACATCATGGCCATCCTCGAGACCCGTCAGGAGCTCGACAAGGCCGGTCGTCGCAAGGAGCTGGAAAGCCTGCTGCAGGAATTCCACATCAGCCACATCCGCGACAACCTCGGCATGAGCCTGTCCGGTGGTGAGCGTCGCCGGGTGGAAATCGCCCGTGCACTGGCCACCGCACCGAAATTCATCCTGCTCGACGAACCGTTCGCCGGTGTCGACCCGATCTCCGTGGGCGACATCAAGCAGATCATTCATCACCTCAAGGCCAAGGGCATCGGTGTGTTGATCACCGACCACAACGTCCGCGAGACGCTGGATATCTGCGAAACGGCCTACATCGTCAATGACGGCCAACTGATCGCCGAAGGCGACTCCGCGACCATCCTCGCCAACGATCTGGTGAAGGAAGTGTACCTGGGTCACGAGTTCCGCCTGTAAGCGCGACAGCATTCGACCAGCCGTCCGGGTGCTGTAACGTTGAAGCGCACTTTTATACGCTTTTATTGTTACAGCGCTCTAGGCAAACACGACAGTTTCAGGCATATAATTTGCTTAAGTTTGGCGCTTCGGCGCCCTGTAGTGGATGGCGCATAGCGCCGGCGAATAAGGTGTTAAGCCCCTGCCATGAAACCATCGCTAGTCTTGAGAATGGGCCAGCAGCTGACGATGACACCGCAGCTGCAACAGGCCATCCGCCTGCTCCAATTGTCGACCCTGGATCTGCAACAGGAAATCCAGGAGGCTCTGGAATCCAATCCGATGCTCGAACGCCAGGAAGACGGCGACGACTTCGACAACTCCGATCCCATGGCCGACAACGCCGAACAGAAGCCCAACACCGAGATCCAGGAACCCTCCTATCAGGAGACCGCGCCGACGGTCGACAATCTTGAAGAAGGCGAATGGAACGAGCGAATCCCCAACGAACTGCCCGTGGACACCGCCTGGGAAGACGTCTACCAGACCAGTGCCAGCAGCCTGCCGAGCAGCGATGACGACGAGTGGGATTTCACCACCCGAACTTCCGCTGGCGAGAGCCTGCAAAGCCACCTGCTGTGGCAGCTGAACCTGGCGCCGATGTCCGACACGGATCGCCTGATCGCCGTCACCCTGATCGACTGCATCAACAATCAGGGCTACCTCGACGAAACCCTCGAAGAAATTCTCGACGCCTTCGATCCGGAGCTCGACATCGAGCTGGACGAGATCGAAGCCGTCCTGCACCGCATCCAGCAATTCGAACCCGCCGGCATCGGTGCACGCAACCTGGGCGAATGCCTGCTGCTGCAATTGCGCCAGCTGTCGGCCAAGACCCCTTGGCTGGCAGAAGCCAAGCGTCTGGTTACCGATTACATCGACCTGCTCGGCAGCCGCGACTACAGCCAGCTGATGCGCCGCATGAAGCTCAAGGAAGATGAACTGCGCCAGGTCATCGAACTGGTGCAGAGCCTCAACCCGCGCCCCGGCTCGCAGATCGAATCCACCGAAGCCGAATACGTGGTGCCTGACGTCATCGTGCGCAAGGACAACGAGCGCTGGCTGGTCGAACTGAACCAGGAATCGGTGCCG
Organism: Pseudomonas sp. GW821-FHT02C04; assembly: GCF_059421845.1. Classification (NCBI taxonomy): domain Bacteria; kingdom Pseudomonadati; phylum Pseudomonadota; class Gammaproteobacteria; order Pseudomonadales; family Pseudomonadaceae; genus Pseudomonas; species Pseudomonas sp. GW821-FHT02C04. The sequence continues at coordinate 41,516 of NZ_JBWKVT010000010.1, read as the reverse complement.
CGCCTGCGAGTCAACGCCCAGTACGCCGGTTTCGTGCGCCGCGCCGACACCAGCGCCGACAACACCTTCATGCGCAATCAGTTGCAGGAAGCCCGCTGGTTCATCAAGAGCCTGCAGAGCCGCAACGAAACCCTGATGAAAGTGGCCACCCAGATCGTCGAGCATCAGCGCGGCTTTCTTGAATACGGCGACGAAGCCATGAAGCCTCTCGTGCTACATGACATCGCCGAAGCGGTGGGCATGCACGAGTCGACGATTTCCCGGGTGACCACGCAGAAATTCATGCATACCCCCCGGGGCATCTATGAACTGAAATACTTTTTCTCCAGCCACGTCAGCACCTCCGAAGGCGGCGAATGCTCATCCACGGCGATCCGCGCGATCATCAAGAAACTGGTTGCCGCGGAAAATCAGAAAAAGCCGTTGAGTGACAGCAAGATCGCTGGTTTACTGGAGGCACAAGGCATTCAGGTGGCTCGCCGCACCGTCGCCAAGTACCGCGAATCCCTCGGGATCGCGCCTTCGAGCGAACGCAAGCGGTTGATGTAAGCCACGTTACAGCGTTCCAGTGGCAGGCTCTTCGGCCTGCCGCTTTATGCACTGGCAACGAAGGAGAAGCTGTATGCAAGTCAACATCAGTGGACACCAACTGGAAGTTACCCAACCTCTCCGTGAGTACGTTGAGCAAAAGCTCAAGAGGCTTGAGGGGCATTTCGACAAGATCACCAACGTGCAAGTCACGATGTGCGTCGAGAAGCTGAAGCAGAAAATCGAAGCCACGCTGCATATTCCCGGTAACGAGGTCGTCGCAAACGCGGAACATACCGATATGTACGCAGCGATCGACGCGCTGACCGACAAGCTTGATAAACAACTCAAAAAGCATAAGGAAAAGACCCAGAGCCTGCTTCAGGGCGCTACCGGTCGATAACCCCCACCCCCATGATCCGACTTGAAAGCATCCTGACCCCCGGCCGTTCCCTCGTGAACGTGCCGGGCGGCAGCAAAAAGAAAGCCCTCGAACAAATTGCCAACCTGATCGCCCGGGAAGTACCGGATCTGGAGATGCAAGATGTCTTCGAGGCACTGATTGCCCGTGAAAAACTCGGCTCGACCGGTTTTGGCAACGGCATCGCCATTCCCCATTGCCGCCTCAAGGGCTGCGAGTCGCCCATCAGCGCCTTGATGCACCTTGAAGCGCCTATCGACTTCGACGCCATCGATGGTGCACCGGTCGACCTGCTGTTCGTGCTGCTGGTCCCGGAAGCCGCCACCGATGCGCACCTGGAACTGCTGCGCCAGATCGCCAGCATGCTCGACCGCAAGGAAGTACGCGAAAAACTGCGTCGCGCCACCACCAACGAAGCCTTGTATCAGGTTGTCCTGGACGAGCAAAACGGGCACTAAACATGCGCTTGATCATCGTCAGTGGCCGCTCCGGCTCGGGTAAAAGTACCGCTCTGGATGTCCTCGAGGACAACGGCTACTACTGCATCGACAACTTGCCTGCCGGCCTGCTGCCGGAACTGGCAGAGCGCGCACTGATTCATACGGAACTGTCTCAGCCACTGGTCGCGGTATCGATCGATGCACGCAATCTGCCCAGTCATCTCTCGCGCTTTCCGGAATTGCTTGAAGAAGTCCGCAGCCGGCACATCCAGTGCGACGTCCTGTATCTGGACGCCGATGAAGAAACCCTGCTCAAGCGTTTTTCGGAAACCCGTCGTCGCCACCCTCTGAGCAGCGCCAATCGTTCGCTGGCCGAAGCCATCAACGATGAAACGGCCCTGCTGGGCCCGATCGCCGATCTGGCCGACCTGAAGGTCAACACCACTAATCTGAATCTGTACCAGTTGCGCGACACCATCAAGCTGCGGCTGCTGAACCAGCCGGAGCCGGGTACGGCGTTTCTGGTGGAGTCGTTCGGTTTCAAACGCGGCATGCCGGTGGATGCGGATCTGGTGTTCGATGTACGCTGCCTGCCCAACCCGTACTGGAAACCGGAACTACGCGCGCAATCGGGGCTCGATGAGCCGGTAGCCGAGTACCTGGCGGCACAGCCGGAAGTCGAAGAGATGTTTCAGGACATCTATGCGTATCTGTTCAAATGGCTGCCGCGCTTCGCTGCAAGCAATCGCGCCTACGTCACCATTGCCATTGGCTGCACCGGCGGACATCACCGTTCCGTCTACCTGACCGAACGCCTGGGTCAGGCCCTGCAGAAAACCCTGAAGAACGTCCAGGTTCGCCACCGCGACCTCAGCTAAAGGATTCACACCGCGATGCCTGCTCTGGAAATCGAAATCATCAACAAGCTGGGCCTGCATGCCCGGGCGTCGGCAAAGTTCGTTGGCGTGGCGGGTCAGTATCCCGACTGCACGATCAGAGTGGGTCGCACCCCGGAAACCACGGTTGATGGCAAAAGCATCATGGCGATGATGATGCTCGCCGCCGGCAAGGGCACCAAAATCTTTCTGAGCACCGAAGGGCATCAGGAACAGGAAGCCCTGGATGCCTTGGTGGCACTGATCAACAACTACTTCGACGAAGGTGGTTGAAAGCCTTTGGTGGCGAGGGAGCAAGCCTCCCTCCTCTCATCCCAACGCCGTGTCCATCACCATCATCAGGCAGAACCCGATCAACAATCCCAGGCTCGCCAGTTTGTCGTGACCATTGCGTCGCGATTCCGGGATCACTTCGTGGGTCACCACCAGCAACATTGCTCCGGCCGCCAACGCCAACCCCAAGGGCAACAACAACTCCGCCAGGCTGACCAGCCACGCACACAGCAATGCAAACACTGGCTCGACCAGCCCTGATGCCGCCCCGATCAGGAATGCCTTGACCCGCGACATCCCCGCCCCGGCCAACACCAGCGCAATCACCAACCCTTCCGGCACATCCTGCAAGGCGATGCCCATCGCCAGGCTGTCGGCGTCCGGCATGCCGCCGCCAGCGGAGACGCCGACGGCCATGCCTTCCGGAATGTTATGGGCAATGATGGCAAACACAAACAGCCAGATCCGCGGGGGAATCACCGGATGCTCGACGGTGCCGATCAGCATTTCCGGTGAAGCGCCGGACACCTTGCGATCCACCAGATACAGACCGAAAGCACCGAGCATGATGCCGAAACAGATCAGACCACTGGCGCCCCAAGGGCTCAGCCCCAGGCTTTCGGCGGCGGCAATCCCCGGCACGATCAGCGAAAACGCGGTCGCTGCCAGCATCACGCCGGCACCAAACCCCAGCAGCGTGTCGCCCAATGCCTGAGGCATGTTGCGGATCACCAGCACCGGAACCGCCCCGAGTGCCGTGCCGAGCGCGCAGATTGCACCGCCCTGCAATGCCCGGGACAGTTTCGGCTCCAGGTTCAGCCATTCGAGTCCGTGAGCCACCAGCAAGGTCATGCCCGCCAACAGCAGCAGCGACCCGAATGCGTAACGAAACATACGCCCACTTCCGATCGCCAGTGTTTCAGTGCCCATAGTCAGCCTTGGATTGTTTTTATAGGAGACTTAAACCAGTGCAGCCTGATAACGCTCAGCGACTTCAGGCCAATTGATCACGTTGTAGAACGCGCTGATGTATTCCGGGCGGCGGTTCTGATAACGCAGGTAGTAGGCGTGTTCCCACACATCGAGTCCGAGAATCGGCGTATTGCCGCCCATCAGCGGGCTGTCCTGGTTGCCGCTGCTTTCCACCACCAGTTTCTTGTCCGGAGTCACGCTGAGCCAGGCCCAGCCGCTGCCGAAACGCGTTAGCGCAGCTTTGGTGAACGCGTCCTTGAAGCTGTCGAGGCCGCCCAGCTGCTCATCGATCGCCTTGGCCAGCGCGCCGTCCGGCTTGCCGCCACCGCCGGGCACCATCACTTCCCAGAACAACGAATGGTTGGCGTGACCGCCGCCCTGATTGATCACCGCCGCACGCAGTTTTTCCGGCAGTTGCTGAACGCTGGCCACCAGTTTTTCCACCGGCCATTCGGCGTACTCCGTGCCCTCGACCGCGGCGTTCAGGTTGTTGATGTAGGTCTGGTGATGCTTGGTGTAGTGGATCTCCATGGTCTGCGCATCGATGTGCGGTTCCAGTGCGTCGTAGGCGTAAGGCAAGGCCGGCAGGGTAAAAGCCATTTCAGTGGACTCCATGGTGATGTTGGGCTGGGGCGCGGCGCGCATTGCCGGTATCCGGGTGCAACAGACGCTGGGTGCGCGGGTATTCGCCGTGTTCGCTGATGAAATTGAGCAGTTCGACATAGGTCTTGCTGCTCTGGCGCAACGCCGCCTCACGCAGGGCCGGGCGCAGGCGCTCGTCCTGCATGGTCTGCAACAGGCGCTGGTGGATCGCGCACAGATATTCGGCGCTCTCCTCTGGCTGGTTCAGGCGCAGATGCAGATCGGCCAGGTTGTGATGGGAGATGACGCAGGCCGCCACCGCTTCGTCGGCATCGGCCCAGCGTTCGAACAACACTTGCGCCAGGGCCAGCGCTTGCAGATAGGCCTCGCGGGCGTCGATCAGCTCGCCCAGCATGAAGCAGCGATTGGCCCGTTCGATCGTGCGTTTCCAGTGCTCCATGATGAGTCTCCAAAGCGGTTGCGGTGTTTACACGCCGCCGGCGGTGAGCTTCTCGGGATTGAGCAACTCTTCCAGCTGGCTGCGCGACAGGTCGGTGTGTTCCAGTGCGACGTCGATCACCGGGCGGCCCTGCTTGTAGGCCTGCTTGGCGATTTCGGCAGCCTTCTGGTAACCAATGATCGGGTTGAGTGCGGTCACCAGAATCGGGTTGCGCGACAGCGCTTCCTTGAGGCGCGACTCGTTGACCTTAAAGCTCGCAATCGCCTTGTCACCCAGCAGACGGCTGGAGTTGGCCAGCAACTCGATGCTGCTCAACAGGTTCTGGGCGATGATCGGCAGCATCACGTTCAGTTCGAAATTGCCCGACTGACCGGCGATGGTAATCACCGAGTCATTGCCGATCACTTGCGCGGCGACCATGGCGGTGGCTTCCGGAATCACCGGATTGACCTTGCCCGGCATGATCGATGACCCTGGCTGCAGGCCTTCCAGCTCGATTTCACCGAGGCCGGCGAGCGGGCCGGAGTTCATCCAGCGCAGGTCGTTGGCGATTTTCATCAGCGATACAGCGGTGGCCTTGAGCTGACCCGACACGGCCACGGCAGTGTCCTGCGAGCCAATCAGCGCGAACAGATCCTTGCCCGGGGTGAATTGCACGTTGGTCAGTTGGCTAAGTTGACGGCTGAAACGCGCGGCGAATTCCGGATGCGCATTGATCCCGGTGCCGACCGCAGTGCCGCCCTGGGCCAGGGATTGCAGGCTTGGCAGCAAGTCCTGCAGGTGACCGATGTTGGCCTTGAGTTGCTGCGCCCAACCGTTGAGCACTTGGCTCATGCGCACTGGCATGGCGTCCATCAAATGAGTGCGACCGGTTTTGACGTGGTGATGGACTTGTTCAGACTTGCGTTCGATCACTTGCACCAGGTGCAACAGCGCCGGCAGCAGTTGTTCGTGCAGGGCCAGCGCCGCACTGACGTGGATGGTGGTCGGAATGATGTCGTTGCTGCTCTGCCCGCAGTTGACGTGATCGTTGGCGTTCACCGGCTCGTCGAGCAAGCGGCTGGCCAGCGTGGCGATCACTTCGTTGGCGTTCATGTTGGAACTGGTGCCGGAACCGGTCTGGAAGATATCCACCGGGAAATGCTGCATGAAGTCGCCTTCAAGCAGACCTTGGGCCGCGTCGCTGATGGCTTTGCCTTGCCCGGCGCTGATCTGGTTGAGCTCGACGTTGGCACGGGCGGCAGCAGCCTTTGCCAGGATCAGTGCACGGATGAACTGGGTCGGCATCGGTTTGCCGCTGATCGGGAAGTTATCCACTGCGCGCTGGGTTTGCGCGCCGTAGAGAGCGTCCACCGGCACCTGCAGTTCGCCCATGCTGTCGCGCTCAATACGTGTCTTGGTCATCGGTAAATCCTTGGACTAATTCAATGAGAGGAATCGAGGGTTGCAACTCGCAGGTGGCGAGCTGCCAGGTGTAGCTTTGCCAGCGTTTGAGCCGGCACTTGCACAGCGACAGGCGCTCCATTTCACGCAATGGGCGCCAGGCCTGGTCGAGACAGAGGCTGCGCCAGTGCCACGGCAACGCGATGTCGATGGCCGTGTCGAGCAGCAAACGGAAAGAGGTTTCAGCGACAGTCCAGGGCGAGGTCGCCGTGCAGCAGGCCAGATACCGGCCTTCGGCCAGGTAGTGTTCGATCAGACGCGGTTCGTCGGGATCCATGGCGCAACGGATCTGGCGACTCATCCAGCGCCAGCTTTCAAGGTACGGCTGCTCGTGCAAGGCAGAACTCATGATCCTGGGCTCATCTGATAATGAGATTTATTATTAGATGATAATGAGAACCAAAACAAGAGTAGCTTTTTAGCTGGCCTGATCGGCCCGAAAGATTTGCGGACACAAAAAAAGGCGCGCCACCCAATCGGATGGCGCGCCTTTTGTGTACCTGCCCAGGGCTTAGCTGCCCGCGACGGTCATCTTCTCGATCAACACCGAACCGGTGCGGATGTTGCTGCGCAGCTCCAGATCGTTCCCGACAGCGACGATCTGCTTGAACATGTCGCGCATGTTGCCGGCGATGGTCACTTCCTGCACCGCGAACTGGATTTCACCGTTCTCGACCCAGAAACCCGCCGCACCGCGCGAGTAATCGCCGGTGACCATGTTCAAACCATGGCCCATCAGCTCGGTGACCAGCAACCCACGGCCCATACGTCGCAACAGTGCTGCCTGGTCTTCATCGCCATGGGTGACGAACAGGTTGTGCACACCGCCCGCGTTGGCGGTGCTCGGCATGCCGAGTTTTCGACCGGAATAGGTGCCGAGGATGTACGACACCAACTCGCCCTTTTCGACGAACGGTTTGGCATAGGTCGCCAGACCGTCACCGTCGTACGACGCACTGCCCATGGCGCGCATCAGATGCGGACGCTCGTCGATGGTCAGCCACTCTGGAAACAGCTTCTGCCCCAGCGTGCCCTCAAGGAACGACGATTTACGGTACAGGCTGCCGCCGGAAATCGCCGACAGGAAACTGCCAAACAACCCGCCCGCCAGTTCGGCGGAAAACAGTACCGGAACCTCGCAGGTCGGCACCGGACGCGCGCCCAGACGGCTCGCCGCGCGCTGTGCCGCGCGCTGACCGATGCTCACCGGGTCAGCCAGCAAACTGCCTTGGCGGTTAACGTCGTACCAGTAATCGCGTTGCATCTGGCCATCGGCCTCGGCAATCATCACGCAGCTCAGGCTGTGTCGCGTCGAAGCGTAACCACCGATAAAACCGTGGCTGTTGCCATACACGCGGCAACCCTGATGAGTGCTCAACGTGGTGCCATCGGCATTCTTGATCCGCGAATCGGTATCGAACGCCGCGGCTTCACAGAGCAGCGCCTTCTCGATGGCTTGTTCCGGGGTGATGTCCCATTGGTGGAACAGGTCGAAATCCTGAATATCCCTGGCCATCAGCGCGGCATCGGCCAGCCCCGAGGCTTCGTCTTCGGACGTGTGCTTGGCAATCGCCAGTGCCGCAGCGACGGTCTCGCGAATCGCATCCGGCCCGGTGGCGGACGTGCTGGCCGAGCCCTTGCGCTGGCCGACATACAAGGTGATGCCAAAGCCCTGATCGCGGTTGAACTCGACCGTTTCGACTTCACGTTGACGCACCGAGGTCGACAGGCCCTGCTCCAGCGATACCGCTACTTCACAGGCACTGGCACCCTGACGCTTGGCTTCGGCGATGATCTGCTCGACCTGTTCCTGCAGTGCCGGCAATGCCTGTGGGCCGACGCTTTCAACTGCACTCATGCTCATCTCCACTCAAATTCTGCTTTCGGCTGGGGCCTTCGAGCGACCGGGCCGGACAAGCGGCCCCCGACTGGTTATCATGGCGGCGTTTCTTTGCGGACTGCCACCATGGTTGATTCTTACGACGACTCCCTCGATACGGGAGAAAAAAGCAAATCCCAGGTCAAACGCGAGCTGCATGCTCTGGTTGACCTTGGCGAGCGCCTTACAACGCTCAAGCCCGACTTGCAGGCGAAACTGCCATTGACCGACGCTTTGCGCCGGGCCCTGGCCGATGCGCCCAAGCACACCGCGAACATCGCGCGTAAACGGCACTTGCAGTTCATCGGCAAACTGATGCGCGATCAGGACACTGACGCCATTCTCACCTTGCTCGATCAACTCGATGCCTCTACCCGTCAGTACAACGAGCGTTTCCACAACCTCGAACGCTGGCGTGACCGCCTGATCGGCGGTGACGATGCCGTGCTGGAGAAATTCGTCGTCGAGTACCCGGACGCCGACCGCCAGCAACTGCGTTCCCTGATCCGTCAGGCCCAGCACGAGGTTGCGCAAAACAAACCTCCTGCCTCGAGCCGCAAGATCTTCAAGTACATCCGTGAGCTGGACGAGACTCAACGCGGTCTGCGTTGATATTCGCCACCGGGTGGCCGCACTGCGCGCCACCCGAAGCTCCATCCTTTCTTATGCGCCCGTGCCACCCACGGTGATCGCATCGATCTTCAGCGTCGGCTGACCCACGCCCACCGGCACCGATTGCCCGTCCTTGCCGCAAGTCCCCACACCGCTGTCCAGCGCCAGATCGTTACCGACCATCGACACCCGGCTCATCGCTTCCGGACCGTTGCCGATCAACGTCGCGCCTTTGACCGGCGCGGTGATCTTGCCGTCCTCGATCAGGTACGCCTCACTGGTGGAGAACACGAACTTGCCACTGGTGATGTCGACCTGACCGCCACCGAGGTTGGCGCAGTAGATACCCTTCTTCACCGACGCGATGATTTCCGCCGGATCGCTCTGGCCGCCGAGCATGTAGGTGTTGGTCATCCGTGGCATCGGCAGGTGCGCGTAGGATTCGCGACGACCGTTGCCGGTGCGGGCCACGCCCATCAGGCGCGCATTGAGTTTGTCCTGCATGTAGCCCTTGAGCACGCCGTTTTCGATCAGCGTGGTGCACTCGGTGGGCGTGCCTTCGTCGTCGACGCTCAGGGAACCACGACGACCGGCCAAGGTGCCGTCATCGACGATGGTGCAGAGCTTCGAAGCAACCATCTCGCCCATGCGCCCGCTGTAGGCAGAACTGCCCTTGCGGTTGAAATCGCCTTCCAGACCGTGGCCGACCGCTTCGTGCAGCAACACGCCGGACCAGCCCGAGCCCAGAACAACCGGCAAGGTGCCGGCCGGTGCCGGAATCGCTTCCAGGTTCACCAGCGCCTGACGTAACGCTTCACGGGCATAACCCATGGCGCGGTCTTCGGCGAGGAAATAACGGTAGTCGGTACGCCCGCCGCCGCCATGGCCGCCACGTTCGCGACGACCGTTCTGCTCGACGATCACACTGACGTTGAAACGCACCAGCGGACGCACGTCAGCAGCCAGGCCGCCGTCGGTCGAAGCCACCAGAATCCGCTCCCAGACCCCGGCCATGCTCACGCTGACCTGCTGGATACGCGGATCGAGGGCGCGGGTCGCAACGTCGATGCGCTTGAGCAGTTCGACTTTTTCAGCGCGACTCAGGACTTCCAGCGGGTTGTCCGGCGCATACAACTGGGCGACGTCCTGAGTGCTGAATGCCTGCACCGTGCCGTTCTGCCCGGCGCGGGAAATCGAACGGGCCGCACGGGCCGCTGCGCCGAGCGCTTCGAGGGTGATCGCGTTGCTGTAGGCAAAACCGGTTTTCTCGCCGGACTGCGCACGCACGCCGACACCCTGGTCGAGGTTGAAACTGCCTTCCTTGACGATGCCGTCTTCCAGCGACCAGGACTCGGAAATCTGACCCTGGAAATACAGGTCGGCCGCATCGATGCCTGGACCCGCCAGATCACCGAGCACGCCTTGCAGGCTCTCGATCGTCACGCCGCCGGGCGCCAACAGGTGATCACTGACTGAGGACAACAACTCGCTCATAGGTTTTACGCCTTAAATTCGTGTTCTGAAGCAGGTCGCTGTGCGCCCTGCGAAAAAAACCGCCGATGACCCGTCACCGGCATTCGCGCCCGTATGGACGCCTGTTCGTTACTGTCGCGCTCGGCCAGCAACACGGCTTCGCCCTGCTCCTGCTGCGCCAGCACGCGGCCCCACGGATCGATAATCGCCCCGTGGCCAAAGGTTTCCCGCGGCCCTGGATGCGTCCCGCCCTGGGCCGCCGCCAGCACGTAGCACTGGGTTTCAATCGCCCGTGCACGGATCAATACGTCCCAGTGCGCCGCACCGGTCACCGCGGTGAAGGCCGACGGTGCAGTAATCAGTTCAGCCCCGGCAGCCCGCAATTCGCTGTACAGCTCCGGGAATCGCAGGTCGTAACACACCGTCAGGCCGATTCGGCCGACCGGCGTGTCCGCAACCACCACGCCACTGCCATAAGCATAGTCATCGGATTCGCGGTAACGGCCGCGATTGTCCGCAACATCCACATCAAACAGATGCAACTTGTCATAGCGAGCAACGATTTCGCCCTGATCGTCCACCAACAACGAGCAGGCATGGGACTTCGCCTCGGGCTGCCCCACAGGCGGCAACGGCAAGGTGCCGGCCACAATCCATAACTTGAGGTCGCGGGCGGTCTGTTTCAACCACGGCAGGATCGGACCTTCGCCAAGCGCTTCGGCACGGCCGATTTCGGCGATGTCGCGACGCCCCATGGCGGCGAAGTTTTCCGGCAGCACCGCCAGCTTCGCGCCAGCGTTGGCCGCTTGTTCGAGCAAGCGTCGGGCATCGCGCAGATTGGCCAGCACGTCGCTCTGGCTGACCATTTGAATCACCGCTAAAGACATGGCGAACTCCGCAAGAGGTAGGCAGCCATGCTACTCCATCGGTTTGCGGCCTGGCTGGTCAAAAAGGCTTGTCGAAGGTGATTTTCGGCTCTTTCCACGGGCCTTTGACGGTGTATTTGACGCTGGCGAACCGGGCCACGCGATCACCGATCAGTTTGTCGATCAGGAACAGCGCCCCGCCGACTGCCGGTGCGCCGACAATCAACGCGGCAATCGGCAGGTTGTTGGTCACCGGCAAGGTCACCAGCAACCGGGCGTCGACCTGATCGCCGACCAGATCCAGCGTGCCGTTGAGTTCAAGGTTGCTCGACGGCCCGGTCAGTTTGATCGGCTCCTGCGTCACGTAGACACCGTTGTTCGCCACCAGCAATCCCTTGACCCGGTCATAGCTCAAACCTTTGCCGAACAGATCAGAGAAATCGAGGCGCAGACGCCGGCCGATGGAATTGAAGTTGAGCAGACCGAACACCCGCAGCGCCTGGGCACCGCCCTCTACTTCGACAAACTGGCCCTTGTTCAGCGACGCATCGAGGGTGCCGGAGAAGCGCTTGGTGGCCAGCCACGCCGGCGAGCCCGGCCAGCGGCCGTCGACATCCATGTGGAATTCTTCGCTGGTCACGCTCGGCGCAAAGCCCCAGCCCTTGAGTACGTCGGCGAGATTCTTGCCACCAATCCGGCCCTTGTACCAACTGCTGGTGGCACCGGGGGTCCCCTCCCAGCCACCGCTGCCCTGCAACAGAATGCCCTTGAGGCCCAGATCAAGGTTGTTCAGGGCGATACCCTTGGCGGTCGGACGGACTTTCAGCGACCAGCCACCGACCAGGTCCTGGCCCTGGAACAGCTGATTGATGGTGATATCCAGCGCCGGGATCTTGGTTGGATCGACCGAGGCCAGAGGGTCAGGTGCGTTATCGTCGGCCTGCACCGTCGGGTCCGGTGCCGGCAAACGCACGTATTGAAGGTTCACCACAATCGGCGCGATTTTGGCGTCGGGAATGCCGACTGTGCCTTTGGCCTGCTGACTGTCGAGGGCCAGCGCCCATGTACCGGGCTTGCGATCCAGTTGCACCGCCGCCTGATCCAGCGTGGTGCCGAAGGCGGTGAGTTTGCCGATCTTGAAATCTGCGCTGCTGAGCAGTTGCTTGGCGCTGCCGCCCGGATCCTGACCGGCGTACTTGTCCACCAGATCCTGCCAGGGTTTGACGTCCAGTTCGGACAACACGCCGCGTATCCGCAGGCCTTTGCTACCCGGCAACACGGCTTCACCGGTGCCGAGGAACAACTCGCCACGGCCATCGGCGAAACTGCTCGGTGGCGCGGCGAAGGTGAAGTTGGCCAGTTGATCGTAATTGACCCAGTAACGCCGCTCCTGACCTTGCAGCGTCATGCGGAACACCGTGTCACGCCCGACATCGGCGGTCATGCCGAACGGCGCGGGCAGATTCACCGCCACACCCTTCAGGTTGGAGCTGACCATCAATTGGCTGTCAGCACCGTCCAGGTTCACTTGCAGTTGATAGGGAATCGTCCCGGACACCGGCAACGGCTGAGTCACGCCGAGCCAGTCGGTGAGTTTCTTGACTTCGACCTGCCCCGACGCCGCCACCCGGGTCTTGAGCTTGCCGGGGCCGCCATCGGCGAAGATCTGCGCGGTGACCGGTTTTTCGAAGGCCCGGGCACTGATGTTCTGCCCGCTCAAGCCCTTGGCGCTGTCGAAGCGGAAATCGCCCTTGAGCTGGCTCAACTCCAGCTTCGGCTCGGCCAGTTTCAATCGGGCATTGGCGGTTTTGAAGTCCACGAGGATCTTCGGCTGATCGCCCTTGGCCAACGGCACGTCCAGTTTGAGCTTGCCTTGCAGGTCGCCCTCGCCTTCCCAGCCGGCGAAGGTGTCGGCGGTGCCGATCGGTGCCTCCTGAAGAATCTTCAAGCCGTCGCCCAGTCCGCCGGCAAACCCGCCGTCGAGGTACATATGGCTGTGCTCGCCACCCGGCACGTGCGGGATATTGACGAAGACGTCGCTGACCTGAGTGTCGAGCAACTGGCCTTTACTGGCGACGATCCGTACACCGCTGTCCTCGATGAACACATCACCGCTGACCTTGCTCACGTGCGGCCAGCCAGGCTGGAACGCCAGTTCGGCATCGTGCACCTTGAAAAACAGGCTGATGCTGCGATCCGCATCTGCGGCGCCTTTGTTCAGAGAACCCTGGTACTGGAAGAACCCTTGATCCACCGCCCCTTTGAGAATCGCCGTGCGCAGCCATTCGTCGAGAGACGGGCTCAGTACCTCGGGCAGGTACTTGGCGGTGTAGCGACCGTCGCCGTCCACCAGCCCGACCCGCAGGTCCATGTAGTCTTCCTGGGTATGGTCGAAATGCAGGCGGATCAGGAAGTCGCCGGCGATCTTGCCTTCCTCGCCGAGCACCTTCAGGTACGGTGCGATCAGGGTGAAGCCTTCTTTATCCAGCCTCCAGGTCAAGCGGGCATTGGCCTGGATGTATTGCCATGGCTTGGCAAAAATCGGATCGAGGTGCAGGACAAAGTCCTTGCTGTCCATGCGCAACTCACCGCCGCCGAGGTTGCCGGTCAGGCTGCCGCTGACATTCCGTGCGGCCGGCGCGCCGTGATAGGCGTCGAAGCCGACTTGGTCGAGGTTGGCGGCGAAGCTGAATTTGCTGTCGTCGGTGGCGTTGGGCCGGAAATCCAGCAGCACATTACGCAAGCCACCGGTCACTTTCAGATGCTCGACCACGGTGGCAAAGCCTTGCGGCAGAGGGCCCAATGCATTGAGCAACGGCGTGATCGGCGTCAGATCGAGGCGATCAGCCTGCAAGTGCCAGAGTTCATCGACCTTGTCGGTGGCGGCGGTCTGCTTGACCTGAACACGGGTCTCCCAGCGGGTCTCGCCAAAATTCATCGCCAGCGAATCAAGGGTGACGATGGCCCCCTCGGCGCTGCGCTGGAAGTAACCGTTGAGGGCCAGATTGTTGATCTGGATCGGCTTGCGCTCGGCGTAGGCACCGGTCAGTTGCGGAGCGTTGAGACGAATGGCGGCGCTTTGCAGCCCGCCCTCGCTCCAGTTGACCCACAACTCGCCGCCGGCCTTGATCTCGGAGAAATTCCACTGCTGGGTCAGGCGCTCGGGCAGCCATTTGGCCCAGTCGCTTTGCGGCAGGCTGACGTAGCCCTCCACCGCACTGTCCTGCAACTGGCTGGCGCGAATCCGCGTACGCAGGCTCAGTGCAACGGGTTGCCCGTCGGGCAAGGTCAGTCGCGCGTCGAGGCGCTGACGATTGAGACCGGTCTTGAGATTGAGGCCGACGTAAGTGAACGTCAGCGGCGCCTGGTCCCGCGGCTGCAAGGTCACCTGGCTGTCGAGCACCGACAATTGCTGGACCACTTGCATACGGTTGAACAGTTGCTCGGGATCCATGGGCTGATCCTGCTGCACCGGCAATCCTTCGAGCGCCCATTGGCCGTCTTCACCTTCCTTGAGGCTGATCTTCAGGCCGTTGAGTTCAAGATGCGCGATACGCACTTCACGAGCCAGCAGACTGGCCCACAGATCCGGCACGGCACGCACCCGATCCAGGCGCAGCGCATTGGCGCCGTCGCCGACCATCACGTCGTGGGCCAGCAGGATCGGCGCAAATCCGCTCCAGTTGCCTTCCAGCTCACCGATCTGCAACGGCATGCCCAGGGCGGCGCTGGCCTTGTCTTCGATGTCGGTACGGTATTCGGCCACCAGTGGCGTGAGTTCCCGGCCGAGGCTGACGTACAACGCCATCAACACCAGAACCAACGCGCACAGGCCCAGACCCCAACGGGTCAGTGCGGCCAGAATGCGTGTCAGACGTTCCATGTCAGTTGGCTCCCATGGCAAAAATACTGCAAAAAGCTGAGGCCAGCCGTTTCAGGAAATAGGTGACGCAGGGGATCAGAGCAGCACCACGTCATATTGTTCCTGGGAATACATGGTTTCCACCTGGAAGCGTATGGTGCGCCCGATAAACCCTTCAAGCTCGGCGACGTTACCGGACTCTTCATCAAGCAGCCGGTCGACGACTTTCTGGTTCGCCAGCACACGATAACCCTCGGCCTGATAGGCCCGGGCCTCGCGCAGGATCTCGCGGAAGATCTCGTAACAGATGGTTTCCGGCGTCTTCAGCTTGCCCCGCCCCTGACAACTGCTGCAAGGCTCGC
Source organism: Pseudomonas sp. GW821-FHT02C04 (assembly GCF_059421845.1). NCBI lineage: Bacteria > Pseudomonadati > Pseudomonadota > Gammaproteobacteria > Pseudomonadales > Pseudomonadaceae > Pseudomonas > Pseudomonas sp. GW821-FHT02C04. The sequence goes on along the minus strand of NZ_JBWKVT010000010.1, from coordinate 26,447 downwards.
ACAGCACTTGCTCCAGACTTTCGCGCGTACGCTTGCGAGTCATCTGCACCAGACCCAGCTCGGTGATACCGATGATGTTGGTCTTGGCGTGATCGCGCTCCAGCTGTTTTTCCAGGGTACGCAGTACCTGGCGCTGGTGCTCTTCATCTTCCATGTCGATGAAGTCGATGATGATGATCCCGCCCAGATTGCGCAGGCGCATCTGCCGGGCAATCGCGGTGGCGGCTTCGAGGTTGGTCTTGAAGATGGTCTCTTCGAGGTTGCGATGCCCGACGAACGCGCCAGTGTTCACGTCGATGGTGGTCATGGCTTCCGCCGGATCCACCACCAGATAACCGCCGGACTTCAGCGGCACTTTGCGTTCAAGGGCTTTCTGGATTTCGTCTTCAACGCCGTACAGATCGAAGATCGGCCGTTCACCCGGATAGTGTTCCAGACGATCGGCAATTTCCGGCATCAGTTCGGCGACGAACTGCGTGGTTTTCTGGAAGGTTTCCCGGGAGTCGATGCGGATCTTTTCGATTTTCGGGCTCACCAGGTCACGCAGCGTACGCAGGGCCAAACCGAGGTCTTCGTAGATCACGCTCGGCGCGCCGATGGTCTTGATCTGTTCGTTGATCTGATCCCACAGGCGTCGCAGGTAGCGGATGTCCATGAGGATTTCATCGGCCCCGGCGCCTTCGGCGGCGGTACGCAGAATGAAGCCGCCGGCCTCCTTGATGCCTTCTTTGGCCACACAATCGCTGACCACCTGCTTCAGGCGTTCGCGCTCGGCTTCGTCTTCGATCTTCAGGGAGATGCCGACGTGGGCGGTGCGCGGCATGTACACCAGATAGCGCGACGGGATCGACAGTTGCGTGGTCAACCGCGCGCCCTTGGAACCGATCGGATCCTTGGTGACTTGCACCACCAGGCTCTGACCTTCATGCACCAGGGCACTGATGCTTTCCACCGCAGGGCCTTCGCGCAGGGAGATTTCCGAGGCGTGAATGAACGCCGCACGGTCCAGGCCGATGTCGACGAATGCCGCCTGCATGCCGGGCAGCACGCGTACGACCTTGCCTTTATAGATGTTGCCGACGATCCCGCGTTTTTGCGTGCGCTCGACATGCACTTCTTGCAGCACACCGTTTTCGACCACCGCCACGCGCGATTCCATCGGCGTGATGTTGATCAGAATCTCTTCACTCATGGCAGGGTCTCGTTCAGGCATGTTCACGATAATGGCCGCATCTTGTTCCGTTCGACGCTTACTGCGCACTCAGGTTTTGCCAACAGGGTATGCCGAAATGGCCGAGCAGTTCTGCGCTTTCGCACACCGGCAATCCCACGACAGCCGAATAGCTGCCGTTGAGACCGGCGACAAACACCGCGCCAAGCCCCTGAATGCCGTAACCGCCAGCCTTGTCTCGGGGTTCACCGCTGGCCCAGTAGGCAGCGGCTTCTTCGCGACTGATCGCCCGGAACCGTACCAGACTGCGCACCACTCGTGACTCGCAACGTTCACCGTCAAGCACGGCGATAGCGGTCAGCACTTCGTGCTCCGTGCCGGACAACATCATCAGCATGGCGCATGCCTCGGCTTCGTCCACCGGTTTGCCGAGAATTTTGCCGTCCAGCACCACGGCAGTGTCGGCACCCAACACGCAAAAGGGTTTATCGCTGACGACAGAGCGCCGCCCGGCCTCTGCCTTGCCGCGCGCCAGGCGCTCGACATAGGCCGATGGGGATTCATGGGCGAAAGGCGTTTCATCGATATCCGCACTGATGGCGGTGAACGGAACGCCGATCTGCGTGAGCAGCTCACGCCGACGCGGCGATCCAGAGGCGAGGTAAAGCGGCTTCATCCAAACATCTCCCTGTTGAGTGCCGTGCCTCATGGCACCGGTACGGGCCCATGCCTGACCGAATCAGTTGATTTTGTAGCGTCGGCGCAATCCACGCAAAGCGAAGCTGACCCACGGCCAGAGCAAGGCGCTGACCAGTGCTGGCAGCACCAGCGCCAGGGTCGGTTGGCGATTGCCGGTCAGGGCACTGAGCCAGAGTTGTACCAGCTGCGCGAGGCCGAAGATCACCAGGATCACCAGGCACTGCTGCCACATCGGGAACATCCGCAGGCGTTGCTGCAACGACAGAACCAGGAATGTGATCAACGTCAGGATCAACGCGTTCTGTCCCAGCAGCGTGCCGTACAGCACGTCTTCAGCAAGCCCGAGGCAAAATGCGGTGACCATGCCGACCTTTTGCGGCAGGGCCAAGGCCCAGAATGCCAGGAGCAGGGCCAGCCAGAGCGGGCGCAGGATTTCCATGAATTGCGGCAGCGGCGACACGCTGAGCAGCATGCCGATCAGAAACGTCAGCCAGACGATCCAGCCGTTTCGGGAGGCTTTGACACCGACCATTATTCTCGTCCCCCAGTGGTAGCCGGCGCAGTGACAGGCGGTTTGGCGGCCGGCCGTGCGCTGGCAGGCTGAGCGGCCGGTGGCTTGGTGGCTGCCGGCGTCGCTGCGGGTGGTTTGGCCGGCGTCGCTGGCGGTTTGTTCGCGGTGGGTTTGGCTGGTGTAGCAGCCGCGGGTGCAGCGGCAGGTGTGCTGGCCGCAGCAGGTGCTTGAGCCTGAGCCGGTGTATTCACCGTTTTTGGCACAGTGGCTGGAATGATCGGGCCACCACCAAACGCATCAAGATTTTCCTGAGCCTGCGCCGCATCGTTGGCACGCTCTTCAGCCGTACGGTTGTCGCTGAACACCAGCAACAGGTAGCGGCTGCGGTTCAGTGCGGCAGTCGGTACAGCGCGGACAATGGCGAATGGCTGGCCGGAATCGTGGATCACTTCCTTGACCGTCGCCACCGGGTAGCCGGCCGGGAAGCGCTGGCCCAGGCCGGAGCTGACCAGCAGATCGCCTTCTTTGACATCGGCCGTATCGGCCACATGGCGCAGTTCCAGACGCTCAGGGTTACCGGTACCGCTGGCAATCGCCCGCAGACCGTTACGGTTCACCTGCACAGGAATGCTGTGGGTCGAGTCGGTCAGCAGCAAGACACGGGAGGTGTACGGCATCAGTTCGACCACCTGCCCCATCAGGCCGCGTGCATCAAGCACCGGCTGACCGAGCACCACGCCGTCGCGCTCACCTTTATTGATGATGATGCGATGAGTGAAGGGGTTGGGGTCCATGCCGATCAGCTCGGCCACTTCGACCTTCTCGTTGACCAATGCGGAGGAATTGAGCAACTCGCGCAGACGGACGTTCTGCTCGGTGAGGGCGGCAAGCTTTTGCATGCGGCCCTGCAACAGCAGGTTCTCGGTCTTGAGTTTTTCGTTTTCGGCGACAAGCTCGGTGCGGCTGCCGAACTGACTGGCGACACCTTCCCACAGCCTGCCGGGCAGGTCGGTGATCCAGTAAGCATCCATCAGCACCAGCGACATCTGGCTGCGGGCAGGCTTGAGCAGGCTGAAACGGGCATCGACCACCATCAGCGCGACCGACAGCACGGCCAGCACCAACAAGCGCACGCCCAGTGAGGGGCCCTTGGCGAAAAGCGGTTTAATAGGCCGCTCCTCCCAGGCAAATGTTCTGTTTATTCATACGGCATCAAACCGGCCTGGATGAAGACTGACAGAAGATAAACGCCAACAGGCAGCACTGCAAAGTGCTGCCTGCGCGCTCACCCATGTAATGCAATCCGCGACTTATTCGCTGGAGAGCAGGTCCATGGTGTGCTTGTCCATCATTTCCAATGCACGGCCACCGCCGCGAGCAACACAGGTCAGCGGGTCTTCGGCAACGATCACCGGCAGACCGGTTTCCTGGGCCAGCAACTTGTCGAGGTCACGCAGCAGCGCGCCACCACCGGTCAGCACCAGGCCACGCTCGGCGATGTCGGAAGCCAGTTCCGGCGGCGATTGCTCCAGAGCGCTTTTCACGGCCTGAACGATAGTTGCCAGGGACTCTTGCAGAGCTTCCAGCACTTCATTGGAGTTCAGGGTGAATGCGCGTGGAACGCCTTCGGCCAGGTTGCGACCGCGAACGTCGACTTCGCGAACTTCGCCGCCCGGGTAGGCCGTACCGATTTCCTGCTTGATGCGCTCGGCGGTGGATTCGCCGATCAGGCTGCCGTAGTTGCGGCGCACGTAGGTGATGATCGCTTCGTCGAAGCGGTCGCCGCCAACGCGGACGGATTCGGCGTAGACCACACCGTTCAGGGAGATCAGCGCGATTTCGGTAGTACCACCACCGATATCCACGACCATCGAGCCGCGTGCTTCTTCAACCGGCAGGCCGGCACCGATCGCAGCAGCCATTGGCTCTTCGATCAGGAACACTTCACGTGCACCGGCACCAAGGGCCGATTCACGGATGGCACGACGCTCAACCTGGGTGGACTTGCATGGAACGCAGATCAGCACACGAGGGCTAGGCTGCAGGAAGCTGTTTTCGTGAACCTTGTTGATAAAGTATTGCAGCATCTTTTCGCAGACGCTGAAGTCGGCAATGACGCCGTCCTTCATCGGACGAATGGCAGCAATGTTGCCCGGCGTACGGCCGAGCATGCGCTTGGCCTCGGTGCCGACAGCAACGACACTTTTCTGGTTACCGTGTGTCCGAATGGCCACAACCGATGGCTCATTCAGGACGATACCGCGCTCGCGCACGTAAATAAGGGTGTTGGCAGTGCCCAGGTCAATGGAAAGATCGCTGGAAAACATGCCACGCAGTTTCTTGAACATGGGAAAGGGACCCTAGGCAACGCGTGGGTAAAAAAGTGCGGCAAACTCTAACAACGACAGGGATTTTGGGCAAGGCGCCAATATGTTAAATTGGCCGCTTTTCTGTGCACCAAGCCCCACAATCGCGGCCTTATGACCGTAGAAGTGCGGTAGTGTTCCGACAATCTAACACACGGACGCCGTCCGTCCTGTTTTCCACTGGAGAAACCCGATGGCGCTAGAACGCTCCGACGTGGAAAAAATCGCTCATCTGGCCAGCCTTGGCCTTAATGATGCCGATCTTCCACAAATCACTTCGGCCCTCAACAGCATTCTCGGGCTGGTCGACGAAATGCAGGCGGTCAATACCGATGGTATCGAGCCGCTGGCCCACCCGCTGGAAGCCAGTCAGCGCCTGCGCGCCGACGTCGTGACCGAGACGAATAACCGCGAGGCCTATCAGTCCATCGCACCAGCGGTCGAAAACGGCCTGTATCTGGTTCCGAAAGTCATCGACTAAAGGGAAAGAGCCTGCAATGCATCAAATGACTCTGGCCGAGATCGCCCGCGGTCTCGCCGATAAAAAGTTTTCTTCCGAAGAGCTGACCAAAGTCCTGCTGGCGCGCATTACCCAGCTCGACCCGCAGCTCAACAGTTTCATCAGCCTCACCGAAGAGCTGGCCCTCGAGCAGGCGAAAGCCGCCGACGTGCGCCGGGCCAACGGTGAGAGCGGCGCGCTGCTTGGCGCGCCGATCGCCCACAAAGACCTGTTCTGCACCCAGGGCATCCGCACCAGCTGCGGCTCGAAGATGCTCGACAATTTCAAGGCTCCGTACGACGCCACCGTGGTTGCCAAACTGGCCGCCGCCGGCACCGTGACCCTGGGCAAGACCAACATGGACGAATTCGCCATGGGTTCGGCCAACGAGTCGAGCTGGTACGGCGCGGTGAAAAACCCGTGGAACCTGGAACACGTACCGGGCGGCTCGTCCGGTGGTTCGGCGGCGGCCGTTGCCGCTCGTCTGTTGCCTGCGGCTACCGCGACCGACACTGGCGGCTCGATCCGTCAGCCGGCCGCGTTCACCAACCTCACCGGTCTGAAACCGACCTACGGTCGCGTATCGCGCTGGGGCATGATCGCTTACGCCTCCAGCCTCGATCAGGGCGGCCCTCTGGCTCGCACTGCCGAAGACTGCGCGATTTTGTTGCAAGGTATGGCTGGCTTCGATCCGAACGACTCCACCAGCATCGATGAGCCCGTTCCGGACTACGCCGCCGGTCTGAATGGTTCGTTGCAAGGCCTGCGCATCGGCGTGCCGAAGGAATACTTCGGCGCCGGTCTCGACCCGCGCATTGCCGATCTGATCCAGAACAGCATCAAAGAGCTGCAGAAGCTCGGTGCCGTGATCAAGGAAATCAGTCTGCCGAACATGCAGCACGCCATTCCGGCGTACTACGTGATCGCTCCGGCGGAAGCCTCTTCCAACCTGTCGCGTTTCGACGGCGTGCGCTTCGGCCACCGCTGCGCAGACCCGAAGAACCTGGAAGACCTGTACAAGCGCTCCCGTGGCGAAGGCTTCGGGCCTGAAGTGCAACGCCGGATCATGGTCGGTGCCTACGCGCTGTCCGCCGGTTACTACGACGCCTACTACCTGAAAGCGCAGAAGATCCGTCGCCTGGTGAAGAACGACTTCATGACAGCATTTAATGAAGTCGACATCATCCTCGGCCCGACCACGCCAAACCCGGCCTGGAAACTCGGCGCCAAGAACAGCGACCCGGTCGCTGCCTACCTGGAAGACGTCTACACCATCACCGCCAACCTCGCGGGCCTGCCGGGCCTGTCGATGCCGGCCGGTTTCGTCGACGGTCTGCCGGTCGGCGTACAGCTGCTCGCTCCGTATTTCCAGGAAGGCCGTTTGCTCAACGTTGCGCACCAGTATCAGTTGAACACTGACTGGCACACCCGCACCCCAACCGGCTTCTGAGGAGACACACATGCAATGGGAAGTCGTGATCGGGCTGGAGATTCACACCCAGCTCACCACCCGGTCGAAAATCTTTTCCGGTAGTTCCACCACGTTCGGTTCCGAGCCGAACACCCAGGCCAGCCTGATCGACCTGGGCATGCCCGGCGTGCTGCCGGTGCTCAACCAGGAAGCCGTGCGCATGGCGGTGATGTTCGGTCTGGCGATTGACGCCGAGATCGGTCAGCACAACGTGTTCGCCCGCAAGAACTACTTCTACCCGGACCTGCCGAAGGGCTACCAGATCAGCCAGATGGAATTGCCGATCGTCGGCAAGGGCCACCTGGACATCGCCCTGGAAGACGGCACGGTCAAACGCGTCGGCATCACCCGCGCGCACCTGGAAGAAGACGCCGGCAAGAGCCTGCACGAAGAATTCAGCGGTGCCACCGGCATCGACCTGAACCGTGCCGGCACGCCGCTGCTGGAAATCGTTTCCGAACCTGACATGCGCAGCGCCAAGGAAGCCGTGGCTTACGTCAAGGCGATCCACGCGCTGGTACGTTACCTGGGCATCTGCGACGGCAACATGGCCGAAGGCTCGCTGCGTTGCGACTGCAACGTGTCGATCCGTCCGAAAGGCCAGGTTGAATTCGGCACACGCTGCGAGATCAAGAACGTCAACTCGTTCCGTTTCATCGAGAAGGCGATCAACTCCGAGATCCAGCGTCAGATCGACCTGATCGAAGACGGCGGCAAAGTGATCCAGCAGACCCGTCTGTACGATCCGAACAAGGACGAAACCCGTCCGATGCGCAGCAAAGAGGAAGCCAACGACTACCGTTACTTCCCCGATCCGGACCTGCTGCCGGTGGTCATCGAGGATTCGTTCCTCAATGACGTGCGCGGCACCCTGCCGGAACTGCCACCGCAGAAACGCGAGCGCTTCCAGAGTGCGTTCGGTCTGTCGGCCTACGACGCCAACGTGCTGGCCACCAGCCGTGAGCAGGCGGACTACTTCGAGAAAGTCGCAAGCATCGGCGGCGACGCCAAACTGGCGGCGAACTGGGTGATGGTCGAGTTGGGCAGCCTGCTCAACAAGCAGAACCTGGACATCGAGGATTCGCCGGTTTCGGCCGAGCAACTGGGCGGCATGTTGCAGCGCATCAAGGACAACACCATCTCCGGCAAGATCGCCAAGGTTGTGTTCGAAGCGATGGCCAACGGCGAAGGCAGCGCAGACGAGATCATCGAGAAGCGCGGCCTGAAGCAGGTTACCGACACCGGTGCAATCTCGGCGGTGCTGGACGAAATGCTCGCGGCCAACGCCGAGCAGGTCGAGCAATACCGTGCGGCAGACGAAGCCAAGCGCGGCAAGATGTTCGGTTTCTTCGTCGGTCAGGCCATGAAAGCCTCCAAGGGCAAGGCCAACCCGCAGCAAGTGAACGAACTGCTGAAAAGCAAGCTCGAAGGCTGATGAAAATGGGGCCAGTTCCAACGCCTGGCTCCATTCCCTGTGGGAGCCGGCAGGCTGGCTCCCACATCTGTTTTCGGGAAACCTTTGAATGAAGCGTCTATTCATCAGCTGCGCCCTGCTATCCCTGTTGGCCGGTTGCGCCAGCACCGATGCCATCGACCCGCACGGTTACGACCAGACCGGCGTCGCCTCCTATTACGGAGCCAAACACCACGGTAAACGCACCGCCAGCGGCGAAGCGTTCAACCAGAATTCCCTGACCGCCGCCCATCGCCAGTTGCCATTCGGCACGCGGGTGAAGGTCACCAATCTGAAAAACGACAAATCCTGCGTGGTGCGCATCAACGACCGCGGACCGCACACCCGTGGGCGCATCATCGATGTGTCACGCGAAGCCGCCGAACGTCTCGGCATGATTGGCAGCGGCACGGCACGGGTTCGCGTGCAGGCCCTCGACGACTGATGGAGCACCGCCCATTTTCGGACTGACCGATTTACCGCTGATCAACGTGATCGAACTGCTCTGCGGGCTGTTCCTGCTGATCGCCGGTGCCGAACTGATGGTGCGCGCCGCCGTGCGCCTGGCCGCGCGCCTGCATGTGCGGCCGCTGATCATCGGTCTGACCATCGTCGCCCTCGGCAGCAGCGCCCCGCAAATGGCGGTCAGCCTGCAAGCGACCCTGACGCACAACCCCGACATCGCGGTCGGCAGCGTGATCGGCAGCAGCATTTTCAACATCCTCGTGACCCTCGGCCTGTCGGCGCTGATCATTCCGCTGCGGGTCTCTCGGCAACTGGTGCGCCTGGACATCCCGCTGATGATCGGCGCCAGCCTGCTGGTGTTCGTACTGGCCTGGAATGAAGAGATCGGCCGTTTCGACGGTGTTCTGCTGCTGAGCGCATTGGGGCTGTATCTCGGCTTGCTGCTGCGCCAGTCGCGCCACTCGGCCCGGCCGCATTCCGATCATCCTCAGACTCAGCCGGCCCCCTGGTTCACCAGTCTGCTGATGATCGTCGCCGGTCTGGCCATGCTGGTGTTCGCCGGGCATTTGCTGCTGGGTGCAGCGGTCGCGGTGGCTACCGATCTCGGCTTCTCCGAGCGAGTCATCGGCCTGACCGTGGTCGCGGTCGGCACCTCGCTGCCGGAGCTCGCCACTTCGTTGATCGCCGCATTGCGCGGTCAACGGGACATTGCCGTGGGCAACGTGATCGGCGCCAACCTGTTCAACCTGCTCGGGGTCCTGGGCATCACGGCATTGATCGCACCGACGCCACTGTCGGTGTCGCCGAATGCACTGGATTTCGACCTGCCGGTGATGCTCGGCGTCGCCGCGCTGTGCCTGCCGGTGTTCTATTCCGGCTACCGCGTAACCCGGGCCGAAGGCTTGTTGCTGCTTGGCTTGTACCTGGCGTACGGGCTGCACGTGGTGTCGTTCACCACCGGAATGCCGCTGGCCGGCAAGCTCGAACGGTTGATGCTGTTTTATGTCCTGCCGGCGCTGCTGACGTTTTTGTTTTTCACGTCGGTGCGCGCCTGGCGCCGCCAACACCACAAGAGGGATGTGCCATGACCGAATCGAAGAAATCCGGGGTCGAAATCCGCCGCCAGGTAATGGGCGATGCATTCGTTGATCGCGCCCTGGGCAACGCCACCGAATTCACCCAACCCTTGCAGGATTTCGTCAACGAACACGCCTGGGGCGGCGTGTGGAATCGCGAAGGTTTGCCGCTGAAAACCCGCAGCCTGATCACCCTCGCCGCGCTGACCGCATTGAAGTGCCCGCAAGAGTTGAAGGGCCATGTGCGCGGTGCGCTGAACAATGGCTGCACGGTCGATGAGATCCGTGAAGCGCTGTTGCATTGCGCGGTATATGCCGGCGTGCCGGCGGCGATCGATGCGTTTCGCGCGGCGCAGGAAGTGATCGACAGTTATTAGAACAGATAGAGTTAGGCCATCTACAAGTAGGTGGCCTAAAGCAATTTAACTAACACTCTGAAGCACACGACAACTGGTTACTTAATAGTCCAGACGGGTGTACTTTCTGCCGTAAAAAACTCCACATGCTTTGCTGGCAGATAGGCACGAGCACGGCCTTGCGCCAACATATTCTCACTACTGCGGGGATCTCCATAAACACTTACAAAAACCGAATCAACACCACTTCTATTTATCTCATCAAAAATGTGCTTATCATTTTCATCGATCGAATGGCCAAACACAAACATAGCCCCCTCAAGCCGGGATAGCTTCTGAAAGCAGAAATTCAAATAAGGATTATGCTGAATTCGAACCCTCTTTCGTTCATGAGTAGGTTCTGAAACAAAGGTCGGAAACCGTTTATCCTCCATATTTACCCTCACCTGCTCGATGATTGACTCTCCGTCATCCGTGCAGGCGTGTTTCTTAATACCTGCCTGGGTATCGTAAATATGAAGGCCTCCGTGCAGGAAATGTACATTCTGTGTACTTGGGCCAATCCAAGTCCTATTACCCCTAAAACCGTCATCAGTCCTATACCCCTCAGGAGCAAGGGCCGACTTATTTCGGGCCCAATAAAATAGGAGGTCGTAATTCAGGGTAAAAACCTGGTTAAACTGCTGCAAAAAGGTCCTAACGGCGACATATTGCTGATCCGCCACTTCACTTGGCAAACTCGGGTGGGTTTGCGATATGGCAGTAATCAATGCTGACTTTACTGTTTCTTGATCACTCACCACCATATCAATGACATCTTGATCTGCCCCATAGAGTCGCAATATTGTTTCGGTCGCGATCAACTTCTTCATTACTTTTTCAAAATCGAAAGTCTTGAAACTTTCAAATATCTTCCTAACAACATCGCTCCGGGCACCAAAATTTGCTGTTTCCAGTAAATTTTTATAGTTAAAAATCTTAGCATTCCATGCTTGTGAAAAGCCATTTGCCAATAAAATTGACTTCTTCGTTCCTGGCTCAACCATTCCAAGAGCTTGCTCATAGGTAATCAAAATACTTACTCCCTGTAACTTCCGCCGAATAAAAAAAACGAAAAAAACGATATCCATGTGCCATCATACATGATCTCTGCTGGCGCGAAGCCGTAGGCTAGATCCACCCGCCCCACTGCAAGAAGAAGATTCCGACGTTGGTGGTGATCGCCGCCATCAACGTGGTCAACACAATGATCGCCGCCGCCAGTTCATGATTGCCCTGGGCCGCCCGGGCCATGACAAAACTGGCGGCAGCCGTCGGGCTGCCGAAGTACAGAAACAGAATCCCCAGTTCCGCCCCGCGAAAGCCCCACAGCCACGCCCCCAACGTCGCGAGCACCGGCAGGCCGATCATTTTCACCAGACTGGAACTCAGCGCCAGGCTGCCGCTCTTGCGCAACGCCGCCAGCGACAGCGTGCCGCCAATGCAGATCAGCGCCAGCGGCAGCGTGGTTTGCGCCAGATACTGGCCCGACGTCTCCAGCCATCCCGGCAGACCGATCTTGAACCAGGCAAACGGCGCCGCCGCGATCACGCTGATGATCAGCGGATTGCTGATGACGCTTTTGCAGATGCTCCACGGATCGGACTTGATCACCGGGCTGTACACCGCGAGCACGATGGTCGACAGGGTGTTGTAGAACAGGATCACCAACGCCGCGAGAATCGCCCCGAGGGAAATCCCGTAGTCGCCATACATGCTCGCCGCCAGCGCCAGACCGATCACCCCGTTGTTGCCGCGAAACGCGCCCTGGGTGTAGATGCCGCGATCTTCACGCGGGCAGCGGAAAATCGCCCAGCCCCAGGCCAGGGCAAAACTGGCCAGCGTGGCAAGGGCAAAGTAGATCAGCAGCGCCGGTTGCAGCGCGGCGTGCAAATCAGCATGCAGGATGCCGAGAAACAGCAGCGCCGGCATGGTGACGTTGAACACCAGCGACGACGCCGTGTGGATGAAGTTGTCGTTGATCCAGTCGATGCGCTTGAGCAACACCCCCAGAAACAGCATGGCAAACACCGGCGCGGTGATGTTCAGGGTTTCGAGGAAGATTGCCAGCATGCCGGGGAGCCTTGAAGGTTAGCGTCGTTAGGGGGCTAATGATAAGCCACTTTCACCCCGATCGTTCCCACGCAGCGCGTGGGAACGATCAACCATCAAGTAATCGGCGCCGGATTGAACAACGTAATGTCGTTGTGCAGCTTGTGTTTCTCCGCCCACGTCTGCTGCTTGCCGCTCGCCACATCCAGATAGTAATGGAACAACTCCCAACCCAACTCCTCGATGGTCGCGCGCCCGGTAGCAATGCGCCCGGCATCGATGTCGATCAGATCCGGCCAGCGCTGCGCCAGTTCGGTACGGGTCGAGACCTTCACCACCGGCGCCATGGCCAGGCCATAAGGCGTGCCACGCCCGGTGGTGAACACATGCAGGTTCATCCCCGCCGCCAGTTGCAGCGTGCCGCAGACAAAATCACTCGCCGGCGTCGCACAGAAAATCAAACCCTTCTGCTTGAACCGCTCCCCCGGACCCAGCACACCGCTGATCGCGCTGCTGCCGGATTTGACGATCGAGCCCAAGGACTTCTCGACAATGTTCGACAATCCACCCTTCTTGTTGCCCGGCGTGGTGTTGGCGCTGCGATCCGCCTCGCCCTTGGCCAGGTAACGGTCGTACCAGTCCATCTCGCGCACCAGTTCCTCGGCAACGGTTTTGCTCTGGGCCCGCGAGGTCAGCAGGTAAATCGCATCGCGCACTTCGGTGACCTCGGAAAACATCACCGTCGCCCCCGCCCGCAGCAGCAAATCCGAGGCGTAACCCAGTGCCGGGTTGGCGGTGATCCCGGAAAACGCATCGCTGCCGCCGCACTGCATGCCAAGGATCAGCTCGGACGCCGGCACGGTTTCCCGGCGGCGCAGGTCGAGTTTCTTCAAACGAACTTCGGCCAGTTCCATGATCTGCTCGATCATCTCGGTGAAACCGTGACTGGAATCCTGCAAGCGATACAGCCACGGCTCGCTCAGGTCCACCGACGCGTCGTCCTCGTGCATCACCTGCCCGGCCTGCAATTTCTCGCAGCCCAGGCTGATCACCAGCGCCTCGCCCCCCAGGTTCGGGTTGCGCGCCAGATTGCGCACGGTACGGATCGGGATGTAAGCGTCGGTGGCCGTGATGGCCACGCCGCAACCGTAACTGTGGGTCAGCGCCACCACGTCATCGACGTGCGGGTACTTCGGCAACAGCTCATCCTTGATCCGCTTTACCGCGTGATCCAGCACCCCGGTGACGCATTGCACGGTGGTGGTGATCCCGAGGATGTTGCGCGTGCCGACGGTGCCGTCGGCATTGCGATAACCCTCGAAGGTGTAACCCTCCAGCGGAGCCTGCGCGGCCGGCACTTCGGTGGACAGCGGCAGGCTGTCCAGCGGTGGCGCAGTCGGCATGCGCAGTTGATCTTCCTTGACCCAACTGCCACGGGGAATCGGCTGCAACGCATAGCCGATGATCTGGCCGTAGCGAATCACCTGACCGCCCTCGGGAATGTCCTCGAGGGTGACCTTGTGACTCTGCGGCACAAAATCCACCGTCACCAGGCCATCGGCGAATGCGGTGCCGGCCGGAACGCCCTGGTCGTTCACCACTACCACTACGTTGTCCCGCTCGTGCAGGCGGATGTAGCGCGGCGAGTCGGAATGTTCAATCAACTGCATGACGCCGCTCCTCAGGAATGCGCTTGAGACAATTTACCGGTGGCTTCGGAACCGCCATTGGTTGGCGGCTCTTTGAGTACCACTCGTTTGATCGGGCCGACGATCACCAGGTAGCTGAACACCGCCACCAGTGCGTTGGCACCGACGAACACCAGCGCCCATTTGAACGAACCGGTGGAACTGATGATGTAGCCGATGACGATCGGCGTAGTGATCGACGCGATGTTGCCGAAAGTGTTGAACAGGCCCCCGCTCAGACCGGCGATCTGTTTCGGCGAAGTGTCGGAGACCACCGCCCAGCCCAGCGCGCCCACGCCTTTGCCGAAGAAGGCCAAGGCCATGAAGCCGACCACCATCCATTCCACTTCAACATAGTTGCACGCGACGATGCTGCTGGAGACCAGCAGACCGGCAATGATCGGTGCCTTGCGGGCGAAGGTCAGCGAATGGCCCTTGCGCAGCAGGTAATCGGAAATCACCCCGCCGAGGACGCCGCCGATAAAGCCGCAGATCGCCGGCAACGAAGCGATGAAACCGGCCTTGAGAATGGTCATGCCGCGTTCCTGCACCAGGTACACCGGGAACCAGGTCAGGAAGAAATAGGTGATGCCGTTGATGCAGTACTGGCCCAGGTAAACGCCGAGCATCATGCGGTTGGTCAGCAACTGACGGATGTAGTCCCATTTCGGGCCGTCAGCCTTTTTGCCTTGCTTCTGGTCCATGTCGACCATGCCGCCGTTGTCGGCGATGAACTTCACTTCCGCTTCGTTGGCCATCGGGTGCTGGCGCGGGCTGTGGATAACCTTCAGCCAGATCAGCGAGAACACGATGCCGAACAGGCCCATGACGATGAACACGTGCTCCCAGCCGAAGGTGTAGACGATCCAACCCATCAGCGGAGCGAACAGCACGGTGGCAAAGTATTGGGCCGAGTTGAAAATCGCCGAAGCGGTGCCGCGTTCGGCGGTCGGGAACCAGGCCGCGACGATGCGTGCGTTGCCGGGGAACGATGGCGCTTCGGCCAGACCGACCAGAAAGCGCAACATGAACAGCGCGACGATGGCCGTGGACATGCCGAACTCACCGACGAAGCCTTGCAGCACGGTGAACAGCGACCAGGTGAAGATGCTCAGGGCATAGACTTTTTTCGAGCCAAAGCGATCGAGCAGCCAGCCACCGGGAATTTGCCCGGCCACGTAAGCCCAACCGAAAGCAGAGAAGATGTAGCCGAGGGTGACCGCGTCGATGCCGAGGTCTTTTTGCAAACTGGAACCGGCGATCGCGATGGTGGCGCGGTCGGCGTAGTTGATCGTGGTCACCAGGAACAGCATGAGCAGGATCAAATAGCGGACGTGAGTCGGCTTGGACGATTGCATGTAGATGTACTCCCACTGATTATTTTTATGCGGGTAAAACATTCTTTGGTCTTGTGCCGCGCAGGGCCTTGGCAATAACCCTGCGCGGGTGCAGCGACTTACGAACCGATGTAGGCGGTTTTCACCACGGTGTAGAACTCTTGCGCATAGCGGCCTTGCTCACGTGAGCCATAGGATGAACCCTTACGGCCCCCGAACGGAACGTGGTAATCGACACCGGCGGTCGGCAGATTGACCATCACCATCCCGGCCTGGGAATGACGCTTGAAGTGGTTGGCGTACTTCAGCGACGTGGTGGCAATGCCCGCCGACAGGCCGAACTCGGTGTCGTTGGCCATGGCCAGTGCAGCCTCGTAATCGGCGACGCGGACGATGTTGGCCACCGGGCCGAAGATCTCTTCGCGGCTGATGCGCATCGAAGCTTCGCTGTCGGCAAACAGCGTCGGCGCGAGGAAGTAACCCTCGGTATCGCAGGTCACCAGACCGCCGCCGCTGACCACACGGGCACCTTCGGACTGGCCGATGTCGATATATTTCAGGTCCTGCTCAAGCTGCGCTTGTGAAACCACCGGACCAATGTCAGTGCCCGCTTTCAACGCGTGACCGACCTTGATCGACTTCATACGCTCGGCCATGGCTTCGACGAACTTGTCGTGAATCCCGGCAGTGACAATCAAGCGACTCGACGCCGTGCAACGCTGGCCGGTGGAGTAGAACGCGCTCTGCACCGACAGCTCGACCGCCTGCTTAAGGTCGGCGTCGTCGAGAATGATCTGCGGGTTCTTGCCGCCCATCTCCAGTTGCACCTTGGCCTGACGCGACACGCAGTTGACGGCGATCTGCCGGCCCACACCGACGGAGCCGGTGAAGCTGATGCCGTCGACTTTCGGGCTGTTGACCAGTGCTTCGCCCACCACGCGACCGCTGCCCATCACCAGGTTGAACACGCCGGCCGGGAAGCCTGCGCGAGAGATGATTTCGGCCAGGGCCCAGGCGCAACCGGGCACCAGATCCGCCGGTTTCAACACCACGCAGTTGCCGTAGGCCAGGGCCGGGGCGATTTTCCACGACGGGATGGCAATCGGGAAATTCCACGGGGTGATCAGGCCGACCACGCCGAGGGCTTCGCGGGTGACTTCAACGTTGACGCCCGGGCGCACCGACGGTACGTAGTCGCCGGACAGACGCAGGCACTCGCCGGCGAAGAACTTGAAGATGTTGCCGGCGCGGGTCACTTCGCCGATGGCTTCCGGCAGGGTCTTGCCCTCTTCCCGGGCCAGCAAGGTGCCGAGCTCTTCGCGACGGGCGAGGATTTCGCTGCCGACTTTATCCAGCGAGTCGTGGCGAGCCTGAATGCCCGACGTCGACCACGCCGGGAACGCGGCGCGAGCGGCGTCGATGGCGGCGTTGACCTGAACCAGATCGGCCTTGGCGTAGTCGCCGATGATGTCGCTCAGCTCGGACGGGTTGATGTTGACCGAGTAATCGTTGCCGGCGATCCACTCACCGTTGATGTAGTTGTCATAGCGCTTGGTCACGAATCATTCTCCTGACGCAAAAGGCCGCTGATTGCTCAGCGGCCTTGTTTAGAGGGTTGTGTTACTGCGCACCTTGCTTGTCGATCAGCGCGGCGAGCATTTCGTACTCTTCGCGGGTCAGGTCGGTCAGCGGCGCCCGCACCGGGCCTGCGTCATAGCCGGCGATCTTGGCGCCTGCCTTGACGATGCTCACGGCGTAACCGGCCTTGCGGTTGCGGATGTCCAGGTACGGCAGGAAGAAGTCGTCGATGATCTTGCCGACGGTGGCGTGATCTTCGCGGGCGATGGCGTGGTAGAAATCCATCGCGGTTTTCGGGATGAAGTTGAACACCGCCGACGAGTAGACCGGCACGCCCAGGGCCTTGTAGGCAGCGGCGTAGACTTCGGCGGTCGGCAGACCGCCGAGGTAGCTGAAGCGATCGCCGAGGCGACGACGGATCGACACCATCAGCTCGATATCGCCCAGACCATCCTTGTAGCCGATCAGGTTCGGGCAGCGCTCGGCCAGACGTTCCAGCAGCGGCGCGGTCAGGCGGCAGACGTTGCGGTTGTAAACCACCACACCGATGTTGACCGATTTGCACACCGCTTCAACGTGGGCGGCAACGCCGTCCTGGCTGGCTTCGGTCAGGTAATGCGGCAGCAGCAACAGACCTTTGGCGCCCAGACGCTCGGCTTCCTGAGCGTATTCGATGGCCTGGCGGGTCGAACCGCCGACGCCGGCAAGGATCGGCACGCTGGTGGCGCAGGTGTCGACGGCAGTCTTGATGATTTCCGAGTATTCGCTGGCGGCCAGGGAGAAGAACTCACCGGTACCACCGGCGGCGAACAGAGCCGAAGCACCGTACGGGGCCAGCCATTCCAGGCGTTTGATATAGCCCGCGCGGTTGAAATCGCCTTGGGCATTGAAATCGGTAACCGGGAACGACAGCAGGCCGGCGGAGAGGATGGACTTCAGTTCTTGTGGATTCATTATTCGAACACCCTGGTAGCAACGTTTTTTGTGAGTGGACCGTTCAGCCTTCGCCGAAGTTGTAGGTCATCGTACAACTTAAAAGATAACCGTCAACTGCATTTCATCGCTGGGAGGTATTTTTTGTCGGACAGGATTTCTTTTTGACGTAGGCGTTTTCTCGACTAGGCTCGATTTAACTGTATATGCGTACAGTTAAATAAGAATCCACCGACGACATATCAAGGAGAAAGAAATGTCCGGTCTACAAACAAAATGCCTTGAAAAACCCACACCGGTCATCGCCCGTTTCGATGATCTTTTTACCCCCGACGGCATCGCCTTCAGTGCTGAAAATCCGCATCTGTTGCTGCACATTGCTGACTCGCACAGCGATGTCGAACCCGTCCCCGCCCTGCCCGGCAAGGCCATGAAAGGCAAACCGCCGCTGCGCTTCGAAGGCGCGGAACACACGGCTATAGGCGATAACACCCGGCTGCGCTTCGTTGAAAATGCCGAGCCGGTGCTCGGGCAAAACGTGCCACTGCATCTACCGAACGGGTTGGCGCTGACCTACGGCCAGGTGCTGGCGCTGGGCGGAGATTTCTACGGAGTCGTCGACCGGCCGATCAACGAAGGCGCCACCCCGGCAGATCGGCTTCAGCGCTTTTCGGCGGCGTTTGACACCCTCGCCGCCCTACCGGCCTCCAAGGCCGAAGCGCCACAGATTCTCGCGATCATGCAAAAAGAGATCGATGCAGTTAAACAGGCGATCAAGGACGGCAAGCAACCACACGAAGCCTACGACGCACTGGGAGATACGTTGTCGGAAGAGTGGAACAAAATCACCGGCGGCGGCAGTTTCGTCTCGGCGCTGTTCCCGCTCGGTCGCTACCTGAAACTGGCGGCGAACAATGCCGACCATTTCGGCGAATGGGCCCGCCAGGCCTACATCGCCGGGCACACCGCCGCCCTCCAAACCGCCGCAGCCGCCCACGCCAGTCAGGACGAGCTGCAACTGGAACGGGCCTACGCGATGAATGCGTTCGCCGACCACTACCTCACCGACCTGTTCTCTTCCGGGCACTTGCGGGTGCCGCGCAAAGCCATGGCCGCAGCGGTGACACCGAGCGACCTGGGCTCGCTCATCACTCGCTTCATGCACGATGAAGACAGCAAATTCGGGCTCAAGGTGCGCAACGGACATGGCGAGCAATGGCGTGCATTCGGCGACAAGCGCTACTTCGAAGCCGCCGACACCGACAATCGCAATCAGGTGAATCAAGCGGTGCAGGATTCGGCGGACGAGGTGTATGCCGCGTATTCAAGCGGCAACGTGCCGACCACCTTCAACGCACTGCAACGGTTGCCGGATCTGACTTTCGTGATGAGTCTGACGAACAACTTCTCGCCACTGTTCCGCGTCCAGGGCAACAAAGTCCTGCGGCGCAAGGACGTGAACAACCTCAACGACACCGCCACCGTCGACGACTGGTGGGGCTGGAGCACTTACCTGCTGCTCAAGGACTATCACCCAACCGGCACCACGAATTAAGGAGCGATTCGATGACGATTAAATTGAAAGTGGAACTGGCCTCGGGCCAATCGTTGAAAGGTGCGCCGCTGCAATTGCTGCGCGACGGCGTGGCCATCGCCCGGGCGTCGGTGGACGCCCAGGGTCAGGCGACGTTCGACGTCAGGCCCGGCCCGGGCAAACTGGCGGTCAGGGTGGATCGCTCGATTCTGCCCAAGAGCTGAAATGCCCGGACAAGATTGCCCCGGCGCACAACACGGATTCGCCGGGTAAAGTGCGACGACTGCCGCGAAGGATCGCGGCAGATCTTTCAAGGAGAACGAATCATGACGTTTGCCGCTGCACACCTTCCGCAATTCCCCGATCACGCCAGCGATTCGATCATCCTGCGGCTGTCGACGCTGGATGACGATTTGATCATTCGTGTCCCCGATGGACAGGACACACCGCCGAACTGGGATGTGTACCCGATCCTCGGCGACGATCCGGAAGAGCCTGAATGGCTGGGTCTGTCGGAGCCGACCGGCGTCTGGGATGACGCACTCGACGACATGGTCGGCCTGACCGGAATCGAGCTGAGCATCCCGAGATTCGAACTGGAAAAGTACCTGAACAGCACCGTCGAGCTGCGCTACAAGTTCGCCGATGAGTCCAGCCTGGAACCGTGTTCGGAGCCGCTGAAACTCTACGTCGAAGCCTGACTCCTCAGCCCTGCGCCTGCGCCTCTTCATGCGCCTGACGCAGCCGTTCGCGGCTGTTTGTCAGGTGCAGGCGCATGGCCGCACGGGCGGCATCGGCATCCTGGCGGGCGATGGCCTCGTAGATTTCCTCGTGCTCACGGCTCAGGCGATTCATGTAGTGCTGCTGATCGTCATGGGCCAGGCGCGCAGAGTTCAGCCGCGTGCGCGGAATGATGCTGGTGCCCAGGTGGGTCATGATGTCGGTGAAATAACGGTTGCCGGTGGACAGCGCGATTTGCAGGTGGAACTGGAAGTCCGACGCCACTGCATCGCTGGCATGGGCCACGCTTTCGTTCAACGCATCGAGGGCGGCGCGCATGGCGGCCAGTTGTTCGGTGCTGCGACGTTGTGCGGCAAGACCTGCGGACTCTACTTCGAGGCTGATACGGAATTCGAGAATCGCCAGCACGTCACGCAGGGTGACCACGGTTGCCGGGTCGATCCGGAAACCGCTCGGGCTCGGTGTGTCGAGCACGAAGGTACCGATGCCGTGACGGGTTTCGACCTGCCCTGCAGCCTGCAGCCGGGAAATCGCCTCGCGCACCACGGTACGGCTGACACCATTGGCTTCCATGATCGCCGACTCGGTGGGCAACTTGTCGCCACGCTTGAGCAGACCGTCGCGGATCTGCTCGGTCAGCACCGTCACCAGTTCCTGTGCCAGGCTGCGGCGCTTGCGAGGGAGGCGCGGGGTGTCGATCGGGTTTTCCATGGTCTGCGTTTATCTCGAAAATTCGGCTAGAGGGGCATCATAGCCCAAGGGAGTTGTACGATCACCGTCCTCTGTGGGAGCAGGCTCCCACAGATTCAGTACACATCAGGCCGTGACGGTCTGCTCGACCAGATGCCCGCTGTCGATCCGCACATGCCGTGGATGGAAGCGCTTGAGGCTGCTGCGATGCCCGACGCTGACGATACTCAGGCCCGGCAACTGATCGATCAGCGCCTGATACAGCGTGGCTTCGTCCTCTTCGTCCATCGCCGACGTCGCTTCGTCCATATACAGCCAGTGCGGTGCGTAGAGCAGCGCACGGGCGAAGGCCAATCGTTGCTGTTCACCCGGCGAGAGCATGCGCTGCCAGTGATTGGCTTCATCCAGTCGCGCCACCAAATGCGGCAGACGGCAGGTTTCCAGCACTTGTGCATAACGCTCTGGCGAGTAGGTATCGCCCGGTTGTGGATAACTCAAGGCTTCACGCAGGGTGCCGATCGGCAGATACGGCTTTTGCGGCAGGAACAGATAACGCGATGCCGGCAGACGGATGCTGCCGTGGCCGGCCGGCCACAAATGCCCCATCGCCCGCAGCAGTGTCGACTTGCCGCTGCCGGAGCGGCCGCTGAGCATCACTCGATCACCCGCCTCCACAGTCATGTCGGCGCTGGTCAGCAGGTGACGGCCGTCAGCCAGGTCCAGCCCAAGGTTGTGTACCTTCAATTCATCACCGTGATTCTGTACATCGATGGCCGGTGCCCGGTCTTCGTTGTCGCTCATGGCCTGACGGAAGCTCAGGAGACGATCGGAGGTGGCCTTCCATGCCGCCAGCGACGTATAGGCGTCGATGAACCAGCTGAAATTCTCTTGCACGTTGCCGAATGCCGAGTTGATCTGCATCAGCTCACCCAGTTCGATCTTGCCGGACAGGTAACGGGGTGCCGCGACGATGAAGGGGAAAATGATTGCGATCTGGCCGTAACCCGAGGTGAAGAACGTCAGGCGCTTGGACACGCGCATGATGTCCCAGAAGTTTTGCCAGACCAGCCCGAAGCGACTGCTCAAGCGACGGTTTTCATTCGGCTCACCGTTGTACAGCGCAATGCTCTCGGCGTTCTCGCGAACCCGTACCATGGAAAAACGCAGGTCGGCTTCGAAGCGTTGTTGTTGGTTGTTCAGGCCGATCAAGCGACGGCCGATCAGGTGCGTCAACCAACTGCCAACCCCCGCATACAGCAGCGCACACCAGAACATGTAGCCGGGAATCTCGATGCCGAACACTTCGATGCTGCCGGACACGCCCCACAGAATGATCGAGAACGACACCAGACTGACCACGGTGCGGATCAATCCCAACCCCAGGCCAAGCGTGGTGGTGGTAAAGGTGTTGAGGTCTTCGGAAATACGTTGGTCAGGGTTGTCGGTGTAGCCGCCCTGCTCCAGCTGGTAGTAATTCTTGTGCCCGAGCCAGCGCTTGAAATGGTTTTCGGTGAGCCACGCCCGCCAGCGGATGGTCAGCATCTGCGTCAGGTACTGGCGATACACCGAGCCGAGAATCGCCACGGCCGCAATGCCGCAGAAATACAGGATCAACTGCCAGAACGCCGCCTCGTCCTTCTTTTGCAAGGCGTTGTAGAAATCCTTGTACCAACTGTTGAGCCACACCGAGATGCCGACGCTGAACAGCGACAGCGCGATCACGGCGATCAGCAACGTCCAGGCCTTGCCCTTCTCTTCGCTGCGCCAGTACGGCGTGGTCATGGCCCACACCTTGCGAAAAAACTGCCCGCGCACAGCATCGTTGACCGCGGAATATTCAGCGTTCTGATTCATGGATAAGGCTCGATAAAGAAAAGAACAGACACGCACCGATCATAGTTGATCGGTGCGCTTTATCGCGAGGGCTGGCGATGGCCGTTCAGCGCAGGTTCAGCGACGAACCGGGCGCTTCTGCAGTTTGCGCTGCAGGGTGCGGCGGTGCATGCCCAGGGCGCGGGCAGTGGCGGAGATGTTGCCTTCGTGTTCGGTCAACACGCGCTGAATGTGTTCCCATTGCAGGCGATCCACCGACATCGGGTTTTCCGGCACCAGGCTGTCGAGGTCGGCGTGCTCGGACAGCAGCGCTGCCAGCACGTCGTCGGCGTCGGCCGGTTTGCACAGGTAATTGCAGGCGCCGCGCTTGATCGCTTCGACCGCCGTGGCAATGCTCGAGTAACCGGTGAGGATCACCACGCGCATTTCCGGGTCCAGCTCCAGCAGCTTCGGCAGCAGGACCAGACCGGAGTCGCCGTCCATTTTCAGGTCCAGCGCGGCATAGTCCGGCAGATCGGCCTGAGCAATGGTCAGGCCTTCCTCGGCAGAACCGGCGGTGCTGACGCGGAAACCACGGCGAGCCATGGCGCGGGCCATCACCCGGGTGAAGGTCGCGTCGTCATCGACCAGCAGCAAATGCGGCAGTTCTTCGCCTTCGACTTGGATTTCGTCACTCATGTTGCTCTCCTCGGGCGCCGTGGGGCAGGCGCAGCTCGGTGAGCGTGCCGCCTTCCTCATGACTATAGAGTTTCACTGAGCCGCCGGCGCGTGTCACGCTGGCCTTGCTCAAAAACAGGCCCAGGCCGAAACCTTTGCCCTTGGTGGTAAAAAACGGTTTGCCAATCTGCTCGGCGATGGCCAGCGGCACACCGGCGCCATGATCGCGAATGCTGATGGTCAGGTCTTCGGCCGTCCAGTCCAGGGTCACCTGAAGGTTTTCCGGGCAAGCATCGGCGGCGTTGTTCAGCAGATTCAACAAGGCCTGGGTCAGATCCGGCGGCGGTGCCACACGCGGCAGCGTGCCTTGGCCCAGACGCTGGAAGCGGTAACTGGCCTCGGGACGCATCAGGTGCCAGCGGTTGAGCGCTTCGTCGAGCCATTCGGTGACGTCCTGCATCTCCACCGCCATCCGGCGATTGGCTTCGGCGGCGCGCACCAGTTGTTGCAGGGTCTCCTTGCAGAGTTTCACCTGATCCTTCAGCACCTTCAGGTCTTCCTGAAGCATCGGATCGTGGTGATCCTGCTGCATTTCGTTGAGCAACACGCTCATGGTCGCCAGCGGTGTGCCCAGTTCATGGGCGGCGCCGGCAGCTTGGGTCGCGACGGCCAGCAATTGCTGATCGCGCAGGCCTTCTTCGCGGCGGATTGCACGCAACTCTTCCTGCCGACGCAGCTCTTCGGCCATGCGCGCGGCGAAGAAGGTAATCACCGCTGCCGCCAGCGCGAAGCTCAGCCACATGCCGTAGATCTGCAGGTTCTCCCGGGCCACCGGCAGGGTTTCCAGCGGATAGAAATGCGTCAGCATCAGCGTGTACAAGGCCAGCGCAATGCCGGACAGCACCACCGAATAACGCCACGGCAGTGTCACCGCGGCAATGGTCAGCGGCACCAGATAATACGAAACGAACGGGTTGGTCGACCCGCCGGAGAAATACAGCAAGGCACTGTGGATAAACAGATCGCAGGCCAGTTGCAGCGCGTATTCGAGCTCGGTAACCGGCCACGAAGTACGCAGACGCACGGCGGTGAACACACAGAGCAGAATCGAACAGCCGAGGGTCATCACCAGTTGCACCCACGGCAACGGCAACAGATCCAGCCAGTAGGCCAGGCCCACGGAACCGGCCTGCGCGGCGAGCACCAGCGTGCGGATGAAAGTCAGCCGCCAGAGGTTCTGGCGAGTGGCGGAAGTCAGTTGTACGGGGGCGAGCATGAGCTCTCCTGATGAGCGCTCCAGGCGGATCGCACGGAGTATAACCAAGCCGCGCGCCCGAGAGGCGAAAGTGCGGCAAACGACCACATGGCAAAAAGCACCGTGGCGGCTATAAGGCCCATCTGTATAGAAGTTGTAACTGGGCGAACCGGATCATAAAAGCTACAGTCTGATGGTTTCACGCAGGCCCCCGAACCATCACCTGCGCCCTCATCAAGGAGCTTTCATGCACACATTTCGCCGCAGCGCCGCCCTTCTCGCCCTGACCGTCGGCAGCATCGCCAGCCTTCCGGCCCTGGCCGCCGATGAGCTGCATTACAACCAGATTTCCCTGCGCGCCGAAGTCAGCCAGGAAGTGGCCCGCGACCTGATGATCGTGACCCTCTACACCGAAGAGCAAAACACTGACCCGGCCAAACTCGCCGCCGACGTCAGCACCACCATGAACAAGGCCCTGGCCCAGGCCAAGCAAGTCAAAGACATCACCCTGCGCCAGGGCAGCCGCAACAGCTACCCGATCTACGACACCAAGGGCCAGAAAATCACCGGCTGGCGCGAACGCGCCGAGCTGCGCCTGGAAAGCACCGACTTCGCCGCCCTGTCCAAACTCACCGGCGAGTTGCTGACCGACCTGAAAATGGGCGGCATGGACTTCGCCATCGCCGACCCGACCCGCAAGGCCAGCGAAGACAAACTGCTGAAAGAAGCCGTCACCGCCTTCAAGGCCCGCGCCCAACTGGCCACCGACGCCCTGGGCGGCAAGGGTTACAAAATCGTCAACCTGAACCTCAACAGCAATGGCTACCCGCAACCGTACATGCGCGCCCCGATGATGATGAAAGCCGCCGCCGGCATGGATGCAGCGCCGGTGACGCCTGAAGTCGAAGCGGGCACCAGCCAGGTCAGCCTGACGGCCGACGGCTCGATTGAAGTGTTGATGCAGTGATTAAGTGACGGCTGAATGAAAAACCGGCGATCAGTAATGATCGCCGGTTTTTTTGTGCCCGGGATTTGGGTAATCAGGTTTGCGGATCAACCCGATCCAGCGCGCGATTCACAGCCAACTCGGCCAGCATGATGATCTGCTGGATACCCAACGCCGTACTGCGCTGCGGGCCGGTGAGTTCATTGGCGAAATTGCTGGTCATCGTGCTGGCCGACGCCAGGGATTCGCAGGCATTGGCCAGCAGGCTTTCGGTGTCGACGTTGGGACTGACCATGTACATCGTGCTCGGCGGGCGTGGTTTGGAAAGGTTGGGGCAGAGATAGAAATCGAGGGCACGTTTGATGGCTTCGCGGTTGCGGGCGAGGTCTTCGGCGCGCATGGCGTCTTCGAGGGGTGTGGGTGTTTCGAGGGGTGGGTCGGGTATCAGCTTATCCATGTAGCAATTTCTCCAGTTATGGAGCCACTTTTTCCCGATCTCACTCGAAGAAGAGGTGGCAGCTATGTACGGGGTGAGATCACCGGTATGGACACCCGGCAGGACATTCGTCCACCCGCACACAGCCGCCATAGAGAATCGCTGACAGTCTAAGCTGGCGGCGATTATGAAGGGGCTCGCACAAGTATCCAAATGAATAGCCGGGATCTCACTCCCGGTCGCTGAATTGGCAGCGACAACCAAAGACTAGAGAGCGTGCTTCCGACGGACAACCTGAAAACCTTGTGGGAAGGTTCGGTGAATTCCACACATCTTTAAACATTCGAAAATGGAACGCGGAGCGTCCCGGGCGGCATTCCCACGCGGAGCGTGGGAACGATCAAGCAGTCCGCAGGTGTTTTCTACCTCCTGTTTTCTCCCTCCTGTTTTCTGTTTTCTGCTTTCTGCTTTCTGCTTTCTGCTTTCTGCTTTCCACCACTCAACACGATGAGCGTTAGCTCAAGTACCGCTTTTGACGTGTCGGCCCCTTCGGCAGGCTGAGTGGAGGGATTCATCCGGGGGTGGGCGCGCAGCGCCGTTTGGCGAAGCCAAACACATCGAGAGGAGGTGCAGCGAAGCAAACCGTAGGCGATGCCCCCGG
>NZ_JBWKVT010000009.1:0-302378 GCF_059421845.1 Pseudomonas sp. GW821-FHT02C04 | reverse complement strand
TGCGGGAATAGCTCAGTTGGTAGAGCACGACCTTGCCAAGGTCGGGGTCGCGAGTTCGAGTCTCGTTTCCCGCTCCATATTCAACAAAAACGCCGCTCAGTGATGAGCGGCGTTTTTGTATGCGCGTTTTTTGTGTTGGCACCCTCTGTTACAAGTTTCCTACAGCGAAACTGTGATTCGCAGAAGCGTCTGACAGCCAGCCCATGACTGATTCTGAGATAACGACTCCCCCGTCAGCCCAGGTGGCTGGATCGGGTTGGCCAGTTTCAAGGATCTCATCTTCATGTCACGAACAATCACCCCTCCTGGTGCCCTGCACGAGATACGAGCAACAGCTTTGCTGTCGCTGCCTTTGGTCATCGGGCATCTGTGCGCCGGGCTGATCGCTTTCGTGGATAACCTCATTGCGGGCAATCACGGAACAGAAACCCTGGCAGCCGTCACGCTCGGCACGGCGTTGTTATGGCTGCCGATGCTGGTGCCGATCGGGACATTGATTGCGCTGACCGCTTCAGTTGCCCGTTTACACGGTGCGGAGCGAACAGGTGAGATCGGCCCGATCTTTCGCCAGGCCCTGTGGTTGGCGCTGTTCATGGGTGGGCTGATGTTCGGTTTCCTCAGCCTTGCGCCTCTTCTGCTCGCACCCGCCGGGATTGCACCGGAAATAATTCCGGGGACGCAGGCCTTTCTGCAGGCTGTGCGCTGGGGAAGCCCGGCGCTGACCCTGTTTTTCTGCATGCGCTATCTGTGCGAAGGGATGCACTGGATGCGCCCGACGATGGTCTTCGGTTTTGGCGGTCTCCTGTTGCTGGCGCCATTGGGTTATGTACTGACCAATGGCAAGTTGGGTTTCGCGGAGAGGGGGGCGGAAGGACTGGGTATCGCTTCGGCCTTGATGATGTGGCTGCAAGCGTTGCTGTTCGCTGTGTACCTCTGGCGCGGAAAGCGGCTGGCGCATTTGCAGTTATTCACCCGTTTTGATCCGCCGCGTCTTGCGGGCATCGTTGATTTGTTGAAGGTCGGGCTGCCGATCGGCATCGCAATCCTGACCCAGGGCAGTCTTTTCATTGTCACCTCGTTGTTGATCGGCCGGCTCGGTTCGACTTTCCTGGCGGCGCATCAGATCGCGGTGAATCTGGCGCAGTTGTGTTTCATGATTCCGGTGGCCGTGGCGGAGGCGACCACGGTTCGGGTTGGCCATGCGCTGGGGCGGGGGGACTTCAAGGGTGTCCGGCAAGCTGCATGGGCGGGTTGTGTCATCGTCCTGATCGCGCAAAGCGTGTCGGTGTTGATCATGCTGCTGGGCAATGAGGCGATTGCCGGCTGGTATAGCGCGGATGTTGCTGTCACCGCACTCGCCTCGACACTTCTGCTGTACGCCGCCGTTTTACAGTTTCCCGATGGATTGCAGATGTTGTGCGCCGGAGCATTACGAGGCCTGCAAGACACACGCGTCCCCATGTGGCTGGCGATTTTCTGTTACTGGGGTGTGGGTTTGCCGCTGGGATGCCTGATGGCGTTCGGGCTGGAGTGGGGGCCGCAAGGTATCTGGTTGGGGTTGATCAGCGCGTTGACCCTGGCGATGGTATTGATGGGAAGGCGGTTTTTCCTGCGCAGTCGGATCGATACATCGGTTACCGGCTGATATGAAAAGGCCCGTCGGTGGAAGGCGACGGGCCTTTTGTTCATCGTGGCTGCGAAAAGGGGATCACAGCTTAGGCAGTTGCCCGATCCGCCCCATCATTTCGGTAACGATCTGCAGGTCCAGCAGGAACTGGTCAACCGTCTTGAACTCGCCGTCGGTGTGGCCGGTGTATTTGACCTCTGGTCGAGCCAGGCCAAATTGCACGCCGTTAGGCAGTTCATGCACCGAGGTGGCGCCGGCAGAGGTGCCGAATTCGTGTTTCATGCCCAGGTTTTCGGTGGAAACGGCCAGCAGCGCCTTGACCCACTCGCCCTCTGGATTGCGGTACATCGGCTCGGCGATCGAGTAATCGAAGTTGACCGCGACGTGGGTTTTCTTGCTCCAGGCCGCCAGTTTGTCGGCGATTTCGGTCTTGAGTACTTCCGGCGACTTGCCCTTCGGTACGCGCAGGTTGACCGCGAGTTTGAAGGTTTTGTCGTCCATCCCGACATAGGTCAGCGAGGTGGTCAGTGGGCCCATGAAGTCATCGGCGAAACCGACACCCAACTTGCCACCCTTGTAGTCCAGGCCCCAGTTGTCGGCGGCGTAGCGGGCGGCGTCGGTGATGTGGTTGTGTTTGAGCGCGATTTTGCCATCCACACTGTGGATGAAGTCCAGCATGCGGGCGACCGGGTTGACGCCGGATTCCGGCTCGGAAGAGTGCGCGGAAACGCCGGTAACGCTGAGTTTCACGTCTTTGCCATCGACCTTGGCATTCACTTCGAAATCGCCGCCATGTTGTTTGGCGTATTCGCTACCGGCCTTTTGCAGGCTGGCGGCCAGTTCGGCCGGTTTGTCTGTCACCAGGGTGACGAGCGAAACCGATGGAATCTG
Source organism: Pseudomonas sp. GW821-FHT02C04 (assembly GCF_059421845.1). Classification (NCBI taxonomy): domain Bacteria; kingdom Pseudomonadati; phylum Pseudomonadota; class Gammaproteobacteria; order Pseudomonadales; family Pseudomonadaceae; genus Pseudomonas; species Pseudomonas sp. GW821-FHT02C04. The sequence continues at coordinate 299,860 of NZ_JBWKVT010000009.1, read as the reverse complement.
GTTGGTCGCCATACCACCGGTCATCGAGATGATTTCCGCGCCTTTGCCCTCGGCCTTGCGCTTGGCAAATTTGGCCATGACTGTGCCGTAGCCTTTCTCGGCGATCACCACCGGGTAGCCGCCATCCAGTGCCAGGTTGTACTCCGGCGTCGGGTTGCGCTCGAAGTAGTAAGGAATCGCGTCGCCAGTGGTTTCTTCGGTGGTGTCCACCAGCAGTTTGAAATTGCGGGCCAGCGGCAGCTTTTCTTCCTTGATGACCTTCATTGCATATAGCGTCACCACGATGCCGTTTTTGTCGTCCTCGGTGCCGCGGCCGTACATGCGGTCGCCGATCAGTGTGACTTTGAACGGATCGAGTTTAGTGCCATCTTTCAGCACCCAGTTTTCCGGCGTTACCGGCACCACGTCGGCGTGAGCGTGAATGCCTACGACTTCCTTGCCGCTGCCGTCGAGGGAGATTTCGTAGACGCGGTTGTCGACGTTCCGGTAGTTCAGACCGAAGGATTCGGCCAGGCTCTTGATCTTGGCGGCAATCTTGATGAATTCAGGGTTCTCGTGCTGGGCAACACCTTCCTTGCGGTCGGTCGGAATCTCTACCAGTTCGCGCAGGGTTTCGAGAGCGGCCTTGCCGTATTTCGCACGTGTGTAGAGGCCGAGCAGGCGATAGATTTCGTTTTGCTGTTCAGCGGTCAGCGTCTTGTTGTCGAGAAACGCGCTGATGGACGGGCGCAGGTCGTCGGTTTTGCTCAGGTCGCTCTTGGCCAGTTCGCCGAGGAACTGGCGGAAATCACTGACCTTGGCATCGCTGAATGTCTTGAGGATGGTCGCGCTTTGCTGCGGTGTGATGTTGGCGTGTGCTGGCAGTGTGACGGACGAAAGGCTGGCCAGAATCAGGGTCGATACGGCCAGTTGCTTGAGTGTAAAGTCCATTGCTAAGGGCATTCCTTTGCAGGCAGTGAGTAGGAAGTGTCTGATCGATAGGTCAGACGGTTTCGCAAACTAACACCACAAGCGAGTGATAGGGGAGCCCCCGAAGTGGGACGCGTCGCACAGAAATGCAAAAGCGGCGCAGAATCGAAAAAGCCCGTCCAATCTGTCTGGGCCGGGCTTCTCCGATCAGCGTGTTTACATCGACAACACCAGTCGCCCGGCAAACAGGATCAGAATCACCCCCATGCTGCGCTCGAACCAGTGCCCCATGCGCATGAACAGTACGCGCACTTTGCTGCTTGAAAAGAACAGCGCAACGATCACAAACCACAACGCATTCACGCCGCACATCCACAGTCCGTACAGGGCCTGGATTTCCAGCGGTGTGCTGGCGCTGATGATCGTAGTGAAGATCGCCAGGAAAAACAGCGTGGCCTTGGGGTTGGTGGCGTTGGTCAGGAAACCGGTGGAAAACGCCTTGAACAGCGATTGCTCTACCAGCGGTTCGTCGCTTGTCTTTTCACCTTCCAGCGTTGTCTTGGGTTTGCTGCGGATCAGGCTGATACCGAGGTAGAAAATGTAGGCGCCGCCCACGACCTTGGCCACCGTCAGCAGCCAGGGCGTGGTGTGCATCAAGGCGCCGACGCCCAGCAGGGTGTACAGCACGTGTACGGAAATCCCCGCACCGATGCCCAGTGCCGTGCAGATGCCGACCAGTCGACCGAATCGCACACTCTGGCGGATGGTCACGGCGAAGTCCGGCCCGGGAGCAACCACGGCCAGAAAGTGGATAGTGGCCAGCGCCAGAAACTCGCCCAGGTAATTCGATGTCATTTCAGCTCCAGAAAGTCAGGGGTGAAGCATTGCCGCGATAGCCGACAAAAAACGAAAGGCTCAAGCGCGGATCTGCCACACCCGGTGTCACCGAGTGCATGCGACGCGAATTGAACATGATGAAATCCCCGGGTTCCGGACGTACTTCGAGGGCGGGAGGGCCGAGCAGTGCCGGGTCGATGCCGTAGCTGTCGCCGCGCATTTCGTCGAACCGGTCCGGTGAAATATCGTCTTCCCACATCTGCAGCGCGCCGCCCTCGGTCGGCATGTTCAGGTAGACGTTGCAGGCAAATTGAGCTTCCAGGCTGTGAGCCTGGAAACTCTCCGGCGCGTCCTTGGCGAAGATGTCGTGGTGGGCCAGGAAGCAGACACCGGGTTTGACCACCCGTGACAGACCGACGTACATCTTGCGACCGTAGAGGTTTTCCAAATGGGCGCCTGCGGGCCAGGATTCGTCGAGCATGCAGCGCAAGGTGTCGACCGGTGAGGAGTAGGGCGCGCAGCGGTTACGAAGTTCGGCAATGTTGCTGGTGGCGCGCTCGAAGTAGTCTTCGATCAGCAACGGCTGGTTTTCCGCCTCGTAGAACGCCATGCCGATGCGGCCGATGCTGGGCGCGTTGATGTAACCCTCGAAGCCGGGGGCGAGGATCTTGTCGCCAATCTGGATCGCCTGAGCCTGGGGCAAAAAGCCTTTGACGCGGATGGCGAGGACTTCTTCGTTGGCCAGTTTTTTTATGCACGTCTCATCGAGACGCTCGACGTCAAGCATCATGGTTTCAGGTCCATCTATCGAATAGTCAACGGAACCGGCGAACGCGGTTCCCCCGGCGTCGGACGCTGCATCTGGCAGCGCCCGAAATCCTCAATCCACGTTGTAGTGGACGGATAACGTGCCTTTCTTCTGCGAAAGGGACGCGATCGTGACTGTGCCCAGATCCTTCAGGCTGCGTACATGGGTGCCACCGCAGCCGTAGGCTGGCAGTTCACCGAAGCCGATTTCCCGCGCGCCTTCGCGCAGGGATGTCAGGCGTGGCAGATCGTGTTCGATCCATTGCCCGATGCCGTATTGAACGATTTGCGCATCGACTTCCTGGGCCGAATCCCCGGGCTTGAATTGCACCCGGCCTTCATCCGGCCAGTGGTGGGCCTTGATCGGCATCCAGCCCATGGCCTGGACGAAGTGGCCGATCAGATGCCCGGCAGAGTGCATGCGGGTGTTGAAGCGACGACGTTCTTCATCGACACGAATCTGGGTCATGCCGAGCGGTACGGGCTGATCGACGAAATGGATGATCCGATCCGGTTCTTGTATGACACGCAGGACCTGACTGTCGCCGATCCAGCCCGTGTCGCAAGGCTGTCCGCCACCTTGCGGGTGAAACAGAGTGGCGCGCAGCACCACGGCGAATTCGTTCTCGTGGGGCGTGCAGTCGAGGACTTCCACATTGGCCTTGAGGTCATCACTATGGAAAAAGAGGCGAAGCGTCATATTCCATGCCCTTATTAAAGTTTCTTTTTTAATTATATGAATCGTGCAATAACGTGATAATCCGTTCAAACATCAAAGGACTGTTGCGCTGTGAGCATAAATCTCCCCCTGCCGCTGCTCGGTGAAATGGCGATTTTCGTCAAGGTCGTGGAGACCGGCAGCTTCTCCGAAGCCGCTCGCCAATTGGGCTCGTCGCCCTCGGCGGTCAGCCGCAGTATTTCCCGGCTGGAGAAGGCATTGGCCACGCGGCTGCTGCAACGCACCACGCGCAAATTGCGCTTGAGCGATGGTGGGGAAGAGGTATTCAAGCGCTGTCAGGAGATGGTTAGCGCCGCCAGGTCAGTGATGGAAATCAGCGGCCAGTTCACCCACGAAGCCGAGGGGCTGGTGCGGGTCAGCGTGCCGAAAGCGGTGGGGCGTTTTGTGATTCATCCGCACATGCCGGAGTTTCTGCGCCGCTATCCGAAGGTTGATGTGGAGTTGCTGCTGGAAGACCGGCAAGTGGATCTGATCGACGACCATGTCGACCTGGCGATTCGCATCACGGAGCGACCGCCGGCGGGGCTGGTCGGGCGGCAGTTGCTGACCATCGACCATTTACTCTGCGCGACGCCGCAATACCTGGCCGAACATGGCACGCCGACGCATCCCCATGACTTGCTCAATCACAGCTGCATCTACCTGGGCGAAACCCCGAGCGATGCGCGCTGGAAATTCAAGAAAGGCACGAAAGCTGTCACCGTCGGAGTGCGAGGCCGATATGCCGCCAATCACACCGGCGTACGTCTAGGCGCGGTGTTGCAGCACATCGGTATTGGCAGCCTGCCGTATTTCACGGCCCGCTATGCCCTGGAGCAGGGGCTGATCGTGCAGGTCCTGCCGGACTGGACATTCCTGGCGTCCTACCACGGTGGGTTGTGGTTGCTGCACTCGCCGACGCGCTATCTGCCGCCGAAGCTGCGGGTGTTCATCGACTATCTGGTGGAGTGTCTGGAGAAAGAGCCAACATTGAGCAAGCCGGGAAAGTCTACCGGTTCAAAAGCCTTGGCCGAGTACGAATTGCCCGAGAGTGAAGGGCTGCTTTAACCCCATGAAAAAGGCCCGCATGGATCACCATGCGGGCCTTTTCTTTATCGGGAGAAAATCAGTGCTTGCTGTCCTGGGCGGACATCGCCAGCAGCTGTTTTTCCTGATTCCAGTCGAACGGCTCGTCGTTTTGTTCAGCTTCGTAACGGCGCTCTTCCAGTGCCTGATACATGTCGATTTCTTCATCGGACAGGTAGTGCAGGCAGTCGCCGGCGAAGAACCACAGCAGATCCCGCGGGATCAGGTGGGCGATTTGCGGATAGCGGGTAATCACTTGAGTCAGGATGTCCTGGCCCAGGTATTGGCTTTCGATCGGATCGATCGGCAGTGACGCCAGCAGTTCGTCGAAACGCTCCAGGAACAGGGCATGGCTTTCTTCGGGAACCTGTTCGGCCTCACCTACGGCGACCAGGATACTGCGCAGGTGGTCGAGTAAAACCAGATGATCGGCAACGACGTTGGACACGAGATAAGTCCTCAAGAGCAAAACGGGCGCGGGAGTATAAAGCGCCTGCGCCCGTTTTTCACTGATTGAAGGTATCAGCGGACTTTCCCTTCCGCCGGTTTCAGCTCCTCCTTGTCGAAATCATCGACATCGATCACCTTGCGCCGCGCCGCTTCGGCATCACGCAGAGTCTGGGCTTCCACGGCTTGCAACACCCCGGCCTCCAGTGCTGCATCGATGGCGTGTTCCCCGGCGGTCGGTTTGACCTGACCGCTTTTGAGCGAGGTGTGCAGTTTTTTGTGCAGGGGCTGCGCGGCATTCAGTTGATCGCAGGCGTGTTGCAGTGCACCCACCGCATCGTCCGCCGATTGTGGGCGGTAGCAGCCGGCAAGCAGTTCTTCCAGTGCCGGATCGCCCTTGGCCCGACCGATGACACCGGCCACTTCGGCACCGAGTTTGTCCGACGGGCCTTTGTGTCGGCGACCGAACGGGAACACGATCACTCGCAGCAGGCAGCCGAAGACCCGGCTCGGGAAGTTGGTCAGCAGTTCATCCAGCGCTTTTTCCGACTGGCCGAGGCTTTCTTCCATGGCCCAGGTGAACAGCGGTTCCATGTACGCCGGGGAATCGAGATCGTGATAACGCTTGAGCGCCGCCGAGGCCAGATACAGATTGCTCAGCACATCGCCCAGACGGGCCGACAGCCGTTCGCGACGTTTCAGTTCGCCGCCCAGCAGCATCATGCTCAGGTCGGCGAGCATGGCAAACGCGGCAGCCTGACGGTTGAGGGCGCGGAAATAACCCTGGCTGAGCTTGTCTCCCGGTGCGTGTTCGAAATGGCCGAAACCAAGATTCAGCACCAGCGTGCTGGCGGCGTTGCTCACGGCAAACCCGATGTGCTTGAGCAGCAGGCCATCGAACTCCTTGAGGGCCTGATCCTTGTCTTCACGCCCGGCGAGGGCCATTTCCTTGAGGACGAACGGATGGCAGCGGATAGCGCCCTGGCCGAAGATCATCAGGTTGCGCGAAAGAATGTTGGCACCTTCCACCGTGATGAAGATCGGCGCGCCATTCCAGCTACGACCCAAGTAGTTGTTCGGCCCCATGATGATCGCCTTGCCGCCGTGCACGTCCATGGCGTGGCTGATGCACTCGCGACCGCGTTCGGTGAGGTGGTACTTGAGAATCGCCGACAGTACCGAGGGCTTCTCGCCCAGATCCACCGCGTTGGCGGTCAGCATCCGCGCAGCGTCCATCATCCAGGCGTTGCCGCCGATGCGCGCCATGGCTTCCTGGATGCCCTCGAATGCCGCGAGCGGAACATTGAACTGCTCGCGAATCTGCGCGTACTGCCCGGTCACCAGACTGGTGAACTTGGCCGCGCCGGTGCCCACTGCCGGCAAGGAAATCGAGCGCCCCACCGACAGGCAGTTCATCAGCATCATCCAGCCTTTGCCGAGCATGTCCTGGCCGCCGATGAGGAAGTCCAGCGGGATGAACACGTCCTTGCCGGAGTTGGGGCCGTTCATGAACGCGGCGCCCAGCGGCAAGTGGCGACGGCCGATTTCAACGCCGGGAGTGTCGGTCGGAATCAGCGCCAGGCTGATGCCCAGATCTTCCTTGTCGCCAAGCAAGTGATCCGGGTCATAGGCCTTGAAGGCGAGGCCGAGCAAGGTCGCGACCGGGCCGAGGGTGATGTAGCGTTTTTCCCAGTTCAGGCGCAGGCCGAGGGTTTCCTGACCTTCCCATTCGCCTTTGCAGATGATCCCGGTGTCGGGCATCGCACCCGCGTCGGAACCGGCGAGCGGGCCGGTCAGCGCAAAGCACGGAATGTCGTCGCCCCGGGCCAGTCGCGGCAGGTAATGATTGCGTTGTTCGTCGGTGCCGTAATGCAGCAGCAGTTCCGCCGGGCCGAGGGAGTTGGGCACCATCACGGTGGAGGCGAGGTCGCCGCTGCGGGTCGCCAGTTTCATCGCCACCTGGGAGTGGGCGTAGGCGGAGAAACCCTTGCCGCCGAATTCCTTGGGAATGATCAGAGCGAAGAAACCGTGTTCCTTGATGTGGGTCCAGGCTTCGGACGGCAGGTCCATCGACTGGCCGATCTGCCAGTCGGTGACCATGGCGCAGAGCTCTTCGGTCGGGCCGTCGATGAATGCCTGCTCTTCATCGCTCAGTTGCGCTTTGGGATAGGACAGCAGTTTTTCCCAGTCCGGACGGCCGCTGAACAGTTCGCCGTCCCACCATACCGTGCCGGCATCGATCGCGTCGCGTTCGGTCTGCGACATCGGTGGCAGGGTTTTCTGGAACCAGCTGAACAGCGGCGCGCTGAAGTGTTTGCGGCGCAGATCCGGCAACAGCAGCGGAGCCGCAACGATGGCCAGTACGACCCAGAAGATCAGCAGCAACCAGCCTGGCGCGTGGCTGAAAATCCCCATCGCCAGCAGGTAAGCCGCGACGATGCCCAGTGCAGGCAGCGGGGCGATGCGCCGGTGGGCCAGATACGCCACGCCGACGATCAGAACCAGTATCCACAACAACAGCATATTCAATCCTCCGTGAACCAGGGCGAACGACCCTCCAGAGCTTAGACGGCATCTGCAAAAGGGGGCGGTCAGAGCAAGCTGATCTAAATCGTGGGAATCCCTGGATGGCTTTTGTAGGTTCGGTGGGCAACACCCGTGGGAAATCGTTCGCTGACTCCGCGGCTTTGCGTCCATGTTTGGCCGAAACGTCGTTATCTCTGTGCTGATCCTCTCGCTAGACTCCGGGTTCACCCAGGAGAATGTCGTCATGCGCGAGTATCTGAGCCCCGGCCGCTTCATCGATAGTGACCACCCCTCGGTGGTGGAGTTCGCAGAACAGCACCGAGGCAACAGCCGCGACCCGCGCGCGCAGGCGATCAGTCTTTATTACGCCGTGCGCGAGGCGGTGCGCTACAACATGTACACCTTCAGCCGCGACCCGCAGACCTTGCGCGGCAGCTACGCGCTGGCGGCGGGTGAAAGTTATTGCGTGCCCAAGGCCACGTTGCTCGCCGGTTGCGCGCGCCATTGCGGGATCCCCGCACGCATCGGTCTGGCGGATGTGAAAAATCATCTGTCGACGCCGCGTCTGCTTGAACTGCTGAGAAGCGAAGTGTTCGCCATGCATGGTTATACCGAGCTGTTTCTCAATGATCGCTGGGTGAAAGCCACACCCGCGTTCAACCAGAAGCTCTGCGAAATGTTCAACGTTGCGCCGCTGGAATTCGACGGCATGAACGACAGCGTTTTCCACCCGTACAACAGCGATGGCGCGTTGCTGATGGAGTACCTGGTCGATCACGGCCAGTTCGCCGATGTACCGGAATCTTTTTTCTTCGAACATCTGCAGAAGTGTTATCCGCACCTGTTCAACGACCAGCAGACGCCACTGTCCAGTGACATGCGCGGTGATGTCGGCAGCCGCTGATCCGGCGTATGCTGCTCGCCCACTCAATGGAAAAGAGGCGGTCATGCTGAAGATCTGGGGACGCAAGAATTCGTCGAATGTCAGAAAACCGTTGTGGGCTGCCGAAGAACTCGGGCTGGCTTACGAGGCGATCGACGCCGGTGGCGCGTTCGGTGTGGTCGACACGCCTGAGTACCGGGCGATGAACCCGAACGGTCGAGTGCCGGTGATCGAAGACGACGGTTTCGTGTTGTGGGAATCCAACGCCATCGTTCGCTACCTGTTGGCCAGACATGCGGCCAATACCTCGTGGTATCCGGCAGATCTGCAGGCCCGTGCTGTCGCCGACAAGTGGATGGACTGGACCACTTCCAGTTTTGCAGGCCCTTTCCGTACGGTGTTCTGGGGCGTTCTGCGCACCCCGGCCGACAAGCAGGACTGGCCGGCAATTCATGCCGCGATCAAGGAATGCGAAGGGTTGCTGGCGACGGCCGATCAGGCCCTGAAAAACCAGCCTTATCTGTCCGGCAGTGAAATCGGCATGGGCGACATTCCGCTCGGCAGTTTCATTTATGCCTGGTTCGAGATGCCGATCGAGCGTGCGCCGATGCCTCATCTGGAGGCCTGGTACGCGCGGCTGAAGCAGCGTCCGGCGTATCAAAAAGCCGTCATGACCGCGTTGACTTAATACCTACTATCGACACACTTGACTGTACTTGTGCGGCGGCGGCAAGCACCATTGAGCTTGTGCGCCGCGGTTGTCTCCCTCGCCGCCCGCCGTCATTCAGTCCTTTTTCTCTTCTTGGTGCGTAATCCGATATGAGTTCCGCTCTGTCCATCCGGCAGCTAACCAAAACCTACGGCAACGGGTTCCAGGCCTTGAGTGGTATCGATCTGGACGTTGCCGAAGGTGACTTCTTTGCCTTGCTCGGCCCTAACGGCGCAGGCAAATCCACGACCATCGGCATTCTCTCGACCCTGGTGAACAAGACCAGCGGCACGGTGAATATCTTTGGCCACGACCTGGACAAGAACCCCGCGGCGCTCAAGCGCTCGATTGGCGTGGTACCCCAGGAATTCAACTTCAACCAGTTCGAAAAGACCTTCGACATCGTCGTGACCCAGGCGGGGTACTACGGCATTCCAGCGAAGATCGCCAAGGAGCGCGCCGAACAGTACCTGACCCAGCTCGGCCTGTGGGACAAGCGCGATGTGCCGTCGCGTTCGTTGTCCGGCGGCATGAAGCGTCGCTTGATGATCGCTCGGGCGCTGGTGCATGAACCGCGTTTGCTGATCCTCGACGAACCGACGGCCGGGGTGGATATCGAGCTGCGTCGTTCGATGTGGACGTTCCTCACCGAGCTGAACCAGAAAGGCATCACCATCATCCTCACCACGCACTACCTGGAAGAGGCTGAGCAGCTGTGCCGCAACATCGGCATCATCGACCACGGCACCATCGTCGAGAACACCAGCATGCGTCAGTTGCTCGGGCAACTGCATGTGGAAACCTTCCTGCTCGATCTGAAGAGCGATCTGGCGGTGGCGCCGCAACTGGTCGGCTATCCGGCCCGTCTGGTGGATGCGCATACCCTGGAAGTTCAGGTCGACAAGTCCATGGGCATCACTGCGCTGTTTGGCCAACTGGCCCTGCAGAACATCGAAGTGCTGAGCCTGCGCAATAAAACCAATCGCCTCGAGGAGCTGTTCGTGTCCCTGGTGGAGAAAAATCTGTCGAAGGTGGCGGTATGAGTTCCGAGCTGCGCCCCAACCTCGTCGCCCTCAACACCATCGTTTACCGCGAGGTCAAACGCTTCACCCGGATCTGGCCGCAGACTCTGCTGCCGCCGGCGATCACCATGGTTCTGTACTTCGTGATCTTCGGCAACCTGATCGGCAAGCAGATCGGCGGCATGGGTGGCTTCACCTACATGGAGTACATCGTGCCGGGGCTGATCATGATGTCGGTGATCACCAACTCCTACGGCAACGTGGTGTCGAGTTTCTTCGGCAGCAAGTTCCAGCGCTCCATCGAAGAACTGATGGTGTCGCCGGTGTCGCCGCACACGATTCTGATCGGCTACACCCTCGGCGGCGTGCTGCGCGGCCTGATGGTCGGCGTCATCGTGACGATCCTGTCGATGTTCTTCACCAGCCTGCAGGTGCATCACCTGGGCGTCACCGTTCTGGTGGTGGTGCTGACGGCGACGATTTTCTCGCTGCTGGGCTTCATCAACGCCGTGTTCGCACGTAACTTCGATGACATCTCGATCATCCCGACCTTCGTGCTGACCCCGCTGACTTACCTCGGTGGCGTGTTCTACTCGATCACCTTGCTGCCGCCGTTCTGGCAGACCGTGTCGTTGGCCAACCCGGTGCTGCACATGGTCAACGCCTTCCGTTACGGCATCCTGGGTGTCTCGGACATTCGCATCGGTATCGCGATCACCTTCATGCTGGTCGCCACCGTGGTGCTGTATGTCGGTTGCGCCCGGTTGCTGGTGAGCGGGCGCGGCATGCGTACCTGATCCTTTCGATGCTGCAATAAAAAACGGCCTCCCACAGTGGAGGCCGTTTTGCATTCACGACTGGCGACTTTTCTTGCGCCGCGCCCATTGCCGGGCCACCCACCAGCGCCAGTACATCATCACCACGCAGTAGGCGAGGGCGCCCAGCGCCAGTCCGACCACCACCGAGCCCAGCAGGAAGGGTTGCCACAGGGTCGAGAGTTCTCCGCTGATCCATTCCCAGGTCAATTCGTCGGGGAGTGTGCGGGCGGGAACATCCATCAACCACGCACCCGCCTGATAGGTGCAGAAGAACACGGCCGGCATGGTGATCGGATTGGTCAGCCAGACCAGGCTGACGGCAATCGGCATGTTGCCGCGCACCGTGATGGCCAGTGCCGCCGCCACCAGCATCTGCGCGGGAATCGGCAGAAACGCCGCGAACAGGCCAACGGCCATGGCCCGGGCCACCGAGTGACGATTGAGGTGCCAGAGGTTCGGGTCATGCAGCAACGTGCCGAGAAAGCGTAAGGATTTGTGTTCCCTGATGCTCGTCGGATCGGGCATGTAACGTTTGAATAAGCGCCGGGGCATAAGGCTTCTCGGTCGGTTAAGGCGGCAAGTATGTCTGGATTCTACGAACCGCCCATTCAGACTTTGTGACAATTGATAACGACGACTGTGACCAACACCCGCTATGCCTTGTGAGGGGAGACTTTTCTGGAAAGTCGCAATCAAGGACGAGCGTATGCGCACAGGGATGATGGCGCTGGCGGTCGGTCTGCTGGTTCCGGTTTTTTTACCGGCGTTGCCGCCGGTCGGGTGGATGGTTTTGCTGCCGGTCGTGGCGCTGATGCTGCTGCCGTTTCGCAGCTATCCGCTGGCTTTTTTGCTGTTTGGATTCACGTGGTCGTGCATCGGTGCGCAGTGGGCGCTGGATGATCGACTGCCATCGAAGCTTGACGGCGAGACGCGCTGGGTCGAAGGGCGGGTAGTCGGCCTGCCGCAGAATGGTGATGGGGTGGTGCGGTTCGAACTGGCCGATGCCCGTTCGCGGCACGAGAAACTGCCGTCGCTGATGCGTCTGGCCTGGTACGCCGGGCCATCGATCAACAGCGGTGAGCGCTGGCGCCTGGCGGTCAAACTCAAGCGTCCCGGCGGGCTGCTCAATCCCGATGCCTTCGATTACGAGGCCTGGCTGTTGGCGCAACGCATCGGCGCCACCGGCACGGTAAAGGACGGCAGTCGGCTGGCGGCGGCGCAATGGGCCTGGCGGGACGGCATTCGTAGGCGTCTGCTGGAAGTGGACACCCAGGGTCGAGGCGCAGCGCTGGCAGCGTTGGTACTGGGTGATGGCTCGGGACTCAGTCGCGAGGACTGGCAGATTTTGCAGGACACCGGCACCGTGCACCTGCTGGTGATTTCCGGGCAGCACATCGGTCTGTTGGCGGCGGTGATGTATGGGCTGGTCGCCGGGCTGGCGCGATTCGGTGTGTGGCCATTGCGTTGGCCATGGTTGCAGTGGGCGTGCGGTCTGGCGTTCGCGGCAGCGTTGGGTTACGGGCTGCTGGCCGGGTTCGATGTGCCAGTGCGACGGGCCTGCGTGATGGTTGCGCTGGTATTGCTGTGGCGATTGCGGTTTCGCCATCTCGGTGCCTGGTGGCCGTTGTTGCTGGCCTTCAATGGGGTGTTGTTGATGGACCCGCTGGCCAGTCTGCGTCCGGGATTGTGGTTGTCCTTCGCGGCGGTGGCGGTGCTGATTTTCACCTTCGGCGGTCGACTGGGGTCCTGGCGCTGGTGGCAGACCTGGACGCGGGCGCAATGGTTGATCGCAATCGGCCTGTGCCCGGTGTTGCTGATTCTGGGATTACCGATCAGCCTCAGCGGGCCATTGGCCAATCTGCTGGCGGTGCCGTGGATCAGTTTTGCGGTGCTGCCGCCGGCATTGCTGGGCACTTTGTTGTTGCCGATTCCCTATGTCGGCGAAGGTCTGTTGTGGCTGGCCGGCGGGCTGGTTGATGGATTGTTCCGGGCTCTGGCCCTGATTGCCGGGCACTGGCCGGCGTGGGTTGCGGCATCGATGCCGGGTTGGGTACTGGCGCTGGGCTGCCTCGGTGCCGTGCTGTTATTGCTGCCCCGAGGCGTTCCGTTGCGTCCCTTGGGCTGGCCGTTGCTGCTGGTGCTGGCATTGCCGCCCCGGGAGCGGCTGGTCGAAGGCGTGGCGGATGTGTGGCAGCTCGACGTCGGCCAGGGGCTGGCGATTCTGATCCGCACTCGCCATCACACATTGCTCTACGACAGCGGCCCGCGTTTCGGCGACTTCGATGTGGGCGAGCGGGTGGTGCTGCCGGCCTTGCACAAGCTGGGCGTCGAGCGACTCGACCTGATGCTGCTCAGCCATGCCGACGCCGACCATGCCGGTGGCGCGCTGGCCGTGGCAAACGGCTTGCCGGTCGGCCGGGTGATCAGCGGTGATCCGCCGGGTCTCCCCGAAGCGCTGAACGCAGAAACCTGTGAAAGCGGTCGGCAATGGCAGTGGGACGGCGTCGCCTTTCATTTATGGCAATGGGCCGACGCCCATGACAGCAACCAACGTTCCTGCGTCCTGCAGATCGAAGCCAACGGCGAGAGGTTGCTGTTGACCGGCGATATCGACACCGCTGCCGAACGGGATTTGCTCAACAGCGCACTGGCGGTTCCGACCCGGTGGCTGCAAGCCCCGCACCATGGCAGCCGCAGTTCTTCCTCGATGGCGTTGCTCAAGGTTTTGCAGCCTCGGGACGTGCTGATCTCCCGGGGGCAGGGCAACTCGTTCGGGCATCCGCATCCGACGGTCATCGCCCGTTACCGCAAGCTGGACCTACGCATCCATGACAGCGCCGAGCAGGGCGCCATTCATCTGCAACTGGGCAGATTCCAGCCGGCCCGGTCGATGCGTCAGCAGCGTCGGTTCTGGCGCGACCCGCCGCTGCCGGGGGCTGAGTACCGTTGAGCACAGGCAGCGCACGGTCGTCGGGGCGACGGGTCTTTATCGCGAACCGGTATGGTAAAGTGGCGCACTTTTTCGAGGGGGCTGTCACTGTGTGGGAATTGGTCAAATCCGGCGGCTGGATGATGTTGCCGATCATTCTGAGTTCCATCGCTGCCATGGCGATCGTCGCCGAGCGCCTGTGGACGCTGCGCGCCAGTCGCGTCACCCCTGAGCATCTGCTGGGTCAGGTCTGGGTCTGGATCAAGGACAAGCAGCTCAACAAGGAAAAACTCAAGGAATTGCGCGCCAACTCGCCGCTGGGTGAAATCCTCGCCGCGGGCCTGGCCAACTCCAAGCATGGTCGCGAGATCATGAAAGAGTGCATTGAAGAAGCCGCTGCCCGGGTCATCCACGAGCTGGAACGCTACGTCAACGCGCTGGGCACCATCGCTGCCATGTCGCCGCTGCTGGGTCTGCTGGGCACGGTGCTGGGCATGATCGACATTTTCAGCGCCTTCACCGGTTCCGGCATGACCACCAACGCTTCGGTATTGGCCGGTGGTATCTCCAAGGCGCTGATCACCACGGCAGCGGGCCTGATGGTCGGTATCCCGTCGGTGTTCTTCCACCGTTTCCTGCAACGCCGCATCGATGAGCTGGTGGTGGGCATGGAACAGGAAGCGATCAAACTGGTGGAAGTGGTGCAGGGCGACCGTGACGTCGATCTGGCCGGGGGCAAAGCGTGAAATTCCGTCGCAAACCCCGGGAAACGATCGACATCAACCTCGCGTCGCTGATCGACGTGGTGTTCATTCTGTTGCTGTTTTTCGTCGTGACCACCACCTTCACCCGCGAAACCCAGTTGCGTGTCGACCTGCCGGAAGCGGTCAGCGGCTCACCGGCCGAGGATCAGCAGGTCAAGCAACTGGACGTCGCCATCAGCGCTGAAGGCGTGTTTTCGGTGAACAACAAGATTCTGCCGAAAAACGACCTGGCGACTCTGATGGAAGCCATGCAGAAGGAAGCCAACGGTGACACCAACATGCCGTTGTCGATCAGTGCCGATGGCAAGACTCAGCACCAATCCGTGATCACCGCCATGGACGCGGCCGGCAAGCTCGGTTTCAGCCATTTGCGCATGACCACGGTCGAGGCGGCGCCCAAATCCTGATGGCCATGTCCGATCGTCTGCTCGCCGCGTGGTATCAGGGGCATCCGGCCCTGACGCTGTTGCGGCCGCTGGAGTGGCTGTACCGCCGCGTCGTGGCCGGCAAGCGTCAGCGTTTTCTCGATGGTGAAGGCGAGATCTATCAGTCGCCGGTTCCGTTGATCGTGGTCGGCAACATCACGGTTGGTGGCACCGGCAAGACACCAATGATTCTGTGGCTGATCGAACACTGTCGGCGCAGCGGGCTGCGGGTCGGTGTGGTCAGTCGCGGTTACGGCGCCAAACCGCCGCAGTTGCCATGGCGGGTCGAAGCCGATCAAGGCGCCGACATCGCCGGTGACGAGCCATTGCTGATCGTGCAGCGCACCGGTGTGCCGCTGATGATCGACCCAAATCGCGGCGCCGCCGTCAAAGCCTTGCTGGCCAGCGAGCCGCTGGACCTGATTCTGTCCGACGACGGCATGCAGCATTATCGTCTGGCGCGGGACCTTGAGCTGGTGCTGATCGATGCCGCCCGAGGGCTCGGTAACAAGCGCTGTCTGCCCGCCGGCCCCCTGCGCGAACCCATTGAGCGTCTGCAAAGCGTCGATGGCGTACTGTTCAACGGCGCTCCCGAGGATCGCGACGGCGGTTTCGCCTTCTGTCTGCAACCCACGGCGCTGGTCAATCTGCTCAGCGGCGAACGCCGGCCCCTCGATCACTTTCCGCCCGGTCAGGCACTGCACGCAGTCGCCGGGATCGGCAATCCGCAACGTTTCTTCAATACCCTCGAAGCGCTAGACTGTCGGCCTGTGCCCCACGCGTTTGCCGACCACGCCGAATACAGCGTGCAGGCCTTGAGTTTCACGCCGTCATTGCCATTGGTGATGACCGAAAAGGACGCGGTGAAGTGCCGCGCCTTCGCTGCCGCCGACTGGTGGTACCTGGCGGTCGATGCCGTGCCGTCGCCGGCCTTCGTGGCCTGGTTCGACACGCAACTGATGCGCCTGTTGCCGGATCGTCTTTTGCCTTAAACCGTTTTTATCCAGGGAATGTTCATGGACACCAAATTGCTCGACATCCTCGCCTGCCCGATCTGCAAAGGCCCGCTCAAGCTCAGCGCCGACAAGACCGAACTGATCAGCAAGGGCGCCGGCCTGGCGTACCCGATCCGTGACGGCATCCCGGTCATGCTGGAAAGCGAAGCCCGCACCCTGACTACCGACGAGCGTCTGGATAAATGACCACAGCCTTCACCGTTGTCATCCCGTCGCGCTACGCCTCGACCCGTCTGCCGGGCAAGCCGCTGCTGGATATCGCCGGCAAGCCGATGATCCAGCACGTCTGGGAGCAGGCGAGCAAAAGCAGCGCCAGCCGCGTGGTCGTGGCCACCGACGATGCGCGCATCGTCGAAGCCTGCAAGGCTTTCGGCGCCGAAGTGGTGCTGACTCGTGAAGATCACAACTCCGGCACCGACCGCCTGGCCGAAGTGGCTGCGAAGCTGGGCCTTGAGCCGGATGCCATCGTGGTCAACGTGCAGGGTGACGAACCGCTGATCCCGCCAAGCGTGATCGATCAGGTCGCCGCCAACCTTGCGGCCCACACCGAAGCGCGCATGGCCACCCTGGCCGAGCCGATCGAGGACGTGGAAACCCTGTTCAACCCGAACGTGGTCAAGGTCGTCAGCGACCTCAACGGTCTGGCGCTGACCTTCAGTCGTGCGACCCTGCCATGGGCTCGCGATGCGTTCGCCAAGAACCGCGACGTGCTGCCGGAAGGCGTGCCGTATCGCCGCCACATCGGCATCTATGCCTACCGCGCAGGCTTCCTCCAGGATTTCGTGAGCTGGGGGCCGTGCTGGCTGGAAAACACCGAATCCCTCGAACAGTTGCGTGCCCTGTGGCACGGCGTGCGGATTCACGTGGCTGACGCGTTGATCGCGCCGCCGACCGGGGTCGACACCGCCGAAGACCTCGAGCGCGTCCGTCGCCTGCTGGAGGCCTGATGCGCGTTCTGTTCGTGTGCCTGGGCAACATCTGCCGTTCGCCCACTGCCGAAGGCGTGATGCGCGCCAAATTGCGTGAAGCCGGCCTGGACGCTCAGGTCGAAGTGGCCTCCGCCGGCACCGGTGACTGGCACGTCGGCAATCCGCCGGACAAGCGCAGTCAGGCCGCGGCCAAACTGCGTGGCTATGACCTGTCGGCGCAACGTGCTCAGCAGGTCAGCCGCGCGGACTTCGCCAGCTACGACCTGATCCTCGCCATGGACAACAGCAACCTGCGCAACCTCAAGGCCTTGCAACCGTCCACCGGCAAGGCCGAGCTGGACTTGTTCCTGCGCCGCTATGAAGGCGAAGTCGATGAAGTGCCGGATCCGTATTACGACGGCGATCAGGGTTTCGAGCAGGTACTGGATCTGATCGAGCGCGCCTGCGACCGGTTGCTGATTGAAGTGAAGGGCCGGTTATGAGTTTGCAGGTACACCCTCAGGTTTCGATGAAACCGTTCAACACTTTTGGTGTGGACGTTCGCGCGCAGTTGTTTACCGAAGCCCACAACGACAGTGATGTGCGTGAAGCCCTGGCTTATGCGACCGCCCACGATGTGCCGTTGCTGGTCATCGGTGGCGGCAGCAATCTGCTGCTGACGGCGGACATTCCGGCGCTGGTGCTGCGCATGGCCAGCCGTGGCATCCGCGTGATAAGCGATGACGGCAACCGCGTGGTGATTGAGGCCGAGGCCGGCGAGCCTTGGCATCCGTTTGTCCAGCACACGCTGGCGCTGGGTTTTTCGGGGCTGGAAAACCTCAGCCTGATCCCCGGCACCGTCGGCGCTGCGCCGATGCAGAACATTGGTGCCTACGGTGTCGAGATCAAGGACGTGTTCGCCGGCCTGACGGCGCTGGATCGCCAGACCGGCGAGTTGCGCGACTTCACTCTGGAAGAGTGCAACTTCGCCTACCGCGACAGCGTGTTCAAGCAGCAACCGGGTCGTTGGTTGATTCTGCGAGTGCGCTTCAAGCTTGATCGAGTCGCGCATCTGCACCTGGAATACGGCCCGGTGCGTCAGCGCCTGGCCGAGCAAGGCATCGAGCAGCCGACGCCGACGGATGTCAGCCGCGCCATTTGCAGCATCCGTAGCGAGAAATTGCCGGACCCGGCGGTGCTCGGCAATGCCGGCAGCTTCTTCAAAAACCCGCTGGTCTCGGCGGCGGTGGTCGCGCAGATCAAAGAGCAGCACCCGGATCTGGTGGCCTACGCGCAACCGGACGGGCAGATGAAACTGGCGGCGGGCTGGTTGATCGAGCGAGCGGGCTGGAAAGGTTTCCGTGAGGCCGATGCCGGCGTGCATAAATTGCAGGCGCTGGTGCTGGTCAACTACGGCGCGGCGACCGGGCTGCAACTGCTCGATCTGGCGCAGCGTATCCAGAAAGACATTGCAGAACGTTTCAATGTCGAGCTGGAAATGGAGCCCAACCGTTATTGAGGCTACGCTTTCAAGGCTGAATCCAAAGCCCTGCACTATTTAAAAAGTGCAGGGCTTTTTTGTTAATCCCGGGTTAACTTAGCGAGCTAACGATACAACCCTTTGCTCCACCAAAGGCCCGGTGCAGACGTTCCTGTCGGCACAAGAGAGCCTCATTAGCCTGAGTCGATCTGCGTGAACCCACCGCTGATTTTCCGGCGGCAGATTGCTCGACCCCATAACCTCCACGAATATGCGGGCGTGCCCATGATTACCCTGAAACTCAATGGCCAAGACCATCCACTCGATGTCACCGAGGACATGCCCCTGCTGTGGGCGATCCGTGACGTCGCCGGTTACAACGGCACCAAGTTCGGCTGCGGCATGGGCCTGTGCGGCGCCTGCACCATTCATATCGACGGCTCGCCGGCGCGCAGTTGCATCACGCCGATCGGTTCGGTGGCCGGGCAGAATGTAACGACCATCGACAACCTGCACGCCGATCCGATTGGCCAGATCGTCCAGCAAGCCTGGCTCGACACCGCCGTGGCCCAGTGTGGTTTCTGTCAGGGCGGGCAGATCATGTCCGCCACCGCGTTGCTCAAGACCAACCCGAACCCGAGCGACGAGCAGATCGAAGAGGCGATGGTCGGCAACATTTGCCGCTGCGGCACCTACAACCGGATCAAGACCGCCATCCGTCAGGCTTCCACTCACTTGAAGGAGGTCAAGGCATGAGCCGCTTGCCGAACGATTTCGCCCTGAGCAACCTGAGTCGCCGGGGCTTCCTCAAGGGTGTCGGTGCCACGGGTGCACTGGTGCTGGCCGCGAGTTGGGGCTGGCAGGATGCGCTGGCCGAAGACAAACCGAAGAAATTCGGTGCCGATGGCATGCCCAATGGCTGGATCGACGATCCGAAGGTCTACGTCAGCATTGCCGCCGACGGCACGGTGACCGTGGTCTGCAACCGCTCGGAAATGGGCCAGGGCGTGCGCACGAGCCTGACCATGGTGGTCGCCGATGAACTGGAAGCCGACTGGGCGCACGTCAAGGTTCAGCAGGCGCCGGGCGATGAAGTGCGTTTCGGCAATCAGGACACCGACGGCTCGCGCAGCATGCGTCACTGGTACGAACCGATGCGTCGTTGCGGCGCCGCTGCCCGGACCATGCTGGAGCAGGCAGCCGCCGCACAGTGGAAGGTGCCGGTCGGCGAGTGCCGCGCGCAACTGCACAAAGTCATACACACGCCGTCCGGGCGTGAGCTGGGATATGGCGAACTGGCTGCAGCGGCCAGTGCGTTGCCGGTTCCGGGACGTGACAGCCTGCGGCTCAAGCAGCCGTCGGAATTCCGCTACATCGGCAAGGAAGGCACCAAGGCCATCGATGGCGATGACATCGTCAATGGTCGCGCCGTGTACGGGGCTGACGTGCATTTCGACGGCATGCTGTACGCCGTGATTGCTCGACCTGCGGTGTACGGCGGCAAAGTCAAATCGGTGGATGACAGCGCCGCGCTGAAAGTACCGGGCGTGCTGAAAGTCATTCAGATCGAGCCCCGGCCGCTGCCTTCAGAGTTCCAGCCATTGGGTGGCGTGGCCGTCGTGGCCAGCAACACTTGGGCGGCGCTCAAAGGGCGCGAGGCGCTGAAGATCGAATGGGACGATGGGCCGAATGCCAGTTATGACTCGGTTGCCTATCGCAAGGAGATCGAAGCCGCTTCGCTGAAACCGGGCAAGGTCGTGCGCAATACCGGCGACATCGAAAAGGCCATTGGCAGCGCTGCCAGCACCCTTGAAGCTTCTTACTACTTGCCGCATTTGGCACAGGCGCCGATGGAGCCGATGGTGGCCATCGCTCGCTATAAAGAAGGCGTGTGCGAGGCCTGGGCGCCGAGTCAGGCACCGCAGGTCACCCGTGAGCGGATCGCCGAACGCCTTGGCCTGCCGTTCGATAACGTGACCTTCAACGTGACACTGCTCGGCGGTGGTTTTGGTCGCAAGTCCAAACCGGACTTCGTTGTCGAAGCCGCGATCCTCGCCAAGGAATTCCCCGGCAAGGCTGTGCGCGTGCAGTGGACTCGGGAAGACGACATCCACAATTCGTATTTCCACACCGTGTCGGCCGAGTACCTCAAGGCCGGCGTGGGCAAGGATGGATTGCCGTCCGCCTGGCTGCATCGCACGGTGGCCCCGAGCATCACCGCGCTGTTCGCGCCGGGCATGAATCACGAAGCCGCGTTTGAGCTGGGTATGGGTTTCACCAACATGGCTTATGCGATTCCCAACGTACGTCTGGAAAACCCCGAAGCCACGGTGCACACGCGAGTGGGCTGGTATCGCTCGGTGTCGAACATTCCCCATGGTTTCGCGATCCAGAGCTTTGTCGACGAACTGGCGCACAAGGCCAAGGAAGACCCGCTCAAGTACCAGATCAAATTGCTCGGCCCGGATCGGCAGATCGACCCGCGCACGCTCAGTGAAGAATGGAACTACGGCGAATCCCCCGAGCGTTATCCGATCGACACCGGGCGCATGCGCAGCGTGCTGGAAACCGCGGCCAAGGCCGCCGGTTGGGGCCGTAAATTGCCCAAGGGCCGAGGCCTCGGCCTGGCAGTGCATTACAGCTTCGTGACTTATGTGGCGGCGGTGATCGAAGTCGAGGTCAAGGACGACGGCACGCTGATCGTACACAAGGCCGATATCGCCGTGGATTGCGGGCCGCAGATCAACCCGGAGCGGATCCGATCGCAGTTCGAAGGCGCGTGTGTGATGGGCCTGGGCAATGCCGTGTGGGGTGAAATCAGCTTCAAGGACGGCAAGGTGCAACAGGACAACTTCCATATGTATGAAGTGGCGCGCATGTCGCTGGCACCGAAGGAAGTCGCGGTGCATCTGGTGACGCCACCGGGCGAAGTGCCATTGGGCGGTGTCGGTGAGCCGGGTGTGCCGCCGATTGCGCCGGCGTTGTGCAATGCGATCTTCGCCGCGACCGGCCAGCGCATCCGTAACCTGCCGGTGCGTTACCAGTTGCAGGGCTGGCAAAAGGCGCAAGCGTGATGGACAGCGCCGATCTCAATGTCCTGCGCAGCGTTCTGGAATGGCGCCGCGCCGGGCAGCGGGTGGTGTTGTTTTCGGTGGTGCAGACCTGGGGCACTGCGCCCCGGGCGCCCGGCGCGATGCTGGCGTTGCGCGAGGATGGCGTGGTGATTGGCTCGGTGTCCGGCGGCTGTGTCGAAGATGATCTGATCGCCCGCTTGCATGACGGGCGGATTCCCGCCGACGGGCCGCCGGTGCAGTTGATCACCTACGGCGTGACCCGGGAGGAGGCGGCGCGGTTCGGCCTGCCTTGCGGTGGCACCTTGCGCCTGACCGAGGAGCGGGTCGGCGATCCGGCGTGGGTCGCCGAGTTGCTGGCCCGTTGTGAGGCTCACGAAATCGTTGCTCGCGAACTGAACCTCGAAAGCGGTGAGGTGATTCTTTCGCCGGCGAGTAAAACGGATGCATTGGTTTTCGACGGCAAGACCTTGCGCGCCATCTACGGCCCGCGCTGGCGTCTGCTGCTGATCGGTGCCGGTCAGTTGTCGCGTTATGTGGCCGAGATGGCGCGGCTGCTGGATTTCGAAGTACTGATCTGCGATCCCCGCACCGAATTCGTGTATGACTGGGAAGAGCAGCATGGCCGCTTTGTCCCCGGCATGCCGGATGAGGCAGTGCTGAGCATTCAAACCGACGAACGCACCGCCATCGTTGCCCTGACTCACGATCCGCGTCTGGACGACATGGCGTTGCTGACGGCGCTGGATTCCAAGGCGTTTTACGTCGGTGCCCTGGGCTCGCGCGTCAACAGCCTCAAGCGCCGGGAATACCTGGCTGAGCTAGGCTTGTCACAAGCGGCCATTGCTCGATTGCACGGGCCGATCGGTCTGCCGATCGGCAGTCATTCCCCGGCGGAAATCGCGTTGTCATTGCTGGCGGAAATCGTCGCGGTCAAGAATGGTGTCGAGTTGAAGCAGAAGAAGGCAGAGCACGCATGAGTCGATCCATCGGAGTGATTGTGCTGGCGGCGGGCGAGGGCAGCCGCTTTCGCGAGGTGGCCGGGGCCGACAAGGACAAGTTGTTGGCCGATTGCACGGGGCGCGACGGGGCTGTGCGTTCAGTGATCGAACAATCGCTGGTGAACCTGCCGACGAGTCTCGACAAGCGAGTACTGGTGACGACCGAGGCACGGCCGCAGGCGATGCGCATGGCGCAGGCTTATGGGTGTGATGTTGTCTCAATCGAGTCCACGGGGATGGGTGACAGCATTGCGGCGGGTGTCGCGGCTTGTCCGGATCTGGATGGCTGGCTGATCGTGTTGGGCGACATGCCGTTCATCCTGCCGTCGAGCATTGAACGTGTGGTGGCGGCGATTGCCGACGATGCGGTCAGTGTGCCGGTGCACAACGGTGAATACGGGCATCCGGTTGGATTTGGTCGAACATTTGGGGTCGGGTTGATGGCGTTGTCCGGTGATCGAGGGGCCAGACCTTTGTTCAAGCAAGGGCGGGTGGTTGAGGTCGTCGTGGATGATCCTGGCGTCCTGTGGGATATCGATGTGCCCCAGGCGTTGGTTTTTCCGCCGGCCTGATACAAACCGCGAGGCATAAAAAAGCCCCGCCTGGATGACCAGGCGGGGCTTTTCATTGGCGGTCGGAATCAGACGAGAGGTTTAGGCTCGTGTTCTTTTTCCTGGGCCTGTTCGTGATGCTCGACCGCGTCCTGAACGGAGCGTGGGGCTTCGGCAATCACTGCTTCAACGGCAGCTTCTTCAGCAACCGGGGCAGGGGCTGCCTCGACCACTTCGGCAACCACTGGCTCGGCAGCGACTGGAGCAGCAGCGGCAGCCAGTTCGGCTTCCTTCTGCAGACGCTCTTCTTCACGCTTGCGGCGACGCACTTCACGTGGGTCGTTCGGCGCGCGGCCACTTGGCGTCAGGGCGCTGACCGGAGCAGCTTCAACCACCGGGGCTGGTGCTTCGGCTACGACTGGCGCTTCTACGACCGGCGCTTCAACGACAGGTGCCGGTTCAGCAACCACCACTGGCTCGGCAGCCTTGGCTTCTTCCACGACAGGTGCTTCAACCACTGGCGCTGGTGTTTCAGCGACAGCCGGCTCGGCCACCCAGTTGAAAGCGGTCTGTTCTTCGCGAACTTCACGCACGGTTTCGGTCACGGTTTCAGCGACGGTTTCGACAACCGATGCTTCAGCAACGACCGGTGCTTCGAAGGCCACGGCAGGTTCGGCAGCGACTTCAACCTGCGGCTGCGCTTCGCGAACCGGAGCCACTTCGACTTCCGGAGCTGCAGCCACTTCTACTGGAGTGGTTGCTTCAACAACCGGCGCTTCTACTGGAGCGGTTTCCAGAGTGGCGGCGGTAGCGCGTTCAGCTTGCTCGTGGGCCTGAGCTTCGGCCGGAGCGCTGATCACGGTGCTGGCAACAGCGGCAGTCACCGCCAGGCCAGCAGCCAGATCGGCAGTGGTTGGCGCTTCGGCGTTTTCGCCGGTTTCGGATTCTTCCGAACCTTCGATCACGTTGCCGTTGGCATCACGCTGACGCTCGCGACGGTTGCTGCGACGACGCTGACCACGGGAGCGGCGGCGTGGACGATCGCCTTCGGCGTTCTCCGAACCGTCTTCCGGCAGTTGCTCTTCGTTGGTGTTCACTTCTTCTTCAGCCACGGCAGCAGCGGCTTGTTCGGCACGCGGTTGACGCTCTTCACGCGGTGGACGTGGTGCACGCTCTTCACGCGGCTGACGAGCTGGACGCTCTTCAGTGGCGGCTACAGCAACAGCGGCAGCAGCAGCGGCTGGTGCGGCATCCAGAGGTTCACGCAGTTCACGTACGCGCTCTTCGCGCTCGCCACGCGGCTTGCGATCTTCGCGCGGAGCACGTGGTGCACGTTCTTCACGAGGGGCGCGTGGTGCGCGTTCTTCGCGGGCTACCGGTGCTTCGTCACGGGACTCGCGTGGCTCGCGGACTTCACGGGCTTCACGAGGCTGACGCTCTTCACGCGGCTCGCGCGGTGCGCGCTCTTCACGTGGGGCGCGTTCTTCGCGCGGCTTGCGTTCTTCATCGCGGCGACCGTTACGGTTGCGGCTCTGCTGACGACCGTTGCGACGTTCTTCATTGCGGGCCGGACGCTCGGCGGCAGGTTTTTCAACCACGACCGGAGCAACTGGCTCTTCTTTGGTAGCGAACAGGCTGACCAGCGATTTCACCAGGCCTTTGAACAGGCTTGGCTCTGGTGCGGCAACCGGAGCAGGGGCTGGAGCCGGAGCGGCGACTTCGGTCGGAACCGGAGCGTTGGCGCGGGCCGGAGCAGTCTTGACCGCAGCTTCCTGGCGAACCAGGGTGCGGGTCGCGGCGGCTGGCTGAACGTCTTCGACGTCGGCGGCAGCGGCAGCGATTTCGTAGCTGGACTGATTGGTCGCGGCTTCCGGGCTGTCGTCACGCAGACGCTGAACTTCGAAATGCGGGGTTTCGAGGTGATCGTTCGGCAGGATGACGATGCGGGCGCGGGTGCGCAGTTCGATCTTGGTGATCGAGTTGCGTTTTTCGTTGAGCAGGAACGCGGCCACCGGGATCGGCACTTGAGCGCGAACTTCGGCGGTGCGGTCTTTCAGGGCTTCTTCTTCGATCAGGCGCAGGATCGCCAGAGACAGCGATTCGACGTCACGGATGATGCCGGTGCCGCTGCAGCGCGGGCAGACGATGCCGCTGCTTTCGCCGAGCGAAGGACGCAGGCGCTGACGGGACATTTCCAGCAGGCCGAAGCGCGAGATGCGGCCGATCTGCACGCGAGCGCGGTCGGCTTCCAGGCATTCGCGGACTTTCTCTTCCACGGCGCGCTGGTTCTTGGCAGGGGTCATGTCGATGAAGTCGATGACGATCAGGCCGCCGATGTCGCGCAGGCGCAACTGACGGGCGATTTCTTCAGCCGCTTCAAGGTTGGTCTGCAGGGCGGTTTCTTCGATGTCGCTGCCTTTGGTGGCGCGCGCCGAGTTGATGTCGATGGACACCAGGGCTTCGGTCGGATCGATGACGATGGAGCCGCCGGAAGGCAGTTCGACGACGCGCTGGAAAGCGGTCTCGATCTGGCTTTCGATCTGGAAACGGTTGAACAGCGGAACGCTGTCTTCGTACAGCTTGATCTTGCTGGCGTACTGCGGCATCACCTGGCGGATGAAGGTCAGGGCTTCGTCCTGGGCTTCAACGCTGTCGATCAGCACTTCGCCGATGTCCTGGCGCAGGTAATCGCGGATGGCGCGGATGATGACGTTGCTTTCCTGGTAGATCAGGAACGGCGCGGAACGATCCAGCGACGCTTCCTTGATAGCGGTCCAGAGTTGCAGCAGGTAATCGAGGTCCCACTGCATTTCTTCGCTGCTGCGGCCCAGGCCTGCAGTGCGCACGATCAGACCCATGTCGGCTGGAGCGACCAGGCCGTTCAGCGCTTCACGCAGTTCGTTGCGCTCTTCGCCTTCGATGCGACGGGAGATGCCGCCGGCACGCGGGTTGTTCGGCATCAGAACGAGGTAACGACCGGCCAGGCTGATGAAGGTGGTCAGGGCTGCGCCCTTGTTGCCACGTTCTTCTTTTTCGACCTGAACGATGACTTCCTGGCCTTCGCTCAGGACGTCCTTGATGTTGACGCGGCCTTCGGGGGCTTTCTTGAAGTATTCGCGGGAGATTTCTTTGAGGGGCAGGAAGCCGTGGCGCTCGGAGCCGAAATCGACAAAGGCAGCCTCAAGGCTTGGTTCGATGCGAGTGATACGGCCTTTATAGATGTTGGCCTTTTTCTGCTCGCGTGCACCGGATTCGATGTCCAGGTCGTAGAGGCGCTGGCCATCTACCAGTGCAACACGCAACTCTTCGGGTTGAGTTGCGTTAATCAGCATTCTTTTCATGTAGTACCGTCGGTTTCCGGGCTGCCGGAAACGGCGTTCGGCACACACGACTTCTCACGGTCGGTGTCAGGTGCGTCGGGAGTGGTTGGCCATTCCCGTGTCCAGCGATGTCCGGCCAATTGGGCCGTTATCGCGACGTACGCGTCCTGCTTGCTGTGGCTACTTAAGCACTCAGTCAGGAGGAGGAATCAACCGCGGCTGTGGACGAGATGAAGCGTCTTGATAAAGCCTGTTGCTACACAGTCCAGCGGTTGTGCATCTCCACCCTACACGTATCCCTGATAATTCGGGTGCTGCCGCGCGCAGAATCCGCAGCGGGTTGGCATTTACCGTGAGCTCCGAAAGGGGAGGTCACGCATCATGGCTAATTCAGGCGGTGTTTCCGGCGCTTTCGCTCGGGGTCATCCGCGGCTGACTGCACTTTGTGAACTGGCCGTGAATATGGCTCGCGTGGCGAGTCAAAACTCTGCTTTGCGGCGTGATTCAGGCCTCATGTCACCTGCGCTTGTTACAGCTGCAAACTCCACCGTTACGTAGCGAAAGCCCCGTAGGACGGCCTCGCGTCCTGGTGAATTGCGTTGGTCAGGGCCGGTTTTTGACCGTGGTTCCGCTGTCCAGGCCGCTTTTGGCGGCGTTCGCGACTATAGCAGCAATGATTAAGTGCTTCAATTCCATAAAAATTGTTATCATCCGCGCCATGACGACTACTGCCCCTTCGACTCCAGGCGTTCAATTGCTTGAGGTCTCGCCGGAATATGCCGGCCAACGAATCGACAATTTCCTCCTCGCCCGGCTCAAAGGCGTGCCCAAGACCTTGATTTACCGCATTTTGCGCAAAGGCGAAGTGCGAGTTAACAAAGGTCGGATCAAGCCCGAATACAAGCTGCAGGCCGGTGATATCGTGCGCGTGCCGCCGGTTCGCGTGCCTGAGCGTGACGAACCGGTACCTTTGGCCCAAGGCCTGTTGCAGCGCCTGGAAGCCTCGATTGTCTACGAAGACAAAGCCCTGATCGTGATCAACAAGCCCGCGGGCATTGCGGTTCACGGTGGCAGCGGCTTGAATTACGGCGTTATCGAAGCCTTTCGTCAGTTGCGCCCGGATGCCAAGGAGCTCGAGCTGGTTCACCGTCTCGATCGTGATACATCCGGCCTGCTGATGATTGCCAAGAAACGCAGCATGTTGCGTCACTTGCATGCCGCGTTGCGCGGTGACGGTGTCGACAAGCGCTACATGGCACTGGTTCGCGGCAACTGGGCGACCTCGATCAAGCAAGTCCGTGCGGCGCTCGGCAAGAGCAATCTGCGCTCCGGTGAGCGCATGGTCGAGGTCGACGAGGAGGAGGGCAAGGAGTCTGTGACCGTGTTCAAGGTCCTGCGTCGCTTCGGCGATTTTGCCACGCTGATCGAAGCCAAGCCGATCACCGGTCGTACGCACCAGATCCGCGTCCACACGTTGCACGCCGGGCACTGCATTGCCGGTGACACCAAATACGGCGATGACGGTTTCAGCAAGGAAATCCGTGATCTGGGCGGCAAGCGCCTGTTCCTGCACGCCTACATGCTGACCGTGCCGCTGCCTGATGGCGGTGAACTCAAGTTGCAGGCGCCGGTCGATGAAATGTGGGCCAAGACTGTGGAGCGATTGAGTGCGCCCATCTGATTACAAGCTGCTGATTTTCGATTGGGACGGCACCCTGGCCGATTCCATTCATCGGATTGTCGAGGCAATGCACTCGGCATCCGCGCGTTCAGGTTTCGAGTTGCGTGATGATTTTGCCGTCAAAGGCATCATCGGTCTGGGCTTGCCCGAGGCGATCCGCACCTTGTATCCGCACATCAGCGATGCCGAAATGACCTTGTTTCGCGAGTATTACGCGGATCACTACATCGCTGCAGAAGCCGTGCCTTCGCCGTTGTTCGAAGGTGTCGTCGAGTCGATGGCGTCCTTTCGCGAGCAGGGCTATCACCTGGCGGTCGCGACCGGCAAGAATCGTCGCGGGCTGGATCGGGTGCTCAAGGCCAATGGCTGGGAAGATTATTTCGATATCACCCGCGCTGCCGATGAAACGGCGAGCAAGCCGCACCCTCTGATGCTGGAGCAGATCCTTGCTCACTGCGGTGTGCGTGCCGAACAAGCGCTGATGGTCGGCGATTCGTCTTTCGATCTGCTGATGGCGCGCAATGCGGGGATGGATTCGGTGGCAGTCAGTTATGGCGCGCAATCGATCGAGTCGCTGCAGCAGTTCGAGCCGCGTCTGTCGATCGACCGATTTTGTGAATTGCATGCCTGGCTCGCGCAGCAGGCTTAATACGTTTTTGCTGGGGTGGATGGCATGACCGACGAATGGAAAGCACCGGCCAAGGCAACTGCCGACGACGGTGACGCGAAAAGCTGGAAGCTGCTGGAAAAGACTCTGCTGGCCGGTGTGCAAGAGCAGCGTCGTTCCAGGCGTTGGGGGATCTTCTTCAAGCTGCTGACGTTTGTTTATCTATTTGTTGCGCTGATCCTGTTCACGCCGTTGATGGACATGGAAAAAAGCGCCACTCGTGGCCCGAACTACACCGCGCTGATCGACGTCACCGGCATGATTGCCGACAAAGAGCCGGCCAGTGCCGACAACATCGTCGGCAGTCTGCGGGCGGCGTTCGAGGACAAAAAGGTCAAGGGCGTGATCCTGCGCATCAACAGCCCTGGCGGCAGTCCGGTGCAGTCGGGTTACGTGTATGACGAGATCAAGCGCCTGCGTGGTCTGCATCCGGATACCAAGTTGTATGCGGTGATTTCCGACCTCGGTGCTTCCGGTGCCTATTACATCGCCAGCGCCGCGGATCAGATCTACGCCGACAAGGCGAGCCTGGTGGGCTCTATCGGTGTGACAGCGGCCGGTTACGGCTTCGTTGGCACTATGGAGAAGCTTGGCGTCGAGCGTCGCACCTACACCTCTGGCGAGCATAAGTCGTTCCTCGACCCGTTCCAGCCGCAGAAGCCTGAAGAGACGGCGTTCTGGCAGAGTGTGCTGGATACCACGCACAAGCAGTTCATCAATAGCGTGAAGCAGGGGCGTGGTGATCGCCTGAAGGACAAGGAGCATCCGGAGTTGTTCTCCGGGCTGGTCTGGTCTGGCGAGCAGGCGCTGCCACTGGGGTTGATCGATGGCCTGGGCAATGCCAGTTCGGTGGCGCGTGACGTGATTGGCGAAAAGGAACTGGTGGACTTCACCGTTCAGGAATCGCCGTTCGATCGCTTCTCGAAAAAGCTGGGCGCCAGTGTGGCCGAGCAGTTGGCAATGTGGATGGGTTTCCAAGGGCCATCGTTGCGTTGATCGCTTGATGTATAAAAAAACCGGCCTTCGTGGCCGGTTTTTTGTTGATCAGGGAACCTGTACGCCTTCCGCCAGCAGCATGTCGATCAGACGAATCAGCGGCAGGCCAATCAGGCTGGTGGCGTCGGGGCCTTCGGTGGACTGGAACAGGCTCACGCCCAGTCCTTCGGCCTTGAAGCTGCCGGCACAGTCGTAGGGCTGCTCTGCGTGCAGGTAGCGCTCGACGCGGGCCTGGTCCAGTGCGCGCATGTGCACGGTGAAAGGCACGCAGTCGACCTGGCAGTGGCCTGTCTGGCTGTTGAGCAGGGCCAGGCCGGTGAGGAAGGTCACGCTGGCGCCGCTGGCGGCCATCAGTTGTTCGCGGGCGTTTTCAAAGGTGTGTGGTTTGCCGATGATGCGTTCGCCGAGTACGGCAACCTGGTCGGAGCCGATGATCAGATGAGCGGGGTGGCTGTCGGCCAGAGCGCGGGCTTTCTGTTCGGCGAGTCGTTTGACCAGGTCGATTGCCGACTCGTCCGGACGATGGCTTTCATCGATATCCGGTGAGCTGCAGACGAACGGCAAGCGCAGGCGGCTGAGCAATTCCCGACGATAGGTCGAGCTTGAAGCGAGTAATAAAGGCAGCATTCGCATCTCCAGAGGCAGGTGGCAGATTCTAGCGGAGCCGCGTAAGTGACGGACAGGGCGCAATTTCCTTTGACATGGGCGGGTGCATCCCTATAATGCTGCGCCTATGTTGAATGACCCGATTCCACCTCACGTTGACCCGCGCAAATTGGCTGACCGTGGCACCACCCTTCAAGGTGAACTGCTGCTGGCCGATTTGAAGAGACTCTGCGACCCGCTTTCCGACGATGTCGGTACGGTGCAGGCTAAATTCGTTTTTGAACGAGATGAACGTAAATCTGTGGTGATCCACAGTTTTATCGACACCGAAGTCAAAATGGTTTGCCAGCGTTGTCTTGAGCTGGTCACCCTGCCGATCCACAGCGAATGCAGTTACGCTGTGGTGAAGGAGGGTGCGAATACCCAGTCGTTACCGAAAGGTTATGACGTGCTGGAACTGGGCGAAGATCCATTGGATCTGCAGTCACTGATCGAGGAGGAGCTTCTGCTCGCCTTGCCCATTGTGCCTGCTCATCATCCGGAAGAATGCCAGCAGCCGGCGGGAGCAGATGAGCCCGAACCGAGCGAGGACGAGGTAACGCGGTCCAACCCGTTCAGTGTATTGGCGCAGTTAAAGCGTGACCCAAACGTTTAGGAGTTAATCAATTATGGCTGTTCAGCAGAACAAAAAATCCCGCTCTGCCCGTGACATGCGCCGTTCGCACGACGCTCTCGAGGCTAGCACCCTGTCTGTAGAAAAAACCACTGGTGAAGTTCACCTGCGTCACCACGTATCGCCAGAAGGCGTATACCGTGGCCGTAAAGTGATCGACAAGGGCGCTGACGAGTAATCACTTGTCCGCTCAAGTCATCGCGATTGACGCAATGGGCGGGGACTTCGGTCCCCGCAGCATTGTTCAGGCCAGCCTTGCTTGCCTTTCTGCTACGCCCTCGCTGCACCTGACCCTCGTCGGTCAACCCTCCCTTCTTGAAGAATTGATCACTGGCCAATCGGCTGCCGATCGCGCGCGCCTGACGATTGTTCCGGCGTCCGAAGTCATCACCATGGACGAAAAACCTGCCCAGGCTCTGCGTGGCAAGCCGGACTCGTCGATGCGTGTCGCCCTCGAATTGCTGCGTGATGGCAAGGTTCAGGCCTGTGTCAGTGCCGGCAATACCGGTGCGCTGATGGCGCTGTCGCGATTTGTGCTCAAGACTCTGCCGGGGATTGATCGTCCGGCCATGGTCGCGGCGATCCCTACGCAGAAGGGCTATTGCCAGTTGCTCGATCTGGGCGCCAACGTCGATTGCAGCGCCGAGCATCTGTTGCAGTTTGCTGTTATGGGTTCTGTGGCAGCGCAGACTTTGGGCATTGCCCGCCCGCGTGTCGCGCTGTTGAACATCGGCACCGAAGACATCAAGGGCAATCAGCAGGTCAAGCTGGCTGCGACGTTGCTACAGGCTGCCCGAGGCATCAATTACATCGGATTCATCGAAGGCGACGGCTTGTATCGCGGCGAGGCGGATGTGGTGGTTTGCGACGGTTTTGTCGGCAACATTCTGCTCAAGTCCAGCGAAGGCCTGGCGACGATGATCGCTGCGCGCATCGAGGCCTTGTTCAAGAAAAATCTGGCTTCCCGTGCTGTTGGTGCCCTGGCGCTGCCATTGATGAAGCGTCTGCAGGCTGATCTGGCGCCTGCGCGGCACAACGGTGCAAGCTTTCTGGGCTTGCAGGGGATTGTGGTGAAAAGTCACGGTTCGGCTGGGGTTCAGGGTTTTCAGAGCGCCATTCAGAGGGCGTTGATCGAGATTCAGGAG
The DNA here is from genome assembly GCF_059421845.1 of Pseudomonas sp. GW821-FHT02C04. Lineage (NCBI taxonomy): Bacteria > Pseudomonadati > Pseudomonadota > Gammaproteobacteria > Pseudomonadales > Pseudomonadaceae > Pseudomonas > Pseudomonas sp. GW821-FHT02C04. The sequence goes on along the minus strand of NZ_JBWKVT010000009.1, from coordinate 267,865 downwards.
AATCTTCCCGAGCGCCTGCACGGCCGTCTGGAGGATTTGTTGTCTTAGGCGTTTTCGTCGGACAATGCTTAAATGTGACCGCCCGGTTCAAAGGGCCATCCAACTGTCAGTTTCTTGCGTCCCTCTAGCGGGATGCCATTTTTCCGACGACAAGATCATTAGGGGCTTGTTACATGTCTGCTTCCCTCGCATTCGTCTTTCCAGGACAGGGTTCGCAGTCCCTCGGCATGCTGGCCGAGCTGGGCGCGCAACATCCGCTGATCCTCGAAACTTTCAAAGAAGCATCCGATGCTCTGGGCTACGACCTGTGGGCGCTGACCCAGCAGGGCCCGGAAGAGCGGCTCAATCAAACCGATAAAACCCAACCGGCCATTCTGACCGCTTCGATCGCCCTGTGGCGTCTGTGGCTGGCTGAAGGTGGCGCGCGCCCGGCATTCGTTGCCGGTCACAGCCTGGGTGAGTACAGCGCGCTGGTCGCTGCGGGCAGTCTGAGCCTGGCGGACGCGGTGAAGCTCGTCGAGCGCCGTGGCCAACTGATGCAGGAAGCCGTTCCGGCCGGGCAGGGCGGCATGGCCGCTATCCTCGGTCTCGAAGACGCCGATGTTCTCGCAGCCTGTGCCGAAGCTGCGCAAGGCGAAGTGGTCAGCGCGGTGAACTTCAACTCCCCGGGCCAGGTGGTGATCGCCGGTGCCAAGGCCGCAGTTGAGCGCGCCATCGAAGGCTGCAAGGCCCGTGGCGCCAAGCGTGCCATGCCGCTGCCGGTCAGCGTGCCATCGCACTGCGAGCTGATGCGCCCGGCTGCCGAGCGTTTCGCCGAGTCCATCGCTGCCATCGACTGGCAGGCGCCGCAGATCCCTGTGGTGCAGAACGTCAGCGCTCAGGTGCCGGCGGATCTGGAAACCCTCAAGCGTGATCTGCTGGAACAACTCTACAAGCCGGTTCGCTGGGTCGAGTCCGTACAGACTCTGGCAGCGAAAGGTGCGACCAATCTGGTCGAGTGCGGCCCTGGCAAAGTGCTTGCCGGTCTGAACAAACGTTGCGCCGAAGGCGTTTCGACTTCCAACCTCAATACCCCAGACGCTTTCGCTGCCGCTCGTGCAGCGATTGTCTGAATCAGGAGAAACTTGCATGAGTCTGCAAGGTAAAGTTGCACTGGTCACCGGCGCAAGCCGTGGTATCGGCCAGGCTATCGCACTGGAACTGGGTCGTCAGGGTGCCATCGTTGTTGGCACCGCGACTTCCGCTTCCGGCGCCGAGCGCATTGCTGCGACCCTGAAGGAAAACGGCATTCAGGGCGCAGGTTTCGAACTGAACGTCACCAGCGACGAATCGGTCACCAAGGTGCTTGCAAGCATCCAGGAGCAGTTCGGCGCGCCGGTCGCGATCCTGGTCAATAATGCCGGCATCACCCGCGATAACCTGATGATGCGCATGAAAGACGACGAGTGGTACGACGTGATCGATACCAACCTGAACAGTCTGTATCGCCTGTCCAAGGGCGTTCTGCGCGGCATGACCAAGGCGCGTTGGGGTCGAATTATCAGTATTGGCTCGGTGGTGGGTGCCATGGGCAACGCAGGCCAAGTAAACTATGCAGCCGCCAAGGCCGGTCTGGAAGGTTTCAGCCGTGCCATGGCGCGTGAAGTCGGTTCGCGTTCGATTACGGTCAACTCGGTGACCCCAGGGTTCATCGACACCGATATGACCCGCGAGCTGCCTGAAGCACAGCGTGAAGCCTTGCAGACGCAGATTCCGCTGGGCCGTCTGGGACAAGCTCAAGAGATCGCGTCCGTGGTCGCTTTTCTTGCATCCGACGGTGCGGCATACGTGACCGGGGCTACAATCCCGGTTAACGGCGGGATGTACATGTAATTCAAATGTGACGGATTGCTTCAAAAAAATGTCATACGAGCTGTCTAAAATCCGTTATAAAGCTGCAATCTATTTATAGGCAGAGGGTCGCAGGGTTTGAGGAGTGAAGCTTTCAGTTGAAAAGCTGAAAAGTCTTTCTATACACTTACCCACTGGCCAGCTGCCTGAATTTGTCCATTAGGAGTGAAAACAAGGTATGAGCACCATCGAAGAGCGCGTCAAGAAAATCGTTGCCGAGCAACTGGGTGTTAAAGAAGAAGAAGTGGTAAACACCGCTTCCTTCGTAGAAGACCTGGGTGCCGACTCCCTTGACACCGTTGAGCTGGTGATGGCTCTGGAAGAGGAATTCGAGACCGAAATCCCTGACGAAGAAGCTGAGAAGATCACTACTGTACAAGCTGCAATCGACTACGTTACTAGCCACCAGGCGTAATAGTTTGTAATCGTTGCTTGCTGTCATGGAAAAACCGCACTGCCATCATGGCGTGCGGTTTTTTCTTTAGGCCTGATGCAAAGTCGTCATTTGAAAAAGGAGAGTGCTGTGTCGCGTAGACGCGTCGTAGTCACCGGTATGGGTATGTTGTCGCCACTGGGCACGGATGTGCCGAGCAGTTGGCAGGGCATTCTGGCTGGCCGCAGTGGCATTGGTCTGATCGAACACACCGACCTTTCTGCCTATTCCACCCGCTTTGGCGGCTCGGTAAAGGGCTTCAATGTCGAGGAATACCTGTCGGTCAAGGAAGCGCGCAAGCTCGACCTGTTCATTCAGTACGGTCTGGCGGCCGGCTTTCAAGCCGTACGCAATGCTGGCCTGGAAGTCACCGATGCCAACCGTGAACGCATTGGCGTGGCCATGGGTTCGGGTATCGGCGGTCTGACCAACATCGAAGAAACCAGTCGCACCCTGCACGAAACCGGCCCGCGCCGGATTTCTCCGTTCTTTGTGCCTGGTTCGATCATCAATATGATTTCCGGTTTCCTGTCCATCCACCTGGGTGCACAGGGGCCTAACTACGCCATCGCCACAGCGTGTACCACCGGTACGCACTGCATTGGCATGGCAGCCCGCAACATCATGTACGACGAAGCCGACGTGATGATTGCCGGTGGTGCCGAAATGGCCGCGTGCGGTCTGGGCATGGGCGGCTTTGGCGCCTCCCGCGCACTGTCGACCCGCAACGACGAACCGACCCGTGCCAGCCGTCCGTGGGACAAGGGCCGTGATGGCTTCGTCCTGTCCGACGGTGCCGGCGCCCTGGTACTCGAAGAACTCGAACACGCCAAGGCCCGTGGCGCGACCATCTACGCCGAGCTGATCGGTTTCGGCACCAGTGGCGATGCTTTCCACATGACATCGCCACCTGCCGACGGTGCCGGTGCTGCACGTTGCATCACCAATGCGCTGCGTGACGCGAAGATCAACGTCGATCAAGTGCAATACATCAACGCTCACGGTACTTCGACGCCGGCCGGCGACCTTGCCGAAGCCAACGCGATCAAGTCGGTGTTCGGTGATCACGCCTACAAGCTGGCGGTCAGCTCCACCAAGTCCATGACCGGTCACCTGTTGGGTGCAGCGGGCGCGGTCGAGGCGATCTTCAGCGTGCTGGCGATCAACAGCCAGGTGGCGCCGCCGACCATCAACCTCGATGAGCCGGATGAAGGCTGCGATCTCGACTTCGTGCCGCACACTGCGCGCAACATGGACATCGATGTCGTGCTGTCCAACTCGTTCGGGTTTGGCGGCACCAACGGCACGTTGGCGTTCCGTCGGTTCGCCGGCTGATGGACTGTTGGGTCGACGGTCAACCGGCTGACACTCTGTCGCTGAAAGATCGCGGCCTGGCTTACGGTGACGGTCTGTTCGAGACCATCGCCGTGCGTAACGGCCAGCCTTTGCTGCTGGAGCGTCACGTGACGCGACTGGCCGAAGGTTGTTCACGCCTGGCCATCGCGGCCGACATCGAGCAGATCCGTAGCGAGCTGCAATCCTATGCGGCGGCCATGGGTGAGGGTGTGCTCAAGCTCATCCTCACCCGTGGCGACGGTTTGCGCGGTTATGCGCCGGATCCTTCGGCGCCGGGCCGACGCATTCTGCAAGGCAATCCTCCCGTTGCTTATCCTGTCGTCCATGGCGAGCAAGGCGTTCGCCTGTTTCCGTGTACGACACGTTTATCTGTCCAGCCCTTGCTGGCAGGTCTCAAACACCTCAATCGTCTGGAACAAGTCCTCGCTCGTGCCGAATGGCAAGACAGCGAGCACGCCGAAGGCTTGATGCTCGACCAGGCGGGTCGTGTGATCGAGGGCGTGTTCAGCAACCTGTTTCTGGTGCGCGATGGCGTGCTGGTCACGGCGGATCTGAAACGCTGCGGGGTGGCCGGTGTGATGCGCGCCGAACTATTGTTTCAGGCAGCGTCATCGGGTATCCCCGTGCAAATCACCGACATCAGCCTTGATCAGCTGCAATGGGCTGATGAAGTCTTTGTCTGCAACAGCGTGTATGGCGTCTGGCCGGTACGCGCGTACGCTGCACTGAGCTGGCCGGTTGGGCCGCTCACCCGTAAACTGCAAACCATTGCCCGCACGCTACTGGATGCCTGATTCGTGAGACGTAAACTTTTGCTGCTGCTGGAAACCGGACTGGTTCTGGCAGGGCTGCTGCTGGGCGCCAGCGCCTGGAAGATTCATTCGGCACTGGAACAGCCTCTGAATATCACGCAGGAAGAACTGCTGGATGTGCCCAAGGGTTCCACGCCGACCCGCACCCTTCTCGGACTTGAAGCCGATGGCGTGATCAAGGACGCTTTCTGGCTACGCATTTATTGGCGTTTCAATCTGACGGGCACCCCGATTCACACGGGCGAGTACCGCATGCAGCCGGGCATGACCGTCAAGGGCCTGATCGATCTGTGGAAGCGTGGCGAAGTGGTTCAGTACAGCCTGACCCTCGTCGAAGGCTGGAACTTCCATCAGGTGCGCGCCGCTTTGTCGAAAGACGAAAAGATCGAGCAGACCCTGACCGGTCTGAGCGACAGTGATGTGATGAGCAAGATCGGCCACAAGGGCTTGTTTCCTGAAGGTCGGTTCTTCCCCGATACCTACCGATTCGTGCGCGGGGTCTCCGATACCGAGCTGCTGAAAAAGGCGTTCGACCGCCTCGATGAAGTGCTGGCCAAAGAGTGGGAAAGCCGCTCTGCCGATGCGCCCTACAGCGAGCCTTACCAGGCGCTGATCATGGCGTCGCTGGTGGAGAAGGAAACCGGCGTTCCCCAGGAGCGTGGCCAGATTGCCGGCGTGTTCGTGCGTCGCATGGCGCTGGGCATGCAGTTGCAGACCGACCCGACGGTGATCTACGGTCTGGGTGATCGCTACAACGGCAAGCTGACCCGCGCGCATCTCAAGGAAGCCACGCCGTACAACACTTATGTGATTCCGGGGCTGCCGCCGACGCCGATTGCGATGGTTGGCCGCGAGGCGATTCACGCCGCGTTGAACCCGGTGGAAGGCACCAGCCTCTACTTTGTAGCTCGTGGCGATGGCAGCCATGTGTTCTCTGACGACCTCGATGCGCACAACAGTGCGGTGCGTGAGTTCCAGCTCAAACGGCGCTCGGATTACCGTTCGAGCCCGGCGCCGGCTTCGACACCGGAAGCCGCTCCTGCCGCATCACCCGACACTGCGCCAGAGTCGTTGCCGCAGGTTCCTGCCCAGGAGCCCGCGCCGACTCCGGAAACCGAAGCGGCCGCACCGCAAACCGCGCAATGACTTTGATTAAGGACTGCCTGTGACTGGCTTGTTTATTACCCTGGAAGGCCCGGAAGGCGCCGGCAAGAGCACCAACCGCGAATTCCTCGCCGAGCGCCTGCGCGCCGCCGGTATCGAAGTGGTGCTGACCCGCGAGCCCGGCGGTACGCCGCTGGCCGAGCGTATTCGTGAGGTGTTGCTGGCCCCGGTCGACGAAGTGATGAACCCGGACACAGAGCTGCTGCTGGTGTTCGCCGCCCGTGCCCAGCATCTGGCTGAGGTCATTCGCCCGGCACTGGCCCGTGGCGCCGTCGTATTGTGCGACCGGTTCACCGATTCGACTTACGCTTATCAGGGTGGCGGTCGCGGTCTGTCGCTGGAGCGTATCGCTGCGCTGGAGACTTTCGTTCAGGGCGACCTGCGTCCCGACCTGACGCTGATTTTCGATCTGCCGGTGGAAATCGGCTTGGCCCGCGCCAGCGCCCGGGGTCGTCTGGATCGCTTCGAGCTGGAAGGGCGGGCGTTTTTCGAGGCGGTGCGCAGTGCGTTCCTCAAGCGTGCCGAAGCCGATCCTGCGCGTTATGTGCGGATCGACGCCGGTCAGCCGTTGGCCAAGGTTCAACAATCGCTGGATACCCTGATTCCGAACTTGCTGGAGCTGTGCCGTGGCTGAGGCCTATCCGTGGCAGGACAGTCTCTGGCAGCAACTGGCCGGACGCACCCAGCACGCCCACGCGTATCTGCTGCACGGTCCCGCCGGGATCGGCAAGCGCGCGTTGGCCGAGCGGCTGATGGCCAGTCTGCTGTGCCAGCGTCCGACGCCTGAAGCCTGCGGCGAGTGCAAATCCTGCCTGCTGCTCAAGGCCGGCAGCCACCCGGACAATTACATCCTAGAACCGGAAGAAGCGGACAAGGCGATCAAGGTCGACCAAGTGCGCGATCTGGTCAGTTTCGTGGTGCAGACCGCGCAACTGGGCGGTCGCAAGGTGGTGCTGATCGAGCCGGTGGAGTCGATGAACATCAACGCCGCCAACGCCTTGCTCAAGAGCCTTGAAGAGCCGTCGGGCAATACCGTGCTATTGCTGGTCAGCCACCAGCCGAGCCGTTTGCTGCCGACCATCAAGAGCCGCTGCGTGCAACAGGCCTGCCCGCTGCCGAGCGAATCCATGAGCCTGCAATGGCTGGCTCAGGCACTGCCGGAATGTTCCGAAGAGGAGCGTGTCGAACTGTTGACCCTGGCCGCCGGCTCGCCGTTGGCCGCCGTCACGTTGCAGGGGCAGGGCGTGCGTGAACAGCGCGCGCAGGTTGTGGAAGGTGTGAAGAAGCTGCTCAAGCAGCAGCAATCGCCGACGCAACTGGCCGAAGAATGGAAAAATATTCCGATGCTGCGTCTGTTCGACTGGTTCTGCGACTGGTCGAGCCTGATCCTGCGCTATCAATTGACCCAGGATGAAGCGGGCCTCGGCCTGACCGACATGCGCAAGGTCGTGCAGTACCTGGCGCAGAAAAGCGCCCAGCGTAAAGTCCTCGATATCCAGGACTGGATTCTCGCCCAGCGCCAGAAAGTCCTGAGCAAGGCCAACCTCAATGCCGCGTTGCTGCTGGAAGCGTTGTTGGTGCAATGGGCGAGTCTGCCTGGCCAAAGATAAGAATGTGTACCTAGACTCTGAACATCAGCAGTGGAGGTCAACATGAATGAACCCGTCAGCCCGGGGCCGCGCAACGGCATCTTGTCCCTGACCATCAAGGACAAGTCTGTCCTTTACGCCGCTTACATGCCGTTCATCAGGAATGGTGGCCTGTTCATCCCGACCAACAAGAGCTACAAGTTGGGCGACGAGGTGTTCATGTTGCTGAACCTGATGGACGAGGCGGAAAAGATTCCAGTGGCCGGCAAAGTCGCCTGGATCACCCCCAAAGGCGCCCAGGGCAATCGCGCTGCCGGCGTCGGCGTGCAATTCAACGATGGCGACAACACCGCGCGCAGTCGCATCGAAACTCATCTGGCCGGAGCCCTTAAGTCCGACCGTCCCACTCATACGATGTAAGTTGCAGTCCTTTTTATGCTCGTAGATTCCCATTGTCACCTTGATCGACTCGACCTCGCCGTTCACGACGGTTCCCTGGATGCCGCACTGGATGCGGCCCGTCAGCGCGGCGTCGGGCATTTCCTGTGCATTGGCGTCAGCGCCGATAACGCCGCCGACGTCAAAGCCCTGGCCGAGCGTTACGACGACGTCGATTGCTCGGTTGGCGTGCATCCGCTGGATGTGCAGCCGGGCGCCGCGCCGGCGCTGGACTGGCTGCTGCACGAGCTCAATCACCCGAAAGTGGTGGCGATCGGCGAAACCGGTCTGGACTACCACTACGAGCCGGAAGCCGCCGAGTTGCAGCAGGAGTCTTTCCGTCTGCACTTGCAAGCCGCGCAACAGACCGGCAAACCGGTGATCATCCACACCCGTGGTGCCCGCGCGGACACGCTTGAATTGTTGCGCGAAGCTGCGCTGCCCCAGGCTGGTGTGCTGCATTGCTTCACCGAAGACTGGGACATGGCCAAGGCCGCGCTGGACATGGGTTATTACATCTCCCTGTCGGGCATCGTCACGTTCCGCAATGCCGATGCGCTGCGCGACGTGGCGAGCAAGGTCCCGGCGGATCGCCTGCTGGTGGAAACCGATTCTCCGTACCTGGCACCGATCCCTTATCGCGGCAAGCCGAACCTGCCGCAATACGTGCGGGAAGTGGCAGAGTTTCTGGCGATGCTGCGGGGCGAGAATTACGAGCGCTTTGCCGAGCAGACCACCGAGAACTTCAAGCGACTGTTTCCGCTGGCGCACGTAAAAGCCTGAATCGCAGGCAAAAAAAACCCGGGTTCTGGGGGGTGAATCCGGGTTAAGACCATTAGGAGTAAAACAAAGGCACGCGGTCCCTTGGTACCTTTACCGGCGCGACACTTGGGGGAGATGTCGCCCGACAGTTCAAGTATTGATCAGTCTGGCGTTCAGTCCAGTTGGCCGGTCGGGGTTTTTAAACAAATTTGGAATACGTTCGCTTCGGTTATGTTCTCATTCCCCCCGAAACGTTCGTGAAATGAACAAGAAACACAGATATGGTCGGATGATCCGTGCATTTTTGCGCAAGTTAGGCATAATACGCGGCTTCGAATTTTGACCCCTACAGACCTTTTCTTATGCACAAAGAACCTCGTAAGGTCCGTGAGTTTCGTCGCCGCGAGCAAGAAATTCTCGATACCGCGCTCAAGCTGTTCCTCGAACAAGGTGAAGACAGTGTCACCGTCGAGATGATTGCTGATGCCGTGGGTATCGGCAAAGGCACGATCTACAAGCACTTCAAGTCCAAGGCGGAAATCTATCTGCGCCTGATGCTCGATTACGAGCGTGACTTGAACGAGCTGTTGCATTCGGCCGATGTCGACAAGGACAAGGAAGCCCTGTCCCGTGCCTACTTTGAATTCCGCATGCGCGACCCGCAGCGCTATCGCCTGTTCGATCGCCTGGAAGAGAAGGTGGTCAAGGGCAATCAGGTCCCGGAGATGGTCGAGGAGCTGCACAAGATCCGTGCCTCGAACTTCGAACGCCTGACCCTGCTCATCAAGGGCCGCATCAGCGAAGGCAAGCTCGAAGACGTGCCGCCGTACTTCCACTACTGCGCATCCTGGGCGCTGGTGCACGGCGCGGTGGCGCTGTATCACTCGCCGTTCTGGAGCAATGTGCTGGAAGATCAGGAAGGTTTCTTCCAGTTCCTGATGGACATCGGCGTGCGCATGGGCAACAAGCGCAAGCGCGACCCTGAAACGCCAAGCAGCTGAATCATTCAGTCGCCTTATGCGCCGTGTTTTTCGCTACATGGCGCAGTACCGCAGGAATATACTCAGGCATAGGGCTTGCTAAAACTTGAATTGTGAGTCAAGTTTTAGCCGCTCGATTTTCCATCGCCGGAGTGCTTCATGATCGTTGACCGTCAAGGCAGGCGTTTTCGCAATTTGCGGATCAGTCTGACCTCAGCCTGCAATTACGCCTGTACCTATTGCGTGCCCAACGGCAAGCGGCTGGTGGCTGCGCAGGATGAACTGTCGGCCGAGGCTATGGCACGCGGCGTTGCCTATCTGATCGAAGCCGCCGGCATCGAACGCCTGCGCATCACCGGTGGTGAGCCACTGGTCAGTCCCAAGCTCGAATCTTTCATGAGCGCCGTCGGCAAGATGGGCCTGGAAGACATCAGCCTGACCACCAACGGCCAGCTCCTGGCGAAAAAACTCCCGCTGCTGGTCGATGCCGGCCTGCGACGCATCAACGTTTCCCTCGATACCCTGGACGCCGGCGCGTTCCGCAGCATTGCTCGTGGCGGCGACCTGGCCACCGTGCTCGACGGCATGGATCAGGCTGCAGCGGCGGGAATGAAGATCAAGGTCAACATGGTGCCGTTGCGCGGACAGAACCTCGATCAGGTGATGCCGCTGCTCGATTACTGCCTTGAGCGCGGCTTTGAACTGCGCTTCATCGAGCTGATGCGCATGGGCCACCTGGCCACCGATTCCAATGCCTTCCTGCAACAGTTCGTCAGCCTGCAACAGTTGCTGAGCCTGATCGGCGAACATTACGAGTACGCGCAAACCGACGCGCCGGTGGACGCCACGGCTGTTCGCTATGCGATTCCCGGTCTCGGCAACTTCGGCGTGATCGCCAACGAAAGCGTACCGTTCTGCCGAACCTGCTCGCGCCTGCGCCTGTCGTCGACCGGATGGCTGCATGGTTGCCTGTCATCGAGCAATCGTCACTACGTCGGTGACCTGCTCGACAAGCCGCGTCACGAAGCGCTGCCGGCGTTGCAGCGACTGCTGGTCAAGGCCTTGGGCGACAAGCAGGAAGTCGCATTCTCCGGCGGCGCGACGGTCATGAAGATCATCGGCGGCTGAGCCCCTCACCACAAAAGCTTTATTTCAAACCGGATACCTGCACATTTCCACGGACTGGCGCAAAAGCTGCATCCTACGGCCATTCGCCGGTTTTCCGTCACCGGCTTCTGGAGGATTAGGATGCGTAGCCTGGTTTTGCTGCTGGCCGTTTTGGCGCTGGGCGGCTGTATGACTGTCAGTGACATGGCCGAAGGGACTCGCTACCAGATGAGCGATGCAGGTCTGCTGGATCACAGCGACAGCCGCCGCGTAAACAATTTCCGCATTCAGCCGGATTCGTTCATCTACATCGCGCAGGGGTCGTTTGCGCCACCGGGTGGTTCTTACCCGCGTCCCAACGTCGTCGCCGAAGAGGCCTTCAAAGGTTTCGTCGAATACTTCCCGATGGTCCGCCGCGCCCGTGCGCCGGAAGGCCTCGACCAGGCAATGGGCGAAGCCCGCGACGCCGGTGCTCATTACTTGCTTTACACCCGTTTCGCCAAGGCCGACGACCGCATCGGCAACTCTGATGAATGGCTGGATCAGGAAGCTGTGGATCGCCTCGGTATCGACGGCGGCGTGATTCAGATCATGTTGATCGAGACCAGCACCCAGTATTTGATTGATACTGCACGGATCAAGAGTCGTGGCGGTTTACTGACGTTCCACGATAACAAGCCCGAAGACCTGATCGGCCCGCCGCTGGCGCAATACGCGCGCAGCTTGCTGGGCGTCGGGGACCAGTAATTCAAGGAGTACGCCATGAGTGGCCCGCAAAAAGCCAATGACCTGCTGGGGCAAATCCCCAAAACCAAAGGCTTGCCGCCGGTGCACTTGTGGAACCCGGATTTCTGCGGCGATATCGACATGCGCATCGCCCGCGACGGCACCTGGTACTACCTGGGCACGCCGATCGGGCGCAAGCCGATGGTCAAGCTGTTCTCCACCATCATCCGCCGCGATGGCGATGATTACTTCCTGATCACTCCGGTGGAGAAGGTCGGGATCAAGGTCGATGACGCGCCATTCGTGGCGATTGCCGTCGAGGTGGAAGGCGAGGGTGAGGCGCAAGTGCTGCGCTTTACCACCAACGTCGATGAAACCACCGAGGCCGGCCCGGAACATCCGATCCGGGTCGAGATTGACCCGACAACGCAAGAACCTGCGCCCTACGTGCATGTGCGCACCAACCTCGAAGCGCTGATCCACCGCAACGTGTTCTACCAATTGGTCGAACTGGCAGTCAGCCGAGAAATCGATGGCCAGCGCTGGCTCGGCGTCTGGAGTGGCGGCGAGTTCTTCCGCATCGGCCTCGAACCTTAAAAAAACCGCAGTCTGTGAAAGCAGGCTGCGGTTTTTTTGTCGTTGACTCCCAATCGTATGATGATTAGCGTAGACACCCACAGCGAACAGCTTCGGGGTGTCCATGTCGAGCAGCTTTCACGCATCAACGGTTGACTGGCTGGGCGCCTGGATTGCCGCCGGCCAGGTGAAACCGGGGCAGGCGATCAAGGTCGAGGCCGATCTGGGCGAGCAGCTCGGTGTCAGCCGCACCGTGATCCGCGAAGCCATCAAGACCCTCGTCGCCAAAGGCATGCTCGAAGTCGGGCCGAAAGTCGGCACGCGGGTGCTGCCGATCAAGCGCTGGAACCTGTTCGATCCGCAAGTGGTGGGCTGGCTGTCACGCAGCGGCCTGCCGGAAAATTTCGTCGATGACCTGCTCGACCTGCGCCGCACCATCGAGCCGATGGCGGTGCGCTGGGCCTGCGAGCGGGCAACCGTCGAACAGGTGCAAGCCATTCAGCAGGCCTACAACGCCCTCGAGCGGGCAGTGGACAGCGGCATCGATTACAACCGCGCCGACCAGTTCTTCCACGAATGCATTCTCGCCGCCAGCCACAATCAATTCATCGAGCAAATGGTGCCGGCCCTCGGCGCGTTGCTCGCCGTGTCCTTCGAAGTATCCGCTGCCGACCCCGACGAATTGCGCCGCACCTTGCCCATCCACAAAGACATGGCCGACGCCATCGCCGCCCGGGATGCCGCGCGTGGGGTGTGGGCCTGCATGACCCTGATCGACAATGCCGACCTGGCCATCAAGCGTTTTTACCCCCAGGTGATGGCCGACAAGAAAGCCAGCTGACAAAACAACAAGACAGGAGGTTGCATGACGTGGACTGCGGTGACAGAGCATCGGGCGCAACTGGGCGAAGGCCCGTTCTGGGACGCACCGACCCAGGCGCTGTACTGGGTCGACATCGCCGGCAGACAGGCACTGCGCCTGATCGGTGCGAACGTGCAGATCTGGCAGATGCCGGAGCACGTCTCGGCGTTCATTCCCTGCACCAGCGGCGACGCGCTGGTGACCCTGAGCAGCGGCGTCTACCGGCTCGATCTCGATTCCCCCGGACTTGAGCCGCGACTGACGCTGTTCTGCGTCGCCGATCCGCAACCGGGCAACCGCGCCAACGAAGCGCGTTGCGATGGCCAGGGCCACTTGTGGCTCGGCACCATGCAAAACAACATCGGCGAACAGGGCGAAGATCTGCCGATCACCCGTCGTTCCGGCGGATTGTTCCGAATTGATCCGGATAAAAAAGTCACGCCATTGCTGCGTGGCCTGGGGATTCCCAACACGCTGCTCTGGAGTGACGACGGCACCACGCTGTTGTTCGGCGACAGCCTCGACAGCACCTTGTATCGCTATTTCATCCACACCGACGGCAACCTCGACACGGCCCGGTCTTGGTACGGCGCCGATCAGAACGGTGGCCCGGACGGTTCGGCAATGGACGCCGAAGGTTATGTGTGGAACGCCCGCTGGGACGGCAGCTGCCTGCTGCGCCTGACACCGGATGGCCAGATCGACCGCAAGATCGATCTGCCGATCAGCCGCCCGACCAGTTGCGTATTCGGCGGCACCGACCTGAAAACCCTGTACATCACCAGCGCCAAAAGTCCGCTGAATCACCCGCTGGACGGTGCCGTGTTGTCGTTGCGGGTGGACGTCGCCGGAAAGCTCTGTACGCGTTTCGCAGGATGAATCCCAAAATATGGGATGCAAAATTATATATTGAGATTATTCGGCGGTCGGGTTTATAGTCGGCTCCAGCAGTAACACGCACTCACACTTAAAAAGAACAAAACAGGTGAAGTGATGCAGCGAATCTCTATCGCACTCCTCAGCGGAGTCAGCGCTTCGGGCCGTTCCAGTGCCGGAGCGTGCGCTCGCCTGTTGTGTTCCCAAAGCCTTCCAGACCGGACATCGTCAGATGCCCGGTTTTTTTATGCTTTCGAACAGGAGTCCTGATTCATGGCTGAACCCCTTTCCTTGCCGCCAGTGCCCGAGCCACCCAAAGGCGAGCGTCTGAAAAACAAGGTTGTGTTGTTGACCGGCGCCGCCCAAGGCATTGGCGAAGCGATCGTCGCAACCTTCGCCTCGCAGCAGGCCAAACTGGTGATCAGCGATATCCAGGCTGAAAAAGTCGAGAAAGTCGCCGCGCACTGGCGCGAGCAGGGCGCCGATGTGCAAGCGATCAAGGCCGACGTATCGCGTCAGCAGGATCTGCACGCCATGGCCAAACTGGCCGTCGAGCTGCACGGTCGTATCGACGTGCTGGTCAATTGCGCCGGGGTCAACGTGTTCCGCGATCCGCTGGAAATGACCGAAGAAGACTGGCGCCGCTGCTTTGCCATCGACCTCGACGGCGCGTGGTATGGCTGCAAGGCCGTGCTGCCGCAGATGATCGAGCAGGGCATCGGCAGCATCATCAACATTGCCTCGACCCATTCCACGAACATCATTCCCGGCTGCTTCCCGTACCCGGTGGCCAAGCATGGCCTGCTCGGCCTGACTCGCGCGCTGGGCATCGAGTACGCGCCGAAGGGCATTCGCGTCAACGCGATTGCGCCGGGCTACATCGAAACCCAGCTCAACGTCGATTACTGGAACGGCTTCGCCGACCCGCACGCCGAGCGCCAGCGCGCCTTTGACCTGCATCCGCCAAAACGCATTGGTCAGCCGATTGAAGTGGCGATGACCGCCGTGTTCCTGGCCAGTGATGAAGCGCCGTTCATCAACGCCTCGTGCATCACCATCGATGGTGGTCGCTCGGTGATGTACCACGACTGAAAACCGGATTCCAGGTGGAAAGGTCCGCCTGAAATTCAATCATCATACGATATGACTATTGTCCTGATGATTTACGGGAACATGCTTCGACCGCTTCAACGCTTTTCAAATAACGCTCAAGAAAAATAACAAGGAGTCTGCTTATGAAACGTCGTTTCGGGATTCGTACCCTGTGCAGTGCCGCGCTGGCGGCCACTGCGTTCAGCCTGAGCGGTTCGCTGCTGGCCGCCGATCCGGTGAAGATCGGTTTCCTGGTCAAGCAGGCTGAGGAGCCGTGGTTCCAGACCGAATGGGCCTTCGCCGAAAAAGCTGCCAAGGACAAAGGCTTCGAGCTGATCAAGATCGCCGTGCCGGACGGCGAGAAAACCCTCTCGGCCATCGACAGCCTCGCGGCCAACGGCGCCAAGGGCTTCGTGATCTGCCCGCCGGACGTGTCCCTCGGCCCTGCGATCATGGCCAAGGCCAAGCTCAATGACCTGAAAGTGATTGCCGTGGACGACCGTTTCGTCGACGCCAACGGCAAGTTCATGGAAGAGGTGCCGTACCTCGGCATGGCCGCATTCGAAGTCGGCCAGAAGCAGGGCGCCGCGATGGCCGCCGAAGCGAAAAAACGTAACTGGGACTGGAAAGACACCTACGCGGTAGTCAACACCTACAACGAACTCGACACCGGCAAGAAGCGCACCGACGGCTCGATGAAGGCACTCTTAGATGCCGGCATGCCGAAAGAGCACATCCTGACCGCCGCCCTGAAAACCCTCGACGTACCGGGCAGCATGGACGCCACCAACTCGGCGCTGGTCAAGCTGCCGGGCGCGGCGAAGAACCTGATCATCGGCGGCATGAACGACAACACCGTGCTCGGCGGCGTGCGCGCCACCGAAGCCGCCGGCTTTGCCGCGGCCAACGTGATCGGCATCGGCATCAACGGCACCGACGCGATCGGCGAGCTGAAAAAACCCAACAGCGGCTTCTACGGTTCGATGCTGCCGAGCCCGCACATCGAGGGCTACAACACCGCGAGCATGATGTACGAGTGGGTCACCACCGGCAAAGAACCGCCGAAGTACACCGCAATGGACGACGTCACCCTGATC
Organism: Pseudomonas sp. GW821-FHT02C04; assembly: GCF_059421845.1. Taxonomy (NCBI): domain Bacteria; kingdom Pseudomonadati; phylum Pseudomonadota; class Gammaproteobacteria; order Pseudomonadales; family Pseudomonadaceae; genus Pseudomonas; species Pseudomonas sp. GW821-FHT02C04. The sequence continues at coordinate 252,105 of NZ_JBWKVT010000009.1, read as the reverse complement.
ACCCGCGACAACTTCAAGCAAGAGCTGGAAAAGATCGGCCTGTGGAACTGACGGCAGCGACGGCCCGGGCAGCCGGGCCGTTTGAACGGTGTGATGAGGTGGCTTAAATGCACGCGCAAGTACAAACACAACAACACAGCGCCAGCGGCAGCCTGCGTTTCAACGGGATCGGCAAGACCTTCCCCGGTGTGAAGGCGCTGGACGGCATCAGCTTCGTCGCCCATCCCGGGCAGGTGCACGCCTTGATGGGCGAGAACGGCGCCGGCAAATCGACCCTGCTGAAAATCCTCGGCGGCGCCTACATTCCGAGCAGCGGCGAACTGCAGATCGGCGAGCGGACGATGGCGTTCAAGTCCACTGCCGACAGCATCGGCAGCGGCGTGGCGGTGATTCACCAGGAGCTGCATCTGGTGCCGGAAATGACCGTGGCCGAGAACCTGTTCCTCGGCCACCTGCCGGCCAGTTTCGGCCTGATCAATCGCGGTGCGCTGCGTCAGCAAGCCCTGGCTTGCCTCAAAGGCCTGGCCGATGAAATCGACCCGCAAACCAAGGTCGGGCGCCTGTCCCTCGGCCAGCGGCAACTGGTGGAAATCGCCAAGGCGTTGTCCCGTGGCGCCCATGTGATCGCGTTCGATGAGCCGACCAGCAGTCTCTCGGCGCGGGAAATCGACCGGTTGATGGCGATCATCGGCCGGCTGCGCGACGAGGGCAAAGTGGTGCTCTACGTCTCCCATCGCATGGAAGAAGTGTTCCGCATCTGCGACGCGGTCACGGTGTTCAAGGACGGTCGCTACGTGCGCACCTTCGACGACATGAGCCAGTTGACCCACGATCAACTGGTGACTTGCATGGTTGGGCGCGACATTCAGGACATCTACGATTATCGCGGCCGCCCGCGCGGTGCCGTGGCGCTGAGAGTCGATGGCTTGCTCGGCCCGGGCCTGCGTGAGCCGATCAGTTTCGATGCGCACAAAGGCGAGATTCTTGGCCTGTTCGGACTGGTCGGGGCAGGGCGCACCGAGCTGTTCCGGTTGCTCAGTGGGCTGGAACGCAACACCGCCGGACGCCTGGAATTGCGCGGTCATGAACTGAAGCTGCGCTCGCCCCGTGATGCGATCGCTGCCGGGATTCTGCTGTGCCCGGAGGATCGCAAGAAGGAAGGCATCATCCCGCTCGCCAGCGTCGCCGAGAACATCAACATCAGTGCGCGTGGCGCGAACTCCGGGCTCGGTTGCCTGCTGCGCGGGATCTGGGAAAAGGGCAATGCCGACAAGCAGATCAAGGCCCTGAAAGTGAAAACGCCTCACGCCGGGCAGCAGATCAAGTTCCTCTCTGGCGGCAATCAGCAGAAGGCGATTCTCGGTCGCTGGCTGTCGATGCCGATGAAAGTCCTGCTGCTCGACGAACCGACCCGGGGCATCGACATCGGCGCCAAGGCCGAGATCTACCAGATCATCCATAACCTGGCCGCCGATGGCATTTCGGTGATCGTGGTGTCCAGCGACCTGATGGAAGTGATGGGCATTTCCGACCGCATTCTGGTGCTGTGCGAGGGCGCCCTGAGTGGCGAAGTCAGCCGCGACCAGGCCAACGAATCCAACCTGCTGCAACTGGCTTTGCCGCGCCACCGCGCTGACGGCGTGGCGAACTGAGAGGTGACTATGATGACAACCCAAAACGAAACCCTGCCGACCGCGCGCAAACCTCTGGATATGCGGCGCTTCCTCGATGACTGGGTAATGTTGCTGGCGGCAGTCGGGATCTTTCTCGCCTGCACCTTGCTGATCGACAACTTCCTCTCGCCGCTGAACATGCGTGGTTTGGGCCTGGCGATTTCCACCACCGGGATTGCCGCGTGCACCATGTTGTACTGCCTGGCGTCCGGGCATTTCGACTTGTCGGTGGGTTCGGTGATTGCCTGTGCCGGGGTGGTTGCGGCGGTGGTGATGCGCGACACCAACAGCGTGTTTCTCGGTGTCAGCGCCGCGCTGGTAATGGGGCTGATCGTCGGTTTGATCAACGGCATCGTGATCGCCAAGTTGCGGGTCAATGCGTTGATCACCACGCTGGCGACCATGCAGATCGTCCGTGGCCTGGCCTATATTTTTGCCAACGGCAAAGCGGTGGGCGTGTCGCAGGAATCGTTCTTCGTGTTCGGCAACGGCCAGTTGTTCGGCGTGCCGGTGCCGATCCTGATCACCATCGTCTGCTTCCTGTTTTTCGGCTGGCTGCTGAACTACACGACCTACGGGCGCAACACCATGGCCATCGGCGGCAACCAGGAAGCGGCGTTGCTCGCGGGTGTGAATGTCGATCGCACGAAGATCATTATCTTCGCGGTACATGGCGTGATTGGTGCCTTGGCGGGTGTGATTCTGGCGTCGCGGATGACTTCCGGGCAGCCGATGATCGGGCAGGGTTTTGAGCTGACGGTGATTTCGGCTTGCGTGCTGGGCGGGGTTTCGTTGAGCGGTGGGATCGGGATGATTCGGCATGTGATTGCCGGGGTCTTGATTCTGGCGATTATCGAGAATGCGATGAACCTGAAGAATATCGACACGTTTTATCAGTATGTGATTCGAGGTTCGATTTTGTTGTTGGCTGTTGTGATCGACCGGCTGAAACAGCGCTGAGATCAACACTCTCTTGACCCTCTCCTTCGGGAGAGGGTGCTTCCAGCTGCACGCCTTCTGTCTCTTTCCCCGAAATTTCCCTTGCCCGTTTCAGCCCGTTTCGGTTATCACTTTGTACATGATTAGACAGGTACGATTTGACAAGAAACAACGGGTGGTCGACGAGCTCGTCCGACGCATCGAAAGCGGCCTCATGGAGGACGGCTTTCTGTTGCCCGGTGAGCATCAGTTGGCTCAGGAATTCAACGTCAGCCGTGGCACGTTGCGCGAAGCGCTGGCCGAACTGAAACGGCGCAATTACATCGCCACGCAAAGCGGGGTTGGCTCCATCGTCACATTCGACGGTGTGGTGCTCGATCAGCGCAGCGGCTGGGCCCAGGCCCTGGCCGACAGCGGGGCGTACATCAACACCGAAGTGCTGCGTCTGGAAGCCGTGACCCGGCCCGACCTGCTGCCTCGCTTCGGCACCGACCAATTCATCACCCTCGACCGCCGTCGCCGTTCCAACGATGGCACGCTGGTGTCCCTCGAACGCTCATTGATGCCCGCCACCGGAGGCCTGGAAAGCCTGCCGCGCGTGGGCCTGATCGACAATTCGCTGACCGTCACCCTGGCGGCCTACGGCTACATCGGCGAGCGCGGCGATCAATGGATCGGCGCCGAGCCGCTCAACGCTGTCGATGCCGAACTGCTTGGGCGCCCGGAAGGCACGGTGTTCCTCAAGGCGCTGCGCACCACGTACGACCGGCAGAACCGTTTCATGGAACAGGTCGAAAGCCTGCTCGACCCGGTGCATTTCCGTCTGCACCTGCAATTTGGAGAATCAAAATGACCGCCCTCGACCGTGCCTTGGGCGCGTTTTACGGCCTGGCCCTCGGCGACGCGCTGGGCATGCCGACGCAATCCCTGAACCGCGAAACCATCAAGCAGCGCTTCGGCCAGATCACCGATCTGCAAGACGCCGGCCCCTTGCAACCGATTGCCGCGAACATGCCCAAAGGCTCGATCACCGATGACACCGAACAGGCGATTCTGGTGGGCGAGTTGCTGGTCGAAGGCAAGGGCCGGATCGAGCCGGCGGTACTCGCGCAACGGCTGATCGAATGGGAAGCCGAGATGCAGGCCAAGGGCTCGCAGGACTTGCTCGGCCCATCGACCAAACGTGCGATCGAAATGATCCTCGCCGGCCATTCGCCGGAAGAGGCCGGGCGCTACGGCACCACCAACGGTGCGGCGATGCGCATCACCCCGGTGGGGATCGCCGCCGATGTTGCCGACCCCGAGCGCTTTATCGCGGCGGTGGTGCAGGCCTGTCAGGTTACTCACAACACCACGCTGGGCATTTCCAGTGCGGCAGCGGTGGCGGCGGTGGTCTCGGCCGGCATCAACGGCCTGGATCTGGGCGAGGCGCTGAACCTCGGCCAGCAGGTCGCCCAGCAAGCGGAAGCGCACGGGCACTGGGTGGCCGGTGGGCGCATCGCGTCGCGGATCAGTTGGGCGCGCAGCATCAGTGTCGAGAGTGACCCGGTGTTGCTCGCGGATCTGCTGTACGACGTGATCGGCACATCGGTGGCCTCGCAGGAGTCGGTGGTGGTGTCGTTCGCCCTCGCGCAGCAAGTCGCGGTCGGTGAAATGACGCCGTTCGACGCGCTGTGCATGGCCGCCAGCCTGGGGGGCGACACCGACACCATCGCCGCGATTCTCGGCGCCATGCTCGGGGCCTGCCTGGGTCTGCCGAGCTGGCCGGCGGCGATGATTGAAACGGTGAAAGCCGTCAACGATCTGGAGCTTGAACCGTTGGTGCAGGGGCTTTTGGCCTTGCGCTGATTGAACTGCCGCCATCGCGAGCAGGCGCACCACAAATCCTGAATATTCACCCGCAATGGATCGCGCAGACAGGCCCAGGAAGGGCGGGATGTCTTGTCGTTCTGCGTCATTGCCACAACCACAATAAAGGCAAACAGGAGCATTTTCATGAGTTCATCGAACGCCGGGCAAAGCGCCGGGCAACTGGAAACCCGTGGCATCGAGCCGGTGCCGGAAGGCGAGTGCAACGGCCATCCGCTGCAACTGTTCTGGGTCTGGTTTGCTGCCAATATTTCCATCCTCGGCCTGCCGCTGGGCGCCACGCTGGTTGCGTTTCGCGGCCTGGCGATCTGGCAGGCGATCATCGTTGCGATCCTCGGTGCCGCCGGTTCGTTCGCGGTGGTGGGGATCATCTCGATTGCCGGCCGTCGCGGTCGCGCACCGAGCCTGACCCTGTCGCGGGCGATCTTCGGTGTGCGCGGCAATATCGGCCCGACGCTGGTGTCGCTGATGTCGCGCCTGGGCTGGGAAACCGTCAACACCACCACTGCGGCGTTCGTGCTGCTGTCGTTGTGCTCGATCCTGTTCGGCTCGCCGGTAGAAGCCAAAAGCGCGCCGGTATTGACCCTGGTCTTCATCGCGATTTTCGTGCTGCTGACCCTGTCGGTGTCCGGCCTCGGCCACGCCACGTTGCTGGTAATCCAGAAGTGGGCGACCTACGTGTTCGGCGCGCTGAACATTCTGGTCGGCGGCTTCCTCTGCGCGACCATCGACTGGAGCGCGGTATTCAACGCCACGCCAGCACCGATGAGCGCGATGATCATCGGTATCGGCACCATGGCGGCCGGCACCGGGATCGGCTGGGCGAATGCTGGCGCCGACATGTCGCGCTATCAGCATCGCAGCGTCAAAGCCGTGCGCCTGGTCGCTTCGGCAGCGTTCGGTGCGGGGATTCCGCTGGTGTTGCTGATCACCCTCGGTGGCCTGCTGTCGGTGGGCAACAACGATCTGGCATCGGCGACCGACCCGATTGTGGCGATCCGCGACATGCTGCCGACCTGGATGGCCGTGCCGTACCTGATCACCGCATTTGGTGGCCTGCTGCTGTCGAACAACCTGTCGGTGTACTCCGCCGGCCTGACCACGCTGACCCTCGGCCTGAAGGTCAAACGCGTTTACGCGGTAGTGGTCGATATCGTCGCGATCTTCGCCGGTTCGATCTACTTCATGCTGATCGCCGACAGCTTCTACGGCCCGTTCATCACCTTCATTTCCCTGCTGGCGGTGCCGATCACCGCGTGGGTCGGGATTTTCGTGGTCGACCTGATTCACCGTCACTACTACAGCCCGAAAGACCTGCTCGACGTCAGCCCGAGCAGCGCCTACTGGTACAGCGGCGGCATCGAGTGGCGCGCATTCGGCGCGTGGGCGATTGCCATCGTGCTGGGTTTCAGTTTCACCACCATCGGTACCACCGCCGAAAATGTCTGGTTCAAGGGCTTCCTGTCCGACTCATGGCTGGGCCACAACGGCCTCGGCTGGATCGTGACGTTTGTGGTTGCCGGTGGCCTGTACTTCGTACTCGGCGGGGCGAAAGACCGCCGCGCCGCGCAAACCGAGAATGCTCATGCCTAAGATGTTGCACACCGGCCAGGTCATCATCGACCTGGTCATGGCCGTGGATGCACTGCCGCAAATCGGCGGCGACGTGCTGGCGCAGTCCGCCAGTTTCGAAGCCGGTGGCGGCTTCAATGTGATGGCTGCCGCCGCGCGTAACGGCTTGCCGGTGGTCTATCTGGGTCGCCACGGCAACGGTCGTTTCGGTGATCTGGCGCGGCAAGCGATGCACGCCGAGGGCATCCGCATCGGCATCGAACAGCCTGCAGAACGCGACACCGGCATCTGCGTGGCGCTGACCGATGCGTCGGCCGAGCGCAGTTTCATTTCCTACATCGGCGCCGAAGGCGAGGTCACGGCTGCGGAGCTAAGCAGCGTTGCCGCCGAGGCGGGAGATTACGTCTACGTCAGCGGCTATAGCCTGTTGCACAGCGGCAAAGCCCAGGCGTTGCTGGACTGGACGCTGGCGTTGCCTAAGACGATCAACGTGGTGTTCGATCCGGGTCCGCTGGTGGAGTCGCCGGACTCACCGATGATGCAGGCGTTGCTCCCACGCATCGATGTGTGGACCAGCAATAGCGTCGAAGCCTTGCGTTTCACTGGCGCGGCAGATATCGAAACAGCGTTGGACCGCTTGGCCGTGCACCTGCCACAGGGCGTGCTGATGGTGGTGCGCGACGGCCCGCAGGGTTGCTGGATTCATCAGCACGGCGAACGCCGGCATGTACCGGGTTTCAAGGTGCAAGCCGTGGACAGCAACGGTGCGGGCGATGCGCATGCAGGCGTGTTCGTTGCTGGACTGGCGCAGGGACGGGTCGCTTACGAAGCCGCAAGGCGCGCCAATGCAGCGGCCGCGTTGGCGGTCACCCGCTGGGGCCCGGCGACGTCACCGGGCACTGCCGAAGTCGATGCGCTGATCCGCGAATCTACCGCCTACTGACTGGTGCCTTCGGAGCCCGAACCACCGGTGGTGGTTTTCGAGCCCATGCCGGCGCCGGAATTGTCAGGCGGAACGGGATTACCCTGAGTGCCGCCCTGACGCCCCGGATCATTGCCCTGGGTACGCGGGTCGGTGCCGGTGGCGGGCGGCAGGGCGTTCTCGACGCCCGAACCGTCGGTGTTCATGCCGGGCGCACTCTGGATGGCCGGAGCTTTCGGGCGTTCGACCGGATCGGTGGGGCCGGTTCCGGTGGCCGTCGCAGCGAAGGCCACGGGAGAGAGCAGGGCGGCAAAAACGAGAGCAGTCAACCTTGACGAGATCATGGTGTGTCTCCAGTGATTGGAATCCTTACCTGATCTTGGTCTGCCCTCGCGTGGGATAGGTGCCGATTGAATGACGAACGGTTCAGTTCGTCAGTGCGCTTTCTACTGTCATCCGCCGCCACAGCAAGCGGCCGAGGGTGATCGACCAGTTCAACGCCGCCACCACCAGAACGGTCAGCAACAGCGTCGCCATGCCGTGCTCAACGATGATTTTCCCAGCCAGCAACGGGAAGCCGAATACGCCGATGAAGTACGCCAGACTGAACAGCAGCAACGCCTGCGACGTGGTACCGGCCGGCGCTTCGTTGGCCGCCAGTCCATTGATCACCGAGTAAGTGAGGCCGTAACCGACACCGAGCATCACCGCCGCCAGCAGATAGCTGAAACCACTCTGCACGCCGAACGCAAACAGCACGATCGAGCCCAGCATCAACCCCGACAACAGACACGACGCCCGCAGCGGATCACGCTTGACCACATAGCCTGCGATCAACATCCGGCTGCTGATTGCAGCGCTCATGAAACCCAGAAAGAACAGCGAATAGTCCAGCGAACGGGCGGCGGCATAGCTGGTCTGGAAGCTCGACAGCCCGCCGAACACGCAACCGCCGAGGCCGACCATGATGATCGGAAACACAGCGCGGGAGCCGAGCACCTGTGTCGTCGCGTGCCAGCTGATTTTTGCCGCTGACGCGGCTTGTGTACTTTTCAGACGAGCACCGAGACGCCAGAACAACAGCACGCCGACCAGACTCGCCACCGCCGCCAGATAGAACGCCGACGTCACCGGCAAACCCAGCGCACCCGCCGCCCGCCCCAGCAAGGGGCCGCTGCCGATCCCGGTCATCATGCTGCCGGACAGCAGCGCAAAGTATTTCGCTCGCTGCGCCGGGCTTACCAGACTGGCGACGATGATCGGCCCCAGTGTGTAGAACACGCCCCAGCCCAGACCGAGCAGCAACCCGAAAAACAACAGCAGATGACCGAAGCCCGGTGTCATCGCAAACCCCAGACTCGCCGCCACCAGCAACAGCCCGAACAGCGCGATCGAACGCGCCGCGCCCAGCCAGTCGGACAGGTGTCCGGACACCAGCACCGCAACGAATGTGCTGAGCATCGCTGCGCTGATCACGCTGCCGGCATCGTGCTCGTTGCCGCCGCGAGAACCGATCAGCAGCGAGAGCAAAAACGTCGCGCCATAGGACAGCGACAACAGATAACTGGCGAGGCAGAACAGGCCGAACAGTTTGCCCGGGACCTGGGGTGTTGCTTGAGGCATGACGCGGTTCCTTGACCGGAAAAATTGAGCGTCAACTATCTAACACGGCAGGTCCGTGGCTTAGGTCTGAGCTTGGCGAACTCAGGATCGTGAATGACCGGAGTAACGCCTTCAGACCACACCGATCTCTTCCTTGAATTGCTCCATGAAACCCTTCAGGCGTTGATGACGAATCAATGCCAGACGTTGACCCGCAACGGTCTGGAAACCGTCGGCAAGGTGCAGCAGTTTGGTCTGGAAATGATCGAGGCAGAATCGCTTGTCGTCGTAGTCCCTTTCCCGGGCCTCGGGATCCTGCGGGTCGTATAGCGCACTGCCCATGCGCCCGGCGATGTAGAAGGTGCGGGCGACACCAAGCATACCGAGGGAGTCGAGGCGGTCGGCGTCCTGCATCAGACGTGCTTCGAGCGTGGTCGGTGTGATGTTGGCGGAAAAACTGTGGGCTTCGATGGCGTGAATGACTGCGTCGATTCTGGCTTCGGGCCAGTTCAGGTTTGCCAGCACCGTTGACGCCTTTTCCGCCGCCAGACGCGATGCCTGTGAACGTAGCGGAGAGTTCTTTTCCACCGCCACGCAATCGTGCAGCAACACCGAGGCGAGCAGCACCTCAAGGTCGCCGCCTTCCTCGGCCTGCAAGGTGCGCACGTTGTGCCAGACCCGTTGCAGGTGCGACAGGTCATGAGCGCCGTCCTCCGACGGTTCCAGGGCGTGGGGCAGCAGTTCTGTGGCGAGTTCCGCGAGAGGCGAGAAAGCGAAGTTGTTCATGGGCGTCCTTTCGATTGTTCGGCGGCGCTAGCCTAATCTGTGGATTGCCATGTGACGAGCGCCACGCGCCGCCTTAGTATGGCGTTTTCCTTTTTCCGACAAGGCCCGTCCATGACGATCGAAATCCGCCCGGCGACCCCCAGCGATGCACCGCAGATCCTCGCCTTCATCACCGAACTCGCCGATTTCGAAAAGGCCCGTCATGAAGTCATCGCCAGTGTCGCCGACATCGAGCGCAGCCTGTTCAGCGAAGGCGCCACCGCCCACGGTCTGATCTGCCTGCGCGATGGGTTGCCGATCGGTTTCGCGGTGTTCTTCTTCAGTTATTCGACCTGGCTGGGCAGCAACTGCCTGTACCTCGAAGACCTCTACATCACCCCCGAACAACGGGGCGGCGGCGCCGGCAAAACCCTGCTGCGCCACCTCGCAAAAATTGCCTGCGCCAACGACTGCGGCCGCTTCGAATGGAGCGTGCTGGACTGGAACACCCCGGCCATCGAATTCTACAAATCCCTCGGCGCCCAGCCACAGGAGGAGTGGGTGCGCTATCGCATGGATGGCAAGGTATTGCGCGAGTTTGCCGAGGGCTGAGGAAGTGATGGCAATCCGATGCTGATTCGGTTGTTATAACCGCTCTGGTCCGGCATTCTACGCGCCATTTTTGCGCGCTCACGGACGACACCTGCAATGCCTCTGGCACTCTTTCTCCACGCCCGTGGAGCCCTCGCTGCGTCAACGAGTGACCGGCGATGAGCGGACTATGGGCGTCGGTCCGCCTGTACGGTCTGGTCAGAAACCCCGGTTCCTCCGATAACCCGCACCGCCAACCGGTGGACATTCTCTGCACCATCAATCCCCTCGGTGGCAATGCCATCCGTGCGTTTGTCTCGTGCCTCGATGTCGCTGGCGGAAAATCGGCGCGCCAACTGTTGGCAGAGTTGATACTCAGTTTTTTTGAGAGCAATAAATGAAACGTTTTTTTGTCATTTTATTTGCAACGGTTTTTTCTGTTTCATGTTCCACCAATCATGGGCGACCCACCGCCACGCTGCATTTTGGAACTGTTGAAATAACGCCGAGTGGCTTCGGCTTTCTGATGATTTTTACCAGCGATACCGATCTTTTGGCCTTGTTCGGTCCCGCCATTGGGGAAGGTCTTGTATGTGCAATTGAAGATGATCAGGACTTTTCGATTGGGCATTATTTGAAACGCTCCGGACGCGGTAGTGTGAGATTTATCGATGACACTACAGGAGGGCATTACGAATCAAAGGTTATTTTTCGCGAGGCAGGAGAGTTGCAAGGGCAGGAAAGTATTCTGGGGGGCAAGGCGTTGCGTGATGTATTGGTCAAGAGTGAATTTATAGCATGTGCTTTTCGAGTTAATACTACCGGCAATAGAACGTATGTTTCTAACGTCATGCATGTTCCGGCTTCCGATCTGGTGCGAGCGATTGATGCACATTAAAAAACCTTGCTGACTGAGTATTCCCGCGCAATGCCTCAGTCACTTTCTCGCGCCTCTGTCGTTTTTCGGTGACCACTGAGTAGCCCATCAAACGCCTGCTGCACGCAAATTCCGAAACGCACAAAGAGGTTGAGTTTTTATGAGATGGGTATGTTTTCTCGCTTTGATGTTAGTGGTTTCAGCCTGCTCCCTGAATCATGGTCGGCCTATTGCAACTCTGCACGTTTCAAAGGTTGAGCAACTCCGCAATACCGGGGTTTATCAGATTTACTTTGCGTCGAATATCGATCTTCTCGGTTTGTTCAAGTCGTTCATTGGTCAAGGCCTGATTTGCTCGCTGAGCGATGATCTGGATTTTTCTCAAGCGCATCATATAAAGCAATCGGGATTTGGTCTGGTTGAGGAAGTATCGGCCGAGCCGGGGCTTTACAGGGCTAACGTCATTTTTAGTGAGTCTGAAAAAAGTAGTGGTGGTGAGCGATATTTGCAAGGAGATACTTTGGCCCCTTTCTTGATGAAAAAAGACTCGATCGCTTGTTTGTTTCGGGTTCATTCCACGACGTACACGACTTACTTCTCTAACCTTATGCAAGTGCCTAGCAAGGCATTGTTGAAAGCTAACGCTGAGTACTGATTGTAATTAACAGGATTCTCCCTTGAAGAAATATATGGTTGTAAGTTTGTTGTTTCTGTGCAGTGCTTGCACGCAAAATCCACCGGTGCCGCCCATTGATATACAGTTTGAGTCTGTAAGCTATGTACCTGGTTACGCACGTTTTGATGTCCGGTTTTCTTCGGATAAGGATTTGCTGAAATTCTTCGATACCCATGCTGGTAGAAACCAAACCTATGAAGGGTTTGCGTGCTATCTGGGCGCAAAAGTGGAACTCTTTGAAAGGCAGGGTGAGTCAGACTATCTGGATGGCCTGATGGTGGAAGTTGATCGTACGGACTCACAGACCAGGCATCAGTACTCGGCGGAACTGAATGCGATTCATACCGACCATGAGACCGGCTCGAATACTTTCATTTCTTCGAAAGATCTTTTGGCGTTGTTGAATTCTCGCAATGCTTTGGCATGCCGGTTTTATGCTTCCGCTTATGGCTATGGTGTTTACTACTCAAGACCAATGGGTGTTCCAGCCTCCGATTTTGTTCGCGTTCTGACTAAGGAGGAGGAGCGTTGAACTTACGTATCTGCAAATGGTTGCTGTTGAGTAGTTTCTTGATGTGTTCGTCCTGCCTGCATCTCGACGTTCCGCCTGCCAGGCTTGAATTTGTCTCGATCAATCACGCATTTTCTTCCTTGTACGATCTGCGTTTCACCTCTGACCGAAACCTCATCGATTTGTATGAAGTGCATGGACAGAGAGGCCAGATTGGAACCTCGATTCATTGCTCGCTGAAGGGTGACCTGAATTTTTCCGTCGAACATCAGATCGCTCTGGAAGCTTCGGGGACGGTCAGTGAAATGCGTTTGATCGAAGGCGACCGCCGGTATGAGATGTTTGCAAGGATCAACCTGAAGAATCACGCCCTAAACGACGGCCGGGAGTGGGTCAGGCCCGTTGAGTTGGTGCAGATCCTCAAGCCGCAGGAATACATTCCGTGCAAGGTAGTGATCACCGCGTTTCCGTATGTCGCCTACTATTCAAGAGTCATGTACATCCCCACGTCGCGATTCATTGCCCAGTTGGAAAAGCCTCGTGTGGCACCGTCGCGTGTCTCGCTTAAACCTTCTGACCAGCCGCGTTCATTGCTGCCACTTGCGTCGGTGTGCATCGTGCGTTGGCGCTATGAGTTAGCAGCAGGATATGACCGGATCGACAGTCTCGGGCTATGCAGTGATGTGCCCTATGCCGGAATGTTGGCCTCCTTTGCGCCGAACAATACGAAATTGAGGATTGTTGCAGGAGCAGAGGGAACGCCTGCAGCCCAGGCGGCTTACATCATCATTCGAGGAGATGGGCGTCAGGAGCCAGGCATAGCCGACGAGGAGGGGCGTACACATGAGGTGGGAGCGAGTGAGCATGAAGCGTTGAGCGTCATCCTTGACAAGAATCTGGATCCTGTCGAACGGTGGACGCCTCGGAATGATTTCGTCCCATAATATGGGATGTAAAATTACATATTGAGATTTTCCGATTGAGAGGTCTATAGTCCAGCTCACTCACTGCCAATAACAAAACAGGTGAAGCGATGCTGGCGCAATTGATCGCGCTCGATTGGGGGACGACCTCCCTACGTGCTTACAAACTCGCGGCGGGCGGGCAGGTGCTGGCGCAGCGGTCGCTGTCGTTCGGGATCATGCAGTTGCCGAAGACGCCACGGGTCATCAACGGTCGTGAATGCGCCGAGGGTTTTGAACTGGCGTTCGACGAGGCTTGTGGCGACTGGCTCGATGCACAACCCGACTTGCCGGTGATCGCCTGCGGCATGGTCGGCAGCGCTCAGGGCTGGCGCGAGGCGTCCTACCGCGATACGCCGGCCAACGTGGCCGATCTCGGAAAGTCCCTGCAAACCGTTCGCAGTCTTCGCGGTGTCGATGTGCACATCGTGCCGGGTGTGATTCAGCGTTCGGCACTGCCGAACGTGATGCGCGGCGAAGAAACCCAGGTCCTCGGCGTCCTGCAGAATCTGCCGGTCGAGGCGGGCGACGATCTATTGATCGGCCTGCCGGGCAGTCATTCGAAATGGGTGGAAGTGGCCGACGGCTGCATCACTCGCTTCGACACCTTCATGACCGGCGAAGTGTTCGCCGTGCTCAGTGAACACAGCATTCTCGGTCGTACCCAACAGCACAGCGCGACGTTCGACGCCGAGGCATTCGATCGCGGCGTGCAGGTGGCGCAGTCGTCGGAAGGCGAGATCGGCGTGCTGTCGACCTTGTTCAGCGCCCGCAGCCTGGGCCTGACCGGTGAACTCGGCGCCACCGCGCAACCGGACTATCTGTCCGGCCTGCTGATCGGCCACGAGCTGACAGCATTGGCCACCGTGCAACGGCGCCGGCGCAATAGCGCGCAGCTTCCTTCGATCATCCTTATCGGCAACGCGCAGTTGTGCGCCCGCTACAGCCGTGCGCTCGACGCCTGCGGTTTCGCCCGGGTAACCCTGGCCGAACAGGCCACCGAGCGTGGTCTGTGGCAATTGGCGCTCGCCGCCGGACTGATCGATTCCTCATCCCGTTAACCCTGACTGGAGGCCTGACATGCTCAAGCAAGCACTGGCGCAAAACGGTCTGATCGCGATCCTGCGCGGCCTGCATCCGCAGGAAGCGGCCGCTGTCGGAGAAGTCCTGTATGCGGCCGGATTTCGCGTCATCGAAGTACCGCTCAATTCCCCCGCGCCGTACGAAAGCATTCGCATCCTGCGTAAGACCCTGCCCGCCGATTGCCTGATCGGTGCCGGCACGGTGCTGACCCCGGAACAGGTGGAGTTGGTGAAGGAGGCTGGCGGCCAGGTGATCGTCATGCCCCACAGCGATGCCAAGGTGTTGCGGGCGGCGAAAGCGGCGGGGCTGTATCTGTCGCCGGGTGTTGCCACGCCGACCGAAGCCTTTGCGGCGCTGGAGGAGGGCGCGGACATTCTCAAGCTGTTCCCGGCCGAGCAGATGGGGCCGGCAGTGGTGAAAGCGTGGCTGGCGGTGTTGCCCGTCGGGACGATTCTGGCGCCGGTCGGCGGCATTACCCCGGACAACATGCAGGTGTTCATCGATGCCGGCGTCAAAGGCTTCGGCCTCGGTTCCGGGCTGTTCAAACCGGGCATGACGACTGAGCAAGTGGCAGCCAATGCCAAGGCCTACGTGGCGGCCTGGAAAGCCCTTCGCTAAGACTTTTTGGCGCTGCGTGCGCTGCATCTATAAGAGAGATAAAAAAGATGAAAATCACCAAACTGACCACCTTCATCGTCCCGCCGCGCTGGTGCTTCCTGAAAGTCGAAACCGACGAGGGCGTGACCGGTTGGGGCGAGCCCGTGGTCGAGGGCCGCGCCCACACCGTCGCGGCAGCGGTTGAGGAATTGTCCGACTACCTGATCGGCAAAGACCCACGCAACATCGAAGACATCTGGACGGTGTTGTATCGCGGCGGCTTCTACCGGGGCGGCGCGATCCACATGAGCGCACTGGCCGGTATCGACCAGGCGCTGTGGGACATCAAGGGCAAGGCCCTCGGTGTGTCGGTGAGTGATCTGCTTGGTGGTCAGGTGCGGGACAAGATCCGTGTGTATTCGTGGATCGGCGGCGATCGTCCGGCGGACACCGCGCGGGCCGCGAAAGAGGCGGTGAGTCGTGGTTTTACCGCCGTGAAAATGAACGGCACCGAGGAGCTGCAATTTCTCGATACCTTCGAGAAAGTCGACCTGGCACTGGCCAATGTCGCGGCAGTACGCGATGCGGTCGGGCCGAACGTCGGCATCGGTGTCGACTTCCATGGCCGGGTGCACAAACCCATGGCCAAGGTGCTGATGAAGGAACTCGACCCGTACAAATTGATGTTCATCGAAGAGCCGGTGCTCAGCGAAAACTACGAAGCACTGAAAGAACTCGCACCGTTGACCAGCACCCCGATTGCCCTCGGCGAGCGGCTGTTTTCGCGGTGGGACTTTAAACGGGTGTTGAGTGAAGGTTACGTCGACATCATCCAGCCGGATGCCTCCCACGCCGGCGGTATCACCGAGACCCGCAAGATCGCCAACATGGCTGAAGCCTACGACGTGGCGCTGGCACTGCACTGCCCGCTGGGGCCGATTGCGCTGGCGGCGTGTCTGCAACTGGACGCCGCTTGTTACAACGCGTTTATCCAGGAGCAGAGCCTGGGCATCCATTACAACGAGAGCAATGACTTGCTTGATTATGTGAAGGATCCGCGAGTGTTCGACTACGACAAAGGCTTCGTGAAAATCCCCAACGGCCCGGGTCTGGGAATCGAGATCAACGAGGAATACGTGATCGAACGCGCGGCGGTCGGCCACCGTTGGCGCAACCCGATCTGGCGCCATGCCGATGGCAGTTTTGCCGAGTGGTGAGTGGCTGACTCAGCACATCTGATCGTTCCCGTGCCGAGCGCGGGAACGACTCAAGGCCTCAGGCCAACCTCAATAAACATAAGAAGAGGTTCTCCCCATGCAACCGCAAACCCTCACCGGGCAAGCGACATTAGTCACGCCCAGCCGTAAGCGGTTTTTTATCATGGTGCTGCTGTTCATCACCGTGGTCATCAACTACCTCGACCGCAGCAACCTGTCGATTGCTGCCCCGGCGCTCACCACTGAGTTGGGCATCGACCCGGTGCACGTCGGGCTGATTTTCTCGGCGTTCGGCTGGACCTACGCCGCCATGCAGATCCCCGGCGGCTGGCTGGTGGATCGGGTGCCGCCGCGCATCCTGTACAGCGTCGCGCTGCTGTTGTGGTCGCTGGCCACGGTGATGCTCGGTTTCGCTGCCAGTTTCATCGCCCTGTTCGTGCTGCGCATGGCGGTCGGTGCACTGGAGGCGCCGGCGTATCCGATCAACAGCCGCGTGGTGACGACCTGGTTTCCCGAGCGGGAACGTGCCACAGCGATCGGTTTCTACACCTCAGGGCAATTCGTCGGGCTGGCGTTCCTGACCCCGGTGCTGGCGTGGCTGCAGCATGAATTTGGCTGGCACATGGTATTTGTCGTGACCGGTGCGGTGGGCATCGTGTGGGCCGCAATCTGGTACGCGGTGTATCGCGAGCCACGGGATTTCAAAGGCGCCAACGAAGGCGAAATCGATTTGATCCGCGAGGGTGGCGGGCTGGTGGACATCGCCGCCGAAACCGCCAAAGTGAAAGCGAAATTCAGTTGGACCGATCTCGGCATCGTCCTCAGCAAACGCAAGCTGTGGGGGATTTACCTCGGCCAGTTTTGCCTCAACTCGACGCTGTGGTTTTTCCTGACGTGGTTTCCGACCTATCTGGTGAAATATCGCGGCATGGACTTCATCAAGTCCGGCCTGCTGGCGTCGCTGCCGTTTCTCGCCGCGTTCATTGGCGTGCTGTGTTCCGGGTTCTTTTCCGACTTCCTGATTCGCCGTGGCTGCACCGTCGGGTTTGCGCGCAAGTTGCCGATCATTGGCGGACTGTTGATTTCCACCTCGATCATCGGGGCCAACTTCGTTGAGTCGACGCCGTTGGTGATTGCCTTCCTGGCGCTGGCGTTTTTTGGCAACGGGCTGGCGTCGATCACCTGGTCGCTGGTCTCGACACTGGCGCCGGCGCGGTTGCTGGGCTTGACCGGTGGAGTGTTCAACTTCATCGGCAATCTGTCGGCGATCGCCACGCCGATTGTCATCGGCTTCCTGGCCAGCGGCGATTCGTTCGCACCGGCGATCACCTACATCGCGGTTCTGGCATTGATCGGCGCTTTGTCCTACGTGCTGCTGGTGGGCAAGGTCGAGCGCATCGAGTTGTAGTCGTCCCTGTCGGGCGACCATAATGCCGCCCGTTCCCTCGCTCAACGCTAAAGGCTGGATATGCAGGAAGACGCCCCGAAAACCGCCAAGGACGCCGCGCCGACTGGCACCCAGACTCTGCTTCGCGGGTTGGGTGTGGTGCAGGCCGTCGCCAGTGGCGCCCGCGATCTCAAAGAGATTGCCCGCCTGATCGGTACCACCCGCAGCACCACGCATCGCCTGGCCAGTTGCCTGGTGGACGAGCGTTACCTGCGCGTTGTACCGCAAGTCGGTTATCTGCTGGGGCCGAAGTTGATCGAGCTGGGTTTCCAGGCGCGCGAAGAGTTGCCGCTGGTGACCCTGGCCGGGCCTTATCTGGACGAGTTGTCGGCACTGACCGGCGACACCGTTCACCTGGGGATTCGTGAAGGCGACGAGGTGCTGTACCTGTTGAAGAATCCTGGGCGCAACGGCCCGGAAATGCGCTCGCGGGTCGGCCATCGCATGCCGCTGGCGCGCACCGGGATCGGCAAGGCCTTGATGCTGGATGACGCGCCGCAGGATTGGCAGCGTCTGTACGACATCAGCCTGCCGGCGGGTGGGAAAAGTCAGTTCTGGCCGCAGCATCCCCAGCAGTCGTGGGAGCAACTGGAGCAGCGGATGACCGAGTACGTGGCCGGCGGCTACGCGTTCGATCTGGAAGACAACGAACCGTCGATCCGCTGCGTGGCGGCGCCGATCCGCGACGCGAGCAAGCGCATCGTCGCGGCGATCAGCATCGCCAGCACCGTGCCGTATATGCCGCTGGAGAAAATGGCCGAGCTGATTCCCCTGATCAAAGGGGTCACAACCCGGCTCTCGGCAGAGCTTGGTTTGAAGGTCTGAGGAATCAGAGCTTCAAGGTCGCCATGTCGATCACGAAACGGTACTTCACATCACCGGCGATCATGCGGGTGTAGGCCTCGTTGATCTGGCGGATGTCGAGCATTTCGATATCGCAGCTGATGTTGTGCTCGGCGCAGAAATCCAGCACTTCCTGGGTTTCGGCGACGCCACCGATCAACGAGCCGGCCAGTACCCGGCGACCCAGTACCAGTTTCGCGGCGTGGACCGGCGGGTCGATCGGTTCGATCAGGCCTACCAGAATGTGCACGCCGTCGAAGCGCAGGGTGTCGAGGTACGGGTTGAGGTTGTGCTGCACCGGAATGGTGTCCAGCAGGAAATCGAAGCGACCGGCCGCCGCTTTCATCTGCTCTTCGTCGGTGGAGACGATCACATGATCGGCGCCCTGACGACGACCTTCCTCAGCCTTGCTCGCCGAACGGGTGAACAGCGTCACTTCGGCGCCCATCGCCTTGGCGAACTTGATGCCCATGTGGCCGAGGCCACCCATGCCGAGAATCCCGACCTTGTCGCCGGCCTTCACGCCGTAGTGCTTGAGTGGCGAGTAGGTGGTGATACCGGCGCAGAGAATCGGTGCGGCAGCTGCCAGATCAAGCTTCTCGGGGATGCGCACCACGAAGTGTTCGCTGACCACGATGCTGTCCGAATAGCCGCCCATGGTGTTGCTGCCATCGACCCGGTCGGGTGTGGCATAGGTCATGGTCGGGCCTTCGAGGCAGTATTGCTCAAGGTTCGACTGGCAGGCTTCGCAGGTGCGGCAAGAGTCGACCATGCAGCCGACACCGACCAGATCTCCCACCTTGTGCTTGGTGACGTTCGCACCGACAGCGGTGACTTTTCCGACGATCTCGTGGCCGGGCATCAACGGGTAAACGGCGATGCCCCATTCGTTGCGTGCCTGATGGATGTCGGAGTGGCAGACGCCGCAGTACAGGATTTCGATGGCGACGTCGTCAGCCCGAGGACTGCGGCGTTCGAACTTCATCGGGGCGAGGGGGGTGGTGGCCGTTTGAGCGGCATAGCCGATGGCGGTGTACATGTGAAACCTCGCAAAAGCAGTGACAAGTGAGGCGGCGCATTCTGGGCGCCGTCCGGTCGTCCGGCCATGGCGATTCCTCCGGGTGTCATGCCTAATCCTCCGGCATGCGGGGTTGATCGGTCGCATTGGCAAAAGGATCTGCGATGATGCTTTTATCCCTTTTTCCGTGATTTTTTCTGAAGAGCCACCCGATGCAATTGACCCGTCACCTTGATGCCAACGCCACGCTGGTTTCGCTGATCGAACCGCTGGCGCTGCGCGATGGTTACAGCCAGACCGGGCTGCCGGGCGTGCAGGTGTTGCGCGCCAGTTGCGACGTCGCCCGTGGCCCGCACATTTATGAACCGAGCCTGATGATCATCGCCCAAGGCAGCAAACTCGCGTATCTGGGGCCGCGCACCATGGAATACGGTGCCGGGCATTACTTGATCCAGGCGTTGCCGGTGCCGTTCGAGTGCGAAACCTATGCGTTGCCGGACGCGCCGTTGCTCGGCGTATCGGTGGCGATCGACCGGGTGTTGCTGGGTGAACTGGTGCTGGCCATGGGGTTGGCGCCGGGGCGACATATACCGGCCCAGACACCGGAGTCGATGACCTCGGTGGTGCTCGACGATGACATGCGCGGTTGCGTCGAACGCTTGCTGCGCTGTCTGCACGATCCGCTGGAGTGCCAGATTCTAGGGCCTGCGCGGGTGCGGGAGTTGTTGTTCGTCGCGTTGCGCGGTCCACAGGCTGATGTATTGCGGGCGCTGGTGGAGCAGCAGGGGCAGTTTGCCCGGGTGGCGGCTTCGATCAGCCATTTGCATTCGCACTACACCGAACCGTTGAACGTCGAGACATTGGCCAGTTGCGCGAACATGAGCGTTTCGACCTTTCACGAGCACTTCAAACGCAGCACGTTGTTGTCGCCGGTGCAGTATTTGAAGCGTTTGCGTCTGTTGAAGGCGCAGACGTTGTTGATCGCCGAGGGATTAGGGGTGGCGCAGGTGGCGCATCGGGTGGGGTATCAGAGCACGTCGCAGTTCAGTCGCGAGTACAAACGCTATTTCGAGCGCAGCCCGGGGGATGAGCGCGCGGCTTGATTCCCGACAAATCGCGGGCAACAAAAAGGCCCCCATAAAGGGAGCCTTGATGTTCAGCGGTTCGACTTATATGTTCCGTTTACATATTTGGATAGGTCGGGCCGCCAGCGCCTTCCGGCGTCACCCAAGTGATGTTCTGCGAAGGGTCCTTGATGTCACAGGTCTTGCAGTGCACGCAGTTCTGGGCGTTGATCTGGAAGCGTTTCTCGCCGTCTTCCTTGGTGATCACTTCATATACGCCGGCCGGGCAGTAACGCTGCGCCGGTTCGTCGTACATCGGCAGGTTGCGGCTCAACGGGATGGTCGGGTCGGTCAGTTTCAGGTGGCACGGCTGTTCTTCTTCATGGTTGGTACCGGAGATGAACACCGAGCTCAGCTTGTCGAAGCTGATCTTGCCGTCGGGTTTCGGGTAGTCGATCTTCTTGCAGTCGGCCGCGAGCTTGAGGCAGGCGTAATCCGGCTTGGTGTCGTGCAGGGTGAACGGCAGTTTGCCGCCGAAGATGTTCTGGTCCAGCCAGTTGAAGCCGCCGCCGACGATGGCGCCGAACTTGTGGATCGCCGGGCCGAAGTTGCGGCTGGCGAACAGTTCTTCGTAGAGCCAGCTCTTCTTGAAGGCGTCGACGTAGGTGGTCAGTTCTTCGGTGCCGTCTTTCTCGGCGAACAGCGCTTCGGCTACGGATTCAGCGGCGAGCATGCCGGACTTCATCGCGGTGTGGCTGCCCTTGATCTTGGCGAAGTTCAGGGTGCCGAGGTCGCAACCGATCAGCGCGCCGCCCTTGAACACCATCTTCGGCAGCGAGTTCAGGCCACCTTTGCAGATCGCACGTGCGCCGTAGCTGATGCGCTTGCCGCCTTCCAGGTACTGCTTGAGCACCGGGTGATGCTTGAGGCGCTGGAATTCGTCGAACGGCGACAGGTAGGTGTTGCTGTAGGACAGATCGACGATAAGGCCGACTACAACCTGGTTGTTTTCCAGGTGATAGAGGAAGGAGCCGCCGGTGTTCTCGGTGCCCATGATGTCCAGCGGCCAACCGGCGGTGTGCACCACCAGGCCTGGCTGGTGTTTGGCCGGGTCGATTTCCCAGATTTCCTTCAAGCCGATGCCGTAGTGCTGGGCATCGGCATCGCTGTCGAGGTTGTAGCGCTTGATCAGTTGCTTGCCGATGTGGCCACGGCAGCCTTCGGCGAACAGCGTGTACTTGCCACGCAGTTCCATGCCCGGGGTGTACAGGCCTTCTTTCGGATGGCCTTCGCGGTCGACGCCGAGGTCACCGGTGATGATCCCGCGCACGATGCCGTTTTCATCGATCAGTGCTTCCTGAGCGGCGAAGCCCGGGTAGATTTCCACGCCCAGGTTCTCGGCCTGCTGAGCGAGCCAGCGGCACAGGTTGCCGAGGGAAATAATGTAGTTGCCTTCGTTGTGCATGGTCTTGGGCACAAAGAAGTCAGGAATTTTCTGCGCGCTTTCGGCGTTTTTCAGCACGAAAATGTCATCGCGGGTAACTGGCGTGTTCAGCGGGGCGCCGAGTTCTTTCCAGTCAGGGAACAGTTCGTTCAGGGCCCGTGGTTCGAATACGGCACCGGAAAGGATGTGCGCGCCGACTTCGGAGCCTTTTTCGACCACGCAGACGCTGATTTCCTTACCGGCTTCGGCGGCCTTCTGCTTCAGACGGCAGGCGGCGGACAGGCCAGCGGGGCCGGCACCGACGATGACCACGTCGAATTCCATGTATTCGCGTTCCACAGGCTATCTCCTACTCAAGGCTCAACAGTTTTTTTTCTAATTTGGAGGTTCGGTGTCGTATCCGTTATTGCCTTTACGTTAACGTCAAGGCTAATAATGGGCAAACCACCTTTCTCTCTAGGCGGCGCATTATATCTACACCACTCTTAGCGTCCAATACAAACGTTTGTTTGAATCGGCTCCAGCCCAGAGAAATCAAAGAAGCGCGGCTTATGACAGGGCATTTTGGCGTATTGACCAGAATGGGCGTTCCGGTCAAGATACGGGCGGTTTTGCGCTCGCCGTAGGCTGAATGGTGGTTTCAAGAGCACCTCTAAAGACAGGGCGTAGGCGGTAACCGGTGATGCGCAGCGCAGGTTCGGCGCGCAGTTTACACACCGCGAAGCGGCATGACTCGTCGGTCACGACTGACGAACGGTCATCCCGCTCAGCCGGCGTTTTTAGAGGTGCCCTTGTGCCCGATGAGCATCAACCGCCAGGTTCGCCTAGGCGACTTTCTTTTCACCGGAGAGTAACGAGGAATCCATGAAGGTTCTTGTAGCTGTCAAACGCGTTGTGGATTACAACGTCAAGGTTCGCGTCAAGGCGGACAATTCCGGCGTAGACCTCGCCAACGTCAAGATGTCGATGAACCCATTCTGCGAAATCGCAGTGGAAGAAGCCGTACGCCTGAAAGAGAAAGGCGTTGCGACTGAAATCGTCGTCGTCTCCATCGGCCCGTCCACCGCTCAGGAACAGCTGCGTACCGCACTGGCTCTGGGTGCCGACCGCGCCATCCTCGTCGAATCCGCTGAAGACCTGACCTCCCTGGCCGTGGCCAAGCTGCTCAAGGCCGTGGTCGACAAGGAACAGCCTCAGCTGGTGATCCTGGGCAAACAGGCCATCGACAGCGACAACAACCAGACCGGCCAGATGCTCGCAGCACTGAGCGGCTACGGTCAGGGCACTTTCGCCTCGAAAGTCGAAGTCTCCGGCGACAGCGTTGCCGTGACCCGCGAAATCGACGGCGGCGCGCAGACCGTTTCCCTGAAACTGCCAGCGATCGTCACCACCGACCTGCGTTTGAACGAGCCGCGCTACGCGTCCCTGCCAAACATCATGAAAGCCAAGAAGAAGCCTCTCGAAGTGCTGACTCCGGACGCTTTGGGCGTTTCCACCGCCTCCACCAACAAGACCCTGAAAGTCGAAGCGCCGGCTGCACGCAGCGCTGGCATCAAGGTCAAGTCGGTGGCTGAACTGGTCGAGAAACTGAAAAACGAAGCGAAGGTAATCTAATCATGACTATCTTGGTAATCGCCGAACACGACAACAAGGTGCTGGCCCCGGCCACCCTGAACACCGTTGCTGCCGCTGCCAAAATCGGTGGCGACATCCACGTTCTGGTTGCAGGCCAGGGCGCTGGCGCCGTGGCTGAAGCCGCTGCGAAAATCGCTGGCGTGAGCAAAGTCCTGAACGCTGACAATGCTGCCTACGCGCATCAGCTGCCGGAAAACGTTGCTCCACTGGTAGCCGAGCTGGGCGCCGGTTACAGCCACATCCTGGCTGCCGCCACCTCCAACGGTAAAAACATCCTGCCGCGCGTTGCCGCCCAGCTGGATGTTGACCAGATCTCCGAGATCATCTCGGTAGAAAGCGCTGACACCTTCAAGCGTCCGATCTACGCCGGTAACGCCATCGCTACCGTGCAATCGACCGCTGCGATCAAAGTGATCACCGTGCGTGCCACCGGTTTCGACCCGGTTGCCGCTGAAGGTGGTTCGGCTGCCGTTGAGTCGGTTGCCGCTGCTCACAACGCCGGTACTTCCAGCTTCGTCAGCGAAGAGCTTGCGAAATCTGATCGTCCTGAGCTGACCGCTGCCAAGATCGTCGTTTCCGGCGGCCGCGGCATGCAGAACGGTGACAACTTCAAACACCTGTACGCTCTGGCCGACAAGCTGGGCGCTGCCGTGGGTGCTTCCCGCGCCGCGGTCGACGCAGGTTTCGTACCGAACGACATGCAGGTCGGTCAGACCGGCAAGATCGTTGCGCCACAGCTGTACATCGCCGTCGGTATCTCCGGCGCGATCCAGCACCTGGCCGGCATGAAGGACTCCAAAGTGATCGTTGCGATCAACAAGGACGAAGAAGCGCCGATCTTCCAGGTGGCCGATTACGGCCTGGTGGCGGATCTGTTCGAAGCCGTACCTGAGCTGGAGAAGCTGGTCTAATCCAGCGGCTTCACTTATAAAGAGCCCGGCCTGTTGGTCGGGCTTTTTTTTGTCTCGGATTTGAGTGGGAGCGTTTCGCCATGGATCTGCATCGCCGGTTGGGCTTCTCGTTATTGCTGTGTTCCAGCCTGTTGCCGGGGTTGTCCATGGCGGCGGGCAAATGCGAGCGACTGGTCGTCACCGGCAGCCCGGATGCACCGCCGTATCTCTGGCAGGATCCGCAGAATCCAAAACAGTTGATCGGTGCCAGTGCCGACCTATTGCAGCAAGTGGCGAAGGATCTGGGCATCAAGGTCGAATTGCTTTATGCCGGTAAACGCTCACAGGCCCTCGACGAAGTGCGCAGCGGGCGCATGGACATGCTGGCCGACGCGCCCATGACCTTCAACGAGCTGGAAAACCTCGACTACATTCATCCGCCGCTGCTGGAAAACGACTACCTGGTGTGGACTCGCAAAGGCTCGACCCTGGTCTACAGCGAAGCGAAGGATCTCCAGGGCCATCAAGGAGGATTGTCGGAAAAGTCTCGAATGACCCAGGCATTCGGCACTTTCGCCGAGCAGCATTTGACCCTGACCCGTACGGCAAACCTCACTCAGGCCCTGCAGAAACTGCTGCTGGGCGAAGTGGAATATGTACTCGCCGGCCGCTACTCGGGGATGGCCGCCGCGCAGGCCCTGGGCATGGCCAATGATCTGTTGGCTTTCGAGCAACCGATTGACCGGCCCGGTCTGTTCCTTGCGCTTTCCCACAACTCGGCCTGCAACGATCCGTGGTTGCGCGGACAGCTGGCCAAAAAGATGACAGAATTGCCCGCGTCCGGCCTGACGGAAGCCGCGCTGCAACGCAACATCGAGCGCTGGAAGGCGCAGCAGCAACAGCCGCCGCAACAACCTGTCAGCGCCCCAAAACAGTAGGGATTCTTAGTGAGTAATCGAGTTCTTTTCACGGCCCTGGCCGTTCTGGCCCTGGCCGGTTGCGCCAGCGATCCGGCACCCAATGAACAAATGCGCCTGACCGAACAGGCGCTGGAGCAAGCCAAGGCCGTCGGCGCCACCGCCGACGAAGTGCCGGAAATGAAACTGGCAGAAGACAAGTTCAACCGGGCCAAAGGCAGCATGGCCGGCGAATCCTTCAAGAACGCGCGGATGCGCGCCGAACAGGCCGAGCTGGATGCACGCCTGGCCGAAGCCAAGGTGCTGACCCAGAAGAGCGAGGAGCAACTGAACGTGCTCAATACCCGCATCGTCCGCCTGCGCAAGCAACTGGGGGATGCCCAATGAGCCTGACTTCAAAAGCCTTCGGCACTCTGATCCTCGTGGGTTGTGCCAGCCTTTATGGTTGCGCCGGCCAACACAGCGAAACCGCCTTGCAGGAGGCCAGCGCCGACTTCCAGAAGGTCAAGGAAGATTCCAATGTGCTGCGTATCGCGCCGAAAGACGTGATTCGTGCCGGTGAATCCCTGGCCCGCGCCGATCGTCTCTCCACTTATTGGGGAAGTGGCTCGGACGTGGCGCATTACTCCTATCTGAGCCAGCGGTACAGCCAGATCGCCCGCGAGCACACCAATCTGGTGCTCAACGAAGAGCGCGCGGCGAAGCTGGAACTGGAGCGCCAGCGCCTGCAACTGGCACTGCGCGAATCCAAACTGTTGAGCGTGCAGCAGCAGGGTAAATGGCTGGAAGAGCAGATCGTTGCTCTCGCCACCACCCAGACCGACCGTGGTCTGGTGATGACCCTCGGTGATGTGCTGTTCGACACCGGCGAGGCGGAGCTGAAGAACTCGGCGAATCGCGTGGTCCTGAAGATTGTGCAGTTCCTGCAACTCAATCCGAAACGCGTGGTGCGTATCGAGGGTTACACCGACAGCACCGGCGGCAAACAGGAAAACCTCAAACTGTCCCGCGACCGCGCACAGTCGGTTGCCGATGTGCTGACGGACCTGGGCATCGACGAAAAACGCATTCAGGTCGAAGGCTACGGCGACGAATACCCGGTGGACGCCAACGCTTCCGAGCGTGGGCGTGCGCAGAACCGTCGCGTGGAAATCGTGTTCTCCGACGAAAAAGGCCAGCTCGGCGCCGCCCGCTGAGGGTGGCGTTACTGGAAAGCCCGGCCTGTCATGCAGCGCCGGGCTTTTTTACGTCTGTCGATTACCTCACAAGCAGTACAGATTTATCCGACACTGCACTGTATGGTTGACTAATATGGCAACTGTCCCAGTACACTTCCAGACTGTTCCGGTATTGTTCACACAAAAATAAAACGCCCGTGATATCGAGTGCTGCGTCATGACCAATCTCTTGCTCTACCAACGTATTGCTCAACAACTGGCCGAAGACATCCGCCGCGGCGTCTATCAGCCGGGCGAGCGCGTGCCCTCGGTGCGCAAGATGAGTTCGCAGCTCAACGTCAGCCATGCCACGGTGTTGCAGGCTTACGCCAACCTCGAGGATCAGGGGCTGATCCGTGCACGGCCGCAGTCTGGCTACTACGTGCACCAGACCCCGGCACTTACCGCACCGACCCCGGACATTGCCCGGGTCGAACGACCTGGCCTGGTCACCCGCGCCAGCATCATTCAGCAAGTGTTGGTCGAGTCGCGCCGCGAAGGCGTGTTCCCGCTGGGTGCAGCGGTCCCCAGTGTCGATTATTTACCGGTGCGCGCACTGCATCAGCAATTGGCCAAGGTCACCCGATTCCATAGCCCGCGCGCCTTCAGCTACATGTTCAGCCCCGGTTTCGAGCCGTTGCGCCGACAAGTGGCGATCCGCATGCGCGACGCCGGTGTGGTGGTCGACCCGTCGGAAGTGGTGATCACCCACGGTTGTGTCGATGCACTGCAGATGTCGTTGCGGGTGCTGACGCGTCCGGGCGATCTGATCGCCGCCGAATCACCGACCTATTACGGATTGCTGCAACTGGCTGACCTGCTGGGCCTGAAAGTCATCGAAATTCCCAGCGACCCGGCCACCGGCATGAGTCTGGAAGCCCTGCAACTGGCGGCCAACCAATGGTCGATCAAAGCGCTGGTGCTGACGACCCGGCTGAGTAACCCGCTGGGTGGCACCATGCCCGAAGAGCGGCAAAAACAATTGCTGCGCCTGGCCTCGGACTTCGATATCCAGATCGTCGAAGACGACATCTATGGCGAATTGATGTTCGAGCAAGGTCGCACCAAGGCGCTCAAGGCCTACGACCGGCTGGATCGGGTCATTTACTGTTCGAGTTTTTCCAAGACCTTGTCACCCGGTGTGCGCGTCGGCTGGATGATTGCCGGCAAGTATCAACAGGAAATCCAGCGTCTGCAGACCTTCACCACGCATTCGGCTTGCAGCGTCACGCAAATGGCGATCGCCGCCTATCTGGAAAATGGCGGTTATGACCGGCATTTACGGTACATCCGCCAGGAATACCGAAAAAACCTCAGCGCATTTCAGCTGGCTGTGCAGCAGTACTTCCCCGAAGGCACGCAAATGACCCGGCCCACGGGCGGTTTCATCCTCTGGGTGAGCCTGCCGGGGCGGGTCAATACGCAGGAATTGCATGTCCGCGCATTACAGCAGGGCATCAGCATCGCGCCGGGGCTGATCTTCAGTAATACCGAGCAGTTCAACCACTGTATCCGGCTGAACTGCGGCACGCCGTGGAATCGCGAGGCGGAACGGGCGTTGATGACGCTTGGTCTGCTGGCGACTCAACTGTGTCAGGAAATGGCCGGCGGTTTCTGAACAGACAGCGCGGCGCGCTTGTCATGTGGCGTTCAACAAGCGAGCATATGGCCCTCTGCCGTTAGCGTTGTAGGTTCCATGAAAGCGATTTTTCCTGCTGCCTGGGTTTTGCTTTGTCTGTTGATGATCGGTCACGCGCCAGCTGTCATGGCCGCTGCCGTTTCGGAAAAACCGACAGCAGCGCCCACGGTGAAAAAGCCGGTTGCCAGCAAGAAAGCCGCTCCTGCGAAAGAAAAGCAGCAGAAAGCCGCCCCCGCCAAGAAACGTGCACCGATCGCTTCCAAGTCGAAATCCGCCAGTGAAGTGGCCAAGACACCGTTACCCCCGGCCAAACTCGACTTGAGCCTGCCCAGGGACATGGTTCAGCAGTTGAAACCGGTGGGCACCGTGCCGCTGCCCAAGCGCGAAGCGATCCTGCCGCAGATGTTTGGCGAGAAGAACAGCGGCTTCCAGCTGAATGGTCGTCTGCTGAGCAACGAAATGCAGTTGCAGCTGCGCAATGAAGAGCGCCGCGAAGTCGAAGGCGCTGCGCTGGATTTCGAATTCAAGCAGTAAATTCAATCGATCCGTGACCCGCAGACCAGACGCTTTGTCGGAGACTGGTCAGTCACTTTCGTTTCTGCGTAAAAACCCCGGTTCAGGGAATTTAAAACAGCCGTTTTAGCGGTTACCCTGTTCCGCGTCCCTTTAACACATTGCCCGTCGCGAGGAACTCGTCGTCATGAACTGCCGTGAAGGTTGTGGCGCCTGTTGCATTGCCCCTTCCATCAGCTCGCCGATTCCGGGCATGCCCGATGGCAAACCTGCCGGCGAACGTTGCGTTCAGCTCTCGGTCGAAAACCTGTGCAGCATTTTCGGCCAACCGGAACGTCCAGCGGTCTGTTCAGGGTTCAAGGCCGATGTCGAAGTCTGCGGAAGCAGTCAGGAAGACGCGATCAGACTGCTCGGCTGGTGGGAGCAGATGACGGCGGCGTGATGTGTCAAACGAACGGAACTTCAACAATAAGGAATAAGACTATGGGTTCGCTGCATCGTATCGCTGTGTTGTGTGGTTTGACTGCCGTGCTGGCCACTTCGGCCGCCCAGGCTGAAGACTGGAAAGTGGCCAAGAACGAAGATGGCATCAAGGTCTCCTTGAGCGAAGTGCCGGGTTCGGACTACAAGTCTTATCAGGGCGTGACCTTGATGAAGACCACCGTCGCCAAATTGCGCGCATTGCAGGAAGACGTCTCCGGCGCCTGTGCCTGGATTCACGAGTGCAAGACCCAGAAACTGCTCAAGCACGAAGGCGACCAGAGCTGGACCTACACCCAGTTCAACACGCCGTGGCCAGTGACCCCGCGCGACTCGATCCTGCATGTCACCACCGTTGAAGGCGCTGATGGCAGCCTGACCCGCAACCTGGAAGGTCTGCCGAAGTACCTGCCGGAAGAAAAAGGCTTTGTCCGCGTAGCTCAGGTCAAAGGCTTCTGGAAGTTCGTGCCAAAAGGCGATCAGGTCGAAGTGACCTATCAGGTCCACACCGAGCCAGGCGGCAGCGTGCCGTCGATGATTGCCAACAAGTTCGTGGTCGACGCACCGTTCAATACCTTGAAAGCCCTGAAAGAGCGCGCCGAGAAGTAAATATCGCGTTGCTCTGCAAACGCCCCGAAGAACTCGGGGCGTTTTGTTTTGTAGGTTTATTGTGTTTCCGGATATGCGTTGAACGAAATTTTCACAAAGTCTTCAAGACAATTCGCCCGCGCTGTTTGCAGCTGTCCCGGTATGCCGTGCCTTTAATGAAAGAGTCCGGCAGCGGGGCAGTAATCAATGGCAATGCCGCCGGTGATCGTGCAACATTTGCGCACCGCGCAAGCCCCGGGGCCTGGAATGGCCAACAGAGGGCAGGGCGCAGCTGTATTTTTGCAACTTCAACTTCCAATGGGTCCTAAAACGACATGGCAAACCCGGACGCCCTGAATCAGCAGCGATCTTCCAGTCGCCTGCTGCAACCGACCGTCAAATCGCATCTGGCCTACACGCTCTTGTGCGCGCTGGTCATGATGGTGATGTTTTCCGTGCTGCGCCTCGCGCTGCTGGTCTACAACCGCGAGATGATCCTCGATACCCCGGCTTCGACGTTCCTCGAAGCCTTCGCCAACGGCCTGCGTTTCGACCTGCGCCTGGTGGTCTACCTCTGCGTTCCGATGGTGCTGGCGCTGTTCAGTGCCCGGGCCATGGCTGCACGCGGGTTCTTCCGTCTGTGGTTGACGGTGACCTCCAGCATCGCGCTGTTCCTCGGCCTCATGGAAATGGACTTCTACCGCGAGTTCCACCAGCGCCTCAACGGCCTGGTGTTCCAGTACGTGAAGGAAGACCCGAAAACCGTGATGAGCATGCTCTGGTACGGTTTCCCGGTGGTGCGCTACCTGCTGGCGTGGGCCGTGGGCACGCTGATCCTGACCCTGGCGTTCAAGGGCGCCGATCGTCTGACCCGTCCGCGTGGCCCGTTTAGCGGCGGCAATGTCGGCACTCGTCAGGTGGCGCCGTGGTATGCGCGTCTGGCGGTGTTCGTCGTGTGCCTGCTGATCTGTGTGGTCGCCGTGCGTGGCACCCTGCGTCAGGGCCCGCCACTGCGCTGGGGTGACGTGTACACCACCGAATCGAACTTCGCCAACCAGCTCGGCCTCAATGGCACCCTGTCGCTGATCGCGGCAGCCAAGGACCGCATGGGCGAAGACCGCAACAACATCTGGAAAGCCACGCTGCCGCAGGATCAGGCGCAGAAAGTCGTGCGTGAGATGCTGGTCATGCCGGACGACAAACTGGTCGATGCCGACATCGCCGCCGTGCGTCGTGACTACACGCCGCCAGCCGACAAGACCCTGCCGATCAAGAACGTTGTCGTGATCCTCATGGAAAGCATGGCCGGTCACTCGGTGGGCGCTCTCGGTGCGCCGGGCAACATCACGCCGTATCTCGACAAACTGTCGAAGGAAGGCCTGCTGTTCGACCGCTTCTTCTCCAACGGCACCCACACCCACCAGGGTATGTTCGCCACCATGGCCTGCTTCCCGAACCTGCCGGGTTTCGAATACCTGATGCAGACCCCGGAAGGCAGCCACAAACTGTCCGGCCTGCCGCAGCTGCTCAGCGCGCGCAAGTATGACGACGTCTACGTCTACAACGGTGACTTCGCCTGGGACAACCAGTCCGGGTTCTTCAGCAACCAGGGCATGACCAACTTCGTTGGCCGCAATGACTTCGTCAACCCGGTGTTCTCCGATCCGACCTGGGGCGTGTCCGACCAGGACATGTTCGACCGTGGTCTGGTGGAGCTCAAGGCACGTGAAAACGGCAAGCCGTTCTACGCGCTGCTGCAGACCCTGTCCAACCACACGCCTTACGCCTTGCCGACGCCATTGCCGGTCGAGCGCGTGACGGATCGTGGCACGCTCAACGAGCACCTGACCGCCATGCGTTACGCGGACTGGGCACTGGGCCAGTTCTTCGAGAAGGCCCGCAAGGAGCCTTACTTCAAGGAAACCCTGTTTGTCATTGTCGGTGACCATGGCTTTGGCAACGAGCGTCAGATCACCGAAATGGACCTGGGCCGCTTCAACGTACCGATGCTGATGATCGCACCGGGCATCCAGGAAAAATTCGGCACCCGTGACCACACCGTGGGTACGCAGATCGACATCGTGCCGACCATCATGGGTCGCCTGGGTGGCGAAGTGCGTCATCAGTGCTGGGGCCGTGACTTGCTCAACCTGCCGGCAGGCGACACCGGTTTCGGTGTGATCAAGCCGTCGGGCAGTGAGCAGACCACCGCCATCGTCACCGCTGACCAGATCCTGGTACTGCCGAAAGAGAAGGAAATGGCGCCGAAGATCTACCAGTACCAACTGGGTGCGAATCCTTCTGCCGAAATCATTCCGGACGCACCGCGCACCGCCGAGCTGAAACTCAAGCTCGAAGCGTTCCTGCAGACGGCCACCAAGAGCCTGATCGACAACACTGCCGGTGTGATTAACGGCAAGCCGGACTGATCATTTGGCGCAATAAAAAGAGGCCCTTTTCAGGGCCTCTTTTTTTGTCGGTCAAAACGTCATATGCGGCCGAGTAACAGCAGCACCAACAGTACAACCAGCACCACACCGATAATGCCCGAAGGACCGTAACCCCAACTTCTGGAGTGCGGGAAGACCGGCAGACCACCGATCAGCAACAGGATCAGGATAATGATAAGAATTGTGCCCATGTCGATTTCCTTGTTGATAGTGTCTGGGAAGTCTTGGTGTTCAAGGGCGGCTGGAAGTTGAACTAAATCCAGACGGCTTACAAATTCCGACTGGCGCGTGTGAAAGAAAATTCAATGTTTTTTCAGTGTATTTGGTTCACGGTCTTATTTCGTTTGATGCCGCAGTTTGCTCTCGCCATTCAGCAATCTGATGGAGCGTGGGTCGCTCCGGATCCTTCGCTACACTCCGCGCATCTTCCCCGGAACAACAAGGCTGTTTGCTATGCAAAATCGCATGATGATCACTGGCGCGGGCTCCGGCCTGGGTCGCGAAATCGCGCTGCGCTGGGCGCGTGAAGGCTGGCAGCTGGCCTTGTCGGACGTCAGCGAGCCCGGCCTGCAGGAGACCCTCAAACTGGTTCGCGAGGCCGGCGGTGACGGCTTCATCCAGCGTTGCGATGTGCGCGATTACAGCCAGCTCACTGCGTTCGCCCAGGCCTGTGAAGTGAAATTCGGCGGCATCGACATCATCGTCAACAACGCGGGCGTGGCCTCGGGCGGATTCTTCAGCGAGCTGTCGCTGGAAGACTGGGACTGGCAGATCGCGATCAATCTGATGGGCGTGGTCAAGGGCTGCAAGGCGTTCCTGCCGCTGCTGGAGCAAAGCAAAGGCAAGATCATCAACATCGCCTCGATGGCGGCACTGATGCAAGGCCCGGCGATGAGCAACTACAACGTGGCGAAGGCCGGCGTGGTGGCGTTGTCCGAAAGCCTGCTGATCGAACTGGCCCAACAGGAAGTCGGTGTCCACGTGGTGTGCCCGTCGTTTTTCCAGACCAATCTGCTGGACTCGTTCCGTGGCCCGACACCGGCGATGAAAGCGCAGGTCGGCAAGTTGCTGGAAAGTTCGCCGATCACCGCCACCGATATTGCCGATTACATCTACAAGCAGGTCGCGGCCGGCGAGTTCATGATCCTGCCCCATGAACAAGGCCGCATGGCCTGGGCGATCAAGCAGAAGAACCCGCAGCTGCTGTACAACGAAATGACTGCGATGGCCGAAAAGATGCGCGCCAAGGCCAAACAGAACAACGGCTGAACTTGCGCCGCCAAAGCCCCATCGTTAGGGTGACCGCCACAGTCACCCTGACGAGTCATCTGCATGCTCAACTACTTGTGGTTTTTCCTCGCCGCGCTGTTCGAAATCGCCGGTTGTTTCGCATTCTGGATGTGGTTGCGCCAGGGCAAGAGCGCCCTGTGGGTGATCCCGGCGCTGCTCAGCCTGACCTTGTTTGCACTGTTGTTGACGCGTGTTGAAGCGACCTACGCCGGTCGCGCCTATGCCGCTTACGGCGGCATCTACATCATTGCTTCGATTGGCTGGCTGGCGGTGGTCGAGCGTATCCGTCCGCTGGGATCGGACTGGATCGGTGTCGCCTTGTGCGTGATCGGTGCCAGCGTGATTCTGTTCGGGCCACGGTTTTCGGCGACCTGAAGCACCGACTTGAAGGAAACGTCTGAAGGCCAAAGCGCCCGGGCGCGTAGGGTTTGACTGATTTGCCCGCAGCGCATTGTAGGGCGCTCGAAAGCCGCGCATCTTCAAGGCTCGAAAACCTTGAAGGACAACCCTCATGCTTGTACTCAGCCGTGTTGTCGGTGAACTGATTTCCATCGGCGACAACATCACTTTGCGCGTTCTGGCGGTCAACGGCTCCAGCGTGCGATTCGGCGTCGAGGCGCCAAAGCAGGTCAACGTGCACCGTGCCGAAGTCTACGAGCGGATCCAGCGCAAACAGGCCAACGGCAAGGGCCGCTGACCGTTTCAGTCGAACAGGTGCTTGGGCACGTCGTGCTTGAGCATCAACTGGCACTGCTCGCTGTCCGGATCGAAGACGATCAGCGCCTGGCCTTTGGTCAGGGCCTGGCGAACCCGCAATACGCGGGTTTCCAGTGGGGTGTCGTCACCGTTGTCGGTGCCGTCGCGGGTGACGAAATCCTCGATCAGGCGGGTGAGGGTGTCGACTTCGAGCGCGTCGTAGGGGATCAGCATGGGCACCTCGGCTAAATCAATGTCGGGATGCTACGGCGAATGATCGCCGAGGGCCAGACTCAACTGTCCGAGCGTTGCCCCACCAGGCTGTCCACCGAGGGCACCCGGGTGTCGCTTTCCATTTGTGTCTCATGCTCGATCTGGTGACTGAAGCGATCCAGTGACGCATTGGCCGGTTGTGCATCGCTGGCGAATACCGGCGGACTCAGGATGTACGCCCCCAGCAGACGACTGAGTGCGGCGAGGCTGTCGATGTGCGTGCGTTCGTAGCCGTGGGTCGCATCACAACCAAAGGCGAGCAGGGCGGTGCGAATGTCGTGGCCGGCGGTGACGGCCGAATGGGCGTCGCTGAAGTAATAGCGGAACAGGTCACGGCGCACCGGCAACTCGTGCTCACCGGCCAGACGCAACAGGTGTCGCGACAAGTGATAGTCGTAAGGCCCGCCGGAATCCTGCATCGCCACACTCACCGCGTGCTCGCTGGAATGCTGGCCGGGCGCAACTGGCGCGATGTCGATCCCGACAAATTCGCTGACATCCCAAGGCAAGGCCGCCGCCGCGCCGCTGCCGGTTTCCTCGGTGATGGTGAACAGCGGATGGCAATCGATCATCAACTCCTGACCGCTGTCGACGATGGCTTTAAGCGCTGCGAGCAGCGCCGCGACTCCGGCCTTGTCGTCCAGGTGGCGGGCGCTGATATGGCCGCTTTCGGTGAACTCCGGCAGCGGATCGAACGCCACCACATCGCCCACGCTGATGCCCAGCGAATCGCAATCGGCGCGGGTCGCGCAGTAGGCGTCCAGGCGCAGTTCGACGTGATCCCAACTGATCGGCATTTCATCGACGGCGGTGTTGAAGGCGTGCCCGGAAGCCATCAGGGGCAACACGCTGCCTCGAATCACGCCGTTGTCGGTGAACAGGCTGACGCGGCTGCCTTCGGCGAAACGGCTCGACCAGCAACCGACCGGCGCCAGGGTCAGGCGCCCGTTGTCTTTCACCGCGCGCACGGCGGCACCGATGGTGTCCAGGTGCGCCGACACTGCGCGGTCGGGGCTGTTTTTCTTGCCTTTGAGGGTGGCGCGGATGGTGCCACGACGGGTCATTTCGAAGGGTATGCCAAGTTCTTCCAGCCGCTCGGCGACGTAACGCACGATGGTGTCGGTGAACCCGGTGGGGCTGGGAATGGCGAGCATCTCCAACAGCACTTTTTGCAGATAGTTCAGATCCGGTTCGGGAATTTGGGTGGTCATGGAAACTCCTGTTGCGGGGCTTCATTCCCGCGTTTGACACTGGAATGACGCTGAAGAGAGATCAAACGGCCGGCTGACTGTGCGGAAACAACAGATCGACAAACCGCTCGGCCGTCGGCTGCGGCTCATGGTTGGCCAGGCCCGCGCGTTCGTTGGCTTCGATGAACACGTATTCCGGCTGATCGGCGGCGGGTACCATCAGGTCGAGCCCGACCATTGGAATGTCCAGTGCTCGCGCCGCACGCACGGCGGCATCGACCAGAGTCGGATGCAGAATCGCCGTGACGTCTTCCAGGGTGCCGCCGGTGTGCAGGTTCGCCGTACGCCGCACGAACAGATGCTCGCCGGCCGGCAGGATGCTGCTGTAGTCGTAACCCGCCGCGTGCAGGGTGCGCTGGGTTTCGTGGTCCAGCGGGATTTTGCTTTCGCCGCCGGTGGCCGCTTGTCGGCGTCGGCTCTGTGCTTCGATCAGCGCGCCGATGGAGTGATGGCCGTCGCCGACCACTTCGGCAGGACGCCGGATCGCCGCGGCAACCACGTCGAATCCGATCACCAGAATCCGCAGATCGAGGCCTTCGTGGAAGCTTTCGAGCAACACGCGGCTGTCAAATTGCTTCGCCGTTTCGATGGCTTGCTGCACCTCTTCGATGCTTTGCAGATCCACCGCCACGCCCTGGCCTTGCTCGCCATCCAGCGGTTTGACCACCACCCGCTGGTGCTCGTCGAGAAACGCCAGATTGTCGTCCGCATTCGCTGCCAGTTGCTGTGACGGCAGTTTCAGCCCGGCCGCCTTGAGCACCTTGTGGGTCAGGCTCTTGTCCTGGCACAGACTCATGCTGATGGCGCTGGTCAGGTCGCTCAGGGATTCGCGGCAGCGCACCCGGCGACCACCGTGGCTGAGGGTGAACAGCCCGGCATCGGCATCGTCCACTTGCACATCGATGCCACGTCGATGGGCTTCCTCGACGATGATTCGCGCATAGGGATTGAACGCGGCCTCCGGGCCCGGCCCGAGGAACAGTGGCTGGTTGATGCCGTTCTTGCGCTTGATCGCGAAGGTCGAGAGATTGCGAAAACCGAGCTTCGCATAGAGGTTTTTCGCCTGACGGTTATCGTGCAGCACCGACAGGTCGAGATAGCTCAAGCCCCGGCTCATGAAGTGCTCGATCAAATGCCGCACCAGCACTTCGCCGACACCGGGACGTGAGCACTGCGGATCGACCGCCAGGCACCACAGGCTGCTGCCGTTTTCCGGGTCGTTGTAAGCCTTATGATGATTGAGGCCCATGACGCTGCCGATCACCGCGCCGCTGTCTTCGTCCTCGGCCAGCCAGTACACCGGCCCGCCCTGATGATGCGGAGTGAGCAGGGTGGCATCGATCGGCAGCATGCCCCGCGCCTGATACAGCTGATTGATCGACTGCCAGTCCTCTTCGCTTTGCGCGCGACGGATGCGGAAGCCGCGAAACACCCGTGTTGCCTGACGGTAATCGCTGAACCACAGGCGCAAGGTATCGGACGGATCGAGAAACAGCTGAGTCGGTTCCAGACCGAGAATCTGCTGCGGCGCAGCCACGTACAGTGCGATATCGCGCTCGCCCGGCTGTTCGTTGAGCAGCTCCTGGGCGAGGCTCGCCGGGTCGGGAAAGGTGTGGCCGATCAGCAAGCGGCCCCAGCCGCAATGCACGGCGATCGGCTCTGCGCTCGGTTGGTTGCCATCTTCGGCCAGACGCGCCTGCAAGCGTTCGTAGGACGGTGTCTGACCGCGCAGCAGCCGTTGGCTGTAAGCCGTGGCGTGAGGTTTCATCGATCAGATTCCTTGTTCGCTGAGCCACAGGTTCAGCGCCGCCAGTTGCCACAGCTTGGAGCCGCGCAACGGGGTCAACTGGCCTTGTGGATCGGTCAGCAATTTGTCGAGCATGGCGGGGTTGAACAGGCCGCGATCCTGGCTCGGATCCAGCAGCAGTTCGCGTACCCAGTTCAGGGTGTCGCCTTGCAGATGCTTGAGGCCGGGCACCGGGAAGTAGCCTTTCTTGCGGTCGATCACTTCGCTCGGAATGACCAGTCGCGCGGCTTCTTTCAAGACCTGCTTGCCGCCGTCGGGCAGTTTGAACTTGCCCGGAACACGGGCCGACAATTCCACCAGGCGATAGTCGAGAAACGGCGTGCGCGCTTCCAGGCCCCAAGCCATGGTCATGTTGTCGACGCGTTTGACCGGGTCATCCACCAGCATCACCGTGCTGTCCAGACGCAGGGCCTTGTCGACCGCCGCATCGGCGCCGGGCTGTGCGAAATGTTCCTTCACGAAGTCGCCGGCAGCGTCATTCGCTGTCAGCCATTTCGGCTGCACCGTGGCCGCATAGTCGTCGTAGCTGCGGTCGAAAAACGCCTCGCGATAGGCCGCATACGGATCGGCTGCGCCGTCCACCTGCGGATACCAGTGATAGCCGGCGAACAACTCGTCGGCGCCCTGACCGCTCTGCACCACCTTGCAATGCTTGGCCACTTCGCGGGACAGCAGGTAGAAGGCGATGCAGTCGTGGCTGACCATCGGCTCGCTCATGGCGCGGAACGCGGCGGGCAGTTGCTCGATGATTTCTTTCTCGTCGATGCGCAGTTGATGGTGCTGGGTGCCGTAGTGCCTGGCGATCAAATCGGAATACTGAAACTCGTCACCGCGTTCGCCACCGGCATCCTGGAAACCGATGGAAAAGGTCGACAGGTTTTCCACGCCGACTTCCCGCAGCAGGCCCACCAGCATGCTTGAATCGACACCGCCGGAAAGCAGCACACCGACATCCACCGCCGCCCGTTGGCGGATCGCCACGGCTTCGCGGGTGCTGTCGAGAACGCGGTCGCGCCAGTCTTCAAGAGTCAGACTTTTCTCGTCGTCGTGTGGGCCGTAGGGCAGGGTCCACCAGGTTTTCTGCTCGGTGGTGCCGTCCGCATCAATGCGCATCCAGCTTGCCGGTGGCAGTTTTTCGATGCCGGCCAGCAAGGTGCGCGGCGCTGGCACCACAGCGTGAAAATTCAGGTAATGGTTGAGCGCCACCGGATCAAGGATCGGGTTGATGTCGCCACCCTTGAGCAGCGCCGGCAGGGCCGAGGCAAAACGCAGGCGTTGGCCGGTGCGCGACAGGTACAGCGGTTTGACGCCGAGACGGTCGCGGGCGATGAACAGGCGCTGGGCATCACGCTCCCAGATGGCGAAGGCAAACATGCCGTTGAGTTTCGGCAGCAGCGCTTCGCCCCAGGCGTGATAACCCTTGAGCAGCACTTCGGTGTCGCCGCCGGAATAGAACGCATAGCCGAGCGCTTCGAGTTCGGCGCGCAGTTCCGGGAAGTTGTAGATCGCGCCATTGAAGGCCAGGGACAAGCCCAGTTGGCTGTCGATCATCGGCTGCGCCGAGCCGTCCGACAGGTCCATGATTTTCAGGCGTCGATGGCCCAGGGCAATCGGCCCTTGGGCATGGAAACCCCACGCATCGGGGCCGCGAGGGGCCAGGTGATGGGTGATTCGCTCGATGGCTGCAAGGTCTGCAGGTTGTTGATCAAAGCGTAACTCGCCAGCTAATCCGCACATAAAGTCCTTACCGGTTTTTCCGTTGGGGAGGGTGTCGCTGAACCGCGCCGAAATGGTCGGTACCCAGAAACTGACCTGGCTCGGATGTGGGAGTTTTAGAACGATCAGTTATAAGCGCCGTGGCCTGACCGGTGGACCATCAGCAACCCGGCTGAAGTGTCGGGTGGTAGATAAGTATTCGAAACATACGGATTGCTGCTTGTTTGCAGGCCCGAACGGGCAATTTTTCGTGTTTTTTATTCGACGCGGGGATCGATAGGGTGAAGGGACTCAACAGCAATAAAGGAATATTGCCTATGTCCACTACACCCGCATCGGTCACACCGATCACCCTCACGGAAAAACAGAAACTGAGCTTTTTGCTGGAGGCCACAGGCGATCTGGACACCGCCAAGGCATTGCAGAAAAGCTTCCCCCCTGTGCTGCTCAAGGCCAGTGCCGACACATTGGCGGCACTGGACAAGACCGCGCGTGACTTGCACACAATCCAGGCTCAAGTCGAGACAGACCTGAGTCGGCTGCAATCGCTCAAGCACTTTTGCATCGAACAGTTGAACTGCGCCCTGACCGCGCGCTGGCCGGCGGCTGTGTTCGATGTCGAGAAAGACCTTCTGGAGTTGCCGGGAAGCTATTGCGGTTGCGAAGCGGTGACCCCACCCGGAGGCGGAGAGAAGGTCATTCCGCCCGCTACGCCGACGCTGCTGGAAGCCGCGATGCAGAATTTCACGGAAGACGAGGCGCAAGCCGATTATTTCCCTGAAGGCAGCGTCGTGCGGATTTCGAGTACACCTGACGGCGTTCCCGGTCTGACACCAACGGCGTTTGCCGCACTTTGCCGGGAGCTGGACCTGGGTGGGCTATACCAGGCGCATTTTCAACAGGTGTTTGGCGTCAAGGAGGTCAATGGCAGTCGGGTCGCTACCGGCCCGATGGTTCGCAATATCTCGGTGATGAAAAAGCAGATGCTGCAACTGGATCTGCACCTGGCGCTG
Organism: Pseudomonas sp. GW821-FHT02C04; assembly: GCF_059421845.1. Classification (NCBI taxonomy): domain Bacteria; kingdom Pseudomonadati; phylum Pseudomonadota; class Gammaproteobacteria; order Pseudomonadales; family Pseudomonadaceae; genus Pseudomonas; species Pseudomonas sp. GW821-FHT02C04. The sequence continues at coordinate 212,059 of NZ_JBWKVT010000009.1, read as the reverse complement.
ATGAAGGAACATGTTTCCCAGGAAGGCTTCCAGACGGTTCAGCGCTTGATCGATGCCGGCGGCGTCGTCGACGCCAAAAGCCTTCAGTTCAAGGGCCGGCCGCTGATCATGCAGGGCATTGAAGCGCTCGACAGCTGTCTCTGGGGTGTCGTGGTGTTCTCCGAAAAATCGATCGAGCTGGATCCCGATCAATGGTGCCTGGTGTACATGCCCGGCGAACCCGGCCAGCCACTCTACGAGTACACCAGCTTCACGGCGTTCGTCGCGTACCTGGAGTTCAAACTGGGGGTGGGCAGTTACAAAAGTTACTTCACCCACTGCATCGGCGAGGTCGACAAGGTCGACTTCTTCAAGACGTTTGCCGACACCGACAGCCTGGGGCACGTCAAACAGTTGGATATGACTGGGCCGCTGTTCGACTTCATGCTCAAAAGTCATGTCGGCAAGTTGCAGCTCGATGCCCGTGCGCTTGCCGTGCCGACCGCTGATGTCGATGAGGAAGAGCGCAAGAAACGTTTGATTCAATACCTGGAAATCGGCATGACGATCGCCAACGTCGCGGGGTTTGTCGTTCCGGTATTGGGGCAATTGATGATGGGCGTCGCGATCGGACAAATGCTCGCCGAGGTGTACGAAGGGATCGAGGACTGGAATCGGGGTGACCGTCAGGAAGCCTTTTCACACCTGCTCAGCGTGGCGGAGAACATTGCCCTCATGGCTGCGGTGGGTGCCGGCGTCAAGGTGCTGAAATCCCTGGCGATCAAGACGGTTCAAAAACACCCGGATTTCTTCCAGCCTTTCACCGCTATTCTTGACCGCAATGGACAGTCCCGATTGTGGAAACCGCAACTGAGTGCCTATGAACAACCTTTACCGGCAGGGGCGGGGGCTGAATCTGACGCAACAGGCTTGTATCAGGCTGACGGCAAGAACTTTGCCCGTATTGACGATCGAAACTACGCGGTGGTGCCGGATCCGGTTTCCAGGACCTGGCGCATTCAGCATCCAGTCCGCCCAGAGGCCTATGCCCCGATACTCAAGCGCAGTCAACATGGGGGCTGGCGTCATGCCTCGGAGCCGAGCGAGCAATGGTCCGGGGCTTACACGCTCAAACGCATCGATCCGCCGTTGGCGCGACTCGATGACAGTCGGCTGGAGATGATCCGGCGCCTGACCGACACTCGCTTCGATGAACTGCATCGGCTGAGCGACGACAGCCTGCCACTGCCCCCCCGTTTGCGAGACATGATCGAACGGTTCGGCCTTGAGCGCCGGGGCCGTGACTTCATTGCCGCCATGGAGCGTGGCGAGGCGACTGATCCCCGTCATGTCCAGGAACAGATGCACGTGCTGCCCAGACTTGCGAACTGGCCACAGGATCGCTACATCAAGGTCGTTGATGAAAACGGAGGCATCACCGCGACTTTTCCACCCGGTTCGATTGACGATGACACCCTGAGCGTTATTGTCAGCAACGCCCAACTGGAAAGGGGCGAATTGCTGCAGACCGTCATCGACGGCCTGTATCCCAAAGAAGTGGAAGCTTTGGTCGGCGCGAACGTTGCGCCGACTGACCAAGGGGTGGCGTTGGCAAAGGTACTCGGTGCCGCGGTCAAGGCTGATCGTCGCTCGACGTTCGACCACCTGTACCGGCGCTATGACCAGACCCTGGACAGTGAGGTGCTCAAGACAAGGCAAGCATTTCCCGATGTGCCGGCGCGTTACGCTCAGGAACTGATCCGACAGGCTTCGAGTGTCGAGCGCTCGCTTCTGCGTACCACCGGACGAGTGCCCATGGGCCTTGCGCAGGGGTTGAGTGAGGCGACGAGCAATGTTCGTCTGGATCGGGCGCTGACAGGGTTCTACCTGGCTGAGGTTGCCAATGCCGATACCGAGAAACTGGCCATCGGTCTGTTGCCGCAACTCAGCGGCTGGGATCCGCAGCTCTACCTTGAACTGCGTGCTCAGTCACTCAGGGGCAACCTGCTGCAGACCCTTGGCAAGAAACCCCTCACTCCCGGGAACTCGCTCACGCTGGTCAGGCTCGACAACGGCTTTGAGGTGTTCGACAGCCAGAACCGATCACTCGGCAAGACGTTCGGGCCGGACAGCCTTTATCTGGCGATCCTCAAAGGCCTCTCACCTCATCAGGCCAAGGCGACTGGACTGTCAGGAGCCAGGCCAGAAGACGGCTGGCGCCTGCGCAACCGATTATTGAGTAGTGCACTGGATGAGCGTGAAGGTTGTAACCGGTTGTTGAACGGTGACCGGTTTGAACCGATAAATCGTGAACCCGTGTGTACGCTCGCCAACCCACCCGACGATGCGACGAATCATCCACAGCGTTTGTTACGCAAGGTGAAAAAACTCTTCCCGTTGTTTTCCGATATGCAGGCCCGGGATTTTCTTGACCAGTTGGGCAGCGACCATCTGACTCGTGCACTCCGGATCAGGCAATTGCAGGATGACCTGGAGCGATTGCGCGATGTGCTCGATACCTGGATGGACGATGTGGCAGCCATCAGGGCACAGGGAGGGGTACTGAGCGAGGTGCGCGAATGTCGGCATCTTGTGGCGTACGAGATCGAGGACAGTTTTCGCCGACTGATCTTCCTGCCCGACGAGTTCTATCGTTCGGCGTATGGCCTGAAGCTCGATGGCATGCGGTTCGGAAAGCTGCCGATCCTGCCACCCGGGCTGACCTTTGACCATGTCAGGCATCTGTCTCTGCAAAACATGCATCTGGACAACGATGTCGCCTATTTCCTCAAAGCCTTCAAGAACCTCGAGACGCTTGAGCTGGGTCGCAACAGGCTTACGCAATTGCCTGAGGTGGTCTCGCTCATGCCGAACCTCAGGCGTCTGGGGCTGGGGCAAAACCGGATTCAGTTGACTGAGCAGACCTTGGTAAAACTGTCGCGGATGCGCAATCTGCAAAGCCTGGACCTGAGCGAAAACCCCCTTGGGGCCACGCTGGATGTCAGCGAGATGTTTGAGCTGACTGATCTCAGCGTGCGTAACACCCGAACCACGGAGTTGCCCAAAGGTTTGCAGCGTTTGCCCCATCTGGATCGGGTAGACCTGCGTGACAACGACATTCGTGATTTGCCGCAATGGCTGTTTGAAACACCGCGGCGCTTCAGTGAAACGATCAATCTGCGCAACAACCCGATTTCCGAACTCAGCAGCACTCACCTGGACAACTACCGCAAGAAGGTCGGCATCGGCATGGGGTATCTGGAAAATGATATCGCGCGCCTTGACGAGCATCAGGCACGTACGATCTGGCTGACCGAAACGGGAGGAACCGTAGGCGCCAGACGCCTGCAAACATGGACCGCGATCAACGACGACCCGATGGCCGAAGGCTTGTTTCATTTGCTGGCAGAGCTGGGCAATACCGCCGACTCCGAATATGTGCGCGAGGATATGTCCCGGCGGGTCTGGACAGTACTGGAGGCGACGCAGGCCGATGCCGAATTGCGCGAGCAGATTTTCGATCTGGCGGCCAACCCGATCAATTGCACGGATAACGCGGCGTTGAACTTCAGTCATCTGGAGGTCGCCGTGCATGTGCGCAATGTGTTGCGCGTTTCCGGGGGGCGTCAGGTGTCGGCGGCAGTGCTGATGAGGCTTGCGCGAGGCTTGTTCCGGTTAGAACAGATTGACCTGATCGCCGCGGAGCACGCCCGGGATCTGGGATCACCCGACCCTCTGGAGGTAACTCTCGCTTATCGCACGGGTCTGGCGCGGGCGTTCGACCTGCCCGGGCAGCCCTCGCACATGCGTTACAGCGAACTCGCTGATGTGACGGGGGATGATCTGGTAACGGCTATCCATCGAATCCAGACGGCTGAACTGTCTTCCAAATGGCTGGATTTCCTGGTTCGCCAGCCGTTCTGGAGCAACTACGTGAAGAACAGTTTCGCGAAGCAGTTCGACGCCGCCCGGGTGCCTCATCAAACGGAGGTCCAGGCATTGTTCGAAAGGGCTGAGGAACTCAGCTCCGTCGATTACCTCAGTGAAATGAACCTCTGCGCCACCCGCATGGAACAGACCGAAAATGCCTTGCTGCGACGGCTGACCCAGCAGGTGACGGAGTCGATTGAGCGGGGGACCTGCATCGTGACCGGTGACTGATCGGGTTCAGGGATCATTTGCCACGAATCAGTCGGCGCAGGGCAAACCGGTTGGGATGACAGGCTTCGGCCACGCTGCGGGGCAGAGGCAGCGGTTCGTTGTCGAGCCACGCGGCCAGCAGTTCTCCGGACAAGGGTGCCGTGATCAGCCCGCGTGAGCCGTGGCCGCTGTTGACGTACAAACCGTCGAGCCAAGGGCAAGGGATGTCCGGTATCTGCCGGGCATCCTTGGCCAGTGCGGCGTACGCCTGGGTGAAGGCTTCGCGGTCGGCCAGAGGACCGACGATCGGCAGATAGTCAGGGCTGGTGCACCGGAAGGCTGCTCGACCTTGAAGGCTGTCGGCGTCGAGCTCGCTGATGTGCAGGCGACTGACCAGATCCGTGGAGATTTCTTCGAGCATCTCCAGGTTGCCCAGATGTTCGGCGGTGGTCGGGGTCAGGTCGTCGCTGTTGAAATCGAAACTGGCACCGAGGGTGTGTTCGCCCAACCGTGCCGGGGCCACATAGCCTTCGGCGCAGACCACCGTGGCCAGTGCCTGGCTTTGCGCGGTCTGCGCCAGTCGGGTGATCTGCCCGCGAATACGCTTGAGGGGCAGGTCGGCACTCTGGGGGAAACGCTTGATCTCGGCGGCACCGGCCAGCACCACGACGGGCGCTGTTGCGATCAATCGTTCACCGTCGAGGGCTTGCCACTGACCTTCGACCTTGCGCAGCTCCACGGCTTCCTGATGGGTGAATAGTGTGACGCCCGACTGTGCGGCTTGTGCCTGACACAGGGCCGGCGGATGCACCCAGCCGCCCTCGGGATAATACAAACCACCGTGCGCCAGTCCGATGCCGGCATGAGCCTGCGCCTCGGGTTGATCGAGCCATTGCAGAAGGTCTTCGGGAAACGCGGCCGCCAGTTGCGCCTGACGCTCGCGTTCTTTTTCATTGAACGCCAGTTGCAGCACGCCGCAGTCATCCCAGTCGGTGCCACGTTGCAGGGTTTCCAACAGGCGTCGGGTGTAGCCGAAACCGCTGACGATCAACTGCGACAGCGCTGTGCCATGGGCGGACAATTTCAGATACAGCACGCCTTGGGGATTGCCCGAGGCTTCCTGCGCCACCGCCGCATGCCGTTCCAGCAGACTGACCTGCCAGCCCCGCGCCGCGAGGCTGGCCGCCGTGGCGCATCCGGCCAGACCGGCACCGATCACCAAGGCGCTACGCTCACTGTTCAACGGTACCGGTCGGGCGAACCACGGTTTGTCTGCCGCCGGTAGTGGAGCATCCTCTGGCCAGCCGAGAAACACTCCGCGCAGGATCTCCCACTTGTGACCGATGCCCGGCGTGCGCTTCATCTTGAAGCCGGCGGCGTTGAGCAGGCGTCGCACCCAACCGGTGCTGGTGAAGGTACTGATGGTCGAGCCGGGCGCCGCCAGCCGGGCCAGTTCGGTGAACAGTTCGGCGGTCCACATCTCCGGGTTTTTCGCTGGCGCGAAACCGTCGAGAAACCACGCGTCGATCTGGCCGTCCAGTTGCGGCAACTGCTCCAGCGCATCACCGATCAACAGCGTCAGAGTCACTCGACCGTGATCCAGAACAATGCGCTGGAAGCCTTGATGGATTGCCACGTAATGTTTGAGTAGTTGATCGGACAGTGGCTTGAGATCCGGCCACAGCGCCAGTGCCCGCTGCAGGTCGGCGGGGCTCAGCGGAAACTTTTCGACGCTGACGAAATGCAGCCGCGCACCGGCCACCGCATGCTGTTCGAACAACTGCCAGGCGCAGAGAAAATTCAGCCCGGTGCCGAACCCGGTTTCACCGATCACCAGTCGCCCGCCCGCCGGCAACGCGGCAAAGCGCTCGGCCAGACGGTTCTGTTCAAGGAACACGTAGCGGGTTTCATCCAGCCCCGACTGATCGGAAAAATACACATCGTCGAACACTCGCGAACGCGGGCGTCCCTGGTCATCCCAGTCGAGTTGGGCGTGGGGCATTACAGGTTTCATGGCAGGCTCGGCAACGGCAAGGCGGCCATTCTAGCCGATCACGCGGGCGGCGCTTGATCCATGGCAAGCCTTGCCGCAGATGACTCATGGACAATCCGCCGCCGGCGGGAATTTCTGTGCCGTGTCTGTGCCCAATCCGCTAGTCTTGCTGAATCCTGGAAGGAGCCGTCCCTATGTTCGAATCCGCTGAAATCGGTCACGCCATCGACAAAGAAACCTACGAAGCCGCCGTGCCCGCCCTGCGTGAAGCACTGCTTGAAGTCCAGTTTGAATTGCAGCAGCAAAAGCGCTTTCCGGTGATCATTTTGATCAACGGCATCGAAGGCGCCGGCAAGGGCGAGACGGTGAAACTGCTCAACGAATGGATGGATCCGCGCCTGATCGAAGTGCGCACCTTCGACCAGCAGACCGATGAAGAACTGGCGCGGCCACCGGCCTGGCGTTACTGGCGGATGCTGCCGGCCAAGGGGCGGATGGGGATTTTCTTCGGCAACTGGTACAGCCAGATGCTGCAGGGCAGGGTGCACGGGCTGTTCAAGGACCCGCGACTCGATCAGGCGATTGCCGGCGCCGAGCGTCTGGAAAAGATGCTGTGCGATGAAGGCGCGCTGATCTTCAAGTTCTGGTTTCACCTGTCCAAGAAACAGATGAAGGCGCGCCTCAAGGCCTTGGCCGACGACCCGTTGCACAGCTGGCGGATCAGCCCGCTGGACTGGCAGCAATCGGAGACCTACGACAAGTTCGTCAAATACGGCGAGCGCGTGTTGCGTCGCACCAGCCGCGATTACGCGCCGTGGCATGTCATCGAAGGCATGGACGCGCATTACCGCAGCCTGACGGTCGGCAAGATTCTGCTCGAAGGCCTGCAAAACGCATTGAAGCGCCCCGATGTGCACCCGCAGGCTGTCAGTGCCCAGCCACTGGGAACCTCGGTGGATCAGTTGAACCTGCTCGACAGCCTCAACCTGACCCAGCGTCTGGAAAAGAAAGATTACGAAGAGCAATTGATCACCGAGCAGGCGCGACTGTCCGGGCTGATGCGTGACAAGCGCATGCGCCGTCATGCGCTGGTGGCGGTGTTCGAGGGCAACGATGCAGCGGGCAAGGGCGGGGCGATCCGTCGGGTTGCGGCGGCACTCGATCCGCGTCAGTACAACATCGTGCCGATTGCCGCGCCGACCGAAGAAGAACGGGCGCAGCCGTATTTGTGGCGTTTCTGGCGACACATCCCGGCCCGGGGCAAGTTCACTGTGTTCGACCGGTCCTGGTACGGCCGGGTGCTGGTGGAGCGGGTCGAGGGTTTTTGCAGCACCGCCGACTGGATGCGCGCCTACGGCGAAATCAACGACTTCGAGGAGCAACTCGCCGACGCCGGGGTGATCGTGGTCAAGTTCTGGCTGGCGATCGACAAGGACACGCAGATGGAGCGTTTCCAGGAGCGTGAAGAGATCCCGTTCAAGCGCTTCAAGATCACCGAAGACGACTGGCGCAACCGCGACAAGTGGGACGCATACCGTGGCGCTGTAGGCGACATGGTCGACCGCACCAGCACCGAAATTTCGCCGTGGACATTGGTCGAGGCCAACGACAAGCGCTGGGCCCGGGTCAAGGTGTTGCGCACGATCAACCGTGCGCTGGAAGAGGCTTTCGAGAAGTCCGACAAGCACGCCAGGAAACACAAAGACTGACCGATGGGCACGCATACGCGAGGTGAATGATTGTCGCGGTCGGCGATTGGGTGGACTTATGCTCGGTCCACTCTCAACCGACTACAACAATGAGGTATGCCATGCGTGAAGTGGTGATCGTCGACAGCGTACGGACCGGCCTGGCCAAGTCCTTTCGCGGCAAGTTCAACCAGACCCGTCCCGATGACATGGCGGCCCATTGTGTAAACGCTTTGCTGTCGCGCAATGACGTCGACCCGGCCAGCGTCGAGGATTGCATCGTCGGTGCCGGTTCCAACGAAGGCGCCCAGGGCTACAACATCGGCCGTAATGTGGCGGTGCTCTCGCGACTGGGCACCGGCACCGCGGGCATGACCCTCAACCGTTTTTGTTCCTCAGGCTTGCAGGCGATTGCGATTGCCGCCAACCAGATCGCGTCGGGTTGCAGCGACATCATCGTTGCCGGCGGCGTCGAGTCGATCAGCCTGACGCTGAAAAGCGTCAACACCGATCACCTGATCAACCCGTTGCTCAAGCAGCAGACCCCCGGCATCTACTACACCATGGGCCAGACCGCCGAAGTGGTGGCGCGTCGTTATGGTGTCAGCCGCGAGGCTCAGGATCGCTACTCGCTGCAAAGTCAGATCCGCACCGCCCAGGCTCAGGCAGCCGGCCTGTTCAACGATGAAATCGTGCCGATGGCGGTGAAGTACCGGGTTGAAGACAAGAACAGTGGCCAGGTACAGATCCTCGACGGCATCGTCGATCACGATGATTGCAACCGCCCGGACACCACCTATGAAAGCCTTGCCGGGTTGAAACCGGTGTTTGCCGAGGACGGATCAGTGACCGCCGGCAACTCATCGCAGTTGTCCGACGGCGCCTCGATGACGCTGGTGATGAGCCTGGAAAAAGCCCTGCAACTGGGGCTCAAGCCGAAGGCGTTTTTCCGCGGTTTCACCGTGGCCGGTTGCGAACCGGATGAAATGGGCATCGGCCCGGTGTTCTCGGTGCCGAAGCTGCTCAAGGCCAAAGGTTTGCAAGTAGCGGACATCGACCTGTGGGAATTGAACGAAGCGTTCGCCTCGCAGTGCCTGTACGCCCGTGACCGGCTGGAAATCGACAACGAGAAGTACAACGTCAACGGTGGCTCGATTTCCATCGGCCATCCGTTCGGTATGACCGGATCGCGGCAGGTCGGGCATCTGGTGCGCGAGTTGCAGCGACGCAATCTGCGTTACGGAATCGTGACCATGTGCGTGGGTGGCGGGATGGGCGCGACCGGGTTGTTTGAAGCGGTGCGCTAGGCCCGTCTGCCGGAATCCATCAATCGCATCCGCGCGATGTACGCGCGGATTTCCTGCTCGGCTTTCTCGGGGCTGTCGAACGGCCCTTCGAGGGTGTTCTCCCGGGTGCTGAAAAACAGTTCGCCGTTGACCCGGCACACCCGGTCGCTGCGAAAGTGCGTGGCGGGGGCGGTGTCCTGGGCGCGCATTCCGAACATGATCGATCTCCTTGAGCGCTGCGCTGAATGGGATCCAAAGAGCTTATGCCTGAACCACTTGCAGCGCTTCGTCAGCCGATCAACGGCAACGCGTCAATTTAATGCTGCGACCTGCACAGTTTCATTAGCGGCCTGAGCACAACTGTCCCTGTGTCGGCCGTGGTCCTGCGCCTAGAATGAGCGCTCCTGTCATTGGCTTTCGGGGTTCTCATGCACGTTTCGTCGGGTCGCTGGGTGTACGGCATGTTCCTGGCCTTGTTGACCGCGTTTCTGTGGGGAATCCTGCCGATCAAGCTCAAGCAGGTGTTGCAGGTGATGGACCCGATCACGGTGACCTGGTTTCGCCTGACGGTATCCGGCGGCTGTCTGTTCATTTATCTGGCGGCGACCAAGCGGTTGCCGAGTCGCAAGGTGCTCGGGCCGAAGGGCGGCTGGCTGGTGCTGATGGCGGTGCTCGGGCTGGTGGGCAACTACGTGCTGTACCTGATGGGCCTGAACTTGCTCAGCCCCGGCACCGCTCAGTTGGTGGTGCAGATGGGGCCGATCATGTTGCTGATCGCCAGTCTGTTCGTGTTCAAGGAACGCTTCAGTATGGGTCAGGGCATGGGGCTGGCGGTGCTGCTGATCGGTTTTGCGTTGTTCTTCAATCAGCGTCTGGCTGAATTGCTGACGTCTTTGTCTGACTACACCGCCGGTGTGTTGCTGGTGCTGCTGGCATCGACGGTCTGGACGTTCTATGCGCTGGGTCAGAAGCAATTGCTGACGGTATGGAATTCGCTGCAGGTGATGATGGTGATCTACCTGTTCTGCGCTTTGCTACTGACGCCGTGGGTTCATCCGCTCGAAGCGCTGGAGCTGAGCCCGTTGCAAGGCTGGTTGCTGCTGGCGTGCTGCATGAACACCCTGATCGCCTACGGCGCGTTTGCCGAGGCGCTGGCGCATTGGGAGGCCTCGCGGGTCAGTGCGACGCTTGCGATCACGCCGTTGGTGACGTTTGGCGCGGTGGCGGTGGCGGCTGGGGTGTGGCCGGAATATGTGCATGCCGAGCAAATCAATTTGCTGGCGTATGGCGGGGCGGTGCTGGTGGTGCTGGGGTCGGCGCTGGTGGCACTGGGGCCTTCGCTGATTGCCGGGCTCAAGGCCCGGCGGGCGAAACTGTTGGTCGGATGATCCTTCCCACGCCAGGCCTGGGAAGGATCAGGATGACTCAGCCCTTGGCGCCGGCCTCGATCATGTTCTCCGGCCGCACCCAGGCATCGAACTCTTCATCGGTCAGATACCCCAGCTCCAGCGCCGCTTCGCGCAAGGTCTTGCCTTCGCTGTAAGCCTTCTTGGCGATTTCCGCCGACTTGTCGTAGCCGATGTGCGGGTTTAGCGCCGTCACCAGCATCAGGCCGCGTTCCAGATGTTGCGCCATGACCTTGGCATCCGGCTCAAGGCCAGCGATGCAGTGCTGCTGGAAGTTGCTGCAGCCATCGGCCAGCAGGCGGATCGATTGCAGCAGGTTGTGGATGATCACCGGTTTGAACACGTTCAACTGCAAGTGACCCTGACTGGCGGCAATACCGATCGTCACATCGTTGCCCAGCACCTGACAGGCCAGCATCGACAGCGCCTCGCACTGGGTCGGGTTGACCTTGCCGGGCATGATCGAACTGCCCGGTTCGTTGGCCGGCAGGCGCACTTCGGCAAAACCCGCACGAGGGCCGGAGCCCAGCAGGCGCAGGTCGTTGGCGATTTTCATCAGCGCCACGGCGAGGGTTTTCAGGGCGCCGGAAAGGGTGGTCAGCGGCTCGTGGCCGGCGAGGGCGGCGAACTTGTTCGGCGCGGTGACGAACGGCAGGCCGGACAACGCCGCCAGCTCAGCGGCAATCGCTTCGCCGAAACCGTGTGGCGAGTTGAGCCCGGTGCCGACCGCGGTGCCGCCCTGCGCCAGTTCGCAGACCGCTGGCAACGCTGAGCGGATCGCCCGTTCGGCGTAATCCAGCTGCGCGATGAAGCCGGAGATCTCCTGGCCGAAGGTGATCGGCGTGGCGTCCATCATGTGGGTGCGGCCGGTCTTCACCAGTTTCATGTGCCGCGCCGACAGCTCGGCCAGGCCACCGGACAGCTCGGCGATGGCCGGCAGCAGTTGGGTCTGCACTGCCTGCGCGGTGGCGATGCTCATGGCGGTGGGGAAGCAGTCGTTGGAACTCTGCGAGCGGTTGACGTGATCGTTGGGATGCACTGGCGACTTGCCGCCGCGCGGGTTGCCGGCCAGTTCGTTGGCGCGGCCGGCAATCACTTCGTTGGCGTTCATGTTGCTCTGGGTGCCGCTGCCGGTCTGCCAGACCACCAGTGGAAACTGGTCGTCGTGCTGGCCTTCGAGCACTTCGTCGGCGGCCTGTTCGATCAGGCGGGCGATGTCGGCGGGCAGATCGCCGTTGCGGTCGTTGACCCGGGCCGCGGCTTTCTTGATCAGGGCCAGGGCGTGCAGCACCGGCAAGGGCATGCGTTCCTGACCGATGGCGAAGTTGATCAGCGAGCGTTGCGTCTGAGCGCCCCAGTAAGCGTCGTCCGGGACTTCGATCTGGCCCAGGCTGTCGGTTTCGATACGGCTCATCGTGCACACTCCTGTTGGTCTGTTTGCGCAGTTTAGGCCCGGTGTGGACCAAGTGGTTCCATCCGCTCGATTGTTGCCCCGCCAGGCCCCGCCAATCAAGCGCGGCAAGGCTCGGGGGTTGAGCCGCAGCGTTATTCAGGCGCAGAATGGTCGCCCTTGGGGTTTTACCTCGCCTAGCTGAAAAGGAAACTCGATGACTCGTCTTCGTGCCATCTGCACCGCGGTTGCCCTGGTTTGCGCCAGCGGCCAGGTGTTCGCCGATACCGCCAGCCACAACGCCAGTGCCGAAACTTTCCTGACCCTGGCGCACGCTGACAAGCTGGGCACTCCGGTGTACATGCAAGTGCAGCAGATGTTCGCCCAGCGTTTTGAACAGACCAAGGCGCCGGAATCCAAGAAAGCCGTACTGGATACCTACCAGGCCAAGGCCAACGCCGCCCTGGACCAGGCCATCGGCTGGAACAAGCTGAAGCCGGACATGGTCAAGCTCTACACCAGCAACTTCAGCGAACAGGAATTGAAAGACCTGGTCGCGTTCTACCAGTCGCCACTGGGCAAGAAAGTCCTGGAAAAAATGCCGCAGCTGACACAGCAATCGGCCCAGATGACCCAGGCCAAACTGGAAAGCGCAGTACCGGTCGTCAACAAATTGCTGGACGACATGACCAACGAGCTGGCACCGAAAGGCGCTGCTCCGGCCAAGAAGAAGTAAGCGGAGTTCGTGATGACCATGCAACAACGCATCGAATCGACGCTGGCGCTGCTTCAGCCTGAGCATCTGCAAGTGCTGGACGAAAGCCACATGCACAGTCGCGGGTTGCAGACCCACTTCAAGGCAGTGGTGGTCAGCGCGCAGTTCGAAGGTCTGAACCGGGTCAAGCGCCACCAGAAAGTCTACGGCACGCTCGGCGAGCTGATGGGCGAGTTCCATGCGTTGGCGCTGCACACCTACACCCCGCAGGAATGGGCAGAGGTTGGAGCCGCTCCGGCGTCGCCGACCTGTGCCGGCGGCAGCAAGCATTAAACGTCGGTTTTTTGCTAGAATCCGCAACGCGCCGCTCACCCGGCGCGTTTTTTTTCGCATCCGGTTCACCCTTTACGAGGGTAGCCACCTGGAGAAATACCCATGACACAACCGATTGTCGTGGCGGCACTGTACAAGTTCGTCACCCTCGAAGATTACGTCAACCTGCGCGAGCCCTTGCTGCAAGCGATGGTCGACAACGGCATCAAAGGCACCCTGCTGATCGCCGAAGAAGGCATCAACGGCACGGTTTCCGGCAGCCGTGAAGGCATCGACGGCCTGCTGGCCTGGCTGCGCAACGATCCGCGCATGATCGACATCGATCACAAGGAATCGTACTGCGACGAGCAGCCGTTCTATCGCACCAAGGTCAAGCTCAAGAAAGAGATCGTGACCCTGGGCGTCGAAGGTGTCGATCCGAACAAGAAGGTCGGCACCTACGTCGAGCCGCAGGACTGGAACGCGCTGATCAGCGATCCGGAAGTGCTGCTGATTGACACCCGCAACGATTACGAAGTCTCGATCGGCACCTTCGAAGGCGCCATCGATCCGAAAACCACCAGTTTTCGCGAATTTCCCGACTACATCAAAGAACACTTCGACCCGGCCGTGCACAAGAAGGTCGCGATGTTCTGCACCGGTGGCATCCGCTGCGAGAAGGCATCGAGCTACATGCTCGGCGAAGGCTTCGAAGAGGTTTACCACCTCAAGGGCGGCATCCTGAAGTACCTCGAAGAGGTGCCGCAGGAAGAAACCAAATGGCAGGGCGACTGCTTTGTGTTCGACAACCGCGTGACCGTGCGTCACGACCTGAGCGAAGGCGACTACGATCAGTGTCATGCCTGCCGCACGCCGGTCAGCGTTGAAGATCGTGCTTCCGAGCATTATGTGGCCGGCATCAGTTGCCCGCATTGCTGGGACACCCTGAGCGAGAAGACCCGCCGCAGCGCCGTCGACCGCCAGAAGCAGATCGAACTGGCCAAGGCCCGCAACATGCCGCACCCGATCGGCTACAACTATAAGCAAGCATCCACCGAGGCTTAATCATGTCTGCACGCCTGCTCTATGTGATGGATCCGATGTGTTCGTGGTGCTGGGGATTTGCCCCGGTGGCCAAGGCATTGGTGGAGCAGGCGCAGGCAGCCGGGGTGGAGCTGCACCTGGTGGTCGGCGGGTTGCGCACCGGCAGCGGTGCGGCGCTGGAGCCGACGACCCGGCGCTACATTCTCGAGCACTGGCAGGCGGTCACCGAGGCCACTGGCCAGCCGTTCAAGTTCGAAGGCGCTTTGCCGGACGGTTTTGTCTACGACACCGAACCTGCCTGTCGGGCCATTGTCACCGCGCGCAGCCTGGCGCCGGATTGCGCGTGGAAACTGGTCGGGTTGATCCAGAACGCGTTTTACGGCGAAGGTCGCGATGTCACTCAGGCCAGCGTACTGGTGGAGCTGGCAGAGAAGGCCGGCGTCCCCCGTATCGAATTTGCTGCCCTGTTTGATCATGCCGATCAACACAAGGCGACCCAGGCCGATTTCAGTTGGGTTCAGGATCTGGGCATCGCCGGATTCCCGACCCTGCTCGCCGAGCGCAATGGCCAACTGGCGTTGCTGACCAACGGTTATCAGCCGCTCAGTGAACTGTCGCCGCTGCTCGGCCGATGGCTGGAGCGCGCCGCCTGTGTCTGACCCGGCCGATGACACGCCAGCCGTCAAGCGTGTCGACCGGCTGAGCTGGGCTGAAGTCCGGCGTCTGGCACTTCATCACAAAAAATCCCTGTGGATCGCCAACGGTGTGGCCGTACTGGCGACGCTGTGCAGCGTGCCGATCCCGCTGCTGCTGCCGTTGCTGGTAGACGAAGTCCTGCTCGGCCATGGCGATGCTGCGCTGAAAGTCATGAACCACGCGTTGCCGACGATGTGGCAGCAGGCGGCGGGCTACATCGGCCTGATGCTGGTGGTAACGCTGACCCTGCGTTGCAGCGCCCTGTGTTTTGGCGTGTTGCAGGCGCGGTTGTTTGCGCGGCTGGCCAAGGACATCGTTTATCGCATTCGTGTGCGTTTGATCGAGCGCCTGAAACGGATCTCGCTGGGCGAATACGAAAGCCTGGGAAGCGGCACGGTCACCACGCACCTGGTCACCGACCTCGATACCCTCGACAAGTTTGTCGGCGAAACCCTCAGCCGTTTCCTGGTGGCGATGCTGACGCTGGTCGGCACCGCCAGCATCCTGATGTGGATGCACTGGAAACTGGCGCTGCTGATCCTGCTGTTCAATCCGCTGGTGATCTACGCCACGGTGCAGTTGGGCAAACGGGTCAAACACCTGAAGAAACTCGAGAATGACAGCACTTCGCGCTTCACGCAGGCGTTGAGCGAAACCCTCGATGCGATCCAGGAAGTGCGCGCCGGCAACCGTCAGGGCTTCTTTCTCGGGCGCCTCGGCCTGCGGGCTCAGGAAGTGCGCAACTATGCGGTCAATTCGCAGTGGAAGACCGACGCCTCCAACCGTGCCAGTGGCCTGCTGTTCCAGTTCGGCATCGACATCTTCCGCGCGGCGGCGATGCTCACGGTGCTGTTCTCCGACCTGTCGATCGGCCAGATGCTCGCGGTGTTCAGCTACCTGTGGTTCATGATCGGCCCGGTCGAACAACTGCTGAATCTGCAATACGCCTATTACGCCGCCGGTGGCGCGCTGACACGGATCAACGAATTGCTGGCCCGTGCCGACGAGCCGCAATACCCCGGCGGTGTCGACCCGTTCAAGGGCCGCGATACTGTCGGGATCGAGGTGCAAGGCCTGAGCTTTGGTTATGGCGATGAACTGGTGCTGGATCAAATGAACCTGTCCATTGCGCCGGGCGAGAAAGTGGCGATTGTCGGCGCCAGTGGTGGCGGCAAAAGTACTCTCGTGCAATTGCTGCTCGGCTTGTATACGCCGCTGGCCGGGACTATCCGTTTCGGCGGATCGACCCAGCAGGAAATTGGCCTGGAAACGGTTCGGGAGAATGTCGCGGTGGTGCTGCAGCATCCGGCTCTGTTCAACGATACCGTGCGCGCCAACCTGACCATGGGCCGCACCCGCAGCGACGAAGCCTGCTGGCAGGCGCTGGAAATCGCTCAGCTCGAACCCACCATTCGTGCCTTGCCGGACGGGCTGGACAGCGTCGTCGGCCGCTCCGGCGTGCGCCTGTCCGGTGGCCAGCGGCAACGGCTGGCGATTGCGCGGATGATCCTCGCCGAACCCAAAGTGGTGATCCTCGACGAAGCCACTTCGGCCCTCGACGCCGCCACCGAATACAACCTGCACCAGGCCATGGCGCGCTTTCTCCATGGCCGCACCACGCTGATCATCGCCCACCGCCTGTCAGCGGTGAAGCAGGCAGACCGCGTGCTGGTGTTCGACGGCGGGCAAGTGGCCGAGGATGGCGACCACCAGCAACTGATTGCCGATGGCGGGCTGTACGCAAAGCTTTATGGGCATTTGCAGCGGTTGTAGGTCAGTTCCACAGCACCTCAAGTGCGTTGGCGGTGCCGTCGTAACCAAATTCCTTAACGATCACCGAGCAACTGGTGCAGGGTGGCATGGTCGTGGCCACGTCGACTGAAGCAATCATGTGGTTTTCGGGGTATTTCTGACGAAGCACGCTGATCAGTTTGGCTTCACTGTCCAGAGAGGTCGGCCGGCGGGTCAGCGCGGGCGTGTAGGTATCGATGTCCTTTATCGTATGGGGAATCGCCACCAATTGCCCTTCGCTCGAGACTTCCAGTGAGGTTCTGTTGAAGGTCTTGCCGAAGTCGATGTTGAAGTAGGTGGTGTCGCCGACAATCACTTTATCCGGCGCGAATGGAGGCTTGAACAGCGGCAGTTCCCCGGTCAGTCCTTGCGCGCCGGAAACGCTGACATACACCTCGCGCTTGCCGGTCGACGTCACGATGTCGGCGTAGGCGATGTTTCGCGGATTCTGCCCCTGGAAATGAGATGGGAGCAATGCCTGAAGTTTGTTCATCGCCTGATTGATTTTCAGATCAGCGCTTTGCCGGACATCGATTGTCTTCTTTAAAAACAGCCTGTCGAAGATGTCGGCGGTACGTTGACGAAAGGTCTCCGATGCGTCCCGGCTACGTGACCAGGATGCAGCACCGTCCGGCAGCCGGCTGACGATCATGCGCGTGGAATGATCGAACAACACCGCTTCACCGGGGCTGGTATCGACTTTAAGCAATTTGAGCGTGTCGGGCGGATTCGCATGGCCACCAATGCGAATGGCAATTTTCTCCATGGTTTCGAGGGCGCGTTCTACAGCCGGAATGCCGTAGATTCTCGCCATGTTGTTGGCATTGAGCGACCCGGTGTAGACCGTCATCAGTTCATCCTTCAGATCGGCAGGCAGGGTATTGGCCTTGCGCAGCGTCAACGGTGTAGCGAGGCTTTGTCCCTTGGGCAGTTCGGCGACGTAGAAGGATCCGGCGTCCAGTCGGGTGAACACATAGTGCCTCGAGTCGTCGATGGCGGGGACGATGGTGGCGCCGGCCTCGAAGATATCGAACTGATTCCGGGTGCCGAAGGGGATGTCCACTTTGATCCTTCCGTAAATCCCTTTTTGAAACGTCATCGTCGCCGGGTGTCTGCTTTTCTTTTTCAGGGTCTTGAGCAGCATCGCTCGACCTGAAGTGGCCGGGGTGTAAAGGCTGTCCCCGAACCAGGGTGCCCAGCCTTTCTTGGTGTCGTACGTTCCGTTGGCTGGCGTGGGGGCTGGATGGCCGGTGACATAGCTCGTTTTGCAGACGTCCGACCCCGGCACGCGCCGCACCCTGCAAGGCAGGGCTTTCAGTAGTGATTGATCATCGATCAGGTCGGCGCGGCGCAGCTGGTTGCCGTCCAGTCGATAAGGGATGTCATCAATCAGCAGTGTGGTTCGACCATCGACTTCAAGCACTTCCCGAATACGGGCGTGTTCCGGAAGCTGCGCGACGACGTGGGTTTCGCTCGGGGGCAATGTCCTGAAGCCGGATCGACCTTGCGCGAGGTTTTTGCCGTTGTTGCGCAGGCGCGGGCCGTAAGGCAGGGAGGTCATCGGGTCGACCAGATGAAAACGTTCCAGGTCCGACGGACCTGTATGGCGCAGGAGTACATCATCAATTCCGTTGACCGTCGCCAGCCGATCTCCGTTCGTCAGCGGCGTCCAGCGTCCGGGATCGATGGCCTGTGGCAGGTCTTGGATCAGTCGGTAGCCATCGGCCTTGCCCGCGAGCTTTCTGATGCCGCCAACACTCGTCCGGCCGATGAAGAGCAGCCCTTTCCCGGCACCGCCTCCCAGACCTTTGAGCAGCGAGGGAATACCGTCCAGCGGGTTGAAGTTTGCCAGTGAGCGGGTGAGGAGTTGGCGGGCCAATGTCGAAAACGGCGGCAGCGTTGCATTGACGACCATGCGAGTGGTGCCGGCAGCGGCGCGGAGCAGGCGCACCGAACCCGAGATGAATTTGCCGATCGGGCACAGGAACGACGCCAGGTCGAACAGCAGTCCGACCCCGCCCGTTATTTTGCCGACGGTATCGCCCGAAAGCAGATCTTCGATACTGCCCCAGAAAGGTACAAACCCTTTGACGATGGCCACGAACGTTTCCAGTCGCTTCTCGACTTTGGCCCGGTGGGTGTCGAACGTCGTCATGCCGCGGCACTGGAGCCGCAGTTGCTGTTCATCGACGTAGAGAAAGTTGGTTGCGATGAAATGCGCTACGTCTTTCAATCGGGAGTCAAGTATGGTGGCGTCGGCCTCGGCAGTGCTGGAACCGGCCGGTGCGGCTGTCGGCATGAATCCCATGATGTCGAGAAAACCTGTGCAGTACGCCCTTTCTGCCGGTGTTTTGCCATAGAGATGGGCCTGCCAGTCGAGCAGCAGTGAAGTGCTGAGATTGCGTTCGGGTGAATAGGTTTGTCCGGAGATTGCGGCGTGCAAGGGAAACTCGGTACGAACGCCTTTGATGGTCGAAAACCTCAAGCCTGTTCGCAGACGAATGACACCGGCACTGGGGATGAGCTCGTAATAGGTGATCTCGTCGTTGAAGATCACTTTTAGAACGAAACCCTTTCTTGCCCGAGTCTGTGCTGATTGTTCCTGCGATCCGTTTTGTTGCCGCAGGCTCAGCACCTGAACTTCACCCTGAGCCAGCGCTCGTCGGTCAGCCAGGGGAAGTGAAGCCAGCAAACTGGCAATCAAGGTCTGATAAGCCGGTCTGATGGTCGCCAGATAGTCGTTGAAGGCGGATTCAAACTGCGCGTTGATGTCTGGCAAAGACTTGCCAGCCCAGCCGGGAACTCCCGTATCGACCCGATCATAACCACCTCGCCAGTTTTCGCGCTCGGCATAGAGGACGCGCTGGTCATCCAGCCTGAGTGCTGTGGTGGATCGTGTGGTGCCGTCGGGCATGGAGACAATCCACCGCTTGCCGCCATCGAGCTGGCCATCTGTGTAGACGTCCAGAAAGTCGTGGCCCTGCTGCTTCTTCAGGTCCAGTGGCGCTCTTGAATGGCCATGGCTCGGATCGGCCGACATCAACTTCCGTCCGTCCCGGCTGAACGTAAAGCCGCTGAACCGGTCAGCCAGGACTTCTCTGGCCATCTTCAATCGATCAGGTGGAACCAGGTCCAGGGTCATCACGGATTTGTTCAAGTGTTCGCTTTGTTCTTCCAGCGCGGCCAGCGCTCGCTTGATATCTTCCTGGTCGTGACCGGGTGCCGCTCGCGCCGAAATGACGCCGGTGCACACTGCCCATTCAAGGGCGGGACTTATTCGCAGTCGTGCAATTGTCTCCAGCTCTGCAGGGGGGGCGTCAGCACTGCGTTCCAGAGGCAGATTGATCAGTTGCTGGAAAGACAGTGACTGCGACTGATCCAGACCAAGCACCTCGGCCAGCAGCACGCCGTGCATGAAGTTGACCCACACGATCGATGTCTTGTAACGAAGCTCGGGTGGGACATCGCGCACGGCAAAGTCTTTCGACCGGCGAGTCTGGAACACCTGGGCCAGCAGGATCGCCTCTTTGGTATTGGCAACCCGTCGGGTACTCAGCAAGTGCTGTTCGAAATCGCTGCGCAGGGTCTGGTAGCTTTTGCCCCAATGGACGGGGTCCTGCCAGCGGAAACCGGCGAGCTCTAGCGGTTCGTCGGCTGCCGGCGCGTGCAAATGCAAGCAGATGGCTTTGCATATCAACTGATAGCGCACGGACGCCAGGGTCTGTTCGCCGTCAGTAGCGCCGTACCATTTGAGCCTTTTCAGCAGCCGTTCTGTCAGGTCCAGTGATTCGGGGGAGTTGAGTATTCGCTGGAGGAAAACCGAAGGGGTCGCGCGCAGTTCTTCCGTGTCGGCAAGCCGCAAGATATCGCCACTCAAATGACGAATCAGCGAGGGTTTGCCGATCAAAAAGGTTTTGACCGTGTCCAGCATCCGTTCATTGATGCGTTCTGCCATGTACTGCTCCAGGGTCATGGAGGGCGCAATAGCCGGTGTTGCGACTCGTGCGGCCTTGAACCTTTTTCGGTCCCTGGCAGTCGGTTGGGGAACCAGCGATTCGATATCCGGGCTGGCATCCAGGCCCAGAGCCTTTCTGGCGCCGGATTCTGCGGTTGTCGATGGATCGGTTGAAGCTGAAGATGTCGATGGCATGTCACACTCCTTGTGAAGACATTTCCGATACAGAGGAAATGCCTGAAGTGCCCAGTTAATCGATCCCGCATTCGAGCGTGGCTGTACATATGTCTAGCCGGCGTTTGTCCTGAACTGAGGCTGATCCGCCGCTTGCCGGAACCCCGAACGCCTCCTAGTCTTTGGAGGTTGGTCTGATAGAGACGGACGATCAGGCAGTGACCACGCAAGGAATCCAATGAAACAAAAGCGGACTCTCGGAACGCCTCGGTTGCTGGGCATTGTCTGGCCATTTATCGCCGTCGTGTTGTTTCAAGCCTTGCTGGGTGGCGTGAGCCTTTACGTCCTGTCGGCCGTTCGCGGCTATGTCGCAGGTGAGAGCCTCTGGTCCAAGGGCCAGAAAGACGCGATCTACTACCTCAATCTGTACGCCGACAGCCGAGACGAGGCGATTTACCTCAAATACCAGAACGCGATCGCCGTGCCTCAGGGCGGCCATCAATTGCGCCTGGCGCTGGACAAGCAACCGCCCGACCTGCAAGCGGCGCGCGAGGGCATCCTCAAGGGCGGCAACCACCCGGACGATGTCTCCAGCCTGATCTGGCTGTACCTGAACTTCCGTCATTTCAGTTATCTGGAAACCGCCATCGACCGCTGGACGCTCGGCGACGCTTATCTGGTGGAGCTCGATGACGTGGCGCAGGAGATGCACCGACGCATCACCGCCAATGCCGCTACTGATGCCGATATCCGGCGCTGGAAGGACCGGATCTTTGCGATCAACGATGGCGTGACGCCTGCCGCCAAGGCTTTTAGCGATGCGTTGGGTGAGGGCTCGCGGGTGATTCTGCGCCTGCTGCTGTTCACCAACCTCGCCACCGCGCTGGGCTTGATCGTGCTGGCGCTGCTGCGCACGCGCAAACTGCTCAAGCAGCGGCACGCCTTTGCCGAGGCCCTGCAACTGGAAAAGGATCGGGCCCATATCACCCTGCAATCGATTGGCGACGGGGTCATCACCACCGATGTCAGCGGTGCGATCGAATACATGAACCCGGCAGCCGAGGCCTTGACCCACTGGAAGGCTGAGCAGGCTGCGGGTCTGCCGCTGGCGGCGTTGTTCAATCTGTTGGATGACAACGCCCAGACCGAAGGGCTGACCCTGATCGAACACATTCTCAGCGGGCAACTCAGCGGTGGCAGCGAGCACTCGAAGCTGATTCAGCGGCTGGACGGCAGCACTGTCTCGGTGACCCTGGTCGGCGCGCCGATCCGCAATACCGGCAAGGTCAGCGGGACCGTGCTGGTGCTGCACGACATGACGCAGGAGCGGCAATACATCGCCAATCTGTCGTGGCAGGCAACTCACGATGCACTGACCGGCCTGGCGAACCGCCGCGAGTTCGAATACCGCCTCGAACAGGCGTTGCACAATCTGACCCGGCAACCGGGGCGACATGCGCTGATGTTCCTCGATCTCGATCAGTTCAAACTGGTCAATGACACCTGCGGGCATGCGGCGGGCGATGAGTTGCTGCGACATATTTGTGCGTTGCTGCAATCAGGCCTGCGCGAGGGCGACACGCTGGCGCGGCTGGGGGGCGACGAATTCGGCATTTTGCTGGAGAACTGCGCACCGGAGGCGGCCGAGAAGATCGCCGAGGGGCTGCGTCAGACGGTGCAGAACCTGCATTTCGTGTGGAAGGGGCGGCCGTTCCTGACCACCGTCAGCATTGGTCTGGTGCATGTCGCGCAAACCCCGACCACCCTCGAAGCCTCGCTGCGGGCAGCCGACATGGCCTGCTACATGGCCAAGGAAAAGGGCCGCAACCGGGTGCAGGTCTACCATGCCGACGACTCGGAGCTGTCCCTGCGTTTCGGCGAGATGGCCTGGGTACAGCGCCTGCACATGGCCCTGGAGGAAAACCGCTTCTGTCTCTATGCCCAGGAAATCGCCCCGTTGGGTTCGGTGGCCGGTGGCGCGGGCGGGCACATCGAAATTCTGTTGCGCCTGCATGACGAGGCGGGTCGGATGATTCTGCCGGACAGTTTCATACCGGCGGCCGAGCGTTACGGTTTGATGACTTCGCTGGATCGCTGGGTTGTGCAGAATGTATTTAAGGTAATTGCTCAATGTATTAACGAAGAGTGCGAACGGCCTCTGGCAATGTGTGCGATTAATCTTTCAGGCATTACTATCGGAGATGACGCGTTCTTGCACTTTCTGCGGGAACAGTTTGATAACTATTCCGTTCCGCCTGAAATGATTTGTTTTGAAATTACAGAAACCAGTGCGATTGCAAATCTGGGCAGTGCAATCCGATTTATTAATGAACTCAAAGGCTTGGGTTGTTACTTCTCGCTGGATGACTTTTGCGCCGGAATGTCTTCATTCGCTTATCTGAAACATTTGCCTGTAGACTTCCTGAAGATCGACGGGAGTTTCGTAAAGGATATGCTGGACGACCCGATTAACCGCGCTATGGTCGAAGTGATCAACCACATCGGGCATGTCATGGGTAAGCAGACAATTGCCGAGTTTGTCGAAACCGCCCAGATCGAGCAGGCATTGCTTGAAATCGGCGTGGATTACGCTCAGGGTTATGTCATCGAACGCCCGCAATTGTTTACCTGCGACAGTTTGCAAAGTCGGCCCGCCAGACCGCAGCCGCTGTTGTTCAAGGCGCCTGGCACGTTCCGTTGAAGTCTCTTGCCGATCCTTACAATCACAAATCAAAAGGAGCCGAACAGTGATCGACACATTCAACCGAACCGGACCACTCATGGAAGCTGCAAGTTATCCTGCCTGGGCACAACAGTTGATTCAGGATTGCAGCGAGAGCAAACGCCGGGTTGTCGAACATGAACTTTACCTGCGCATGCGTGATAACAAGCTCAGCGCCAAGACCATGCGCCAGTACCTGATCGGAGGCTGGCCCGTCGTTGAGCAGTTCGCGTTGTACATGGCGCAGAATCTCACCAAGACCAAGTTCGCCCGTCACCCGGGTGAAGACATGGCGCGGCGTTGGCTGATGCGCAACATCCGCGTTGAACTCAACCATGCCGATTACTGGGTGAACTGGAGTCGGGCCCACGGCGTGAGCCTGGAAGACTTGCAGGCCCAGCAAGTGCCTCCAGAGTTGCATGCACTGAGTCACTGGTGCTGGCACACCAGTTCAGCAGATTCGCTGATCGTGGCCATCGCCGCCACCAACTATGCGATCGAGGGCGCGACCGGGGAGTGGTCGGCGTTGGTCTGTTCGACAGGTGTGTACGCTGCCGCTTTCCCTGAAGAAGACCGAAAGCGGGCGATGAAGTGGCTGAAGATGCATGCCCAGTACGATGATGCCCACCCTTGGGAAGCACTGGAAATCATCTGCACCCTGGCCGGCATGAACCCAAGCAAGGCGTTGCAGGCAGAGTTGCGACAGGCCGTCTGCAAGAGCTATGACTACATGTACCTGTTCCTCGAGCGCTGCATGCAGCTCGAGTTGACGGAGCGGGTGCTGGTCGGGCGCGAGCGACGGGCGCTGGTCGAGAGCTAGTTTCGGCGACATCCATAAAAAAACGGGAGCCTGTGTGCTCCCGTTTTTTATTGGCCTGATAAAGGTTCAGCCGGCCATTGTCAGGCGATTGCGCCCTTCGCGCTTGGCCACGTACAGCGCGCTGTCGGCGCGGCGCAGCAGGCTGTCGGCGGACTCGCCCGGCAGCAGGGTCGAGCAACCGAGGCTCACGGTCAGTTCGATCAACTGGCCATCGGCGTAGTAGTCCTGGGCTTGCGCTGCATACCGCAGGCGTTCGCCGACCATCGCGGCGGCTTCGCGGCTAGTGTTGGACAGCAGAATCAGGAACTCTTCACCGCCATAGCGAAACACCATGTCGACGTTGCGCAACTGATCCTTGATCGATGCCGCGACGGCTTTGAGCACCTCGTCGCCGGCGCTGTGGCCATGGCTGTCATTGACCTGTTTGAAGTGGTCGATGTCCAGCATCAGCAGCGACAACGGTTGCAGGTGTCGACGCGACATCTCGATTTCCCGCTGCAGGGTCTGCTCCATGGCGATGCGGTTGCCGGCGCCGGTCAGCGGATCGCGCAGGGCGGTTTGCGTCGCGACACGATAGAGCAGCGCGTTGCGCATCGGGTACAGCAGGGACGACAGAAGTGACTCCAGATTGCCCAGTTCCTGCTCGCTGAAACGCTGGTTGCGGCGAAACACCAGTTCGCCCATGTGTTCGCCATCATGGCTGAGGCTGTAGCTGGCCGAGTGATGACCGCGGGCGCCGAATTCCAGGCGCAAGTCACTGCCGCTGTGCACATAGCTCAAGGCATCGAGCGGCACCAGGCGCTGAACTTCGCGGAAGAACAGACCGAGGATGCGTTGGGGCTCAAGGCTGGTTTGCAGTTGCAGGCTCATTTGCTGGCGCAATTGCGCCAGGCTGACAGGTCGCTCCAGAAGCGGAGGCAGCTGACCAAAGCCCAGGCGTTGCAATTTGGCACTATCGAAGTCAATTGCAGTGGTCTGGGAGGGTGATTTCATATGGCGTGAGCCCCTAAGCAGTAAGTCTGTCTTACAGGCTGGGTGAGAGCGGCTATGGGCTGCGCGTCATACTGATCCATCAGTCCCGTAGGACATTTGGCGTAAGTTTAGTCTGCCCGATGACGATTAGTCAGCTATCGAATCAGGCCTTGCCCGACTGCCTTCACTCGGCGTGCTTTCAGGGAATGTAGAGCGAAAGTCGTGCCATTCAGTTCAGGTTTTATTAAAACCTTTGTTAATCAATGGCTTGAGTTTTTAGCGCGGAGGGGTGTGGTGGTTATTTGACTGAAATGGCCCTGCGAAAAGCGGCAAATGCCTGCCGCGACGGGAATCCGCCGCGGCAACAAATGCGACGTATGGCACTACTGAGCGTTGAATGCCTGGCCGTTGATACCCGTGCTGTCCGGGCCCATCAGGTACAGATAGACCGGCATGATCTCTTCCGGGGTCGGGTTGTTTAGCGGGTTTTCCCCCGGGTAAGCCTGAGCGCGCATGCTGGTGCGGGTGGCGCCCGGGTTGATGCTGTTGGAGCGCACCGGGGCGACGTTTTCGACTTCGTCGGCCAGGGTTTGCATCAGCCCTTCGGTGGCGAACTTGGACACGCCATAGGCGCCCCAGTAAGCACGGCCCTTGCGCCCGACGCTGCTGGAGGTGAACACCACCGAGGCGTCCTGCGACAGCTTGAGTAGCGGCAACAGCGTGCTGGTCAGCATGAACATCGCGTTGACGTTGACCTGCATGACGCGCATGAAGTTTTCACCGGACAACTGCTCGATCGGCGTGCGCGGGCCAATGATCGAGGCGTTGTGCAGCAGGCCGTCGAGGTGGCCGAACTCGGTCTCGATCATCGCCGCCAGCTCATCGTATTGATGGGGCAGGGCGGTTTCGAGGTTGAACGGGATCACCGCCGGCTGCGGATGCCCGGCCGCTTCGATCTCGTCGTAGACCTGGGTCAGGTTGGCTTCGGTCTTGCCCAGCAGCAGCACGGTCGCACCGTGGGCTGCGTAGGTCTTGGCGGCGGCCGCACCGATGCCACGACCGGCACCGGTGACCAGAATGACCCGATCCTTGAGCAATTCGGGGCGAGCGGAGTAATCAAACATAAAAAACCTCTAATCCATTAACTTCTGATCGCTCCCACGACCGGCATGGGAATGCAGTGGACACGATTCAGCAGCTGCAGAGTGCGTTATCCAGCACCTTGCGCAACTCCAGCGGATGATCCACCACCACGTCAGCGCCCCAGTGTCGCGGGTTGTCGTCCGGGTGAATGTAGCCATAGGTCACGGCGGCGGTCTTGGTGCCTGCGTCACGGCCGGACTCGATATCGCGCAGATCATCGCCGATAAACAGAACGCTCGACGGATCCAGATCAAGCATCTTGCACGCAAGCGTCAGCATCTCGGGATCCGGTTTGCTGTTCTTCACGTGATCCGGGCAGATCAGCAAGGCCGAGCGCTCGGCCAGCCCCAGTTGCTGCATGATCGGTTCGGCAAAGCGCAGCGGCTTGTTGGTGACCACGCCCCAGACCAGATGGGCTTTTTCGATGTCTTCCAGCAATTCACCCATGCCATCGAACAGCTTGCTGTGCACGGCGCAGCCCACCAGATAGCGCTCTAGGAATTCCAGACGCAATTCCTCGAAGCCCGGCGACTCCGGGTCCATCGAAAACGTCACCGCGACCATGGCCTTGGCGCCGCCTGAGATTTCGTCGCGGATGTGTTTGTCGTTCATCGGCGGCAAACCACGATCCGCGCGCATCGCCTGGCAAATGGCGATGAAGTCCGGCGCGGTGTCGAGCAGCGTGCCGTCCATGTCGAAAAGGACTGCTCTGATGGCCATCGGCTTACTCCTCGCGCAGGGTCTGGATCATGTAGTTGACGTCAACGTCCGCAGCCAGCTTGTAGTGCTTGGTCAGCGGGTTGTAGGTCAGACCGATGATGTCCTTGACGGTGAGGCCGGCCATGCGGCTCCAGGCGCCCAGCTCGGACGGGCGGATGAATTTCTTGAAGTCGTGGGTGCCGCGCGGCAGCAGCTTCATGATGTATTCGGCGCCGACGATGGCGAACAGGTACGCCTTCGGGTTGCGGTTGATGGTGGAGAAGAACACCTGGCCGCCGGGCTTGACCATGCGGAAGCAGGCGCGGATCACCGACGATGGGTCCGGCACGTGTTCGAGCATTTCCAGGCAGGTGACGACGTCGAACTGCTCGGGCATTTCTTCGGCCAGGGCTTCGGCGGTGATCTGCCGGTATTCCACGTTCACGCCGGACTCCAGCTGGTGCAGCTGCGCCACCGCCAGCGGCGCTTCGCCCATGTCGATGCCGGTCACGGTCGCGCCGCGCTGGGCCATGGCTTCGCTGAGAATGCCGCCACCGCAACCGACGTCGAGGACTTTCTTGCCAGCCAGGTTGACGCGCTCGTCAATCCAGTTGACCCGCAGCGGGTTGATGTCGTGCAGCGGTTTGAACTCGCTTTCGCGGTCCCACCAGCGATGGGCCAGTGCTTCGAATTTGGCGATTTCGGCGTGGTCGACGTTGCTCATGATTTCAATCCTCTAAAACTTGAAAAAGGCTGTAGCCCCGGAGTTTGCCCCGGGGTGTTTACGATTCGGTGTGGCCGCTGATGCGTCGGCCCCAGGCCCGGGCGGTTTCGCCCAGCTGCTGTTCGTCCAGGCGCGTCAGGCGGCGGTCGTCGAGTAATTGCTTGCCGGCGACCCACAGGTGTTTCACGCAGTCCCGGCCGGTGGCGTATATGAGCTGCGAGACCGGGTCATAGACCGGTTGTTGTGCCAGGCCGGACAGGTCGAACGCGACAATGTCCGCGGCCTTGCCGAGCTCCAGGGAGCCGGTCTCGGCTTCGATCCCCAAGGCCCGCGCGCCGTTCAGCGTGGCCATGCGCAGCGCCCGGTGGGCGTCCAGCGCGGTGGCCGAGCCGGCGACGGCTTTGGCCAGCAGGGCGGCGGTGCGGGTTTCGCCCAGCAGGTCCAGGTCATTGTTGCTCGCCGCGCCGTCGGTGCCGACCGCCACGTTGACCCCGGCTTGCCACAGGCGTTCTACCGGGCAGAAGCCGCTGGCCAGTTTCAGGTTCGACTCCGGGCAATGAATTACGCTGGTGTTGCTTTCTACCAGCAACGCCAGGTCGTCATCGCTGATCTGGGTCATGTGCACGGCCTGGAAGCGCGGGCCGAGCAGGCCCAGTCGGCCGAGACGGGCCAGCGGGCGCTCGCCGTGCTGTTCGACCGCTTGCTGCACTTCGAAGGCGGTTTCGTGGACATGCATGTGGATCGAGGCGTCCAGCTCTTCGGCGATCACGCGGATTTTTTCCAGGTTCTCATCGCCGACGGTGTAGGGTGCATGAGGGCCGAAGGTGATTTTGATGCGTTCGTGATGCTTCAGGTCGCCGAACAGTTCGACGCCCTGACGAATGGCTTCATCGGCGCTAGCGGCGCCCGGAATCGGGAAATCGAGGATCGGAATGGCGATTTGCGCACGGATTCCGCTGTTGTGCACGCGCTCACTGGCAACCTTCGGGAAGAAATACATGTCCGAGAAACAGGTGATGCCACCTTTGATCTGCTCGGCGATGGCCAGGTCGGTGCCGTCACGCACGAAGTCTTCATCGACCCATTTGCCCTCGGCCGGCCAGATATGGTTTTCCAGCCAGGTCATCAACGGCAGATCGTCAGCGAGACCGCGGAACAGGGTCATGGCTGCGTGACCGTGAGCGTTGATCAGGCCGGGGCTGAGCAACACGTCCGGCAATTCGCGGACTTCGGCGGCGTTACACTTCAAGGCTTCGGCGCGCGGGCCGATGAACACGATGCGACCGTCGCGGATGCCCAGGCCATGCTCCTTGAGCACAACGCCTGCGGGTTCGACGGGTACCAGCCAGGTCGGCAGCAATAATAAGTCGAGCGCAATGGCAGGTTTCGGCATCGAGGGTCGGTTCCAGTGCTTTTGTAAAGGATGGCGAAGTATACCCGAGCGTCTTCGCGGGGGGATCGCTATAATCGGCGGCTTTTGTTCATGAGTGCGGGGTGAGGGATGCGCGATCGACTGTTGGCTGCGGAGAAAGTGAAGGCCATCGATTGGCGCGATGACGCGCTCCACCTGCTGGATCAGCGCGTTTTGCCGTTCGAGGAAAACTGGATCGCCTACACCAGCGCCGCCGGCGTGGCCGAAGCGATTCGCTCGATGGTGGTGCGTGGTGCGCCGGCCATCGGCATCAGTGCCGCGTACGGCATCGTGTTGGCGGCCCGTGCCCGGATTGCCGAAGGTGGCGACTGGTATGCCGCGCTGGAAGAGGATTTCATGCTGCTGGCCGATTCCCGTCCGACGGCGGTCAACCTGTTCTGGGCGTTGAACCGCATGCACGACCGGCTGGATCGCCTGAAGGAAAACGCCGATCCGCTGGCAGCGCTGGAAGCCGAAGCCATCGCCATCCATGAAAGCGATCGCGAGGCCAACCTGACCATGGCTCAGCTCGGTGTCGATCTGATCCGCAAGCATCAGGGCAACGCACAGGCAATCCTGACCCACTGCAACACCGGCGCCCTGGCCACTGGCGGTTTCGGCACGGCGCTCGGGGTGATCCGCGCAGCGTTCATCGAAGGCATGGTCGAGCGCGTCTACGCCGACGAAACCCGGCCGTGGCTGCAGGGTTCGCGCCTGACCGCATGGGAGCTGGCCAACGAAGGCATTCCGGTAACCCTCAATGCCGACTCCGCCGCCGCGCACATCATGAAAACCAAAGGCGTGACCTGGGTGATTGTCGGCGCCGACCGGATCACCGCCAACGGCGACGTGGCGAACAAGATCGGTACCTATCAACTGGCGGTCAACGCCATGCACCACGGCGTGCGTTTCATGGTGGTGGCGCCGAGTTCTACCATCGATATGAATCTGGCCAGCGGTGATGACATCCCGATCGAGGAGCGCGACGGCGCCGAGTTGCTGGAAGTTGGTGGCAAGCGAGTTGGCGCTGACGTTGAAGCGTTCAACCCGGTGTTTGACGTGACTCCGGCAGACCTGATCGATGCGATCGTCACCGAGAAAGGCATCGTCGAGCGTCCAGACACCGCGAAAATGGCCCAGCTGATGTGCCGCAAGCGCCTGCATTAAGGGTGTTCATCGCCCGGTAAGCTGCCATCGCCAGCAAGCTGGCTCCCACAGGTTTTGTGCCAGGCATGGCCCCTGTGGGAGCTGGCTTGCCAGCGATGAGGCCCTGAAAGTCAATAAACATCCGCAATTTCATCTCGAAAATTGCATTCGGAGAAGCTCTGAGCCTCTCTCGTCCCCGTTAAGCCTGTCATCGGTCATCTAACTATGCTCCATGCGCATCTGGGGGATAGGTGCGTGGCGGCTCTTGTGATAACATCCGGCGTTTTCCGAGGCAGTCCCACGGGGTTGTCTTCACTGCGCAAATCCAGGGTCAACTTGTTGATTTGTCGTAAGTCGGCGCATGGCACTCAGCCTGCATCGACGAGCTTCGTGCGTCCCCTATGGATATGGCGAAGTTTCACCAGAAAAAGGAATCAGGCTTCTCATGGGCGAACTGGCCAAAGAAATCCTCCCGGTCAATATCGAAGACGAGCTGAAACAGTCCTATCTCGATTACGCGATGAGCGTGATCGTCGGCCGTGCACTGCCGGATGCGCGCGATGGCTTGAAGCCCGTGCACCGTCGCGTGCTGTTCGCGATGAGCGAGCTGGGCAACGACTTCAACAAGCCGTACAAGAAATCTGCCCGTGTCGTCGGTGACGTGATCGGTAAGTATCACCCGCACGGTGATACCGCGGTGTACGACACCATCGTTCGTATGGCACAGCCATTCTCGCTGCGTTATCTGCTGGTGGACGGTCAGGGCAACTTCGGTTCGGTGGACGGCGACAACGCCGCGGCCATGCGATACACCGAAGTGCGCATGACCAAGCTGGCGCACGAGCTGCTGGCCGACCTGCACAAGGAAACCGTGGACTGGGTGCCGAACTACGACGGCACCGAACTGATCCCGGCGGTCATGCCGACCCGCGTTCCGAACCTGCTGGTCAACGGCTCCAGCGGTATCGCCGTGGGCATGGCGACCAACATTCCGCCGCACAACCTCGGTGAAGTCATCGACGGTTGCCTGGCCCTCATCGACAACCCCGAGCTGACCGTCGATGAGCTGATGCAATACATTCCCGGTCCGGACTTCCCGACCGCTGCGATCATCAACGGTCGCGCCGGCATCATCGAAGCCTACCGTACCGGCCGTGGCCGCATTTACATGCGCGCCCGTTCGATCATCGAAGACATCGACAAGGTCGGTGGCCGTCAGCAGATCGTCATCACCGAACTTCCTTACCAGCTGAACAAAGCGCGTCTGATCGAGAAGATCGCGGAGCTGGTAAAAGAGAAGAAACTCGAAGGCATCACCGAACTGCGCGACGAGTCCGACAAGGACGGTATGCGCGTCGTGATCGAGCTGCGTCGCGGCGAAGTGCCTGAGGTGATCCTCAACAACCTCTACGCCCAGACCCAGCTGCAATCGGTATTCGGTATCAACATCGTTGCGCTGATCGACGGCCGTCCGCGGATTCTGAACCTCAAGGATCTGCTGGAAGCCTTCGTCCGTCACCGTCGCGAAGTCGTTACCCGCCGCACCGTGTTCGAACTGCGCAAGGCTCGTGAGCGTGGTCACATCCTCGAAGGTCAAGCGGTAGCCCTGTCGAACATCGACCCGGTAATTGCCCTGATCAAGGCTTCGCCGACGCCGTCGGAAGCCAAGGAAGCGCTGGTCAGCACGCCGTGGGAGTCCTCGGCGGTGGTTGCGATGGTTGAGCGTGCCGGTGCAGATTCGTGCCGTCCGGAAAACCTCGATCCGCAATACGGTCTGCGTGAAGGCAAGTACTTCCTGTCGCCGGAGCAGGCGCAAGCCATTCTGGAACTGCGTCTGCACCGTCTGACCGGCCTGGAACACGAAAAGCTGCTGGCCGAGTATCAAGAGATCCTCAACCAGATCGGCGAGCTGATCCGCATCCTCAACAGCGCCGTGCGCCTGATGGAAGTGATCCGCGAAGAGCTGGAAGTGATCCGTGCCGAATACGGCGACGTGCGCCGCACCGAGATTCTCGATGCACGCCTCGACCTGACCCTGGGTGACATGATCCCGGAAGAAGAGCGCGTCGTGACCATCTCCCACGGCGGCTATGCCAAGACCCAGCCGCTGGCTGCGTACCAGGCTCAGCGTCGTGGCGGTAAAGGCAAATCGGCTACCGGCGTGAAGGATGAGGACTACATCGCTCACCTGCTGGTCGCGAACAGCCACACCACGCTGCTGCTGTTCTCCAGCAAGGGCAAGGTGTACTGGCTCAAGACCTACGAGATTCCGGAAGCGTCCCGCGCCGCCCGTGGTCGTCCGCTGGTCAACCTGCTGCCGCTGGATGACGGTGAGTACATCACCACCATGCTGCCGGTCGATCTCGAAGCCATGAAGCGTCAGGCTGATGAAGAAGAAGCCGAAGGCGCCGAGGCTGATGTAGAAGAAATCGAAAACAGCAACGAAACCGAAGAAGAGCGCAAGGCGCGTATCAAGGCTGCCGACCGCAAGAAGGCACCGTTCATCTTCATGTCGACCGCCAACGGTACCGTCAAGAAGACCCCGCTGGTGGCCTTCAGCCGTCAGCGCAGCGTCGGCCTGATCGCGCTGGAGCTGGACGAAGGCGACATCCTGATCTCCGCTGCCATCACCGATGGCGAGCAGGAAATCATGCTGTTCTCCGACGGCGGCAAGGTGACGCGCTTCAAGGAATCCGAAGTCCGCGCCATGGGTCGTACCGCTCGCGGTGTGCGTGGCATGCGTCTGCCGGAAGGGCAGAAGCTGATTTCCATGCTGATCCCGGAAGAAGGCAGCGAGATCCTGACGGCTTCCGAGCGCGGTTACGGCAAGCGCACGGCGATCACCGAGTTCCCTGAATACAAGCGTGGCGGTCAGGGCGTTATCGCCATGGTCAGCAACGAGCGTAACGGCCGTCTGGTCGGCGCGGTTCAGGTGCAGGACGGCGAAGAGATCATGCTGATCTCCGACCAGGGCA
Source organism: Pseudomonas sp. GW821-FHT02C04 (assembly GCF_059421845.1). Lineage (NCBI taxonomy): Bacteria > Pseudomonadati > Pseudomonadota > Gammaproteobacteria > Pseudomonadales > Pseudomonadaceae > Pseudomonas > Pseudomonas sp. GW821-FHT02C04. Next base: position 178,878 of record NZ_JBWKVT010000009.1, on the reverse strand, counting down.
CGCTGGTGCGTACCCGTGTCGACGAAGTCTCCAGTCTGGGTCGTAACACCCAGGGCGTGACCCTGATCAAGCTGGCCAAGGATGAAACCCTGGTCGGTCTGGAGCGGGTCCAGGAGCCGTCGGAAGTCGAGGGTGAAGAGTTTGAAGGTGAAGAAGGCGTCGAACTGGAAGAAGGCGTGATCGGCGCCGAACCGGACGATGCAGTCGACAACCTGCAGGCGGACGCCGCAGACGAAGAAGAGTCGCAAGACTAACCAAATCGTAGCAGGGCAGAGTGTTTGCTCTGTCCGCTACCGTGATTGCATAGCGAGAGTGGATGTGAGCAAACGAGCCTTTAACTTCTGCGCAGGTCCCGCTGCGCTGCCTGAAGCTGTCCTGTTGCGTGCCCAGTCCGAGCTGCTCGACTGGCATGGCAAGGGTCTGTCGGTCATGGAAATGAGCCATCGTAGTGATGACTACGTGGCCATCGCCGAGAAAGCCGAGCAGGACCTGCGCGACCTGCTGTCCATCCCCTCCAATTACAAAGTGCTGTTCCTGCAGGGCGGCGCGAGCCAGCAGTTCGCCGAGATTCCGCTGAACCTGCTGCCTGAGAACGGTACTGCCGACTATGTCGAAACCGGCATCTGGTCGAAAAAAGCCATCGAGGAAGCGCGTCGCTTCGGCAATATCAACGTTGCCGCCAGCGCCAAGCCTTATGACTATCTGGACATTCCTGGTCAGCACGAATGGAAGCTGACCCCAGGTGCGTCTTATCTGCACTATGCGTCCAACGAAACCATCGGCGGCCTGCAGTTCGACTGGGTGCCCGAGGCCGGTGATGTTCCGCTGGTGGTCGACATGTCCTCCGATATCCTCTCGCGCCCGATCGATGTGTCGCAGTACGGTCTGATCTATGCCGGCGCGCAGAAGAACATCGGCCCGAGCGGTCTGGTGGTGGTGATCGTCCGTGAAGACCTGCTGGGTCGTGCCCGCAGTTCGTGCCCGACCATGCTCGACTACAAGGTCTCGGCCGACAACGGTTCGATGTACAACACCCCGGCCACCTATTCCTGGTACCTCTCGGGCCTCGTTTTCGAGTGGTTGAAGGAGCAGGGCGGCGTCGCCGCGATGGAGCAGCGCAACAAGGCGAAGAAAGATCGCCTGTACGGCTTCATCGACAACAGCGATTTCTACACCAACCCGATCAGCATCAATGCCCGCTCCTGGATGAACGTGCCGTTCCGTCTGGCTGACGAGCGTCTGGACAAGGCGTTCCTGGCCGGCGCCGATGCTCGTGGCCTGCTCAACCTCAAGGGTCATCGTTCGGTCGGCGGCATGCGTGCCTCGATCTACAACGCCCTGGGTCTGGATGCGGTTGAAGCTCTGGTTGGTTACATGGCTGAATTCGAGAAGGAGCATTCCTGATGTCCGAGCAGGAGCTCAAGGCGCTGCGCGTTCGCATCGACAGCCTCGATGAGAAGATCCTCCAGCTGATCAGCGACCGCGCACGCTGCGCCGAAGAGGTTGCACGGGTCAAGATGGCCAGTCTGGCCGAAGGCGAGCAGCCGGTGTTCTATCGTCCCGAGCGTGAGGCGCAGGTCCTCAAGCGAGTGATGGAACGCAACAAGGGGCCGCTGGGCAACGAAGAGATGGCGCGCTTGTTCCGCGAAATCATGTCCTCGTGCCTCGCCCTTGAGAACCCGCTGAAAGTGGCTTATCTGGGGCCTGAGGGCACCTTCACCCAGGCTGCGGCCATGAAGCACTTCGGTCACGCGGTGATCAGCAAGCCGATGGCGGCGATCGACGAAGTGTTCCGCGAAGTGGCGGCCGGTGCGGTGAATTTTGGCGTGGTGCCGGTGGAGAACTCCACCGAAGGTGCGGTCAACCACACCCTCGACAGCTTCCTCGAGCACGACATGGTGATCTGTGGCGAAGTCGAGCTGCGGATTCACCACCATCTGCTGGTCGGTGAAAACACCAAGACCGACAGCATCAGCCGCATCTATTCCCATGCCCAGTCGCTGGCCCAGTGCCGCAAGTGGCTGGACGCCCATTACCCGAATGTCGAGCGCGTGGCGGTTTCCAGCAACGCCGAAGCGGCCAAGCGGGTCAAGGGTGAGTGGAATTCGGCAGCGATCGCCGGTGACATGGCGGCCGGGCTGTACGGCCTGACCCGTCTGGCCGAGAAGATCGAGGATCGTCCGGACAACTCCACGCGCTTCCTGATGATCGGTAATCAGGAAGTGCCGCCGACCGGGGACGACAAGACGTCGATCATCGTGTCCATGAGCAACAAGCCCGGCGCGCTCCATGAGCTGCTGGTGCCGTTCCATGACAACGGAATCGACCTGACCCGGATCGAAACCCGTCCGTCGCGCAGCGGCAAATGGACCTACGTGTTCTTCATCGACTTCGTCGGCCATCACCGTGATCCGCTGATCAAAGGTGTGCTGGAAAAGATCAGTCAGGAAGCAGTAGCACTCAAGGTGCTGGGTTCCTACCCGAAAGCAGTTCTCTAAGGGGCGGTAGCAAATGAGTGGCAACTTCCTCGCTCTGGCACAGCCGGGCGTGCAACAACTTTCGCCATACGTTCCGGGCAAGCCCGTGGACGAACTGGCTCGCGAACTGGATCTGGATCCGGCGAGCATCGTCAAACTGGCGAGCAACGAAAACCCGCTGGGCGCCAGCCCGAAAGCGCTGGCCGCGATTCGCGAAGCGCTGGACGAACTGACCCGCTATCCGGACGGTAACGGTTTCGCACTGAAATCCCTGCTGGCCGAGCAGTGCCGTGTCGAGCTGAACCAGGTCACCCTGGGCAACGGCTCCAATGACATTCTCGAGCTGGTGGCGCGAGCCTATCTGGCGCCGGGCCTGAATGCGGTGTTCAGCGAGCACGCGTTCGCGGTCTACCCGATCGCGACCCAGGCGGTCGGCGCTCAGGCCAAGGTCGTTCCAGCCAAGGATTGGGGGCATGATCTGCCGGCGATGCTGGCCGCCATCGATGCAAACACTCGCGTCGTATTCATCGCCAACCCGAACAACCCGACCGGAACCTGGTTCGGCGCCGAGGCGCTGGACGAGTTCCTGCAGGACGTGCCGGAGCACGTGCTGGTGGTGCTGGACGAGGCTTACATCGAATACGCCGAAGGCAGCGATCTGCCGGATGGTCTGGATTTCCTCGCGGCTTACCCGAACCTGCTGGTCTCGCGCACCTTCTCCAAGGCCTACGGTCTGGCGGCGCTGCGGGTTGGCTACGGTCTGTCCACGCCAGTGGTGGCGGATGTGCTGAATCGCGTACGTCAGCCGTTCAACGTCAACAGCCTGGCCTTGGCCGCGGCGTGTGCGGCGCTGAAGGACGAGGAATATCTGGCGCAGAGCCGTCAGCTCAACGAGTCCGGCATGCAACAGCTGGAAGCGGGTTTCCGCGAGTTGGGCCTGAGCTGGATTCCGTCCAAGGGCAACTTTATCTGCGTCGACCTCGGTCAGGTGGCGGCTCCGGTGTTCCAGAGTCTGCTGCGCGAAGGCGTGATCGTGCGTCCGGTGGCCAACTACGGCATGCCGAACCATCTGCGGGTGACCATCGGTCTGCCGGCGGAAAACAGCCGCTTCCTCGAAGCGCTGCGCAAGGTTCTGGCTCGTGGGTGATGTCACTGCGCTGCAATCTGCTGCACCTATGATCGGGCGCCTGGTGGTGGTCGGTCTGGGGTTGATCGGTGGTTCGTTTGCCAAAGGCTTGCGTGAGAGCGGTCTGTGCCGCGAAGTGGTCGGGGTCGATCTCGACCCGCAATCGCGCAAGCTGGCGGTCGAGTTGGGTGTGGTGGATCGCTGCGAAGAAGACCTGGTGGCTGCCTGCCAGGGTGCGGACGTGATCCAGTTGGCGGTGCCGATCCTGGCCATGGAAAAAGTGCTGGCCCGTCTGGCTGGCATGGATCTGGGGCAGGCGATCCTGACGGATGTCGGCAGCGCCAAGGGCAATGTGGTGCGCGCGGCGACCGAAGCGTTCGGCGGCATGCCGGCGCGTTTCGTGCCGGGTCATCCGATTGCCGGCTCCGAGCAGAGTGGGGTGGAAGCCTCCAACTCAGAGCTGTTTCGTCGTCATAAAGTGATTCTGACCCCGCTGGAGCAGACCGATCCGGCCGCGCTGGCAGTGGTCGATCGCTTGTGGTGCGAGCTCGGTGCCGACGTCGAGCACATGCAGGTCGAGCGTCACGATGAAGTGCTGGCGGCGACCAGTCATCTGCCGCACCTGCTGGCCTTCGGTCTGGTCGATTCGCTGGCCAAACGCAATGAAAACCTTGAGATCTTCCGTTACGCTGCGGGCGGTTTTCGCGATTTCACAAGAATCGCCGGAAGCGACCCGGTCATGTGGCATGACATCTTTCTCGCCAACCGCGAGGCTGTCCTGCGCACACTCGATACATTTCGCAGCGACCTCGACGCCTTGCGCGACGCGGTCGATGCAGGGGATGGGCACCAATTGTTGGGCGTCTTCACGCGCGCCCGGGTTGCCCGCGAGCATTTCAGTAAAATCCTGGCCCGCAGGGCCTATGTGGACGCTATGAATTCCAACGATCTGATTTTCCTGGCTCAACCTGGTGGCCGCCTGTCCGGTCGGATTCGCGTACCAGGTGACAAATCGATTTCCCACCGTTCGATCATGCTCGGTTCTCTGGCTGAAGGCGTCACCGAAGTCGAAGGCTTCCTCGAGGGCGAAGATGCCCTGGCGACCTTGCAGGCGTTCCGCGACATGGGCGTAGTCATCGAAGGCCCGCATCACGGCCGCGTGACCATTCACGGTGTCGGCCTGCACGGCCTGAAACCTGCACCAGGCCCGATCTATCTGGGCAACTCCGGCACTTCGATGCGCCTGCTGTCCGGCCTGCTGGCCGCGCAGGATTTCGACAGCACCCTGACCGGTGATGCGTCGTTGTCCAAGCGCCCGATGAATCGCGTGGCCAACCCGCTGCGGGAAATGGGCGCCGTGATCGAAACCGCTGCCGAAGGTCGTCCGCCGATGACCATTCGTGGCGGTCACAAACTCAAAGGCCTGACCTACACCATGCCGATGGCCAGTGCCCAGGTGAAATCCTGCCTGCTGCTGGCGGGTCTGTACGCCGAAGGCAAGACCACCGTGACGGAGCCGGCGCCGACTCGTGACCATACCGAGCGCATGCTGCGTGGTTTCGGCTATCCGGTGAGCGTCAACGGTGCCACGGCATCGGTTGAGTCCGGCGGCAAGCTGACCGCGACCCACATCGAAGTACCGGGCGACATCTCGTCGTCGGCGTTCTTCCTGGTGGCAGCGTCGATCGCCGAAGGTTCGGAGCTGGTGCTCGAGCATGTTGGCATCAACCCGACCCGTACCGGTGTGATCGACATCCTGCGCCTGATGGGCGCCGACATCACCCTGGAAAACCAGCGTGAAGTGGGTGGCGAGCCGGTTGCAGACCTGCGCGTGCGAGCAGCTAAACTCAAAGGTATCGAGATTCCGGAAGCGCTGGTTCCACTGGCCATCGACGAGTTCCCGGTACTGTTCGTGGCGGCAGCCTGTGCCGAAGGGCGCACCGTGCTGACCGGCGCCGAAGAGTTGCGGGTCAAGGAATCGGACCGTATCCAGGTCATGGCGGACGGTTTGCTGGCGCTGGGCGTCAAGTGCGAACCGACCCCGGACGGCATCATCATCGACGGCGGCCAGATTGGCGGCGGCGAAGTGCATGGTCATGGCGATCACCGTATCGCGATGGCTTTCAGCGTGGCCTCGCTGCGCGCCACTGCACCGATCCGCATCCATGATTGCGCCAACGTCGCGACATCGTTCCCGAACTTCCTGGCGCTGTGCGCGCAGGTTGGCATTCGTGTGGCGCAAGAGGCTCAGTCGTGAACAACATTGCTCCGGTCATCACCATCGATGGGCCAAGCGGCTCGGGCAAAGGCACTGTAGCCGGGATTCTGGCCAAACGTCTGGGCTGGAACCTGCTGGATTCCGGTGCGCTGTATCGCTTGCTGGCGTTTGCTGCGCACAACCATGGTGTCGACCTGACCAATGAAGAGCTGCTGAAGAAACTGGCCGCTCATCTGGATGTTCAGTTCATCGCGGCGACCGACGGTCAGTTGCAGCGCATCATTCTGGAAGGTGATGAAGTCAGCGATGTCATCCGCACCGAGAGCGTCGGTTCCGGCGCTTCCCAAGTGGCTGCATTGCCGGCCGTGCGCGAGGCGCTGCTGCAGCGCCAGCGTGCTTTCCAGGAAACGCCGGGCCTGGTGGCCGATGGCCGCGACATGGGAACGGTGGTATTTCCGAATGCGCCCTTGAAGATTTTCCTGACCGCCAGTGCCGAGGAGCGGGCGCGCCGTCGATATTTGCAGTTGAAGGGCAAAGTCGAGGGTGTTAGTCTGTCGAGTCTGCTAGATGAGATTCGTGCGCGCGATGAGCGTGATACCCAGCGAGCGGTGGCCCCGCTCAAGCCGGCGGCCGACGCGATACAGCTGGATTCCACGGAGTTGTCCATCGATCAGGTGCTTGAACGCATCATGAGCGAGATCGCCATTCGCGATATCGCCGGGTGACCAAGAAGGCCACAGGGGACCAGTCATAGTCCTGCGGTGCTTCTTTTTAATGAAACTAACCCACATCGTCTGGGATGTGGAGATGGGCGTACTTTTTCGCCCTTATCAACAGGAATTAAAATGAGCGAAAGCTTTGCGGAACTCTTTGAAGAAAGCCTAAAGACCCTGAACCTTCAGGCAGGCTCCATCATCACCGGTGTTATCGTTGATATCGATTACCAAGCTCGCTGGGTAACCGTTCACGCTGGCCTGAAGTCCGAAGCACTGATCCCTCTGGAGCAGTTCTACAACGACGCTGGCGAACTGAACATCAACGTCGGTGACGAAGTTCACGTTGCTCTGGACTCGGTTGAAGACGGTTTCGGTGAAACCAAGCTGTCCCGTGAAAAAGCCAAGCGCGCTGAATGCTGGATCGTTCTGGAAGCAGCCTTCGCAGCTGAGGAAGTGGTCAAGGGCGTTATCAACGGTAAGGTTAAAGGCGGCTTCACTGTCGACGTTAACGGCATCCGTGCGTTCCTGCCAGGTTCCCTGGTTGACGTCCGTCCAGTGCGCGACACCACGCACCTGGAAGGCAAAGAGCTGGAATTCAAGGTCATCAAGCTGGACCAGAAGCGCAACAACGTTGTCGTTTCCCGTCGCAGCGTCCTGGAAGCCGAGAACTCCGCCGAGCGTGAAGCTCTGCTGGAATCCCTGCAAGAAGGCCAGCAAGTCAAAGGTATCGTCAAAAACCTCACCGATTACGGCGCATTCGTCGATCTGGGTGGCGTGGACGGCCTGCTGCACATCACCGACATGGCGTGGAAGCGTATCAAGCACCCTTCCGAAATCGTCAATGTTGGCGACGAGATCGACGTCAAGGTTCTGAAGTACGATCGCGAGCGCAATCGTGTTTCCCTGGGCCTGAAGCAACTGGGCGAAGATCCATGGGTTGCTATCAAAGCCCGTTACCCAGAAAGCACTCGCGTTACCGCTCGTGTAACCAACCTGACCGACTACGGCTGCTTCGCTGAGCTGGAAGAAGGCGTTGAAGGTCTGGTACACGTTTCGGAAATGGACTGGACCAACAAGAACATCCACCCTTCGAAAGTCGTACAAGTCGGCGACGAAGTGGAAGTTATGGTTCTGGACATCGACGAAGAGCGTCGTCGTATCTCCCTGGGCATCAAGCAGTGCAAGTCGAACCCATGGGAAGACTTCTCTGGCCAGTTCAACAAGGGCGATAAAATCTCCGGCACCATCAAGTCGATCACCGATTTCGGTATCTTCATTGGTCTGGACGGCGGCATCGACGGTCTGGTTCACCTGTCCGACATCTCCTGGAACGAAGTGGGCGAAGAAGCCGTACGTCGTTTCAAGAAGGGCGACGAGCTGGACACCGTTATCCTGTCGGTTGACCCAGAGCGCGAGCGTATCTCCCTGGGTATCAAGCAACTGGAAAGCGATCCGTTCTCCGAGTACGTCTCGGTTAACGACAAAGGCGCAATCGTTACTGGCACCGTGAAAGAAGTTGACGCCAAAGGCGCCATCATCGTTCTGGCCGACGATATCGAAGCGACTCTGAAAGCCTCCGAAATCAGCCGTGACCGCGTTGAAGACGCGCGCAACGTTCTGAAAGAAGGCCAGCAAGTAGAAGCCAAGATCATCAGCGTTGATCGTAAGAGCCGCGTAATTCAGCTGTCGATCAAGTCGAAAGACGATGCTGAAGAGAAAGAAGCCATCCAGAGCCTGAAAGCAGCTCCGGAAGGCGAAGCAGCTGACACCACTATGGCGGCACTGCTGCGTCAAGCAATGGCCAAACAGAACTGAGTTCTGTCTGATCATTAAAAAGGGCGACTTCGGTCGCCCTTTTTTGTGCCTGCGATTTGGTGTGCTGGATTCCCTGTTGCTCCTTGTGTGTGAAACCAAACTGTTCGCTTGGTGGTCTGTTTCTTTAATCGGATCAATCGCCTATTCGCGACTAAGCTTGGTCTTGGGTGTGCAGTAGTCGGGCTGTTGCCTGGCATAAGGAAGTGGATGAACAAGTTTATTCTCCTCATGGCTGTGCTGGTTTTGGCGGGTTGCACCACAAGTGCCAAAACCCACGCGGTGCGTGGTGTCAGCGGTATAGAGATCGACTGTTCCGGGTTGGGGTCAGGCTGGGAAAAATGCCAAAAGCGTGCAGCGAAGGAGTGCAAGGGGGCGGGTTATAAGGTGCTCACCCGATCTGATGAGGCAAAAGATGAAGATGAATTCCCTTTTGGCTTCAATCCCGCGGGCTACGTGACTCGGACCATGCTGGTGATGTGTCGCTGAGTGCCTGTTGGCGTGGATGTATGGTTTTTCGCCCTGAAAACGGGCGTTTTGACGCTGAAGAAGATATGTCAATCCCTGGGCTGTTCAAAATCTTCCGGGCATGCTAAAACCTTTCAAGCGCTGATCTAGCTGCTTGAAAAAGAAGGGAAAAATATGACGAAGTCGGAGTTGATCGAACGAATTGTCACCCATCAAGGGCTGCTCTCATCCAAAGATGTGGAGCTGGCCATCAAGACCATGCTTGAGCAAATGTCCCAGTGTCTGGCTACGGGGGATCGCATCGAGATCCGTGGTTTTGGCAGCTTTTCCTTGCACTATCGTGCGCCGCGGGTCGGCCGCAATCCGAAGACTGGTCAGTCTGTCAGCCTTGATGGCAAGTTTGTGCCGCATTTCAAGCCGGGCAAGGAGTTGCGTGATCGCGTGAACGAAGAAGAGGAGGAGGGGGTTTGACAGCCACGACCTTTCAGGAGGGTGCTCATGCGTAATCTCAAACGCATGCTTCTTGGCGTTTTCATTCTTTTACTGATGCTGGTGATCCTGGCGTTTGTGCTGGAGAATCAGCAGTCCATTTCGCTGATGTTCCTTGGCTGGGTGGGGCCGCAACTACCAGTATCTCTGGTGATGGTTCTTGCGCTGCTTCTTGGGATGCTCGTCGGTCCTGTTCTGGGCTGGTTTCTGGGACGCTCGTCCCGCGCTGCGCGCAAGCGCCTTGTCTGAAAACGACAGGCGCGGGACATCCATCGAATTTGCGGCGCTGCCTGTCTATATCCATTAGTAAAACGTTAATTAAGCTGTAAAATGCAGCCCTTGTTCGATAGTGGCATCGTTACCACATAGATTCAGACTGACTCTGACGGAGGCCTGGGTTATGACGGCTTTCGCATTCATGGATTAGGCTGCGCTCGTTATGGGCGCGGTCCGCAGCTCAAGGGTATGGTTTCGCGTGAAAATTCTAGTAACCGGCGGCGCCGGGTTTATCGGCTCGGCAGTCATCCGTCATATCATTTCCAACACTAACGACGCCGTCGTGAACGTTGACAAGCTGACTTACGCTGGCAACCTTGAGTCGTTGGTCGAAGTTAGTCAAAACTCACGTTATGCCTTTGAGCGTGTCGATATCTGCGATCGTGATCAAATTGATCGTGTCCTGCGGGAACACCAACCGGATGCAATCATGCATTTGGCTGCTGAATCCCATGTTGACCGTTCGATTTCCGGTCCGTCCGAATTCATCCAGACCAATATCATTGGCACCTACACGTTGCTGGAAGCTGCACGCCAATATTGGTCCGCACTGGACGATACCCGCAAAGCCGCTTTCCGCTTTCATCACATTTCCACTGATGAAGTGTACGGCGACCTCGAAGGCCCTGAAGATCTCTTCACCGAGACCACGCCTTATCAGCCAAGCTCGCCATACTCTGCCACCAAGGCCAGCTCCGATCACCTGGTTCGTGCCTGGGCCCGTACCTACGGTCTGCCGACACTGGTCACCAACTGCTCGAACAACTATGGTCCATGCCACTTCCCTGAGAAGTTGATCCCGCTGATCATTCTCAATGCACTGGAAGGCAAGCCGCTGCCGGTTTACGGCAAGGGCAATCAAGTGCGTGACTGGTTGTACGTAGAAGATCATGCGCGTGCGCTGTACAAAGTCGTCACCGAGGGTGTCATCGGCGAGACGTACAACATTGGTGGTCACAACGAAAAGCAGAACATCGAAGTGGTTCAAACCCTTTGCGCGCTGCTGGATGAACTCCGGCCGGATTCAGCTCATCGTCCACACGCAAGCTTGATTACTTATGTTCAGGATCGTCCGGGACATGATCAGCGTTATGCGATCGATGCGAGCAAGATTCAGCGTGAACTCGGCTGGGCGCCAGAGGAAACCTTCGAAACCGGTATTCGCAAGACGGTGGAATGGTATTTGAACAACGCGCAGTGGGTTGAACATGTGAAAAGCGGCAGTTATCAACAATGGATTGATCAGAACTACAGCGATCGCTCCCAAAAAGCATGAGAATCCTTCTTTTTGGAAAAAATGGTCAGGTGGGTTGGGAGCTGCAGCGCTCCCTGGCTCCGCTGGGTGAGCTCACCTCGATGGATCGCCACCTGCTCAATGGCCTGCAAGGCGACTTGTCGGATCCGGAAGCGCTGCGCGCAACGATCCGTCATCTGAAGCCGGATGTGATAGTCAACGCTGCCGCCTACAATGCCGTCGATAAAGCAGAGTCCGAAAAGGAACTCGCTACCCTGATCAATACCCAGGCCGTCGCCGTCATGGCGGATGAAGCATTGGCTCTGAATGCCTTGCTGGTTCACTACTCTACTGATTATGTGTTCAGTGGTGAGGGTGACTCGCCCTGGAAGGAAGACGACGCTGTTGCGCCCCTGAATCAATACGGAATCAGCAAGCGCGCCGGCGAAGAGGCAATTATTGCTTCCGGCTGTTCGCACTTGATCTTTCGTACGAGCTGGGTCTATTCCACCAGGGGCAACAACTTCGCGAAAACCATGTTACGTCTGGCCAAAGAACGTGAGGCGTTAAATGTGATTTTCGATCAGGTGGGTGCGCCGACCGGTGCTGACCTGATTGCCGATGTAACGGCCCATGCCATTTTGAAAGTGAAGCAAAGTGCCAATTTGGCGGGTATCTACCATCTGGTTGCCGGTGGTGAAGTTTCCTGGCACGGCTATGCTTCCCATGTCATAGAGTTTGCGCGAAAGATTGGCGAGCAACTGAAGGTGACTGAAGTAAACCCGATCGAGTCGGCAGCCTATCCGACTCCCGCCCGTCGTCCCTTGAATTCACGCCTGAACACCCAGAAACTGCGAAATAATTTTGCCCTTCGCCTGCCGGAATGGCAAAGCGGCGTAAACAGAATGCTGATGGAAGTTTTTAATAAATGATCAAGACAAATCGAAAGGGAATTATTCTGGCCGGTGGTTCGGGAACTCGCTTGCACCCGCTGACTCTGGGTGTATCCAAGCAAATGTTGCCGATCTATGACAAACCGATGATTTTTTATCCGTTGTCCGTGCTCATGCTCGCAGGTATGCGAGAAATCCTGATCATTTCCACCCCTGAAGATCTGCCAAACTTTCGCAAATTGCTCGGTGACGGTAGCCGCTACGGTATTCAACTGACCTATGCCGAACAGCCGAGTCCTGATGGTTTGGCTCAGGCCTTTATTATCGGTGAGGAGTTCATCGGTAAGGATCCGTGCTGTTTGATCCTCGGTGACAACATATTTTACGGTCAGCACTTCTCCGATAACTTGCGTTCCGCCAGCACTCAGGAACGAGGCGCGACTGTGTTCGGTTATCACGTTTCTGATCCGGAGCGTTTCGGTGTCGTTGAGTTCGATGCGTCTGGTCGGGCATTGAGCATCGAAGAAAAGCCGCTCAAGCCAAAATCCAGTTACGCCGTCACCGGTCTTTATTTCTACGATAACCAGGTTGTCGATATTGCCAAGGGCATCAAACCCTCCGAGCGAGGCGAGCTGGAAATTACAGACGTTAACCGTGCCTATCTTGAGCAACAAACCCTCAATGTCGAAATGCTCGGTCGAGGCTTTGCGTGGCTGGATACCGGTACTCACGACTCGCTGCTTGAGGCGAGCCATTTCGTGCATACCATCGAACACCGCCAGGGTTTGAAGGTGGCATGCCTTGAAGAAATCGCGTACAGCAATGGCTGGATTACGTCGGATCAGTTGAGCGAGCAGGCAGAGGCCCTCAAGAAAACAGGCTACGGGCAATACCTGAAAAAATTGTTGGATTCGACTTCTTTCTGAGTCTGGAAAGTTCGGCATTCAAACAAAGCGTTCAATCCGTGCAAGCAGGAACGGCATGCCAGTAGAACATCCGAAGGTTGCAGTTTTACTGGCTGCCTACAATGGAACACCGTGGATTGAGGAACAACTTTCCTCAATCCTCAATCAATCAGCAGTCGATGTAACTGTTTACATCAGTATTGATCCCTCATCAGACGGTACGGAAGCGCTGTGCCGAGCGTACGCCACTGAGCATCCCGGTGTGGTGATCCTCCCGGATTCCGGGCGATTTGGCGGTGCGTCGCGCAACTTCTTCCGGCTTATCCGCGATGTCGACTTCGCTAAGTTCGACTTCATTGCCTTTTCAGATCAAGATGACATCTGGCATTCGAACAAGCTGCTTCGTGCAACTCAAAGCATTGCAGAGCAAAGCGTTGATGCGTACTCCAGTAACGTCACTGCATTCTGGCCTGATGGCAAGACTGTCCTTCTGGACAAAGCGCAGCCACAGGTCGATCTGGACTATTTGTTCGAGGCTGCCGGGCCGGGTTGTACTTACGTAATGAGTAACGCTCTGGCGGGCTCTTTAAAGACTTCAATGCTTGCGAACTGGCAGCAACTGCAAGGCGTCAGCCTGCATGACTGGTATTGCTATGCCTATGCGCGAAGCAACGGCTATCGCTGGTATATCGATCCAGGGGCATCTATGGATTATCGCCAGCACGAGCGTAATCAAATCGGTGCCAATACCGGTCTACGGCCATTGATTACTCGCTATAAAACCATCCATGACGGCTGGTGGTTCAGTCAGGTTGAACTCATCGCAACGTTGGTGACGCCTGAACAGGCGCCATCGGTAGTCAATACTCGGCAGTTGCGTGGGATGAAACTGGTCAAGCTTTCCTTCAGGGCTTGGCAATGCAGGCGTCGGGTAAGGGATAAGGTCTTCTTCTTCTTTATCTGTTGGGCTAGTGCATTGTTGGGGAGCAAGTCTTGAGCATCGTGCCAAAGCCGAACATTTTTGTGTCCGGTGCCAGCGGGTTTGTCGGGCAGCGGCTGGTCATGCGCCTGTTGCTCGATAAAAAATACACGCCTATCGCTGCCGCGCGTCGTGCTACGCAATTGCAGGGATTATGCCCCACTGTGTCTTTTGACATGGATAACCCGAGTCACCGGCCTGATTTGAATGGCGTGGATGTTGTTGTTCATACGGCCGCGCGAGTGCATGTGATGAATGAACTTGCCGGGGATGCCCTCGCTGAGTTTCGCAAGGTCAATGTTGAAGGAACCTTGCGACTGGCGAAGCAGGCAGCGGAAGCAGGAGTGCGGCGCTTCATTTTCATCAGTTCGATCAAGGTCAATGGGGAAAGCACTCTTCCGGGGAAACCGTTCAGCGCGGATGATGTGCCTGCTCCCCAAGACCCCTATGGAGTCTCCAAATACGAGGCCGAGCAAGCACTGAAACAACTGGCACTGGAGACTTCAATGGAGCTTGTGATCATTCGTCCTCCACTGGTCTATGGGCCTGGTGTCAAAGCCAATTTTCTGAATATGTTGCGCTGGCTCGACAGAGGTGTCCCACTGCCTTTAGGTGGCATACGCAACCAGCGAAGTCTGGTTGCGCTGGGCAATCTGGTGGATTTTATCGTCACGTGTATCAATCATCCTGCAGCGGCTAATCAGACATTTCTGGTTAGCGATGGTCAGGATCTCTCCACTCCTCAGTTATTGAACAGCCTTGCGAACGCTCTGGATAAGCGATCCCGGCTGATTGCCTTGCCAGAGTGGCTGATACTGTCTGTGGCGGCGCTGCTGGGCAAGCAAGCGGTTGCAAGTCGGGTCTGCGGTTCACTGCAGGTTGACATCTCCAAGAACTATGAGTTACTGGGGTGGGCTCCACCGATACATTCAGATCGAGCCATGCGTCAGACGGCCATTCACTATCAGGAAGCATTGGTAAAGCACCGTGCCTGAAACCATGAAGAATCTGGATTCTCATTCTTCGGTGCCGCTGGTCGAATGGCGCTCTGTAGATGTAACGCTGCTTGCTGACGGGAATGTTTTAAATGTGAAGCTTTGATTGAGTCTTGCTGTACGCGGCGAGATACTTCGGATTAACGGGTTAGACTATTTTTACTTTTATAGGTTATGTATGTCATTCAGCAAAATAAATTTCTGGATTGAAGGTGATATTTCGACGACAAGAATTGTTTCGCGTCTGCTGAATGATGTGAGCGGTGAAGATAACTGCGATACCCGACTGCTAAGCACTGTCGGCTGGTCGTCCCTCGTCAGCGGTGTCAACATATTTTGTCGGATTTGTGATCCAAGATACGACTGGTTGCCGGTGTACTTGCGCGAGCATGGTATTCCCTATGCATATTACATTGATGACAATTTCTGGAAGATCACCGGCTCGGGAGCGTTGGCGCGTTATTATCAATCGGCAGAAGTCGTCATGTCGCTCGACGCTTTTGTTGAGAATGCCAGTTTCGTAATTACGCACAACAAAACATTTGCCGAGTTTATCAATCGAAGATTTCCTGATGTGAAATGTGAGTTGTTGCCAGTCCCTTTTGACACTTCACTGATTCGTAAGATTGCAAAAAAACTTACAGTAAAACCTGCAAGAGACGCGGTGGTCGGGTACGCCGGTGGCTATAAGGAAGAAGAGTTTGCGCTGCTTCAGGAAGTGGTTGAGAAATTAGGAAAGGAGCGGCCTGAAATTCGCTTTGAGTTCATTGGTGGTGTTTCCGATGAATTGCGCAACTTGAATAATGTGCAGTGGTTTCCGGGTTTTTCGGACTATTCCAAATTTCTTGAATTCAAAATGGGGCGAAACTGGACTGTCGGATTGGCGCCGTTGATGGAAAGTCAGTTCAACTCTTCCAAAACGAACAATAAGTTCAGAGAGTACGGTGGGTGCGGAATATCCGCTATCTATAGCAATACGACTCCCTATGTCGAGTGTGTAGTGTCGGAGCGCTCTGGCCTGTTGGTTGATAACAACGTCGACGATTGGGTGGAAGCTATCAAGCGCCTCGTTGATAGTTCTCAATTGCGCGATACGATAAAGGAAGAGTCCTTCAAGTATGTCGAATTGAACCATTCGCATGAATCGATTATTCCAGCCTGGCGCGAGGCGCTCGATAGCGTTTCTCATGATTCTGAATGCTTGATGTCCTCCAGGATTCGGTTCAACTATGTAAAACATTTCCATCTGAGTGGCATGTCACGCGTTGCCAAGCGAATGGAGGCCGCTACAGCGACTTCTATATATGGATTTGTCTTGAAAGGAAAGCTGAAGTCGCTTTTGAGCAGGGCGCCTGTTAGAAAAGTGGTAAGAACCTTTGCTTTTTTTGCATTGATTGCTACCGGCTTGTATATCTTGAAGTCGAGTATAATGTGAGGAAAAAAACTGTTTTGATCGTCTGTAATGATGTCGTCGGGCTCAAAATGGCCGGGCCGGCAATCAGATGTGTGGAAATAGCAAAAGTTCTTTCACAAAGCTTCGATGTCAAAGTGTATGCGCCAAAGGCTCAGCCGTTGGTTGACGTGTTGTTCGAAACAAAAAAGTTCTCGGATGCGGATTTCAAGTCGACAGCAGAAAGTGCGGACTTTCTGATAGTTCAAGGTGACGCTTTAAGATCTCATCCTTTTTTAAAGGATTTAAAAGGTTGCCTTGTGGTAGACCTTTATTGCCCGGTTCCACTTGAATATCATCAGGCATCGGAAGGTGTAAGCCTTAATGTAAGAGGAATGACCAGCAATTTTTTATGCGATGTGCTGCTTGAGCAACTCGTGTACGGAGATCATTTCCTTTGTGCAAGTGAAAAACAGAGGGAATTCTGGCTGGGTGCACTGACGTTGGCCGGACGAGTCAACGCAGACCGTTGGCCGCAAGCGAGTCACGCCGATGTTTCCGACCTGATATCGCTGCTGCCATTTGGATTGTCGTCCCAGCGGCCTGAACCGACCAGGCGAGCGATACGCTCAACCTTTAATATCCCCGCAGATGATTTTGTTCTTGTATGGGGAGGAGGGTTGTATCAATGGTTTGATCCATTGACGCCTATCAAGGCTGTCCATCGCTTGATTTCGGAAGGTGCACGAGTGCATCTCGTGTTCATTGGGGTCAAGCATCCAAATGCCAGTATTGCTCAGCATGATATGTGTGCTCGCGCAGTCGAACTGGCCACCGAGCTCGGGTTGATCGATAAATTTGTTCACTTTAATTTTGGCTGGGTGGACTATGACGATCGCCATAATTTTCTGCTTGATGCAGATGTCGGTATAAGTTCTCACTTTGACAATCCCGAGACGCGCTTCTCGTTTCGAACTCGCATGCTGGATTATCTCTGGTGTGACTTGCCGATCATCGCAACACAAGGCGATGTGTTTGGTGATTCTCTGATTCCTGAGGGGACGGGCATATCCGTCGGTTTTGAAGACCTTGAGGGCTGGGTTCAAGCTATAACGGTCTTGATGACTGATAAAAACGAGCATAAAAGATACCAGGAAAACGTTCGCAACTATTCAGAAAGGTTTCGCTGGGACTCTGTAGTACACCCTTTGCTTGAAAGGCTCGGGACAATGACTGTTGCACCTGACCGATCGCTGGTCCGGTCGCACTACGTGAGCGCCAATCAATCAACAGGTTTTTTCTTTCGTTTGCGACGTCGTTATGCTTCCGGCGGAGTTCTATCGATTTTCGCTGCTGTGTGGAGACGTTTGCGTTAAATGAGGAGTTCCAGGTTTGAGGTCGTGTAGTTTGACGTTCCGTAACTATATAAATGGGCATGAGCAGTCGAGTTTTATATGAAAAAACAAGTCCCATCTGTATGCGCAGTGATCATTACCTTCTTTCCAGATCTGGGCAACTTGAGGAATTTGGTCGAGTCTTTAAACGAGCAGGTCGATAGCATTGTCATTGTGGACAATGGGTCGTCGGATTCGATGGAGCTTTTTGTCAGCAATCTAGACATTGAAAGCAAACCTGCTGTTCTCAGTCTTGGTGAAAACCTGGGTATCGGTCATGCGCAGAACGTTGGTATTGAATATGCCAAGGCTTCCGACGCCACCTACGTCGTACTGTTTGATCAGGATAGCTGCCCTGAGAAGAATATGGTTGTGAAGCTGCTTTCAGCAGCGAGGGAACTGGAGTCATCCGGTGTTCCTTTGGCAGCGGTTGCGCCAGGTTACAAAGACTTCGACGGCGGCAGGTTGTCCAGTTTTGTACGGATCGGGTATTTCGGTTTTTCTCGAATAGACTGTGCTCCTGACAGCGGAGTCGTCGAGGCAGACTTTCTAATTTCCTCTGGATCGCTGATTCCCCTTTCGGCTATCGCCAAGGTCGGGGGCGTGGATGCAAGCCTGTTTATCGATCACGTCGACACTGAATGGTGCTTGCGCGCGAAGTCTATGGGGCTCAAGCTGTTTGGCGTAAACGACGCGATCATGTTGCATTCGTTGGGTGATCGTAGAGCCAGATTCTGGTTTCTTCGTTGGCGAACCGTTCCGTACCATTCACCTTTTCGTTATTACTATATGTTCCGCAATAGCATTCTGCTTCAGCAAAGATCCTACATGCCGCTACGTTGGAAAATAGCCGACCTTGCACGATGCCTGAGAGCACTTGTTTTTTTTGGTATTTTTTCTTCGGATCGAATGGCGTGCGTTAAGATGATGCTTCGTGGTGCGCGGGACGGTATAGCTGGTGTCACTGGCAAGATGAAATAAGCGTTGTCGGGGGCGTCCGGTCATTCGGGTGTGTAAGGTAAGTGGCTTGCATCGTGATCTACGTGTATAGCGCTTAGAGTCATATCAAATATGAGTAGGTTTTATTTATGGTAGTTCTTGATATTGGCTGTGGAAGGAAGAAAATCACCGGGGCAATCGGCATTGACTTTTCTGCGATGAGCGATGCCGATATTACGCTCGATCTCAATAAGGAACGTCTCCCTTTTGAGGACAGCAGTGTCGATTTCATTTTTTCATCTCATACTCTAGAACATTTGACGATCGAAGGCTTTCTCCATGTTATGGATGAGTGCTATCGGGTATTGAAGCCGGCTGGTCAACTCAAGATCGTTGTTCCTTATTTTACAACCACCGCTAACTTGGCCAATCCATTTCACAACAACAACATCTGTTTCAACGAACATACGTTTCGGTTCTTTTCCTCCGATTCGGAAACGGATGCAATGGCGAAGCACGAGTATGCTTCACCCAGTTGCCCGCATTGGGGGCTGAGATATTCTGCGAACAGTGAAATTGGTATTGAGTTCAAGACCTTGTCAGTATCCTATTTCTACTTTCCAGAATATGTGGACTCTTCCGACGAAGAGAAGTTTTTGGCGCGTTCCTCGAAAATGAACGTGGTGGATCAGATCGCCTATTCCCTGGAAGCAGTCAAACCTTGTCCTGTACGTCCTGAAACAGGTCCTGTCGGGACCAAGGATGATCCGTTTGCGTTTGTTGAGCAGCAGCTCCAGCACATAAACAATCAAATCGCCTATCTTGAAGCAAGAGAAGTGGGTGATTCAGAGCTCCGTACTGCGAAAAGTGTAGTGACCACTACGAGAAAAGACGGAAGTATTTTCAGTGTTGACGGGGTTCTGACTCCAGTCAACTTCCTGGTTTATGAGCTAGATGCCGTTATTCAGGATCTTCGTCGCAAGATTGATGCCCTGGGGTAGTCGAACAAAGACGCTACGACCAGCTGTCTTGCACCTTTAAGTCCCGGCAGAATGGTTGCTATTTTTAGTGAGCAGGATGCCGGGATTTCACTAAGTCCGTTTGTATTAGACGAGTAAAAGCTCTCGCCGGCGGGTGGGTGATCGCCTTTTTGCCTGGTTTCAGGATAAGGAGCTGTGGCGGTGTCACAACACCTCTCCCGATCAAGGGCAAACAAGGACAGAGCTCCGTCGGAAGACGGATGGTTTTGTTCACCCCGCTTCCTGTACGACGGTACAAATCAGAAACTATTTAGCCAGGCCAGGGGATTGTCTGCAATGGGTTATATCAAGGAGCACTGGGGCTATTGACCGGTGCAGGTGCGTATCCGGGTGTCGATTGTTTAAGGGCGCTGGCGGTTGCGCTTGTAGTTCTTTTCCACTTTCATTTTTTTCTGTCGGCTGGATAGGCGTAGACATTTTTTTGTACTGAGTGGTTTTTTGATCGGTGGAATAATTCTCGATAAAATAGCATCGGGTCGTTTCGATTTTGTCGAGTTCTACAAGAAGAGAGCTTTACGAATACTTCCAGTTTATTATTTTTCTATGCTTTTATGTTTTGTATTGAAAGCGGGTGGGGTGTTCGATTTTATAGCTTTGAAAAGCATGCTTTCGGGGATGTTGTTTCTGCAAACTACGGGCCTTACTTCTTTCCGGGCTACTTCAATATCAATGATGCGTACATTCCCGGCGGCTCATGGAGTCTGGTCATTGAGGAAATGTTCTACTTGATTGCCCCGCTGGCGATTGTTGTGGTGTCTTACCTTTCAGGTAAGAGGCCATGGTTGATGCCAGTTACACTGGTTGTTGCTTTTCTTTCAGGTATGGCAGTACGAGCTGCGATGACATCGGGTTTTGCACCCGACGATTCCAGTTGGTATTTCGCAAGCTTCATTCAATTCCATTCCGGTATGACAAACTGGTGGTCGGTGTCCCGACGGCGGCTTACCTGAGATTTGCTACTGACGTCAGATCGCAATCGGTGTGGTGGCTCTCGGCTGTCGTACCCGCTTTACCTGGTTCATATACTGTTCTTCGAGACAACTAATAGATATCTCAATGACGGACTGCTCAAGTGGTTGTCTGATATGTTTACCAATCACGGATTGTCTATAATCCGGATAGCAATCTGTGTTTTTCTTTCTTATCTTGTTTCCTTGTTGGTGGAATATCCATTTATCAGGATGTACAAGAAGAAAGATAACAAGGGGGTAAGCAAGGAGGGAATGGAAGTGGCTCCCGTGTAAGCCGGTTTCTAGTCTTTGACATGCTGCTTATAGAGCAGTGTGTGGTCGAAGCGGATTGCGACTTGTATGGGAGACTTGGCCGGGAAGGATGAATCTCCTCCTCGGCCAAGCTACCTTGAGATGCCAAGGGTTTACGCGGTTCTTGACAGGATTTCGATCATGGCTTCTTGAATGCCTGCTTTTCGAAGTCTGTTTTTATAGGCATCGATATCATAATTTGCTCTGAAGAACTCTACAGTTCTTGAGTGCGCATCGATAGACGCGTAGCACGCACCGGGAATTCTGTCCCTGGCCTGGCCTACAGAACCCGGGTTGACGATGATTCCGCTTCCGGCTGGCCGTTGCATTGGATGGTGCGTGTGTCCGAGCACCAGGTAGTCCATTGCGTCGGGCCAGGCAAAGCCTATCTCCGTATCCTTATAGATGTACTCTTCAGCGTTATGTGGGCTTCCGTGCGCTACATACAGGGCTGTATCGACAGGCGTGGTTTTTTCATCGGTTGAAAAGCGCAGTTCCAGAGCGTCCGGGAGTGATGAAAGCCATTCCAGATTCTCGTCGGTCAGCGATTCTCGTGTGCTCTGTATTCTGTACTTCGATTCTCGGCTGTCGGAATAGCTGAGCTCGCCCAGTACGTATTTGTCATGATTGCCTTTGATGCAATGTACTTTGCGTTCTCGCAGTAACTGGCAAACCTCGTTCGGCTCGGTGTAGTAGCCCAGGAGGTCGCCAGCGCAAACGATATCCGCCGAGGGCGGTATTGAGTCCAATACCGCTTGCAGGGCGGGGAGGTTGGCGTGTACATCGGCAATGATGTACACGGGCTCTCCACGATAAGGTAACAGCAAGGGGAGGCTGCTCATTATTCGAAGTACAGCTCTTCGTAGTAACGCAGGAATCGGCCAGACTGTGCAATCTTCCAGCCGTTGAAAGGTTCTTGCTTAACGATGTTGTATACAAAGGCTGC
The DNA here is from genome assembly GCF_059421845.1 of Pseudomonas sp. GW821-FHT02C04. Classification (NCBI taxonomy): domain Bacteria; kingdom Pseudomonadati; phylum Pseudomonadota; class Gammaproteobacteria; order Pseudomonadales; family Pseudomonadaceae; genus Pseudomonas; species Pseudomonas sp. GW821-FHT02C04. The sequence goes on along the minus strand of NZ_JBWKVT010000009.1, from coordinate 157,319 downwards.
GCACGAGTTGTAGCCGTAGTATGCCTTGGAGGCCTCGGTTGAACTCAAGCGACCATTGATTTCAAACAAAACGGGACCGGTTTCGGTCTGGATCAACTGAACGTTGAAGTGGCCAAAGTCCAAGCCCTCTTCAATCAGTGCCTTGCCGATATTATTCAGATAAGAGGAAATGCTTTCATCCAGAACGATTTCACCATAGGAGGTGGCGCCGTCCGGCGTCAGTGTTCTCTTGAAAATGATATGGTTGATTTCTTTGGTGTAACGGTCAACGTAGCAACCGCAAGTGTACTCGTTGCCTGTCAACAGTTCTTGAACCAGGAAGGAGTCAACTTTGATGTTTTCTTCCGCGATCAGCTTCTTGGCTTCAGCAAGCCCGGAAACCTTATAGATGCTGCGAGAAGAGGAGCTATGGTTCGGTTTGATTACAATCGGGCCGGAGATGTTGCCGGACTCCAGGTACTCACTCAGCGAGCTGGTCTTTGGAACTCTGATGCCATGTCGCTCCAGCACGGCTGACGTGGAGACCTTGTCCATGCAGATGTCAGTGATGCTTGAGGAGAGCGTTGCGGCTCGCAGTGTTTCATCGCGATAGTTGGCGACCGCCGCCAGCTCGTGCTGGGTGCCGGAGAACACAATTTGAATGTCGTGCTCTTTTACATAGTTTCGCAGGTGGCTGTGATACTCAGGGGATGCCGCCAGAGGAAATATAGGCGTCTTGACTACAGGTGCTGAGGGCAGGGAAAAAAAGCGCCCGGCACCCAGCTCTTCACTGTTGGCGAAGTGGATGTTCAGAGGCTCGCCAAAATCGTGAAATGCCAAGGCCTTGTAAATGCTCTGTCCCATTACAGAGCCCGCACCGGTAATCAGAATATTCATGTTCTATGTTAAACCTGTAAATTGATTTCTTCGACATAGCCAGCGAAAGCACTTTTGAAAGAGCTCCACTGAGGGGCATAGCCTGGCAGGATTGTCGGCTGCATGGTTCTGACGTCAAAAGCCGACAGATCATTTTCTATGTGTTTGTTGATGACTTCCAGCCCGGTCATTTCGGCGGCCAGCGCCACGATTTCGGCAATGCTGGCAGAGTCGGCGTAGCCAGTGTTCAGAGCGCGTGTTGTCGATGCCAGATCAAATCCGTCTGTCGCAATCCATTTCAATAATTGGACCAGTTCAGTGATGTGGACATACGTGCGTCTTTTGAGGCCTGCACCGTACTGAGCGAGACTGCTCTTCTGGCGGATGCCTTGCTCGATTGCCTTGAAGAAGTTTCCGTGTTTCTGGCCTACGCCAAAGACATCGGCAATTCTTACCGAGACAAAGGGGGCTCTGATCAGATCTTCGAACAGTTTTTCGCCGAAGACCTTGGAGGCAGAGTAGTAATCGTTGCAGCGCAGCTTGTCGCCAGTGCGGCAGTTCAAGGCGTAGGGGTAGACGTTGTTGGTGGAAGCGTAGATCAAGCCACGATGTTTTTCGTTGACCTGTTCCAGTACCAGCGTGTCGATGAGGGTGTTTTCAGAAAGTGCGCTGCTTGTATTGTTCATGTTTGCCGCAAGATGAACAATCAATGAGCCAGCTGGAAGTTGAGTAAAGTCAGTCTCAACAAAATCTGGAGTCTCGAAAGACTCCAGAAATTTGCTTCCGACATATCCGGTTGATCCGGTTACCGCAATGCGGTAACCGGCTGAATATTTGCATCGGAGATTCATGGTCAGAGACCCGCTTGGACTACTTTCTTCAGCGTCTCTACGATGAACTCTACGTCATTCTTGGTGACGCCCATGTGCATCGGCAGAGAGATCAGCTCATTGCTGGCCTTGTGTGCGGCAGGGCATTTGCCGGCACCCGAGCTGTACAGGCGGTATTCGGTGTTGTCGCGATAGTGCACGCCTGGGTAGATCTCGTGCTCATTCATGGCCATCAGTACTTCATCGCGTTTTGCAACACGAACCTGGAACAGGTGGCGGGACGATTCGCAGCCTGGCGAAACCAGAACAGGCTCGATCAGTGTTTCGCCTTCCAGGGCTTCCAGGTACCAGTCGGCCAGTTGGCGGCGATAGGCGTTGTCGCGGTCAAGGTACTTCAGCGAGACCAGACCGATGGCGGCCATGATGGAGTTGCCGTGATATTTGAAGCCCAGCTCTTCCACGTCGTACTTCCATTTGTAGGCACCCTGGCTGGCGGTGCGTGCAAATGTGTCCTTGTTGATCCCGAGCCATGCCAGCTTGCGCGCACGTTCGTCGTCTTCCTTGTCACGGAAGCAGATCATCCCGGAGTCGGCAGTCGCCAGGTTTTTTACGGCCTGGAAGCTGAATACGGTGACGTCTGCGTCGTGGCCAACGTGCTTGCCGTCAACGCGGGTGCCCGCCATGTGAGCGGCGTCCAGAATGACCTTGATGTCGCGATCCTTGCACAGCTTGAGCACTTTTTCGTACTGGCCGACGTTACCGCCCAGGCCGACGAAGATGAGTGCCTTGGTCTTGTCGGTGATCTTGCTCTCTACATCGACCGGGTCAAGGCAGAGGTATTGGTCGACGTCAGCGAAAACCGGGGTGAGTTCGGCTTGGATGATCGCGTGGTTGGTCGATACGAAGGTCAGCGCCGTAGTGATGACTTCGGCATCGTCGCCCCAGCCATACTTCGTCTTCATCATGTGGAATGCCAGGTGCAGGCCAACCGTGTTGGAGCTCAGGAAATGCGCATGCGGCAGGCCTGTGTAGGTTTTCCAGGCCTCTTCCATTTCGACTGTCTTGAAGCCCAGACCGGTCCAGCCTTTTTCCAGGCATTCGCGGATGCCTTCAAGGCATTCGTCGACTCGGAAGTTTGGAACAAAAAGTTGCGTTGCCACAGTATCACCCCGCGTGATTATTCAAATATTTTTTAATAACGACATCTGGCTCACCATCTTCGACGATGCTGCCGTGATCGATCCAGATAACTCTATTGCACAGCTTGCGCAGCAAGTCGGGCTGATGGGATACGAATACCATGATGCTAGAGCTATCAATGAAATCATGCATGCGTGCCAGAGCCTTATCGATGAATTCTGCATCACCACCGGCAAAAAGTTCATCGAGAATAAGAATGTCTGGATGAACGGCAGTGGCGATAGCAAAAGCCAGGCGCATGTACATCCCTGTGGAGTAGTACTTCACAGGGGTGTCAATGAACTCGGCCAAACCCGTGAACTCAATGATCTCGGGTTCGATCTTTTTGAGCATGGACTTGCTGTAGCCGAGGATCGCGCCGTTGAGGTAGATGTTCTCACGGCCACTCAGCTCAACGTTGAAGCCTGCTCCAATTTCCAGTAGAGGGGCAATTCGGCCATTGACCGTTACAGATCCCTCTGTTGCGCAGTAAATGCCGCAAATGGCTTTCAGCAGCGTACTTTTCCCTGCTCCGTTGTGGCCCACAATCCCGATCCGGTCGCCATGAACGACCTCGAGATTGAGGTTTTTCAGTGCGCGGAATTCCGTGTATTTGCTTTTGTTGTGGCGCTTCAGCAGCCCAGCAAAGAATTCCTTCAGCGACTGTCCTTTGTCATGGTACAGGCGGAAGTTTAGATTTAGATCTTTTATCGAGATACTTGAGTTCATATCGATCACAACTTGAATACTATGTATCGATCATGCTTTTTGAATATGTATATACCCAAAAGCAAGCTGAGAATTGCCAGTGTCACAACCTTTGCATAAACATCGGGCCCGGCGAGGGAGCCTTCATAGATAGGCAGTCGGAAGATTTCGATGAACAGCGTCAGCGGGTTCAACGCAAAGATCCATCTGTAGGTATCCGGGACGAAAGAGAGCGGGTAGATGATCGGCGTCAGGTAGTAAAGGGCTTGGAGTATCACACCCACGATGTTGGGCAGGTCACGGAACGAAACGGTCGCGATGCTCAATGCCAGTCCCAGGCCTACTGCAAAGGCAAATAGCAACAGGAAGTTTATTGGCAGGATAAAGAGCGAAGCGGTAAAAGGAGCGCCGATCGCAAGGGCGATGATGAACAGGCAGATCGTGCTGAAGATAGCGTCGACCAACAGGCTTATCGAGGTGGAAATGACGAATATCTGTTTCGGTATGTGGATTTTCTTGATTAATGACTCGTTGGCCAGCAATGCCTGCATACCTTGGGCCAGGCAGTTCGAGAATAACGTGAAAGGTACGAGCCCCGAGAACAGGAAAATTGCAAATGTCTTAAGTGGCCATTTCATGATCATCGAAAATACGACAGAGGTCACGACCATGGTCAGTAGCGGGTTTAACAATGTCCAGAAAAAGCCGAGGGCGGTCCTTCTGTAACGCATTGTCAATTGTTGCCAAATCAACTGCTTGAGCACTAATTTGTATTGGAATAGTTCTTTAAAAAAAATGCTGAACACAATGTTTTATTCCGAGGCGAAAGGCCAGATTGCATGTTTCTCAAAAAGAGGTCGCCCTTGCATATGGACGGCCTGCCAAGTGCTTTGTTGATACCGTTGTGTTGAATGTTGCCCGGGTATCAAGAAAACATATCCATGTCCGCAAAAGAATCATGTCCCGAAAGCGTGGTGCATGATGCAGTTGAGTTTGATTGTTTCAGCCGCTCGCTGATAATCGCTTTTTCGGCTTTACACATGCTAGCACCTCCATTTCTTTCGGAATTCCGAATCAGCCTGCCTGGACCGCGCGACAGCATACCAGCATGTATCGATCGAATGAAGCCAGCCACCCATTTGCGCGGGGGGCGACGAGCGGTGAAAGCCATGCTGTGCCAGTGATTGGCCAGGTTTGGCTTGTGTACCGACATTGGGCTGGCTGTGTGTATTCGGGCCGGTGGTCTGTGCACTTGTCCTGCGCAGCAGCCAGGCTCGATGTGCTTGATATGTGAAGGTGTGGAGGTTCTCTCGAGGGGGCATTATCCTTGGCTGTCGTTGAAGGAGCGGCTGACCGTTCACGAAGGGCAATCATGTGCCGGTGGCACTGATCAATATCACCTGCGCTGTTGCGGGCACATGCCAAAGGAAGAGAGGGCTTCGGCGAGATCAGGTTGAAGCCTGACAGAGCATTCTCCCGGGGCTGTCTGAGCGCAGTGTTGTATCAAATTAGCCGACTTTTTCGGAGCCCGGTCGAGTATGAGTTTCTGGTGGTTTTTTATTGGCGCGGGTGTCGCATCGTTCGTGCTGACGGCCCTTTTGCGTCAATACGCGCTCGCACGCAGTCTGATGGATATTCCCAATGCCCGCAGTTCGCATTCGGTTGCGACGCCGAGGGGCGGCGGCGTTTCGATTGTGATCGTGTTTCTTCTGGGACTTTGCGTTCTGTACGGGCAATCGCTGACAAGTCTTGCCACCTTTCTCGGGATGGCGGCGGCGGGAGTCGTCATAGCGGTTATCGGGTTTATGGATGATCACGGCCACATTGCCGCTCGCTGGCGGCTTGCCGGGCATTTCTGTGCGGCAGCCTGGATGGTTTTCTGGCTTGACGGTTTCGAGACGATCAAGCTGTTCGGGCTGACCGTTCATCTGGGCTGGAGCGGTGCCGTCATTGCGGCGATCTATCTGGTGTGGATGCTCAACCTCTACAACTTCATGGACGGTATCGATGGCATCGCCAGTGTCGAGGCGATCAGTGCCTGCGTAGGGGCGTGTCTGCTTTACGTGCTTGATGGTCAGTCAGTGTTGATCTGGGTTCCGCTATTGTTGTCCCTGGCGGTGGCGGGTTTTCTGATCTGGAACTTTCCGCCCGCCAGAATTTTCATGGGCGATGCAGGCAGCGGTTTCCTGGGCATCATTTTAGGTGGTATTTCGCTGGCGGCTGCTAGTGTTGATTCCAGGTGGTTCTGGGTCTGGAACATTCTGCTGGGTGTTTTCATCGTTGATGCGACATTTACGCTGTTGCGCCGGTTGGTGCGAGGGGACAAAGTTTATGAGGCTCATCGAAGTCATGCTTACCAGTACGCTTCTCGCCTCTATGGCAAGCATCTTCCGGTGACGCTTGGGGTCTTGTTGATCAATGTATTCTGGTTACTGCCCGTGGCTTTTTCGGTCGTGTATTTTGATGTTGATGGCGCAGCGGCTCTGACGATTGCGTATGTGCCCCTGTTACTGATTGCCATCAAGTATCGCGCGGGTGAGCTGGAGCGTCCCGTCCCTACAACGTAGCGCACAATACATTTGGGTCCGGCCGTCATGAATTCCCGTAAAATGCCAATTCGTCGTCAGGGAAAGGGCCATCCGGTTGAGGTTTATGGATAAGATACGAGCGTTTTTGTTGGGGCTACCGAGGCGACAGAAGCGCCTCATCCAGGTTGCTACGGACATTATTCTGGTCTGGATGGCTTTGTGGCTGGCGTTCATCGTTCGTCTCGGGATTGACGACATGTACAACCCGCTGCGCATTCATTTCTGGCTTTTCGCTTGCGCTCCCGTCATCGCCGTTCCTCTTTTCATACGTTTTGGTATGTACCGTGCCGTGATGCGCTATTTCGGCAACGATGCGCTGATTGCAATCATCAAGGCCGTCAGCCTTTCTGCCCTGATCCTGGCGCTTGTGGTTTTCTGGTACAGCAATCATGAAGCTGTCGTCCCGCGCTCGATCATTTTCAACTATTGGTGGTTGAGCCTTGTGATCATCGGTGGGCTGCGCCTGTGCATGCGCCAGTACTTCATGGGTGACTGGTTCACCGCGGCGCAGCATGTACCGTTCGCCAGCCGGGATGATGGTCTGACCAAGGTGGCGATCTACGGTGCGGGTGTCGCAGGCAACCAGCTTGTCGCAGCATTGCGCATGGGGCGGGTCATGCGTCCTGTCGCGTTCATCGACGATGATTCCAGTATTGCCGACCGGTCTATCTCGGGTCTGCAGGTCTACAAGCCAAAACACATTCAACAGATGATCGATGTCACCGGGGCGCAGGAAATTCTCCTGGCGCTGCCTTCATCGACTCGGGCGCGTCGCAGGGAAATCCTCAATCTGCTGGAAGGCTTCCCCCTTCATGTGCGCAGCGTGCCTAATTTCACGGATCTGGCCAGTGGCCGGGTCAAGGTCGAGGATATTCAGGAGGTCGATATCGCCGACCTGCTGGGGCGTGATTCGGTGCCGGCTCAGCCGGACCTGCTCGAGCGCTGCATCCGGGGCAAGACCGTGATGGTCACCGGGGCGGGTGGATCGATCGGTTCGGAGTTGTGCCGGCAGATCTTTGTGTTGGGGCCGACTACCCTGTTGCTGTTCGAACACAGCGAATTCAATCTTTACAGCATTCTGTCCGAACTTGAGCAACGGGGATGCCGGGAGGCGGTGCGGGTGCGGTTGCTGCCCATCCTCGGTTCGATCCGTCAGCCGGAAAAGTTGCTCGATGTGATGAAAACCTGGAAGGTCGACACCGTTTACCACGCGGCGGCCTACAAGCATGTGCCGATGGTTGAACACAACATTGCCGAGGGTGTGTTGAACAACGTGATCGGTACGCTCAACACGGCGCAAGCGGCGTTGCAGTCCGGTGTTTCGAACTTTGTACTGATCTCGACCGACAAGGCTGTTCGCCCGACCAATGTCATGGGCAGTACCAAGCGTCTGGCAGAGTTGACCCTCCAGGCTCTGAGTCGGGAAGTGGCTCCGGTGCTGTTCGGCGACAAGGCCAATGTTTCCCGTGTCAACAAGACCCGCTTCACCATGGTGCGTTTTGGCAACGTGCTGGGTTCGTCCGGTTCCGTGATCCCGCTGTTTCACAGCCAGATCAAGTCCGGCGGGCCGCTGACCGTGACTCATCCGAAGATCACCCGCTACTTCATGACGATCCCGGAGGCGGCACAACTGGTGATCCAGGCAGGTTCCATGGGGCAGGGCGGTGATGTGTTCGTGCTGGATATGGGCGAGCCGGTAAGGATTGTCGAACTCGCCGAGAAAATGATTCACCTGTCGGGTTTGAGTATTCGTTCCGAGCGCAATCCTCAGGGCGACATTTCCATCGAGTTCACAGGTTTGCGTCCGGGTGAAAAGCTCTACGAAGAACTGCTGATCGGCGACAATGTTGCTGCCACGCCGCATCCGATGATCATGACGGCCAATGAGGACCACTTGCCCTGGGACGTTCTGAAGTCCCGGCTGAGTGAACTGCTCGCGGCTGTCGAAGCGGATGACTACTCCCGCGTCCGCCAGCTTCTGCGCGAAACGGTCAGCGGCTACACACCGGACGGTGAGATAGTCGACTGGATCCACCAGCAGCGCCGCCTCGAGCCCTGATTGTTTCACATCCTGTAACGGACGCATTTTTGACTTGTCCCGATCATCGCCTAAGTTTGAGGAGCAGCTTCGGAAAAGCTGCTTTCTCAATTGATGATGGAGCGTCACTTATGCGTACCGGTTATTTCTACTCCCTGATTTTTGCCCTGCTGACCAGCGCCTCGATTGCCGCAATCGCTGCGCCTGTGGCGCCGTCCGATGCGAACAAGGCCCCTCTGGTGATGGACTCGTCAGCCACTTCCGACGTCCAGAAAGTCGATCTCAACGGGGCTGATGCAGCCACCCTTCAAAAGGAGCTGGCGGGGGTTGGAGAGGCCAAGGCCAAGGCAATTGTTGCATATCGTGAAACAAACGGGCCGTTTGCATCCGTGGATGAGTTGCTTGAAGTGAAAGGCATCGGCAAAGCGATCCTGGATCGCAATCGCGACAAGCTGGAAGTCAACTAAGCTGATTGTTCAACGCCAAGGGGCCGGTCATTGACCGGCCCTTTTTGCTTTCCGGTCTTGAAGGACTGCGAAGGGGGCTGAGTGCCTTTCCGTCGGAATATATAAAATTATGGCTATCATATTGCGATGAGATTATGCCTATAATAATTTCGCTCGCCACGGAAGCTTTCCTGCTTTCAGAGGCTGCTCATTCCTCACGCATTCCAGGAGTATCGTCATGAATTCCCCGAAATCCCAAGGTACGGCGCTGGTCACTGGCGCGTCTTCCGGCATCGGTGCGGTGTATGCCGAGCGGTTGGCGGCGCGTGGTTTTGATCTGTTGCTGGTGGCTCGCGATCAGGAGCGCCTGGAGTCTGCAGCAGACAGGTTGCGGGACGCTCACGGTGTCCGCGTCGAAGTGTTGAAGGCCGATCTGACGCAAAAGGAGGAAGTGCTCAAGCTTGAGCAGCGCCTGCGCAGCGATTCCAGCATCAGCCTGCTGGTCAACAATGCGGGGGTGGCAGTCAATGGATTGCTGGCCAATGCCGATCCCGAGGTGCTGGAAAAACTGATTCAGTTGAACGTCACAACCCTGACTCGGCTGGCCGCCGCAGCCGCCGCAGCGTTCACCCGCGCCGGGCGCGGCACGATCATCAATATCGCGTCAGTGGTCGCCTTGTTCCCCGAACGTTTCAATGCCACCTACAGTGCCAGCAAGGCCTACGTGTTGAGCCTCACTCAGTCGCTCAATACGGAGCTCGAAGGCACCGGAGTCAAGGTACAAGCGGTATTGCCGGGAGTGACCCGCACTGAAATCTGGGAACGTTCCGGTTTTGATGCCAGCGGTATTCCGGCGGAGATGGTCATGGAGGCGGGCGAAATGGTCGATGCCGCGCTGTCGGGGCTGGACCAGGGCGAGCTCGTCACCATTCCTTCGCTGCCCGACGCCGGAGAGTGGCAAGCCTTCGTTGCCGCACGTCATGTGATGGCGCCCAATCTGTCCCACAGCTCGGCGGCCAGCCGATACAAGTAAAAAACTTTTGAGTCGTGAGAGGTCAACCCGATATGGATCAGCGTCGAATAGTTGTCACGGGTATGGGCCTGGTTTCGCCCTTGGGAAGCGGCGTCGAAGTTGTCTGGCAGCGCTTGCTGGCCGGGCGTTCGGGATTGCGAAACCTGCCGGAAGCGGTGGTTGCCGATCTGCCGGCCCGGGTCGGTGGTGTGGTGCCGACGATGGAAGAGGACGCCGAAGCCGGTTTCGATCCGGATCGGGCGACGCCGCCGAAAGAACAGAAGAAGATGGACCGTTTCATTCTGTTCGCCATGGAGGCTGCCCGCCAGGCGCTGGAGCAAGCTGGATGGCAACCTTCGGACGCCAATGCCCAGGAACGCACGGCCACCATCATCGGCTCCGGTGTCGGCGGCTTCGGCGCAATCGCCGATGCCGTGCGTACCACCGACAGCCGTGGCCCGCGACGCTTGTCACCGTTCACCATTCCGTCGTTTCTGGTCAACCTCGCGGCAGGCCATGTCTCGATTCAGCACGGGCTCAAAGGTCCGATTGGCGCACCGGTCACCGCGTGTGCCGCGGGTGTCCAGGCGATCGGTGACGCTGCTCGGCTGATTCGCGCCGGTGAGGCCGATATTGCGGTTTGTGGCGGTGCGGAAGCGTCTATCGATCGAGTCAGTCTCGCCGGTTTCGCAGCGGCGCGGGCGTTGTCCAGCGGCTACAACGAAACACCCGAACGAGCCTCGCGGCCGTTCGACAGCGGCAGGGACGGTTTCGTGATGGGTGAAGGCGCAGGGCTGCTGGTGATCGAATCGCTGGATCACGCATTGGCCCGTGGTGCCAGGCCACTGGCCGAACTGGTCGGTTATGGCACCAGCGCCGACGCCTATCACCTGACCGCCGGGCCGGAAGACGGCAGCGGTGCCCGGCGAGCCATGACGTTGGCGCTGGCTCAGGCCGGTATCCCGCCGGATCAGGTGCAGCATCTGAATGCACATGCGACCTCGACGCCGGTCGGCGACCTGGGTGAGCTGGCTGCAATCAAGTCGGTGTTTGGAGCGCAGAACAAAATCGCCGTGACCTCAACCAAGTCGGCCACCGGGCATTTGTTGGGCGCGGCTGGCGGTCTTGAGGCGATCTTCACGCTGCTGGCGATCCGCGACCAGGTCGTTCCGCCGACCCTCAACCTGGACAATCCCGATCCGGCCAGCGAAGGCGTGGACATTGTCCACGGTCAGGCGCGGTCGATGCCGATCGAGTACGCGCTGTCCAACGGGTTCGGATTCGGTGGGGTCAATGCGAGCGTGTTGTTCAAGCGTTGGCGGGATTAATCTTCGGAGCGTTTGAGGTGTTCGCGGGTGACGTCGAGGATCTGTTGCGCCAATCCGGCATCCGCGACGCTGCGTGAGAGCAGGAGCGCGCCCGCCAGTGTGGCCATGATGACGATGCTGCGTTCGGCCGCGTTCTCGCCTTCGAGGGTGTTCTGGATCTGATCCAGACGCGCTTTCAGCACGGCGTCGCTGGTCGGGCTCGGTTGGCCGCGCAATCCCAGTTCCGAAGAAATGGTCAGCAGCGGGCAGCCTTCATGAGGCGAGGTCTGGTGCCACTCGGACAGGTACGTATCGATGAAGGCTTCCAGCGGTTTTTCCTGGGCGAACAGTTCCTCGCACAAGCCTGCGACCTGATCGCCGGCGGCTTGCAGGGCTTTTTCGACCAGGTCGTCCTTGGATTTGAAATGCGAATAAAAGCCGCCGTGGGTCAGGCCCAGCGCTTTCATCAACGGTTGCAGTCCGGTCGCGCCGATGCCGTCCTTGCGAAACCGTTCGGACGCTTCCTTGATGATGCGCTGATGGGTCTGGGCTTTATGATCTTGCGAGTAACGCATTTAAACTCTCCGCAACAAGAGCACCATCTTAACCAATGAGAATTGAATGGTGACTGTACTTCTACTTCTAAAAAGCCTGCCGATGAATCCAACATGTTCGTAACAGCCATCAACGGTTGGCACGGATAGTGGTTGCAGCTCACAAAGTTGCCATCACCGAAGGAGCAGGAGAACCATGTACAAAGACTATCCGGCGGCCTATCAGGTCAGTAAGGGTTCGGCGTTGCAGGTCAATACGGCGTTCTACGAGCGGATTCGCGACCAGAAGGGGGCGCGGACCCTGATCGAGCAATTCGAAGTGCCGATCCGTACCGGCCGCGCCTGGCACGTTCCGGCGGGGCATGTGTTTCGTGTCACCACACCAGTGGGGCCGCAGGTGGGCGACTTCAATGTGTGGAATGCCCACGATCCGCGCGAACGGATGTGGGCGGCGCGGACCCGGCAACTGCAGGGCGCGCATGTCAGCACCCACGATCGCCTCTGGTCGAACCTGCCTTTTCTGCGGCCACTGGTAACTATCACCGATGACAGCCTGGCCGGTTATGGCATCGACGAGCATGGCGGTCGCCTGCACGATTTGCTCGGTACGCGCTGCGATCCCTATGTGAACAAGATGCTCACCGGCGAAGACTTTCATCATCATTGCCATTCCAACCTGACCCGCGCCGTACTACCGCACGGTCTGACCGAATTCGATGTGCATGACGTGCTCAATATCTTCCAGTGCACGGGCCTGAACCACGATGACCTGTACTTCATGAAAGCCTGTCCGGCGCAGAAGGGCGACTATCTCGAGTTCTTCGCGGAAATCGACTTGCTGTGTGCATTGTCGACGTGCCCTGGCGGTGATCTGTCGCTGGCGATGTGGGGGCCGGATGCACAGGATCCCCTGACCGTGTGCCGTCCGCTCGGTGTGGAAATCTATCGTCTGGACGATACGCTGCTCGAAGGCTGGAGCCAGCCGGAACGTGCGGCGTACAAAGGCCTGCATGGCTTGCACATTGCCAAGGCTGACTGGGAAAAGTAACCGCGATAAAAAAACAAACCCCGCCGATTCAGGCGGGGTTTTTCGTTCAGCGGTCCTGCGCGTCCTTGACGTCCGCTTCGGCATTGCGCTCGGCAACGCGTTGACGTTGTTCTTCGGTCAGTTCGACCTTGTTGGCGGTGTCACGCAGCATCATCAGACCCCCCACGATCGAGCCGATTGCAACGACCAGAATCAACCAGGCATACCAGGGCATAGCGGCTCTCCTTAATGGCAGGTCGCCAGGCGAGGATTTCGCCGGGCGATGCTGCTTACCACGTTTGAGCGATGGAAAATCGCAGTGGTTCCATTCTAGGCCGGTTATGCCCGGTACACCCGCACAGCTTCTATTGACCGGTCAGCATCGCATCGGCCGGCGCGTTCGCACGCAACTGGCCGGTGAGCAGGAAATAGCCGAATCCGACCGCCATGAAACCGAGGAAGATCAGCCCGATCAGTGCATTGAACCAGGCCATCGCCACCAGGCACACCACCGCCAGCACCAGCGCGATGAACGGGATCAGCGGGTAGCACGGCGCACGGAAAGTCCGCTCAAGATTCGGTTCGCTTTTGCGCAGCTTGAACAGACTGAGCATGCTCATGATGTACATCACGATGGCGCCGAACACGGCCATGGTGATCATTGCGGCGGTGAGGGTCATGCCGCCGAGGTTGATCAGACCGTCGCTGTAAATGGCGGCAATGCCGATGATTCCGCCGGCGATGATCGCCCGGTGCGGCGTCTGGAAACGCGACAGTTTCGCCAGCGAGGCGGGCAGGTAACCGGCGCGGGCGAGGGCGAAGAACTGCCGCGAGTAACCAAGAATGATCCCGTGGAAACTCGCCACCAGCCCGAACAGGCCGATCCACACCAGCATGTGCAACCAGCCGGAATTATCGCCGACCACTGCTTTCATCGCCTGCGGCAACGGATCGTTGATGTTCGACAGGGTGCGCCAGTCGCCGACGCCGCCAGCAAAGAACATCACGCCCATCGCCAGCAGCACCAATGTCAGGATGCCGCTGATGTAGGCCTTGGGAATCGTGCGTTTCGGATCCTTGGCTTCTTCGGCGGCCATGGCCGCGCCTTCGATGGCAAGGAAGAACCAGATCGCAAACGGAATCGCCGCGAACATCCCGGCAATTGCCGGTGCGCCGAACACGTCCGAGCCGGCCCAGCCATTGAGCGCGAAGTTGCTGAAGCTGAAGGCCGGTGCAACCACGCCCATGAACACCAGCAACTCGGCGACGGCCAGCACGCAGACGATCAACTCGAAGGTCGCTGCCAGTTTCACACCGAGGATGTTCAGCCCCATGAAGACGATGTAAGCGCCGACCGCTGCGTGTTTCGGATCGAGGGCCGGAAACTGCACGTTCAGATAGGCGCCGATTGCCAACGCAATCGCGGGCGGGGCGAAGACGAATTCGATCAGCGTCGCCAGGCCTGCGATCAATCCGCCTTTTTCACCGAACGCCCGGCGACTGTAGGCGAACGGCCCGCCTGCGTGAGGAATCGCCGTTGTCAGTTCGGTGAAGCTGAAAATGAAGCAGGTGTACATGGTCGCGACCATGAATGACGTCACCAGAAAGCCGAGTGTCCCCGCGACGCCCCAGCCGTAACTCCAGCCAAAGTACTCCCCGGAAATCACCAGCCCCACCGCAATGCCCCACAGGTGCAACGTGCCCAGCGTGGGTTTGAGTTGTGTGTTCATGCGTTTGCTCCCTGAACGGTTTTGAAAGCTCGGGGGAGGGCGTGTGCAGTGGGCGTGCCATTTTGTATTAGCGGGTCGCAATGGGCTGAAAGCTGTCGTATCGGGGATGTTCGCGACTCGATAGCCACATTTCTGTGCGCCAGTCAGGTGCGCCGCCCACCAGATACCGTCGTAAAGAAGGCATAAACCCACTCTTTACGCATTCTTTATGCCCCGCCCGCACCCTCGGTCTCGTTCCTTTACAGCCTCCTTTCCGACAATGCCTCCACACGCGGCAATACGCCGTAACACGGAGATCTTCCATGAGCGTTCTGGACGGGGTGTCCCTGCTGCTGGCAGCGGGGCTGTTCATTTATCTGTTGGTTGCGCTGTTGCGCGCGGACCGGAACTAGGAGCGGCTATGCACAGTTATGACTATTGGCAGATCCTCGCGTTTTTCGCGTTGGTGTTGCTGCCGGCGCCGTTCCTCGGGCGCTTCTACTACAAGGTGATGGAAGGTCAGCGCACCTGGCTGACGCCGATTCTCGGCCCGGTCGAGTGCGGCTGTTATCGCGTGGCCGGGGTCAATCCGCAGGACGAACAGAGCTGGCAGAAGTACACGCTGGCGCTGCTGGCGTTCAACCTCGCGGGTTTCCTGCTGTTGTTCGCGATCCTGCTGTTCCAGGATCACCTGCCGCTGAACCCGCAAAACCTGCCGGGTCAGGAGTGGACGCAAGCGTTCAACACCGCCGTCAGTTTCATGACCAACACCAACTGGCAGTCCTACAGCGGCGAAGCGACCCTCAGCTACCTGAGCCAGATGGTCGGCCTCACCGTGCAGAACTTCGTCAGCGCCGCCACCGGCCTCGCGGTACTGGTTGCGCTGTGCCGTGGCATCGGTCGCAAATCGACCAAGACCCTCGGTAACTTCTGGGTCGACATGACCCGCGCCACCCTCTACGGTCTGCTGCCGCTGTGTCTGCTGCTGGCGCTGTATCTGGTGTGGCAGGGCGTCCCGCAGACCTTCGCGCAATATGTAAATGCGGTGACGATGCAAGGCGTCGATCAAGTGATCCCGCTGGGCCCGGCGGCCAGCCAGATTGCGATCAAGCAACTGGGCACCAACGGCGGCGGTTTCTTCGGCGTCAACTCGGCGCATCCGTTCGAGAACCCGACCGCGTGGAGCAACCTGTTCGAAGTCACCTCGATCATTCTGATCCCGGTGGCGCTGGTGTTCACTTTCGGCCACTACGTCAAGGACCTGCGTCAGAGCCGCGCCATCATCGGCTGCATGCTCGCCCTGTTCCTCATCGGCGGCGCTACTTCGCTGTGGGCCGAGTATCAGCCGAACCCTGCGCTGAACAACGTGGCCGTCGAACAGACTGCACCGCTGGAAGGCAAGGAAGTGCGCTTCGGCACCACCGCCACTGTGCTGTGGTCGGTGACCACCACTGCGGCGTCGAACGGTTCGGTCAACGGCATGCATGACAGCCTCAACCCGCTCAGCGGCATGGTCGCGCTGGTCAACATGATGGTCGGCGAGGTGATCTTCGGCGGCGTCGGTGCCGGGCTCTACGGCATGTTGCTGAACGTGCTGATCGCGGTGTTCCTCGCCGGCCTGATGATCGGTCGCACCCCGGAATACCTCGGCAAGAAACTCCAGGCCCGCGAAGTGCAACTGCTGGTCGTGACCTTGCTGGTGATGCCGGTCGGCGTGCTGGTACTGGGCGCGATCGCCGCTGCACTGCCTGGCCCGGCGGCGACTATCAGCAACCCCGGCCCCCATGGTTTCAGCCAGTTGCTGTACGCCTACACCTCGGCCAGTGCCAACAACGGTTCGGCGTTCGGTGGCCTGAGTGCCAACACCCCGTTCCACAACTTGATGCTCGGCCTGGGCATGTTGATCGGTCGCTTCGGTTACATCCTCCCGGTTCTGGCCCTGGCCGGCAGCCTGGCGATGAAGAAAACCGCCCCGATTGGCCAGAACAGCTTCCCGACCCACGGCCCGCTGTTCGTGACCCTGTTGACCGTGACCATTTTGCTGGTGGGCGGCCTGACCTTCTTGCCGACCCTGGCGCTCGGCCCGATTGCCGAACACCTGAGCATGGGCTTCTAAGGAATCCATCATGAATATGCATGTTCCAGCTTCAAAACCAGCGGTAGTTGCCAAGTCGGCAGAAGCGCCCAAAACCGCGATCAGCGCCCTGTGGCGTCCGGCGCTGGTGCAGGCGTTCGTCAAGCTCGACCCGCGCCAACTGGTGCGCTCGCCAGTGATGCTGGTGGTCGAACTGACGGCGATCTTCACTACCGTGTTGTGCTTCATTCCGGACAACGTCGTGCCGACCTTCGTCGCGGCGCAAATTGCCCTGTGGCTGTGGTTCACCGTGCTGTTCGCTAACTTCGCCGAAGCACTGGCCGAAGGTCGTGGCAAGGCCCGGGCCGACAGCCTCAAGGCTGGCAGCGAAGGCCTGAGCGCCCGTCGCAAACTGGCCAACGGCAGCTTTCAGGTAGTGCCGGCCGCCAGCCTGCGCAAGGGCGATGTGGTGCGCGTCGAGGCCGGGGAAATGATCCCCGGTGACGGCGAGGTCATCGAAGGCATCGCGGCGGTCAACGAAGCCGCGATTACCGGTGAATCGGCGCCAGTGATCCGCGAGTCCGGTGGCGACCGTTCCGCCGTCACCGGCAACACGCGGCTGGTGTCCGACTGGTTGCTGGTGAAGATCACCGCCAACCCGGGTGAATCGACCCTCGACCGCATGATCGCGCTGGTCGAAGGCGCCAAACGCCAGAAGACTCCGAACGAAGTGGCGCTGGACATCCTGCTGATCGGCCTGACCCTGATCTTCCTGCTGGTGGTCGTGACCTTGCAGCCATTCGCTCACTTCGCCAATGGCAGCCTGCCGCTGGTGTTCCTGGTGGCGCTGTTGGTCACGCTGATTCCGACCACCATCGGCGGTCTGCTGTCGGCGATCGGTATCGCCGGGATGGATCGTCTGGTGCGCCTGAACGTGATTGCCAAGTCTGGTCGTGCAGTGGAAGCAGCGGGCGACGTGCACGTGTTGCTGCTGGACAAGACCGGCACTATCACCTTCGGCAACCGTCGTTGCAGCGCGGTGTATGCCGCCCCCGGCGTAAGTGGCCGCGAGTTGGCCGAAGGCGCGCTGTTTGCTTCGCTCGCCGACGAAACCGCCGAAGGCAAGTCCATCGTCGAGTACCTGCGTGGCCTGCATCCGCAAGCGGAACCTGCGCTGGAGGTATTGACCGCCGTGCCGTTCAGCGCGGAAACCCGCTTGTCCGGTGTCGACTATCAGGGCCGCGTATTCCGCAAAGGTGCAGTGGATTCGTTGCTGGGGTTTATCGGTCAACAACGTTCGGATCTGGCCCCGAGCCTGTCTCGTGAAATCGACAAGATTGCCCAGAGCGGTGGCACGCCGTTGCTGGTCTGCGCCGACGGCAAACTGCTCGGTGCGATTCATCTGAAAGACGTGGTCAAACCGGGTATCCGCGAGCGTTTCGCCGAGCTGCGCAAGCTGGGGATTCGCACGGTGATGGTCACCGGCGACAACCCGCTGACCGCTGCCGCGATTGCCGCTGAAGCAGGCGTCGACGACGTGCTGGCCGAAGCCACACCGGAGAAAAAACTGGCGCGCATCCGTCACGAGCAGAACGACGGTCGTCTGGTCGCGATGTGCGGTGACGGCGCCAACGATGCCCCGGCGCTGGCCCAGGCTGACGTCGGCATGGCGATGAACGACGGCACTCAGGCGGCGCGCGAAGCGGCCAACATGGTCGACCTCGACAGCGATCCAACCAAACTGCTGGACGTGGTGCAGATCGGCAAGGAATTGCTGGTGACCCGTGGCGCGCTGACGACTTTTTCCATCGCCAACGACGTGGCCAAGTACTTCGCGATCCTGCCGGCGCTGTTCGCTGCGATCTACCCGCAACTGGGCGTGCTGAACATCATGCACCTGAGCAGTCCGCAGAGCGCGATCCTGTCGGCCATCGTCTTTAACGCTCTGATCATCGTCGTGCTGATCCCACTGGCCCTGCGCGGCGTGCGGGTGCAGGCGGCGAGTGCGGCGGCGCTGCTGCGCCGCAACCTGCTGATCTATGGCCTGGGCGGGATTCTGGTGCCGTTCGTGGGGATCAAGGCGATCGACATGCTGTTGACGGCGTTGCATCTGGTTTGAACCTGAACAGCGGTGTGCCGGGCACACCGCTTCAAGCACGAATTCGAGGAGTCTGAAATGTCCACAATGATCCGTCCGGCCCTGAGCCTGCTGGTGCTGATGACCCTGGTCACCGGCGTTGCCTATCCGCTGGTGGTCACCGGAGTCGCGCAAGTCGCATTCCCCGAGCAGGCCAACGGCAGCCTGGTGCACGACGCCGAAGGCAAGGTGCGCGGCTCGTCCCTGATCGCTCAGGATTTTGTCGGCGATGCGTGGTTCCATCCACGTCCTTCAGCCGGTGCCTTTGCCACCGTGTCGAGCAGCGCGAGTAACCTGGCGCCGAGCAATCCGGCGTTGGCCACGCGGGTGATCGATGACGCCAACAAGTTGCAGGTGCCCGGTCAGGGCCCGGTGCCACTGGCGCTGCTGACCACGTCCGGCAGCGGTCTCGATCCGCACTTGCCACCGGCCGCGATTGCCTATCAACTGGCGCGTGTCGCGGCAGCGCGCAATGTGCCGGTGGCGACCCTGCAGCAGTTGCTGGACGCACACATCGAACAGCCGCTGGTGGGCCCGCCGGTGGTGAATGTGCTGGCGCTGAACATGGCGCTGGAAAAGCTGTAATGAATCAATCAGGAAGAGACCTTCAAGCATGAGTGACTCCGGCCGCGCCGACGCGCTGTTAGCAGACCTGCCCCGCGACGGCCGTGGCCGGCTCAAGGTTTTTCTCGGCGCCGCGCCGGGCGTGGGCAAGACCTACGCGATGTTGCAGGCGGCTCACAGCCAGTTGCGTCAGGGCGTGAAAGTCATCGCCGGCGTGGTCGAAACCCACGGTCGCGCCGAGACCGAAGCGCTGCTCGGCGGCTTACCGCAACTGCCGCTGGTGCGTTCGGAATACCGTGGCGT
This sequence comes from Pseudomonas sp. GW821-FHT02C04, assembly GCF_059421845.1. Classification (NCBI taxonomy): domain Bacteria; kingdom Pseudomonadati; phylum Pseudomonadota; class Gammaproteobacteria; order Pseudomonadales; family Pseudomonadaceae; genus Pseudomonas; species Pseudomonas sp. GW821-FHT02C04. The sequence goes on along the minus strand of NZ_JBWKVT010000009.1, from coordinate 137,988 downwards.
GACGCTGGAGGAAATGGACCTCGACGGCCTGCTCGCAGCAAAACCGAAACTGGTGCTGGTCGACGAACTGGCCCACAGCAACGCTCCCGGCAGTCGCCATGCCAAACGCTGGCAGGACATTCAGGAACTGCTCGCCGCCGGCATCGACGTCTACACCACCGTCAACGTCCAGCACCTGGAAAGCCTCAACGATCAGGTGCGCGGCATCACCGGCGTGCAGGTGCGTGAAACCCTGCCGGACTGGGTGCTGCAGGAAGCCTACGAACTGCTGCTGATCGACCTGCCGCCTCGGGAACTGCTCGAGCGCTTGCGCGAGGGCAAGGTCTACGTGCCGGAACAGGCACGGGCCGCGATCGATGCGTTTTTCACCCAGACCAACCTCACCGCACTGCGTGAACTGGCGATGCAGACCGCCGCGGCGCAGGTCGATAACGATCTTGCCCAGGGCTATCGCCAGCTCGGCCAGGCTGCGCCGGCGGTGCGCGGACGTTTGCTGGTCGGGGTCGACGGCAATGCCGATGCCGAACGGCTGGTGCGTCATGCCAGTCGCGTCGCCCAGCGTCGGCATTTGCCGTGGAGTCTGGTGCACGTCGATAACGGCAGCGTGCGCGATGAACAAACACGCCTGCGCCTGCAAAGCGCCCAGCAACTGGCCGAGCGGCTTGGCGGCGAAGTGGTGTTGTTGCGGGCCGGCGAAGTGGCGAAGACCTTGATCCAGCACGCCACCGAGCGCCGGGCAAGTCTGGTGCTGGTCGGCCAGTCGCGGCCGAGCCTGCGTCGGCGCTTGTTCGGCGGTGGTCTGGCGGCGCGTTTGTTGCGTCAGTCCCACGGTCTGGAAATCAACGTGCTGGACAGTGATCACAAACAACATTCGGCACGCCTGCGGACGGCGCCCGCTCTGGTGTGGTTCGACTATGCGCTGGCACTGGTGGCGACCATTCTGGCCAGTGCGCTGGCGTGGGCGGTGTCCAGCGTATTGCCGTTGCCGAACATCTCGCTGGTGTTCCTCGCCGCAGTATTGCTGGTGGCGGTGCGCAGCAGCCTTGGGCCGTCGCTGGCCTGTGCGGCACTGTCGTTTCTGACCTATGACTTTCTGTTTATCCCGCCGAATTTTTCCTTCGCTATCCAGCGCGAAGAAGACGTACTGACCTTGCTGTTCTTCCTGCTGATGGCGGCGCTCACCGGTAACCTGGCGGCGCGTCAGCGTCGGCAATTGCAGGCGTTGCGCGATACCCAGGAAGAGACCACCGAACTGCTCGACCTGTCGCGCAAACTGACTGCCGCCACCGACCGTCAGGCCGTGGTCAGTGCCGCTGCGCAGCACCTCAATGGCTGGAGCGATCTGCAATTGTGCCTGCTCAATCGCGATGGCCAGGGCGGCTGGAAAGTCGAGACCGGCGGGCCGCTGCAATTCACCGATGCGGAACGCGCCGCCGCCGACTGGGCCTGGCAACACGATCAACCGGCGGGCATGGGCACCGGCACCTTGCCGTTCGGTCGCTGGTGGTGGTGGCCGCTGTCGGTGGAAGACGGGCCGCTGGCGCTGCTCGGTGTGTGTGCCAAAGAAGGCCAGACATTGAGCGGGCAACGCCGTCGCTTGCTGACCGCGCTGAGCCAGCCGCTGGCCCAGGCATTGGCCCGGGCGCAACTGGCCGATGACCTGGAAGCCGCGCGCCTGCACGGCGAAACCGAACAGCTGCGCAGCGCCTTGCTGGCCTCGGTGTCTCACGATCTGCGCACGCCGCTGACGTCGATGCGCGGCAGCATCGACAGCCTGCTGGCCCTAGGCGAAGCGATCCCGCTGGAGGATCGCCGCGAGTTGCTCGAAGGCACTCGCGATGAAGCCGAGCGTCTCGACCGTTACATCCAGAATCTGCTGGACATGACTCGCCTCGGTCACGGCGCCCTGAAACTGGCGCGGGACTGGGTATCGCCGGCGGACATTGTCGGCAGTGCGCTCAATCGTCTGCGGGCGGTGCTGTCATCGTTGCAAGTGAGCACGGATGTGCCGGCCGAGTTGCCGCTGCTGTTCGTCCATGCCGCGTTGATCGAACAGGCGCTGGTCAACGTGCTGGAAAACGCCGCGCGGTTTTCGCCGTCCCACGGCCGTCTGCAATTGCGTGCCGGCGCGGATGACAGCGAGGTGTTTTTCTCGGTCAGTGATGAAGGGCCGGGGATTCCCGTCGATGAACGAGCGAAGATTTTCGACATGTTCTACACCGCCGCCCGGGGGGATCGTGGCGGGCAGGGCACGGGCCTGGGGCTGGCGATCTGTCAGGGCATGGTCGGCGCCCATGGCGGGCGCATCAGTGTCGGCGACGGTATCGACGGACACGGCACCTGCATCACCCTGCACCTGCCTTTGCAGGCGCAACCGGGGATGGACGGTGAAGCCTGATCCGCGCTGCGCTACTCTCTTGCCACTCTTTTGTGTTGATGTGAACTCATGACTCAGACCGCGACCATTTTGGTCATCGATGACGAACCGCAGATCCGCAAGTTCCTGCGCATCAGCCTCGTTTCCCAAGGCTACAAAGTGCTGGAGGCCGGCACCGGTGCCGAAGGCCTGGCTCAGGCTGCGCTGAACAAACCTGACCTGTTGGTGCTCGACCTCGGCCTGCCGGACATGGACGGCCAACAAGTTTTGCGCGAGTTTCGCGAATGGGCCACGGCGCCGGTGCTGGTGCTGTCGGTGCGCGCCAGCGAAGGGCAGAAAGTCCAGGCGCTGGATGGCGGCGCCAATGATTACGTGACCAAGCCGTTCGGCATTCAGGAGTTTCTCGCCCGGGTCCGCGCGTTATTGCGCCAGGCGCCGGCCGGAGAAGCGCAGCAAGCGGCGTTGGTGTTTGGCCCGCTGACGGTGGACCTGGCCTATCGCCGGGTGCTGCTCGACGGCGTCGAAGTCGCCCTGACCCGCAAGGAATACGCCGTGCTGGCGCAACTGGCGCGGCACCCGGGACGGGTGATCACCCAGCAGCAATTGCTCAAGGACATCTGGGGCCCGACCCACACCGAGGACAGTCACTATCTGCGGATCGTGGTGGGACACCTGCGTCAGAAGCTGGCGGACGATCCGACCCGGCCACGGTTCATCGTGACCGAGGCCGGCGTTGGTTATCGGTTGTTGAACGAGAACAGCCTTTAGTTCTGTTCACTCTCGTAGCGGTCGAGGGTGTCCCGGGCGATCTCGCGGCCCAGCGCGATCAGCTCCGGCGCCTTGTAGAACTCGAAGAACCGGCACACCCGCTTCGGCACGTTGATCAGGATGTCCGGCGGATACCCGGCGATCTTGTACTGCGCCAGCGAGGTCTGCATCACCTCGAAACTCTGGTTGATCAAGTCCAGCAATGACGCCGGCCCGACGTTATCGATGATGAACGAACCGGTGGCGGATTTCGGGGCGCCGTCACGTTCGGGGGCGGCGGCCGGTTGCTGGGTTTCAGGCTCCGCGCCTTCGACCCACGGATTGATCTCCGCCGCTTCGGCGCGCAGTGCTTCCTGTTCCAGCAACAGCAATTGCTCGGCCTGTTTGCGGCGGAACGGCATCTTCGATCCCAGCGAACTGATCAGGCTGTCGAAGCGTGTGCGGAACGCGGCAGGGCGCTGTATCACCGGCAATTTGTAATGACGCTGGTTGGTCGAGTTGAGATTGACCGCGATGATCAGGTCGCAGTGGCTCGATACCACTGGCACGATCGGCAGCGGGTTGAGAATCCCGCCGTCCACCAGCATCCGGTTGCCTTGCATGACTGGCGTGAACAGGCTGGGAATCGCCGCCGAGGCGCGCATCGCCTGATGCAGGCAGCCTTCCTGAAACCAGATTTCCTGTTGATTGGTGAGGTCGGCGGCCACCGCCGTGTAAGGGATGCGCAGGTCTTCGATGTTGATCTCGCCGACGATCTTGCGGATCTGGCCGAAGACCTTTTCGCCACGGATCGCACCGAGGCGAAAGCTCACGTCCACCAGCCGCAGCACATCGAGATAATCCAGGCTTTCGATCCAGTTGCGGTACTCGTCGAGTTTGCCGGCGGCGTAGATCCCGCCGACCACAGCGCCCATCGAACAACCGGCAATACAGGCGATGTCGTAACCACGCCGTTCAATCTCTTCGATGACCCCGATATGGGCATAGCCCCGGGCGCCACCGGAGCCCAGCACCAGTGCGACACGCTTTTTCATCAGACTTCCTCCCCGACAGGTTTCCACAATGCACCCATCGAGGGCCGGGCTACAATCGTCACGGTCGTTCGGGGTGGCAGTGGCGTCGTTATTTCGATACTTCATGACCCGCTGGCGTTATCTTTCTCCATGCGGTGGATTCACGGGGCACAAGGCACTTTTTCACCACCCGAACGTCTTAACTGCACGACTGTTGACCTATCTTTGAGGTGTAAGTGATGAAAGCCTGGATCTGTGTGCCCTTGATTGCCCTGGCATTGGCCGGTTGCGCCGGCAAGACCGCCTACCGCGACAGCTGCGGCAGCCAGCTTGATGCGGCGTGGCATGAACTGGATCTGGCCAAGGCCGAGGGTTTCGCCGGCACGGTCAGCTACTCCAAAGCCCTGTCGTTGCTGACAGCGGCCAAGACTCAGCAGCAATTCGAGGGATTCGAGGGTTGCAGCAAAAAAGCCGAGAAGGCGCGTTTCTACATTCGCGAATCCCGCGCCGGGCGCTAAGCTGCTGACGTAGCGCAAGGGCGGGTGCCTTGCGCAGATGCACACTCATGCAACGCCATTGAATTCAGGAGCAAGTAATGTCTGCGTTGGTTGACCGGTTGGTGGCTCATGTACTAAGCCTGGAAGTCAGGCTGCTGGCCTGTCAGGCACGTTTGACCGCTCGGACCGACCCTGAGGCGCTGCATGATCTGCGAACCACCGTGCGCCGCTTGCGCAGCCTGTTGCGGCCATTGCGCGGTTTGCCCGGTGTCGAGCAACTGGAAGTCGCGGCGGCTGGCGTCGGGCAAGTGACCACGCCATGGCGCGATCGCGAGGTGCTGGCGGCGTATCTGCTCGAACATGGTCAACCTGAGGCCGCGCAGCGGCGCATGGCGCAGATGGCCGAGGCTTATCCGGCATTGGCGGCCAGTGCGGAAGTGGCTTCGCTGCTGATGATCCTCGATGCGTTTCCGCGATTCCTGCGGGCATCCCAGCGTCAGGGATTGCTCAATGATCTGGACGAACGCATCGAAAAACGCCTGGGCAAACAATGGAAGAACCTCGACGTGGCGCTGCACGATCCTGCCCACGACCGTCATCGCCTGCGTCTGCTGATCAAGCGTGTGCGTTACGGCATCGAAGCCTATCCCGAACTCGATCGCCTGCCGAAACCCGCGTTGGAGCGTCTGAAGTCCGCACAGGGCGCGCTGGGTGACTGGCACGATTGCTGGCAATGGCTGGCGAAGGCCGAACAGGAAGCGGATCTGCAACCCTGCGTCGCCACCTGGCAGGCAACCATGATCAAGGCCGAAAGCAAGGCGGACCGGGTGCTGGAAAAGCTCAGCGCAGCCTGCTTCAAGTCCTGAAACCCTCTACAGCTCGGCGCGCTGTCTTATCTGTCAGTCTCTTTGACCGGAATGGACGCTGCGCCGCTCTGCCGCGCTGGTTAAGATCCGGTCACTCCCTTTTTCGTGTCCGAGGTTCCCATGCGCTTTTGCGATCTGATCGATGCTGTCCGTCGTCAACCCGAGGTCACGATTCCTGCCGAGTGGGGGCAGGGCCGGGCCAGTTTTGGCGGATTGGTTGCCGCGCTGCAATTTGAAGTGATGCGCACTCGGGTGCCAGCCGATCGGCCGGTGCGTTCGCTGGCCATCAGTTTTGTCGGCCCGGTCGAGCCCGAGGTGCCGGTGAGCTTCGAGGTCGAGGTACTGCGCGAAGGCAAAGCGGTCAGTCAGGTGCTGGGGCGCGCCGTGCAGAACGGCCAGGTGGTGACGATGGTGCAAGGCAGCTTCGGTGCTTCGCGCCCGTCGGAAGTGGCGGTTGAAGCCTATCCGGCACCCGAGATGAAGCATTGGGACGACTGCCAGGAGCTGCCGTACATCAAAGGTGTGACCCCGGAGTTCATGCGCCATCTGGCGATGCGCTGGAGTGTCGGCGGTATGCCGTTCACCGGCAATCAATCGCGGCTGATGGGTGGCTGGGTGCGCTTGCGCGGGGATGTGAAGGAAGAACCGGTCAACGAGGCGCACCTGCTGGCGCTGGTCGATGCCTGGCCGCCTGCCTTGTTGCCGTATCTGAAGAAACCCGCACCGGGCAGCACACTGACCTGGACCATCGAATTCGTTCAGCCATTACACGACTTGAGCACGCTGGACTGGTGCCAGTATCTGGCGGACATCGAGTACGCCGCCGACGGTTACGGCCACGTTGCCGCCAAACTGTGGAGCGCCCAGGGTGAACTGATCGCCATGAGCCGGCAAACGGTGACGATCTTCGCCTGACTCAATGACGGCGGTGACGTTCACGCCAGGCGCGATACCAGCCGCCACTGAGAAAGAACCGTGGGAACGTCAGAAACTGCTCGACCAGCAGGCGCGATACCGCGTCCTTGCGATCACTGAACGGCTCGGAGGCTTGCGCCTCCAGGCTGTGGCCGTGGCGCTGCAGGCCCAGCGCCGCGATGATGCCGATCACGCCGATGGCCACGCTCGCCAGACTCAGGCTGAACACGCCCGAGACGATCAACAGAAACGCAACGATGAACAGCGGCACGGCGATCAGGTGCAATACCAGATTGGTCGGGTGCTGATGATTGGCCGGGTACGCGCGCCATTGCCACGCGGGAAGGTTGGGGTGACGTTTGCCCATGTTGTTGCTCCTCAATCCATGTTCGATTCATGGTTGAAGAATAGGCCCGGGCGGGCAGGGCGGCGAATCAAGGTTGGCTATTGCAGTGATAGGGACAATGGCCATTCTTGATGTTGCCCCTAGAGCTTCAGCTGACCGATCGCCTTGTTCAGCTCACCGGCCAGCGTCGCCAGCTCGTTACTGGTGGTCGCCGAATCCACGGTCTGCTGCACCGTGTTCTCCGTCACATCACGAATGCTCACCACCGCGCGGTTCATCTCTTCGGCCACCTGGCTTTGCTGTTCCGCCGCCACGGCAATCTGCGTGTTGCTCTCGCGCATCTGCGCTACCGCCCCGGTGATTTCCGCCAGTGCTTCTCCTGCCTCTTGCGCTTGCTGCACGCAGTCGTCGGCCTTGTACGAGCTCTCCTGCATGAAGTCCACCGCATCGCGGGTGCCGGCCTGCAGCGCCGACACCATGGTGGTGATTTCATCGGTGGAGGTCTGCACGCGCTTGGCGAGGTTGCGTACTTCATCGGCGACCACCGCAAACCCGCGACCCATTTCCCCGGCGCGCGCCGCTTCAATGGCGGCATTGAGGGCCAGCAGATTGGTCTGTTCGGCGATGCTGTGAATCACGCTGACCACGCCGTTGATCTTCTGGCTGTCCTCGGCCAGGCGCTGGATCATTTCGGCAGTCTGCTGCACGCCGCTGGACAGGCCGGCAATCGAATGCTGGACGCGGGTCACCACTTGCTGACCGCTGCCGGCCAGGCCATCGGCGGTCTGCGACAGGTCACGGGTGGCGCCGGCGTGCTGGGCGATGTGGTAGACGGTGGCGGTCATTTCATTGATCGCCGTGGCGGCCTGATCGGTTTCGCTCTGCTGGCCGAGCATGCCATGGCGCACCTCGTTCATGCTCGAGGCCAGCCGTGCAGCACCGACATCCAGTTGCCGCGCGGTGTTGGCCACGGTGGTGACCACCCGCTGGTAGCCGGCCTGCATCGCATTGAACGCATTGGCCATCTGGCCGACTTCGTCCTTGCAGGCCAACGGCACCCGGGCCGAAAGATCGCCGGTTTTTTCGACGTGCAGCATCACGTCTTTGAGCGTGTTGAGCTGGCTGAGCAGGAAGCGGATCAGCAACTGTGAAGCACCGAGCATCGCCAACATCAAAATGAACACCGCCACCGCATAGTTGGCGAAGCGCTCACTGAATACCTGGCTCAGGCTCGGCGCGAAAGCAATCACCGCAACCTGGCCGTCGGCACGGCTGAATACCTCGGCGCCGAGTAGCGGGTTTTCGCCAAACAGCGGCAAGTGGCTGATGTCGACCCAGCCGTTGCTGTCGGTGATTTCCAGCAGCGGTTGATCGTTGAGGCGCGGTGCTTCACCGCGTTTGAAGGTCAGCACCTGATCGGACTTGGGCAGGGCCTGATCCGCAGGCCAGGCCTTGAGCAGTTGCGCCTGCGCCTGTGCCGACACCTGCGCGGCATGGCTGCGGGCCTGCTGTTCGAGCTGTACCGCGTACAAGACCAACAACAGGGTGGTGACGAAGGCGACCGCATTGACCGCCCAGAATTTGTATTTCAGCGAGATATTGCTAAGCCAGGCACCCATGGAGGTCTTCTCTGATAGCGGAAACAGTTTTGGCAAGGTGCCAGCATTGTGCCGCTACGCAGGTGTCCGGATCTTGATGTGCATCAACAAGTGACGCGTTCCCATGGATTTAGGGCAGGGAGGGCAAACCGTAGAACGCCCGGGCGCAGGCGGTGGTGTGGGCCGCGAGGTCCTCCTCGCTTTCGCCTCGATGTAACGCCACTTCGCGCAGTACTTCGGTCAGGTACGCCGGTTCGTTACGCCCGTTTTTCGGTTTTGGCCGCAGGGTGCGCGGCAGCAAGTACGGCGCATCGCTTTCCAGCATCAGGCGACCCCGTTTGATCTCTTTCACCAACGGGTGCAAATGGGTGCCGCGACGCTCGTCACAGATCCAGCCGGTGATGCCGATGTGCAGGTCGAGGTCGAGGTAACTGAACAGCGCTTTCTGCTCGCCGGTGAAGCAATGCACCACGGCGGCAGGCAATTGGTCACGGAAGTCACGGAGAATTTCCAGCAAGCGCTGGCTGGCATCGCGCTCATGGAGGAACACCGGCAATTGCAGTTCCACAGCCAGGGCCAGATGCTCTTCGAGGACTTTTTCCTGTTGCGGACGCGGCGAGAAATCACGGTTGAAATCCAGCCCGCATTCACCCACCGCCACCACGTTCGATTCCTTCAGCAGACTGCGCAGACGCCGTGCGCTGTCGCCGTTCCAGTCACTGGCCGAATGCGGGTGAATACCGGCGGTGGCGAACAGTCGCTGCCCGTCCGGATCCAGTTGCTGGCACAGTTCCAGCGCCTGTTCGCTGCCCTCGACGCTGGTGCCGGTGAGCACCAGTTGGCAGACCCCGGCAGTGTAGGCGCGGTCGAGTACGGCCTGGTGTTTGTCGGCGAAACTGGGGTTGGTCAGGTTGACGCCGATATCGATGAGTTGCATGGTGCTACCTCGGGCCGAAGGCCGGAAAGCATATCAGAGCGGTAGATTTAAAAGAAAAACCAAGAACTACAACGGCTTATGGCTGTCTGTTGAGGCCGCGAGGCAGGATGGGGTGACAGGGTTGCCATCACTGTGCCAGTCTCTCGCACTTTATCAGCGCTTCAGGCGCTCTGTTTTCGTCGGTGTTTTACGATCGCTCAGCGGTGAAAACACCCCGTATTCTTTCCGGAGAGTGGATGGTTCGTCCCTCGGTTTTGCTACTGCTGTGTGGTTCGTTGCTGCTGCCGATGACGGCGGTCGCGCGCCTGCCCGGGCCGCTGCAAGCCGTGCCGGCCGCCAAGGTCCGCGACCTGACCGACATCCGCAACAGCCGCGTGCTGCGGGTGCTGGTCAACCAGAGCCGCAACAGCTCCGGCGAAGTTCAGGGCCAGACCATCGGCGTCGAATATCACCGTTTGCGCGCCTTCGAGCAGTACCTCAATGGCCACGCCCGCGACGGCCAGGAAATCACCCTCAAGATCATTCCCAAAGCCAAGGATCAATTGCTCGGCGCGTTGCAGCGTGGCGAAGGCGATCTGGTAGCGCCGGGCGAGCTGCTTGACCTGCAACCGGGTCACGCGGTCGCCAGCAGCGAACCGATCGCCAGCAACGTGCCGCTGGTGCTGGTCGGCATCAAGGGTGAGAAGCGCTACACCAAGGTCGAGCAACTCGCCGGCAAAACCCTGGCGCTGCCCACCGGCAGTGCGGCGGGGGAGGCGGTCAGCCAGCTCAACCAGAAACTGGCGCTGCACAAACTGGCGCCGATCAAGATCGAATGGGTCGATCCTACGTTGGCCGTCGAGGACGTGCTGGAAATGGTCCAGGGCGGCATCTTCCACCTGACCATCGTCGAGCAACCGATTGCCGAGCGCTGGGGGAAAATTCTGCCCAAACTGCGCTTCGACCGGCAGTTGATGATCAGCGAGCCGGGCGAGGAATACTGGTTCGTGCGGCGCGATGCCTCGATGCTGCGAGCGAGCATCGACCGCTTCCTGACCGGCTACAAGACGCCGTCGAACGAAGACGCGGCGTTTCTGCGGATCTACCGTCGCCTCTATCAAGTTCACTATCCATTGGCCAAGGCTGACCGCCAGCGCCTGGAAAAACTGCGTCCGACCCTGCAAAAGCATGCCGAAGCGCAGAACATGGACTGGCTCAACCTGGCAGCACTGGCGTTCAAGGAGTCGGCACTGCAACCCAGCGCGCGCAGCGGTAGCGGCCCGACCGGGCTGATGCAGATCACCCCGTCCGCCGCGCAGCGGGTCGGCGTCAACAACATCCAGAATCTTGATGCGAATGTGCAGGCCGGGGCCAAGTACCTGGCGATGATCCGTCGCAAGTTCTTCAACAGCCCCAAGCTCAACGAGCGTGAGCGCATGGCGTTCACCCTGGCCGCCTACAACATCGGCCCGGAGCGTGTGCAGGGCATGCGCGCCGAGGCCCGGCGCCGTGGGCTGAACCCCAACCAGTGGTTCTTCCAGGTCGAACGCATCGCGATGGAGCAGGTGGGCATGGGCGCCGTCAGCTATGTTAATAGCGTGAACAAGTATTACTTGGCGTTCGACCGGGAGCGGGAGTCGTTGGAGCCCCGGGGGCAGAAAGTTGTCTCACGTAAATGATCTAATAAATTGATTGTTATGGCGGAATATTTGCGCTTTTAACATAAATTTAACTGATTAATATGGCGGCCAACCAACAAGCACTTCTCACAACAAGGAATCGAAACATGAGCTCTCTGATCAACAAGGTCCTGTTCACCCGCGCTGGCTACGGTCTGACCATTCTGCGCATCGCCGTCGGCGTGATCTTCGCCGCCCACGGTTCGCAGAAACTCTTCGGCCTGTTCGGTGGCTACGGCCTGGCGGGCACTGCGCAATACATGGAAAGCATCGGTCTGACCCCGGGTTACCTGATGGCGACGCTGGCGGGCGGTACTGAGTTCTTCGCCGGTCTGGCATTGATCATCGGTCTGCTGGTGCGTCCGGCGGCACTCGGGCTGACCTTCCTGTCGCTGGTGGCGATCTTCACCGTACACATCAGCAACGGTCTGTTCATGGCCAACAACGGTTACGAGTTCGCCCTGGCTCTGCTCGGTGGCAGCCTCGCGGTGCTGATCGAAGGCGCCGGCAAGCTCTCGGTAGACCGCGCCATCGCCGGTTGACCGCTCTGGTTCAAGCAAAAGGCCCGCATTGTGCGGGCCTTTTTTGTTGTGGCTGATTCTTGACACTGGCTGGTCACGTTCTCTAGGATGCCGCTCATGCGCCGATTTAAACAGCTACTTGCGGGGCGCCAGGTGACTATTCTTCAGTTGCCGTCAGAAGCCGGAACAGGGCTTCGAAATACCGCTAAAGCGCTGGTTCGGTGTTGCCTCTCACCTGCCATGCAGACTTTTGAGGCAGAGACACGACACGATGAATGCACTTCGCCCTCCAGCACGTCCCGCGCCGATCACGGCACATATCACCCAGCGCAATCCAAAAATCCTGCTTGGCGGCAAACACCAGCCGACGCTGTTGCGTTATCTCGATGGCTGGCCACGTCGCAGCGGCGGTCCTGCCGCATTCCTGATCCAGTTTGTCGAAGACGGCGAGTCGCTCGCGCGTTTTGCCGATGACAGTTTTGACCTGGCGGTGATTCAGGCGCCGAGCCTCGAAGATGCCCCGGAAATGATCAGGCAACTGACCCGCGTCGCACGCCAGGGCTTGATCACCCGGCGTTAAGCGTCAGGGATAGTCGATCGCCACGATGTAAACGAATTGCTCGCCGGTTGGCGTCTGTACCCGAACCTCGGCGTCCAGCGCCTTGCCGATCAAGGCACGGGCCAGCGGCGAGTCGATGCTGATCAGGCCCAGTTTCAGATCCAGCTCATCCGGGCCGACGATACGGTAGCGCGACTGTTTACCATCCTCGTCTTCGATGGTCACCCAGGCGCCGAAGTAGACCTTGTTCGGATCACTCGGTTTTTCACTGACGACCTTCAGTGCTTCAAGACGCTTGGTGAGAAAACGCACGCGGCTGTCGATCTCGCGCAGCATCTTCTTGCCGTAGGTGTACTCGGCATTCTCCGAACGATCACCCTGAGCCGCCGCTTCGCTGACCGACTGCGTCACCTGTGGGCGGCGCACATGCCAGAGCTCATGGAATTCGGCGCGCATCCGCGCTTCACCTTCGGGGGTGATCAGCGCGGTGCCGGCGGTGCGGGGAGGGCGATAGCGGCTCATGGCAACTTCTTGTGGTAATGAGGGCTGGAGTCTATCAACCCTCGCGCAACACTGTCAGCGGGCTCGCATTCAGTGCCCTACGGGTGCCGAACACGCCGGCACCGCCAATCAATGCCGCGCCGATCAATGGCAGCACCAGCAACCATGGATGCGGGTGCCAGGGCAGGTCGAACGCGAAGCGATACAACACCAGACTCACCACTTCCGAACCGATGGCCGCCAGCAACCCGCTGACCGCGCCGAGCAGGCCGAACTCGATCCGCCGTGCCTTGACCAGCAACTGCCGTTCCGCCCCCAGCGCACGCAATAGCGCGCCCTGGCGAATGCGTTCATCGAGGGTTGCCTGCAACCCGGAAAACAGCACCGCCATCCCGGCCGCCAACACAAACAACAAGACGTACTCCACCGCCAGGGTGACCTGAGCGAGGATGCTGCGCAGTTGCTCGAGCAAGGCTTCGACCTGCAGGATGGTCACCGCCGGGAACGCTCGCGACAACTCGACAATCTGCTGATCGTGACCGGGCGCCAGATAGAAGCTGGTCAGGTACGTCGCCGGCAGATCTTTCAAAGTGCCGGGCTGGAAGATCATGAAGAAGTTCGGCTGAAAGTTGTCCCAGTTGATCTCCCGCAAGCTGGTGACCTTCGCTTCGCGGTTCACTCCGCCAACGGTGAACACCAGATGATCGCCGAGCTTGAGTTTGAGGCTTTCGGCGACTTTGCCTTCCACCGATACGCCGGGCACATCGTCCTGTGGCTGATCTTTCCACCACTCACCGGCGGTGAGTTTGTTGCCTGCCGGCAGGTCGGCGGCCCAGGTCAGGCTCAGGTCGCGCTGGATCGCACGATCACCGGCCGAATCCTTGCTGACGATCTGCTGCACCGCTTCGCCGTTGATGCTGATCAGTCGTCCCGGCACCACTGGATACAACGGCGCAGCCTGAGCCGAGACATTGATCAGGTGATCGGTGAAGGCCTGTTTGTCCGCCGGCAGGATGTTCAGGGCGAAATAGTTGGGGGCATTTTTCGGCAGCTGGTTTTGCCAGGTATCGAGCAATTCACCGCGCAGCAAGGCGATCAACGCCATGGACAACAGGATCAGACCAAATGCCAGGGACTGTCCTGCTGCCGCGAGCGGGTGACGCAACAACTGGCCCAAACCGAGACGCCAGGGCAGGGAGGCGCGAGCCAACAGGCGACGCAGGCTGTTGAGCAGCAGCAACAGCAAACCACCGAGCACCAGTGCGGCGACCACGCCACCGCCAAGCAAGGCAAAGGTCAGCAACAGATCCAGGCTCAGGCGCCACATGATCAACCCGAGCGCACCGAGCGCTGCGCCGTAGACCATCCAGGTGCTCGACGGAATCGGCAGCATGTCCCGGCGCAAAACCCGCAGCGGAGGAACGCGGCCCAATGCGGCCAGTGGCGGCAAGGCAAAACCGGCCAGCGCAACGAGCCCGGTGCCGATCCCCGCCAGCGCCGGCAGCAAGCCACCCGGCGGTACGTCGGTCGGCAGCAGATCATGCAGCAGCGCGAACAGTCCCAACTGGGCAAGCCAGCCGAGCAGGGCGCCGCTGAGGCTGGCGAACAGGCCAAGCACCGCCAGTTGCAGGCTGAACAGCACCATGGTTTCCCGGCGCGACAAACCCAGGCAACGCAACAACGCGCTGGCATCGAAGCGGCGGCTGGCGAAGCGATTCGCCGACAACGCCACGGCCACGCCAGCCAACAGCACGGCGACCAGACTGGCCATGTTCAGGTAACGCTCGGCCTTGCCCAGTGCACCGCCGATCTGCCGGTTGCCGTCGCGGGCATCCTGAATCCGCTGGTTGGCGGCAAGCCCCGGTTTGATCAGTTGGCGATAGGTTTCCAGCGCGTTGGGTTCGCCGCGCCACAATTCGCGGTAGCTCACCCGGCTGCCAGGCTGGACAACGCCGGTCGCGGCGAGGTCGTCGAGGTTGATCAGCACCCGTGGCGTCAGGCTGTAGAAATTGCCGGCACGATCCGGTTCGTAAGTCAGCACCCTTGTGAGCTTCAAGGTCTTCATGCCGACGTCGATGCTGTCGCCGATCTTAAGGTCCAGCGCCGTGAGCAGGCGCGATTCGACCCAGGCTTCTCCCGGCTGTGGTTCGCCGCCCGACGTTTCGGCAGCAAACGGTGCCGGGGCACTTTTCAATTCGCCACGCAGCGGATAGGCGCGGTCGACGGCCTTGATGCTCGACAACTGAATGCCGTTATCGGTGGCGATGACGCTGGAGAATTCAACGATCTGCGCGTGGTCGAGGCGCAGCTCGGTGCCGCTCTTGATCTGTTCCGTTCGGGCGGGAGAGCTGCCTTCGAGCACCAGGTCCGCGCCAAGAAACTCGGTGGCGCGCAAGGTCATGGCGCCATTCAGACGAGCGCCGAAGTAGCCGATGGCGGTACTCGCCGCCACGGCCACCAGCAAGGCAAAGAACAGCACCCGCAACTCCCCGGCGCGGGCATCGCGCATAAGTTGGCGCAGGGCAAGACTGAACAGACGCAACAGCGGCAGACGTGCCATCAAGGCTCCAGGGGGGCGACCAGCAGGCCGGCTTCAAGTCGGATCAGGCGCCGGCAGCGATGGGCCAGGCGTTCATCGTGGGTCACCAGCACCAGGGTGGTGCCGCGCTCCTTGTTCAATTCGAACAGCAAGTCGCTGATGCGCTCGCCGGTGTGGCTGTCGAGGTTGCCGGTGGGTTCGTCGGCGAACAGCACATCCGGTTCGGCGGCGAAGGCTCGGGCAATGGCGACACGCTGCTGCTCGCCACCGGAGAGCTGGCGCGGCGAGTGCGTCAGGCGCTGACCGAGGCCAACCCGTTGCAGCAATTCGGTGGCGCGACCGCGGGCGTCTTTGCGGCCGTCGAGTTCCAGCGGCAGCATGACGTTTTCCAGCGCATTGAGACTGTCGAGCAACTGGAATGATTGAAAGACGAAACCCACGTGTTCGGCACGAATGCGTGCGCGCTGGTCTTCGTCGAGGTTGCTCAGGGACTGGCCGGCGAGAACGACTTCGCCGCTGCTTGGCAGGTCGAGGCCGGCGAGCAGGCCGAGCAGGGTGGATTTACCGGAGCCGGACGCGCCGACGATGGCCAGGCTGTCGCCCTTGTTCAGTTCCAGGCTGAGTTCGTGCAGGATGGTCAGTTCACCTTCCGCGCTGGGAACCACTTTGCTAAGGTTCTTCGCGGTGAGAATGCTTGCGCCCATGGAGAATCCGATGCGTGTGTGGTTTTTGAGTGCTGGCCTGGCCTTGATGTGCATGGCCCAGAACGCAGCGGCGGGTACAGTCCTGATCGTTGGCGATAGTATCAGCGCCGGTTTCGGACTGGATACCCGGTTGGGGTGGGTGTCGCTGCTCGAGCAGCGGCTCAAGGCCGAAGGTTTTGACGATAAAGTGGTCAATGCCTCCATCAGCGGCGACACCAGTGCCGGAGGCCAGGCGCGCCTGCCGGCGCTGCTTGCAGAGCATAAGCCGGAGCTGGTGATCCTCGAGTTGGGCGGCAACGATGGCCTGCGCGGAATGCCGCCGACGCAATTGCAACAAAACCTTGCGGCGATGATCGACAGCTCCCGTCAAAGCGGTGCCAGGGTGCTGTTGCTCGGCATGCAATTGCCGCCCAATTACGGCAAGCGCTACACCGATGCGTTCGCGCAGGTGTACGGCCAACTGGCCGAGGAGAAAAAGATCCCGCTGGTGCCGTTTTTCCTCGACGGAATCGGCGGTCATCCAGACTTGATGCAGGCCGATGGTCTGCACCCGGCGGCCGGGGCCCAGGGCAAGTTGCTGGAAAATGTCTGGCCGACGCTAAAACCGCTGCTATGAGGCTTTTCTAGCGGCAGGCTTTCGGCTAATGTGGCGCCCCCCTAAATGGAGCCCCCGATGCCGCGTTCTGCCTGGTCCCTGTTTGCCTACCAACTGATCGAGCCTGACGAACAGCTGGATCTGTTCGCCTGCCAGGAAGTGCGGGTGCATCTGGTGACCCGTCAACTGGAGCTCGGTGGCTCGGCTGACCGAACCCTGTGCGGCAGTCTGCTGCCGGCGCAACCGCGCTGGTCGAGCGTGGATCGCCGGGTGTTTCAGGATCAGCGCCTGTGCTCGCTGTGCCGGGCGATTCTCGAATCGCAGAAGCGAGGGACGTCGCCGATCTGGCCTGAGCTGCGTTTCGAGCTTTAAGCGCAAACATCTTCCGAACGCAGCCCGGGGTGGCGGCTTCAATTATGAAGAGTTCTGCCAGCCCATCGGCGCATCTCCCCGAATCCCCGAGGCGCGGTGTACAATCGCGCTCTTGTACCCTTGTCGATCATGCGAAGGATTTTCCGGATGTTGCCGCGCTTTCCTGCCGTCACCCGCTGCCTGTCTCTTGCCGCCCTGTGTGTGGCCGGCCCCGTTGCCGCATTGGAGTTTCCCCTGCCACCACCTGGTGAGGACATCATCGGCCAGGTGCAGGTGATCAAGGCCAAGTACGAAGACACCTTTGCCGATCTGGGCACCACCTACGATCTGGGCTATTCGGAAATGGTCGCGGCCAACCCGGGCGTCGATGCCTGGCTGCCGGGTGCGGGCACCGAAGTGGTCCTGCCGACCCGTTTCATCCTGCCGCCGGGTCCGCGTGAAGGCATCGTGATCAACCTGGCCGAGTACCGCCTCTACTACTACCCGAAAGGCCGGAACGTGGTGTACACCTTCCCGCTGGGTATCGGTCGCGAAGGCTGGGGCTCGCCAATCGCCCACACCACGATCACCGCCAAGACGCCAAACCCGACCTGGACACCGCCAGCCTCGATCAAGGCCGAGCACGCTGCCGATGGCGATCCGCTGCCGAACGTAGTGCCGGCCGGTCCGGACAACCCGCTGGGCCCGTTCAAGTTCACCCTGGGAACGCCGGGCTACCTGATCCACGGTTCGAACAAGAAGTTCGGCATCGGCATGCGCACCAGTCACGGCTGCTTCCGCATGTTCAACAACAACGTGCTGGAAATGGCCGGCATGGTGCCGGTGGGCACCTCGGTGCGGATCCTCAACGATGCGTACAAGTTCGGTCGCAGTGGCGGCAAGGTCTACCTGGAGGCGCACACGCCGATCGATGACAAGGGCAACCCGTCGGTGGTCGACAAGCACACCGCCGTGATCAACGCGATGCTCAAGCGTGAAGACATCACCAACAACCTGCGCATGAACTGGGATGTCGTCCGTGATGTAGTCGCGGCCGAAGATGGCCTGCCAACCGAAATCGGCACGCCGAACAGCTCGGCGCCGATCGTCTCCAGCGCACCGATCGACTTGCAGCAGTAAGCCGATAAAAGAACCCGCCGATGCTTGCGCGTCGGCGGGTTTTTTATTGCATGAAGAAAATTTCAGGCAAAAAAAAGCCGACCCGAAAAACGGGTCGGCTTGATAACAATCCCGAAGGACTATTACTTGCGGCTAGCTTTTTCCAGCATGCGCAGAGCACGCTCGTTAGCTTCGTCAGCAGTCTGTTGTGCTTTTTGAGCAGCAGCCAGAGCTTCATCAGCTTTACGGTAAGCTTCGTCTGCACGAGCCTGGGAGCGAGCAGCTGCGTCTTCAGTAGCGGTCAGACGTGCTTCGGTTTCTTTCGATGCGCTGCTGCAACCGGTAGCCAGAACTGCGGCCAGAGCCAGAGCAGAGAATTTCAGAACGTTGTTCATCGTGTTCCCCTTCAAGGACTTTCAATTAAGTGGCTGTCTCCTCCGATTGAGGAAATAGCCGGCGTACATACTACCCATTACTTGTAGTAAGTAAACTGACGTAAGGCAAGAAGCAAAAAAAATTGTAGGCGTTGATTCTTTTTCGAGCAACTTTTAACTGGGCTGTATAAAAAATATTCAGCTGCAAGGCCCGAGATGAGCGAGTTAATGAGAAAAAGTTCCCGTTGTCCGGTGCTGTTTTGCAGGTAGTGGCTAGAGTCTGTCTATATGGATTCGTCCACACTTTTGTTGCGATTTTGTGCAGCGTCTCACCTATCTTTGTCCATGTTCAGGTGACTTTATAAAACCGGGCACGTCTTAAGTCTCAACATCCGGCGATGTTCAGCCTTTCGGCTCGGGACGAGTTTCCCCCGAACCGGCCCTGAGTCCACCGGAGCTGCCCCGTCAATCAGCATGATGACGATCGTGCCTTGAGCATTTTCGCCATTGGTGCCTACTATTTGATACGTGCTCGGGTTGCGCGAGATCGGTGCAGTTCTTCTCGGTGTCCATCAGGCACGGGGTGGCGTAGATGTTCCTTCGCCGGGAAAACATCGGTAAGGTAGGGGTCGAATCAAAGACCCGCGAGGAGTAGTGATGAGCGAGGCGTTGTCCATCCACCATGACCAGGCTGGTCATCAGTTCGAGACCAATGTGGACGGTCATCGTGCCTACCTGACTTATATGGATCTGGGGAAACAGACCCTGGATATCTACCGCACCTTCGTGCCCAACGCATTGCGTGGCCGAGGCATCGCGGCAGCCCTGACCGAACGGGCGCTGCAGTACGCCGATGAAATGGGCTACACGGTCATCCCGTCGTGCTCCTACGTGGAGCGCTACATGGAGCGTCATCAGCGGCGCACCGCCAAGATCTGACTGACCTCACACCGCACACACAAAAACGCCGGGCAATGCCCGGCGTTTTTTTATGCCTGCGAAACAGCTGTCAGCCGCGCTGACGTTTCGGCAGTACATCCTTGAGCTTGGCGTGCATGCTGCGCAAGGTGTTTTCGGTGGCCGACCAGTCGATGCAGGCATCAGTGATCGAGACGCCGTATTGCAGGTCGGCGAGGTCTTTCGGAATCGCCTGGCAGCCCCAGTTCAGGTGGCTCTCGACCATCAGGCCGATGATCGACTGGTTGCCTTCGAGGATCTGGTTGGCGACATTCTCCATCACCAGCGGTTGCAGGGCCGGATCCTTGTTGGAGTTGGCGTGGCTGCAATCGACCATGATGTTCGGCTTGATCTTCGCCTTGTTCAGCGCCTGCTCGCACAGGGCGACGCTGACCGAATCATAGTTCGGCTTGCCGTTGCCGCCGCGCAGTACCACGTGACCGTAGGCGTTGCCCTTGGTGGTGACGATCGACACGCCACCTTCCTGGTTGATGCCCAGAAAGCGGTGCGGGCTGGAAACCGACTGCAAGGCGTTGATCGCCACGGTCAGGCCGCCGTCGGTGCCGTTCTTGAAACCGACCGCCGAGGACAGGCCGGAAGCCATCTCACGGTGGGTCTGGGATTCGGTGGTGCGGGCGCCGATGGCCGACCAACTGATCAGATCCTGCAGGTACTGCGGGGAGATCGGGTCGAGGGCTTCGGTCGCGGTCGGCAGGCCTTTCTCGGCCAGGTCCAGCAGCAACTGGCGACCGATGTGCAGACCGTCCTGGATCTTGAACGAGTCATCCAGGTACGGGTCGTTGATCAGGCCTTTCCAGCCAACGGTGGTCCGTGGCTTCTCGAAGTACACGCGCATGACCAGATACAAGGTGTCCGACACTTCCGCCGCCAGCACCTTCAGGCGCTCGGCGTACTCGTGGGCAGCCTTGATATCGTGGATCGAGCAAGGCCCGATGACCACGAACAGACGGTGGTCGGTGCCATCGAGAATGTTGCGGATGACTTCGCGACCCTTGGTGACGGTGCGCAGGGCAGCGTCGCTCAGAGGGATATCACGCTTGAGCTGATCAGGAGTGATCAGGGTCTCGTTGGAGGCGACGTTTAGGTCGTTGATCGGTAAATCAGCCATCGTTTACTCGTCAGGTCACGGGTGCCGGCCGCCAGCGATCCCCGCGCGGCGGAGCACAGCAGATTTAAGCGCGTCGGGGAGCCGAACCTTATCGCGTTAGACGCCTGCTAGACAATGGGCAAGTAACTGTTCAGTCCAGCTCTGGTTACGCAAAAGCCTTGCGAACGCTGTCGTGGGAGAACTCTTCGGCGTGCTGCTCGACCCATTGCAGCGCTCGCGCCTGGATGTCCTGCAGGTCATCGTGGGCATCGTTGATTCGGCAATACCGCTCGATCTGACACACCTGCTCACCCATTCGCGCACTGAACAACGTCTGTTCATCGGTGAACGCAATGCCCACCAGATAACCTTTTTTACGGCGCAAGCACCAGGCCACATAGCCCGGATAGGCGAAGTCGGCATTGAGTGTGGGCATGCGCACTTGCAGCGCGGTGCCATGACGCCAGGCGCGGTGGTAATTGCAAGCGATGCCGCCGAGGCTGATAGTGTGCAGCTGTTGCCGCGAAATGCACTCAGGTTTGAGCAACGTCAGTTCGACGGGCACATCATCCGGATGAGGAATAAACCGTCCCATGAGCACAGACTCCCTGTGTCGGCCATTTGACATTGTTTCCCCCAGTATAGTGTTCGAATCGGAACTGACCGATTTCGACGCCGACCAACGGCTGCTGGCGATGAACGGCATTTCGCTGGTGATTTTCACCAGTGTCGGCTGCGCCAGCTGCCGCTATGCCCGCGAAGTGTTGCCAGGGTTCGATCTGGCGCTCGATCGCGTGTGCTGGATCGACGCTGGCAACAATGGCGGGCTGGTCGAGCGTTATCAGGTCTTTCATTTGCCGGCGCTGTTCGTGGTGCGCGACGGCGAGTTCTTTGGGGCAGTACACGCGCGCTTGAACGCCACGGAGCTGAACGCAGCCGTGGCCCAGGCGCTGGGTCGAATTGCAGAGGAGTTGCCGTGATGGGAGCAGTGAACAGACCGGTCGTGGGGATTATCGGTACCGGCGCAATCGGAGGGTTCTACGGCTTGATGCTGGCCCGGGCCGGGTTCGATGTGCATTTTCTGCTGCGCAGCGAATTTTCCGCTGTCGCCGAGCGAGGTTTGCAGGTGGACAGTGCGGTTCAAGGCACGCTGACGCTGAATCCGGTGCAGGCCTATTCATCGGCTGAAGACATGCCGCCCTGTGACTGGTTGCTGGTTGGCGCCAAGACCACCAGCAATGCCGGGCTAGCGCCGTCGATCATTCAGGCGGCCAAACCCGATGCCAAAGTGCTGGTGCTGCAGAACGGCCTGGACGTCGAGGACAGTCTTCGCGCGTTGCTGCCCGATTCACTGCACTTGCTGGGCGGCTTGTGCCTGATCTGCGTTCACCGGGAAGGCCCGGGCCACATCACTCATCAGGCGCTGGGGGCGGTGAACGTGGGTTATCACAGCGGTCCGGCAGCCGATGATGCGGCGCGCATGGCGATCGTCGAGGAGGGCGTCGGGCTGTTCCGCACTACGGGCATCGACTCCCAGGCCATGCCGAACCTGCATCAGGCCCGCTGGCAGAAACTGGTCTGGAACATTCCCTACAACGGTCTTTCGGTGTTGCTCGGGGCGAGCACCACGCCGCTGATGGCCGATGCCGACAGCCGCCTTCTGATTCAGGCGTTGATGGCCGAAGTGGTGCAGGGCGCCAAGGCCTGTGGTCATGACATGCCGCCCGGTTACGCCGAGTACCTGTTCATGATGACCGAGAAAATGCCCGACTATTGGCCGAGCATGTACCACGATTTTCTGCACAAGCGACCGCTGGAACTGGACGCCATCTACGCTCGACCCTTGGCAGCGGCAAAAGCGGCGGGCTGTGAGCTGCCGCGCATCGAAGCGCTGTATCGCAATTTGCGTTTCATCGACCGGCGTAACACCTGAGTCGGTTTCTTGAGGGGATTTGGGGGAAGGCATGGCCAAGAACATCGATGACAAACTGGTGCTGGCGATTTCGTCCCGTGCCCTGTTCGACCTGAGCGAGAGTCACAAGGTGTATCTGTCGAGCGGCGTCGAAGCCTACCGGCAATATCAGATCGAGCACGAAGACGAAATCCTCGCGCCGGGCGATGCCTTTCCGCTGGTGGAAAAACTGCTCAACCTCAACAGTCACCTCGGTCGCGCCCGGGTCGAGGTGATTCTGGTGTCGCGCAACAGTGCCGACACCGGCCTGCGGGTGTTCAACTCGATCGATCATTATGGTCTGGCGATTTCCCGCGCGGCGTTTGTCGGCGGGCGCAGTCCTTATCCCTATCTCAAAGCGTTCGGTTGCGACCTGTTTCTTTCCACCCACGCCGAAGACGTGCGCTCGGCGCTGGATAACGGCTTTGCGGCGGCGACCATTCTTTCCGGCGGTGCCAGCCGTGCGGCCAGCGATGAATTGCGCATCGCCTTTGACGGCGATGCGGTGCTGTTTTCCGACGAATCGGAGCGGGTCTATCAATCCGGCGGCCTCGAAGCCTTCCAGGCCAAGGAGCGTGAATCCGCCCGCGAGCCGTTGCGTGGCGGGCCGTTCAAAGGCTTCCTCGCGGCGCTCAATCTGTTGCAGCGCGAGTTCCCGGACGACGCTTGCCCGATCCGCACCGCGCTGGTCACGGCGCGTTCGGCGCCGGCTCACGAGCGGGTGATCCGCACCTTGCGTGAGTGGGACATTCGACTGGACGAGTCGCTGTTCCTCGGCGGCCTGACCAAATCGGCGTTCCTCGAAGCCTTTGCCGCCGACGTGTTTTTCGACGATCAGGCCGGTCACTGCGAGTTGGCCCGGGAGGTGGTTGCCACCGGCCATGTCCCGCACGGCATCAGCAACGAACCGGCGGTCTAAAGCCCACGTGGTTCAAGACGTTGCGTCACACGTCGTACTCGCCAAGGCACTGCTAAGCTGAATCAAATCTCCGCCATGTTGGCTCGCGAGGAGGTCATATGATTCGTTCGATGCTGTATGCCACTGACCTCGGTCTGTACGCACCGTTAGTGATGCAGCATGCCTTGGCAATGGCGCGAACGTTCAATGCCGATCTGTACGTGGTGCACGCGGTGGAACCCATGGGGCTGTTTGCCGAATCGGTGTTGCAGAGCTATCTCGACGAGCAGGCGTTGAACGAATTTCACAGTCAGGGTCTGAAAACTGTCATCGCCAATATCGAGCAGCGGGTGCTCGACAGTTTTCGCGAGGAACTGGGGGACGAAGGCGAGCAGGATCTGTTGCGGATTCGTGCGGTGCGGGTGCTGCAGGGCGATCCGTCGCAGGTGATTCTCGACCAGGTACAGAAACTCTCCGTCGATTTGCTGATCGTAGGAAGTCACAGCCACGGGGTTGGGGCGGAAACACCGTTGGGGCGCACGGCGACTCGCTTGCTGCAATTGTCCAAGGTGCCGGTTTACATGGTGCCGCTGGTGGAGCGTCGGCGTCGGGAGGATCGCTGAGGCGGGAATAATGGCGTATTGATAAAAAAGTTCTAGATTTATTCTTCAAACCATTAATATAGTTATATACCGTCGCTGATGCCCGTGGCGTCTACCTGCTTTGAGGGATTCATATGAAGCTTCAACAATTGCGCTACATCTGGGAAGTGGCGCACCACGACCTCAACGTTTCCGCTACAGCCCAAAGTCTCTACACCTCGCAACCGGGCATCAGTAAGCAAATCCGTCTGCTGGAAGACGAACTGGGCGTCGAAGTGTTCGCCCGCAGTGGCAAGCATCTGACCCGCGTCACCCCGGCCGGCGAGCGCATCATCACCACTGCCGGTGAGATTCTGCGCAAGGTCGAGAGCATCAAGCAGATCGCCCAGGAATTCTCCAACGAGAAAAAAGGCACCCTGTCGATTGCCACCACTCACACCCAGGCACGTTACGCACTGCCGCCGGTGATCAGCAATTTCATCAAGCAATACCCGGACGTGGCGCTGCACATGCACCAGGGTTCGCCGATGCAGATCGCCGAAATGGCCGCTGACGGCACCGTCGATTTCGCCATCGCCACCGAAGCGCTGGAACTGTTCGGCGATCTGGTGATGATGCCGTGCTACCGCTGGAACCGCTGCGTGGTTGTGCCGCAAGGC
Source organism: Pseudomonas sp. GW821-FHT02C04 (assembly GCF_059421845.1). Classification (NCBI taxonomy): domain Bacteria; kingdom Pseudomonadati; phylum Pseudomonadota; class Gammaproteobacteria; order Pseudomonadales; family Pseudomonadaceae; genus Pseudomonas; species Pseudomonas sp. GW821-FHT02C04. The sequence continues at coordinate 113,575 of NZ_JBWKVT010000009.1, read as the reverse complement.
CATCCGCTGACCAAGCTGCCGAAGCTGACCCTCGAAGCGCTGGCCGAATACCCGATCGTGACTTACGTGTTCGGTTTCACCGGCCGTTCGAAACTCGACGAAGCTTTCAGCCATCGTGGTCTGACGCCGAAAGTGGTGTTCACCGCCGCCGACGCCGACGTGATCAAAACCTACGTGCGCCTGGGCCTGGGTGTCGGCATCGTGGCGAAAATGGCCGTCGATACCAAACTCGACAACGACCTGGTGGTACTCGATGCCAGCGAACTGTTCGAGTCCAGCGTGACCAAGATCGGTTTCCGTCGCGGCACTTTCCTGCGTGGTTTCATGTGCGATTTCATCGAGAAATTCGCGCCGCACCTGACTCGCGAAGTCATGGCCAAGGCCATTCAGTGCCACAACAAGCAGGAACTGGAAGAGCTGTTCGAAGGCGTTGAACTGCCGGTTCACTAAGTCCCTGTCTACAGCACCTCGGTGACAGCAAACTGTTGCCGGGTGCCCGCCACCAGAATCTCCACCTCGTCACCCTCGAACTTGCCCAGCAGGCTTTTGCCCAGCGGCGAGCGCGGGGTGATGACGGTAATCGGCTGACCGACCACGTCGACTTTCAGTCCCGCCGCATCCGGCGCCAGAAACAGCCATTGCTCGCGACCCTTTTCGTCTTCCAGACCGAGCAGGGCGCCGATTTCAATTCCGCGTTGATCGTCATAGGCCCGAAGCGTCAGGTTCTGGCAGACCGCCAGTGACAGGCGGATCTCCTCGACCCGTTTCGCTTGCCCGGCCGCCAGGTACGACGCTTCAAGCCCCAGAGTGTCGTACTTGTTTTCGGCGATATTTTCTTCGTGGGTCGCGGTTTCGTAAGCGGTTTGCGCGGCGCGTTCGGCGATATCGAGGTCGACGCGCAGTTTGTCGAGAATCAGTTGATGGACGGCGTGCTTGTTCATGATCAATCGCAGAATTGCAGGACGTTGGCGCGGCTTTTTTCGCTCGGGGCCGTCTGATCCTGCTGGAGCCAGAACTGGCATTTCGGATTCGACTGGTTGCGCGTGCTGCTGCGGGCCTGATCGAGGCGGTTCTGCTGTTCGTTCTTGCGCAGGTTCTCTTCGTACTGCTCGAACAACGGGCTTTGTGGAGGAATATCCGGCACCGCTCGTGCCGCCGGTGGATTGGCCAGTTGTTGTACGGCCTGGGCAACTGGCGCCAGTTGTTCATTGAAGACAAAGCGTGAGGCGAGCCAGCCAGTCAGCGCAATGGCCAGGAAACCCAGCCACAGGCCCAGGGCAATGCTGCCGGTCAATTGCAGCGCGCTAAGCTGAACAGGCAAGGGGCGGCGCGGGTTTGGTCGGTAGGGCATGGCTGCCTCCTGGCGGATGATTGCGGGCAAGTGGCGATTGTCGCACGAAGATTAATCGTCGTCGGCTCTTCTGCACGCAGACATTTATGCGGACAATCGTCGCTTTTGCCAACGGGAGTCTTGAATGCCGCAACCGAAAACCCGCTGGGACATCTTTTGCACCGTGGTCGACAACTACGGCGACATCGGTGTGACCTGGCGTCTGGCCCGGCAACTGGTGGCCGAGCATGCATTGGCAGTGCGGCTGTGGGTCGATGACCTGCGCGCGTTCGAGCGTATTTGTCCGGAGCTCGACATCCACCTCGACGGGCAATGGCAGCAGGGCGTTGAAGTCCGGCACTGGCCGGCAGAATGGCCGGAAACGGACGCCGCCGACGTGGTGATCGCGGCGTTCGCCTGCCAGTTGCCGGGTGCCTACATGGACGCCATGGCCGAGCGGGAAAAGTCGCCATTGTGGATGAACCTCGACTATCTCAGCGCCGAAGACTGGGTGGCCGGCTGCCACGGCCTGCCTTCGGTGAAGTACAAGTCCGTGCAGAAGATCTTTTTCTTCCCGGGATTCCAGGCGGGCACTGGCGGGTTATTGCGCGAAAGCGGATTGCTTGAACGACGTCAGCAGTTTCAGCAGGATCCCGAGTCGCAGCGACAATTCCTTCAAGCGTTAGGGGTCGATCCTGCGCCCGGTACGCAACTGATTTCGCTGTTCGCCTACGAGAATGCCGGGCTTGCCAGCTGGCTGGATGTACTCGCGGCCGATGCGACACCCACTCATCTGCTGGTACCGGAAGGGCGGATTCTGGGTGATGTCGCGCGCTGGCTCGGCGTTGAATCGCTGTCTGTCGGCGCTGTGCATGTCGATCGGTCGCTGACCGTGCAGGTGCTGCCGTTCGTCAGGCAGGATCAATATGACCCATTGCTCTGGTGCTGCGATTTCAACGCGGTGCGCGGTGAAGACTCGTTCGTCCGGGCGCAATGGGCGGGGCGGCCGATGCTGTGGCACATCTATCAGCAGGACGAAGATATCCATCTGGACAAGCTCGATGCCTTCCTCGCGCTCTATGGAAAAGGCCTTTCGACGGAAGCTGCCGAGGCGATGAACGGTCTCTGGCGAGCCTGGAGTGCCGGGCAGCCTATCGGCGAGCACTGGCTTGAGGCCCGTAAACACTGGCCAGAACTGCAGGAAAATGCCGAAGCATGGTGTCTGGAACAGGGCTTGCAGGCCGATCTTGCGACGGCGCTGGTACAGTTTTACCGAAATTGGATATGATACGCGGCCTAGATTTTTGTAAATCCCATCCAAATTCGGATATTCGCAATGAAAACTGGTAAAGAACTCAAACCCGGTACCGTGATCCGTATCGACAACGATCCTTGGCTGGTTCAGAAAGCTGAATTCACCAAATCGGGCCGTAACAGCGCGATCATGAAGACCAAGCTGAAGAACCTGCTGACCGGTTACAAGACCGAAACCGTTTACGGTGCGGACGACAAGCTGGACGACGTGATCCTCGACCGCAAAGAAGCGACCCTGTCCTTCATCAGCGGCGACACCTACACGTTCATGGACACCAGCGACTACACCATGTACGAGCTGAACGCCGAAGACATCGAAAGCGTTCTGCCTTTCGTTGAAGAAGGCATGACCGACGTTTGCGAAGCCGTGTTCTTCGAAGAGCGTCTGGTTTCCGTAGAACTGCCGACCACCATCGTGCGCGTAGTTGACTACACCGAAGGTTCGGCTCGTGGCGACACTTCCGGCAAAGTCATGAAGCCAGCCAAGCTGAGCAACGGTACCGAGCTGCAGGTTGCTGACTTCATCGAAATCGGTGACAAGATCGAGATCGATACCCGCGAAGGCGGTTCCTACAAAGGCCGTGCCAAATAAGCACTGGTTTTTGCGGAAAGAAAAAGCCCGACCATTGAGTCGGGCTTTTTTGTGCCTGATGAAAATTACTGCTTCAGGTGTTGTTTCAGTTCTTCCGAAGCCTGCAGCATCGCCGAACGCACCGCCGGCACCTGGCTGACCACGTTGAGCAAACCGTAATCGTGGATCATGCCGTTGTAGCGCACCGAGGTCACCGGCACTCCGGCTTCGTCGAGTTTACGGGCGTAGGCTTCACCTTCGTCACGCAGCACGTCGGCTCCGGCAGTCTGGACCAATGCGGGCGGCAGACCTTTCAATTGCGTGGTCGTGGCCCGCAGCGGCGAGGCGTAGATCTCGTTACGCTGGTTGGCGTCGGTGGTGTAGTTGTCCCAGAACCACTTCATCATGTTTCGGGTGAGGAAGTGCCCCTCGGCATATTGGTTATACGAACCGGTGTCGAAACTGGCATCAGTCACCGGCCACAACAGTACCTGGAACTTGATCGCTGGCGTGCCTTTGTCCTTGGCCATCAAGGCGACGACTGCCGCCATGTTGCCGCCGACACTGTTGCCCGCCACCGCCAGACGCTTGCCGTCGACGTTGATCTCTTTGCCGTGTTCGGCCACCCACTTGGTTGCCGCGTAAGCCTGGTTGATCGCCACCGGGTAATGCGCTTCCGGCGAAGGGGTGTAGTTGACGAACACCGCCGCCGCCCCCGAGCCCACCACCAGATCCCGCACCAGACGTTCGTGGGTCGGGAAATCTCCCAGCACCCAGCCGCCGCCGTGGAAGAACATGAACACCGGCAGCTCGCCCTTGACCCCGGCCGGCCGGACGATGGTCAGGCTCAACGGTTGGCCATCGACCTGGATGGTCTTCTCGCTGACGTCTGCCTTGGGCAGCGTCAGTTTGACCCCCGACTGAGCGCCCGTCAGCACGGCGCGGGCATCCTTGGGCGTCAACTGTTCCATCGGTTTGCCGGTGCCGGCATTCAGCACATCGAGGAACGCCTGAGTGTTGTGCTCGACGTCGCCGGCGAATGCGCTGTGAACGGACAGGGCGAGAAGGGTACCGGTCAAGACTTTGCTGAAAGTGTTCATGTTCATTTCCTGTTCGGGCCTGGGTGTCAGTGATTACACGGTGACGTGCAGGCGCACATCGACATTGCCACGGGTGGCGTTGGAGTACGGGCAGACCTGGTGGGCTGCGTCGACCAGGCTTTGTGCGTCGGCCTGTTCCAGACCCGGCAGGCTGATGTGCAGGTCGATATCCAGACCGAAACCACCAGGAATCTGACCGATGCCGACGTGAGCGGTGATCGAGGCGTCGTCCGGGATTTTGCGTTTGGTCTGGCTGGCGACGAATTTCAGCGCGCCGATGAAGCAGGCCGAGTAGCCGGCAGCGAACAGTTGCTCAGGGTTGGTGGCTGCGCCGCCGGCACCGCCGAGTTCTTTCGGGGTGGCCAGTTTGACGTCGAGGATGTTGTCGCTGGAGATCGCACGACCGTCACGGCCGCCAGTGGAGGTTGCGATTGCGGTGTAGAGAGTTTGCATGGTGTGAGCCTCATTGAGTGTGATTTATTGCGCTAATTGTTTGCGCGCTAACTAGGTGCGAAGTAAATGTACTGCGCAAATATTTTGCGCGCAAGATAAATTTTTGAAGAATGATGGAGCGGAGACCTGGATCAGGCTGAGAAGAAATCTCAAGTCTTTGATATGAAGGGTTTTTACGAAGGGAAAACGAGAGAGAAAAAATTTTGCGGGAGAGGGGGAAAGCAGAGAAAGGCGCGATTTCCCTGTAGGTGCGAGGTCGCTCCTACAGGGAAAGGGGGAGGCTTAAGTGAGGCTGTCCTGCAAATGACCGCGCAAGGCCTGCAACTCGGCTTGCAGGTTTTGCAGGCGCTCCAGCGTGAAGCCACTGGCCCCCAGAATGCATTGCGGAACGGTCCGGGCCTTGTCTTTCAAGGCGCGGCCCTGTGCGGTCAATTCGACGATCACCACCCGCTCATCCTCGCGGCTTCGAGTTCGGCTCAGCAAACCTTCACCTTCCAGACGCTTGAGCAGCGGGGTCAGCGAACCCGGATCGGTCAGCAGGCGCGTGCTGATTTCTCCGACGGTCAAACCATCCTTCTCCCACAGCACCATCATCGCCAGATACTGCGGATAAGTCAGGCCAAGCGCTTGCAACAGCGGTTTGTAGACCTTGGTCATCATCAGCGAAGTGGAATGCAGGGCGAAGCAGGCCTGATTGTCGAGCAGCAGCTCTTCGCAGTGGTCGGTGGTGTCGCGGGTGGTGGTCATGTCGGTGCCTTGAACAGTGATGCAGATGAATCTAGCGCTCGAATCTTTAATGCGCCAGACAATTGTGCCCGGTGGCGAATCGGTCAGTGCCGGCCCAGTTCCCGTTGCAGTGCCAGATCCCACGGTGGCACGGGGCTGAAGCGGGTCTTGAGGTATTCCAGCAGCAGGCGGCTGCGGGAGCTGGCCTGTTGTTCCAGCCGCAGCGCGTAGATGCCGGTGCTCTCCGGTTTTGGCAGGCCGTTGTCACAGAACAGCGGCAGCAGTTCGCCACGCAACAGGTATTCGCTCGCCAGCCAGGTCGGAAGATGCGCGATCCCGAGGCCCGCAAGTGCACCGCACACCAGAGCCTCGGCGTTGTTGGCGCTCATGCGGACCCGCGCCGGGCGGTGCAACTGCATCTGCCCGTCCTGTTCGAATCGCCAGGCGAAGGGCGGGGCGAGGCCGTCCCAATCGAGGCCGTCATGTTCACCCAGTTGTGCCGGCTCGCTCGGCACACCCCGACGCTTGAGATAGTCGGGACTGGCGCAAGCGATGCGCACCATGCTCGCCAGCGGTGTGGCGACCAGTCGGGTATCGGCCATTTGCCCGGCGCGCAACACCAGATCGACCTTGCCCAGGTTCGAGCCGTCCATGTCGACGAAGCTGTCGATCAGATGCAGCTGCACGTCCAGCCCCGGATACAGCACCAGAAAATCGGCAATCACCGGCGCCAGATGCCGACGCCCGAACGCTGCCGGCGCATCCACCCGGATCAAGCCTTCCGGCGCGCTGCTCAGGGAAACGGCTTCAGCGCGGGCCAGTTGCAACTCGGCAACGATCCGCCGCGCCCGTTCGGCAAACGCCAGACCGGCCGGTGTGGCGCGCACCGCATGAGTGCTGCGGATGAACAACTGGCTGCCGACAGCGCTTTCCAGGCTGTCGATACGCCGGGCGACGGCCGATGGCGTCAGCGGATGCCGGCGCGAGGCGGCGGAAAAACTGCCACTCTCCAGCACATCGAGAAACAGCCCGAGTTGTTCGGTCAATTGATTGGGATTCATGAATCAGCTCAGTGCCTATGCGGATTTGGCACAGCCATTGTGCGTTGCTGTGCGTTTCCGTGCCAGCGCCGACTGCGTAGGATGAATCCCCTGACGTATGAGGAATTCTGCTGTGATCGAGTTTTTGCTGTACCTGTTGTTTGGCGCCGCCCTCGGCACCCTGGGTGGGATATTCGGAATCGGCGGCGGCTTGATCGCCATTCCGCTGCTGGGTGTGTGGTTCGGGCTCGATCAGCAGATCGCCCAGGGCACGGCGCTGGTGATGGTGGTGCCGAACGTGATGCTGGCGCTGTGGCGTTATCACCAGCGCAATCGCATCGAACTGAGGCACGCGTTGCCGCTGGCGGTGATGGGATTCTGCTTTGCGTGGATCGGCTCGATCTGGGCCGTGGGCATCGACGCGCAAACCATGCGCATCGGTTTTGTCGCGTTCCTTGTGGCATTGTCAGCGTACAACCTCGTGCGCATGTTCGGCGCGCGTCCGGCGGCGACTTCCGAGATGCGTTATTCATGGCCGTGGCTGGGCGTGCTCGGCGCGGCGTCGGGCACTATGGGCGGCCTGTTCGGTGTCGGTGGGGCAGTGGTGGCGACGCCGGTGCTGACCAGCCTGTTCGGCACCACTCAGGTGGTCGCTCAAGGCCTGTCGCTGGCGCTGGCATTGCCGAGCACCGGTGTCACGCTGGTGACGTACGCGGTGCACCACGAAGTGGACTGGATGATCGGCCTGCCGCTGGCCATCGGCGGTCTGGCCAGCATCAGTTGGGGCGTGAAGGTGGCCCACGCGATGCCGGAAAAACTCCTGCGTGGGCTGTTCTGCGGGTTCCTGGTGCTGTGTGCGGTGATGCTTGCCTTTAAAGTTTGAAGCCTTCGACGATGTGCTCGGCCAGGCATTCGGTGATCGGCGACGGATTGTTCAGGTTGCGGATCAGCATGATGCTGGCCTCGGGCAACAGCGGAAGATCTTCGGCGGCGCCGAGAATGCGCAGGTCCGGGGTGATCAGACTTTCCAGTTGCGCGGTGATCGCCAGACCCGCGCTCACCACCGCCATCAACGCCGAGAGGCTGGTGCTGTTGTAGGCAATCCGGTATTCACGGCCCATGGCGTCCAGCGCATTGCAGGCCCACAGGCGGCAGAAGCAATCACTGTTGAACATCGCCAGTGGCAAAGGCGTCTGCTCGTGGGCGCTGAAGTTCTGCGCCTCGGCCCAGACAAAACGCTCCTTGCGCAGCAACTGGCCAATCTCGTTGCCCGGCTCGCGGGTGACGATCGACAGATCCAAGTCCGTGCGTTGCAGCAACTGTTTGGTCGACTCGCAGTGCACTTCAATTTGGATCAGCGGATAGAACTGGGCAAAGCGCGACAGGATCCCCGGCAGAAACCGCATCACGTAATCATCCGGCGTGCCGATCCGCACCGTGCCGACCATGTGCGGCTCGCGCAGGGTGTTGAAGACTTCGCTGTGCAGTTTCAGGATGCGCCGCGCGTAGCCGAGCAACACTTGGCCTTCGGCAGTGAGGCGCACCTGACGCCCGTCGCGCTCGAACAACTGGCGCTGCAACACGTCCTCTTCCAGACGCTTCATCTGCATGCTCACCGCCGACTGAGTGCGGTTGACCATTTCGCCGGCGCGGGTAAAACCGCCCTGATCGGCAATCGCGACAAAGGTGCGCAATACATCGGTATCGATACTGGGGTACGCCGACAATTGATGAATCTCCGTGATGCTTGCCATCAGAAACATTCGTTGGATTGATCGTAGCCCCAGCGCGAGACTTGAGCCATCCCTAAAGGAGGGCAACACGATGAAAGGTCAAAAACTGTATGTGAGCGATGAAAGAGTGCCGGTCCATCTGATTTCCGATCTGCTGCACAAGTTTAGCCGCTGGTACGAACTTCACCGCGAACGCGAGCTGCTTGCCAGCCTGAGCGACGAAGCGTTGAAGGACATCGGGGTCAGTCGTGCCGATGTCGAGCACGAAGCGATTCGGCCGTTCTGGGACGATCCGATGCATAAATGATGAGGCCACCGCTACACAAACCATCTTGCAGTGAGGTAGGTTGCGAGCAGACATGGAGGTACACATGCCCGCGACATTGTCCTTTTCCCTTAAACAGGCTCGACGTCTGGCACTGGCTGCCCAAGGGTTTCACGGGCGCCAGCCGCCGGCTGTCAAGGCGATGCACGTCAACCGGCTGATCGAACGCCTCGGCCTGTTGCAGATCGACTCCGTCAACGCCGTGGTGCGCTCGCACTACCTGCCGCTGTTTTCCCGTCTCGGCTCCTATTCTTCCGATTTGCTCGACCAGGCTGCCTGGAGTTCGGGGCGACGTCGTTCGCTGTTCGAATACTGGGGCCATGAAGCCTCGTTGCTGCCGCTGTCGATGTACCCGTTGATGGGCTGGCGCATGCAGCGGGCCAAGCGCGGTGAAGACACCTATCAGCAATTGGCGCGTTTCGGCCGTGAGCAACAAGACACCATTCGCCGGGTGCTGGCGTCGGTCGAAGAGCAGGGCGCACTGGGTGCCGGCAGTCTGTCGACCCGCGAGGAAAAGGCCGGCCCCTGGTGGGATTGGAGCGCGGAAAAACATGCGCTGGAATGGCTGTTTGCCGCTGGCGAAGTGACCGTGGCCGGGCGGCGCGGCTTCGAAAGGCTGTATGACCTGCCGGAACGAGTGATTCCGGCGTCCGTGTTGCAACAGCCATTGCCCGGTGAGGTCGAGGCGCAGCGCGGTTTGCTGCTGCACGCGGCTGAGGCGTTGGGTGTCGGCACGGAAAAAGACCTGCGCGATTACTTCCGCCTGAACCCTTCCGATGCCCGACCGCGCCTGGCGGAGCTGGTCGAGGCCGGTCAGTTGCTGGCCTGCGAAGTCGCGGGTTGGCGCCAGATTGCTTATTGCCTCCCCGAACCGAAAGTCCCGCGCAAAGTCGAGGCTAGCGCATTGCTGTCGCCATTCGATTCGCTGATCTGGGAGCGCAGTCGCACCGAGCGGTTATTCGATTTCCGCTATCGGCTGGAGATTTATACGCCACAGGACAAGCGGGTCTACGGCTATTACGTGCTGCCGTTCCTGCACAACGAACGGATTGCCGCGCGGGTTGATCTGCGCGCCGAGCGGGCAGCGGGGCGCCTGGCCGTGCATGCGGTGCACGAGGAAGAAACCGGACTGGATGATGCGGGGATGCTGGCGTTGGCGATGAATCTGCGCCGAATGGCGGATTGGCTGGGACTTGAGCAAGTGCAACTCAATTGCCAACGCGAAAGTGCCGGGCGGTTGCGGGTAGCGTTGGCTCAGGTCGAAGGTGACCGAGCCAACGTCATCGCGATTTAGCGTTTGACCTGTTTCAGCGTCTCGGCAATCAGAAACGCCAGTTCCAGCGACTGATCGGCGTTCATCCGTGGGTCGCAATGGGTGTGATAGCGATCCGACAAACCATCTTCAGTGATCGGCCGCGCACCCCCGATGCATTCGGTGACGTTCTGCCCGGTCATTTCGATGTGGATGCCGCCGGCGTAGCTGCCTTCCGCTTCGTGAACCTGGAAGAACTGCTTCACCTCGCCAAGGATCTGCGCGAAGTCGCGAGTCTTGTAGCCGCTGCTGGCCTTGATGGTGTTGCCGTGCATCGGGTCGGAACTCCACAGCACCTGCTTGCCTTCGCGCTGCACCGCGCGGATCAGCGCCGGCAGGTGATCGCCAACCTTGTTCGCACCCATTCGCGCAATCAGGTTGAGGCGGCCCGGATCGTTGTCCGGGTTGAGCACATCGATCAGGCGGATCAGGTCGTCGGGGTTCATGCTCGGGCCGACTTTCACCCCGATCGGGTTGTTCACCCCGCGCAGGAATTCGACGTGGGCGCCGTCGAGCTGACGGGTGCGGTCGCCGATCCACAGCATGTGCGCCGAGCAATCGTAGTAATCGTTGGTCAGGCTGTCGCGGCGCACGAAGGCTTCTTCGTAGTTCAGCAGCAGCGCTTCGTGGGCCGTGAAGAAACTGGTCTCGCGCAGTTGCGGCGAGCTGTCCATGCCGCAGGCACGCATGAACGCCAGGGTTTCATCGATGCGGTCGGCGAGGTGGCTGTACTTCTCCGCCAGCGCCGAGTTGGCGATGAAGTCCAGATTCCACTTGTGCACCTGATGCAGGTCGGCAAAACCGCCCTGGGCGAAGGCGCGCAGCAGGTTGAGGGTGGCGGTGGACTGGTGATAGGACTGCAGCAGACGCTCCGGATCCGGTACGCGGCTGGCCGAGTCGAAACCGATGCCGTTGACGATGTCGCCCCGGTAGGCCGGCAGGGTCACGCCGTCGATGGTCTCGTCGTTGGCCGAGCGCGGCTTGGCGAACTGGCCGGCCATGCGCCCGACTTTCACCACCGGGCAACCGGCAGCGAAGGTCATGACGATCGCCATTTGCAGCAGCACTTTGAAGGTGTCGCGAATCTTCGCGGCGGAGAACTCGGCGAAGCTTTCCGCGCAGTCGCCGCCCTGCAGCAGGAACGCCCGGCCCTGGGTGACTTCGGCAAACTGACGACGCAGCTCCCGCGCTTCACCGGCAAACACCAGCGGCGGATAGCTGGCCAGCGTCTGCTCGACCTGGCGCAGGTGCTCGGCGTCGGGGTATTGGGGTTGTTGCTGGATCGGCAAGGCGCGCCAGCTGTCAGGGCTCCAGGGTTGGCTCATCACGGTCTCTATGGTTCTACGCACGGACGGCCATGTTAGCAGTAATTAGTGCGTGACCTGCTCCCGCCGCTTCGCCGACAATCGCCGCTTTGCCACGGCACCGGAGCGGTGCCATCGCGTCACCGCGCCCGGTGACCACCAGGAGACGAAATGACTGAGGAGCGCGTCGAGCTGTTGCTCGCCGAGGTACAGGATGAGTTCGGCGTGATTCGCGTGCTGGAAGTGGCCGACTACCGCTTTCTGGAGTTCGGCGACGCCATCGAGCAAAGCTGCGTGTTTACCGCCGACCCGAGCTGGCTGGAGTATGACTACACCCGAGCGATGCTGATTGGCGCGTTGTGCCATGAGCAACCGGAGAGCGCGCTGTTTCTCGGCCTTGGCGCCGGCACGCTGACCCAGGCCTGCCTCAAGTTCCTGCCGCTGGAAGATGTCGAGGCCATCGAGTTGCGCCCGGATGTGCCGCGTCTGGCCATCGAATACCTCGGTCTCGATGACGATCCGCGGCTGTATATCCGCGTTGGCGATGCAATCGAACTGCTGCCGACGGCCGAACCGGCGGATCTGATTTTCGTCGACCTCTACACCGATGTCGGCCCGGGTGCCGCACACCTTGCGTGGAATTTCCTCGGTGACTGTCAGAAGCGTCTGAATCCTGGCGGCTGGCTGGTGATCAACCAGTGGGCCACCGATGACGGCAAACCTCTGGGGGCGGCGCTGTTGCGCGGGCTCTATCACCGGCATTACTGGGAACTGCCGGTGAAGGAGGGCAACGTGATTCTGATCGTGCCGGCGGATCTCGATCAGGTGCTGGACATGCAGGCGCTCACCGCCCGGGCCGAGGCGCTCGCACCGAAGCTGGGTTATTCGCTGGCGTCGTTGATCAAGGCTATTCGCCCGGCGACCTGAGCCTCAAATGCCTTTGAAGACCCCCGGTCTGCGCTCCACCAGCGAGCGCACGCCTTCCTTGGCATCCTCACTGGCCAGCAACTTCTTCACCAGCGGCGGCAAGCTCTGCGCCGCTGCGGTCTCGCCTTCATAGCGCGCCTGACGTGCCGACATCAGCGTCGCCTGCACCCCCAGCGGCGCCTGTCGGGCGATCCGTTCGGCCAGTTCGATGGCTCGCGGCAGCAAATCTTCACTGGCCATGACTTCCTGCACCAGGCCCAGGCGCAGCGCATCATGGGCATCAAACTCGTCGCCGGTCAGCAGCCAGCGCATGGCATTGCCCCAGCCGGCGATCTGATGAAAGCGCAACGTCGCACCGCCAAACGGAAAGATCCCACGCTGCACTTCCATCTGCGCGAACCGGGTGTTACTGGCGCACAGGTTGATGTCCGCGGCGAGCATCAGCTCGATACCGATGGTCAGGCAATAGCCTTGCGCGGCGACAATCACCGGTTTGCTGACCCGTGGCCCGACAAATACACCCCACGGATCGCAACCGCCGGGCGGCACCTGCCAGCCCTGGGCGAGGGCGGAGCTGGCGTTGACCAGATCGAGCCCGGCGGTGAAATGCTCGCCATGCCCGAACACTACGGCCACCCGCGCGTCGCTGTCGGCCTCGAATTCACCGTAGGCCAGGGCCAGGTCATTAAGCAGATCCAGATCGAAAGCATTGCGCTTGGCTGCACGGTCCAGACCAATCAAATGGACGTGACCGTGGCGCGCACGGCTGACGCGGCCGGGGCAGGGCTGATTCATGGGTGTTTCCTCGGACGGGAAGAAAGGGTGCAGCGACCAGATGCCGCACGTCGGTGAATCGTTTAAGCGCCATCGCCCGCAGGGCCGGGGTCTTTGAAAAATAGACCTTTGCCCGATTATCCGCAAAACCCCGTTACACAGCGGTGACAACTGCATTTCATCGATAAAAAAAGCTCCCTTTTTGGGCAAATTCCGGTATAGTGCGCGCCGGCCTTTAACCGGGCCGCGTTTAGGTAGCGCAATTCCCCGAAGTCAGCTTCGGCTGCACGTCCGCACTGCGGGCTCTTCCTTGACGATTCTTTTTCATTCATTCGTTTTCGCAAATCCCCGCCGACAAAGCTGCCAGGGCGACTCTTGAGTCTCAACACGGCATGTGCAGCTTTGGAGCATGGGTCTTTGCGGATGCACTTAGAGGCAGACCCATGACCCAGGAAATCGGCGGCTTCGCCGCTCTTGAACTTCATCCCAATATTGTCGCTGCAGTAGTCGCTACCGGCTATGAAGAGCCTTCGGCCATTCAGCAGCAGTCGATCCCGATCATCCTCGCCGGTCACGATATGATTGGTCAGGCGCAAACCGGTACCGGTAAAACCGCTGCCTTTGCCCTGCCTATCCTGCACCGCATTGATCCGTCCAAGCGCGAGCCGCAAGCTCTGATCCTGGCCCCAACTCGTGAGTTGGCGCTACAAGTTGCAACCGCTTTCGAAACCTACGCCAAGCAAATGCCGGGCGTAACTGTTGTGGCTGTCTACGGCGGCGCGCCGATGGGCCCACAATTGAAAGCAATCCGTAATGGCGCACAGATCGTTGTCGCCACTCCGGGCCGTCTGTGCGACCACCTGCGTCGCGACGAAAAAGTGCTGCAGACCGTGAACCACCTGGTTCTCGACGAAGCAGACGAAATGCTCAAGCTGGGCTTCATGGACGACCTCGAAGTCATCTTCAAGGCCATGCCGGAAACCCGTCAGACCGTATTGTTCTCGGCGACCCTGCCGCAATCGATCCGTGCCATCGCCGAGCGTCACCTGCGCGATCCAAAGCACGTGAAGATCCAGAGCAAGACTCAGACCGTTACCGCGATCGAACAGGCTCACCTGTTGGTTCACGCTGACCAGAAGACCTCTGCCGTTCTCAGCTTGCTGGAAGTGGAAGATTTCGACGCTCTGATCATGTTCGTGCGCACCAAGCAAGCGACCCTGGATCTGGCCAGCGCCCTCGACGCCAAAGGCTACAAAGCCGCAGCGTTGAACGGTGACATCGCCCAGAACCAGCGTGAGCGCGTTATCGACTCGCTGAAAGATGGCCGTCTGGACATCGTTGTGGCGACCGACGTAGCCGCCCGTGGTCTGGACGTACCGCGCATCACCCACGTATTCAACGTGGACATGCCGTACGATCCGGAATCCTACGTGCACCGTATCGGCCGTACCGGCCGTGCCGGTCGCGAAGGCCGCGCGCTGCTGCTGGTGACTCCACGTGAGCGCCGCATGCTGCAAGTGATCGAGCGTGTAACCGGTCAGAAAGTTGCCGAAGTGCGTCTGCCGGACGCCCAGGCCGTTCTCGATGCCCGCATCAAGAAACTGACTAACAGCCTGTCGCCGCTGGTGGCTGACGCCGAATCGACTCACGGTGATCTGCTGGATCGCCTGACCGCCGACATCGGTTGCACCCCGCGTGCCCTGGCTGCCGCTCTGCTGCGCAAGGCCACCAATGGTCAGGCGCTGAACCTGGCAGCGATCGAGAAGGAACGTCCACTGGTGCCGAACAGCGCTCCACGTGGCGACCGTCCTGAGCGTTCCGGTGACCGTCCTGATCGTGGTGATCGCGAGCGTCGTGCTCCGATGCCGCTGGGCGAAGGCCGTGCCCGTTGCCGTACCGCGCTGGGCGCGCGTGACGGTATCGCGGCGAAAAACCTGCTGGGCGCCATCCTCAACGAAGGTGGTCTGGCACGTGAAGCCATCGGTCGCATCCAGGTGCGTGACAGCTTCAGCCTCGTCGAGCTGCCGGAAGATGGTCTGGACAAACTCCTGACCAAGCTGAAGGACACTCGCGTTGCCGGTAAGCAGTTGAAGCTGCGTCGCTACCGCGAAGATTGATCCGCCCTTGGGCTGATTGATCGCACATAAAAAATCCCCGACTGGTTCGGGGATTTTTTTTGCCTGCGATTTGAGGTGGGAACGAACTCGTCAGCCGAAGCGGTAGATGTCCATGCCCAGCGCGCCCATGGTGAACCCTTGGTGCGCAATGCTGAACTCACCGCCGGCGCCGCGAGCGAAGTACAGCGGCAACAGATGCTCGTCGCTCGGATGGCTGCGCACGGCGTTTGGTGCTTGCTGGCGGTAATCGTGCAGGGCGGCTTCATCATTGGCCGCCAGCTTCTCGATAATCCAGTCCCGGAAGTCCCGGGCCCACGGCTCGACGCTTTCCGGGCCGGCATGCCAGTCCAGCTCACGCAGGTTGTGGGTGATGCTGCCGGACCCGATCAACAGAATGCCTTGGCCGCGCAGACTGGCCAGCGCCTGGCCGACGCGAGTCTGCAACGCCGGGCCGCCACGGCTGGGCAGGGAAACCTGAACCACCGGGATGTCGGCTTGCGGATACATCAGCGACAGCGGCACCCACACGCCATGGTCGAACGGTCGTTGCGGGTCGAGACGCGCGGGCAGGTTATTGACGGTCAGCAGTTCGGCGACCTCTTGCGCCAATTGCGGATTGCCCGGTGCGGGGTACTGCACTTCAAACAATGCACGGGGGAAGCCGCCGAAATCGTGCCAGGTTTCCGGTTGCGGATGGCTGCTGACCAGCAGCTCATGGCTTTCCCAGTGGGCGGAAACGATGACGATGGCTTTCGGGCGTGGCAGTTCGGCGGCCAGACGCGCCAGGGCCGGGCCGCTGGCGCCGGGTTCCAGGGCGAGCATGGGCGAGCCGTGAGAGATAAACAGGCTGGGAAGCATGGAAGGGTTCCTGAGCGTTAAGATGGTTCATCTTCAGTCAGTTCATTGATCTAATTCCAATATAAGTTTTAACGCTTTTTGATCGAATTCTTAGGAGGAACCATGCAGCCGGAGTTTTGGCACAAGAAGTGGGAATCGAACCAGATCGGCTTTCACCAACCCGAGGTGAACCCGTATTTGCAACGGCATTGGCCCGATCTGGCCATCCCGGCGCAGGCGCGTGTGCTGGTGCCGTTGTGCGGGAAAAGCCTGGATCTGTTGTGGCTGGCCGGTCGTGGGCATCGGGTTCTCGGCGTCGAGCTGTCGCAGAGGGCTGTCGAAGACTTCTTCCGTGAACAGCAATTGCAGCCGCAGATCAGCGAAGAGGGCGGCTTCAAGGTTTATCGGGCCGGGGCGATCGAGTTGTGGTGCGGGGATTTTTTCGCCTTGTCCGCGAGCGATGTGGCCGATTGCACGGCGCTGTATGACCGCGCGGCGCTGATTGCCTTGCCGGCACCGATGCGTGAGCGCTACGCGACGCACTTGCAGAATATCTTGCCGGCGGGCGTACACGGTTTGCTGATTACGCTGGATTATGATCAGGCGCAAATGCCCGGGCCGCCGTTTGCGGTGGAAGATGCCGAGGTGCAGCGACTGTTTGGTGGCGGCTGGCAGGTGCAGGCGCTGGAAGAGCAGGGCGTATTGAGTGAAAGCGGGAAGTTCCTGCAGGCGGGAGTGACGCGCCTGGAAGAGCGGGTTTACCGGCTGAATGGCCAGTAAACAGGCACAAAAAAGGCCCGCATCATTGCGGGCCTTTCTGTTTGGGCCGGGCTGATCAGCCGCGACGACGCAGGGCGTCGATACGCTCTTCCAGCGGCGGGTGGCTCATGAACATGCGGGCGAACCCTTGTTTGATGCCACCGTTGATGCCGAAGGCGTTCAGGGTGTCAGGCATGTGCACTGGCAGTCCCTGCTCGGCGCGCAGGCGTTGCAGGGCGCCGATCATCGCGCTGGTACCGGCCAGACGGGCGCCGGCTTCGTCGGCACGGAACTCCCGTTTGCGCGAGAACCACATCACGATCGCGCTGGCCAGGATGCCCAGAACCAGTTCGGCAAAGATGGTCGCGATGTAATACGCGATGCCCTGGCCTTCCTCGTTCTTGAAGATCACCTTGTCAACGAAGTTGCCGATGATCCGCGCGAAGAACATCACGAAGGTGTTCACCACGCCCTGGACCAGTGCCAGGGTGACCATGTCGCCGTTGGCCACGTGGCCGATCTCGTGGGCCAGAACGGCTTTCACTTCATCCGGAGAGAAACGCTCCAGCAAGCCCTGGCTGACCGCGACCAGCGCGTCGTTCTTGTTCCAGCCGGTGGCGAAGGCGTTCGCTTCGTAGGCCGGGAAAATCCCGACTTCGGGCATCTTGATCCCGGCTTCGCGGGACAGTTGCTCGACGGTTTGCATCAGCCATTGCTCGTGGCGGGTGCGCGGCTGGGTGATGATCTGGGTGCTCGTGCTCATCTTCGCCATCCACTTGGAGATGAACAGCGAGAACAGCGAACCGGCGAAACCAAAGACGGCACAGAAGACCAGCAGCTGACTGAGGTTGAGGTCAACCCCGTTGGCCGCCATGAACCCGTTGAAGCCGAACAGGCTCAGGGTGATGCTGGCTATCAGCACGACCGCCAGGTTAGTGGCCAAAAACAGCAGGATGCGCATCATGGTTGTAGAAATCTCCTCAAGCTAAAGATGTAGCGTACTGCGG
Organism: Pseudomonas sp. GW821-FHT02C04; assembly: GCF_059421845.1. NCBI lineage: Bacteria > Pseudomonadati > Pseudomonadota > Gammaproteobacteria > Pseudomonadales > Pseudomonadaceae > Pseudomonas > Pseudomonas sp. GW821-FHT02C04. The sequence goes on along the minus strand of NZ_JBWKVT010000009.1, from coordinate 95,946 downwards.
GGTATATAAGGTGCGGCACCGGGCGATTCAACCGAGTGACTATTTCAAACTGTGTCCTACATCGGATTCTCCGGTGTGCGGGACAATTCCCCCCCCTGAAGACGACAAGGATGACAGCCGCGCACCACCCACCGGCATTGCATCAGGCGCATGTGATCGGTACGAATCGACAGTGTAGAAGGCGTACGGAAGGGGGCGGGGCAGAAGTGTTGCTGAATCAGACAGTGCGCAACGAAAGGCTCGTTGCGCACTGATCGCCGGTTACTGGCGGTAGGACTTGAGGAAGTTGCCGATGCGCCCGATGGCCATGTCCAGGTCATCGACACGCGGCAGGGTCACGACACGGAAGTGATCCGGCCACGGCCAGTTGAAGGCCGTGCCCTGAACCACCAGCAGCTTCTCGGACAGCAGCAGGTCGAGGACGAATTTCTCGTCGTTGTGGATCGGGCAGACCTTCGGGTCGATCTTCGGGAAGGCATACAGGGCGCCCATCGGCTTCACGCAGCTCACGCCGGGAATGTCGTTGAGCAACTCCCAGGTGCGGTTGCGCTGTTCCAGCAGGCGACCTTGCGGCAAGACCAGGTCGTTGATGCTCTGATAGCCGCCAAGGGCGGTCTGGATCGCGTGCTGGCTCGGCACGTTGGCACACAGGCGCATGTTGGCCAGCATGTCGATGCCTTCGATGTAGCTGTGGGCGTTGTGTTTCGGCCCGGAAATGGCGATCCAGCCGGAACGGAAACCCGCCACGCGATACGACTTCGACAGACCGTTGAAGGTCAGGCACAGCAGGTCCGGCGCCAGCGAAGCGGTGCAGATGTGCACGGCGTCGTCGTAAAGAATCTTGTCGTAGATCTCGTCGGAGAACACCACCAGGTTGTGCTGACGGGCCAGTTCCAGCATGCCCAGCAACACTTCCTTCGAATACACCGCGCCGGTCGGGTTGTTCGGGTTGATGATCACCATGGCCTTGGTGTTCGGGGTGATCTTGGCCTTCATGTCGGCCAGGTCCGGGAACCAGTCGGCGCCTTCGTCGCACAGGTAGTGCACCGCGTTACCGCCGGCCAGACTCACGGCTGCGGTCCACAGCGGATAGTCCGGCGCCGGCACCAGCACTTCGTCACCGTTGTTGAGCAGTGCCTGCAACGACATCACGATCAGCTCGGACACGCCGTTACCCAGGTAGATGTCTTCGATGCCGACACCTTCGACCTGCTTCTGCTGGTAGTACTGCATCACGGCCTTGCGCGCGCTGAACAGGCCTTTGGAGTCGCTGTAGCCCTGGGCGGTCGGCAGGTTGCGGATCACGTCCTGGAGAATTTCGTCCGGCGCTTCGAAACCAAAGGGCGCCGGGTTGCCGATGTTCAGCTTGAGGATGCGATGGCCTTCCTCTTCCAGGCGTTTGGCGTGCTTGAGCACTGGGCCGCGAATGTCGTAGCAGACGTTGGCGAGCTTGTTCGATTTGCTGAACTGCATGGCGATGTGATCCCGAAAATGAACGATCCAGGCGGCGAATGGACAACCGTGCTGGGAATCCTGCGTCTTCACACAGGCAAGCGTCTTGAGCGGCGGTTTCCAACAATCCGTTTGAATGCGCAGGATCCCGCTGCCAGACTGGCGTGTGACGAGGCGCAATCATACGTGCCACCCGATCCGTGGAAAAGGTACAGATCGGGCTTTTTCAGCCGTTGAGGTGTGATGATGGAAAAGATAGAAAAGACCCTGGAAGAATGGCGCGCGATGCTCGACCCGGAGCAATACAACGTGTGTCGTCTCAGTGCCACCGAGCGACCGTTCTCGGGCAAATACAACGCCACCAAGACCGACGGTGTCTATCACTGCATCTGCTGCAACGAGCCGTTGTTCGATTCCAAGACCAAATTCGACTCCGGTTGCGGCTGGCCGAGCTTCTACGCACCGATCGGCGAGAGCGCCATGACCGAAATCCGTGACACCAGCCACGGCATGATCCGCACCGAAGTGAAATGCGCCCGATGCGATGCGCACCTCGGCCACGTATTCCCTGACGGTCCGCCGCCGACCGGTCTGCGTTACTGCATCAATTCGGTGTGCCTGGACCTGGTGCCGCGCGAATAGCCGATGCGGGCGATCCCTGGATCGCCATTCGGATAATTAAATTGCACACAATTCAATTGCTCGCTATTTTTACAGCTTCTCAACTTTCCAGAGTGCGCACCATGAGCGACAACCTGCTGAACATCCCGTGCACCACCATCAAGGGTGAGCAAAAGACCCTGGCCGATTTCGCCGGCAAAGCGGTGCTGGTGGTCAACACTGCCAGCAAGTGCGGCTTCACACCGCAATACAAGGGCCTTGAAGAGCTGTGGCAGACCTACAAGGATCAGGGACTGGTGGTGCTGGGCTTTCCGTGCAACCAGTTCGGCAAGCAGGAGCCCGGCAACGAGGGTGCGATCAGCGAGTTCTGCGAGCTCAATTACGGCGTCAGCTTCCCGCTGTTCAAGAAGATCGAAGTCAACGGTAACGGTGCGCATCCGCTGTTCGTGCAGTTGAAGAAGCGTGCGCCGGGTGTACTGGGTTCCCAGGGCATCAAGTGGAACTTCACCAAATTCCTGATCGGCAAGGACGGCCAGTTGGTCAAGCGCTTCGCCCCGGCCACCAAGCCGCAGGATCTGAGCCGCGAGATCGAAGCCCTGCTCAAATGAACGATCTGTCAGCCGATGCACTGAAGCTCGACAGTCAGTTGTGCTTCAAGCTGTACGCCGCGTCCCGGGCCGTGATTCGTGCCTACAAGCCGATGCTCGATCAGCTCGGCCTGACCTACCCGCAATACCTGGCGATGCTGGTGCTGTGGGAATGGCAGGACGCGGCGCCGGAACAACCGACCGTCAAGGCACTGGGCGAGCGTCTGGCGCTGGATTCCGGGACGCTCACGCCGCTGCTCAAGCGCCTGGAGCAACTGCAACTGGTGCAGCGCCAACGTTCGGCGCGGGACGAGCGTGAGGTTCACCTGAGCCTCACGCCTCAGGGGCAGGCGTTGCGCGAGCAGGTCGGGCCGTTGAAGGACCGGTTGCTGTGCGACAGCGGCGTGGACCTGGATCGTCTCAACGAACTGCGCACCGGGCTTGATCATCTGCTGGGGCAAATCAAAGCGCTGTCGTAGTCGGTATCCACTGATCCAGCAGCGCTGCCAGTTCTTCGCGACGGAAGGGTTTGGCCAGGTAGTCGCTCATGCCCGCCGCCCGGCAGCGTTCCCGCTCCTCGGACATGGCGTTGGCCGTCAACGCCACGATTGGCAGGTGTGGCCAGCGACCGCTCTGACGGATCTGCCGGCTCGCTTCGTAACCGTCCATCACCGGCATGTTGCAGTCCATCAGCACCAGATCGAACTCATGGTGTTCCAGTTGATCCAGCGCTTCTGCACCATGGGCCGCCACCACCACCTCGCAGCCGAGTTTACCGAGCATTCCCTTGGCCACCAGTTGGTTGACCGGGTTGTCCTCCACCAGCAACACCCGCCCGCGACGCTGAGATGGCACGCTTTCAAGACGCGCACGGTCGATGGTGGTGATGTCCGGTTGCAGGGTTCTGCGCAGATTCTGATACAGCGCGTTGCGTGCCAGAGGACGCGCCTGCTGCTGCAGCGGGGCAAGGGCCGCAGCTTCTTCGCCCGGCATGAAACTGCCGTAAGCCGTCACCAGCAGAATCGGTGCGGTCATGGTCGGGCGCAGGCCAAACAGGCATTCGGGGCAATCGGTGATGATGATGTCCGGTGACGGGCCGAGGAGTGACGCTTCAATCGTGCGCTGTTCGTACGACAGACCCCAGACCGGCAACAGACTGCCCAACAGCTCTGACAGGCCGCTGGCCGCAGTGGTGATGGCGAGCACGCTGCCATGCAGCGGGGCCGGGATGACCGCGCGGGTGTGGCAGGGCAGCGGCAGTTCGGCACAGAACTGACTGCCGAAACCGACTTCGGAACTGATCGTCAGGCGCCCTTGCATGGCCTCGCACAGGTTGTAGGTCAAGGCCAGGCCCAGCCCGGTGCCGCCGTACTGGCGGGTGATACCGGCTCCGGCCTGGGTGAAGGGCTGGAAAATCTTCACCTGGGCTTCCTGGGCGATGCCGATGCCGGTATCGCAGACTTCGATGCGCACGCCATCTTTCCAGGTCGACAAACGTACATCGACCCGACCAAAACGGGTGAACTTCAGGGCGTTGGACAACAGGTTGCTGACGATCTGCCTCACTCGTGTCGGGTCGCCGAGCACCAGCGCCGGAAAGTGCGGATCGATCAGACACGTCAGCTCCACGCTCGGTGCCGCGTTCTGCGACAGCAGGTTGGCGGTGTCTTCGATCAGCGAGCCGAGGTCGAACGGGATGTGTTCCAGCTCCAGTTGCCCGGCATCGAATTTCGACAGGTCGAGAATATCGTTTAGCAACTCCACCAGCACTTTGCCCGAGTCGTGGGCAATGGACAGTTGTTGCTGCTGTTCGCCATTGAGCGGGCCGTCGAGGGACAGCGCGATCATCCCCAGCAAGCCGTTGAGCGGGGTGCGAATCTCGTGGCTCATGTTGGCGAGGAATGCCGAGCGGGCCTCTGCCATGTCCAGTGCGGTGCTGCGGGCGACCTCCAGTTCCTCGTTGGACTGGCTGAGGCGGGCGTTGATGGCTTTCAGTTCGGCGGTGCGTGCCGACACGATGTCTTCAAGTTGAGCGAGGTAGTCGGTGAGACGGTTTTCTGCGGTGCGCCGTTGCTGGATTTCCGTGGCGATGTTCTCGAACTGTTGGTTGGCGACCTTCACCAGCACGCCGATCTCGTCGTTGGCGTGTCCACTCGGACATTCCAGGGTGGTCGGTTCGGCACTGCGTGGATCGCGCCCGCTGAGTTCACGGATGACCCGCACCAGCGGCTTGGTCAGCATCACGTAGAACAGCGCCAGCAGGATGCCGGTCAGGATCAGGCTGCGGGCAAAACCGTTGAGCAGCGTGACTTCGGCCCGGCGCAGGAATCGGCTGCCGAAGGCATAGGTGTCGACCTCCAGGCTCAGGGTGCCGAGGGATTCGTTGGGCAAGTGGTCGAGATAGAGCCGATCTTCGAACTCGCGTTTGGCACCGAACAGAAAGTCGCTGATCAACCGATAGCCGCTTTGCAGCTCCGGGCGCTTCACGCTGGCCAGAACCGTCTGATTGTTGTCGGTCAGCTGTGCGGAAATGATGGCCGGCGAGCGCAGCAGGCCCAGCGTGAGCTCCTGGGCCAGTTCGGCATCGATGTTATAGGCGATACGCGAGGCCGGGTTATGGCTGATTTCCAGCAAAGACAGGATTTCACGGTTGATGGACGCGTCTTCACTGGCATAATCGATGCCGATTTGCAGCAGGCTGAGCAGCGTGCCCAGAATGAACCCGACCAGCACGGTAAGCCGGGCCTGTTTGTATGACAGCCGGTGGGTGAATTTGATATCCATGGGGTGTTGAACCACTTCCGTTTCCCTTCGCTGCTCAAGCATAGTCGATCATGTATGGATACCGTGGTTCCCGAATCGCCTTGTAACAAGGGCCGGGGCGGGTGTCGAACGCTATCGGTCGTCGCTGTATCGCCATCATTACTGTGAACCAGCCCGAGGAAAAGACGTGGATTCCCGATTGAATGCTTTTCTTGAGCGCGCCGAATCGGTTCTGGCGCGGATCGAACCGCTGCTGCCGGCGCCACGCCCGGTCATCGATTGGGGCACTTGCCTGGCCGCACGCTGGCAGCGTGACGGTCGCAGCGGCTATCTGCTGCCGCTGGAAGTCAGCCTCGACATGCGTCTTTCGGACTTGATCGGTGTCGATCGGCAACTGGAGCAACTGGGCCGAAATACCCAACAGTTCCTCGATGGCATGCCGGCCAACCATGCGCTGCTCTGGGGTTCGCGCGGTACCGGTAAATCCTCGCTGGTACGGGCGCTGCTGGCCGAGCACGCCAAGGCAGGCTTGCGCCTGATCGAGATCGAGCGCGATCACCTGGCCGACCTGCCACGGGTGGTGGAGCAGATCGGCAAACTGCCGCAACGTTTCGTGCTGTTCTGCGATGACCTGTCGTTCGAATCCGGCGAAGGTGATTACCGTGTGTTGAAAAGCGTGCTGGATGGCTCGCTGGAGCAGGCGCCGGACAACGTGTTGCTGTACGCCACCTCCAACCGTCGCCATCTGGTGCCGGAAAAGGAAAGCGACAACGAAAACTGGAAGCGCGTCGATGGCGAACTGCACCCGAGCGAAGCGGTGGAGGACAAGATCGCCTTGTCGGATCGCTTCGGCCTGTGGCTGTCGTTCTATCCGTTCACCCAGGAACATTTCCTCAACGTCGTCGAACACTGGATCGGCCAGTTGGCCGCCAAGGCCGGCCTGAGCTGGCAGCGTGACGAACAACTGGACATTCTCGCCGTGCGCTGGGCGACCGGCCGTGGCAACCGCAACGGACGTTGCGCGTACCAATTCGCCCGTTACTGGGTGGGACTGAAATTGCTGGAGCACAAGGCATGATTGATTTGCAACAGAGCGGCCAGGGCCTCGAAGGTTATGGCATGTTGGCCGCACAACTGGAGTCGCTGCTGGCGGACGAGCGCGATTTCATCGCCAACGCCGCGCAGTTTTCGGCGTTCCTGTTCAACCAGCTCGATGATCTGAACTGGGCCGGTTTCTACCTCAATCGCAATGAAGAGCTGGTGCTCGGCCCGTTCCAGGGCCAGATCGCTTGCGTACGCATTCCGTTCGGTCGCGGTGTGTGTGGCGCGGCGGCGGCCAGTCTGCAGACACAACGGGTCGAAGACGTTCACGCGTTCCCCGGCCACATCGCTTGTGACAGCGCGTCGAACAGCGAACTGGTGGTGCCGTTGGTCAAGGATGGTCGCCTGATTGGCGTACTCGACCTCGACAGTCCGAAGCTTTCGCGTTTCGGCGCAGACGATCAGGCCGGTATCGAACGACTGGCGGCGATCTTCCTGCGCCTGACCGACTGCTGATCACGCCGCAAGACCGGCCTTGCGCAGCACGCCGGCAGGGTCGACTGCATCGATCTGTTGCGGGTCGAGGAAACGGCTGGCGTATTGCAGATACAGGCCTTCGCGGATGAACAGGCCGAACAGCTCGGCATCGATGTGCGCCTCGCGACACATGGTGGCCATGATCCCCAGCGCCTCGCTGAGGGTCTTGGCCTTTTTGTAGGGGCGGTCGGCGGCGGTCAGCGCTTCGAAGATGTCGGCAATCGCCATCATCCGTGCCGGCAGGCTCATCTCCTCGCGTTTCAAACGTTTCGGATAACCGGTGCCGTCCATTTTTTCGTGATGGCCGCCGGCAATCTCCGCCACATTGTTCAGATGCCCGGGGAAGGGCAGATGACTGAGCATCAGGATCGTCTGCACCATGTGGTGGTTGATGATGTAACGCTCCTCGCGGGTCAGCGTGCCACGAGGAATGCTCAGGTTGTACAGCTCGCCACGGTTATATTTGTAGCGCGGGACGTCGAGTTTGAACCCCCATGGATTGTCTTCCGGAATCAGCTCGCTGTCGGCGCGTTCGAGCAGGTGTTCGGGCTTGTCCGCCAAGAGTTTTTCGCTGACTGGCAAGACGGGTGCCGATGTGCGTGCCTGGCGCCGGTTTTCCTCCCAGGACACGCCCAGGCGATCGTCCAGCGTGCGCGTCCAGGTGCGCTGCGCAATGCCCTCAAGACGCTGAAGGTCGGCGTCGGCCATGGCCTCACTGCCCAGATTGCAGCGGGCGACAAAACTGAAATCATCATCCAGCGTTGTCAGCGTCGCGTCGCGCAGGCTGGCCAGTTGTCGTTCGTCGCCACCCGATGCCATGGCTTGCCAGTAGCTGATCCAGACATCGCGCTTGAGCACTTCGAACCGGGTGCGGACTTCATGGATGCGATCGTTCAGGGTTTCCAGTTTGGTGGCTTTGTCGACGACGTATTCCGGCGTCGTGACTTTGCCGCAGTCATGCAGCCACGCGGCGATGTGCAAGGCTTCCCATTCGTCCTCACTGGGCTGGTAGTCGCTGAAGGCGGGGGCCTCGCTGGCCGCTGCGGCGTGGGCGAGCATCAGGGTCAGTTCCGGCACGCGTTGGCAATGCCCGCCGGTGTAAGGGCTCTTGGCATCGATGGCGCCGGCGAGCAGTTGAATGAACGCATCCAGCAGTTGTTTCTGCCGGGCTTGCAGACGCTGGCTCTCGATACTCACCGCCGCCGCACCGGACACCGCTTGCAGGAACGCGATGCGGTCGGGTCGCAGCTTCTCCAGGTCGGCCGGGGTGCCGCTGTCATTGATCAGCAGCACCAGCAGACCGATTGTTTCGTTGTGCTGGTTGTGCAGGCGGATCCCGATCAGGTGGACGCGCGGCGTGTCCATGGCCAGCAGGACCTTTTGCAGATCGGCGGCCTGTTCGAAGCCAAGGTTGCTGACTACGTTGTCGGCCTGCGCCAGTTGCTCGAACCAGACCGGACCCTGTGCGGTATCAAGGTTGTGGCCTTGAATATCGAACGCTGCCAGCGGCCGGGAAGTGCCGTCGACCACCAGCCCGTAAGGTTCCATGCGGTTGCCATCACTTTCGCGCAGGTAGATCAGACCGGCCTGGGCCTGGGCAATCTGTACCGTTTCAAACAACACCCGTTGCAGCAGCGGGGCGAACCGGGTTTCGGCGGTCAGGCTATCGGTGATGCGAAAGAAGCTGGCCAGGGTGTCCTTCATCCGCGCCATCGACAGGCTCAACTGGTCAACCTCCAGCACAGGCGAGCGACGGGTCACGGGAAAGTTGAAATCGAAGCTGCGGATGGCATCGGCTTCCTTGACCAGTGCATGCAGCGGCTTGACCAGAATCCGCGAGATCAGCCAGCCCAGCGGCAGGCACAGCAACAGGGTGGCAAGGGTGATCAGCGCACCTTGCCAGCGCATGCGATAGGCATCGGCCAGTAACTCGTCTTCCGGTACCAGCAAGGCCATCTGCAAACCTTTCGGGCCACCTTCCTGCAGGCTGCTGCGGGCGACGATCCAGCGTCGTCCGTCAGCTTTCAGGCGTTTGCCCTGATGATCGGCAGACAGCAGGGCATGCAGACTCGGGCTCAGGTCGGCCGCCTTGGCCAGGCGGGCGGTACGGTCATCGACGATCAGCCGGCTGCTGTCGGGATATGCCACGGCGTTGCCTTCGGCATCGAACAGGACGATTTCTGTCGCTGGCGTCACCACGTGTTTGGTCAGGGTCGCCGACAGTGCGTCGAGGGTCAGGTCGGCAGCGATCACCGCATGCACGCTGCTGCGCCGGGCGAGGGTGGTGCCGACATTGTGGGTGGAAAAGAACACGTAGGGTTCGGTGGTGATTTGTTCGTTCTGTTGCTGCGCGCGGGTGTACCAGGTGCGGCTGCGCGGGTCGTAGGCATCGTCCGGATTGTCGTGACGACCGACCGCTGACAGCGCCTGGTCGAAGAACAGCGATTGCGATGTGACGCTGCCATCGGCGTCATGTTCGATGCTCCAGACCTGATACGCCGCTGCATCTGGAGCTTTCAGCAAGGTTCTCAGTGACGCGGTGCGCAACGGGCGCACCATGAAGAAATCGCCGTTGTCGTAACCCAGATACAACGAGGCCAGGTCCGGGTTGTCCGCCAGTGACTGGCTGAACGGCTTGAGCAGCGTCAGGCGTTGTTCAAGCGTTGAGGCCTGAGTCCCGGGGGTGTCCGCGAGCAGGCTCAGCAGGTGCCGGATTGGCGCGTAGGTCGATTGCAGGTCGACGCGTACATCCTGTTCGATGCGTTCGAACAGTTTTTCGCTGCTCGACAGAATGATCTGTGTGGTCTGCCGGTAGTTGAACAGCCCCAGCACGACCCCGGTGAGCAACAGCAGAAAGGTGAACATGACGCTGATGTGCACGTGCAAAGGAAACCGGCGTTGATCCGGGCGCAGTGGGCTGGGCATTGCGGACTCTCCGTGTTGGTAAACACACTGCTCAGCGCCCAAGCATAGTTAAGGCCCGGTCATTCTGCTCTGGTCGGTCAGCGTCAGTTGTTGCTCCAGTGCCTTCTCCAGTTCAAGGATGGCGAAGCTGCTCGCCTTGCAGCGGCGTTTGATCTCGTCTACCGGCAACGCTTGCAGGCAGGCCTGTTCCAATGCGTCGCAACTGTCGATCAGGCGTGACGCCTGGGCAATGCGCGCGGCGCCTTTGATCTTGTGCGCCATCTCGGCCAGAGCCTGGTGATCCCGCCCCGGGGATAACGCCAGCAGATCCTGACGGTCAAGCCGACTGCTGTTGAGCAACTCGGTCAGCAGTCGCCGGATCTGAGCGGGGTTTCCTCCTGTCAGGGAGTGCAGCCCTTGCAGATTGAACGCAGGCGTATGGAGCGCTGGCCGGACACTGTCGACCCATTGGCTCAAGACACTCAGGCTCAGCGGTTTGAACAGGCACTCGTTCATGCCGGCCTGCTTGCAGCGAAGCACCTCTTCCGGTTGGGCATTGGCCGTGAACCCCAGCACGGTGCAGGTGGGGCGCTGCGTGAGTCGTTCGTGGCACCGGATCGCTCGGGTCAGTTCATAGCCATTCATGACGGGCATGTTGCAATCGGCGATGACCAGATCGAATGCGCCGTTCTTCCATTGTTCCAGTGCGCTCTGGCCTTCTTCGGCGATGCTGAAATGGTGCCCCAGAAACTCGAGTTGCTGGCACATCAGCAGGCGATTGGCCGGATGATCGTCGACCACCAGAACGTTCAGCGGGGTAAGGGCGGTCTGGATCTGCGGTTCGTGTTTTCGGCCTGTCACTTCCGCAGGCAGGATGGTCAGCGGCAGCGACACACTTACCTGTGTACCGATCCCGGGCTGGCTGCTCAATTGCAGCTGACCACCCATCATCTCGCACAGGCTGCGGCTGATGACCAGTCCCAGCCCTGCGCCACTGATTGCCCGATCCCGGCCATGGCAGGCCTGGGCGAAAGGTTCGAACAACCGCCGCTGATCCTCGGCAGAGATGCCGATGCCGCTGTCCTGAACCGTCAGTTGTACCTGCGAGCAATCGGGAACATCGCTGGCCTGCAGGTGCAGCGTGATCCGGATCTGGCCTTTTTCGGTGAACTTGATGGCATTGCTGATCAGGTTCGACAGCACCTGTTTGAAGCGCAAGGGGTCCAAGTGCACGTCGACATTCAGTTCGGGAGGAGAAACGTTCACCACCAGCGTCAGCCGTTTCTGCCGGGCCAGGCCTTCGAAGATCCTGACCACCGAGGCGATGGTTTCGATAAGGTTGACCCGCTCGGGGCTCAGGCTCAGGCGCCCTGACTCGATCCGTGCGATATCCAGAATGTCGCCGATCAGCCCCAGCAGATCCTTGGCCGAACTGTAGGCGGTTTCGATGCTGGAGCGGTCCGGATGCACCTTGTCCATGCGCTTGAGTGTCAGTTCGAGCATGCCGATGACCGCATTCATCGGCGTGCGGATTTCGTGGCTCATGGTCGCCAGGAAAGTACTCTTGGCCCGGTTGGCATCATCCGCGCGTTCCTTGGCAGCACGAAGTTCATCGAGCAGTTCATGACGTTCACTGATGTCGATCCAGCCGCCGATGATCCCCTGGACATCGCCGCTGGAGTCGCGGTAAGGCAGGATCCAGTGATAGATCGTCAGGCGCCGGTTGCCGATATGCAACGGCCGGTCGAGCACCAGCGGCCTGCCCTCGGTGACCACCCGTTGATAGTCGGCCTGATAGGCGCGGGCTTCGAAGGCATTGCTCAGGGCGCCTTCCATCACATTCTTGCCGATGACGTCTTCACGCCTGGCATTGAAGGCTTCGAGGTAACTGTCGTTGCAGCTTTGCAGCAGGCCCTGTCGATCTCGCACATAGATCGGGTGGGGCGTGCCATTGACCAGCGAACGCATGAACTCCAGTTGATCGTTCAAGGCGCGTTCGGCCGATTGGCGTTGTTTGATCTGGCGACGCATGTAGGCATTCCAGAGCATCGACAGCAGCAAGAGCAGGCTGGCGCCCCCGATCACCTGATAGAACAGGCGTCGATATTGATGCCAGGTGCCTTGCGACAGGCTGGAGTAGCCCCGCCAGCGACCGTTGATGATGCCCAGTTCTTCGGGCGTTATGCTCATCAGCGTCTTGTCGATGATCGAGCCCAGTTCCGTGTTGTCCCGGGCGGTTGCCAGGGAAAAAGCTGCCTGCCGCGTGCCGATGGTGGTGGTGATCTGCAAGGGCTGTTCGAAGATGTGTGAGGCGATGAAATAGTTGGCGATGACCAGCGAGTTCACCGCGCCCTCGACCTGACCTTCGTCGAGTAGTGCCACCGCACTGAAGGTGTCCGGGGTTTCGATCAACTGGATGTTGGGAAACTCGCGGCGCAGGTATTCGATCATCGGGTTGCCCTGGGCGATGGCCAGACGCTTGCGCTTGAGCTGGCCCAGGTGCGTCGGACTGTCGGCGGCCTTTCGAGTCAGCAGGACATAGGAGTTTTCAAGATAGGGTCGGCTGAACTTGAGGGTTTCTTCGCGCAGGGCGGTTGGCAGCAGGGCGGCGATCAGGTCGGCCTGATGGTTTTCGATCTGCTTGATCATCTCGGCATCGCTGCGACTGCGGCGGACTTCGAAGCGCAGGCCGGTGCGCAAGCGGATCAGTTCGAGCAGGTCGGCGCTGATACCGCGAAAGTTGCCATCGGTATCAAAGAAGCTCAGGGGCGCAAAGGCCTCGTTGACGACCACGCTCACCACCGGGTGTTTTTTCAGCCATTGTTCTTCGCGATGGGTCAGTTGCAGTTTCTGATCGGTCAGCAAGGTATCGCTGCCGGCACTCCAGCGTTTGGCGATGCTTTCCCGCTCGCTGCCCGGGACAGCCTTGAGCACGCTGTCGATGATGCCCAGCAGTTGAGGATTGTCGCGGCGAACGGCAAAGCTGAAACCGTGGGCCTCGTGCTTGCCGAAATTGGCCATGCGGATGTTGTTCAGATAGCCCTTGCTGATCATGTAGTGGGTGGAAATGGTGTCGCCGAGAAACACGTCCGCCTGATCGAAAGCGACCGCGTTGATTGCGTTCTGGTACGACGGATAGGACGTGATGAGGGCCTTGGGATACAGGGCCTTGACCTCGTCCAGCGGCAGATAGTGATACAGCATGCTCAGCCGCAGGCCGGCCAGGCCATCGGTCAGTGAGCGGGTTTCTCCGACGCGGGTGACCAGTACCGGTTGATCGATGGCGTAAGGGCTGGACAGCACGATGTCGGCGTTTTCCGCCTCCAGCCCGTTGGACGTGCCGAGCATGTCGATGCTGCCATCGATCAATGCCCGTATCGCGGCGTCCCGTGTGGCAAAGCGCTTGACCTTGACCGGCAGGCGGGTGGTCTGGCCAATGAGCCCGGCATAATCGGCCGTGAAACCTTCGTAGTCGCGACCGCTGGCGGTCATGTCAAAAGGCGGATAGTCGGGAGCGGACGTGCCCAGAGTCAACTCGTTGCGATTGTGCAGCCAGTCCCGTTGCGAATGTTCAAGCAGGACCGGCAGCAACTTGTCGGACGAACGACTGAGCAGGGCCAGGTCTTGTGAGGTGACGGACGCGGCCGTTACTTGAGCACTTAAACCAAGGCATGCACTCAATACAATCAGACAGGTTTTCAAGCGACTGGGCATGTTGGCTCTCACACGAGTGCGTTACGTTTGGCCATTTCGATAAGTTCTACAAGGGATTTGGCTTTGAGTTTCTGCATCAGGCGTTTTTTATAAGTGCTGACGGTCTTGTTGCTGAGGAACATGCCTTTGGCAATTTCCTTGTTTGTGCGACCTTGGGCAAATAGTTGCAATACCATCAATTCCCGGTCGTTGACGGCTTTGAAAAGTTCCAGTTCCGTGTAACGCACATCATCGCTGCGAACCGGGTTCAGTGCCTGACTGGGAAAATAGTTGTAACCGGATAGAACAGCCTTGATGGCACTGACCAGTTCGCTGAGGTCTTCCTGTTTGCAGACATAACCCGACGCGCCAGACTGCATGCAACGAATGCCGAACAATGTCGGGCACTGTGCGGTCAGTACCAGTGTCTTGAACGGCGAACTCATGGCATTGAAGCGGGCAAGGACTTCCAGACCGTCAAGCTTCGGAATACTGATGTCGAGGATGATCAGGTCAGGCGCGCATTCGCGGACCATTTGCATGGCATCGACCCCGTTATCGGTTTCACCGACGACTTTGTAGCCTTCATGTTCCAACAGCATTCGAACGGCAAGACGGATAACCGGGTGATCATCGACGATAAAAACGGAGTTCATAATAAAGTCCCATGCGAGCGCGAATAAAGGGCGCACCTTAGCTCAGATGGATGAGCGGTCGCATGAACCGACAGTACCTCAGCGGCAATCTAGGATTATTCCTACATATAAAGAAGAATGAGACTACGCGTGAACTAGTTTTGGCGTAGGTAGAGGGGGTGGGGCGTTAATTGGGTTTCGTCAATGGAGCGCTGTGCGTTATTGAATGGTCTGGCTGTTTAATATTTATCGGATATTAAGGTGCTTCGGCTTTTTTTGTATCAGTGATTCTTCGCGATATTTGGACGATGCATATAAAGAAAAATCGGAACCTGCAACAGACCCTGTCCTGAGTCCTGTCTTGTGTGATGCGTGCGCCCGACCGATCAGCGCCTGACCGGTCGGAGCACGAGGCATCACTGGCTGGAGCGCCCCGTCATTTCCAGGGCCATGTCACTGGCATAGCTGTCAGTCATGCCCGCGATGAAGTCGATCATGCGCAGGAACGATGCGTGCAACGGGCCGTGCGGATCCGGGGCATTGTTGCCCAGCAAGTCTAGGATTCGGCGGCTCTTGAACGACGGCGTACGGCCGTTGTGTTGTTCCAGGGCCGCGCCGCAGAACGCGTTGAGCAGAATTTCCAGTGTCGTGTAGGCACCAATCTCGTGCAGCGTCTTGCGCTTGTCCTGGAAGATCTTTCGGCGGGCGATGTCCTTGGCATTCAAGACACAACGTTTGGCCGGGCCATGCATATGCTCCACGAGGTCCCCGTGCAGCGTTCCCGCCAGCAGTGCGTCCTGCTGTTCGACAAAGGCCCGGGCGGCAGCGTTGGTCAGGTGCTCGATGGCCTTGCCCCGCAGGATCGCCAGTTTGCGCCGGCGCGAGTCCTGCGGACCCAGCTGTCGATAGGTTTCCGGCAGATCGTCGCCGACCAGACCCAGCAGCAGCGACTCGACCTCGGCGTAGTCCAGCAGCTCCATCTCCAGGCCATCTTCCAGATCGATCAGCGCATAGCAGATGTCATCCGCAGCCTCCATCAGATACACCAGTGGATGGCGTGCCCAGCGCTGCTCTTCGAGTTGCGGCAGACCCAGTTTGTGGGCGATCTGTTCCAGCAGTGGCAACTCGCTCTGATAGCAGCCGAACTTGTGTTTCTTGTAGCCCAGTGAGTCGGCGTGACGCGCGGTCCATGGGTACTTCAGATAGGTGCCGAGAGTCGCATAGGTCAACCGGGTGCCGCCGTCGAACTGGTGATATTCCAGTTGCGTGAGGACCCGGAAGCCTTGGGCATTGCCCTCGAAGTTCAGGAAGTCATCGCGCTCGGCGTCACTCATCGCATCCAGCCAGCCGCGCCCGGCAGCCTGCTGGAACCAGTGACGAATGGCGTCTTCGCCGGAATGACCGAACGGCGGGTTACCGATGTCGTGGGCCAGGCAGGCGGACTGAACGACCATGCCCAGATCGCTCGGCTCGCACCACTCGGGCAGATCGCGACGCAGGGTTTCACCGACGCGCATGCCCAGCGAACGACCGACGCAACTGACTTCCAGCGAGTGGGTCAGACGCGTGTGGATATGGTCATTGCTCGACACTGGATGCACCTGGGTCTTGCGGCCCAGGCGGCGAAAGGCGCCAGAAAAAATGATGCGGTCATGGTCTTTGTGGAACGGGCTGCGGCCGAGTTCCTGCGGGCTGTGCAGCGGCTTGCCGAGACGTTCGCGGTTGAGCAGGGTTTGCCAATCCAAGGCTGATTCTCTCCGTCGGGTGACTGGTGCCCTAGCTTCCCGGTTCGAGCGAGTGTCTGCAAGCGCAACTACAGTCCGGCGGCATCAATGTCGATCAACAGCAGGCGTTCGCCATTGTCGAAGAATTGCCCGGCGGTCAGGCAATACTGGTTGCTGGTGGCGTCGCGGTAGGTGTTGGAAAGCGTCAGCCGCCGTTCTTCCCAGCCTTCGGCCAGCAGGTGGTAGAAGTAGGGGCGCCACGACCAGTTGTGGCCCAGGTAGCGGTTGTCGGCGACCCAGCCGCTTTGGCGCCATTCCAGGTTCGGTGTCAGTTGCGTGCCCTGGCGGTCGCACTGATAAAACCGCAGCAACCACGGAAAGGCATCGAGTTGCGGCAAGGCGCTGAGCGGCGCGCGAGCCTGGGCCCAGGTCTGCAGGATCGTCATCAACTCGCCGAGCTGTTGGCGCATCGACATCAACTTGCCGCGCTCAGTGAGTTTCTGCTTCACATAGGACTGGCGCAGTTCAGCGAAGCGCTGGACGAACGCATCCGTCGCAAAGAAAGCCTCTTGCGCCCGGGCGAACAGAAAACCCTGCACGTAGCGTGAGCCACACTCCAGCGCGAAATTGAGCTGCGCTTCTGTCTCCACGCCTTCAGCGATGATCCAGCAGCCGGTTTTTTCCGCCATCTGTGCCAGCGCCTTGACCACATCGCTGCTCGGCCCGCCGAGCGCGGCGGCCTGGAACAGGCGCATGTCGAGCTTGAGGATGTCCGGTTGCAATGCGAGCACACGATCAAGTTGAGAGTATCCAGCGCCGAAATCGTCGATGGCGATTCGCGCCCCGGCATCACGATAGCGCGCGACCACTTCAGACAGACGCTGACTGTTACCGCCCAGTTCAGTGATCTCAAAGACAATCCGCTGCGGGTCGACGCCATGCCGGGCGAGTTGTTTGAAACTCGGCAGCGCCTGATCGGCGCGCAAACGGCTGATCCAACGCGGTGACATGTTCAGGCTGAGAAACCAGTCCGGCGGCGCTTCGTGCAATCGACTCAGCGCATTGTCACGAATCTGCCGGTCGAGGCGGCGCAACGCGGTGGCTGGCGTTCGTGGATCGGCGAACAGCGGCCCGACAGATGTCAGTTGCCCTTGCGCCTGGCGCAGGCGGCCCAGCGCTTCGACGCCTGCAATGCGTCCGGTGGCGGTATCGATGAAAGGCTGAAAGCAGGCGAGCGGTTGCCCGTCGATCACGGGGCCTCCTTGGTCGTTGTTGTTCGGGTGGGATCCTGCCGGCCGGATAGACGAGCGGGATTGAATCTCCGGATGAAGAGATTCAATCCCGCCAGCACTGCAAGAATGCAGCCAGATGTGCAGCTCAGCGCTTGCTGGAGTTCTGCATGACCAGTTTGATCAACGGAGCAAGGCTGGTGCCGAGACGGATCAACCGACTCAGACCGCCGACGCCTCCACTCTTGGCGCCTTTGCCGGTGAGGAAGCCCAGCAGCGTCACGGCGGCCACGCCCCACAACGGCGCGTGCTTGATGCCGAAACCGTCCTGCAGGTTTTGCGTCATGCCACGCATGCGTTGCAAGGGTTGCAGGACCTGGCCGGCTTCGTGACGGATTTCCTGACGATGCATTTCCATGCGCAGACGGATCAGGGCCTTGCGCATTTCCTGGCGCGAGCTGTTTTGTGGAAGTTCAGGCAGGCTCATGGCAGCAGGCGCTCCCGGTCGTTGGCCAGTTCTTCCAGAGTGCCGTGGAAGGGCGAGGATTCATCGAAGATCGCAGCCTTGAGACGCAGCGCGCAGAAGATCGCCGCCAGGGTGTAGAACACGCACAGGCCGATGATCGCGGCGAGACGATAGGTGTCCCAGAACACGATCAGGACGAGGGTCGACAGGCCGACCAGCAACAGCAATGCAAACACCAGCGCCAGGCCTGCAAACAGCAACAGGCTGACGGTGCGTGCCTTCTGCTCCTGCAGTTCGATGCCGAACAGTTCGACATGACTGTGCAACAGACCAAGGACGGCTGCGCCCAGGCGCCGCGTGGAGGAAGTGGTGCCCGAAGTCGGGCCGGATTCACCGATCGACATGATCAGCGCCGCGTGGCCAGCAGGCCAATCAGAAAGCCCACGCCCGCCGCGATACCCACCGATTGCCACGGGTTGGCCGACACATAATCTTCGGTGGCGGTGACCGCTGCCTGACCACGCTCGCGCAGGGTGTCTTCGGTCAGTTTCAGGGTTTCCCGTGCACGCAGCAGACTTTCGTGGATCTGTTCGCGCAACTCATCCGCCTGATCACCGGCCAGCGTGGCGGTGTGTTCCAGCAACCGTTCGGTGTCGCTGACCAGGGTCTGGAAGTCGTTCATCAGGATTTCTTGAGCAGTCTTTGCCTTGGTGCTGGCCATGGGGAATCTCCGTAAGTGGCTGTCTGAAACGGCTTCTGAAACTTTCGAGTATGAGCCTTGCGTGAAGGTTCAGTACAAATGACTGGTACATCTTTTGCTGTGTCGTGGTGCGTCGCCGGACAGCAGTGCGCTGTTGCCGGGCGCGAAGCCGGGAAATCATAGCCCGGATGACACGGGTTCATCTCAGGACATCGACCTTGTGCGCCAAAGCGGTTCGCCGGACCAGTGGATCGGTGACTGCGCGGTCGCAACTTGGTGCATGAAATGTCTGCATGAACCGCTTTGGTGCCTTTTTCAGCCTTGGGTCTGCCTCTTCATGGAAAATCTGCAAAGCGCTGTGGATACGCTCGTTCATAGTTCCAACACGTTGTTCATTCTGATCGGTGCGGTCATGGTGTTGGCCATGCACGCCGGTTTCGCCTTTCTGGAGGTCGGAACGGTTCGCCAGAAGAATCAGGTCAACGCCTTGTCGAAGATCCTCAGCGACTTCGCGGTGTCGACGCTGGCCTATTTCTTTATAGGCTATTGGATTTCGTACGGGGTGACGTTCATGCAACCGGCGGCGGTGCTCAGCGCCGATCATGGTTACGGGCTGGTGAAGTTTTTCTTCCTGCTGACCTTTGCGGCAGCGATTCCGGCGATCATTTCCGGGGGCATCGCCGAGCGGGCACGGTTCGTTCCGCAATTGTGCGCGACGGCGCTGATCGTGGCGTTCATCTATCCGTTTTTCGAGGGCATGATCTGGAACGGCAACTTCGGTCTGCAAGCCTGGCTGGCGGCGCGGTTCGGTGCATCCTTCCATGACTTCGCCGGGTCCGTGGTGGTTCACGCCATGGGCGGCTGGCTGGCGCTGGCGGCGGTGCTGTTGCTGGGCCCGCGTAATGGACGCTATCGCGATGGCCGGCTGGTGGCATTCGCACCGTCGAGCATTCCGTTTCTGGCGCTGGGATCGTGGATCCTGATCGTCGGCTGGTTCGGCTTCAACGTGATGAGCGCGCAAACCCTGCAGGGCGTCAGTGGCCTGGTGGCGGTCAATTCGTTGATGGCGATGGTGGGCGGTACCGTGGCGGCGTTGATCGTCGGGCGTAATGACCCAGGCTTTCTGCACAACGGTCCGCTGGCCGGTCTGGTGGCGGTGTGTGCCGGCTCCGACCTGATGCATCCGGTGGGGGCGCTGGTGACCGGTGCGATTGCGGGCGCCCTGTTTGTCTGGTGCTTCACGGCGGCGCAGGTCAAATGGCGGATCGACGACGTGCTGGGTGTCTGGCCGTTGCACGGCTTGTGTGGCGTCTGGGGTGGCATCGCCTGCGGGATCTTCGGCTCGACCGCGTTGGGCGGGCTTGGCGGCGTCAGCCTGATCAGCCAGTTGATCGGCACGGCGTTGGGCGTGGTGGTGGCGCTGGCCGGTGGCTTTGCCGTCTACGGCTCGATCAAGGCGCTGCATGGTCTGCGCCTGAGTCAGGAACAGGAGTATTACGGCGCGGATCTGTCGCTGCACAAGATTGGCGCGGTAAGTCAGGACTAAGTCTCTTCATCTTCGGCACCCGGGTAGAAGCCATGCAGCAGGCGATAGCGGTCGATGCGCACCCGATCGACTTTCTCCTGCACCTGGTGTGCCGGCAGACCGAGCAGAATCAAGGCATGGGACGCGAGCATCAGGCTTGATTCCAACAGCTCCGGCACCACTTCGCTGGCGCCGGCGGCTTTCAGTTCGGCCCACTGGCTGTCATCGCGGGTGCGCACCAGAATCGGCACCTTCGAGTTGAGTCGCCGGGCTTCCTTGAGCACCCGCAACGCCACATCGCTTTTATCCACGGCAATTACCAGCAGCCTGGCGCGCAGCAAACCGACGGCAGTCAGCAGGTCGCCGCGTGCAGAGTCGCCGTAATGCACGTCGCGTTCGACGGTGGCGGCCTCCTGTATACGTACGGGGTCGTTATCCAGGGCGATGTAAGGTTGCCCGGCATTGCGCATGAAGCGTCCGATCGACTGACCGACACGACCGTAGCCACAGATCACCACGTGCTGATCGAGGCCGGCATTGAGAGCGCTGATGTGCTCGATCTGTGCTTCCTGATTGGGTTTGCGGTGCAGGGCGGCGGCGATGCGCGGTGCTGCACGCAACATCAGCGGCGTCAGCAGCATCGAGCAGAATGTAGCGGCGAGGAGCAGCGCGCCGAGTTCGGTGGGCATCAGTTGGTTCTGCTGCATCTGCGCCATCAGGGCGAAACAGAACTCGCCGCCCTGAGCCAGTGCCAGGCCGCTGCGCCACGCGGTTTCATTGTCGTTGCCGCGCCATTTCACCAGCAGCGCCACCACTGAACCCTTGATCACCAGCAAACCCAGGGTCATGGCGAGTATCAGCAGGCTGTGGCTGGCAAACAATTGCAGGTCGATCAGCATGCCGATGCTGACGAAGAACAGGCCGAGCAGGATATCGCGGAACGGCCGGATATCGGCTTCGATCTGATGCCGATAATGACTCTCCCCCAGCAGCATGCCGGCCAGGAAGGCGCCGAGGGCAGGGGACAGGCCGAGCAGGTGAGTCAGCCATGCCGTGAGCAACACGATCACCAGCGCCAACAGCACGAAGAGCTCGGCCGAACGCGATGCCGCCACCTCCTGAAACAGACGTGGCAACAGCCAGCGACTGGCCAGCAGCAAGCCGATGAACAGCACAACCGTCTTGAGCAGTGTCAGTGGCAACGCCCAATACCAGGCCTGATCACTGCTGCCGGCGAAGACGGGCACCAGCGTCAGCAACAACACGGCCACCACATCCTGAAACAACAGGACCCCCACGGCGTTCTGGCCGTGGCTGCTGAAGATTTCGCCGAGGCTGCCCAGTTCCTTGGTGACGATCGCCGTGGATGAAAGCGAAAGCCCCGCGCCGAGCAACAGCGCCGGGGTGAGAGGCATGCCCAGCAGCATCAGCACACTTCCCAGCAGCAGGGTGGTGATCAACACCTGTTGGCTGCCCAGACGGAAAACCACCTGGCGCAGGGCAATCATTTTCGACAGGGAAAATTCCAGCCCCAGGGAAAACAGCAGAAACACCACACCCAACTCGGCAAGGTCGGGCAGGTGCTCACTCTCGTTGATCCAGTCGAACGCCTTCGGCCCGACCATCAGCCCGACGCACAGGTAGCCCAGCACCGGCGGCAGGCGCAAGCGGCGGAACAGGGCAATCATCACCAGGGATGAAGCAAGAATGATCAACAGATTGGCAAACACAAAACACTCCGGCAGCAGGGTCAGGCTCTTCAAGCGTAGAGGCAAAAAACACCGGAGCATGCTGGAAAACGCATTTGTGCGGGCTGATTTGAGTCAGGGTTTTGCGAGGATAAACCCGCTCGATGGCTTGAAGCCTTTGATGGGTCGACGGGTTCACAGGTGAGGCCTAAAATGGCCAATCAAATTTTGGGATTGAACGCGCATGCTTCCTGAATGCCAGTTGTTCGGCACCCTGGGGTGCCATCTGTGTGAAGTCGCTGAAGCCGAGCTGATGCCGTTTGTCGAGCATGGCCTGCTGGTGGAGCTGGTGGACATTGCTGACGATGAGTCCTGGTTCGAGGCCTACAGCCTGCGGATTCCTGTGCTGCGCCGGGTCGATACCGGGGCGGAGCTGGGGTGGCCGTTCAGCGCCGATCAGGTTGTGGCATTCCTGCGTTAGCCTTTTCCCTCGACGTTGTTCCGACCTGGCCATTCATCGCGACGGTCATCGATCCTTGGCACTCTCGGGTTTATTCGGTTACTGTATGTTCATACAGTAATTGAGTGGGCTCGTCGTGCTGTGTCCTTTTGGGGCAACAGGCAGGGCAGCCAGGACGTCAGAGGGATGAACCGTGGTCAATGTCGAACAGTTGAAAAGCAGCGTGAACCGGATGTCGGTTGACGTGGTGCGCGAAGCCGTCCACGAATTGCGCCTGGACGGTCTGGTCACGGAAGGCAAGACGCCGTTCAACAAGCTGCATTTCAATACCTGTTTTGCCGAGATCGAGGCGTTGTTCCAGCGCGCCGGTTATCACAAGCAACTGGATGTGGTGGGTTATCAGGGTTTGTTGTACGCCTTGTACGATCCGGGCCGCTGGGAGGCAGTCGATGTATTGCGCTGGCTGAAGGAATTCACTGAGGCGGCGGCCCTCAAATCGATTCCTGCCTGATTCTGCGCTAGGTCTGCTGCGTCCCGTGTTGGATAATGCCGCTCTGCCTTGAGGGTTCGAGTTTTCCGTATGTCCAGCACATCTACATTTTCCGCCGCACAGAATCAGGCCAGCACGCTTTATCTGCCTCCCGGCGACTGGCGGACAGTGTTCGATTGTCTGTGTGATCACTTCAGTGCCATCGGACGCGATCAATGGCTGGACCGGATTGCCCGAGGCCGGGTGCTGGATGGTGAAGGCCAGCCGATTGCGCTGGACTTGCCGTACAAGGAAGGCCTGCGCATCCATTACTTTCGCGAAGTGCCGGATGAAAAGCCGATTCCGGTGGTCGAGTCGATTCTCTACGCGGACGAACATCTGGTCGTCGCAGACAAACCCCACTTCCTGCCGGTGACGCCAGCGGGGGAGTACGTGGAGCAAACGCTGCTGCGCCGGTTGATTCGTCGACTGGACAATCCACACCTGGTGCCGCTGCACCGGATTGACCGGCACACCGCCGGGCTGGTGATTTTTTCGGCCAATCCGCAGACGCGTTCGGCGTATCAGTCATTGTTCCCGACACGGCAAATCGAAAAACGCTACGAAGCCATCGCTGCGGCATTGCCGGGGCTGGATTTTCCATTGGTGCATAAGAGCCGCATGGTCGATGGCGAGCCGTTTTTCCGTATGCAGGAAGGCCCGGGGGTCAGCAACACCGAAACGGCAGTGGAAGTGCGGGAAAAGAACGGCGACCTCTGGCGCTACGGCCTGTATCCGGTGACCGGCAAGAAACACCAGTTGCGGGTGCATATGACGTCGTTGGGCGCCAGCATCTGTAACGATCCGTTCTATCCCGAGGTGCTGAAGGACGTTGAGGATGATTACGCCAAACCGCTCAAGCTTCTGGCGCAGGGTTTGCGGTTCATCGATCCGGTCACGGGTCAGACGCGTGAATTTGAAAGCCGGATCACGCTGGATTGGTGATCCATAGCGCAATCCACTTTCAACCGCCCACGAAAAAGCCCGCAAAATGCGGGCTTTTTTGTATCTGGCGTCGCTTACAGCTCTTTAACGGTGCGAACCTGATCTTTGTTGATGCGAGTCTGCTTGCCGTCCAGTTGTTCGAATTCGTAGAAGCCCGAATCCTTGTCGTATTTAGGCGAGTCGACGGCCTGGATTTCGCGACCGTCATTCAAGGTGATCACAGTTGGCGAAGCGCAACCGGCGAGGGTGGCCAGGCCCAGTGCGAGCATGAAAGTGGCGAGAGTCCGTTGAGTCATGTGTTTGTCTCCGAAGGGAATTCTTTTGGTTACTGAGCTTGTAGACGTATACAAGGCGTGAGAGTTCCTTGAACGCGGTCAGTCTGACACAGTGTTATGAGAGCTTAACAGTTCCGGGGTATTGAGATTGGCCAGCCGTGGGTCGTTGTCCGGGCAAATCAGGGCTTGGGCGCCAAGGCTGCGCATGAGCCGGCCAGGGCTGCGCTCCCCCTCGTGCCAGGCCTCTTCGAATGCGGGCAGAAGCACCACGGGAATCACGCAAAGCAGCGGTTCCCAGTGCTCGTCGTGACGCAGCATCAGAGGATTTTCAGGGTGCAGGCTGGCGGCCTCGCGCATGCTCTGCAACAAGGGAAGGTCGATTCGCGGTACGTCGCATGGCAACACCAGCAGATGCGTATGGCGGGCGGCTCGCAAACCTGCACGAATACCGGCCAATGGTCCGGGAAAATCTTCTTCGTCATCCGAGACCAATTGATCGGCAAAGGGTGCATAGCGTTCGCGATTACGGTTGCAGGAAATGATCAGGTCGTCGGTCAGCGGACGAACCTTGCGCTGCAAATGAGCGATCAGTGGTTCCCCGTGCCATTCGATCAGCCCCTTGTCCTGACCGCCCATGCGCTGGCCTCGTCCACCGGCCAGCAACAGGACGGAACAGGGCGGCAATCGGGTATTGGAAGTCATGGCAACTCTCCGCAGGTTCGGCGAAAAAATGGGGCGCTGTGATATAACACCGGGCTGTTTCTCCTACAACTGGATGAGCCTATGAAAGCCAAGGCTGATGTACCTTTCGCACCGCTCAATATCGCGGTACTGACGGTCAGCGACACCCGTACCCTGGAAACCGATACCTCCGGCCAGGTCTTCGTCGACCGTTTGACTGCAGCCGGTCACAACCTGGCGGGGCGGGTACTGCTCAAAGATGACCTGTACAAAATCCGTGCGCAAGTCGCCCACTGGATTGCCGAAGACGTCGTGCAAGTTGTGCTGATCACCGGGGGCACTGGCTTCACGGGGCGCGACAGCACGCCGGAAGCCGTTGGGTGCCTGCTGGACAAACAAGTCGATGGTTTTGGTGAACTGTTCCGCCAGATCTCGGTTGCCGACATCGGCACCTCCACTGTGCAATCCCGGGCACTGGCGGGGCTGGCCAACGGTACGCTGGTCTGCTGCCTGCCGGGTTCGACCAATGCGGTACGTACCGGTTGGGACGGCATCCTGGCTGAACAACTGGATTCGCGGCACCGTCCATGCAATTTCGTCCCTCATCTGAAACAGGCGGCTCCCTGTGAATCCCGCGGGTAAGCCTGGCAAGACCGGCAGCCTGATGCCGGTCGAGGTGGCCCTGGCGCGTCTGCTGGAAATGGCTGACGCCTCGCGGATTGCCCAATCCGAATATCTGCCACTGGCGCAGGTCGAGGGACGGGTGTTGGCGCAGGATCTGGTTTCGACACTGGATCTGCCGCCATGGCCCAACAGTGCCATGGACGGTTATGCCTTGAACCTGGCCGACTGGACCGGTGAGCCGATGCCGGTCAGTCAGAAGATTTTTGCCGGTCAGGCGCCTGAACCGTTGGAGCCGGGCACCTGTGCCCGTATCTTTACGGGCGCTCCCGTTCCGCCGGGCGCCGATTGCGTCGAGATGCAGGAAAACGCGGTGATCGAGGCCGACGAACGCGTGCGGTTCATCGAGCCCATGGTGTCCGGGCAGAACATCCGCCCGCAGGGGCAGGAAACCACCGTGGGCGAGTTGATCCTGTCCGCGGGAACCCGGCTCGGTCCGATCGAGCAAGGGCTGGCCGCGTCTTTGGGCTGCGCCGGCCTTGATGTGGTCCGCAAGATCCGCGTGGCAGTGCTGTCCACCGGCGATGAGTTGGTCGAACCGGGAACTGCACTGGGCCCGGGACAGATTTACAACAGCAACCGGGTGGTGCTGTGCAGCTGGCTGCAGCGTTTGGGCTGTGAAGTGCTGGATGCCGGGATTCTTCCGGATGACTTGCCTACCACCCGCGCACGTCTTGGAGAGCTCAAAGAGGCCGACCTGATACTGTCGACCGGTGGCGTATCGGTCGGGGAAGCAGATTTCCTCGGTGTTGCGCTGAGGGAAGAGGGTGAGCTGACACTGTGGAAGCTGGCGATCAAGCCCGGGAAGCCTCTGACTGTTGGTCATTTTCGTGGTGTTCCGGTCATCGGCCTGCCAGGCAACCCGGCGTCGACCCTGGTGACGTTTGCCTTGTTGACCAAGCCCTATCTGCTGCGTCGTCAGGGTGTGCAGGATGTCGAGCCTCTCAAGTTTCCAGTTCCGGCTGGATTCGTCTGGCCCCAGGCCGGCAATCGGCGTGAATTCCTGCGGGGGCGTCTGGAACAGGGACAGGCAACTATCTACCGAAACCAGAGCTCGGGTGTTCTGCGTAGCGCCGCCTGGGCTGATGGATTGGTGGAAGTGCAGGAGGGGCGCACCCTGACCCAGGGAGATATGGTGCCTTTCATTCCCCTGAGTGAACTTCTCGGCTGATCATTGAAATGCAGGCTCGTGTGGGCCTGCATTTCAGTCCGTCAGCGGCTGATCAGTGCAACGAGCTGATCGAAGCGACTATTGGCAACCCAGCCCAACAATCCAAGAACCACCGCTGTGGCACCTGCGGAGTAGGCGAGACGGTGCTTGATGGCTTTGACGTCTCCTCTTACTTCGTCCATGTCACGGCGGATGTATTTGAGGTGGGTTTCCAGCTCGGTGACACGAGGTTCCATAACGGTTTCTCCAGTGTTTTTGGTACAGCTGTTGAATTCGGCCCTTTGACTGGCACGACTGTCGGAGAGGGGAGCAACCGGACTCAATGGCATTCTTGCTTCATGGCTGTGCATGCAAATTCCCGCCTGTTGCCATGAGTTTCTGCCGGCAGAAACGGCTACTCGAATGATCGAAAGTCCTGATGATGTATTGACTCATTACCTGCACATCCTTGTGTTATCGGGTTGAAGATTGTTGCCACCGACACACGGTGTACCAATGGCCAGGGCGGGTCAATTGAGCCGATTCCTTACATTCCGTACGAAAAAATACCGCCTTGTAGGACGAGTGAAAGGGGGCTCTGGAAATACTTGGGATTGCGGCGGCTCTTTTGCGTGCCGTGAGGGTCAAGATGTCCCGAACTGATTCAATTCCGGGAGTGACCAAAATGAGTGAACGCAGGGCATTGTTGATTCTGCATGGCAAGCAGGCACTCAACGAAGCGGTTCGCGCCGCTGTTGAACGCAAACGCGGGCAGGGTTGGGAACTGGCTGTGCGCCTGACCTGGGAAGCCGGCGATGCCCAACGTCTGGTCGAAGAGGCGCTGGCTGCCGGATTCGGGCAAATCATTGCTGGCGGCGGCGATGGCACCTTGCGCGATATCGCCGAGGCCCTGGCGGCTCATCAGGGCAAGGCCAGTCTGGTGTTGTTGCCACTGGGAACCGCCAACGACTTTTCCCGCGCGGCCGGTGTCCCTCTGGAACCGGATGAGGCACTCGAATTGCTTGATGCGCCTGCCTGTGACATCGATCTGGGGGAGGTGGGCGGGCAGATATTCCTGAACATGGCCACGGGCGGCTTCGGCAGTCAGGTCACCGCCAATACCTCGGAGGATCTGAAAAAGGTGCTGGGGGGCGCAGCCTATCTGTTTACGGGCCTGTCGCGATTCAGTGAGTTGCACGCCGCCTATGGCGAATTGCAGGGGCCGGATTTCCATTGGCGCGGTGAGCTGCTCGCGCTGGGTATCGGCAATGGCCGCCAGGCGGGCGGAGGGCATGTATTGTGCCCAGAGGCACTGGCCGATGACGGCCTGCTGGATATCAGTATCCTGCCGGCACCTCAGGAGCTGGTCGGCACGCTGAAAACCCTGCTCAGCGACGGGTTCGGCATCGACAACATGTTTGTGCGCACGCGTTTGCCGTGGGTCGAAATCAAGGTGGCCGAAGGGCTCTGCATCAATCTTGATGGCGAGCCCCTGGAGGGAGACAGTTTGCGCTTTGCGGCGCGTCCGGCGGCATTGCGTGTGCATTTGCCGGAGAACTCGCCGCTGTTGGGCAGGACGCGGTGCTTCAGTCGTCCAGACTGATGATCTGTTCCCGCACGGCAAACAGCACCAGCCCGGCCACATCGTAGATCTGCAGGCGTTTCATGATCTGCGAGCGGTGGGTTTCCACGGTCTTGATGCTCAGGCCCAGACCATTGGCGATCTCGCGGGTGGACTTGCCGCGCACGATCAGGCGCAGGATTTCCAGCTGGCGCGCTGTCAGGTTATGTGAGTCGGCGACTTCCGGTTGCAGCTTCTGATTGCGGGTCAGTGCCTGATTGATCACCGTGTGGGCGATGGCCGGGCTCAGGTAGCGCTCGTTGTTGCGCAGGGCTTCCAGCGCGTGTTCGAGTTCGGTTGCCGTGGTGTCCTTGAGCAAGTAACCGTGAGCGCCGGATTCCAGTGCCTGCATGATCAGTGCAGGATCGGTGTGCATCGAGAGGATCAGCACTTTGCTGTGCGGACGAACCCGTCTGAGCCGTTGCAACGCTTCGAGGCCGCCGGTTTCTTTCATGGAAATATCCAGTAAAACGATATCGGGGTTCAGTTGCTCGACCATCTCAAGCAACTGCGAGCCGTCATTGGCCTCGCCGATTACCGCATAACCGGGAATATCCAGCACCAGAGCGCGCACGCCGGCTCTGATCAGCGAGTGGTCATCCACCAGAAGTAAGTTACAAGTCAACGCATAACCTTATTCGTACTGGCCCGCTCGAGTGCACGGGGCGCCCAGGGGAATAGTGCTTCGATTTGAGTGCCTTTGCCCGGTTCGCTCGTCACGCTCAGGGTGCCGCCCAGTTGCTCGATCCGTTCGGCCATCCCGGCCATGCCTCGTTGTCCTTCACGACCGGGATTGGCGGCCGGGGCAAAGCCCAGACCGTCATCGCTGATCAGCAGGGTCAAGCCTTGGGGAAGGCGTTGCACGCGGATCAGCAGGTTCTTGGCCTGCGCATGACGCAGGATGTTGGTCACGGCTTCCTGGGTGATGCGGAAGGCGGCGACCGCCATTTCTTCGGGAATGCCATTCAAACGCTGCTGACAGTCCAGGCTCCAGTGCACCGAGGTGTTGGTCAGTGTCTTGAGCAGATGCGCGCGCAAACTGGCTTCCAGCCCCAGGCTGGTCAGTTGCCGTGGATTGAGAATGGCCGACACATCGCGGACTTTGTTGAGGGTTTCCTCAAGGGTGTCGCAGAGTGCCGAACACTGTTCCTGCAAGTCGTCCGGTAGTCGTCGCTTGAGCCATTCGCTTTGCAGTTTGGCGGCGGTCAGCAACTGACCAATATCATCGTGCAGTTCACGACTGAGACGGTGACGTTCGTTTTCCTGGACTTCGAGTAATCGGTCGGCCAGTTCCTGAGGCTGGAACTTGATCGATTTTCGCGACAGGCGATGCTGGGTAAAGACGCAAGCGGCGGCTGCCAGATTGATCAGCAGCAGGCCAAACGACAGCGGCGCGGACAAACCATAAGTCAGCAGACTGCCCACTGCCGCGCCAATGCAAAGCGTGAGCGTGAACCTGCGCGCGTTTTCTCGGGAGGGTGGCCATGTGGCGATTGACTTGAGGCTGGCGTACATAGCGGATGGAGCCAATGGATGTTCGCTGCGGGCAGACCGGTCAGAGTGGCTGGCGGTCTCTGTCTGAAAATCTGTGGTTCAGGTTGTTGGTTTCAATACGGTTCAGTGATCGATAATTGACTGTCAACTTCGGAGCAGACCGATCATTGAAGTCACTGTGCCATTAAGTGAAAGCAACTAACGCGCGGCATAATACCACTTAACATACCGTTGGTCGCGTTCGCCCTATATGTCCAAAGAGTCAGGAAATACGCCATGTTGGACGCGAGTTCCATAATGGAAAAAGTTGGTTTATTGGAATCGATAATTATCGATGAAACCTGAAGTTTTCAATTTTCATACACAGGTAAACCCTGACTTCAACGATGGGACAGTCTGCATGTTGACGCGTAATTATTTATTTGGGGATGTCGCTGGCAGGCATGAGTTATTCAATTGCGACATTCGATGGCTCGAACTAACGGGCTGCAATGGGCCCGGCGTGTACTCGATTACGCTTGCCGCTCCGAGTAAGACACGAGGGACAAGGGTTTGGCACTGAGCGGCGGTTGAAACTGGCTCTGACCCACCTGGAAGGCGAACGCTTCGATGAGGGACGTCTGCTCGCTTTCGTCCAGGCTCAGTTGGCCGGTGCTCTGGTCGACCAGTTCAAGTTGCCAGGCCATCAAGGTGAAGCAATCTTTCAGGGCGTCGAGCGCCTGGGCATGCAGGTCGACATGATCCTGCGTCTGAGTGAGCAGGCCATGCAGGTGCAGACAGAACTCGGACACTGCCACCAATGCAAGGGCATCGGCCTTGTTCGCCAGTTTGAGCAGGGTGCTGAGCATGCAGTCGATGGCGTCCTTGTCATTGCTGATCAGTTGCAAATGACTCAGGCACTCTTCGGACTTGGCCAGGAGCGTTTCAGCCTCGACAAGAAATTCGGGGAACCGCTGCGCCCACTCTTTACGGTCGTTCGGCATGCTTATCTCCACAACGTCATGTCTGATGAGCGAATGTCGTGTGTGTCGACGATCATGAACCGTCGTGAGATCGCGCCCTGCAGTGCCGAGGAGGCTTGTGCCGGGGGTTTCGAGAGGATGGGGTTCCACTGACCTGCGATCGCACACAAAAGCCTGACTCCGTTCATGCAATGAGAATGGCGTCACATTAATGGCTATTGGATATTGCGAACATCAGGTTGGGCCTGATTGTTACTAGGGGAATCCCTTAGACACGGGAACCTACCGCGCAAACCGAGGTCGCGCCGCAGAGAATGTAGCAGATGAAATCACGGGGCCAGTAAAGCATGATGTTAATGTGACATCAATGCCTTCTCATGGCATTTTGTAGGTGATTTGTATAGGGATCAAGATTGGCCGGAATCAGCCGATAACCCTCTTTAGTGAATTCACCAGAACAAGCCCAGGAGTCATTGATGGCCGGCATTCTCGATACGGTAGACCAACGCACGCAACTGGTGGGTGAGAATCGCCTGGAAATTCTCATGTTCCGGCTGGCCGGGCGTCAATTGTTCGCGATCAACGTGTTCAAGGTTCAGGAAGTCCTGCAACTGCCGAAGCTGACCCTGATGCCTCAGCGTCACCCGTTTGTCTGCGGTGTAGTCAACCTGCGCGGCCAGACCCTGCCGGTGATCGACCTGTCCCAGGCGATCGGCATGCGTCCGTTGGTGCCGGGCCCCAACAGCACGATCATCGTCACCGAGTACAACCGCTCGGTGCAGGCTTTCCTCGTCGGCGGTGTGGATCGCATCGTCAACATGAACTGGGAAGCCATCCTGCCACCGCCGACCAGCGCCGGCCGCCAGCATTACCTGACCGCCATCAGCAAGGTCGACGATCAATTGGTGGAAATCATCGACGTCGAGAAAGTCCTCGCCGAAATCGTGCCGTACAACGCCAAGGTCTCCCGCGACAAACTCGACGATCCGGTCCTGGAGCGCGCCCGTGGCCGCGAAGTGCTGCTGGTGGACGACTCCAATGTTGCACTGTCGCAGTTGCGCGACACCCTCGGTCAGTTGGGCGTGAAGATGCACATCGCCAGCGACGGTCTGAAGGCCCTGAACATGCTCAAGGCCTGGGCCGACACCGGGGTCAACATGACCGACAAGTTGTTGATGATCTTCACCGACGCGGAGATGCCGGAAATGGACGGCTATCGCCTGACCACCGAAATCCGCAACGACCCACGTTTGCGTGGCCTGTATGTGGTGTTGCACACCTCGCTGTCAGGCAGTTTCAACGACTCGATGGTGAAGAAGGTCGGTTGCGACAACTTCCTTTCCAAGTTCCAGCCGGACAAACTGGTCGATGTGGTGCGTCAGCGTCTGATGCTCGACGAAGTACCGGCCTGATCACCACGCGGTTGCAGTGGAAGCGAGCAAGTTCGCTTCCTCAATCTCTGGCCTTTGATTCGGCAACCCAGCTCGTATAGGGTGGCGTTTTTGACCCATCAGGGAGCTGGCCATGCTGCGTCTGAGCGCGCTTTATCGTTACCCGTTGAAATCCGCCAAGGGCGAGGTTCTGCAAGGGATCGGCCTGGACAAACTGGGGCTTGAGGGCGATCGACGCTGGATGTTGGTGGACGAAGCCAGCGGGCGTTTCCTGACTCAGCGTGCCGAAGCGAAGATGAGCCAGTTGTCCGCGCTGTGGAATGCCGACGGTGGCCTGACCCTCGATGCGCCGGGGCATTCGGCGATTGATATCGCGTTGCCCGGCAACGAAGCCGAACTGCGCGGCGTGACCATCTGGCGCGACACCCTGCGCGTGCCGGATGCCGGCGAAGAAGCGGCCCGTTGGGTCAGCGAATTCATCGGCAAGCCGACCCGACTGGTGCAAGTGCCGCTGGATCGCGCTCGCACGACTGCGGCCGGTTATGGCAACGATGACGACCAAGTGGCGTTCGCCGACGGTTTCCCGCTACTGCTGATTGGTGAGGCGTCGCTGCAACATCTGTCGAAGGAAGTCGGGCGTCCGTTGGAAATGCTGCGGTTCCGGCCGAATCTGGTGATCGAAGGCAGCGAGGCCTATGCCGAGGATGGCTGGAAGCGCATCCGCATCGGTGATGTCGAGTTCCGCGTGGTCAAGTCGTGTTCACGCTGCATTCTCACCACGATCGATCCGAAAACCGGTGAACGCAGCGCGGATCGCGAGCCGCTGGCGACTCTGCAGAAGACCCGCGCCCAGGCCGACGGTGCGATGTTCGGTCAGAACCTGGTCAATGACAGCAACGGTCGGCTCGAAGTCGGCATGCCGGTGGAAATCCTCGAGTAATCTGCCCCGAAACGAAAAATGCCCGTGTCCAAGGACACGGGCATTTTTTATTGCCGCAGGAAACCGGGGTTTCAGCCGCGGTATTCGCACAGGTAAGCGGTGTCGACGGCCACTTTCAGCTGGAACTTGCTGTTGGCTGGCACGTTGAACTGGCTGCCTGCAGCGAAGGTTTCCCAGTCGCTGCTGTCCGGCAGTTTGACGGTCAGTGCGCCGGACACCACGTGCATGATTTCACGCTGGCTGGTGCCGAATTCGTATTCGCCCGGGGCCATGACGCCGATGGTCGCAGGACCTTCAGCAGTGCCAAAGGCGATCGACTTGACGGTGCCGTCGAAGTACTCGTTGACTTTAAACATGGGCGATTCCTCTCGAAAAGGGCTTAAAAGGGTCAAAAAGGTCGGCCAGTATGCACAAGGCTCATGGCGCCGTCACCTGCGCTAGAGCGGCAGCACCAGCGGCAATAATCGGGCGGTATTACGCGCATCTTCCAGTGCTCGATGCTGCTGACCGGTGAACTGCATGCCCGCCAGCTGCAGGGCGCCATTGAGTCCCAGAGGCCGTTCAAGGCGTCGGGCCTTGGCGAATCGTTGTTTGAGGTTCATGTGCGGCACGCGGCTAAGGGCGCTGTCGAGTTGCAGGCGCTGCCATTCCTGAAGCAATTG
This sequence comes from Pseudomonas sp. GW821-FHT02C04, assembly GCF_059421845.1. Classification (NCBI taxonomy): domain Bacteria; kingdom Pseudomonadati; phylum Pseudomonadota; class Gammaproteobacteria; order Pseudomonadales; family Pseudomonadaceae; genus Pseudomonas; species Pseudomonas sp. GW821-FHT02C04. The sequence continues at coordinate 62,590 of NZ_JBWKVT010000009.1, read as the reverse complement.
CTTGCGGTCGTAATCGCCCCAGCTGGCCCAGCCTTCAAGGCGTGTCTGGTGCTGACCGAGCCAGCGCTCGAACGCCGGCCAGACGTCGGTCAGCGGTTGCGCGGCGTCGATGTTGGCCTGAGTGATATGCGTGAGTTCGCGACAGAACGGCGTCAGCAGTGGCCGACGCGTCGGTTTGACGAAGCGTTGAAAGTGATCCTGCTCGCGACCGGCACGATCCACCAGCGTGGCGCCAATCTCGATGATCTCCATTTCCGTAACCGGCCAGCCACCTTCATCGGTGGTGGCTTCCAGATCAATGACCAGCCAATGGGGCATCGCAGGGTTCCTGATTTCCGCGTCCTGATTATTCAGAGCGTAGTCAAACCTTGCGGATGCGCGCGGCGACTACTCGACCTGCAACAGAACCTGACGATTTTTGACCTGATCGCCGACCTTGACCTGCACCCGCTTGAGCACGCCATCGATGCCGGCCTTGAGCGGGTGCTCCATTTTCATCGCTTCCAGCACCACCAGCAGTTGGCCTTTGCTGACAGGGCTGCCCTCGCTGACAAGCACGTCGATGATTGCGCCATCCATCGGGGCTTTCAAGGTGCCGGTGCTGACGCTGGTCTGACTGTCGATCACGGCATGAGTTCGATCCACCAGGCGCAGGCTGCCGGGACGGGTGAACAGCCAGAGCTGGTCGTCGTGCAGGCGATAGGCGTGGCGCTGGCGCAGGCCTTCGATTTCGAGGGATATCGAGCGTTCGTTGTATTCGATGAGCTTCAGTTCGAAGGCACGTTCAGCCACCTGAACCCGAACGATGCCATCCGGGGCGGCCAGCAATTGCACACTCCACGCCTGATCGTCGAGACCCAGCCGATAGTGCAATGGCGCCCCGGCATTGTTGCGCCAACCGGCCAAGGGTGAACGATGCGCCCCGGCGCAGGATTGATAAAACAGCAACGCCGCGACCGCGAGTTCTTCGGCACTCGGTGTATGGGGATGCAGGCAAGGATGGTCGGCGAAGTGTTGCGGGATAAACCCGGTGCTGAATTCACCGCTGATGAACTGCGGATGCTGCAACAGACTGGCGAGCAGTCGCTGATTGCTCTGCACGCCGAGCAACACGCTGTCCTGCACCGCGCACAGCAGTTTGCGCCGGGCCTCTTCGCGGGTCGCGCCGTGGGCGATCAGTTTGCCGAGCATCGGGTCGTAGAACGCAGAGATCGACTGACCTTCGATCAAGCCATGGTCAACCCGCGCACCCCGATTCAGTGCCGGTTCCCAGGCTTCGACACGACCGGTCTGCGGAAGAAATTCCTGGGCCGGATCTTCGGCGTAGAGGCGCACTTCCATGGCGTGGCCATCGAGTTTGACCTGCGCCTGGGTCAGCGGAAGTGGCTGACCCTCGGCAACCAAGAGCTGCCACGCCACCAGGTCCAGCCCGGTAATCAATTCGGTCACCGGATGCTCGACTTGCAGCCGGGTGTTCATTTCCAGAAAGTAGAATTGGCCACGGGCATCGAGCAGAAACTCCACGGTGCCGGCGCCCACGTAGTTCACCGCGCGTCCGGCCTTGAGCGCCGCTTCGCCCATTGCCTGACGCAGTTCTTCGGTCATCACCGGACACGGCGCTTCTTCGATGACTTTCTGATGGCGACGCTGGATCGAACAATCGCGCTCGCCCAGGTAGATCAGGTTGCCGTGGTGATCGCCGAACAACTGCACTTCGACGTGGCGCGGTTCGATCAACGCCTGTTCGAGGATCAGTTCGTCGCTGCCGAAACCGTTCAAGGCTTCGGAGCGGGCGGTGCGCAATTGCGCCGCCAGCTCCTCGGCGTGATGCACCAGGCGCATGCCGCGTCCGCCACCGCCGGCGCTGGCCTTGATCATCAGCGGATAACCGATGCGTTCGGCTTCGCGTGTCAGGGTCGCGTCGTCCTGCTCGGCACCTTGATAGCCGGCGATGCACGGCACCCCAGCAGCGAGCATGGCAATTTTCGACTGGCGTTTGCTGCCCATCAGTTCGATGGCTTCGACGCTGGGACCAATGAAGGTCAGGCCGGCCTGTTCGCAGGCTCGGGCGAACCCGGCGTTTTCAGAAAGGAAGCCATAACCGGGATGGATCGCGTCGGCACCGCTGCGCCGGGCGGCGTCGAGGATGGCCGGGATGTTCAGGTAGGACTGTTGCACCGGCGCCGGGCCGATGTTCACCGCCTCGTCCGCCATTTGGACATGCAGCGCATCGGCGTCGGCGTCGCTGAACACCGCGACGGTGCGATAGCCGAGGGCTTGGGCGGTGCGCTGGATGCGGCAGGCGATTTCACCGCGGTTGGCGATCAGGATTTTGTGGAGGGCGGGCATGGTGGTTTTTCCTGAATGTTGGCGGTGAATTGAAGGGCCTCATCGCGAGCTCGCTCCCACAAGGTCAGGTGCTCCATCCGGGTTTGCGTTTTTGCACGAACGCCATCGTGCCTTCGATACCCTCGGCACCGGTCACGGCTTCGCTGAACCACTGCGCCGCTTCATCCAGCAATTCGCTCGACGGTTGGCCGGCGCTGGCCAGCAGTAATTTCTTGGTGGCGGCATTCGCTTCGGGGGCGCAGCACAGGACATGTTGCAGCACTTCATCCAGCCGTTCGGCCAGTGCCTGGGGATCCTGCTCGACAAAATGCACCAGCCCCAGACGCCGCGCCTGGTGGCCGTCGAAACGGGCAGCGGTCAGGGCCAGGCGGCGGGCTTCAGTGAGGCCTATGCGCTGCACCACAAACGGCGCGATCTGCGCCGGCAACAGGCCGAGGCTGGTTTCCGGCAGACCGAATTGCGCCTGATGATCGGCCATCGCGATATCGCTTACGCACACCAACCCGAAACCGCCCCCGAGCACCGCGCCCTGCAACACGGTGATCAGCACTTGCGGCGCGTGCTGCGCTTCTTCCAGCAACGACCCGAAAGCACGGTTCAACTCGCGATAGGCATCGCTGCCCTGAGCGCGGGCGTTGGCCATGTCCTTGATGTCGCCACCGGCACAGAAATGCCCGCCGGCGCCGCTGAGCACCAGCGCGCGAACACTGCGGTCGTCGCGCACGGCGGCCAGCACTGCGCGCAGTTCGGCGACCATTTGCAGGCTCATGGCATTGCGGCTTTCCGGGCGATTGAGGGTGATGTGCAGCACGCCGTTATGTGGTTCCAGCAACAGCGTCTGGCAATCGGGCAGGGTGCTCATTTCTTTTTCCCCGGCAGGATGCCCATCAGTTTGCAGATGATCCCCAGCATGATTTCGTCGGCGCCGCCGCCAATCGATACCAGCCGCACGTCGCGGTAGGCGCGGGCCACCGGGTTGTCCCACATGAAGCCCATGCCGCCCCAGTATTGCAGGCAGCTGTCGCTGACTTCGCGACCGAGACGCCCGGCCTTGAGCTTGGCCATCGAAGCCAGTCGGGTGACGTCCTGGCCTTTCACGTATTGCTCGGTGGCCTGATAGACCAGCGCCCGCAGGCATTCGATTTCGGTCTGCAATTCGGCGAGTCGGAAGTGGATCACCTGATTGTCGATCAGCGCATTGCCGAAGGTTTTGCGTTCCTTGCAGTACTCGATGGTGCTGTCGACACAGTATTCCAGGCCCTTGATCATGTTGGCCGCACCGAACAGGCGTTCCTCCTGGAACTGCAGCATCTGCATCATGAACCCGGCGCCTTCATGGCCGATGCGATTGCGCTGGGGCACGCGCACGTTGTCGAAAAACACCTGGGCGGTTTCCGAGCTGCGCATGCCAAGCTTGTCCAGGTGCGAACTGAGGCTGATGCCCGGTGTGTTCATCGGGACCATGATCAGCGACTTGTTGACGTGCGGCTTGTCGTCCGAGGTGTTGGCCAGCAGGCAGATGAAGTCGGCGCTTGGCGAGTTGGTGATCCACATCTTGCTGCCGTTGATCACATAGTCGTCGCCGTCCTTGCGCGCGGTGGTCTTGAGCCCGGCGACGTCGGAACCGGCGCCGACTTCCGAGACGCCGATGCAGCCGACCTGCTCGCCGGTGATGGCCGGGCGCAGGAATTCGTCGCGCAATTCATCGGAGCCGAAGCGGGCGAGGGCCGGGGTGCACATGTCGGTCTGCACGCCGATCGACATCGGAATGCCGCCGCAATGGATGGTGCCGAACTCTTCGGCGGCGACGATTGAATAGCTGTAATCCAGGCCCATGCCGCCGAATTTTTCCGGCTTGGAAATCCCCAACAGGCCGAGGTCGCCGGCCTTGCGGAAAATCTCGTGGATCGGAAAGCGCCCGGCCTTTTCCCATTCATCGACGTGCGGGTTGATCTCGTGCTCGACGAATTGGCGGACGGTGCGGCGCAGGGCTTCGTGTTCCGGGGTGAAGATCATTTTTATTGTTCTCCTTGAGTCCTTGGCAATCAGAACCGGCTGACGCCGAAGCTGTTGGGGGCCAGCGTGCGGATGTCGGCTTCGTGGCAGATGTCCAGCAGGTAACCGAGCAGGGTGCGGGTGTCGCGCGGATCGATCAGCCCGTCGTCCCACAGGTTGGCGCTGCCGTAGAGGGCGGTGGACTGGCTGTCGAGTTTCTGCGCGGTGACCTGCTCCAGCATGTCGAGCATTTTCGGATCGGGCACCAGGCCGTCCTTCAACTGCTTGGCTTCGGTGACGATCCGCAGCACCTTGCCGGCCTGGGCGCCGCCCATCACCGCGGTGCGGCTGTTGGGCCAGGCGAAGATGAAGCGCGGATCGAGCCCGCGTCCGCACATCGCATAGTTGCCCGCGCCATAGGAGCCGCCGACCACAACCGTCAGTTTCGGCACCCGTGCATTGGCCACGGCCTGGATCAGTTTCGAGCCGTGCTTGATCACGCCGTGCTGTTCCGATTCGGTGCCGACCATGAACCCGGTGGTGTTGTGGAAAAACAGCAGCGGTGTCTGACTCTGGTCGCACAGTTGAATGAACTGCGCCGCCTTGCTCGCGCCATTGGGCGTGATCGGGCCGTTGTTGCCGATGAAACCGCAGGCGCGGCCCTGAATTTTCAGGTGGCCGCAAACGGTCTGCTGATCGAACTCGCCCTTGAACTCCATGAAACGCGACTCATCGGCGATCCGCGCAATGATTTCACGCACGTCGTAGGGTTTTTTCGGGTCGTCCGGGATCAGGCCCAGCAGTTCGTCGATGGGATACAGCGGCTCTTTGAATTGCGGTTCGGGCAGCCACGGAAGCTGCTCGTTCCAGTTCAACAGGCTGATGATTTCCCGCACCTGACGCACGCCGTCGGCATCGTTCTCGGCCAAATATTCGGCGGTTCCGGCGACTTGCGCGTGCATCTCGGCGCCGCCCAGTTCTTCGTCGGTGGCCACTTCACCTGTCGCTGCCTTGAGCAAGGGTGGGCCTGCGAGAAACAGCTTGGCCTTGCCGCGCACCACCACCACGTAATCCGACAGCCCTGGCTGATATGCACCGCCGGCCGTAGCCGAGCCATGCACCACGGTGATCTGCGGCAGCCCCATCGCCGACATGCGCGCCTGATTGGCAAAGCTGCGTGCACCTTCGACAAAAATTTCCGCCGCGTAGTTGAGGTTGGCGCCACCGCTTTCGGCGAGGGTGATCACCGGCAGTTTGTTTTCCTGGGCGATCTGTTGCAGGCGCAGGGATTTTTTCAGACCCGACGGGGAAATCGTCCCGCCCTTGATCGCGCTGTTGTTCGCCACCACCAGCGCCCGCACGCCGGAAACGTAGCCAATGCCCGCAATCAAACCGCCACCGGCCGAGCTGCCGTCCTTGTCGTCGTGCAGTTTGTAGCCGGCCAGGCTCGCCAGTTCGAGGAATGGTGCGCCAGGGTCTAGCAGCAGGTTCAGGCGTTCGCGGGGCAGCAGTTGCCCGCGCTTGTCGAATTTCGGTTTGGCTTCGGCGGCCTTGTTCAGCAGGTTCTGTTCGAGCTGCTGGACTTGCTCGATGGCCGCGAGCATGGCGGTGCGGTTGCGCGCAAAGGCTTCGCTGTGCGGGTCAAGCTGGGACTGGATCTGCGGCATGGCTTACTCCTTGTCCTTCAAGACGTCCGGCATGTAGGCCCGGTGGAAGCCGTTGAAGGATTCGCTGTGGGCCGCCTTGTGCAACGGCCATGCGCGACTGCCCAGGCTGGCCGCGCCATCGATGCGCAAGGTGCTACCGCTGATGAACGACGCCGCCGGGCTCAGCAGAAATACAATCGCGGCGCTGACCTCCGATTCGGTGCCGATACGCTTGAGCGGCACGTGTTCGCGCAAGGTCGGGATCACCGCCTTGAACGCGCCTTCGTAAGTGTCCATGCCGCTGGAGGCGATCCAGCCCGGCGCCACTGCGTTAACCCGAACGCCGGCATAACCCCATTCGAATGCCGCGGTCTTGGTGAAGTTGTCCATACCCGAACGGGCAGCGCCGGAGTGGCCCATGCCGGGCATGCCGCCCCACATGTCGGCGAGCATGTTGACGATGCTGCCGCCGTGTTTGCTCATCGACTGATTGAACACTTCCCGGGCCATCAGGAAACCGCCGACCAGATTGGTGCGCAGCACGGTTTCGAAGCCTTTCTGATTGATCGAGGCCAAGGGCGACGGGTACTGACCGCCGGCATTGTTGACCAGTCCGTGGATCGGTCCGTGTTCGCGGATCAATTCGCTGAGCAGCGCCTTCACGGCTTCTTCGTCACGAATGTCGCAGGCCTTCCAGTGCGCCCGGCCACCGTCCTCGGCGATTTCGGCAGCAACGGCTTGCAGCTTTTCCGGTTTGCGTCCGACCAACACCACGGTGGCTCCGAGCGCGGCCAGTTCATGGGCGGTGCATCGCCCGATGCCGCTGCCGCCACCGGTGACGATCACGGTCTGGCCGCTGAACAGGTCAGCCCGGAAAATCGATTCGTATGCCATGGACAATCCTCTAGTCGAACTGCTCGGCGATGCTCTGCGGCACCGGGATCTGGATTTCCAGCAATTGTTGGGCGAAGGCTTTGCCCTGCGGGTCGATGCGCAGGCTCGCCACGCCACCGCCGCCGAGGGCGTTTTCCAGCAGGAAATTCAGGCTGTGGGTGCCCGGCAGATACCAGCGCTCGACCCGGCCGTGAATCGGGTCGAGGACATGGCTCATCCAGTCGACGACCACGGCCGGGGTCAGCGCTTCGGCGATCCACGGCAGGTATTCCGGGCGGCGTGGCATGACGCCGATGTTGCTGTGATTGCCCTTGTCGCCGGAGCGCGCCACCGCCAGTTTCACCAGCGCTACGCTGGCGTCGGCGCGGCCATGGGGTTTGGGCGTTTCGTGGGGCAGGGGCAAATCCTCGCTGTCGAGGGTGGCCGTGGCGGGCAGGGCAAACGGGTGGCGCTCCCCGGCGATGTCGATCTGCAAGCTGCAGGCGCTTTTGTCGATCAGGAAGGAGAACAGCCGGATCAGCGGATACACCGTCGGCCGCCCTCCCACGATGCCGGTCAGCCCCGGCGCCATGCCGGTGGTGGCCTGGGCGATTTCCCGGGAGAACAGGATCAAGGCCTGTTTGTTCGGGTGGCGCACGGCGAGTTTGATCACCACTTCGCGGCTGTCCCGGCGCTGGCCGTGAGGGCCGTAGGTGGCTTCGCTGCCGAGCAGCTCGATATGGGTTTCGCTGTAGGGACCCCAGCCGCGTTGCTCGAGCATTTCAGAAGTCTTGTCGATGATCGCCTGACTGACGCGCCGGGCTTTTTCCACCGCATCGATACCGGCGATCAGGCAACTGGCGGTGCAACGGAAACCGTCCGGATACGTTGCGCTGACCTTGTATTGATCGCTGGGCGGCAAGCCTTTGGCGCCGTGGACCCGGACGGCGTTTTTGCCTTGTTGCTGAAGTTTGACCTGACTGAAGTCGCAGACCACATCGGGCAACAGATAGGCCTGTGGATCGCCGATTTCGTAAAGCATCTGTTCGCCGACAGTCAGCGGTGTGACCAGCCCGCCTGAGCCTTCGGGTTTGCTGACGATGAACTGGCCGTCGGCGCTGACTTCGACGATCGGGAAACCAATGTGTTCGTAATCCGGCACGTCGCGCCAGTCGGTGAAGTTGCCGCCGGTGCACTGCGCGCCGCATTCGATGATGTGCCCGGCCAGCGCTGCTTGCGCGAGTTTGTCGTAGTCGTGCCACGACCAGCCGAACTCATGCACCAGTGCGGCGCTGACCACTGCGCTGTCGACCACCCGGCCGGTGATGACGATGTCGGCGCCCAGACGCAACGCTTCGACTATGCCCGGTGCGCCGAGGTAGGCGTTGGTCGAGACACACATCGGCGGCAGCGGGGCGCCGCTGAACATTTCCGTGATGCCTTGGATGGCAAGCTGTTTGAAGTGCGGTTGCAGGTCATCACCCGACAGCACGGCGATTTTCAGCGATACGCCGGCCTTGTCGCAGGCCGCTTGCAGGGCAGCGGCACAGGCCTGGGGATTGACCCCACCGGCATTGCTGATGACGCGAATCTTCTGTTCGGCCAGTTGCGGCAGCAGGGGCGCCAGGACTTCGATGAAATCGCCGGCAAACCCTGCCTGCGGGTCCTTCATACGGGCGCCGGCCATGATCGACATGGTGATTTCGGCCAGGTAGTCGAACACCAGATAATCCAGCTGTCCTGCGGCCATGAGCTGCGCGGCGGCGGTCGAGGTATCTCCCCAGAATGCGCTGGCGCATCCGATGCGGACGGTGGTGGGCATTTTCATCTCCGACTCAGCAACCTGTGACAGAAGTGCATCGAGGCTACCAAGCAAGCGCTTGGTTTGTAAACAGGCTAGATTATCTTCTGCCCAAGCGCTTGCTTGGTCGCGGCCGGCGGCTTAAATTGCCCGCGCAACCCTGCGGTTTCAGGGCGGCAGACGACTGAACGACTGTAGGAGAGAACGGGTGGACGAGCAAAAAGCCCTGAAGGTCATGCGCGAACTGGTCGATGAAGGCCGGTTGACCGACCCGGACAGCGCTCGCGGCAAACTGCTGCAAGTAGCGGCCCACCTGTTTCGCAACAAAGGCTACGAACGCACCACCGTGCGCGACCTGGCCGGCGCAGTGGGGATTCAGTCGGGCAGCATTTTTCATCACTTCAAGAGCAAGGATGAAATCCTGCGGGCGGTGATGGAAGAAACCATCCGCTACAACACGGCGCTGATGCGTGCAGCTCTGGCCGAAGCGGCCGATGTGCGCGAGCGGGTGCTGGCGCTGATCCGCTGCGAATTGCAGTCGATCATGGGCGGCAGCGGCGAAGCGATGGCGGTGCTGGTGTATGAATGGCGCTCGCTGTCCGAAGACGGTCAGGCCAAGGTGCTGGCGCTGCGTGACATCTACGAGGACCTCTGGCTGCAAGTGCTGGGCGAGGCCAAGGAGGCAGGGTTCATCCGCGGCGATGTGTTCATTACCCGACGTTTTCTCACGGGCGCATTGTCCTGGACCACCACCTGGTTCCGCGCCGGCGGCAGTTTGAGCCTCGATCAACTGGCCGAAGAAGCGCTGATCCTGGTGCTCGAAGAACGCTGATCACTTTCTATCGGCCCGGGAAACTGGCTAACTGGGCGAAACCGCCTAGCTTGAATGCATGGAACGGTACTTTTTCGGGGAGTGGGGTGTTTTGAAGTCTTCGTCAAATCGGACGGCCGCCGGGCTGATGCTCGCAGCGCTGGCTGCATCCTGGGTTTTGCCTGCTGAGGCGGTGCAAGTGGTTCGGGTGGGGGCGGCGCATTTCCCGCCTTACACCATTCGCCCGGAAAACGGTGCCGACACCGGGCTGCTGCCGGAGCTGGTCGCTGCATTGAACAGCTCGCAGAGCGACTACCGTTTCGAGCTTGTCCCCACCTCGATTCCGCGACGGTTCGGCGATTTCAAGGAGGGCCGCACGGACATGGCGATCTTCGAGAACCCGGACTGGGGCTGGAAAGACATTCCCCATACCACGGTCGACATGGGACTGGAGGACGCAGAGATTTTCGTCGCGGAAAACGAACCCGGTCGCCAGCAGAATTACTTCGCTGATCTCAAGGGCAAGCGCCTCGCGTTGTACAGCGGCTATCACTACGAGTTCGCCAACTTCAATGCCGACCCCAAATACCTCGCGGAAACCTACAACGCCACGCTGACCTATTCCCACGACAGCAACCTGTTGATGGTGCTGCGCGGTCGGGCGGACATTGCGCTGGTCACTCGCTCGTATCTGTTCGATTACCTGCTGCGCAACGACAAGGTGCGTGACGAATTGCTGGTGTCGCAACGTATCGACCAGATCTATCACCATTACGCCATTCTCAGCCCGAAAGCGCCGATTACCGGCGAGGCGTTCGGCAAGTTGCTGCAAGGACTGCGCGACAACGGGCAGATGCTGAAGATCTTCGATCCGTACAAGATTGCCGTGGTGCCGGTGCCTCACCCATGACGGGCGGTTTTTCGCGTCCGGCCTAAATTTCCCGCCCCGGCTCACGTCCCATCGTTGAACTGTCGACGATTATCGTGAGCCCGACCCATGTCCAATCTGAATGACCTGACTGCCCTGGCCTTGCCTTCGGGCAGTCAACTGATAGCCGATGCCACCGAAAGCCGTCTGAGCCTCAGCCTGGACGGGCAACCGCTGATTCGCCTGCGCCTCGATCGTGAAGGTCAGGGGCCGATCCAGATCGATGAACGCTATGCGCTGCCGCCAGGCCAGGCGCTGTGGGCCGCCTGCTATTGGCTGTTTGCCCGGGATCCGGCGCGTCAGCAATTGATCTGGCAACTGGATCAGCCGCCGACCGAAGCCTTGCTCAGCGGTTTGCTGGTGAGCACTGAAGTGGCGGGCGAATATCGCTGCGAGCGCACGCTGTTCTGGCAACTGCCGCAACCGTGGCTGGGGGCTTCGCTGACCGGCAGTTATCCGCAGCAGATGGTCATCAGCAACGGCAAGCGCCATCCGCTGCGGCCGGTGAAACCGAGGGGTGAGGTTTATCGGCGTTTCGATGCACGTCTCGGTGCGTGGATTTCCCTGCGAACGGTAGAGATCGAGCAGGATCTTGCGCGTTTCAACCGTTGGCAGAACAGCCCGCGAGTCGCCAGTTTCTGGCAGGAAGAGGGCAGCCTCGAACAGCATCGCGAGTACCTGGGCAAACTCGACGCCGATCCGCACACCCTGACCCTGATCGGTTGTTTCGACGATCAGCCGTTTGCCTATTTTGAAGCCTACTGGGCCAAGGAAGATCGCATCGCGCCGTTCTACGATGCCGATAACTACGATCGCGGGATTCACATGCTGGTCGGGGAAGAAAACCATCGCGGCCCGCACAAGGTGGCGAGCTGGCTGTCGGCGCTGGTGCACTACCTGTTTCTGGATGATCCGCGTACCCAGAGCGTCGTCGCCGAGCCGCGTGCCGACAATGCGAAGATGATCGGCCACATGCACAACCAGTGCTTCCACTGCGAAAAGGAATTCGACTTCCCGCACAAGCGCGCGGCGTTGATGATCCTGGGGCGCGAGCGGTTTTTTGATCGCTGCAAACTGGCGTGACACCTTGCTGAAACAAAAAAAGATCGCAGCCCTTCAACGAAGGCTGCGATCTTTTTTTTGGCGGTGTGCTGTCAGCGACGGTTCGCAGTCACGGCATCTGCACGACTGCCCGACACCTTGCGGCAGTGCACCAGCGCATCACGAATCATGAAGTTGACCAGGGTCGGCGAAACGCCGAGTTCCTTGGCGATGTCCTTTTGCGGCACGCCATGCAGACGGTACATCTCGAAGGCGTAGCGGGTGCGGACCGGCAGCTCGGTCAGCGCATCGGCGATGTGTTCCAGGGTCGAGAAGTTGATGTGTGAGGTTTCCGGCGAGGCGCCCTGAATGACCACGTTCAACCCTTCCTCCTCGGGGCCGGCGTACTTCTGCTCCAGCGCCTGTTTGCGGTAGTGATCGATGGCCAGATTGCGCACGATCTGGAACAGATAACTCAGCTGGGCCTTGATCGACGACGTGATCGGCGGCGCCGATTGCAGTCGGAAGAACGCATCCTGCACCACATCTTCGGCGCGTGAACGGCAGCCGGTAATGCGGGCTGCAATCTTGACCAGAATCAGTCGATTGTCGACGAATGCCTGAAGTAGCGGTGAATCGCACCTGCTTGTGGATACTTGTTCCGTCATGGAAATCACCTTGCTGCCAATAGGTTAGTGGGACGCCTGGGGGACGGGGCCGTCCTACACATCGAGCGACAAATTATGTTGAATGATAATGATTGTCAATTGAGAAAGAGAACTAATGATCCATAACGGTGCGATCCGTGAACTGCGACACGCCGCCGCACTCGTCCAAGCGCCCAGCCCCATTGGCGATCCAGCCTGCCGACTAATTATTTCAAGACGTCATCCGTTCTCATTGGTGAATGGTTCCGGGTACACAGCCCCGGCCATACAGCATTCCAATGCCTTGCGTGGTCGGCAAAGACCGCGCCCTGCACGCCCTCGATGGGCGTGACGCAGCAAACCCGATTCCACCAGCAAGCCGAATTCAGGCAGGAAACCTCATGACCGACGCGTTCGAACTCCCCAGCACCCTGGTCCAAGCCCTCCAGCGCCGCGCGGCCCTGACGCCGGACCGGCTGGCCTTGCGCTTTCTCGCTGAAACCGAGGAGCAGGCTGTGGTGCTCAGTTATCGCGAACTCGATCAGCGCGCGCGGACCATCGCGGCGGCGTTGCAGGCCGAGGCCGGATTCGGTGATCGCGCGGTGCTGCTGTTTCCGAGCGGCCCGGATTACGTCGCGGCGTTTTTCGGTTGCCTGTACGCGGGCGTGATCGCGGTACCGGCTTATCCGCCGGAATCGGCCAAGCGTCACCATCAGGAACGCTTGCTGTCGATCATTGCCGACGCCGAGCCGCGTCTGCTGCTGACCAGCGCCGACCTGCGCGACGCCTTGCAGCAAATCGAAGGCGCACCGCCGCTGTTGTGCGTCGATACCCTCGACAGTGCACTGGCCGAGCGTTGGGTCGAGCCGAGCTTGCCGCAGGATCACATCGCCTTCCTGCAATACACCTCCGGCTCCACCGCGTTGCCCAAAGGTGTGCAGGTCAGCCACGGCAACCTGGTGGCCAACGAACTGTTGATCCGTCACGGCTTCGGCATCGACGTGAACCCGGACGATGTAATCGTCAGCTGGCTGCCGCTGTACCACGACATGGGCCTGATCGGCGGTCTGCTGCAACCGATCTTCAGCGGCGTGCCGTGCATCCTGATGTCGCCGGCGTACTTCCTCGGCCGACCGTTGCGCTGGCTCGAAGCGATCAGCCAATACGGCGGCACCATCAGCGGCGGCCCTGACTTTGCCTACCGACTGTGCAGCGAGCGGGTCAGCGAATCGGCACTGGAACGTCTCGATCTGAGCCGCTGGCGCGTGGCCTATTCCGGCTCCGAGCCGATCCGTCTCGACACCCTCGAACGCTTCGCCGAGAAGTTCACTCCGTGCGGTTTCAGCGAAAACAGTTTCATGGCGTCCTACGGTCTGGCGGAAGCGACCCTGTTCGTCGCCGGCACTCCTCGTGGCACGGGCATTCCGGCCCTGCGCGTCGACGATCAAGCCCTGGCCCAGAACCGTGCCGAGCCGGGCGAGGGCAGCCCGATCATGAGTTGCGGCATCAGCCAGCCCGATCATGCGGTGCTGATCGTCGAGCCGAGCAGCCTCGAAGAACTGGCCGACAACGCCGTCGGTGAAGTCTGGGCCACCGGCCCGAGCATTGCCCACGGCTACTGGCGCAACCCCGAGGCCAGCGCCAAGACCTTCGTCCAGCACACCGGCCAGACCTGGCTGCGGACCGGAGACCTGGGTTTTGTCCGCGACGGTGAACTGTTCATCACCGGTCGCCTGAAAGACATGCTGATCGTGCGCGGCCACAACCTCTATCCGCAGGACATCGAGAAGACTGTCGAGAGCGAAGTGGAGGTGGTGCGCAAGGGCCGCGTCGCGGCGTTCGCGGTCAATCAAAATGGTGAAGAAGGCATCGGTATCGCGGCGGAAATCAGCCGCAGCGTGCAGAAGATTCTGCCGCCCGAAGCGCTGATCAAAGCCATCCGTCAGGCGGTGGCCGAGGCCTATCAGGAAGCGCCGAGCGTGGTGGTGCTGCTCAACCCGGGTGCGCTGCCGAAGACCTCCAGCGGCAAGCTGCAACGTTCGGCCTGCCGCAATCGTCTGGCTGACGGCAGCCTCGACAGCTACGCGGTGTTCCCGTCGGCCACCGCTGAAATCAGCGAATCGACCGCGTCCGCCTCCGAGCTGGAAGCCCTGATCGGCAAGGTCTGGGCCGAGCAACTCAACGTCAAGCAAGTCCACGCCGACGATCACTTCTTCCTGCTCGGCGGCAACTCGATCGCCGCAACTCAGGTGATCGCCAAGGTCCGTGAAGAGCTGGGCCTGGAGCTGAACCTGCGCCTGCTGTTCGAAGCGCCGACCCTGTCCGCGTTCGCCGCTGCCGTGGCGCAACAGCAACAGGACGGCGGTAGCGCCCAGGGCGAAATCACTGCGCTGTCGCGTACCGAAGCATTGCCGCAATCGCTGGCGCAAAACCGTCTGTGGATCACCTGGCAACTCGACCCGCAAAGCAGCGCCTACAACATTCCCGGCGCCTTGCGCCTGCGCGGCGAGCTGGACGAAGACGCACTGCGCGCCAGTTTCCAGCAACTGATCGAGCGCCACGAATCCTTGCGCACGCGTTTCTTCGAGCGCGACGGCGTGGCCCTGCAACAGGTCGAAGCGGCGGGCGAGTTCAACCTGCAACTGATCGACATCAGCGATCTGCCGGCCGCCGAGCGTGAGGAACGCGCACAACAGATTCGCGAGGACGAAGCCCGCACCCAGTTCGACCTGGAGAAAGGCCCGCTGCTGTGGGTGACGCTGGTCCGCCTCGACGACGAAGATCACCAACTGCTGGTGACGATGCACCACATCATCGCTGACGGCTGGTCGCTGAACGTGTTGATTGACGAGTTCTCGCGCCTGTACGCCGCCGCTTCCCAAGGCCAGCGCGCCGAACTCGCGCCGCTGCCCACCCAATACGCCGACTATGGCAGTTGGCAGCGCCAGTGGCTGGCGCAAGGCGAGGGCGAGCGACAACTGGCGTACTGGAAATCGCAGTTGGGTGATGAGCATCCGACGCTGGAGCTGGCGACCGATCATCCACGTTCTGCCAAGCAAGTTCACAGCGCCGCACGCCACAGCGTTCGTCTGGGAATCAGCCTCAGCGACGCCATTCGCCAGACTGCCCAGGCCTATCAATCCACGCCGTTCATGTTGCTGCTCTCGGCTTTCCAAAGCCTGTTGCATCGCTACAGCGGTCAACGCGACATTCGCATCGGCGTGCCCAACGCCAACCGTCCGCGCCTGGAAACCCAAGGCCTGATCGGCTTCTTCATCAACACTCAGGTACTGCGCGCCGACGTCGATTCGCGTCTGCCGTTCACCGAACTGCTGGCGCAAACCCGTCAGGCTGCGCTCGGTGCTCAGGCGAATCAGGACCTGCCGTTCGAACAACTGCTCGAAGCCTTCCCGCAGGCTCGCGAACAAGGTCTGTTCCAGGTCATGTTCAACCACCAGCAACGCGACCTGAGTGCGCTCAAGCGTCTGCCGGGCGTGCTCGCCGAGGAACTGCCGTGGCACAGCCGCGAGGCCAAGTTCGACCTGCAACTGCACAGTGAAGAAGATCGAAATGGTCGTCTGACGCTGTCCTTTGACTACGCCGATGAACTGTTCGACGCCGCGACCATCGAGCGTCTCGCCGAGCATTTCAGCAACTTGCTGCGCGCTGTCTGCGAGTGCCCGGAGCAAACCATCGGCGACCTGCAACTGCTGACCGCCGCCGAACACACTCAGCAAAACGAATGGAGCGTCGCCCCATGCACGCCGGCTCAGCAATGGCTGCCGGAGCTGCTGAATGAACAGGCCCGTCAGACCCCTGATCGCACCGCGCTGGTGTGGGACGGCGGCAGCCTCGACTTCGCCGAACTGCACGCCCAGGCCAACCGTCTTGCCCATTACCTGCGCGACAAAGGCGTCGGCCCGGATGTCTGTGTGGCCATCGCCGCCGAGCGTTCGCCGCAACTGCTCATCGGTCTGCTGGCGATCATCAAGGCCGGCGGCGCCTACGTGCCGCTGGACCCGGATTACCCGGCTGAACGCTTGGCCTACATGCTCAGCGACAGCGGCGTCGAACTGCTGTTGACCCAGACTGCATTGCTCGACCGCTTGCCGGCCAGCGAAGGCGTCAGCGTGATCGCCATGGACACCCTGCACCTGGAAAACTGGCCGAGCCAGGCGCCAGGCCTGCACCTGCACGGTGACAACCTCGCCTACGTGATTTACACCTCCGGCTCCACCGGCCAGCCGAAAGGCGTGGGCAACACCCACGCGGCGTTGGCCGAACGCCTGCAATGGATGCAGAACACCTATCGCCTGAACGACACCGACGTGCTGATGCAAAAGGCGCCGATCAGTTTCGACGTGTCGGTGTGGGAATGCTTCTGGCCGTTGATCACCGGCGCGCGCCTGCTGATCGCCGGCCCCGGTGAACACCGCGATCCGCATCGCATCGCGCAGCTGGTTCAGCAGTACGGCGTGACCACGCTGCACTTCGTGCCGCCGCTGCTTTCGCTGTTCATCGATGAACCGTTGAGCGCCGAATGCACCAGCCTGCGTCGCGTGTTCTCCGGCGGTGAAGCGCTGCCGGCGGAACTGCGCAACCGCGTGCTGGCGCAACTGCCGGCGGTGCAACTGCACAACCGCTACGGCCCGACTGAAACCGCGATCAACGTCACCCACTGGCATTGCAGCGTGGCCGACGGCGAGCGTTCGCCGATTGGCCGTCCGCTGGGCAACGTGGTCTGCCGCGTGCTCGACAACGATCTCAATCCAGTGCCGGCCGGTGTGCCGGGCGAACTGTGCATCAGCGGTATCGGCCTGGCCCGTGGTTACCTCGGCCGCCCGGCGCTGACCGCCGAACGTTTCGTGGTCGATCCGCTGGGCGAGCAGGGCGCGCGTCTGTACCGCACCGGTGACCGCGCATGCTGGACCAACGATGGCGTGATCGAATACCTAGGCCGCCTCGATCAGCAGGTCAAACTACGCGGCTTCCGCGTCGAGCCGGAAGAAATCGAAGCCCGTCTGCTCGCTCAGGAAGGCGTGGCCCAGGCCGCCGTGCTGGTGCGTGAAACCGTCGCCGGCCCGCAATTGATCGGCTACTTCACCGCCACCGATGCCAATGAAGATCAGGACGCGCAGATCGCTCGCCTGAAAACCGCACTGGCTGCCGAGCTGCCGGAATACATGGTCCCGGCGCAACTGATGCGTCTGGACGCAATGCCCCTGAGCCCGAGCGGCAAACTCGACCGCCGCGCTTTGCCCGAACCGCAATGGCAAGTGCGCGAACATGTCGAGCCGGTCACCGAGCTGGAACAACAGATCGCTGCGATCTGGCGTGAAGTGCTGGGCCTGAAGCAAGTCGGTCTGCGCGATGACTTCTTCGCCCTCGGCGGTCACTCGCTGCTGGCCACGCAAATCATTTCTCGCACCCGTCAGGCCTGCGACGTCGAGCTGCCGCTGCGTGCCTTGTTCGAACACAGCGAACTGGGTGATTTCGCCGAGCAGATCCGCCAGATCCAGGCCAGTGGCCGCACCAACAAACAGCCGCCGATCGACAAGGTTGATCGCAGCAAACCGGTGCCGCTGTCCTATTCCCAGCAGCGCATGTGGTTCCTCTGGCAGATGGAACCGGACAGCCCGGCGTACAACGTCGGCGGCATGGCGCGTCTGCGTGGCGTGCTGGATGTCGGGCGTTTCGAGGCAGCGTTGCAAGCGCTGATCCTGCGTCACGAAACCCTGCGCACCACGTTCCCGAGTATCGATGGCGTGGCCCGTCAGCAAGTGCATGCCGAGACCGGCGTGCGCATGGACTGGAAGGATTTCTCGAAACTCGCCGCCGACGTGCGCGAGCAGAAAGTCCAGCAACTGGCCGACGATGAAGCGCATTTGCCGTTCGATCTGGAGACCGGCCCGCTGCTGCGCGCCTGCCTGGTCAAGACCGCCGAGCACGAGCATTACTTCGTCCTGACCCTGCACCACATCGTCACCGAAGGCTGGGCGATGGACATCTTCGCCCGGGAACTCAGCGCACTGTACGAAGCGTTCGTCGATGACCGCGACTCGCCGCTGGAGCCGCTGCCGGTGCAGTACCTCGACTACAGCGTTTGGCAGCGCAACTGGCTGGAGTCCGGCGAGCGTCAGCGTCAGCTCGACTACTGGACCGCACAACTTGGCCGCGAACACCCACTGCTGGAATTGCCGGGCGACCGTCCGCGTCCGCCAGTGCAAAGCCACCAGGGTGAATTGTTCCGCTTCGACCTGAGCGACGATCTCGCCGCGCGCGTTCGGGCATTCAACGCGCAGAACGGTCTGACCCTGTTCATGACCATGACCGCCGCACTTGCAACGTTGCTCTATCGCTACAGCGGCCAGACCGATCTGCGCATTGGTGCGCCAGTGGCCAACCGTATCCGCCCGGAAAGCGAAGGCCTGATCGGTGCGTTCCTCAACACTCAGGTGCTGCGTTGCCAGCTCGACGGCCAGATGTCGGTCGGCGAATTGTTCGAGCAAGTGCGCCACACGGTGATCGAAGGTCAGTCCCATCAGGATCTGCCGTTCGACCATCTGGTGGAGGCGTTGCAGCCACCGCGCAGCGCCGCCTACAACCCGCTGTTCCAGGTGATGTGCAACGTGCAGCGCTGGGAATTCCAGCAAAGCCGCATGCTCGCCGGCATGACCGTCGAGTACCTGGCCAACGATGCGCGGGCGACCAAGTTCGACCTCAATCTGGAAGTCACCGACCTCGACCATCGCCTTGGTTGCTGCCTGACGTACAGCACTGATTTGTTCGACGAGCCGACCATCGCTCGCATGGCCAAACATTGGCGCAATCTGCTGGAAGCGTTGATCGCCAACCCGCAGCAACGCCTCAGCGAATTGCCGCTGCTCGATGCGCCTGAGCAACAGCAATTGCTCGACAGCCTTGGCGTCGAACCGGGCGAGCGTCATCTCGATCAATGCATCCATCACCTGTTCGCCGAGCAGGCACTGGCGCGCAAAGACGCACCGGCCCTGACCTTTGCCGGGCAGACCCTGAGCTACGCCGAACTCGACGCCCGTGCCAATCGTCTGGCCTGGGCCCTGCGCGAGCGCGGTGTTGGCCCGCAAGTGCGGGTCGGTCTGGCGCTGGAGCGTTCGCTGGAAATGGTCGTCGGCCTGCTGGCGATCCTCAAGGCTGGCGGTGCGTATGTGCCGCTGGACCCGGAGTACCCGCTCGACCGTCTGCATTACATGATCGAAGACAGCCGCGTCGGCCTGCTGCTCAGCGACCGCGCGATGTTCAAAGCCCTCGGCGAACTGCCGCCGAACGTGGCGCGCTGGTGCCTGGAAGACGACAGCGCCGCGCTGGCCGATTACCCGGCTACCGAGCTGCCGTTTATCAGCCTGCCGCAGCATCAGGCGTACCTGATCTACACCTCGGGTTCCACCGGCAAGCCGAAAGGCGTGGTGGTGTCCCACGGTGAAATCGCCATGCACTGCCAGGCGGTGATCGAGCGCTTCGGCATGCGTCCGGACGACTGCGAGCTGCATTTCTATTCGATCAACTTCGACGCCGCCACCGAGCGTCTGCTGGTGCCGCTGCTCAGCGGTGCGCAGGTGGTGCTGCGTGCTCAGGGTCAGTGGGATGCGGAAGAAATCTGCGGCCTGATCCGTGAACATCGGATCAATATTCTCGGCTTCACCCCGAGCTACGGCAGCCAGTTGGCGCAGTTCCTCGCGACGCAAAACGACATCCTGCCGGTGCGCATGATCATCACCGGCGGCGAAGCGCTGACCGGCGAACACCTGCAGCGGATTCGTGCAGCGTTCAAACCGAGCCTGTTCTTCAACGCCTATGGCCCGACCGAAACCGTGGTCATGCCGCTGGCCAGTCTCGCGCCAGAAGTGCTGGAAGAGGGCGCCGGCAGTGTGCCGATCGGCAGCGTGATCGGTGATCGCGTGGCCTACATTCTCGACGCCGATCTGGCACTGGTGCCGCAAGGTGCGACCGGCGAATTGTTCGTCGGCGGCGTCGGTCTGGCGGTGGGGTATCACGAGCGTGCAGGCATCACTGCCGAACGTTTCGTCGCCGACCCGTTTGCCGCCGATGGCGGGCGCATGTACCGCACCGGCGACCTGGTGCGCCAGCGCGCCGATGGCTTGGTGGAGTACCTGGGGCGGATCGACCATCAGGTGAAGATCCGTGGTTTCCGGATCGAACTGGGCGAGATCGAAACTCGCCTGCTCGATCACGCTTCGATCCGCGAAGCCGTGGTGCTGGCGCTGGATGCGCCGAGCGGCAAGCAACTGGTTGGCTATCTCGTAACCGAGGTCGCTTCGCGAAGCGAAGCCGAGCAAGCCGAACTGCGCGAAGCCCTCAAGGCGCACCTGAAGACGCAATTGCCGGACTACATGGTGCCGACGCATTTGATTCTGTTGGCCAGCATGCCGCTGACCGCCAACGGCAAGCTCGACCGCCGCGCCTTGCCGGCGCCGGACCCGGAGCTCAATCGTCAGGATTACGTGGCGCCAAGCAACGAGCTGGAGCAGACCCTGGCGCAGATCTGGTGCGAAGTGCTCAACGTCGAGCAGGTCGGCCTCAACGACAACTTCTTCGAACTGGGCGGCGACTCGATCCTGTCGATTCAAGTGGTCAGCCGCGCGCGTCAGCAGGGCATTCACTTCAGCCCTCGCGATCTGTTCCAGCACCAGACTGTACAGACGCTGGCCGCTGTTGCCAGTCGCAGTGAAACCGTTACTGCCGAGCAAGGGCTGGTGACCGGCGAATCGCGTCTGACACCGATCCAGCACTGGTTCTTCGACACCGAGATTCCCGAGCGTCAACACTGGAACCAGGCGTTGCTGCTTGAGCCGATTGCGACGCTGGAACCGCATCGTCTGGAACAGGCTTTTCTGGCGGTGATCGAGCAACATGACGCCTTGCGTCTGCGCTTCAGCGAGGTTAACGACGCATGGCAAGCAACCCATCAACCGGTGACCGATGCCGCCGTGCTGTGGCAGGTTCGCGTGCCATCGATGGACAAGTGCGCCGCACTGTTCGCCGACGCCCAGCGCAGTCTCGACCTTGCCCAAGGCCCGCTGCTGCGTGCAGTGCTGGTCGATGGGCCGGACGATCAACAACGACTGTTCATCGCGATTCATCACCTGGTGGTCGACGGTGTGTCGTGGCGGGTGCTGCTCGACGATCTGCAAACCGTGTATCGCCAGCTCGACGCCGATCAGTCAGTGAAACTGCCGGCGAAAACCAGCGCCTTCAAGGACTGGGCGGCACGCTTGCAGGCCTACGCCGGCAGTGAATCCCTGCGTGAAGAACTGAGCTGGTGGCAAGCGCAACTGGCCGGCCCGAATGCCGATTTGCCGTGCGAACGTCCTGAGGGCGGTCGCGAGAATCGCCATTCGCAAACGGTCAGCGTGCGTCTGGATGCAGAAAAAACCAAACAACTGCTGCAGCAGGCACCGAGCGCCTATCGCACGCAGGTCAACGACCTGTTGCTGACCGCGCTGGCCCGCGTGCTGTGCCGCTGGAACGGTCAGCCATCGGCACTGATTCAACTGGAAGGCCACGGCCGTGAAACCCTGTTCGACGAGATCGACCTGACCCGCACCGTCGGCTGGTTCACCAGTGCTTATCCGTTGCGCCTGACCCCGCACAACATCGAAGAAGCCGTCGGGCAGGGCGCTTCGATCAAGGCGATCAAGGAACAACTGCGCGCTGTTCCGCACAAAGGCCTCGGTTATGGTGTGCTGCATTATCTGGCCGATGACGTCAGCCGTCAGAGCATGGCAGCGTTGCCGAACGCACCGATCACCTTCAACTACCTCGGCCAGTTCGACCAGAGTTTCGGCAGCGATGCGCTGTTCCGTCCGCTGGATGAATCGGTCGGTGCCGCCCACGATCCGCACGCACCACTGCCGAACGAGTTGAGCGTCGACAGTCAGGTGTACGGCGGGGAACTGCTGCTGCGCTGGACCTTCAGCGCCGAACGTTACGACGCCCAGACCATCAACGACCTGGCCGATGCCTACGTCGGCGAGTTGCAGAGCCTGATCGAACATTGCCTGCAAGACGAGGCCGGCGGCCTGACGCCATCGGACTTCCCGCTGGCGAAACTGACCCAGGCGCAACTCGACGCACTGCCGGTGCCGGCGGCGCACATCGAAGATGTGTACCCGCTGACGCCGATGCAGGAAGGCATGCTGCTGCACACCTTGCTGGAGCCGGGCACCGGTCTGTACTACATGCAGGATCGCTATCGCATCAACAGCGAACTCGACCCCGAGCGTTTCGCCCAGGCGTGGCAAGCGGTGATCGCCCGTCATGAAGCGCTGCGTGCGTCGTTCTGCTGGAACGTCGGCGAAGACATGCTGCAAGTGATTCATACGCCGGGCCGCACGCCGATCGAGTACCTGGACTGGAGCGCCATCGCCGATGCCGAGCAGGAGCCGAAGCTGCAAGCGCTGCTCAAGGCCGAGCGCGAAGCCGGGTTCGATCTGCTCAATCAGGCACCGTTCCACCTGCGACTGATCAAGGTCGGCGCGGCGCGTTACTGGTTCATGATGAGCAACCACCACATCCTGATCGATGCCTGGTGCCGTTCGTTGCTGATGAATGATTTCTTCGAGATCTACACCGCTCTGGGCGAAGGCCGCGAAGCGCAATTGTCGGTGCCGCCGCGCTACCGCGATTACATCGGCTGGCTGCAACGCCAGAGCCTGGCCGAGGCGCGTCAGTGGTGGCAGCAGAATCTGCAAGGGTTCGAGCGCACCACGCCGATCCCGAGCGACCGTCCGTTCCTGCGTGAACACGCGGGCGAAAGCGGCGGTATGATCGTCGGCGACCGCTACACGCGACTGAATGTCGAGGACGGCGCCCGTCTGCGTGAGCTGGCCCAGGCCCATCAACTGACCATCAACACCTTCGCCCAAGCGGCGTGGGCACTGGTGCTGCGACGCATGAGCGGTGACCGCGACGTGCTGTTCGGCGTGACCGTGGCCGGGCGTCCAGTGGAAATGCCGGAGATGCAGCGCACCGTCGGCCTGTTCATCAACAGCATCGCGCTGCGGGTGCAGATCCCGGCGGACGATCAGCGCGCCAGCGTGCGACAGTGGTTGAGCGGTCTGCTCGACAGCAACATGCAACTGCGCGAGTACGAATACCTGCCGCTGGTGAACATCCAGGAACAGAGCGAATTGCCGAAAGGCCAGCCGCTGTTCGACAGCCTGTTCGTGTTCGAAAATGCCCCGGTGGAAGTCTCGGTGCTGGACCGTGCGCAGAGCCTCAACGCGACGTCGGACTCGGGCCGTACCCACACCAACTTCCCGTTGACGGCGGTGTGCTACCCGGGCGACGACCTCGGTCTGCATCTGTCTTACGACCAGCGCTACTTCGACGAGTCGACCATCGAGCGCATGCTCGGCGAGTTCAAGCGTCTGTTGCTGGCACTGGTCGACGGCTTCCATGGCGACATGGCTGACCTGCCGCTGCTGGGCGTTGATGAACAGGACTTCCTGCTCCACGGCTGCAACCAGAGCGAACACGACTATCCGCTGGAGCAGAGCTACGTCGAGCTGTTCGAAGCCCAGGTCGCGCAACATCCGCAACGCATCGCCGCCAGTTGCCTCGATCAGCAGTTGAGCTACGAGCAACTGAACCACAACGCCAACCGTCTCGGCCATGCACTGGTTGCGGCCGGGGTGCAGATGGATCAACCGGTGGCGCTGCTCGGTGAACGTAAT
Organism: Pseudomonas sp. GW821-FHT02C04; assembly: GCF_059421845.1. Classification (NCBI taxonomy): domain Bacteria; kingdom Pseudomonadati; phylum Pseudomonadota; class Gammaproteobacteria; order Pseudomonadales; family Pseudomonadaceae; genus Pseudomonas; species Pseudomonas sp. GW821-FHT02C04. The sequence goes on along the minus strand of NZ_JBWKVT010000009.1, from coordinate 38,764 downwards.
CTGGATCTGCTGGGCATGATCATCGGCAGCTTCAAAGCCGGTGCCGGTTACCTGCCGCTGGACCCAGGCCTGCCGAGCCAGCGTCTGCAACGGATCATTGAGCTCAGCCGCACGCCGGTGCTGGTGTGCACCGAGGCTTGCCGTGAACAGGCGAAGACTTTGCTGGACGAGTTCAGCTGTGCCAACCGTCCACGCTTGCTGGTGTGGGAAGAGGTTCAGGCGGGCGCGGTGTCGTCGGCGAATCCGGGCATCTTCAGCGGCCCGGACAACCTGGCCTACGTGATTTACACCTCGGGCTCTACCGGGTTGCCGAAAGGTGTGATGGTCGAGCAGCGCGGCATGCTCAACAACCAGTTGAGCAAGGTGCCGTACCTGAACCTGAGCGACGCCGATGTGATTGCCCAGACCGCTTCGCAAAGCTTCGACATTTCGGTCTGGCAGTTCCTCGCCGCGCCGTTGTTCGGTGCGCGGGTGGACATCGTGCCGAACACCATCGCCCATGATCCGCAAGGCTTGCTGGTGCATGTGCAACAGCAAGGCATCACCGTGCTGGAAAGCGTGCCGTCGCTGATCCAGGGCATGCTCGCTTCGGATCGCCTGAGCCTCGACGGTCTGCGCTGGATGCTGCCGACCGGTGAAGCGATGCCGCCCGAACTGGCGCACCAGTGGCTGCTGCGTTATCCGGAGATCGGTCTGGTCAACGCCTATGGCCCGGCGGAGTGCTCGGACGACGTGGCGTTCTTCCGCGTCGACCTGGCATCGACTCGCGGCAGTTACCTGCCGATCGGTACGCCGACCGACAACAACTTGTTGTACCTGCTCGATGGCGCGCTGGATCTGGTGCCGCTGGGAGCGGTGGGTGAGTTGTGCGTGGCGGGCACCGGTGTCGGTCGTGGTTATGTCAGCGATCCGCTGCGCACTGCGCCGGTGTTCGTGCCGAATCCGTTCGGTGCGCCGGGCGAGCGTCTGTATCGCACGGGTGACCTGGCACGCCGTCGCAGCGACGGCGTGCTGGAGTATGTCGGTCGGGTCGACCATCAGGTGAAGATTCGCGGTTACCGGATCGAGCTGGGTGAAATCGAAGCGCGTCTGCATGAACAACCGGAAGTTCGCGATGGCGCGGTGGGTGTGCAGGAAGGCGTCAACGGCAAGCATCTGGTCGGCTACCTTGTCGCTGCCGATACGGCGCTGAACCCGAGCGAACGGCTGGAGCGGATCAAGCAGCGCCTGCGCGCCGAACTGCCGGAATACATGGTGCCGCTGCACTGGTTGTGGCTCGACCGGTTGCCGCTCAATGCCAACGGCAAACTCGACCGCAAGGCCTTGCCGGCGCTGGAGATCGGCCAGTTGCAGAGCCAGGATTACCTGGCGCCGCGCAGCGATCTTGAGCAGACCCTTTCCGATATCTGGGCCGAGGTGCTGAAGGTCGAGAAGGTCGGTGTGCGCGACAACTTCTTCGAACTCGGCGGCCATTCGCTGCTCGCCACACAAATCGCCTCGCGGGTACAGAAAACCCTGCAACGGGATGTGCCGCTGCGAGCGATGTTCGAGTGCAGCACGGTGGAGGAACTGGCCGAGTACATCGAAGGGCTGGCGGCCAGCGACATTACCGAGGAGAAGGTGGATCGGTTGAATGATCTGATGGCGGCGCTGGAAGGTTTGTAGTCTTCGGCGCCTGTGCGTTCAACACAATTCAACCGGTACATTCACGTACATTTCCAAGGTTGACGATCGAGAACCGGCAGCTCAGGCTGCCGGTTCTCTTTTTTTTGTCGCGGAGGTAGTCGATGCCTTTCTTCACGGTGGACGGACAAGCGCTTCATTACATTGATCAAGGCACAGGTCCGGCGGTGTTGCTGGCCGGCAGTTACCTGTGGGATCAGGCCATGTGGGCACCGCAGATCGCCGCGTTGTCGCCTCACTATCGGGTGATTGCGCTGGACCTCTGGGGCCATGGTGAATCGGGGCGTTTGCCTGAAGGCACCACGTCTCTGGATGACATCGCACGTCAGACGCTGGCCTTGCTCGATCATCTGGAGATTGACCGGGTGACACTGGTCGGGTTGTCGGTCGGCGGCATGTGGGGCGTGCGTCTCGCTCTGTCGGTACCGCAGCGGCTCAACGGTCTGGTACTGATGGACACCTACGTCGGCGTCGAGCCGGAGCCGACCCGTCAGTATTACTTTTCCCTGTTCAAGCAGATCGAAGAAAGCGGCGAGATCTCCGAGCAGTTGCTCGATATCGTGGTGCCGATCTTCTTCCGTCCGGGCATCGATCCGCAGTCTGCGCTGTATCAGGATTTCCGCGCAAAACTCTCGGGTTATTCCGCTGATCGCCTGCGTCAAAGCATCGTGCCGATGGGGCGCATCACGTTTGGCCGTGATGATCTGTTGCCGCGACTGGGCGAGTTGAATGCGGCGACCACACTGGTGGTCTGCGGCGATCAGGACAAACCCCGTCCACCGTCGGAAGCACAGGAAATGGCCGAGCTGATCGGCTGCCCGTGTGTGCTGGTACCCGAGGCTGGGCATATCTCCAATCTGGAGAATCCGGAGTTTGTGACGGAGGTGTTGTTCAGTTTTTTGAGTGAGCGCAATCGAAATACGCTGTAATTGCGCACGGAATTTCATTTAAGGGACTGGCGTGAAGCAATTCTTCTGGCGCGATCTTGAAGATCTGCAAGGACAATGGGGTGGGCTGAGCATCGAGATCAGTGGCCCGCCTCAGGGCAAACCGCAACTGCATCTGCGGACGGGCAACAATGCTCGCCTGAAACTGATGTTCAACGAGACCCCTTTGCTTTGGGGGACGATGGCGAGTTCGTATTACGGTGCCTGGCTGGTGCGCAATCCGTTGCCGATGCAATGGGAGTCGCCACTCGTTCCGGCCATTGACTCGGCGCAGGTCGAACACCACCGTCATTTACCCGTCGGGCAGCGAATGAAAGTCTGGAGCCGGTACTTCATCAACCAATTGATGGAACATCAGGCGGACTTTCTTTATCCCGGGCACTGGGTGGCACGGCCCATGATGCCTGTGGCGGTGCGAAGACAACGCGGCGATGGTGTGAGCAACTGGTATTTCTCGACAGAGCAAGAGATGACCAGTCATTTACCGATATGGTCAGCTCGTGGCGACGGCATTCTCGACAATATTCAGCCACGACCGGTGGAGTGGCTCGACTGGGATCTGGGCAATCTGATCGGTCTGCACACGGTCGATCCGTATGCCGGGCGTATGAAGTGGTGGCGCAAGAAGGCGAGAGAGGACAGCCTGCCCCCTGTCTTGCTGTGGTATGTCGGCGCGTTGTGTTCTTACGTGATTATCGACGGTCACTATCGATTGCAGGCCGCACTGGCTGAAAACGTCAAACCGACGTTTATCGTTTTGAGTTCAACTAAAACCTACCCCCTCAGACCAAATCCCGACACTCAACAGCGGGTGTTCAATTCCCTGATGCTGCAAAGCGAAAGGAATCCGGGATTTGATGTGCGAACCTTGAACCAGGCCTTGATCAACAACTTCGATGATCGGCCCTGCCATTCGGCAAAAACCCATGCCTGGGCCGGCACCGTATCGGACACGGAGTGGTCGCAAGAGGTGACGCAGTTTTTGCTCGAGCGCGAAGCGACAGACGAACTGGACGACATCCTTGACCGGTGTCAGCCGAGTGAGTGGTGACGGCTCCGGCTGTATGTGCCGGAGCCGCCAATCGTTACTTCGGCCCGAGAATCTTCGCCAGCTTGTCCGGCGTCGGCGCGCCTTGCTGTTGTTGCAGCTCACCCTTGTCGTCCATATAGAAGATCGCCGGGGTGGCCTGTAATTCCAGGTCCTCCATCAACTGCATGTTCGCTGCGAGTTTGGTCTGCACGGCGGCCGGAATGTTCTTCAAGGCCTTGAGCGTGCTGGCTGTGCCGGCCTTTTCGTGTTCTTCCAGGGCCTTGGCCGGGTCTTTGGCGGCCAGCAGCGCGGCGGATTTGGCCGGGCTGTCTTCGCGGATGATGCCGACCATGATGTGGCGCAACTGCACCTTGCCGGCCTTGACCCATGGGCGGGCCTGTTCCCAGAACATGTTGCAGTACGGGCAGTTCGGGTCGCTGAACAGGTACACCGTACGCGGTGCATCCTTGTTGCCGTCCTGAATCCAGTTGCTGGCTTCGAACTTGGCCCAGACTTCCTTGGCCATCGGCGCGTAGACCAGTTTTTGCAGCGGTGCGCTGCTCAGGTCGTTGCCGTCGGCGTCGTACAGGTTGCCCAACAACACGTGCTTGCCGTCCGGCGTCAGGTACAGCGCCATGCCCCGGTTCTGGTATTGCGCGGCGTAGCCACGCAGGCCGTCGGGCGCGTCGAACTGGCCGACGATTTTTGCGCCCTTGGCTTCGATCTTCTTGATCGCGTCAGGCAATTCTTCAGCGGCCTGCACCGACGGCAAGTGCAGCAGGGCAGCGCCCAGAGTCAGCGTCAGCAGGTGGCGGAGGCGGGGCATGGCAGTTTCCTTGCAGAGGTGGCCGGTGCGGCGTTCGTATTCGGATTGGGGATGTCGAAGTTTTCCAGGGCACGAGCCAGACTGGCGTTCGACAACTCGCCCAGATGACTGGCCAGCAATTGACCGTCGGGGCTGTAGAACAGCGTAGTCGGCAATGCCATGGAACCCACGGCCTGGCCCAGATGACCGCTACGGTCGAACAGCACGTTGTTCAGGCTCAGGCCCTGGGTCTCGAGGAAGGTCGCGACGCTTTGCATGCTTTCGGCCTGATTGACGAACAGGAACGTCAGGTCCGGGCGTTGCTGCTGGGCGTTTTCCAGCACCGGCATTTCCCGGCGGCATGGCGGGCACCAGGTGGCCCACAGGTTGATCACCAGCGGGCCGCCCTGATAGTCGGCGAGTTTCACGGTTTCCCCGGCGGCGTTGCGCAGGGTGATGTCCGGCAGACGTGTGCCTTGTTCGTAGAGGCTCAGCGACAGGGTGGCCAGCAACCAGAATGCCACGCCACTGACAACACCGAACCCCAACGGTCGACGCAAACCCGGCCGCCGCCAGCCGCGATACAGCGCTGCCAGCAGCAATACGATCACCCCAGGCCAGGCGAGAAAACCACCGTCGCGCAGGTCGATGATCTGCCACGGATCGTTGCGGTAATGTCCCCAGTACACGGCAACAAACGCGACGCGCGCCGCGAGCATCCCGACCAGGAACAGGCTGAACAGCGCCGACTCGGGGTTATCGCCACCGCGCTTGGCCACCCGCCAGCCGACGAAGGTCGCCAGCGCCAGGGCGCTGATCAGCAACAGGTGGTTAAGCGCAATGGCAAAGGTGCCGAGGGTGAAGGTCAGCATTAACGGGCGTCTCGGGTGGTGGTCCAGTGTTGCAGGAAGGTGTCGGCATCGACCTCGCCGGTGATGCGCTGGCTGCGGCGCTCTTCACCGTCGGTACCGATCCACACAAAACTCGGTGGCCCTGGCACTTTGTAGCGGCCGAGCAGTTCGCGGCTGGCGGCATTGTCATCAGTGACGTCGAGGCGCAGCAAACGCACTTCGCTCAGGGCCTGCATTACCCGCGCCTGGCCAAATACCTTTTTCTCCATGACTTTGCACGACGTGCACCAGTCGGCGTAGTAATCGAGCAGCACCCATTGGCCCTGAGCCTTGGCGGTGTCGAGTTCGCGCTGCAGGGCGGCTGGGTCCTTGATCGTAATGAATGCTTCGTGACCGTTGGGTGCAACTGTGCCGGTGCGTCCGGCGCTGTAGACCTGCAACGGCTGGAACGGATCATCGCTGCCGCCCGCTGCACCCACGACCAGCAAACTGCCCCACAGACCCAGCAAAAGCGAGCTGGCACCGAACAACTGGGCGACACGGCCGAAGCCTTCGGACTGTTTCCAGGCGCTGTAGGCCGCGATCAGCAGCAGCGCGCCGCACAGCGCAAGCCACAGCGACGAGTCCAGCACCGGACGCAGCATCAGCACCGCCGTGCCGAGGAACAGGAAACCGAATATGCCTTTGAGCAGGTTCATCCACGCGCCGGGTTTCGGCAGGAAACGATTACCGACCGTCACCAGCACCAACAGCGGGATGCCGATGCCGATACCGAGGGCAAACAGGATCAAGCCACCGTGCAGCGCATTGCCGCTTTGCGCGATGTAGAGCAGAGCACCGGCCAGCGGTGCGGTCATGCACGGCCCGACCAACAGGCCGGACAACGCGCCCAACACACCGGCGCCAACCAGGCTGCCGCCGCTGCGACTGCGCGAGGCGTGCTCCAGTCGATCGCGCAGTGCGACCGGCAATTGCAGTTCAAAGAAGCCGAACATCGGCAGCGCGAGGATCACAAATACGACTGCGAAAGTGCCTAGCAGCCACGGGTTTTGCAACCACGCCTGAAGGTTCGCGCCCAGCATGGCCGCGATGACGCCCATTGCCGCATACACCAGCGCCATGCAAATCACATAACTGCTGGCCAGCGCGAAACCGCGCCGTGGCGTCGCCCCGCTGCCAACTACCATGCCCGCCAGAATCGGCAACATCGGCAACGAGCACGGCGCAAAGGCCAGCAGCAGGCCAAGACCGAAGAACACCAGCAAACTCCAGCCCAGCGAGTGCTGTTGCAGGCCGCTGGCCAGTGCTTGATCCTGCGCCTCATCCGTCGCTGCAGCGGCCGCTTTGCCACCCAGGTCGATCACACGAGTCTGCGGTGGATAGCACAGGCCGGCATCGGCGCAGCCCTGATAACTGACCTTGATCTGGCCTTTGGCTGCCGCCGGGATCTTCAGTTCGAGGCCCTGTCGGTAGACCGGTTGCTCACCGAAATACTCGTCACTGTGGGATTCGCCCTCGGGCAGCGAAGGCGCGTTTTCCGCCGCCAGCCCATCGAATTTCAGGCGTTTCTGATACAGGTAGTAACCGTCGGCGATCTGCCAGAACAGTTGGGTTTCGCCGGAATCCAGACGTTCGGACGTCAGGACGAAGGCCTTGTCGACCGGGAGAAATTCCGGTTTTGTCGCAAAGGGATCGTTCCCTGCCTGGGCCAGACCCGAAATCAACAGTGCAAACAATAAAAAAATATGACGCATGGAGGAGCCTTGTCCCTGTGCAAGTTGGGCCACAGTAGTGAGCAGCGATTAACCGATGATTAACCAGGCGTATCCATGCACCGAACCTGCGAGACTCCGCAGCATTGCAAGCGGATGAGGCTATTAGAGACCCCGCGTTAACCCGGGGAAAGTACCGCCAACGTTGCGCGCACCGCCCTCTACCCGGCCTTTTTGCATGTTGTAAACCACGAACTGGTCATCAGTCAGGAAAATGTACCAGAGGTTATCGCTAAAGGTGGGATCAATTTGAGCTGCAGTGATAAGGCGATGCTTGTAAGGTTCAAGTCCGGGCAGTACAGCTGTTGGATGGTGACTTATTTGTCGCTTTGAAGTATCCAGCGTAAGGTGAGTTCCGTCATTCAACAGGAAACGGAATAGATACTTGTGCCCGATGGCTTCCAGCCAGGTGCCGGCAACAATTTTGTCGAAGTAGGGCAGGATTGGCGTCCATAGAGAGTTGGAGAGATTGTAAAACGCATCAGCCTTTCCAGTATCCTGGTTATAAGCACAAACCAATGGGCGATCACCGTTGTAGAAGAACAACCAGACTATATCCTTGTCGCCTGCCTGTGTCTGGGTGAATCCGAAGCGCAGGTTCTTGGCGTAGGCATCGAACCCTTCCCAATGGCCCTTGATCGGTTTCGGATAATCGTCTGGTACTTTCTCGTCGCCATTGTTGTAGCAGGAAAAAGTATCGGTATTTTTAAAGAAGAAATAAATCCGGTCAGGACCGGAGCGCCAGTCGATGGCGACAAAGTTGTTAAGTTTGGACATGTGATGTTTCCTTTGATGATTGGTGGTTAGTTAGTTGGTGTGGTGTTTATATGTTCTGCGGTTGAAGGCTATCGCGATAAATAACGGTCATGCACTGTTTTTGTGATTGCTGTTTGTTTCGGTTGGAAGTTGTTAAGTTGTCGTTTGTTGGTTTTTAGTTGCCGGTGCGGTGGTCTGCGTTGAGAAAGACATCGACCGTAATCGTGTACATCGGGATCGTGCTTTTCCTTGGAGCGGGCAATGCCCATAATTGCCGCTTAATCCTCTGCTGCTTGAATCACGTTTTTTCTCATGGAGCTCCCATGCACGTACTGGTTTGCGAAGACGATGAGTTGATCGCCAGTGGCATCGTCGCCGGGCTGACGGCCCAGGGCTTGACGGTCGAACACGTCAACACCGCCTCCAAGGCGCGGGCGATCCTCAAGGTCGCCGAATTCGACGTGATGGTGCTCGACCTCGGTTTGCCGGACGAAGATGGTCTCAAGCTGCTGCAGCAACTGCGTCAGCAAGGCCTGGAAATTCCGGTGCTGATCCTCACTGCGCGGGATTCGGTCACCGACCGGGTCGACGGTTTGCAGTCCGGCGCCGACGACTACCTGCTCAAGCCTTTCGATTTGCGCGAACTGTTCGCTCGTCTGCAAACCCTGCTGCGTCGGGTGGCCGGACGCAGTGTCAACCTGATCGAGCACGGCGCGCTGACCTACGACCCGAGCAGCCGCGAAACCACCCTGGCGGGCCGTTCGGTGGACCTGTCCCGTCGCGAACAATCCCTGCTGCAAGCCTTGCTGCACAACCGTGGCCGGGTGCTGTCCACTGAGCAATTGAAGGACAGCGTCTACGGGTTCAACGATGAACTGGAAAGCAACGCGCTCAACGTGCACATCCACCACCTGCGCAGCAAACTCGGCAAGGGCATCGTTGAAACCGTGCGAGGACTGGGTTATCGCCTGGGCCCGGCCGATGGTGGAGAAACCGACAAGTGATGAGTTTGCGCCTGCGCCTGAGCCTGACCCTCGGCGCCGCATTCGCGCTGATCTGGGCCCTGGCGGCGGCCTGGATGCTCAGCGACCTGCGCAACCAGATGATGTTTTCCCTCGACCAGCGGCTGGTGGCTTCGGCGCGGATGGTCGCCGGGTTGCTGGAGCAATTGCCGGCGATTCCGAGCAAGGGCGAGGGCACTCACTTCAGCGCCGAACAACTGAACATTCCTGGCGGGATGGCCTGTCAGGTCAGCTCGTTGCGCGGCGAAATCCTCGCCCGCAGCCACAACAATCCGGAACAGGCACTGGAAGCCCGGAAAATGGGCTTCCATGACCAGATGATCGACGGCGCACCGTGGCGCACGTTCACCCTGGCCCGGGGCGATGTGCGTATCACCACCGCCGACCGGGTGATCGAACGTGAAGCCCTGAACATGTCGATCCTGCTGGCAGCCTCGGTACCGGTGGGTGTGGCGTTGCTTGGCTGCCTGTGCCTGCTGTGGCTGGGGATCGGTCAGGGGCTGGCGCCGCTCAATCGCTTGCGCGAAGCTTTGATGCGCCGCAATGCCGACTCGCTCGAACCGTTGCAGTTGCAATCATTCCCCAGCGAACTGAAACCCTTGCTCGAGACCCAGAATCAGCTGTTCCAGCGCATCGGCAAGACCATCGAGCGCGAGCGTCGCCTGACCGGTGACGCCGCCCATGAACTGCGCAGCCCGCTGACGGCGATCAAGACCCACCTGCAAGTGGCGCGCATGACCGAAGGCAGTGCCCGCGATCAGTCCCTGGCCCGGGCCGAGGAGGGCGCCGACCGTTTGCATCGCACCCTGGAGCAATTGCTGTTGCTGGCCCGGGTCGAGGGCAGTCTGTCGTTCGACGACGGCGTGCAGTGCAGCGCCGAGCAAGTGGCGAAACTGGCGATTCAGGACTCTGCCAGCGATGAGCGGCAGCGGATCAAACTGCATCTGCCTGAGCAGCTGTCCAAGGCGCCCCTGCAAATGCCGGCGGTGTTGTCGATTGCGGCCTTGCGCAACCTGCTCGATAACGCCCTGCGCCATACCCCGACGGAAGGCGCCGTGGAGCTGACCCTGGAAACCACCGGCAACCGTGTGCGCTTCGTCGTGCGCGACCATGGGCCGGGGATTGCGCCGGACGATCTGCAACACCTGACCCAACGCTTCTGGCGCAACGGCCAGAGCACCGGCTGCGGGCTGGGGTTGGCGATTGTCCAGGCGATTGTTCAGCGCTGTGCCTGCACCCTGCATTTCGACAGTCGCCCGGATGGCTTGCGGGTCGAGTTGACCATGCCGCTGCAACCGGCCTGAGCCCGGCACATCAAATGTAACCTCTCTCCATTGGTCATCGGCCGGCCACGACGCTATTGTCGCCCCAGCCTTTGACTCAATGGATTGAGGGAAACAGCGCCATGGATGCATCCATCTACATTTGCCCGGCCACCCCGGCCGATGCCGGCATCATCAGCCGCATCATCGAGCGTTCGATTCGCGTCGGTTGCGCACTTGACCATCGTAACGACCCCCACCTTGTCGATGTCTGGATCCGCCAGCAATCGCCGGAACACATCAGCACCTGGCTCGCTGATCCGCAGCGCTATCTGAACATCGCCCTGATGCAAGGCCGACCGGTGGGCGTCGGCATGGCGCTGGCCGACGGCGACGTCACCCTTTGTCATGTGCAGCCGGAATGGTTTCGCCGGGGCGTTGGCCGGGCGCTGATGACTGACCTTGAAGGCTGGCTGCTGACTCGCGGCAGCGCCCGTTCCGTGCTTACCAGCACCCGCACCGGTGAAGCCTTTTATCGGCGTCTGGGGTATCGCGAATCGGCGCCGCCGCTCATTCGCCACGGCATGCGCAGCCTGCCGATGCACAAGTCGCTGCCGCTGTCGGCATGACAACTCGCTCAAGGGTGTAAATCCTTGAGGGTCTGGTGCGTTTCCAGAACAGGAAAACCTGCATGTGCGCCCCGCGACCGGAACGCGCACCTGTGCGGTGTGCAGTTTTGGTCACTATCCATAGCGAATTGAGGGGTCGAGAGATGTCAGTCGCCACCAGCCTTATCGAAGAGTCGTCGGCCCGGATCGCCTCCGCGCCGGCGGAAACGCTGTATCAGTTCAATGAATCGCCGCTGCTGGCCCGCCAGAGCCAGCAGGAATCCAATGCCCGCAGCTACCCGCGGCGCATTCCCCTGGCGCTGAAGCGTGCCAAGGGGCTGTATGTCGAAGACGTTGAAGGCCGCACCTTCATCGATTGCCTGGCCGGTGCCGGCACCCTGGCGCTGGGGCACAACCACCCGGTGGTGATCGAGGCGATCCAGCAGGTGCTGGCCGATGAGTTGCCGCTGCACACCCTCGACCTGACCACACCGGTGAAGGATCAATTCGTTCAGGATCTGTTCGGGTTGCTGCCGCCTGGGTTGGCCAAGGAAGCGAAAATTCAGTTCTGCGGCCCGACCGGCACCGACGCGGTGGAAGCCGCGCTGAAACTGGTGCGCACCGCCACCGGGCGCAGCACTGTGCTGTCGTTCTCCGGCGGTTACCACGGCATGAGCCAGGGCGCGTTGAGCCTGATGGGCAGCCTGGGGCCGAAAAAGCCGCTGGGTGCGCTGCTCAGCAATGGCGTGCAATTCATGCCGTTCCCGTATAACTACCGTTGCCCGTTCGGCATCGGTGGTGCGGCGGGCGTGAAGGCCAACCTGAGTTACCTGGAAAACCTGCTCAACGACCCGGAGGCCGGTGTGCAATTGCCGGCGGCGGTGATCGTCGAGGCGGTGCAGGGCGAGGGCGGTGTGATTCCGGCGGACATCGAGTGGCTGCGCGGTCTGCGTCGCATCACCGAAAAGGCGGGTGTTGCACTGATCGTCGACGAGATCCAGAGCGGTTTCGCCCGCACCGGCAAGATGTTTGCCTTCGAGCACGCCGGCATCACCCCGGACGTGGTCGTGCTATCCAAAGCCATCGGCGGCAGCCTGCCGCTGGCGGTGGTGGTTTACCGCGACTGGCTCGACACCTGGCAGCCGGGCGCTCATGCCGGCACCTTCCGTGGCAACCAGATGGCGATGGCCGCCGGTTCCGCGGTGATGCGTTACCTGGTCGAGCACAAGGTCTGCGAACACGCCGCCGCCATGGGCGAACGCCTGAGCGAGCACCTGCACATCCTGCAGCGTGACTTCCCGCAACTGGGCGACATTCGTGGTCGTGGCCTGATGCTCGGCGTCGAACTGGTCGATCCGAACGGCGCGCCGGACGCGCTGGGCCATCCACCGGCCTTCGCACGTCTGGCGCCGCTGGTACAGCGCGAATGCCTTAAGCGTGGCCTGATTCTGGAGTTGGGCGGGCGCCATGGCGCGGTGGTGCGGTTCCTGCCGCCGCTGGTGATCACCGCCGCTGAAATCGACCGCGTCGCCGAGATCTTCGGCCGTGCGTTGAGCGCTGCGACCGCTGCCCTGTAAATTTTTCGCCGCGCCGAACGTTCCTTCTACATACCCGGCTGCACCCGCCGTGCAGCCCACCCCTACAACGATGGAGACACAGCATGACGTCAGTATTCGACCGCGAGGACATCCTCTTTCAGGTCGTGGTCAACCACGAAGAGCAGTACTCGATCTGGCCGGATTACAAGGCCATCCCGGAAGGCTGGCGCACCGTGGGCAAGAGCGGCCTGAAGAAGGAATGCCTGGCCTACATCGAAGAAACCTGGACTGACATGCGTCCGCTGAGCCTGCGCCAGAAGATGGACGCGCAAGCGGCTGCACAGTAAGTCACCGGCCAAAAAGAAACCCGCTGGACTGGAAACAGTCAGCGGGTTTTTTCATGTCCGGAGGATTGTCGTTTGATCGTGCCCACGCATAGCGTGGGAACGATCACCTCTCCTCAGGCGCCGCTCAAGCCCTTGAGCAGTGCATCCACATTCCCTTCCAGTTCCGCCACCGGATCCGCCGCATCGGTGCTCAGCACCAGCAGATGACTGCCCGACTCGGAAATCGCCGCTTTCACCGCGTCCGATGGCTGGCGATGGTGCAGCACCACCGCCACGTCGTTGTCCTTGAGCGTTGCAGTCAATTTCTTCAGGTCTTCCGGTGTCCATTCGGCATCCGGTCGCGGATCCTGCCCGATCAACTCCAGATTCAGGCTGCCGATCAGATAACCGAAGTGATCGCTCAGGCTCATCACGCTCAGATTGTCGGCACTGGCCAGACGCGCTTCGCTGTCGGCGCTGAGCTTCAGCAGGCGCTGTTTCAGTGCCGCCAGATTGGCCTCGATCTTCGGTTTGTCCTTCGGCGCCAGGCGCACCAGATCCGCCGCCATCACGTCGGCCATGCGCCCCATGTTGTTGCTGGCCAGCCACGGCTGGCTGTTCAAACCATCGACGTTCAGCCCCGGCTGCACGGCGATGCCGGGCAGGGCGCCGTCCACCGGGCGGGCGGCGTCGACTTCGACGATGCGGATGTTGCTGCGTCGGGCGATCGGGTACAGCGGATCATCGGCCCACAGCGAGCGCACGCCGATCACCGCATCGGCGCCGGTGGCCAGTTTGCTCAGCTCCGGAGCCCCGCGCCCGGTGAAGTACGCGGTCTGGCGGCTGCCCGGCAGATTTGCCGGTGCTGCGCGTTCGAGGCTGATGTCGGTGCCCTTGAGCAACACTTCGCCCAGACCGTAGGTGATTGGCAACGAGGCCAGCACCCGCAGCGGTTTGGCGCTTTCGGCGGCGAATACGGTGGTCGTGGTCACGCTGCACAGGGCGATGGCCAGGGTCAGTTGTCGCAGTGAGAAAGACATTTATCCAAGGTTCCCTTTCAGGCTGGGGACGACACCCCGGGCAATGGCGGCGAGGGCGAAACCGATGCCGGCGACAAGGATGATCGCGGCGCCGGACGGAATCGGCAGGTCGAACACGATGGGCGCGAGAATCCCGCACAGCGTGCTGACCGTGGCGATCAGCACCGAACACCAGAAAAAGCCCTTGAGCGACTGGCTGAGCAAACGAGCCGCCGCTGCCGGAATCACCAGCAGCGCGCCGACCAGAATCGCGCCGATGACTTTTACCGCTGCGACGGTGATCAGCGTCACCAGAATCACGAACAGGTAATCCAGGGTCTTCACGGCAACACCACGCACTGCCGCCAGTTGCGGGTTGAAACTGGCGAGCATGATGCGGTTGTACAGCGGCAAGGCCAGGGCCATCACCAGCGAACCGACGATCGCCAGCACCGCCAGATCATTGCCGTTGACCGTCAGCACCGAGCCGAACAGCACGTTTTCCAGAATGTGTACGTTGATCTTGCCCGCCAGGATCAGCAGCAGGCTGGCACCCAGCGCCAGGGACACCGACAGGAACACGCCGATCAGTGTGTCCGGGGCCAGGCCGGTGCGGTTGCGCAGGTAATTGAGCAGAATGCCGAACAGCAGGCAGTAGCCGAACAGGCTGCCGTACGGCCCGGTGTAGGGTTCGCCGAGCAGAATGCCGATGGCCACGCCGGTCAGTGCCGCGTGGCCGACCGCTTCGGAGAAAAACGCGAAGCGCTTGACCACCACCAGTGTGCCGAGGCCGCCGAGCACCGGGCCGATCAACAGGCCGGCGAGCAGCGCGTTGACCACAAAACCGTAGGCCAGGGCTTCCGGCAGATAACCGGAGGTGGCCCAGCCCTGCACCATCAAACGAAAGGCTTCGTAACTCATCAGGCAGCGCTCCGTGGATGGGTCGAGAACAGGGTCAGCAGACGTTCCGGGGTCAGGGCCTGTTGCGGCGTGGCGTCGAACAGCACCCGGCGGTTGAGGCCGGTGACGCGATTGGCCAGACGCCCGACGGCTTCCAGATCGTGTTCGATCCACAGCACGGTGATGCCCGCCGCGCGCCAGTCGCCGAGCAGGCGTTCGAACACCTGGATCCCGGCTTCGTCGAGGGCCGACATCGGTTCATCCAACACCAACAATTGCGGGGCCGGGATCAGTCCTTGAGCAAGCAGTACCCGCTGGCGCTCACCGCCGGATAGCGCGCCCATCCGGCGTTTGCGTTTGTCCTGCATGCCGACCCGCTCCAGCGCCTCACCGATGGCGCCGGCGTAGCGTTTGCTCAGGCCAAGAAACGCCGGGCGGCGCTGGCACATGGCAGCCATGAAATCATCGACGGTCATTGGCAGGCCCCGATCGAACTCCAGCGCCTGCGGCACATAGCCGATGGTGCCGGGCTCGCCGGGCCATTGCAGGCTGAGCCGGCCCTGATGGGGCATCTGCCCGAGCAGGGTCTTGATCAGCGAACTCTTGCCGCCGCCGTTGGGGCCCACCAGTGCGTGCACGCTGCCGGGCTGTACCTGGAAGGTCACCTTATCCAGAATCGTCGTGCGACCGAGGGTCAGGCTGACCTCGGCGAAATCCAGCGTCGGGCCACTGCGGGTGATTGAGAGGTTTTCCTGAGCCGTCATGCGCCGGACTCCTGAATCGCCCGAACCACGGTGTTGAGGTTGCCGGTCATTTCCTTTTCGTACTTGTCGGCGGTGTATTCGCCGTAGGAAATGTGCGACAGCGGGTACAGCTTCACACCGGATTCGCGTTGAATGGTTTCGACGTAAGTGGACGGGAAATCCATCTCCGAGAAGATCACTTTCACGTCCAGTTCACGCAGTTGGTCGATGGTTTTCTTCAACTGACTCGGGCTTGGTTCGATGCCGTGGGCCGGCTCGACCACCGCCGTCACTTCCAGGCCAAACTCGCGCAGCAGGTAGTCGTAAGCCGCGTGCACTGTGGCGACCCGCAGTTCGGCGTTCGGTGCCTGGGTCAGTTTGGCCAGGGCGTCGGCGCGCATCTGCCGCAGGCGTTTGCCGTAGGCACGGGCGTTCTGGGTGTAGGTCTTGGCGTTGTCCGGGTCGAGTTTGCCGAGTTCCCGGGCGATGTTGTTGACCTGGGCGATCGAGGCGCTGATCGACAGGAACGTGTGCGGGTTCACCACTTTGCCGGCACCGCGCGCCGCGACCCCGGTCGCGGCCAGCAGCGGCACGTTTTCGTTGGCTTCGATGGTCTTGATGTTCGGCGTCTCACTGGCGGCGATCATGCGGTCGGCGAAGTCGTCATGGCCGACACCGTTGAGCACGATCACGTCCAGTCCGCTGATGCGCTTGATGTCTTCGGCGCGGGGCTCGTAGGCGTGCGGGTTGAAGCCGGCGGGAATCAGCGGCACGACATCGGCCTTGTCGCCGACGATGTTCGCCACGTAGCTGTAATAAGGGTGCAGGGTGATGCCGATGCGCAGGCGCTTGGCCGGATCGGCGCTGGCCAGCGGGCTCAGCAGGCAGGCGCACAGGCCGATCAGCAGCAGGCGCAGGAAGGGGCGGCGTTGAGATGAACTAGGCATGGGCAAGCGGTCTTCTCTCGAATGAAGGCGAGGGTTCAATGACGATGTTCGCGGGTCACCCCGGCATCGAATTGCGCGACGATCTGTTTCCATCCGGCAGCGGTCAGTGCCGCGTCGGACAGGTCTGTCGGCGCTTGCAGATCGGTGGCGCGGTTGAGCCAGATGTCCGGCGTGGCGTCATCTGCAGCGTTCAGGCGCATCAGAAACGAGCCGGCCACGGCGGGTGCCTGGCTGTGGCCGAAGTAGGCGGTGTCGGCCAGCAATTGCCAGGCATGGCCGCCACGGCTCACGGAGCTGGCGTCTTGGGCGAACGGTGCGAAACCTTCATCCGCCAGGTTCTGCGGGGTCGGCAGCGCTTGCTGTTCTTCACGCAACAGATGGATCTCGTCGAGGGTTACTCGCAGGTCGGCGTAGATGCCTTGCTCGCTGGCGCCGAGGTCGCGACGGGCATCGAGCTGATGGCTGGAAACCGGCTCCGGCTCGTGGGACACCCCGCGCCACGCCACCACGGAACCGGCGACCGCGAGGATCAGCAGGCACATCAGCAGCACATTGAGGGTTTCATGGCCGGCACCGGCCGGGCGTACAACCTGGGTGGTCGGCGTGGTCATGGGGCTTCGATATCCGCTTGGTCGATTTCGACGACATGGCCGGGGCCGGCGTCGAACAGCACGTAGAACTCGGCGCCGGGTTTCTTGAAGGTCAGGGTTGAATCGGCGCCGAGCTTGCCCGGCACCAGGATGGTTTCGTCGTAGCCGATCACATCGAGGGTCACCCCCGGTGCGCCGCTGCCGTCGGAGAAACCGCCGGTGCATTTGATCTGCTCGGCATCGATGGCCTTGCACTCGCACATCGGGTTGTGGGCCAGGGCGCTGGCGCTGAAACCGGCACACAGCACCAGCAATGCGGTGCTCATGCTCAGACGGGAAGGGCGGCTCATGGTTTGGCTCCTTGTTTGTTCAGCCAGGCAATAGTGGCGGGGGAGGCCTGGCTCAGCGGAATCGAGGCTTGGTGCATGCTGCCGTCCCAGCCTTCCATGGTGATCCACAGTTCGGCGTCGGCTCTGGTTTTGTCCGGGACGGGCATTTGCGTGCCCATGCTGTAAGGCGTGCCGAAGAAGATCGAACCGGCGGCGCGCAGGCTGCGTGGCTTGCCGATGCGCAGGTAGGTGGCCTTGACCTGTTCGACACAGGCCTCGCACAGCGCGGCGCTAAAACCCTTCAGATAGCCGGCTGCGCCATCGGGAAGCGGCGCTTCGTTGCGAAACTCGGCCAGACGCAGGCTCCACGGACCCACCTGGACTTCGCCGATCTCGCGCTCACCCAGCCCGCTGTCACCGCGAAACAACGCCTGATCGGCGAAGTACCTGGGCATGAATCCCAGCGGAATCAGCAACAGCAGCACGTTGATGTGGAAGCGCCATTTATGCCAGATCACGCTCAGCCGTGAGGGCTGAGCCATGGGAGTGGACTTGCTCACAGGTTGGCCTCCGACGGTTCACGGTGCAGGGCCGGTTGTGCCTGAACGCGCTGTTTCTTGTTCTCGCGCTTGAGGGCGTTGGCGGTCGCCAGCGCGGTGCGCTTGGTCCAGATCAACAGCCCGCTGAGGACCATCATGCTCAGCACCAGCCCGAAGAAGAACCAGATCAGCTTGATCCACAGCCCACCGAAGTCGCCGGTGTGCAGCGGACGCATGGACTCGGTGACGAACTCCAGGGAGGTCCGGTCGGAGAGCAGGCGCGAGGCGGCCACTTCACCGCTGTAGGGGTTGAGCGTGGCGGACTGGAACATCAACGGATACCAGCCGCGACCCCGGATATCGAGGTGGCTGTAAGCGTTGCCGGGCAGATTGATGGTGCTGGCTTCGAACCCGGGAATCCGTTGCTGGGCGATTTCGATGGCGTGGTCCAGGCTGACCCGTGGCGGAGGCGAACCATCAGCGGACAACGGCACGCCTTCACGGGACATGGCCGCGATGATCGGCTCGCTGGAGATGGAAATATGATTGTCGGAAAGAATGGCTTCGATCAGGAACCACACGGCGGTGACGGAGATCACCGCGATGAACCAGATCGACCAGATGCCACTGAGGCGGTGGAAATCGCCCCAGAAAATCCGCGCACCGTGACGCAGGCGCAGGGTCGGGCTGAAAAAGCCCTTCCAGAAGCGCTTGTAGACCACCAGCCCGGTCACCAGTGAAGCCAGCATCGGCAGTGCCAGAAACGACACCAGATACCAGCCCCAGCTGTAACCGTTGGTGAACGGCACCAGCCACCAGCCGTGCAAGGCTCGGGTGAAGGCTCGGAAATTGAAGTCTGGCGCGGTGCCCTGAATCACACCGGTGTACGGATTGACGTAGACCGTCACCGAACGCCCGTCAGGCTGACTGACGTTCACCTCAAGCGCGAAATGCGCTTCGTCGGGGCGACTGATGCGTTCGACCAGCAACTGCGGTTCGGCAGTCTTGATCGCGGCGATGACCTGGTCGTAGCCCAGCAGCGGGGCATCGTCAGAGGGTTGGGTGGCGCGCATTTGCGGGTTCACCAGCCAGACGATTTCCTGGCTGACCACTGCCAGGGTGCCGGTGACGCAGACAATCAGAACAAAAAACCAGATCGGCAACGCCAGCCAGCTGTGTACCAGGAACCACAGTTTCGAGCGGGATTTCTTTGACATGATGACGGATCTTGATTCGGTGAGAGGACTCGGCCACTACGGGCTTCGCAGCGCGGGAGTCCCTGATGGGCCGGTCGTGGCTTTTGCCTACGCGACTGGCCCGCATCTTTATAAGACGGATGACCGAAGCAAATCCCGATGAAGGATGTGAAAGTAAATGTTTCGCGACCGCAATCTCACCACGACGCCGGTCGACGTTGTGGTGAGCGGGAGGAAGGGATGGCTCAGCGCAGGAACGTCAGTGCTTCGGCGAGCAACAGTTCTGGGACTTCTTCGGCGAGGTAGTGGCCAGCGGGCAGGGGCTTGCCGCGCACATCGGTGGCCACTTGTTGCCATTCCCTGAGCGGGTCGAAGCAACGACCGACCGTACCTTCGGCGCCCCACAGCACCAGCAGCGGCAAGCTCAGATGATGGCCGGCCTCGAGATCGTTGCGGTCATGTTCCAGATCGATGTCGGCACTGGCCCGGTAGTCCTCGCAGATCCCACGGGCGCTGCCGGGCAGGCTCAGGCAACGCAGGTATTCAGCAAACGCCTCGTCAGTGAACGGCCTGAGCCCGGCGCTGCGGCTGCCCATGACGCTGCGCAGATAGCCTTCGGGATCGGCCTCGATCAGGGTTTCCGGCAGCGGTGCCGGGCGAATCAGGAAAAACCAGTGCCAGTAGGCCCGGGCGAAGGCCTCGTTGGTCTGGCTGTACATCGCCAGGGTCGGCGCTATGTCCAGCAACACCATGCGTTGCACGGCGTCGGGATGATCGAGGGCCAGGCGATGGGCGACCCGGGCTCCACGGTCGTGGGCGAGGATCGAAAACTGCGTAAAGCCCAGCGCTTGCATCAGTTCCACGCCGTCGCGGGCCATTTCGCGTTTGGAATAGTTGGCGTGCCGCTCATCGGCTGGCGGTCGGCTGCTGTCGCCGTAACCGCGCAGGTCGGCGGCAATTACAGTGAAGTGTTCCGCCAGTTGCTCGGCGACTTTGTGCCAGATGACGTGGGTCTGCGGGTGCCCGTGCAACAACAGCAGGCCCGGTCCGCTGCCTTTGATGCGGTAGGTGATGTCCACGCCGTTGACATGGCGCTGGTCTTTGACGAATCCGGCAAACATCGGGGTGATCCTTTATTCAGGCGGTTGGCCTGCATCCTGAAATCGCCGGGCGTTCATGACAAGGCGTGAAGCGTGGTTCGACGGTTCATGAATCGTGTTCGCCCATCCCCGCGCGTTGCGCGGGAATGGGCACTTGTTGTTGCTAACCCTGCTGGAACAGCTCTTTCGCCCGCTGCTCGATCTGCTCCTGAGTCAGGTCCTCCTTGCGCGTGGCCAGAAACCACAGATGCCCGTACGGATCTTTCAATGTACCGCTGCGGTCGCCGTAGAACTGATCCTTGACCTCGGACACGGCGGTCGCCCCGGCATCCAGTGCGCGCTGGAACGACTTGTCGACATCGGTCACGTACAGATGCAAACCGACGGATACGGCTTTGTCCGGATTGCTCAACGGACCTTGATCGCACGGCGAGCCGAGCATGATCGCGCTGTCACCGATGCGCAGTTCAGCGTGGCCGATACCGCCGTCGGGCATGGCCAGGCGCATGACTTCGGTGGCACCGAACGCCTTTTTATAGAAATCGATGGCCTCGGCGGCCTTATGGATGCCGAGATACGGGGTAATGCTGTGATACCCCTCGGGAATAGGTTGAACGCTCATGGCGTACTCCTTGTTTTTGTCGCCCTGTTTTTATGGGGGGGGTGAAGGTGTGCCTTCGCCGGAGTGACCGGTCGCTCAACTATAGGCGTGTGTCGCCGGCCCGACCGAGTACCCGACGAGCAGTGTTCAGCCATCGACAGTGAAGCAACAGAATGCGCGGGTTTTCATCGTTCTATTTTGCGAAAGTCCGCTGAAAGCCGCGAAAAACAAGGCCTGTCAGTCAGGCACAGAAGCTGCAATGACCCGGTACAACACCGATACCGAGAGTCATCCATGTCTGAATCTGCCGTTTATCCGATCAACCCGCCGGCTGCCCACCGTATCGCCGATGACACCGAAGCCTTGCGCGTGGCCGCACAGGTCGCCGCCGTCCTGCAGGAACACGCCGCCGAGCGCGACCGCAGCCGTGAAGTGCCCGCTGAAATCGTCGACCTGTATTCCAACAGTGGCCTGTGGGGCATCACCGTTCCGAAGGAATACGGCGGCGCCCAGGTGTCCTACGCGGTGCTGGCCCAAGTGATCGCGATCATTTCCGCTGCCGATCCGTCCCTCGGACAGATCCCGCAAAACCATTACTGCCTGCTCGAAGACATCCGCCTGCAAGGCACCCCGGCGCAACAAGCGCATTTCTTTGAGCTGGCGCTGCAAGGTCACCGTTTCGCCAACGCGCTGTCGGAAACCGGCGGCAAGAACGTGCAGGACATTCAGGCAACCATCCGTCGTTATGGCGACGGTTATGTGATCAACGGCCGCAAGGGTTACTGCACCGGTTCGCTCTACGCCCACTGGCTGGCGGTGCTGGCGCTGGATGAAGAACAGAAGGGCCAATTGGCCTTTGTCGAGCGCGGCACGAAAGGGCTGGTGATCGTCGATGACTGGGACAGCATCGGCCAGCGCACCACGTCCAGCGGCACGGTGCTGGCAGAAGATCTGCAGGTGGCGCCGTTCAATCTGTTCCCGACTTATCGCTCCTACGAAAGCCCGACCCTGGCCGGGCCGTTCGCCCAGTTGACCACCGCTGCCATCGACGCCGGCATTCCCCGGGCAGCGTTGCGCGATACTGTGGAATTCGTCCGTCAGTTTGCCCGGCCATGGATTGATGCGGGTGTGGAAAAGGCCAGCGAAGATCCGCTGACGATCATTCAGATCGGCGCGTTGGAAATCCGCCTGGAAGCCGCCGAAGCCCTGCTCGAACGGGCCGGTTGGGCGCTCGACGCCGCGCGCCCGGCGCCCGATGAAGACAACGTCGCGCTGGCGTCGCTGGCCGTGGCCAAGGCCAAAGTGCTGACCACGGAAATCGCCATCGAGGCCAGCAACAAGCTGTTCGAACTCGGTGGCACCCGTTCGACCCTGAAGAAGCACAACTTCGACCGCCACTGGCGAAACGCTCGGGTTCATACCCTGCATGACCCGGTGCGCTGGAAGTACCACGTGGTCGGCAACTGGCTGCTCAACGGCGTCAAGCCACCGCGCCACGATTGGTCCTGATCATGGCCGAGTGGTTCAAACACATTTACTGGGCCGACATTGCCCAGGCCTGTCTCGACACCCTGAGCATGCTCGGCGCGGCGCTGCTGTTCACGGTGTTGCTGGGTTTGCCGCTGGGGCTGCTGCTGTTTCTCACCGGCAAGCGCCAGTTGCATGAAACGGTCGGCGTGTATCGGGTGCTGTCGGTGATCGTGAACATGCTGCGTTCGCTGCCGTTCATCATTTTGCTGATCGTGCTGATTCCGCTGACCACACTGCTGGTGGGCACTTCGCTGGGCGTGCCGGGCACCATTCCGCCATTGGTGGTCGGCTGCACGCCGTTCTTTGCGCGACTGGTGGAAACCGCGTTGCGCGAAGTCGATCGCGGCGTGGTCGAGGCGACCCAGGCCATGGGCGCCAACACCTGGCAGATCATCCGCCACACGCTGTTGCCGGAGGCCCGCGGCGGGTTGCTGGCGGCGGTAACCGTCACCGCCATCGTGCTGGTGGATTACACGGCGATGGCCGGTGTGATCGGTGGCGGCGGGCTCGGTGATCTGGCGATCCGTTACGGCTATCAGCGCTTTCAGACCGACGTGATGGTGGTCACCGTGGTGTTGCTGCTGATTCTGGTGCAGGCCCTGCAAATGACCGGCGACCGACTGGTGGCGCACTACAGCCGACGCTGACACAACAATTTCAACCCATAAAGGCCCCACGTTCACCCCACGACGGCCATTCAAATCTGCCTTGGAGCACAACATGAAAAAGACCCTGGCCGTTCTGGCTGCCGTGCTGTCGTTCGGCGCTCACGCCAACGAAAAACTGATCGTCGGTGCCACCCCGGTGCCGCACGCGGAAATCCTCGAATTCGTCAAACCGACCCTGGCCAAGGAAGGCGTGGATCTGGACATCAAGGTCTTCACCGACTTCATCCAGCCCAACCAGCAACTGGTGCTGAAAAACCTCGACGCCAACTATTACCAGTACCGGCCGTTTCTCGATGATTTCAACAAGACTCGCCACACCGATCTGGTGCCGGTAGTCGGCGTGCACATCGAACCGTTCGGCGCCTACTCGACCAAGATCAAAAACATCTCGGAGCTGAAGGACGGCGCGAGCGTGTCGATCCCCAACGACCCGGTGAACACTGGTCGCGCATTGGTGCTGTTACACGAAGCGGGGCTGATCAAACTCAAGGATCCGAGCAACACCCTGGCGACCCAGCGCGACATCGTCGAGAACCCCAAACACCTGAAAATCCGCGAGCTGGAGGGCGCGTTGCTCGCTCGTTCGGTGAGTCAGGTGGATCTGGCATTCGTGTTCGCCAACTACGCGCTGGAAGCCGGGATCGACACCAACAGTGCGCTGATCGTCGAGAAGGGCAAGAGTCTGTACATCGAGTTTCTCGTGGCGCGTCCCGACAACATCAACGACCCGGGCTTGCAGAAACTGGCCAAGGCGCTGAATTCCGATGAAGTGCGTCAGTTCATTCTGACTCGCTACAAAGGGCAGATTGCGCCGGGTTTCTGATTGATCGAACCGAGGGTTCCCATGGTATGGGAGCCCTCAATTGGGAACGTCGAGAAAGTGCGCTCCCGGTCCCTGTTCGCCCAGCACGTCGCCCTGATTGCGCAGCGGGCAGGCCTCCATCGACAGGCATCCGCAACCGATGCAACCTGTCAGTCGGTCACGCAGCAGCATCAACTGATTGATCCGTTCATCCAGCTCCCGTCGCCATTGCTCCGACAACACTTTCCAGTCCGCCGCCGTTGGCGCGCGGTTGTCCGGTAACTGTTTCAACGCCTCGCCGATTTCCGCCAGCGGAATGCCCAGCCGTTGCGCCACCTTGATCAACGCCACCCGCCGCAACACTTCCCGTGGGTAACGCCGCTGGTTGCCGGCATTGCGCTGGCTCTTGATCAAACCCTTGGATTCATAAAAGTGCAGGGCGGTGACCGCCACGCCGCTGCGGGCCGCGACTTCGCCGACGGTCAGTTGCTTGTGCACATTTTCCGCAGTGATCATTTGCAAATTGCCCCTTGACCTCTAGTTAAGTCGAGGTTTTACCCTGCACACCTTCGAATCGCAAGATTCGTCTGACAGAGTGGGGATGTCATGCAAGCACCAGCGAAAAACCGCAGCTTTACCCAATTGATCGAATTTGAAATCGAGCCCGGCCAGCAACCGGCGCTGGTCTCGGCGCTGACCGTGCAGACCGAACGTCTGGCCCAGCGTTACGCCGGCTTCGTCAGCGCCAGCGTCCAGGCCAGTGACGATGGCCGGCGGGTGCTGGGTTTCCTGCAATGGCAATCCCGCGAGGCGGGGGAGGCGGCGTTCCAGAGTTTCGAAACCGGTGAGCAGGACTTCTGGCAGTTGATCCGCACCCATCAGGCGCGAACCGTGACCTTCGGTTCATTCCAGGTGCTGAGCAGCATCGCCCGCAGTCACGACGATGGTTTGCACTGCCAGTTGGTGGGCTAGATCGACAGCTGGATCAAGCGTTCGCCTTGCAGGTTTTCCGTGGGTCGTCGCTTGTTGACTGCCAGTTCGCCGATCTTGATCAGCCGCGTGCGGGTCACGTTGCGGCTCAGGCCGAGCAGCGCGGCGGTGTGCACCTGGTTGTAGTGGCAGAAGCGATAGGCCGAACGCAGCAACGCGTCCTCGACCTTCTCATGCAGCGCGCCGGCCTGTTGTTCGAAGAGCTTCTGGAAGGCGCGTTCCAGTAGCGCTTCCGGTGAATCGTCGACGTTCGCATGCTGGTCGTCCGGGCGATCTATGCGCAGGTTCGACAGGCGCAGATCGTCGCGCTCGATCACGCCGTTGCGGCAGATCAGCAGCGTGTGGTGGATGACGTTTTCCAGTTCGCGGATGTTGCCCGGCCAACTGTAGCCGCGCAGCTTGTGCTCGGCGCCGGGGCTGATGGTGATGCGTCCGTAACCCAGACGCTGACTGTAAGCCTCGATGAAATGCCGGGTCAGCGGCAGGATGTCGCCGGGTCGGTCGCGCAACGGGCTCAGCTCCAGATTGACCACGTTCAACCGATAATACAGATCCTCGCGGAAATGCCCGGCGTTGATGGCTTTCTCCAGTTGCACGTTGGTCGCCGCCAGCACCCGTACATCGATGGGAATGCTCTTGCGCGAACCCAGTCGCACCACTTCACGTTCCTGCAACACCCGCAGCAATTTGACCTGGATCGCCATCGGCAAATCGCCAATCTCATCGAGGAACAAGGTGCCGCCATCCGCCTCTTCGAACCACCCGGCCTTGGCGCTGAGAGCGCCGGTGAAGGCGCCTTTTTCATGGCCGAACAGTTCGGCTTCCACCAGCGATTCGGAAAACGCCCCGCAGTTCACCGCAATGAACGGCCGGTTGCGCCGGTTGCTCAGGTTGTGGATGTGCCGCGCCACCAACTCCTTGCCGGTGCCGGTTTCGCCGATGATCAGCACGCTGGCTTCGCTCGGTGCGACTTGTTGCAGATGCGCGAGCAGGGCCTGGGATTTCGGGTCTTCGAAGACCTGGGCGGTGGCGCGGATCGACGTGGCCAGCGCGGGTGAGGGCGGTAGGGTCAGCAGTTGCATGGGTCTCGCTCCACGAAAGGAAATCAGGAATAGAACGTCGGCACCGGCAGGGACTGGTTCAGCGCCCAGTCGCCCAGCTCGTGGAGTTTGTAATCCAGCGGGTCGTGCAGGGTTTGCGTGCGCAGGTTGCGCCAGTGTCGGTCGAGGCGCAGCGATGCGTGGGTCGAACGGGCACCGGTGACTTCGAACAGTCGGCTGCAAATCTCCAGGCCCTGACGACTGGCGGCGACCTTGGCCGTGGCAATGGCCGTGGCCAGGTGACCACGCTCTTCGGCGCTCAGGTTCGGGCCTTTGGCCCACGCCTCGTCGAGCAACGTGGCCGCGCGCTCCACCAGCAGACGGATGCCTTCGAGGGCGACCCAGAACTCGCCGTAATGGGCCAGTACATAAGGATCTTCGCGCACCTCGCGCACCGAGGATTTGTGCCAGACGCGGGTTTCGCTGAGGGTGTATTGCCGCGCTTCTTCAAAGGCCCCTTCGGCGATACCGAGAAACATATGCGTGAACGTCAGTTGTGCGATCAATGGGCGCAAACAGGCGAACGGGGTACTCAACGGGCCCGGATCCAGCAGCAGTTCCGACTCTTCGACCCGCACCCGTTCGAACGTGGCGCTGCCGCTGTCGGTCTGGCGCTGGCCGATGTTGTTCCAGTCGTTGTGCAAGGTGATGCCGCTGCGCCCGCTGGGAATTGCCGCGATCAGCAGTTTGCCGCCGTTGCTTTCGTCCACCGCCGAGGCGATCAGCATTTGTGAATCGCTGGCGCCGGAGCAGAAGCTCTTCTTGCCGGAAAACTCGCGCCAGCCACCGAGGTCCTTGACCACGGTGCGGGTGTCCAGCGGATTGAGCGCGTTGCCCCAGAACCAGTTCTGCCGCGCGGTCTGTTCGAACCATGGCTGCCATTGTTCGGGTCGGGAAAACAGGCGCACGGTGGCGAGCATCAAATGATGAAAACCGAAGACGTGGGCGATCGAGCTGTCGACCTTGGCGAATTCGCGCACGACCTCCAGGGTTTCGCTCCAGCGCGCGCCGAGGCCGCCGTAACGGGTGGGAATGCTCAGGGCCAGCAGCCCGCTGTCGCGCAGGGCATCGCGTTCGGCTTTTGGTGTGCCGCCGCGTTCGTCGCGCTCGACAGCGGTCAGGGCGAATTCGGCGGCCAGTTGTCGGGCGGTCTGCAACGGGGAGAGCAGGGTGCTTTGCGGTTTGGCAGTCACTCGGTCTTCCTCAGGCGTTGGCTTTGGCGGGCAGTACATCGTTGGCGATCATTTCGCCAAACGGCCCGGTGAGGTTGGTGACACCGCGTCCGGCGAGGCTCGCATACGGCTCGGGCAACAGCGGGAACACCAGCTCGGCAAAACGGTAGGCCTCTTCGAGATGCGGGTAGCCGGAGAAGATGAAGCTCTCGATGCCCAGGTCCGCGTATTCCTTGATTCGCGCCGCCACTTGTTGCGGATCGCCGACCAGTGCGGTGCCGGCACCGCCGCGCACCAGGCCGACGCCGGCCCACAGGTTGGGGGCGATTTCCAGGTTGTCGCGGCGCCCGTCGTGCAAAGCAGCCATGCGCCGCTGGCCTTCGGAGTCGAAGCGCGAAAAGGATTTCTGCGCGGCCTCGATGGTTTCGTCGCTGATGTGCTCGATCAGTTTGTCGGCGGCGTTCCAGGCTTCTTCGGCGGTCTCGCGCACGATCACGTGCAGGCGGATGCCGAACTTCACCTTGCGTCCGTGACGGGCGGCGCGTTCACGCACGTCGGCGAGTTTTTCGGCGACGGCGGCCGGCGGTTCGCCCCAGGTCAGGTACACGTCGACTTGCTCGGCGGCCAGATCATGGGCCGCGTCGGAGGAGCCGCCGAAGTACAGTGGCGGATAGGGCTTCTGTACCGGCGGATACAAGGCTTTGGCGTTCTGCACTTTCAGATGCTTGCCTTCGAAATCCACCGCCTCGCCTTGCAACACGCGACGCCAGATCTTGAGGAATTCGTCGGTGACTTCGTAGCGTTCGCTGTGGCTGAGGAAACTGCCGTCGCCACGGTTTTCGTCGGGGTCACCGCCGGTCACGACGTTGATCAGCAAGCGACCGTTGGACAGTCGATCCAGCGTCGCGGCCATGCGCGCCGAGACCGTCGGTGAAATGATCCCCGGACGGATCGCCACCAGATAACGCAGGCGTTCGGTCAGCGGCACCAGCGCCGAGGCGATCACCCACGAATCTTCGCAGGAACGCCCGGTAGGAATCAGCACGCCGTGGTAACCGAGGCTGTCGGCGGCTTGCGCCACTTGTTTCAGGTAATTGAGGGTCACCGGGCGCGCGCCTTGAGTGGTGCCCAGATAGTGACCGTCGCCGTGAGTCGGCAGGAACCAGAAAACATCCATGAACAGCTCCTTAAGCGATTTTCAGCAACGGTTTGAGGTGAGCACCAAACAGCGGCGCGGCGCGTTCGGCGGCAAGTCGGATGCGCGCTTTTAGTTGCTCGCTGGTGATCTGGTAATCGGCGAAATCGGCCTCGGTGGCGTACACGCCGATCGGCAGGGTCACGGCCTGGAAGAAACTGAACAGCGGGCGCAACTGATGATCGAGGACCAGCGCATGACGTTCGCTGCCACCGGTGGCGGCGAGCAGCACAGGGGTGTCGATCAGCGCATTGAGATCGATCAGGTCGAACAAGTGCTTGAGCAGCCCCGGATAGGAGCCGCGATACACCGGCGCGGCGACGATCAACAGGTCAGCCTGTTCGATGGCTTGCAGCTCGGCTTCGATCTCGGCCGGCAACTCCTGACGGGACAGCGCGGCGCCCAATGGACGGGCGATGTCGCCGAGTTCGATCAGGTGACTTTCGACCGGCAGGTGCCCGGACAATTCGGCCAGCAAGGCCTGGGTCAGCACCAGGGTGCGGGACGGACGCCAGGTTCCGCCGGACAGGGCGACGACTTTCAGTGGACGCGACATGGTCAGTTCCTTTTTCAACAGTTGCTCGGCGAGCAGTGAGTAGTCACCGGAGCAGAGCAAGCGCTGTACCAATTCCTGTAAGGCCCGTATTCCGGGGCTTTGAGCGTTGTCGGTGGTTGTGCTCGTGTGACTTTCAGGCCGGTTTGTTGAACCGCTGTTGCCTGGGAAACAGTTGCTGGAGCAACAGTGCCGAACGTGTTGAAGGTTTTATAAAGGCTGATTGTTATTCCGTAAAAGACTGTTAATTGATATTGATAGGTCTTTTGAGAATATGCAGGGTGAATCTTGCCCGAATCCTGATAGCCACTATTGAGAGCGTTGATTTCTGCTGGAGCGTGCCCGGGCGTAGCCTTTCTCCATCGACCCACACTGCTCGCCAGGACGCTCCCATGAATCGTTTACTGACTGTTTCCCTGATGCTCGCTGTTTCTGTTCTCGCCGGTTGCGCGAGCCACGTTTCCCCGGAACTGCGTCCTTACACGGCGGAAGAAACCCGCGAACTGGCGCTGGAGACCCTGAACCGCAGCGGCTTGTCGTTCGAGGAATACCATGCGAAGAAAGCCCAACTGCTTGGCCAGCCACAGAAGACTTTCGGGTTTGATAACAAGGGTGAAATGAGCGCGGAGCGGACCATACAGCTGCACGGTCGTCCTAGCTGATCCGCAACTGTACTGCTCGAAGTTTTACCCAACTGTCCGTGGGTTTGCGCGGCGCCGTGGGATAGGGTCAACACCTGAATGACCCTGACGGACTGCCTGCCATGACCCTCTCGCTCGACCTGTTGCTGGGCTTTGCCCTGTTTGCCCTTGTCACCTCGATCACACCGGGGCCGAACAACACCATGTTGCTGGCATCGGGCGTGAATTTCGGCTTTAACCGCACCATCCCCCATATGCTCGGCATTACCTGCGGCTTCTTTGTGCTGGTGGTGGCGGTGGGTTTTGGTTTGGGCGCGGTGTTCCAGACTTATCCTCTTCTCTATACGGTTCTGCGTTACGTCGGCGCGGCTTACTTGCTGTACCTTGCGTGGAAAATCGCTCACTCCGGCCCGGTCGGCGAAAGTGAGTCAGGTGATGCGAAACCGATCAGCTACCTCGGCGCGGCGGCTTTCCAGTGGGTCAATCCCAAGGCGTGGATCATGGCCATCGGTGCCATCAGCACCTACACGCCGATGCAGGGTTATTTCACCAATGTGATCGTGATTGCTGCGGTGTTTGCCATCATCAACCTGCCGAGCGTCGGTGTCTGGGCGGCGTGCGGGACTCTGCTGCGTAACGTACTGAAGGATCGCCGCTGGTTGCGGGTGTTCAACTGGGGCATGGCGGCGCTGCTGGTGATTTCGCTGTATCCGTTACTCCTTGAAAGCTTTAGCTGACGCAGTGCTACAACCGCCGGCCCGATGCCTGTTAAAGTCGCGTTCAGGAGCGTTCCTACGCACTTTTAATGAAGCCCTACTTCTTTAACGGCATCCGATCAGGTATTGATGACGCTCTCGAACCCGGGCGCAGCTCACAAGGCTGCGCTGTGCCGTTTGTAGACACGAGCTTCCTGATCCCGGAACACGCTCTGCGAGTCTTTTTATGAATGAACGTCCGCTGTATTTCGATTACGCCGCCACCACCCCGGTGGACGAGCGGGTCATCCAGGTGATGGTCGAGTGTCTGGGTTTCAACGGTAACTTCGGCAACCCGGCTTCCAGTTCCCATGCCTTCGGCCAACAGGCCCGAAAAACGGTCGAGAATGCCCGTCAGCAAGTGGCCGAACTGGTCGGCGCCCAGGCGCAACAGATTGTCTGGACTTCCGGTGCGACCGAATCCAACAACCTCGCCCTCAAAGGCGTGGCCCAGGCACGTGGCGTGTCCGGCGGCCACATCATCACCAGTCAGATCGAACACAAGGCCATCCTCGACACTGCCCGGCAATTGCAGGACGCCGGTGTCGCCGTGACCTATCTGGTGCCGGACGCGGAAGGTCTGATTACTGCGCAAGCGGTCAGCGAAGCGATGCGCGATGACACCTTTCTGGTGTCGCTGATGCTGGTCAACAACGAACTCGGCACCGTCAACGACATCCCGGCCATCGGTGATGTGGTGCGCGGGCGCGGGGCGTTGTTCCACGTCGATGCGGCCCAGGGCGCCGGCAAGGTCGCGATCGATCTGGCGCAATGGCCGGTGGACCTGATGTCGTTTTCGGCACACAAGCTCTACGGCCCCAAAGGCATTGGCGCGCTGTACGTCGGCCCGCGTGCGCAACAGCGCTTGCAGGCGCAGATTCACGGTGGCGGCCACGAGGGCGGATTGCGTTCCGGTACGCTGGCCACTCACCAGATCGCCGCCATGGGCTCGGCCTTTGCCCTGGCTGCTGCGGCTTTTGATGACGAGAAAAAAACCATCGTCGCGTTGCGCGAGCGCCTGCTCGAACAACTGTTGAGCCTGCCCGGCGTACGCCTCAACGGCAGCGCCAGCCAACGTATCCCGCATACCCTGAGCCTGACCTTCAGCGAAGGCGAGTTCAACCCGGCGGCGCTGAGCCATTCGATCGCGTTCTCTGCGACTTCGGCCTGCAACTCCGCCAGCAACACACCGTCCCACGTGCTGCTGGCATTGGGGCACGATGCGCATCTGGCCGGCCGTACCATTCGTCTGAGCCTCGGTCGTTTCACCACCGCCGAGGACATCGACAAGGCTGTAGATCTGATCAAGACCGCCTGCGCCAGTGCTCCGGCATTCTGGGCGACAGGGCTTTAACGAGCCGACTTCGAACGGCACCGAACAATAACGATGAAGTGATTGGCAGGAGACACGATGAGTACCCAGACTTTGACCGAAGGAACGGTTCCCCAGCGCCTGGCGCACACCCGCGAACTGATGCGTCGCGAAGGCATCCACGCACTGTTGGTGCCGTCCGCCGACCCGCACCTGTCGGAATACCTGCCTGGCTACTGGCAGGGGCGGCAGTGGTTGTCGGGTTTCCATGGCTCGGTGGGGACATTGATTGTCACCACTGATTTCGCCGGGGTCTGGGCCGACAGTCGTTACTGGGAACAGGCGACCAAGGAGCTCAAGGGCAGCGGCATCGAACTGGTCAAGTTGCAACCGGGCCAGCCGAGCCCGCTGGACTGGCTGGCCGAGCAGACGCCGGAAGGTGGCGTGGTCGCGGTCGATGGCGCGGTAATGGCCGTGGCGTCGGCGCGGACCCTGGGTAGCAAGCTCGAAGCGCGTGGCGCCAGCCTGCGTACCGACCTCGACCTGTTGAAGGAAGTCTGGAGCGACCGTCCGGGCCTGCCAACCGCGCCGATCTATCAACACTTGCCGCCGCAGGCGACCGTCAGCCGTGGCGAGAAACTCGCCCAACTGCGTGAAACCCTGCAGGAACGCGGCGCCGATTGGCACTTCATCGCCACCCTCGACGACATCGCCTGGCTGTTCAACCTGCGTGGCGGCGATGTGTCGTTCAACCCGGTGTTCGTTTCTTTCGCCTTGATCGGTCAGCAACAAGCCACGCTGTTTGTGGCCTTGAGCAAGGTCGACACTGATCTGCGCGCAGTCCTGGAAAAGGACGGCGTGACCCTGCGCGACTACAGTGAAATTGCTGACGCCTTGCGTGCGATCCCGAACGGCGCGAGCCTGCTGGTGGACCCGGCGCGGGTGACCAGCGGACTGCTGGGCAACCTCGACAGTGGCGTGAAACTGGTCGAAGGCCTGAATCCGACCACTTTGGCCAAATCACAAAAAAGCCCGGCAGATGCCGAGCACATCCGTCAGGCGATGGAGCAGGACGGCGCGGCGTTGTGCGAGTTCTTCACCTGGCTGGAATCGGCCTGGGGTCGCGAGCGCATTACCGAGCTGACCATTGACGAGAAACTCACGGCGGCCCGTGAGCGTCGTCCGGATTATGTATCGCTGAGTTTCAACACCATTGCCGCCTACAACGCCAACGGTGCGATGCCGCACTACCACGCCACCCCGGAAGAACACGCGGTGATCGAGGGTGATGGCTTGCTGCTGATCGACTCTGGTGGCCAATACCTGGGCGGAACCACTGACATCACGCGCATGGTGGCCGTCGGCACACCGAGCGCAGAGCAGAAACGCGATTGCACCCGAGTGTTGAAGGGCGTTATTGCGTTGTCCCGTGCGCACTTCCCGAAAGGCATTCTGTCGCCGCTACTGGATGCGATTGCCCGTGCGCCGATCTGGGCTGAAAACGTCGATTACGGTCATGGCACCGGTCACGGCGTGGGTTATTTCCTCAATGTGCACGAAGGTCCGCAGGTGATCGCCTATCAGGCTGCGCCAGCGCCGCAAACCGCCATGCAAGCGGGCATGATCACGTCCATCGAACCGGGCACTTACCGCCCAGGCCGCTGGGGTGTGCGGATCGAGAACCTGGCGATGAACGTATTGGCTGGAAGCAGCGAGTTCGGCGAGTTCCTCAAGTTCGAAACCCTGACCCTGTGCCCGATCGATACCCGTTGCCTGGAGCCGTCCTTGCTGACGCAGGAAGAGAAGCAGTGGTTCAACGCCTATCACGCTGAAGTGCGCGAGCGTTTGAGCCCGTTGCTCGATGGCGCGGCACTGGAATGGCTGAACACCCGCACCGCTGCTATTTAAACGGTTGAAGCTCGGGCGCTGCTGCCAGCGCCTGGATCATGTAATCGACAAACGCGTTGACCCTGGCGGACTGGCGACGGTTCGCCGGGGACACCGCGTGTATCGGCAGTGATCGAGTCTGGTAGTCCTGCAACAGGGCGACCACTCGACCGGCCTTCAAATCCTCGCTGAACAGCCAGACCGGTGACAGCGAAACCCCCAATCCTCCCAAGACCATTTCACGGATTGCCTCGGAGTTGTTGCTCTGTGCATTGCCTTTGATGCGTACGTCGTAGTGTTGTCCGTCCTTTCCGTAAGTCCACAGGTTCTGCGATTCGAGCAGGTTGAATTGCAGGCAGTTGTGCTGTGCAAGATCCTGGGGCGATTGCGGATGTTCATGGCGTTGCAGGTAAGCAGGCGTCGCAACAGTGACGCGATGGGTGGTGCCGATTCGACGGGCGATCATGCCGCTGTCGTTCAACTCGCCGATGCGCAGGCTGACGTCCAGGCCTTCGCTGACCAGATCCAGGTTCTGATCGTTCAGATGCAGGTCAATCTGCACTTGCGGGTAGCGCTCAAGAAAGCCGGGCAGACGCGAGGCGATCTGTAGCCGACCGAAACTCACTGAGGAGCCAATTCGCAGCGATCCGGCAACCGTTTCCCTGCCGGACTGGAAGCTGTGCTCGGCAGTATCCACGGCCGCGAGGATATTTCGGCATTCGTTGTAGTACCGCTGGCCTTCATCGGTCAGCGACAACTTGCGCGTGCTGCGGGCGATCAGCTTCCCGCCCAGTTGGGTTTCAAGGGCGCGCAGAACTTTGCTGATGGTGGGTTGGCTGGTTTGCAGCTCCCGGGCCACGGCGGAAAAGCTGCCGCGCTCGACTACCCGGACGAAGATTGCCATTGCGTTGAGCTTGTCCACGGAGCGCCTCATTCATGCCGGTTTGGCATGATCACTATAGTCATTCGGCGTCTTATCGGCATGAGTAGGTTGGGAGAACATGGCTTCACTTTCTCCCACAGGAATGACCGAAATGACTGACTCACTGCAGATGCGCGCGCTGATGGTGGACACCGCTAACGATCCGCTACGCTTGGTTTCCCTTGAACGTCCCGTGGCGGGTGCCGGACAGGTATTGGTGCGGATCAAGGCCAGCGGTGTGAATCCGCTGGACCTGAAAATCCGTGCGGGGCAGGCCGCTCATGCGCGACAACCGTTGCCGGCGGTGTTGGGGCTGGATCTGGCGGGCGTGGTCGAAGCAGTGGGTGAGGGTGTGCCGGGCTGGGCGCCGGGTGACGAGGTTTATGCGTTGGCGACCGGCATTGGCGGCGTGCAGGGTTCGCTGGCTGAATTTGCAGTGGTTGATGCGCGGCTTTTGGCGCGTAAACCGGCCAACCTGAGCATGCGCGAGGCCGCAGGTTTACCGCTGGTGCTGATTACTGCCTGGGAAGGTCTGGTGGATCGTGCTCGGGTGAGGGCTGGGCAAAAGGTGTTGATACACGGTGGTGCGGGTGGCGTTGGGCATGTGGCGGTGCAAATTGCCCGCGCGTTCGGTGCCGAGGTTTTTGCGACCGGGTCTGCGGGGCAGCGCGGAATTATTGAAGGTTATGGTGCGACGTTCATTGATTACCGCGAGATGTCGGTCGAGGACTATGTCAGCCAATACACGGCGGGGGAGGGGTTCGATATCGTTTATGACACGGTGGGTGGTGAAACGCTGGATGCGTCCTTCAAGGCTGCGCGGATCTATCACGGCCATGTCTTGAGTTGCCTGGGTTGGGGGCAGCATAGTCTGGCGCCGCTGTCCTTTCGGGGGGCGACCTACTCTGGCGTGTTTACCTTATTGCCGCTGCTGACTGGAAAGAGTGGCGAGCACCATGGCGAGATCCTGCGCCAGGTTGCCTTGTTGATCGAAGCTGGAGAGGTGAAGCCACTGCTCGATGCGCGTCGGTTCACGCTTGAGTCAGCTGGCGAGGCCCATGAACTGCTTTCATCGAAAGCAGCCCAGGGACGTCTGGTGGTCGAGATCTAGCGCAGGGCCTCTTCAACGAAGTCGAGTCGATCCTGACCGAAGAACAACTGATTGCCGATGAACATGCTCGGCGCACCGAAGACGCCACGCTTCACGGCTGTCTCGGTGTTGTCCTTGAGTGCACCCTTCACCGCTTCATCATTGGTCAGTGCCAGTACCTGCTCAGGATTGAAACCATGTTCGGTCAGCACGGCTGCGACCGTTGCCGGTTCATCGAGGCTGCGACCCTCGACCCACAGCGCT
This sequence comes from Pseudomonas sp. GW821-FHT02C04, assembly GCF_059421845.1. Classification (NCBI taxonomy): domain Bacteria; kingdom Pseudomonadati; phylum Pseudomonadota; class Gammaproteobacteria; order Pseudomonadales; family Pseudomonadaceae; genus Pseudomonas; species Pseudomonas sp. GW821-FHT02C04. The sequence continues at coordinate 3,319 of NZ_JBWKVT010000009.1, read as the reverse complement.
TTGAACAGGCAGTCGATGAACGCCAGGAAACGCTCCGGGTGCCGCAATTGAATGCCGGTCACAGCGCGCATCAACATCAGGGTATTGATCGGGAAGTGCGGATTGAATTTAAGGGGCACGCCGTAGCGTTGGGCGTAGCGGTCCAGATCCTGAAACATGTAGCGGCCCTTGGCCGGGATCATCGCCGGTGAAGCATTGCCGGTGGCTTTGAACACGCCGCCCAGCAACATCGGGATATAGATCAGCTGGCTGCCGGTCTTGGCGCAGATTCCTGGCAGTTGGGTATACGCCAGATAGGTGGCGGGGCTGCCGAGGTCGAAGTAGAACTCCACGGTTTTGCTCATGGTCGCTGCACTCGTTGTTGTTATTGGAAGGGATTACCAGCGTTCGTTCCAGGGGCGCAGATCAAGCTCGAAGGTCCAGGCGTCCCTTGGCTGGCTGTGCAGGTACCAATAGTTCTCGGCGATGTGCTCGGGATTGAGAATACCGTCCTGATCCTTGGTTGCGTATTTGTCGGGGAAATTGCTGCGGATGAAGTCGGTATCGATGGCGCCGTCGACCACGATATGGGCAACGTGAATGTTCATCGGGCCGAGTTCCCTGGCCATGCTTTGCGCCAGTGCGCGGATGCCGTGCTTGGCCCCGGCGAACGCAGCAAAACCGGAGGCACCACGTAGTCCGGCGGTAGCACCCGTGAACAGAATGGTGCCGCGCTTGCGGGTGACCATGCGCTTGGCGACTTCCCGGGCATTGAGAAACCCTGAGAAGCAGGCCATTTCCCAGATCTTGAAGTACTTGCGTGCGGTTTCTTCGAGAATGCTGCAAGGCACGTTGGCGCCGATGTTGAAAACGAACGCTTCGATCGGCCCGAGACGGGTTTCGATATCTTCGATCAGCGCAATAACGTCCTCTTCCTTGCGCGCATCGCAGGCAAAACCATGGGCTTCGCCGCCGTCTGCCTGGATGGTTTCCACCAATGGCTGCAATTTGTCGGCGCTGCGCCGTGTGACGCAAGCGATGAAACCTTCCTTGGCGAACCGCCTGGCGATGGCGCCACCTGTGGCATCACCTGCACCGACAACCAATACGACCTTCTTGTTATTCATGGGTGGATCCCTTTAGTAAACGATCGTTAAGTGAACGAACGTTATGCTAGGATTTGCTCAGCGTCAAGGCAGTCAATTGCGAGGATGAATGCATGCGGTACTCCGCCGGTCACAAGCTTGAAACCAAAGAAAAGCTGCTGCAAAGCAGCTCGCTGTCTGCGAAAAAAAGCGGATTTTCAACGATGGGTGTCGATGGCCTGATGAAGACGATCGGTCTGAGTGGCGCAGCGTTCTACAGTCATTTCTCGTCCAAGGACGCTTTGTTCGCCGCTATCGTCGAGCGCGAGTTGTGTCAGAGCCTGGAGCGGCTGGGCGGGCGGGGTGAGCAGGATCGTGAACGGTTGGAGCGATGCCTCAAACTGTATCTGAACATGGCTCATGTCGAGCAACCTGAGCTGGGGTGCGCGTTACCTGCGCTGGGCGCTGAGATTGCTCGGTCGGATGTCGTCGTGCGGGAACAGGCCGAACTGTGGATTTGTCGGCTTCAGGAAAGTTGGGCGCAGATTCTGGAGAGCGACAGTCTGGCCTGGGCCATCCTGTCGCAATGTGTCGGGGCGTTGGTGGTGGCGCGTATGCTGGCGTCCCCACAGATTCAGCAGCGGGTGCTGGAATCCAGTCACGAAGAGATCGGCCGCCAGCTCGCCGTTCAGCGAGCACAATAGCGGCGGCGGTTTATTTGCAGATGACGATCATGCTTCGGCTGGTATAGCCGGCGGGGTTGAGACCGAAGGGATAATCACCCGGCTCTTCCACCGCATCCCCGGACTTGGCGATGACTTTATAACCCTTCGGCGCGCAGGAGTTGGCAGCACTGGTGTAGCACTTGTCCCAGGAGGAGGAGAGTCCTGAGCAGTTGATGTGCAGCCCTTTTTTGCCGTGCTTTACCTGAGCCTTGGAGGTCGCCGCGCATCCCGAAATGGCGAGTACGGCGATCAGTATCAAAATTCGTTTCATTACCGTCCTTATGGCGGCCTCGAGTCTGGCGCTCGGGTCTGCCTGCATTCGCTCTCGCTTGACGCGTTTCGATGTCCCTATCCGAAAAAATCCATATCTGGCACTGAGTTGCGAAGCTAAACATGGCCTAAATGAGCGGCAAATGCCAGACCTTCGTTACAACAGCTTTCAATCCGCCGCAATCACGGGCTTGGCATGGCTGCCCATGGTCATCGTTGCACCGACGGAAGCCAAAATAATGCACAGGATGGCCATCCATTGTGACAAGGAGAGATATTCCTGCAGGAACAGCAACCCCGATAGTGCACCAAATGCCGGCTCAATGCTCATCAGCGTACCGAAAGTACGAGCGGGCATGCGGGTGAGTGCGACCATTTCCAGGGTATAGGGCAGGGCTGTGGAAAGAATGGCGACACCAATGGCTATCGGGATCAATGACGGCGTCAGCAATGCGGCGCCGGCGTGGACGATCCCGATAGGCGCAACGAACAGGGCTGCGATCATCACTCCCAGAGCTGCGGTCGTCACGCCGTTGTCAGCGCCAGCCTTCTGGCCGAAAAGAATGTAAAGCGCCCAGCAAACACCAGCGCCAAGCGCATAAGCCACCCCGGTAAGGTCGAGACCCGCTGTCGCTGCACCTGTTGGTATCAATAGCAGCAATCCGACGGCAGCGAGGGCAATCCATAGGAAGTCGATTGCACGACGGGAAGCGTAGATGGCAACGGCCAGCGGCCCGGTGAATTCCAGGGCAACCGCAATGCCGAGCGGCACGGTGCGCAAGGACATATAGAAGAGGAAATTCATGCCACCCAACGCCATCCCGTACACGATCACGGTGCGCAGCGATTTGGCCGTCAGCTTTGCCCTCCAGGGTCTCAGCAATAGCAGCATGATCACGCTGGCGAACATCAGACGTAGCGTCGTTGTGCCTTGGGCGCCCACGATGGGGAACATGCTTTTGGCCAGAGAAGCGCCAGACTGGATCGATGCCATGGCGATCAATATCAGACCAACCGGAAACAGGATGGATACAAGACTGCGGGGTTGGTCGTTCATTGCGCGGCATCGTCCGATAGTAAAGGCAGTAGAAGGCACTAACTGAGTGATGGGCAATATACTGCGCATTCGCTGGTGTTGCGTCTATATATAAGCGGGCTTTTTGAGTCGACTGATAGAAAAATCAAATTAGGGGTTGACGGCAGATTCTGGAGGCCTATAATTCGCCCCACTTCCGGCGCAGTCGAAACGGAAAACTCCTT
>NZ_JBWKVT010000008.1:197081-326347 GCF_059421845.1 Pseudomonas sp. GW821-FHT02C04 | reverse complement strand
AAAGCAAGCCAACCACTCATCAAAAAACAGTATTGCAGAAAAGGGGGTAACCATAGATGTAAGAGCGAAACCGCCAGTGGCAACACCCAAAAAAACGGATATACACACAACCCCAAAAGAACCTGGTCGGCCCTAAGGCCGCCACGTTCACTCCGACTCAGGATCAACCTTGTTCTGGGTCAAATACCGATTCAAAGTCTCATCCTGCGAAGGCAAAGAATTATCCCCGGCAACCTGCCACAACCGCCGCTCAATCCCCTGCGCCAGCAAATGCCCCACCGCCGCCTCGATCGCCGACAACACACACAACTGAGCCGGCTCGTTAGTCGTGTACCCAGCCTCAGCCTCAAGCAACTTCTTGAACTCGATAAACTTGAACACCCCGGCACTGCGCGCCACCGAGTAAATCGTCTTGCTGGTCATCACATTCGCCAACACCTGCCCGCTACGAACATCCACCGCGCGTAAATTCACGGTCACCTGATCAACCCGGTACTCACGGGACAGATCAATCCCCAGATACCGCGCCCCTTCCCCGCCGCTGCGCACGTTGGTGTCGTAAGCGATGATCCCGCCCTCAAGCATCATGTTCGCCGCCTGCAACGGCGGCAGTTCAGCCTGGATGTTCACCGGCGTATTGGGCTTTTTCTGCGACGCACGAATGATCTTGCGTTCGGTCAGCAGGTTCTGCAGCCCTTCACGCTCCAGCACCACGAACCAGCCGCTGGCCTGCAAGGCATCCATCAACATCGACGCCGCGCCCTGGGTGACGCTGGTGGAAAACGAACTGGCCGGGGTCGGTTTGTACTGTCCGGTCTGGTCACGGAAGCCGTACACCACCGCCATCAAACGGCCCTTGGGTCGAGGCATTTTCAGCAAGTCGTAGTAGGTCGAGGCCCTGGGGGTCAGGGTCGGAGTGTCGGTGTCCTGCTCGGCCGGCATCGGCTCGCGCAGACCACACCCTTGTAATGCCGCCAACATCAGCCCTAGCGCTATTATTTTTTTCATGTCCATCACTCCCCGGAACCGTCATCCCGTCATGGGTTGAGGCCGTTCACCTGAATTTCGGAAACTTGCCCGGTCGCTCGATCGGTCACTTCAATCGTCAGTGCCCCCGAGTCGTCGACCACGTTGACGATAAAAGCGTCGGTGGACAGGCTCCCCGTGTTGCCGGTGGAGATGTTGTCCAACAGTTGCCCTAGCAACCGTGACTGCAATTGACTGGTGAAACGCTCGAGTGCCGAAGTGCCGGCCACAGTCGTACGTTTCTTGAGGTCTGGATCGTCGAAATCGTTTTGCGCCTGGGCGTTGTTGAGCAGCCAGGTGCCGTTGAGCGGGTTGCCGCCGAACGACGGGTTGACCGGCGTGTAGACCAGTTCGGTGGCCTGGACGGCAGCGGCGCTGGCAAGCCCGATCAACAACCCCGAGATCCAGAATCCGCTGCGCCGTGAGAACGTTGTCGTGTTCATAGTTCGTCCTTCTCAAGGTCGGTGGTGTCCTGCAACAAGGCTTCCAGCTTGCGCCGGACCACCTCCAGTCGAACCGAGTCGGCGGCCTCGTAGGCCTCGTCCTTCAGTTCCACGGTGTTCGGCGGCAGGAAGCGCCGATACACCAGGCGTTGTTGATATTCGACGGTCACAAGGCTGCCCCAGCGTGCGTCGGGGCGCTCGCGCACCACCAGGTTGAAATCCATGCGGCTGGTGTCGCGCAGGCGCTCGCTGAACGAGTAGTAAAAGTCGTGGCCGATGTGCGAGATCGTGTCGTCGACGATGAAGCCCATCATTTCGTCTTCCTCGGCGGCGCTGGCGAAAGACGCCACGGCTGCGAGGATCAACGCGCACCACCATTGCCGGCTCATGGCTGCAATGCCTGCGGCAGGGCCGACTGGCCTTTGACCGGGGACCCGTTGCCAGGGCCGGTGCCATCGAGGAAGGCCTTTTCAGCCACGAACTGCCAGTCCGAATAACGCTGCATGCCTTCGAAATCCGACCATTGCGACGGGAAGTCCGCCTGCTTCAACGGCACCTCGGTGGACGGGCTGTTGAGACCAGTGATGCGCCCGTCGAAGCCCCGTTGCAGTGCCCATTCGCCACCGCCAATCGGGTCCGGATAGAGCTGGCGCAGGTGATGCCGGGGTTCCGGAAAACGTTCGTCCTGCAGCAGGTCAGCCAGGTCTTTCGGGTACTGCGCCAACCCCGGCGAACTGCGGTAGTAGCTGCGCAGCGCCTGGGCGTACTGGGTGCCGACCCACAGCAGTTGCTTCTCGCGATCGCGGCGCGACACGGTCGACCACAACTCGCCGGCACTGGCCAGGCCCATGCCCATGATCACGATCAGGAACAGCACGCCCAGGTAGGTGAACCCACCCTGCTCCACGCGCTTACCACTCGGAATACTGGCTGCCATCACGCGCCCTCCCGGTAGCACCGCTCTTGATATCGGCCACGCCACCCGCCACACCTTCCGGCGGCGCGACCAGCACCCACTGGTCATTGCGTTCGGTGATCGGGTCCAGTGGCGCATTGCGCAGGTAACGCTGTTCGACCAGTTGCTCGATGGAATCGGGATAACGCCCGGTGTCGCCGTAGTAGTGATCCAGCGCCTCGCGCATGGCCGACAGACTCTGATGCAACGTGGTCTCTTTCGAGGCTTCGAGGCTGTTGAAATAGCGCGGCAAGGCGATGGTCATCAGGGTCGCGATGATCGCCATCACCACCATCAATTCGAGCAAGGTAAAACCCTTTTCCCGGCGCATGAGAGTCACCACTCGCGGTAAGCGATGCCGTTGAGGCCACGGCCCTTGGCGTGGGAGTAGACGTCGAACACGTCTTCGCCATCGCGCGGGTTCTGGGCAGAACTGTCGTAGGCCCGCAGGCCCCAACCGCCGTTGTCGTCACGCTTGGCCGGCACCAGCGGATCGCGGGGTATCCGGCGCAGAAAGTAGAACTTGGCACCCTTGGCACTGCGCACGTCGCGCACGCCTTCGACCAGCACCTTGAGGTTCGGCGGGTAGCCGCTGCTGTTCAGGGATTTCTCGATGTAGCCGGCATCGAAGGCACGCTTGTAGGCGTCGATGCCATCGCGGATCTGATACAACGCGGTGCGCAACTCCTGCTCCTTGCCACGCCGTACCAGGGTCTCGGTCAGCGGCGCGGCCATGCCGGCCAGCAGGCCGATCAGGGCCAGCGTCACCACGACTTCGATCAAGGTAAAACCGCGCTGAGAGGCGTTCATGATCAAGGCTTCTCGACGGTGACACGGGTGGTTGCCACGGCGGCATCACCGATGGCCCGAGGCTGCGCGGCAGGCGTTGGCATCACGAAGTTCTGAGAACGATCCGGTGCCTGGATGTGCATGCTGGTTTCGGTGCCGGTCGGGAACTCCATGTCCGACGGGCTCTGGTACGGCAGGTTGCGCACGATCCGTGGGGTGATCGACAGCACCAGTTCCGATTTGCCGATGGTGTCCTTGTTGCTGCCGAACAACCGGCCCAGACCGGGAATGTCGCCGAGGCCGGGAATCTTGTTGCCGGTGGCGCCATGGTCGTTGCGCACCAGGCCAGCAAGGATCTGGGTTTCGCCGTCGTGCAGACGCAGCGAGGTCTGGGCGTTGCGGGTATCGACCTGCACCGGGATCGTGCCCTGGCGGGTCGGTTCCAGCGGCGTGGCGTTACTCACTTCCAGGGCGATCTTGATCGCCACTTCGTTGTTCAGGTGCACGGTCGGGGTCACTTCGAGCTTCAGACCGACATCCAGATACGTGACGCTTTCGGTGATCACCGGCCCTTGGGTGGACGGTACCGACGTGGCGCTGATGATCGGCACGCGCTGACCGATGTGAATGCGCGCCTGCTCACGGTTGCTGACGCGGATCACCGGGCTGGCGAGGGTGTTGATGTCGTTGTCCTGTGCGTTGATCTTGGCCTGCGGCGATGGCCCGATCGAGATGCGGTCGGAGTTGATGCCCTTTAGCTGACCCAGCAGCGTGACGGGCGAACCATCACTGTTGAGCACGCCGAAGGTACTCGGCCATTGCAGACCCAGATCGAGAATGCGCTGGGTGGCGACTTCCATCACTTCCACTTCCAGCACCACTTCGGGGTTGGACTGATCCTGGGATTGCAGGAGTTTCTCGGCCATGCGGATCGCGTCTTCGGTGTCGCGCATGGTCAGGGTATTCAGGCGTTCATCGACGAACACGTCGCGGGTCTTGAGCATGGTCTTGATCATGTTCAGTGCGGTGTTGGCGTCGATGCTGGTCAGGTAGAAGGTGCGCATCACCAGCTCTTGATAGTCCTTGAGCTTCTGCGGCGAGTCCGGGTAGATCAGCAAGGTGTTTTCGTTCACCACTTTCTGGTGCAACTGGTTCTGTTGCAGCAGCAAGGCCACCGCGTCTTCGATGCGCACATCACGCACGAAGATCGTGGCTTTCATGTCCGGGCGCAGGTCCTTGTCGAAGATGAAATTCAACCCGGCGACCTGGGACAGCACTTCGAAAATGGTCTTGAGGTTGGCGTCGCGAAATTCCAGGGTCACCGGGCGATCGAGCCGGGTGCGCAGTTGCGGGTACTGGATCACATTGCGGCTCTGCACCAGACGGATGTTGCCTTGCAGTTCCAACGCACCGTCGTTCTTCGGATCGAGTTCCAGGATCTGTTTGACCTGGCGGTCGGCGCCGTAGATGTCGCCCCGGCGCAGGTCGCCACGGGCCAGCTCAAGTTTCTCGTCCATGCTGCGCAGGTAGTCGAGCTGACGCAGGGCATCCTGGGCGCGACGGTTGTTCGGTTCGATGGTCAGCACGCGGCTGTAGGCCAGGCGTGCATTGGCGAAATCGCGGCGGGCGCGGTCGGTGTCGCCGGAAGTCAGCAACGCGGTGATCGCCTTGGCCCGGCCGCTGTTGAGCAGCAGGTGCAGCTCGGTATCCCGTGGATTTTCCCGCAAGCCTTCCTGGATCCGGGCCAGGCCCGCCTCGTACTGGCCCTGATCGATCAGGTCGGAAGCCTCCTTGTTGGCGACCTGCGCGGTGCTGCACGCGGCCAGCCCGGCGCACAGGCCAAGGCTCATCAGCAAACGGGATCTGTTCATTGCGTACTCCCCACAGACAAGGTCTGCGACAAATGCAGAGGCAGGTAGACCAGGCTCAATTCCAGATCGGAAATGCCGGTGATCTTCCAGGTGTCGTCGATCACATCCCCGTTGCGCACGACGTAGATTTTTTCGCCGTCCTGCAAAAACACCTGCAGGTCGCTGCGGTCATGCAGGCGGCCGACGAATTGGAACGGCACCGGTGGCAGGCTCGGGGCTTGCACCACCGGGGTCAGGTTGACGGGTTGTTCGGAGACCGTGGCCAGAGTCGGCGCAGCCTTCCAGGATTTGGCGGCGAACAGGTCGCCCGCCGGGCTCAGGTCCTTGATCGGCACTGCGCCAGCCTTGGCGCTGCTGGCCGGCAAGGCGCCATGGGCGGTGGCTTTGGCCGGGGTCGAGGCGGCGACGTCAGTGGCGTCCGCGTCCTCGCTTGGCGAAAAATATTCGGGCAACCAGGCCAGCGCCGCCGCCACACCGAAGAACGCCACCCACCCTGTTACGCGCTTGGTGTTCATCACGACCTCGACAGGTAAAGGGTCATACGGATCCGGCCGTTGAGGTCGGTGTCGGCGATCTTCTTGCGTTGAAACTCGACGTCTTCCACCACCACCGCCGGCAACTGGCCGAGCAACGCGTGCAGGAAACGGCGCAGTTGCGGGTAGCTGCCGCGCACCGGCAACAGGATCTGGTAGCGCGCCAGATGAGTCTTGGGATCGACGCCGAGCGCGTATTCGCCGCGCGCCAGGGTGATGTGCTCCTGCGCGGCCAAGGCGTAGATACGGTCGATGGCGACGGTCGCTTGCGGCTGGGCCGGCAGCTTGTTGCGGAAATCATCGAGCTGACGTTGCGGCACCACGGGCGGGGCGATGCTGCCGTCTTCAACCTTGGCCAGGTATTCGGTGGCCTCTTGGGTCTGCTGGCTGAGCTGTTGCAGCGATTGCCAGCCCGGCAGCAAACCACCGAGCGCCCAGGCGACGGTGACCAGCAGCAGCGCCAGCCCGGCCAGGCCCGGAACACCGAGGCCTTGCAGGTATTCGTGGACGATCAGTCTAGGGATTCGCATCGCCCATCTCCCAGGTTGCCGACAGGTTGAATTGCACCGGTTGCTCCGGCGATTTGACGACGATTTCATGGCTCAGCAGCGACACGTCGGACAGCTCGTCGCTGGCCTCCAGCCGTTTGTGGAAATCCAGCATCGCTTGCAGATCACGCGCTTCGGCGCTGATCCGCACCTGCCCCTTGCGCGCATCCGGGGTCAGGGTCAGCAAGGCGATGTCGTCGCGCGGCATGGCTTCGAGCATGGCGAACAGGCGTTCCCAGGGGCGGCGCAGTTGCTGCGAGACCTTGCGCATTTCGGCGAGGTTCTGCGCCTGCTCGCGGGTTTCCGCCGGGCTCAGGCTGGTCTTGGCGCCGCTGTCGCCGGTGAGCTGACGCTGGGTGTGCTGCAAGTGACCTTGCTGCTGTTCGGCCTGATTGCCGAGGTGCTGCTGCACGCCGAAGCACACCAGCGCGAGGATCACGCCACCGCCGAGCAGGCTCCAACCCAATGGGCCGGAACGTGGACGGGGCTGGAAGTCGAGGTTCAAGGCGCGCATGTCAGGCCACCGACCGGGACATGACGTACAAGGCGTCACGCACGGTCATCGAGTCGTCTTCGAGGGTGCGCAGGTGCACCCCCGCTACATCCGGTTGCGCATCGAGGCGTGCCGGGGCGTGCAGGTAAACGTTGAACGCGCGTTCGCTGGTGGAGGCTTGCAGTTGCCGTTCGCGACCGATCAAGGCACTGAGTGCCGCATCGCTGTCGCTGCCGCCGACCGAGCGCACCGACGCCCAGCGCCCTTCCCTTGCCAGCAGCAACACGCTGCGTTGCGGCTCGGCGACCACGAACAGGAAGTCGCCAGCGTCGAGGCTTTTGTCGAAGCGGTTGAAGGCGCTCATCAGGTACGGCTGCACCGAACGCAGACGCAGGCTGCGACCGCTGACCAGGGTGCGCAGGCGTTCCAGCAGATCCTGCGGCAAGGCGCTGGCGATCCGGTCGTGGCCTGCGGGCTCGGCCGACAACACCAGGCTCCAGGGCTGGGTTGGGGCGCCGAACAGGTCTTCGAAACACAGTTGGGCGAAGCCGCGCAGTTCCTCGGGCGTGCTGATCTGCTCGCTCCACGGTACCAGGCAGAAACGGCTGAAGTGCCCGGAGATCACCACGCTCAGCTCGGAACCTGCGCGAGCGTGTTCGCCGAGCAGACGGTCGAGGGTGTCCAGCGCCACGGTGTAGCTGTGGAAGCCTTCGTCGATGTAGCCGACGCTGCCCAGCCACAGGGTGTCGCTGCCCCGGCGCTGGCCGAGGCCGACACCGCTGGCGCCGAGCACGGCGATAAATTGATCACGCGATAAAAGTGACACGATTGATCTCCTCCAGCGTGGTCCGACCGTGCTCCACCAGCTCCAGCGCCGATTCGCGCAACAGGCGCAAACCACGGGCGCAGGCCAGGGCTTTGATCTGGGTGATGGGTTGGCGCTCGACGATCATTTGCCGCAGCTCGTCGTCCAGGTGCAGCAGCTCGGCAATCGCCGTGCGCCCGCGATAACCGCTGCCCCGGCAGTGGCCGCAGCCCTTGCCGTGGACGAAGTGGTAATGGCCGACCTTGTGCGGATCGAGGCCGGAGGCGCGCAGTTCTTCATCGCTCGGGCTGGCCGGTGCGCTGCAACTGCTGCACACCAGACGGATCAGGCGCTGGGCGAGGATCGCGTTGAGCGCCGAGACCAGGCTGTAGGGGTCGATTTCCATTTGAGTAAAACGACCGATCACGTCGAACACGTTGTTGGCGTGGATGGTGGTGAACACCAGGTGACCTGTGAGCGCCGATTGCACGGCGATCTGTGCGGTGTCCGGGTCGCGGATCTCACCGACCATGATCTTGTCCGGGTCGTGGCGCAGGATCGAACGCAGGCCCCGGGCAAAGGTCAGGCCTTTTTTCTCGTTGACCGGGATTTGCAGCACGCCCGGCAGTTGATATTCCACCGGGTCTTCGATGGTGATGATCTTGTCCACGCCGTGGTTGATCTCGGTGATCATCGCGTACAGCGTGGTGGTCTTGCCGCTGCCGGTGGGGCCTGTCACCAGCACCATGCCGTAGGGTTCGGCGGCCAGACGCCGCAGCTGGCGCAGGGTTTCGTCTTCAAAGCCCAGCGCTTGCAGCTGCACGCCGCAGACCTTGTCGGCCAGGTCCTGTTTGTCGAGTACCCGCAGCACCGCGTCTTCGCCGAAGATGCTCGGCATGATCGATACCCGGAAGTCGATCTGCCGGCCGCTGATGCCGATCTTGAACCGACCGTCCTGGGGCACACGTTTTTCACCGATGTCGAGTTCGGCCATCACCTTGACCCGGGAAATCACCTGTTCGGCGAACTCGCTGCCCTGGATCTTGCTGATGTTGTTGAGCACCCCGTCGATCCGGTACTTGATCACCAGACCGTTGCCGGTGGTGCCGAGGTGGATGTCGCTGGCGTGCATCTTCAGCGCGTCGTAGAGGGTCGAGTTGACCAGTTTCACCACCACGCTCGAGTCTTCGCTGATGCTGGTCAGCGACAGGCTTTGCAGGGTGTCGACCTCGCTGCCGGCATCGGCCTGGGCGTTGAGCGATTCGACGGCGTGGAAGCTTTCTTCGTGACGGGCCAGATAGGCCTTGAGGTCGTCGGCGTGCACCAGATACAGCGGCGCGCCGTGCAGGCATTCGTCGATCCAGGCCAGCCGCGAGGTGTCGAAGGGGTCAGCGAACACACCGATGACTTCGTCGTTGTGCCGCAGCAGGATGAATTCACGCTTGAGGCATTGCGCGAGGGTGACCCGGTCGAATACCGGGGTCGCTTGAAACAGGGTGTCGGTGTCGAGCACCGGGTAATGCAGGGTGGCGCCGAGGCTGGCAATGAACGGCATCGGCGCCAGTTCGCAAAGAACATTGAGTGCGTCGAGCACCCGTTCCCCGCTAGTGGTGGCCCGCGCCCGGGCCTGGGCCAGTTGTTCACTGGAGAAGCGTGTCGGGGCACACGCAGGCTGCAACGCTTCGACGACAACGGACAGACGTTCCATGGCTTGCTCTCCAACACCCGGGGCTTGAGGCCCTGACGGCGCGGGAGGCGAGTTCGGCGAGTGCCGGAACGTCTATCGCGCCATTACTCCCCGGTGAGCATTTGATCGTCGTCCGGTGCCATGACCTCCGACCGGTTTCGTCGGCGGTCCGCCAGCACCCAACTGCCATCGTACAACTGCAACGGGAAGCTCTCGGTCCTGCTCTGGCGTCGTTCGACGAACCCTTCGGACGGGCTCGCACCGGGTTTCGCTTCGCGCTGGATCCCCAGAAGGTCGCAGACAGCTCGGGCCAGTTCCGCCAAGGGAAACGGTTTGAACAGGATGTGACTGACCCCCAGTTGCCGCGCCCGCTCACAGACTTCAGCGGTCGGGTGACCCGTTATCAGCACGAAATGACACGTCCTGTTCTGGCGGACCGCGTCGAGCACCTCAAAGCCTTCCATATCGGGCAAGCGGTAATCGAACACCAGCACGTCGGGAGCGAAAGTCTCGGCCTGGCCGATTCCGTCTGCGCCGTCATGTGCAATCCGGACATCCAGCCCTTGCGCCGACAGATAATCCTGAAGGTTCTGTGCAAGCAGCTGTTCGTCTTCGACAACCAGTACTTTGTTAACCAAGGTCTACTCCTTGCAGCGACAGATCCGGCCTTTTCAAATCAACTGCCCGATCCTGCTGGAGTGCGCCTCACAAGAGGTAACGCACACTTCATGCCAGGCCGAGTGCCGGTAAATTGATGTCTTCATGTCCTTGAATTTGATGACAATGCCCGCTCGTCCCGGTACCCCGTTCCCCAGAAACGGGGAAGCACCTGAATGGGCATCGAAGCCATTCCCCACTATTGGGGGGGAACCTTCAATCGTCGTCAATTCGTTCGATCCTGTTCTGCGCCCGCAATTGCGCGAGCACCTGGCGACGAGCCTGGGCCTGTTGCTGTCGGGCACGCTGTACCCGGACTGTTGCAAGCCCCTGCATCTGTGGGACATCGGCTGCCTCCAAGTGGTTCTGCAAATAGATCAAATGCCAGCCGAATGGCGAGCGAACGGCATCGCTGGCGAACGTTGCCCCCTCGACCACGGAGGCGCGCATCTGCATCAAGCGTAGACGCGCCGCCGCGTCTGTGGCGGCATCGGCGTCCGGCGCCACCCGAACCAGCAAATGCCGGGCCTGCAAGGTGTTAGCGCGGATCAACGCGGCGAACATCTGCTGGGCTGCCAGTTCACGGCGGGTGTACTCGGTGAACGAGGCCTCGTCGAACCCCGCGTCCTGCAAGCGCCGCAGGAAACTATCGCGGCCGCCAATGGCCACGCGAATCTGCTCGACCTGTTGCTGCACTGCTTGATCATCCACCTTCAGGCCACGCTTTTGCGCCTCCTGCCACAGCAGTTCCTTGTCGATCAGCGTGTCCAGTGCGGCCTGGCGCAGTTGTTTATAGGCCTTGGGACTGCGGATGCTCGCGACGGCGCGGCCCCGGTCTTCCAGGTATTCGGCGAAAAACCGTTCCAGACGAAACTCGGAAATCACCTCGCCGTTGACCTGCGCCGCCACCGGCTCCGTATTGGCGAACGCGATCGGCAACCAGCATGCCAGCAGCCACAACACGCTTTTGAGTTTCATGATCAAGGCCTCCGTTCAGGGGCTCGCGAGAATCGGTTTGTAGGGCGCGACCAGATAGAAGCGCTGATCGGGCAAATCCACGGTGACCACATGCGCCCCGCTCAAGCCCGATCGTCGTCCGGGGCCGAAGCTCAGGCGCGGGGTCAGACCCGTGTCGAAGTCGTGCAGGCCTTCGAGGGCCGTCACCATTTTTTCGCGGCTGGCGTCGCGTCCGGCCTGCTTCATGGCTTCGCTGAACAGCAGCATCGAGGCATAGGCACCGACTTGCAGCACCGCATGCTGCGCGCCGAGGCCCTGATGTTCGCGCAGCAGGGTCAGGGCCATGCGCCCGGCCTGGGTCCAGTCGCTGGGCACAAAGGGATAGGCCAGAAAAACCCGCCGGGAAAAGCCCTCGGGCACTTGCAGCAAGTCGCCCGCCACCTGACCCGACGTCGCGAACAGATACGGCACTTGCCCGGCATGTTGCAGTCCCGTCGCCAGCCGACTGAAACCGCTGCCGCTGCCCAGGTAGAACACTGAGCGTGAGCCCAGCGGCAAGGCATCCGCTGCCGGGTCGTAGGCCTGCATTCGGACATTTTTCCAGCCGTGATCCTGCAAGTATTGCCCCAGCGCCTGCGCGGCCTGCACCTGGGTCGGGTCGTCGGGATAAGCGATCAGCGTCGGCCCTTGCAGCACTTTCAGGCTGGCGGTGGCGTAGTCGGCCAGGGCGATCAACTGCTCGCGCAATCCCGGCAGCGGTTCGAAAATCTGCGCACTGGCCTGCACCGAGCCCATCAAGGACAGCGACCCGATCAGGGGCAAACCGGCGTGTTCCAGACGTGGCGCCAGTTCGTTGTCCAGCGCCGGGGCCAGCGGGGCGATCAGCGCAAAGACCTTTTCCTCGTCGATCAGCCGTTGCAAAGCCTGCTCGGCGCTCGTACGGTCCGGACCGGGATCGACCACGGTCAGACGCAGTTGTCGGCCATGAATGCCGCCCGCCTGATTGATCCGCGCCACGCTGCCGTTGAGCACCGCCGCCACCGTGGCGCCCTCCTCGGCCAGCGGCCCCTGGCTGGGCAGCAATGTGCCCAGGTGCAAGGTCTGGTCATCGAGCCCCGGATCGCGATCATCGGCCAGGCGCTTGAGATAAGCGGTGAGATTGCGCTGATCCTTCATCGACAGCAGAAAGCGCGGCATGCTCGGGTCGAGCCGATTGTTGCCGGGGTCGCGGCCCTGCTGGATCACCTGTGCCAGGCTGCTGTCGGTGTACGCCGGGTAGCTGCGCCCGTTGATCTGCTGCTGACCGTGGGTGCTGGTCAGCCGCGACCAGTTCAGCTCCGGCGGCCGCACGCCGCCCTCGGGCCGGCCGAGACCATCAGCGCCGTGGCAGTTGGCGCACGGCAGGCGGGTGGCCGGCAGCAACACGTCCGCCGCGCCGACCCGCGCCATGATCGCCTCGCCGCTGGCCGACTGGCCTTCGCGGTACAGGCGCTTGCCGGCGCTTTCTTCAGCGGTCAGCGGCAACGCGGCCGCGCCGAGGCTGATGCCAGCGAGCAGGATCAGGGCGAGGACGCGGCTCAGATTCATGGTGCGGACTCAGCGGCCGGCCACGGGCATTGTCAGCAACTGCAAGCGCTGGGCAATGGCGGCGGCCGGGGCATCGGGGCGGATCTTGCTCCAGCGTTTGTTGGCGACGTCGCCAACGATCAACTGGGTCGAGTGCTGCTCCGGCGTCGGCACGATCTGGCCGATGCGACCGAGCACCAGATCCATTTGCGCCTTGTCGCCGGTAAGGAAAAGCCAGTGAGGGTCATCGGCACCCTGCTTCAAGGTGTAAGCCTTGAGCACCGCCGGCGTGTCGCGCAGCGGATCACTGGTAAGGGAAATGAAAGTGACGCCGTCGGCCTTGTCGCCCAGCAGCTCGCGGACTTCCTTGAGCTTGCGGGTGATCAACGGGCAGGCATCGTTGCAACTGGTGAAGATGACGTTGAGCAGCACCACTCGATTCTGCAGTGCGTCACTGTAGAAGCGCTGGGTGACGCCGTGCTGGTCGAGCAACGGCGTGTCGGTGAACCAGGTCTTGGCGTCGTGGGTACCTCTGGCCGGCGCGGCGGCCACCGTCGCCGGGGCCTCGGGCGCGTGGCCTTCGTGGGCAAACGCCACGTTGCCGAGAATCAGGAAACAGATTGTCAGGGAGATCCAGTCGAGCATTCTCATGGTTGTTGCTCCATGGCAATCGCAGTGTGTTTGGCGTGGGTGCGCAGGCCGCTGAGTTTTTCCACTTCCTTGGCCAGCAAAGCCGGGTCGGTGAAGCCGTAGTAGCGCATCCAGTGGCGGCTGTTGCCGTCACCGACGAGGATCAGCGGCTGATGGTTCTTGAAATCACCGCTGAAACTGCCGAGGCCCTTGAGCGTGGCGTTGATCGACTGCGGCGAACCGGTCAGCCAGCTCCAGCCCGGCCCGCGCTGGAAAGAGCGGGCGTAATCCTGCAGGCGTTTCGGGTCGTCGCGCTGTGGGTCGATGCTGATCGACACCAATTGCACTTCGCCGCCGACCCGCGAACCCAGTTGTTTCTGCACCTTGCCCATGATCGACGAGACCACCGGGCAAACCGTGGTGCAACTGGTGTAGATGAAGCTCATGACGACGATTTTGTTGTGCACCAGATCCTGCTCCAGACGCACGGTCTTGCCGTTCTGATCGAGCAGCGGTACGTCGACGAATTTCACCTCGGTGTGTTCCTGGGTACTGGCAGCCGGCGCCTTGTGCCCCGCGTGTTCATCCGCCGAATGCGCCTGGGCCTGATGAATGCCGGCAGCCAACAGACACAGGCTCAGCAGGCCGGATGATGCGAATCGGTTCATGGTGTTGTCCTCGTCACTGAGTCTGGCCGGGCAGCACCCGGACACTGGCAAATGTCTTGTCGTCGAAACCGGCGCCCAGCGATGCCGCGCGCACGTGCAGGTACCAGGCGCCGCTGCGGTCGAGGGTCACCGGGGCTTCGTACACGCCGTCGGCGACTTCCAGCGCCGCCACTTCACGGGGCCGCGATGTGGGCGCGAGGAAGTAGCGCAACTGCACGTCTTTCACGCCGCTGCGCTGCACCTTTTGCTTGCCTTCGACGATGCGGAATCGCACCACGTACGGGTCGTTGAGCGCCACGGCGGTCTTGCCCGGCAGGAACTCGACTTTCGGTGGGCCGACGTGTTTTTCAGCCGCGCCGTCGGGCTCCACCTGCGCGCTGAAGCAATGAATGATGTTCGGTTGATTGAGCAGGAACGCCACGTCGAAACGCCCCGTCGCCGGCAATTTCACCCGAGCGCTGTACAGCCCCGGCGCCACCTCGCGCAGGCTGCGATCGACGACCATCGCCGCACGCGCAACCTGCCCGCGATTGGGATAACCGGACATCGGCGCGTTCATGCCTTCGGCGTAGAAATAGGTGGTGTTGTCCACCGGGTTGACCACGAACACCGCGTTATCGTCCCGCGACACCGCCAGGCTCGACGCCAGCGGTAGATCCCCGGCCAGTCGTGGCGGTTGCGGCCCGGCCTCGAAACCCTGGCTGATCGGCTGCCGTCCTTCGCCGAGTGAGGCGAGGTTGATCATGGTGACTTTCGGCGAGGCCAGGCCGCGCACGTAGGCGTAGGCCTTGGTGAACACTACTTGATAGGGCTCGGCGGACACGTCCAGATCATGAATCGCCGCGTCATTGGCGGCATCGATCACCGTGGCGCGGTTTTCCACCGTGTTCAACACCACGCCGAAGCGGCCATCGGCGCTGAAACCCATCGGGCCGAGGCCCTGTTGCAGTTTGATCACCCGGCGCACGGCGCGGCTGTTGCTGTCGACCACCGTGACGGTGCCGTCCTTGCCGTCGGCTACGTACAGCGCCCCGGACAGCGGCGAGTACGCCACCGACAACGGGCTGGAACCGGTTTTCACCTGTTGCAGCAGACTCAGGCTGGCGATGTCGATGACGCTCAACGTACCGTCGTCGCGGTTGCTGACGAAGGCGAAGCGGCTGTCCTTACTGAAAGTGATTTCGTGGTGGCCACGACCGGTCGCCAGATGCTTCAGCGGTTTCAGGCTTTGGGCGTCGATTACAGTGACCCCGGATTCTTCAGCCTTGGCCGCGTTGTTGCCGACCCACAGCAGGCGCTCGTCCGGTTGCAGCGCGACCCGCACCGGTTGGCTGCCGGCGGCCACCGAGTCGAGCACTTTGAATTGCTCACTGTCGATCACTGCCACTTCCCCTGCCGTCGGCATCGACACGAACACCCGCTTGTTGTCCCTGGGCGTGACCCAGTCCATCGGTGGTTGTTTGAGTTCGATCCGCGCCCGCGTGCTGGTGATGCCGCCGACCGACACCGACGGATCAATCACCGAAACGCTGGCATCGCGGTTCATCACCAGCAGGAAGTAGCTGTTGAGATCGAGTAGCGGCCGCGCGCCGATGTTGGATTTGAGGAACGTCCCGACCCGGGATTTGCAGCTCTTGTCGCGGCCCTGGGCCTGGTCGGCGGCAACGGTTTCCGGATCGATCCACGCCCCCGGCGCCACACCGGACAGCGGCTGGCCGGAGGCGCCATCGGTGACGCGAAACTGCACGTCGGCGAACTCGCCTTCACGCAATTTGCCGTCGCGAGCCAGCGGTTGCAGGTTGAATGCAATCGACACGCCGTCGCGGATCAGCACCTGCCCGGGCCCGGTTTGCGCCAGGGCAATCTCGCTCAGCGTGAGCAGCGCGCCGGCCATTGCCAGCAGGCAGACACCGATGATGTTGATGATCCTGTTCATGTCGCTCTCCCCTGCCAATACATCCCCGACTGCATTTCCGCTATTGGCCCTGAGGTGCCGGCTCGGGCTCATTGGTCACCCTCAGCAAACCCCACAACCCCGCCGTGTTGCCGAACGAGGCGTTGTCGCGGAACAGGTAATCCCCCGCTATCGCGTTGGCGCCGCCGGCGCTCGGCAACATGAAGCTGAAGTGCGCCGCCGGCAGCACGCTTTCGCGGGCGCCGATGTACATCGACATCGGGTTGTAGCCGAACTTCACCGAGCCCACGCCGGGGGTGTTCATCGGGTAGCCGCCGACATCGCTCTTCTCCGACTGGAACGGGTTGACCGACCACAGATGCCCGTCGAGCTGGAAGGTCGAGCCACGGCTGCCACCGGTCGGCATCAGAATGTGGGTGCGGAACGGCTGACCCGGTCTGGCGTAGAACACCGGGGTCTGCGGATCACCGCCGACCAGCGCGTTGCTGTAGGCCATGTGCGCGTTGGGCACGTCGCCGTAACCGTGGCCGTCGGCGCGGCCGAACGGTGCATCCGGCGCCAGGCCGAAGCGGTACCACATTGGTTCGGCCTTGTAGTTGATGGCCATGCCGGCGTTGTCCTTCGGATCGTTCGGCACGCCCATGCCTTCGGAGGCGATGCCTTCCACTGGCCGGCCATTGGCCCAGCGCAGGTTCAACGCACGTTGCCAGACCATCGCAAAGTCGCGATAGGCCGTCTGCCCCGCCGCCGTCACTGTGGCGCTGACTTTACGTGCATCGTCGACCCAGGTGGCGCCCGCCGGCAGGATGCTCATTGCCCCGCCCAGGCCTTTTTGCGGTTGCTTGATCACGTCCGCCGGGGTGAAGTTGAGGCCGCCGAACTCCACGGCTGTGGCGTTGATGTTGTCGACGCTGCGCCCCAGTTGGGTGATCGGTTTGCCTTCGCGCTCCAGGTGCCCGGCGTAGTACTGATAGGTACGGGTCGGGTACGCCCCGGTGCTGCCGACACGCGGCGGCACGGTCTGGATCGGGTTGGCGCCGACGTTCACACCGTCGGATTTGGTGATGTCGTAGGCCAGCAACTGCGCGTGCAGTCCAACGTGGCTGGACGGCCGCAGCAGGTTGTTGTTGAAGGTGGTCGAACCGTCGCCACCGTTGCGGTCGCGTTTGACCAGGCCTTGCAGGATCGCGGTCTGCGCCAGGTCCGGCATCACGCTTGGCAGGCGGTTTTCCAGGGTGATGTTGATGCAGTCGCCGGCAGCGGCGCGCAGCACCAGCGGCTCCACCGGGATGCCGGGTTTGAGCTTGCCAGTGGCCGGATCGAGATCCGCCTTGCGCACATAAAGGATCGCCGTCGGGTCATGGATCGGCCCGCTCTGGCCGCCAATGGTGAGGGTCTCGCCATCCTCAGGGTCGGTCACCGTCACCTGCGGAATGCTCACTGGCCGCGAGTTGAACACTAGCGTGCCGCCCGCCGGATTCAACGGCCCGCCAACATGCTGGCCGAGCCCGGCCGAGTCGCCGATGGTCAGCCCCAGCGGGTTGCGCAGGATGTCGTTGGCCAGCGCCGCGACCACTTCATAATTGCGCTGCACCGTCGGCCGGGTGCCGATGCCGTTGGGGTTGGCGCTGATCCGTGGGCAGGTGCCTTCGAATGCCACGGTGTTGCGCATGCCGGTGGGTTTCGGGTTGTTCGGCAGCGCGAACAGGTCGTTGCGTTGCGCGGTGTAGTTGCGCATCACGCCCCAGATGCCGTTCCAGTAGCCTTCGATCGAGGCGTCCATCGAGTACAGATAATCCCCGGTGGTCGCCGCCGAACTCGACAGCATCGACACCGGCGCGATGAAGCCCATCTGCTCGGAGATCCCGACCATCTGCGAGGCGCGCCACCCGGAGTTCGAGCTGTTGCCGAACCCGGAACCGCTTTGCAGCCACTTCACGCCGTGCAGGGTGACGTTGTGCTCTTCCTCGTGGCCGCCGGCATGCACCCGCAGCCGCACGTTGTCGCCGGTGTAAGTGCGCAGCATCGGCGTGAACGGATCACCCGGTTCGGCGCCGCCCTTGTTGATGTGCGGCGGAAACTGCGTGGTGCCGCCGGTAGGCCCGGTGGCCGAGCTGATCTGGTTCGGCGCCAGGTTCAGCGCCGGGATCGCCCGATCGATGCGGCTCTGCATGGCGTACGCCAGGTCACCGCCGAGGCCATCGGCCTGCATGCCGCGCTTGCCGTCCGGGCCGACCTTGTTCGGGTCGAACACCCGCAGGCCCAGCGGTTCGTTACGGTAGTTGACGACGAACATGCCGGGGTCATCCACGGAAATCGCCTGTGGGCATGGCCGGCTCGGGCAGCCCGGTTTGATCCCGCCACGCGCCTCGACCACCGCTTCGAGCAGGTTGCCGGCGTTGTTGCGCACCGGCGGGTTGATCGCAAAGCGGAAGCTGTCGGCCGTGGCCGGGAACGCTTGCGCATTCGGGATGCCATTCGGGCCGGCGCCCACATACACCCCGGCTTCATAGGCGTGCTGGAAGTCGCTGTACTCCAGGAAGAACTCGCGGAAGCTGTCGTTCAAGCCGTCGCCGTCGAGGTCACCGGTATTGATCACCGCTTGCCACGACGTCGGCCCGCCGTCCTGCCGCGCGCCGCTATACAGAGGCTCGCCGGTTTCGGCGTGGAACCAGGTGGAGCCGGCCGGTTCAGCCAGCACGGTGGCGTAGAGGCCGATCTGTTGGTGCGTCGATGGGCCGAGGTGGTCGTGGGTGAAGATCGTGCCAAGGCCGCGATCCACGCCTTTGCTGTTGATCACCGGATCGACGAACCAGCGCTGCATCGCCGTGCGCGCGCCCAGCCAGTCGCTGCGTCCGTACTGGCCGAAGAATGGATGCGCCTTGGCTTTCGGGCAGGCCGGGGTGCCGTCGCGTGGATCGGTGCCGGCGCACTGGTTGAATTCGCGGATCGCGTGCACACGCTCTTGCACAGCGCCGGGGGAAAGCACGCCGTCCTCGTAGTTCCAGCCGTTGGAGGAACCGTCCGCAGCGGTCAGATCCCACTTCGGCAGGTGAATGTGCTGGCCGATCACGTCGGTCGGGGTGCGTACCTGATAGTCGTCCATCTCGTAGACGGCCGGCACCAGGTTGGTTTGCTGGTATTGCACGCAGTCGAAGGTGTTCATGCGCATCACCAGCGGCTCTGGCGGACGCTGCTTGGTGATCACCGGCCAGGCGTCTTCCCACAACGCGAGGATGCGCGCTTGCGGGAAGTGATAACCGACCTTGTTGTACACCGCGTCGAACTGGATGTTGGCGGCCTTGTAGACCCGTGGCCGGTCGGCGGTGAACGCCGAGGCGCCGACGAAGGACATGCCATCGAGACGCTCGCCGCTGTTGAATTCACCTGTACCGGCGCTGCTGGTCAGACGTTTCTGACGGTCGTCCATGCACGGTTCGTAGTACGGCGCGCCGGCAATCGGCAGAGCGCCGTTGGTGCGAAAAGCCTTGGCCACGATCTGATTGCCGGGCAGCAAGGCAAAGCTTGGGTGATCCTTTTTCGCGTGGAAAGCCATGGCGGCCTGTTCGACTTCGGTGCCTTCTTCCGGCAGGTAAATCGGCTTGGCGCGGGTGACTTCCTTGGAGAAATCCAGCGACGTGGTCACGGTGAGCGCTTCGCCGCCAGCAGACTTTCCGTCCAGTGCATGACGCGGCAAACCACCGTCCCAACCGCCGGATTGCAACGGATCAAGGTTGGCCCACAGCGCCTTGCCGCTGGCTTTGAGCGATTGCGCGGTGGCGGCGTCGAGCATGTCCAGCGGCGGCGTCGGTGGACGTTGCCCGACCGAACTTTCCATGCCGCCGATCCAGAACGGATAGCCGGGATTTTTCAGGCTGCCGTCAGCGTTGCGGTTGGCTTCGCTGCGATCCACCAGGGCCAGCGAACCCACGGCTTGACCGCCAGCGTTGCCGCCATGGTGATCATCGTCGCCCTCTTCTTCCTCATCGTCGTCATCGTTGCCGGCGACCAGGGTTTCACCGATTTTCGGCACGACAACAACCTTGCCCGGCATCGGCGCCATGGCTTTGCCCGGCAGCGGCACGATGGCGGGGATTGGCGTGCCGGCAATGATTTCGCCATCGGGCAAGGCGCGAGCACCCGCGGCCGGTTTACCGCTGCGCAGTGCATACGGTTCGCTGTGGTAACCATCGGCACCCTGCTGGGAAACCTCCAGTTGGGTGCCCTCTTCAAACACATCGTGCACCCGCCACATGGCCCACATGCCCTGGGCAAAGTGCGGATAGAAGTGGCAATGGTAAATCGCATCGCCCGCCACGCGGTTGCGGTTGCCCGAGCCGCCATTGGCGATTTCATAGGTGTAGCCGGCGCCCGGGCCGATGCCCTGAGCGTCGACATAATCGGAGTTGTCGTCGTTGGGGTTGAACAGCCACTGGTGGCCGTGCAAATGGAAGATGTGGTGCTCGTAACCGTTATGGGTGTTGCGGAATTTGACGAAGTCACCGATGTAGCTGTGGGCGACGTTCGATGGCTCAGACGGATACAGGGCCATGGTGGCTTTCACGCCGACCTGATCGGCACGTGGCGTCTGGCCGGGGGCGATGTTCTCAAGCCCGGTGTTGGCCGGCACGTCCACCAGCATCGCCACGTCGCCGACGGTGTGCGAGCTGAGGAAGAATTCTTCGTAGGCGCAGGACAGGCAATCGTGCATCGGCCCCACGCCTAAACGGTTGGCGATCACTTCGGCGCCCATGCCGCCGGCACCGTAGTTGATCATGAACGAGTCGCGGGTCGGCTCCAGCACATGGCCCATCACCGGGTCGGCAAAGTACGCCGGGAACGCCTGGGTGACGGCGGTTTCGTCCTGGAACTGCGCGGCGAAATCGCGGAACGGCTCCAGTCGGTTGGGCAGCGCAGGGTTGCGTTTGCCTACCGATTCCAGCGGATAAGTGATCGGCGGAAAGCTGCCGTCGGGGTTGCTGCCCATGACGATGGCATCGCTTTCGCTGGAGATGATTTCGCTGCCGTCGACCATGCTGATGATTGGCATGCCGGCCTTGCCTTCGCGCAGCCACGGCTCGCGCTGCGGGTAACGAGCCTGATAATCGACGATCGGATGTCCGGCGGGAGTACGGCCAGTGCTGGCCAGGCGCATTTCTTCTTCGGTGAGGGTGTTGCGGTAAGTGCGGCCGCCCTTGGGCACGACCACCACTTGGGCAAACAGACCATTGGCATTGTTGCCGGCCGCGCCCTCCCCGCCGAACGTCGCGCCACGACTGCTGACATCGAACGCCCCTTCGCGCTCGGCGTACAACAGATAGGAACGGCTGGCACCGGGGGCGACCAGACTGTTGGCATTGCGTCCGGTGAACGAGGCGATGTCATCGATGCTGTCCACCGCTTGCAGGCCATTGACCTGGAAGCCGACGTGCCGATCGGCGACTTGCTCGTCGGCCTTGAAGGCTTCGCCGACGTTGGCGTTTTCCTCTTCGCCCTCAGGCTCGGAGTGATGATTGGGGTTGGCCTGATACGCCAGCAGGTTCTGCAGGTTGATGGTCAGGCAATCCCCCGCCGCCACGCGCAGCACCAGCGGCCGTGGACGCTTGTCCGGGCGCAGCGACACTTTGCCCGGCACCGCCGAACCGCCCTGTGCCAGTGACCGGTCGTGGTCATCGACCACGTCGCGGCGCAAGGCGAACATCATGCCGTTGACGTTCTGCGCACCGAGGCGGTTGAACATCAGCGGCTGATCGAAGGCCACGACGTTGGCCACCAGATTGCGTTCGCAGCGCACAGCGGCGCTGGCCAGTTCGACGCTGAGCATCGAGGCCAGCAACAGCAGCCAGTTCAACAGGGACGGTGCGTGGTGAATGCCAACCATGATCGGAAACCTCGTAGTGGGTGCTCACAGGGAATGATTCTCGACAAACCCGCTGGAGCAATCCGCATGCCACAAAAAATCGTGTTGCTGTTCAGTCAGTTACAGAAGCCACTTGAGAATCCGGGGGATATTCCCCACCCGTTTCCCCGTTTTTCCGACCCGGCGGATTTGCCCCGAAAGTGGGGAAAACCGGGTTGAAGCTTTACAACGGCGCATCCGCCGCCAGCCCTTGCAAACGCCGGTACTGGCGCAGGACGCTGGGCACATAACGCTGGGTTTCGGCGAACGGCGGGATCACCCGGCCACGGCTCAACACCGCGTCGGGGCCAGCGTTGTAGGCCGCCACGGCCAGGGCGATATCGTTGTCGAAGAGGGTCATAAGGCGCTTGAGATAACGGGCCCCGCCCTGGATGTTGGCCTTGGGGTCATAGACGTCGGTCACCCCCAGTTCCCGGGCGGTGTCGGGCATCAGTTGCATCAGCCCGCCGGCGCCTTTGGCCGAGGTGGCGCCGGGGTTGTAGTTCGACTCGGCGTTGATCACCGCGTGCAGCAGTGCCTCCGGCAAGTGATTGGCCGTGGCCGCCGCCGACACCAGTTCCGCGTAGGGCTGGTTGGCGATCAGTTGCGGTTGCCGGTCAAGGCTGACCACGGGCATTTGCGCCTCGTGGATCACCCGTTCGTAGGTGCGTCCGGGGCGGTGGACGTTGGACAGCACGTAGCTGCCCTTGGCGTCCACGGAGACAAACACATCGGCCTCGGCGATGCCGGTCAACAGCATGCAGCCAAGCAGTCCTGCGCAGATTGGATTGAGCATTGGGCCTCCCCTGACAGGCCCCGAAAAATTGGGGGAAATGCCCCACTGACCTGTCGTGAATCAGCCGTACGCAAGCACTGTGCCGACTCTCGAGAAGCCCGTATTTCAAGGGCTTCAGCCCGCACGCAGGATTTATCGGGGGCTGAGCATGGCAATTGCATAAGCCCTCAGGCGACTCGGCTGCCACTCACCGGAGGTCATCATGAAGCTGCATGTTCGTCCGCGCGCCCAACGGGGTTTCACCCTGCTCGAATTGCTCGTGGTGCTGGTGGTGCTCGGCCTGTTGGCCGGGATCGTCGCGCCCAAATATTTCGCCCAGCTGGGGCGCTCCGAAGTGAAAGTCGCCAAGGCGCAGATCGAAGGCCTGGGCAAGGCACTGGACTTGTATCGGCTGGAGGTCGGCCACTACCCGTCCACCGAACAGGGCTTGCAGGCACTGGTGACGGCACCGAGCGACGAGGCGAAATGGACCGGCCCGTACTTGCAGAAAAAACTCCCGCAGGACCCATGGGGCCGTAACTACACCTACCGCTACCCCGGTGAAAACGCCGAATACGACCTGCTGTCGATGGGCAAGGACGGCCAGCCCGGCGGCGAAGGCGAAAACGCCGAAGTCACCAACTGGCAATGAGCGGAGCACACGGC
This sequence comes from Pseudomonas sp. GW821-FHT02C04, assembly GCF_059421845.1. Lineage (NCBI taxonomy): Bacteria > Pseudomonadati > Pseudomonadota > Gammaproteobacteria > Pseudomonadales > Pseudomonadaceae > Pseudomonas > Pseudomonas sp. GW821-FHT02C04. Next base: position 303,464 of record NZ_JBWKVT010000008.1, on the reverse strand, counting down.
ATGCGTTTTCATCTGAAGGCAGTGGGCAAGACCGGCGTGGTGACGCTGAACATCGAGGCGCCCGGTCACAGCGAAGCACGGCGCATCGCCGAGGATCAGGGCTTGCGCGTGGTCAGCCTGCACGCCGAGCGTCACTGGCGTTCGTTGCGCCTGAGCCAACGTGAGACCTTCAACCTGGTGTTGTTCAGCCAGGAGCTGACCACGTTGCTCAATGCCGGCCTGCCGTTGATCGATGCACTGGAAAGCCTGGCGGAAAAAGAAACCGCGCCTGCCGCCCGTAAAACCTTGAGCGAGCTGGTGCGACTGCTGTACGAGGGGAAATCGTTTTCCCAGGCGTTGGCCCAGTTGTCGGCGGTTTTCCCGCCGCTGTACGTGGCGCTGGTACAGTCCAGCGAGAAGACCGGCGCGGTCGGCGATGCGCTGGGTCGTTATGTCTGCTATCGCCAGCGCATGGACGAGGTGCGGCAGAAGATCGTCAGCGCCTCGATCTACCCCTTGCTGTTGCTGGTGGTCGGCGGTGGCGTGGTGCTGTTTTTGATGGGCTACGTGGTGCCGCGCTTCAGCCTGGTGTTCGAAGGACTGGGCTCGAACCTGCCGTGGCTGTCGCAGATTCTGATGAGCAGCGGCATGTTCCTGCACGCGCATCAGGGTGAGTTTTTCGGGATTCTGGCGGCGATCATCACCGCCCTCGCCGTGTTGCAGAAACAACCGGCGTTTCGCCGTGGGCTGGATCGGCTGGTGGAAAAACTCCCCGCCGTGCACCAGCGGATATTCATGTATGAGCTGGCGCGGTTTTACCGATCACTGGGGATTCTGCTGCAAGGCGGGATTCCGCTGGTGACCGCCATGGGCATGGTGCGCGGCCTGCTCACCGTAGCCTCGCGGGCGCGACTCGACCAGGCCTGCGAGCGGGTGCGCGAGGGGCAATCGCTGTCCACCGCGCTGGAACTCAATCGGCTGGTGACGCCCGTGTCCCTGCGCCTGCTGCGCGCTGGCGAGCAGTCCGGCAACCTCGGGCAAATGATGGAACGCAGCGCCGATTTCTACGACGAGGAAATCAGCCGCTGGATCGAGTGGTTCGTGCGGTTGTTCGAACCGCTGCTCATGACCTTCATCGGCCTGTTGATCGGGGTGATCGTGATCCTGATGTACATCCCGATCTTCGAACTCGCTTCAAGCATTCACTGACCCCGGGAACGGGTCGACTCAAGCGCAACACTGCACATCCAGGTTCCCAATCAAGACAACAAAGACGGAGAACGATATGCACATTCAAAAGCTCATGCTCGCAATGGCCATCGGCGCAGTCCTGTCGGCGTCTACCGTATTGATCCCGGACAACCTGTCCGGGGTGTCCAGCGTTCAGGCCAAGGAAGGTGGAAGTGGGGGTGGCGGAGGTAGTGGCGGTGGTGGAGGCGGCAATGGCGGGGGTGGCGGCGGAAATGGCGGGGGTGGCGGCGGAAATGGGGGCGGCGGTGGAGGCAACGGAGGGGGTGGTAACGGCGGAGGGGGCGGCGGCAACGGTGGCAGTGGCGGTGGCGGCAATGGCGGTAGCCACGGCGGCAGCGGCAGTGGTGGCAACAGTGGCAGTGACGGCGGTGGAAACAGTGGCCACAGCGGCAGCGACCATGGTTCGGGCCATACCGGTGACAGCGCCTCTTCAGGACGCAACGGCACCCACGCCGAAGCGGGCGACGATCATGGCGTTCATCGGGCCGGAGAAATCGGCGATGACCATGGGGTTCATCGTGCAGGCGAAATCGGTGATGACCACGGCGTACACCGCGCGGGCGAAATCGGTGACGACCATGGCGTACATGCCGCAGGCGAACCCGGCGATGATCGCGGGGTTCACGTTGGCGGCGAGCCAGGCGATGACAAGCGCGCCAACTGAGCAACGCTGAAGATTGTGCGAGCGGCTGGGGCTACAACACCCCCTGACGCTGATCCAGCCGCTCGCGCAAAAACTCGATCAACGCCTGCACTGGCCGCGATGCCTGACGATGCTGCGGATACACCGCCGACAGGATCAACGGCTCCGGACGCAAATCATCCAGCACCGGCACCAGTCGTCCATCCTTCAGCGCGGCCCCGACAATGAACGTCGGCAGGTAGGTAATCCCCATCCCCGCCACCGCTGCATCCCGCAGCAACTCGCCGTTGTTGACCCGCATCCGCCCGGTGACATTCACCAACTGCGGCTTGCCCTGCCCCGCGTTGAACCGCCACTGCACCGAACGCCCGTGGCCGTAAGGCAGGCAGTCATGGCTGAGCAGATCCTCCGGTTTGACCGGCGTGCCGCGCTCGGCCAGATACGCGGGACTGGCGCAGTACACCCGCTCGATGGCAGCGATGCGTCGGGCGATCAGGGTCGAGTCTTCCAGCACGCCGATGCGCAACGCCAGGTCGTAGCCCTCGCCGAGCAAGTCCACCGGCCGGTCACTCAGATCGACCTCCACCGTCACCTCGCGATAACGCTGCAAGAACAGCGGCAGCAGACACCCCAGATGCGCCACCGCAAACGACAGCGGCGCGCTGACACGAATCGTCCCGCGCGGTTCGGCGGTCTGCCCGGCGATGCCCTGCTCCACCTGTTCGACTTCGCTTAACAGCCGCAGCGCCGATTCGTAATAGCTCTGGCCCAGCGGCGTCACGTCCAGGCGCCGGGTCGAGCGGTTGAGCAGACGCACGCCGAGGCGTTCCTCCAGTTGCATCAACCGACGGCTGACGAACTGCTTGGACAGGCCCAACTGATCGGCCGCCGCTGTGAAGCTGCCGGAGTCCATCACCTGGCAAAAAATACGCATGTCTTCGAACGGGTTCATTGTCACTCTCTGGTTGACAGTTAAACGCTTTATAGCCGCTTTTTCACTTTCCGGCACCTCATTAATCTGTGCTCACGGTGTTGCTGAGGCCTGAAGCCCAGCGCCACAGCAGCCCGATCCCAAGGCATACAAAAACTCGAACGACTTAAAAAGGAATTGCACATGAACATCAAGAAAACCCTCGCCGCTTCCCTCCTCGCCCTGTCCATCGGCAACGCGTTCGCTGCCGAAAGCACTGGCGTCGAACACACCACCCAGGCCTTCCTTGACGCCCTCGCCGCTGGCGGTGGCAAACCGCTTGAGCAACTGAGCCCGAAAGACGCCCGTGCGGTGCTGACCGGTGCCCAGGCTTCGGTGAAGGTTGACCTGTCCGGTGTTGACGTCAGCGACAAGGCAATCAAGGTCGATGGCCAGACGATCAACCTGAAAGTGGTGCGCCCGGCCAAGGTCAAGGGCGAACTGCCGGTGTTCATGTTCTTCCACGGTGGCGGCTGGGTGCTGGGCGACTTCCCGACGCACCAACGCTTGATTCGTGATCTGGTGGTGGGTTCTGGCGCGGTCGCGGTGTATGTCGATTACACGCCGTCGCCGGAAGCGCAGTACCCGACCGCGATCAATCAGGCCTACGCCGCAACGAAATGGGTGGCCGAGCACGGCAAGGACATCGGTGTCGACGGCAAGCGTCTGGCGGTGGCCGGCAACAGCGTCGGCGGCAACATGGCGGCGGTCGTGGCGCTGATGGCCAAGGAGCAGAAAACCCCGGCCCTGCGCTTCCAGTTGCTGATGTGGCCGGTGACCAACGCCGGGTTCGATAACGGCTCGTACCAGCAATTCGCTGAGGGCCACTTCCTCACCAAGGGCATGATGCAGTGGTTCTGGGACAACTACACCACCAACCCGGCCGAGCGTGCGCAGATCCATGCCTCGCCGCTCAATGCCAGCAGCGAACAGCTCAAGGGCCTGCCCGCCGCGCTGGTGCAAACCGCCGAGTTCGACGTGCTGCGTGACGAAGGCGAAGGCTACGCCCGCCACCTCGATGCGGCCGGCGTGCCGGTGACCTCGGTGCGCTACAACGGGATGATTCATGACTTCGGCCTGCTCAATCCACTGAACGGGATACCTGAAGTGAAGGCCGCCGTGCGCCAGGCAGCGGCAGAACTCAAGACTCACCTGAACTGAGTGCAACCCCTCGCCACACCTTCGGGTGTGGCGTTTTCTTTTGTGCCCGCCGGAGTTCACCTCATGAGCCTTTTTTCTGCCCACCTGCTGTCCTGGAGTGCCCTGCTGCTGGTGCTCGACACCCTGCTCTGGCATCTCGCGCCGTTCAAACATCGTGCGCAACGGGTCGCTGTGCGACTGGTGCTGTTTCTGGGCTTCAACGCACTGGTCATCAACGCCGGTGTCAGCCCGTTGCAGGCGCCGTTGTTTGCCGATGACCCGGTGGCGCAACTCGGGGCGACGGCACTGGGGATTCTCTGGTGGCTGTACGCCGCGCGGGTGCTGACCGAAGTCATCGGCCTGATCCTGATGCGCCGCATCGGCCACAGCGGCCGGCTGTTGCAGGACGTGATCGGGGCGCTGGTGTTTCTCGCGGCCATCGTCGCGGCGGCCGGTTATGTGCTGGATCTGCCGGTCAAAGGCCTGCTGGCGACCTCCGGCGTGGTGGCGATCGTCATCGGTCTGGCGCTGCAAAGCACCTTGGCCGACGTGTTTTCCGGCATCGTGCTCAACACCACCAAGCCGTATCAGGTGGATGATCTGGTGGTCATCGACGGCGTCGAAGGCAAGGTGCTCGACATCAACTGGCGCGCCACGCACCTGCTGACCAGCACCGGCACCCTGGCCGTGGTACCGAACTCGGTGGCGGCCAAGGCCAAAATCGTCAACCTCAGCCGGCCGAACAACCTGCACGGCGTGTCGATCAGCATCAAGGTGCCGAACCACATCCGCCCGCGCCGGGTACTCGACGCCCTTGACCGCACGCTGCAAGGCAGCAGCAGTCTGTTGCTGTCGCCTGCACCGAAAGCCGTGTTGAAAGAGGCCGGCGAAGAGATGTCGGAATACGTGGCCAGCGGTTTCATCGCCGAACTGGGCAAAAAAGCTGAAGTGCGCAATCAACTGTTCGACCTCGCCCATCGCCATCTCGAAGCCGCCGGTATTTCGCGGCATCCAGACGGCGTGATCGAACCGTCGACCCGCGCCCGCGCCCTGCTCGATGAAGTGAAAATCTTCCGCTCGCTGAGCCATGAAGAACGCGATCGTCTCGCCGAATCGATGGTCGCCCAGCAGTACAGCGCCGGGCAGGTGGTACTCAATCTGGAGGAAGTGCCGGACAGCCTGTTCGTGATCGCTACCGGCGTGGTCAGCGCCAGTGTGCCGGACGGCAATGGTTTCACCGAAGCCGGGCGCATGGGCCCAAGCGAAGTCATGGGCGAGCAGAGCATTCTGGCCGATACACCTTCGCAGGCGACGTTTACCGCGCTGACGTCTTCGATCATTTATCGCCTCGACAAGAACCTCACTCGCCAGTGCATGGAACAGCGCGGCGAAGTCGGCCAGGCGTTGAACAAGTTGCAGGCAGTGCGGCAGCAGAACAGTCGGCTGGCGTTGATGACCAATCCTGTGCCGGTGCGCAAGGGTGGTTTTTTGGGGTGGTTGCAGAAGCGTTGAGCCCTTTCCAACAGACAAAAAAATGCCCGCTCTTCAGCGGGCATTTTTTTCAGCCAATTACTTGGCAGTGAACTTGGTGTAGCTGTTGATCAGGTTGCGATAGTTCGGCAGGCGATTCGACAGCAGATTCGCCAAACCTTCCATGTCGTTGCGCCAGTCGCCCTGCAGCTCGCAAGCCACGGAGAACCAGTTCAACAGCTGAGCACCGGCCGCCGACATGCGCGCCCACGCCGCTTGCTGCACGGTTTCGTTGAAGGTGCCGGACGAGTCGGTCACCACAAACACTTCAAAACCTTCAGCCAGTGCCGACAGGGTCGGGAACGCCACGCAAACGTCAGTCACCACACCGGCGATGATCAGTTGCTTGCGGCCGGTGGCCTTGATGGCCTTGACGAAGTCTTCGTTGTCCCAGGCGTTGATCTGGCCTGGACGCTGAATGAACGGCGCGTCCGGGAATTGTTCGCGCAGTTCAGGCACGATCGGGCCGTTAGGGCCGGCGTCGAAACTGGTGGTGAGGATGGTTGGCAGTTTGAAGAACTTGGCGATGTCGCCCAGGGCCAGCACGTTGTTCTTGAATTCGTTCGGCGAGAAATCCTGCACCAGCGAGATCAGGCCGGTCTGGTGGTCGACCAGCAGGACCACGGCGTCGTCTTTGTTCAGGCGCTTGTAAGGAACGTTGCTCATGTGAAACTCCTCGGGGATGGGTGATGCGGCAAGCGCCGGCCATGCAGACCGGCGCCGTTTACGGGATCAGAAAGCGAAGCAGGAGCAGCCGAACGCGCCCCAGAAACCGGCGAAATCGCTGACCGGCGCATTCGACATACGGGCTTTTTCATGGCTGTGGGTATGCACCGCACACGGGCCGCTGCACTGATGCACCTGGGCCTGCAATGGCGAATTCGGGCGCCAGTGGCCCGGGACTTTCACCACTGGCGACCAGTCCGGCAGCACCGGCAATGCACGTGGGCCGAGGTCTTCGAAGTCGCCGGCGGAATAAACGATCTTGCCGCCGACCACCGTCAGCACCGACTCGATCCACTTGATCGCTTCTTCCTCGACGTGGAAGAAGTCCGCGCTCAGCGCCGCCAGATCCGCCAGTTGACCGACCTTGATCTGGCCCTTGTTGCCCTGCTCGGACGAGAACCAGGCGCTGCCGTGGGTAAACAGTTCCAGCGCGGTGGCGCGCGGCAAACCCTCTTCATACAGCGCCAGACCGCCAACGGTGCGACCGCTGACCATCCAGTACAGCGAAGTCCACGGGTTGTAACTGGACACCCGCGTGGCGTCGGTACCCGCGCCGACCGGTACGCCTTCGGCGAGCATGCGTTTGATCGGTGGCGTGGCTTCGGCGGCCTGCTTGCCGTAACGGTCGACGAAGTACTCACCCTGGAACGCCATGCGATCCTGGATCGCAATACCGCCGCCCAGCGCCTTCACCCGCTCGATGTTTTGCGGAGTGATGGTTTCGGCGTGGTCGAAGAACCACGGCAAACCGTTGAACGGAATGTCACGGTTGACCTTCTCGAACACATCCAGCATGCGGCTGATGGATTCGTTATAGGTGGCATGCAGACGGAACGGCCAGCGCTGCTCGACCAGGTGGCGCACCACCGGCTCCAGTTCCTGTTCCATGGTCTGCGGCAGGTCCGGGCGCGGTTCGAGGAAGTCTTCGAAGTCAGCCGCCGAGAACACCAGCATTTCCCCGGCGCCGTTGTGACGCAGGAAGTCATCGCCCTGATGCAACTTGACGCTGCCGGTCCAGTTCTGGAAATCGGTCAGCTCTTCTTTCGGCTTCTGGGTGAACAGGTTGTAAGCGATGCGCACGGTCAACTGGTCGTCTTTGGCCAGTTGTTCGATCACCTGGTAATCGTCCGGGTAGTTCTGGAAACCACCGCCGGCATCGATGGCGCTGGTCAGGCCGAGGCGATTGAGTTCGCGCATGAACTGGCGGGTCGAGTTGACCTGATATTCCAGCGGCAGCTTCGGCCCCTTGGCCAGCGTCGAGTACAGAATCATCGCGTTCGGCCGCGCCACCAGCATGCCGGTCGGGTTGCCGTTGGCATCACGCACGATCTCGCCGCCCGGCGGGTTTGGCGTGTCGCGGGTGTAACCGGCCACGCGCAACGCGGCGCGGTTGAGCAACGCACGGTCGTACAGGTGCAGGATGAACACCGGGGTGTCCGGCGCTGCCTGGTTGATTTCTTCGAGGGTCGGCATGCGCTTTTCAGCGAACTGGAATTCGTTCCAGCCACCGACCACGCGCACCCATTGCGGGGTCGGCGTGCGGTCGGCCTGATCCTTGAGCATGCGCAGCGCATCGGCCAGCGACGGTACACCTTCCCAGCGCAGTTCGAGGTTGTAGTTCAAGCCGCCACGGATCAGGTGCAAGTGCGAGTCGTTGAGGCCGGGAATCACGCAGCGGCCCTTGAGGTCGACCACTTGGGTGCCGGCGCCGCGCAGGGCCATGGCTTGCGCATCATTGCCGACGACGGCGAAGCGGCCGTCCTTGATCGCCACGGCACTGGCGAGGGGTTTTGTGCGGTCTACGGTATGAAATTGGCCATTGAACAGAATCAGATCAGCGTTGGCGTTCATCGCAGTTCCTTCGATATTAGTGAAACGAAGCCCAGACCTGCCGGCTCAGCGCGGCGGGTTGGTGTTGGAATCCAGGTGTTGATGGGGCTGACTGGCTGTCAGCCACGGTGCGAACAGGCGGGTCGCGGCCGGCATGCAGACGTACACCACCGACAGCACGATGGTCAGGGTGATCAGGAACGTGGCGACCACGTAGTTGGACAGGAAGGCATTGAGTTGCAGCAGCGGCCCCCAGATCAGCGGCACCAGCAAGGTATGCGGCAGAATCACGAACAGCGTCACCACAGCCTGCTTCCAGCGCGGTGGCGGCGAGGCGGCATCGGCCAGTGGCGTGAACCAGAACTCGTTGGCCGCATTGACCTCGGTCTGGTCACCGTCGGCGAGCATCGGCGCCGCTTCATCGATCAGTTTTTGACGCTGCGGCGAATCGAGCCAGCGCTGCATCGCCTCGGTCGAGCAATAACGCAGCACGCAAGTGAACAGAGCGAGGCCGCCCTGCTTGCTGCGCATCACGTCCACGCCCAGGTGCCCTTCTTCGCGCCCCGCCACGCTGACGATATTGCGCAGCCAGGCTTCGTACGGTTGTTCGAAACCGGCCTTGACCCGATGCTTGACGATCAACGTCACAGTTTCTTCGGGTCCCGGGGTTTTCAGGGTCTGGGAATCAGGCATAACGGAGCACTCCGGGCAAACGAACATTGAGCGCCAGCCGTCCCGGCCCGGCGATCAGAACAGTGGTGAAGAGGATCAACAGCAACCAGCCGAACTGCCCTTCGGCCACACTCCATTGCGGATGCACGAGCAGCAGCGCCACCAGCAGCACAAAGAGAATAGGCAAGCACGCCAGACGCGCCAGCACCCCGGCGACGATCAGCAGCGGGCAGAGGACTTCGGCGAAGATCGCCAGTATCAAAGTGAGGTGGGCACCGAGGTGAAACGGGTCTTCGATCAATTGCAGCTGCGCGGTGAAGTCCAGCAGCTTGGGCAAGCCGTGGACGAACAGCAGAAACAACCCGCCGGTGACCCGCAGGAACAGCAGGCCGAGGTTTTGCGCCTGGTCATTGCGTTGTACAGCGTTCATGGGCCCACCCTTGATCAATCATTGCAGGCAATGGTGCAACGATTGATCGGGGGGAAATTGGATGGGTGTGCTCTCTTGGTCTAGAAACTCATTCCGTGATCGTTCCCACGCTCTGCGTGGGAATGCAGCCCGTGACGCTCCGCGTCCCAACCGTCCAAAGCCGAAAACCTTATTCCCTCCTCCGGTCACCGCGTATCCACGATGGTGTACCGACGCGGTTCGAAAACCGTGGCTGCCGTCGAGTCCGGCACTTGGTCCGTTCTCACTGAGAACATGATGCTCAATACAGTCCCTACTTCCAGCGATAGCAAATAGTCGGACGGGAGTCTCACGGTGTAGCCTCGATTCGTGACCCAGGCCTGATGAACCGCATTGCGATCGCTTGTCCAGATACTTCGATTGTTCACGGCGCCATTGGCCGCGAAGCCCATCAGGGTGAGTTCCAGCCGTTGGCTTCTCGCCATGTGTATCCAGCCGCCGAACGTCAGGTTCGCTACGAACACGATGTCTTTTTTATCCAGTTCGAGAGAGCCTTTCGCCTCGTCGATCACGGGGGATATGAGCAAGTTGCTCGGGATCGGCAGCACGGATAGCGCCAAGGGTTGCAATTGCACCGCGGGAGCACCGCCGCGTACGTAGGAGGCGGTGGCTTCAACGGATTTACCGATGCTGAAGGCCACCAGTGAGACAGGCGCCGATAGTTCTCTGGGCGTGATACCGACATCGACAGGAAGCGATTTGTAAGAACCCGCCAGCGGTGTGCCTGGCTCGGCGTTCCATTCCACAGTGACCTTGTCACTAGGCTGGCTCAGATAATCGAGCACAAACGTCAGCGTATTAATGGCTGCAGAAGGATTCAAATGAGTGTTGCCGGTTGATTCCTTGATCCGCACTTCGCGGTTTTCCAGAACGTTGATCGTCCAGGATCTGGATACCCCTCCAGCGGCGTACCGACCTGTGAAGACGTGAAGGCCCGTGGTCAATCCGCGGGCCGAATATTCCCACGCCCCCGCAATCACCGGAGCCGTGCCAAGCCGTGTTTCCCCATCAAAAACAATCACTGGCTCTGTGGCTGCGCCGGACAAGGTGACGCGGGTGAACAACGTTTCACCGTGATCGTCTACTTGCCGGCCGTCCGGATCAACGATCCGTTCGATCCTTGGCGCGCTCGTGGGATCCGTCAGGACGATGTAGTTTCGGTGGGCAAAGGGTTGGGCAAGAGCGGGATCCTGACTGCCTTGCAAACCGACCATCAATATCAGGCTCAATACGCTGCCGTGCTTGAGGCTCCGCAGATCCGTGGTGGGATGAATCGTCTCGTAGTAGCCGAAACGATTGAACTCATCCGCGATCACATTGCCTGGCGGACGCCAGTAGGGTCGGTCAAAAATGCTGTTGTCGGCATTGACGCCAAGTAGACGCAACCAGAGAAATTGCCCCCTGGTACTTAGCGTCCACGCGTTGATTCGCAGTGTGAAGCTGCCCAAACCATCAAGATTCAGAAACCGACCCTCGCCAAGCTGATCGGCCTCGGTGATCAAAGCCCTGGGCAGATCGCGTTGCGCCAGCGTCAAGACATACAGCACCAGCGGATCGGAAGTCACCGGGGCAGCGTTGCCGCGGGTGATCGTGTAAGTCACGGTCACCGTCTGGCCCAGATTGAAGGTTGTCAGCGTGAACGGCAGTCGAATCAGCATTGGCCGAACGGTGCCGACGCCGACGGCAGAGGTGGTATGCGAGCCATTGCTTCCGGTGGCCGGGTCGCCGGTAAACGTCACACTCACGCTGTCGCCGGATTGCAGCGTTGGGTCCGTCACCTCGACCGTCAGTGTGTTGCGCACGTTCTGCGGGTCCAGCAGGAATGTACTCGGGTTTTCCTGAAGGGTCGGAGGCGGTGGAGCGGCGACGTTTGCGTTGGGGCTGTTGGCAGTCATCGTTCTGTCCCGGTGCGCGTGTGATATGGCCCTCGAAAGGCATTGGATCAATCACACACCCACACACGGGCCAGCGCTACTGTCAGAACTTACAGGTGGAGCGATATTCCGGACAAACGGCGCGATTACACCGCCGGAATATCCAGCGTCACCGACATGAACTGACTGATCCGCGACCGCAGCCATTTCTCCGCCGGGTCGTTGTCATGCACCCCGCTCCACGCCATCGACAGTTGCGCCGCATCGATGGGAAACGGCGGATCTTCAGCTCGCAACGCACAGCCTTCGACCAACGCGCACGCGGCATAATCCGGCACGGTCGCGATCATCTCGGTGCCCGCCAGCAGCGCGCGCAAGCCACTGAACTGTGGCACCCCGAGCACCACCCGGCGACTGCGGCCGACCTTGGCCAGGTCCACGTCGATGTTGCCGCTCAAATCCCCCGAGAACGACACCATCGCATGAGGCCGCTCGCAGTATTCGTCGAGGGTCAGCGGACCCGGGCGGTTATCGCCGCGCAATACCTTGCAGGGAATGTCGCGCAGCTTCTTGCGCTTGGCGTTGGCCGGCAGATCGGTGGTGTAGCTCACGCCAACTGAGATTTCCCCGGACGCCAGCAACGTCGGCATCAACAGGTAGTTGGCGCGGCGCACCACGACCACGATCCCCGGTGCCTCTTCCTGCAACTGGCGTAGCAATGGCGGGAACAGCCCGAACTCGGCGTCATCCGACAGGCCGATGCGGAACACGTCGCAACTGGTCGCCGGATCGAATTCCTTGGCCCGGCTGACCGCGCCGGAAATCACGTCCATTGCCGGTTGCAGCTCCTGAAGAATCGCCAGTGCCCGCGCTGTCGGTTCCATGCCGCGACCGTTGCGCAGCAGCAGCGGATCGTCGAACAGATCACGCAACCGGCCCAGCGCCGCACTCACCGCTGGTTGGCCCATGAACAGTTTTTCGGCGACGCGGGTCAGGTTCTTTTCGAACATCAATGCTTCGAAAATCACCAGCAGGTTCATGTCGACGCGGCGCAGATCGTTTCGGTTCATGGGCGTGTTTTCCTTTTTGGCCAGGCGCAAGTGCTACGCACTTTACTTGATCGGCGGCCATTCGAAATCAGCTTTGGTGGCGGAATTAACAACGTTTAACTCGTCAGCTTTCGCCCCTCGCCAAACAATGAATCCCTCTGCGCAGCGTTGTTTTATTGACCTGAGGGAAAGTGCTGACCGTGCTTCCCCTCCCGACACGGACCTTGGCCATGGCTCATTCACAGCAAACCGTCGCCCTCGCCCCTGCCAGCGAACCCCGCAAGATCAACACCGGTGGCCTCAGCCCGCAGCGCGAACGCTTGGTGAAACAACTGATCCTCGAACGCCTCGGCGACAGCCTTGAAGTCACCGAACTGGCCAACGCCTGCGCACTGTCGCGCAGTCACTTTTCCCGGGCGTTCAAGTGCAGCACCGGGTATTCGCCGCAAGACTGGATCCGCACCCAGCGCATTGCCCGGGCCAAACTGTTGATCCAGCACACCAACCACAGCCTCACGCAAATCAGCCTGGAATGTGGCTTCTGCGATCAGGCGCACTTCTGCCACATCTTCACTCGCAGCGAAGGGATCAATCCGTTTGCCTGGCGTTGTCAGGTCATGAAAAACCGCTGAGGCGGTGTTATTCCCGAGCCATCCGCTGAGCCAGCCGCGCCACCCGTTCGCCCAGGTGCGCGGCGGTTTGTTGGTCTTCCAGCGGCGGTGCCTGTTCGGGCGGCTGCTCGACGCAGGATTGAGACATGGCGCCGAGGGAACTGCCGAGACGATTCAATTGACCGTCGAAAACGCCTGCGCATGCACGCGCCGGCAGCAGATCGAGCCCGACCCAGATCATCGAATGCTGGGCCGCGAACACCGCCAGTTGCAGCAGGGTATTGAGTTTGTCGCCACACAGGCTGCCGGAGTTGGTGAAGCCCGCTGCGAGTTTGTTGCGCCACGGCCGGGCGAGGTAGAACGAGGCCGTAGCCTCCATGAATTGCTTGAACGCCGCCGAGGCGCTGCCCATGTAGGTCGGCGCGCCGAAGATGATGGCGTCGGCGCGGTGCAAGTCATCCCAGTGGTTTTCCACGTCTTCCACCGCCAGCAACAGGCAGGTGCTGCCCACGTGGCGCTCCACACCCTGGGCCACAGCCTGGGCCATGACGCGGGTGTGCCCGTAGCCACTGTGATAGACCACCACTACCTTGCTCATCGCAGCGTCCTCCGGACGTATGCACTCCATTGCCTTGGAGTTTTGGCTCTAGCGCGGGCGCGGACGAGTTAATCGTTGTTAATTTTTCCCGGCCGTCGGGCGAACCGGCACAGGTTCCAGCCTTTAAATACAGTGGTAATGGCACTGGATGCCGACCGTTGTACAACCGGCAGGACTTCACGCCCGTTGCGCTGGCATCAAATCCTGAGGAATATGCTCGGATACCGCGGATTAGACAGCTTGTGTGACCCTCAAGTCCCCATCCGCCCTGCCCGTCACAGGTTCTTCACCACGACAACGCAGGATTACAAAAAACATCGCAGGAGTGAGCGGTTGAGTCTTTCCCCGAATCAGGCCATCGGATTTGGCCCCTATCGGATTCACCCCGGCCAGCGGCTGGTGCTTGAAGGCGACCAGCCTTTGCGCCTGGGCCGCCGTGCCATGGACATTCTGCTGATCCTGCTGGCCAACGCCGGCGAGGTGGTGAGCAAGCAGCAGTTGATCGCCGAAATCTGGCCGGACAGCGTGGTGGAAGACATCAATCTGCGGGTGCACATGGCGGCATTGCGCAAGGCACTCGGCGACGGTCAGGCCGGGCAGCGCTACATCGTCACGGTGGCGCAGCGCGGTTACAGTTTCGTCGCGCCGATCCTGCTGCAATCCATCGAACAACGCCCCGCAACCGACCCCATAGGCCGGCACAACCTGCCATTGCGTCGCACGCGGATGATCGGTCGCCAGCCGGTGGTCGACAGCCTGATGACGCAACTGCCGCGCCAGCGCTGCATCACCCTCGTCGGCCCCGGTGGCATTGGCAAGACCACGGTGGCCTTGCGCGTCGCCGAGCAGTTGATCGGCCGCTATCGCGACGGTATTCGTCTGCTGGATCTGGCACCGCTCAACGATCCCGGCTCGATCTGCTCGCACCTCGCCGCCCTGCTGGACCTTTCGCTGCATGACAGTGAACCGATGGCGTGCCTGATCAACAGCCTGCGCGAGCGCCAGATGCTGCTGGTGATCGATAACTGCGAGCACTTGATCGACGCCGTGGCGCTGCTCAGCGAAAGCATTCTGCGCGGCGCGCCGCAGGTGCACATTCTGGCCACCAGCCGCGAAAGCCTGCGCGCCGAGGGCGAGTACGTGCAGCGCCTGGAATCCCTCGACTGCCCGCCGCCGATTGCGGTGCTGGACCGCGATCAGGCGATGGGGTTTTCTGCGCTGCAACTGTTCGTCGAACGGGCAATGGCCGCCCACGAACATTTCGAGCCAGGCAATGCCGACCTGCCCTCGATCGTCGAAATCTGTCGGCGGCTGGATGGCATCCCGCTGGCACTGGAACTGGCGGCCGCGCAGGTGGCGAGCCTTGGGCTGGACGGCGTGCTGAGTCAGCTTCAGGGAAGCTTGCCGGCGGGCAACCAGACTCACCTCGGCCGACATGAAACCCTACGCGCCACGTTGGACTGGAGCTTCAACCTGCTCAACAACTGCGAACAGACCGGCCTGCGGCGACTGGGCGTGTTTCGAGGTGCATTTACTCTGGAGTCTGCGGCGGCGGTCATCGTTGGCCAGCACATCGAGCCGAACGAAGTCTTCGCCTCGATCACGCAACTGGTCGCCAAGTCATTGCTCAACGTCGAGGTCGGCGACGAAGAGGTGTTCTATCGCCTGCTCGACACCACCCGCCGCTATGCGCTGGAAAAACTCGACCAGGCCGCCGAGCTCGGCGAAACCCGTGAACGTCATGCCGAACGCTGCCTGGCGCTGATGCATCAGGCCCAGGCCGATTGGGAGAACACGCCGACCGGGTTATGGATCGAGCGCTATGCCCGAGGCCTCGAAGACCTGCGGGCCGCACTGGACTGGACGCTGAACGATGAAGGCTCGCGCCCGCTCGGCGTGCGCCTGACGGCGACTTCGGCGCCGTTGTGGCAAGAGTTGTCCCTGCTCAAAGAGTACGGCGTTCATGTGCGCCGGGCACTCGCGTTGCTGGCGTCATCCTACGAGCCCTGCCCGCGACTGGAAATCGCCTTGAAACTGGCCCTCGGCAGTGCCTGCTACCACACCTGGGGCGGCACACCGGAAACCATCGAAGCCTTCGTCAGCGCCCGCCTGCTGGCGCAACAGCACGACGACAAGGCCGGGCAATTGCGTGCGGTGTCCGGGCACATGGCGGTCAATCTCAGTTGCGGGCATTACCGGATGGCGCTGGATCAGAGCGAGCAATTCGAAAGCCTCGGCCTGCACGGCGATGCGCAGTTGTCCCTGAGCACCCACCGTTTACGAGTGCTCGCGCTGCATTACGCCGGCGATCAGCACCAGGCGCGGATCCATGCCGAGCAAGTCATTCAGCGCATGGCCCACAGCGGCCACCTCAACCGCTTCACCCACGGTTTCGGCGTGCAATACGATCAGAGCGTTGCTTCGCTGACCGTTCTCGCCCGGGTATTGTGGCTGCAAGGATTTCCCGAGCAGGCCTGGCGCACGGCACGGCAGGCGCTGGACATCGCGGTACAAATCAACCACGGCACCTCGATCTGCTACACCCTGGCACTCGCTTCGTGCCTGATCGCCCATTACAACGGCGACGGGCAAAACGCCCGCGCCTTGCTGCAACTGCTGCTCGAACAGGCGCAGAAGCATTCGGTGCTGCTGTTCTACACGTGGGCGCGGCACTATGCGCAGGTGATCGACGCCGACAAGGCGCCTGCAATACCACCCGCCGATAGCGGCCTGGTCAGAGAAATCATGGTCACACTGGACACCGGTTTTGTTGATGACGCCTTGCTTGAACGAGCACAAAGCGGCGCGGCTGGCTGGAGCACCGCAGAAATCCTGCGAGCTCGGGCCGAGCGATTGCTGGCCGCTGAATCGCCCTGCCATCACACCGTCGAAAGCGCCTTGCAGCAATCGCTTGTGATTGCGAAGACGCAAGGCGCCCTGGCGTGGGAACTGCGCAGTGCGACATCGCTGGCTCAGTTGTGGCAGCGCCAGTCGCGCTACCGCGAAGCATTGGAGTTACTGACACCGGTCTACCAGCGCTTCACCGAAGGTTACGCCACCCCGGACTTGCGCAAGGTGCGCTTATTGCTCGACGAATTGCGCAGTCAGTTGCAGGCGTGAGTTCGATCGCGTGCGTCCCAGGTAACGCGCATGCCGACGCTCGACATCACCCAGTTCGCCGCCCTGCTCCAGTTGATCACGGGCGTAGCGGCGAGTGGTATTGAGCATTCGATAACGCAGCGTCCCGCTGGATCGATCCACCGTCAGCAACGACTTGGCCGCCAACTGTTCAACGACAGCCACCATCGTCGAGGGTGGCAGTTGCACGCAACTGATCACGCCGATGGCGGCATCCAGGGTGAACGCCATTTTGAACACCGACAAGCGTTGCAGCGCGCGTTGTTCGTGCTCGCTCAGGCGCTGATAACTCCAGTCCAGCGCGGCCATCATCGACTGATGACGTGGCACGGCGGTCCGGCGACCGTGACTCAAGACTTGCAGGCCGTGGTCCAGTTGCGCTTGCAACCCGACCAGCGCCAGCGCGTCGATCTGCGCCGCCGCGAGTTCGATCGCCAGCGGCAGACCGTCGAGTCGCCGACAGATATCGCGCACGGTTTCCAGATCCTGCTCACGCAGACAGAAACCGTGTTGACGGGCACGGGCACGACTGACAAACAACTGCACTGCCGAATAGCCCATGACCTCATCGACGCTGTTGAGCGCCGAAGTTTTAGGCGTGGTAAGAGGCGGCAATGGCTGGAGGACCTCCAGGGCGAGACGCAACGGCTCGCGGCTGGTGGCCAGGATCGACAGACGGGGCGCTGCGTCGAGCAAGGTCTGCAGCAAGCCCCGGCAGGCTTCGTGCAGAAGGTCGCAGTTATCCAGCACCAGCAACGCATGGCGCGTTGCCAGGGTGGGGAAATCGATATCGAGGGTATGCAAAAGATGATCGACGAGTGAGGTTTGCTCGTCGACCTGGGATAAATCCACCTGCCATACGCCATCGCGAAAATGCTGCAGCAACAACTCCGCAGCTCTCAGCGCCACCGTGCTTTTGCCGACACCGGCAGGTCCCGTCACCGTTATCAGTCGGGACAGCGGCAATTGCCGCACCAGACCACCGACCAATGAATCGCGGCCGGTGACAGGCGTCAGCCGTGCGGGCAGATTGTGCTGCGGAGCTTGCAGGCTTTCGAACACCACCTGGGCGACGCTGTCGCCGTGCACCGGGGCAACGAAGCTGTACCCGCATTGCGGCACGTTGACGATGTAGCGCTGTCCGTTCTCGCCATCACCGAGGGCTCGACGCAATGCCGCGATGTGCACCCGCAGGTTGATCTCCTCGACAACCGACGTAGGCCATACCAGCGAGATCAATTGCTCCTTGCTGACCACCCGGCCGGCGCGCTCGACCAGCACTTGCAGAATGTCCAGCGCACGACCGCCCATGCGCAGTTGCCGATCCCCTTCGAGGATCAGCCGTTGGCGCAAATGGAACGCGTACGGCCCGAAATGCAGGACCGACGCCGAGTTCAATTCGTTGAGGCTGTTCATGTCCGTTATCTTGGCAGGCCACGATGACGGTACAACCGTCACACGGGGCGCAGCACGGACATCCGGGTGCGTGTAACGGACAGAATCGCTCTAGCTGAACTGTTCGCGATACTGGGCCGGGGTCAGCCCGAGCTTTTCGCCGAACAGAAAGCGCATGTGGCGCACACTGCCGAAACCACTTTTGTAGGCCACCGTCTTCAACGGCAAATCGCTGGTCTCCAGCAGATTACGTGCGCAATCGATGCGTGCACTTTGCAGGAACTCCATGGGCGTCATGTTGACCTCGCGAGCGAACACCCGGGCGAAATGACGAGCGCTCATGTTCGCAAGGCTTGCCATGCGTTCGATGGTGAAGCTTTCTTCAAGGTGTTCCAGAACGTGATTCTGTACCCGGGTGATGGGCGTTTCCTGGGGCGAAACCGCCGCCATCAATGGACTGAATTGCGCCTGTCCGCCCTGGCGCTTCATGACCACCAACAGCACTTTGGCCACGTCCTGGGCGAGTTTCTTGCCGTGATCGCGGGCCACCACTGCCAGTGCCAGATCGATGCCGGCCGTGACGCCGCCGGACGTGATCAGGTTTCGGTCCTCGACAAAGATCTGGTCGGTGGCGACATCCGCGTTCGGAAAACCCTTGATCAAGCGTTCGGTGTAATTCCAGTGGGTGGTCACGCGATAACCGTCGAGCAATCCGGCGTAACCCAACACAAAAGCCCCCGTGCAGATCGAACCGTAGCGTTCAGCACGTCCCACTGCGCCTTGCAGCCAGGCCAGCAACGGTGGGCATTTTTCGTTGTAGGCCCCGGGACCGCCCGGCACCAACAGCAGGTCATACCGATCTCCGGCTTCATCGATGTGCCGGTCTGTGTGCACCAGCACGCCGTTGGAGGCACGCAGCGGCCCGCGCTCAGTGCCCAGGAGCGTGAGTTGATAATGCGCGTCCGGCTTCAAGTATCGGTTGGCAACCGAAAACACTTCCAGCGGCCCGGCCATATCGAGCAGAAGAAACTCGGGAAACAACACCATTGCCACGGTTTTCATGAGCAGACATCACTGAAATCAATGAACGATTATAAGTTTCCGCATTATGACCAAGTACAGCGCAAACGTTGGAGAAGAATGCGTGAGCTGACGCACATAACTGTCAACCCTGAGGGGACAGTATTTCAATTTTCATCTACTTATTGCACCCAAGAGTAACCAGTAACCTTCTCCTCACTCGGACGAATCAACGTCCTGAAAGGAGATTTCATCATGCTGACCCTTCGCAAAGCTTCCGACCGTGGTCTGGCCAATCATGGCTGGTTGAAGTCATTCCACACCTTTTCTTTCGCCAGTTATCGCGACCCGCGTGAACAGGGTTTCTCCGACCTGCTGGTGATCAACGATGACCGCGTCGCCGCCGGCAAAGGTTTCGGCCAGCACCCGCACCGCGACATGGAGATTTTCTCCTATGTGCTCGAAGGTGCACTGGAACACAAGGACACCCTGGGCACCGGCTCAGTCATCCGCCCGGGCGATGTGCAACTGATGAGCGCCGGCAGTGGCGTGGCTCACAGCGAGTTCAACCACTCGGCGAGCAAGCCTGTGCACTTCCTGCAGATCTGGATCGTGCCGGACGTCAGTGGTGCCAAACCGCGCTATCAACAGGAGCACTTCAGCGAGCAGAAAAAACGCGGTCGCCTGCAACTGATCATCTCGCCCGAAGGCACCCACGGCTCGCTCAAAGTGCGCCAGGATGCACGCGTGTATGCCGGGCTGTTCGATGGCCAGGAAAGCGCCACACTCGAGCTGCCTGCAAACCGCTACGCCTATGTGCATGTTGCTCGCGGCAGCGTTGAACTGAACGGCGTGCAGTTGAAGGAAGGCGACGGTGTGCGGGTTCGTGAAGAACAGGCGCTGACCCTGAGCAATGGCCAGGATGCCGAAGTACTGGTGTTTGATCTGCGGCCGCAGGAGCTGCCGGAAATGCCATGAATCAGTGGTTTCATCGTTCAAAAAAACGGCCTTCCTTGAAGGCCGTTTTTCATTCTGAAGGTAAGGTCATCAGCACTGCCGGTGCCGAACCTCCAGCCTCTTTCACAGACTGAATCATTGCCAGAGTGGTCTGCATCGTTACAAGCACATTTGCCTGATTCGCGTAGTAAGAACCCGCGAGTATGGCAACCATCCCGAGAAAATGTACGGCAGTTGCCGCCCAGTAATTCGCCTTGATCGTCGAGACCTGCCTGATTGCTTCGTCAATTCGCTCCAGAGACCTGTCCATGCGAGCCGAGACGATCGCGTAACGCTGGTCACGTTCAAGGTGAGCCTTTTCTTGCTCCAGTCTGACTTTTTCGTAGGCTTTCTCTCGCTCGACCCGAGCGGTTTCCCGCTCCTGTCGCGCCGTCTCCAAGACCTTTTCATACCCCAGCCGAGCCTTCAAGCGCTCCTGCCGCAGGTTTTCCAGATTCTTCTCATGCGCCAACTGAATTTTTTCCAGAGCCAGCTCCCGCTCCTGATGCACCTTCTCCTGAGCCTGCTCGCGTTCAAGGCGCACGTTCTTCTGAGCCTCCTCCCGCTCAAGGCGCGACTTTTCCTGAGACTTCTCCCACGCCTGCCGTGCAGTTTCCTGCTCTCGTTTCTGCTCCAGCCGCGCTACCGCCTGAGCCTTCTCCCATCCCTGCCGTGCAGCCTCCTGCTCTCGCTTCTGCTCCAGCCGCGCCACCTCTTGAGACCGCTCCCGCTCCAGCCGCGCCGCCTCCCGAGCCTGCTCTCGCTCCACCCGCGCCGCCTCCTGAGATCGCTCCCACTCGAATCGGGCTTCCTCCATAGAGCGTTTTTGCTCCAGCCGGGCCTGCTCCTGACTTTTTTCGACTTCCAGCCTTGCCTGGTCCCGCTCGGCCTGTTGTGTCAGAAAGCCGTCGATCTTGGCGGACATGGACTCGATCCGTGCATCGATTCTTGTCTCGATGACTTCGATCCTGGCGCTGAATTCGTCTCGCGTTATGTAGGTCATAGACTCAGTTCTATCCGTTTGCCCGGCCATGTCGCTTGCTTGAAATTGGCTGACTTCCCTTGCAATCAATTCCGCACCCCTGACGTTTATCAATACTTCCCTGGATTGATCACCTCGGAGCGTTTCACCTGTTCACTCCGGGTGTGAGAAACGATAGGACCCGGCCAAAAAACTCACAAGCCAGCGAATTCTGGCGCTGTTGTAGGCAAGATCGTCAGCTGATGTAGCCGTCCTACACAACATCAATGAACTACTCATTCTCCAGCACGAATGCTTCGACAATGTGTTCGATCACCGCCCTGACCCGCGCGGTATGGCGCAAATCCGCGTGGGTCACCAGCCACACTTCATAAGGCAACGGACGCGTGCGCTCCGGCCACAGCCTGACCAGACCGTCGCGTTCGCCCATGTAGACCGGGATTTCTCCTACACCCAGTCCGGCGGCAATCGAGCGTCGTACCAGCAGACTGGAGCTCAGACCGGCGACGATACGCCCGCGAGTCACGGGTTCGGTCACCAGGGTCAAGTCTTTGTTGCCTTGCAGATACGGCTGGTACACCACCAGATCATGGCCCTCGAACGCACTGCCTGGCGCCGGCACGCCATGGCTGTCGACATAGCTCTGCGAGGCAAACAGCCCCACCGGCCAGCGCGCGATGCGCCGGGCGATCAGGTCCGGATTGTCCGGGCGGGTATTGCGCACCGCGATGTCCGCTTCACGTTTGGCCAGGCTGAGGATCTGCGTGGAGGCGTCCAGGTGCACGCGCACGTCCGGATGCTGTTCGTGCAACTGCGCAATGGCCGGAATCAGGAAATCGATGGCCAGCGAATCGGTGGTGCTGATTCGCACACTGCCGGTCAGGCGATCGTCCAGGCCCTGGATACGCCGCTCCAGCTCCAGCGCCGAATGCTCCATTTTTTCCACCGACTTGAGCGCGGCTTCACCGACGGCCGTCAGTGCATAGCCCTCGGAAGTGCGCAGGAACAAGGTCGCGCCCAGCGACTTTTCCAGTGCTGTGATGCGTCGCCCGACCGTCGCCTGATCCACGCCCAGTACACGCGCGGCGCCACGCAATGTCGACTCGCGGCAGACCGCAAGAAACACCCGAGCATCATCCCAGTTCATACCGTTCTCCATTGATGCATAAACGCATCACAATCACGCAAACTCGCTGCATTAACGCAGCAAAGATAGCCGATATGCTGGACGCCATAAACCTTTCACAGGATTGCCGTCATGCACACTTCAACTGCTTTGCCCGAGCGTCCGGACACGAGTGTCTGGCTGGCGATCTTCGCCGGACTCTGCGCCAGCCTGGTCAGCATCGGTCTGGCGCGTTTCGCCTACACGCCGCTGATCCCTTCGCTGATTCAAGCGCAGTGGTTTTCCGCCCATGATGTGGTCTATCTCGGCGCGGCCAACCTGGTCGGTTACCTGATCGGCGCCCTCCTCGGCCGCCCGCTGGCACGCAGGTTTACCCAGAGAAACGCTCTGCGTCTGATGATGCTGGCGGTGACCGTGGCGTTTTTCGCCTGTGCGTACCCCGTGTCGGTGAGCTGGTATTTCGGCTGGCGCCTGCTGTCCGGAATCGCGGGCGGCGCGATCATGGTGCTGGTTGCCTCGACCGTATTGCCCCATGTACCGGCCGCACGCAAGGGCCTGGCCAGTGGGGCGATTTTCCTCGGCATCGGTCTGGGCATCGCCGGCTCGGGTACGATCGTTCCGCTGCTGTTGAGTCTGGGCCTGCAAGCGACCTGGCTTGGATTGGGCGCGCTGTCGCTGGCGCTGACGGCATTAAGCTGGTTCGGCTGGCCCTCGGAGCTGCCCCATGTAACCACCGCAACGACTCAGGTGAAACCGGTCGAGCCGACACCGCCTGCTGTTTATCTGCTGTTTGCCCAGTACGCATTCATGGCCGCCGGGCTGGTGCCGGCCATGGTCTTTCTGGTGGATTACGTCGCCCGTGGACTGGGCGCCGGGGCGCACGTCGGCGCGCTGATCTGGGTCATGTACGGTCTGGGCGCCATCGTCGGCCCGGTGAGTTATGGCTTTCTCGCCGATCATCTCGGCGCACGAACCGGCATTCGTCTGGTGCTGGTGGTGCAGGCGATCACCCTTGGTTTGCTGGCAATTTCGCATTCGTTCCTGGCGTTGGCGCTGCTGGCGGTAGTGCTCGGTTCGTTTCCACCGGGCATCGTTCCGCTGGCGTTGGCCCGGGTGCATGAGCTGGTGCCGGATCATCATCGCCAACAGGTGGCGTGGAGCCGCGCCACGGTGTCGTTCGCCACGTTTCAGGCGCTGGCCGGATTCGTCTATTCGGCGCTGTTCAACGCCATGGGCGGACAGCACGTGCTGCTCTTCGTGATTGCCGGCGGTGCCATTGTGATCGCTCTGATACTTGAGCACGCCATGAAACTGCTGCCCTCCTCCGTCGAGCAACGCTGCTGCGCCCAATGACGGGAATCATTGCGCCCTGAGTGCGCTCCCATCTACTGATCACTTGTATCAAGAGGAATCGAAAATGACGTTGCCCACTGAAATGACCCGCATCGAAATCACTGAACCGGGCGGGCCCGAGGTTCTGCAATCCAGACGAGTCCCGCTGCCGGTCGTCGCGCAGGGCGAACTGCTGATCCGCGTGCACGCCGCCGGCATCAATCGGCCGGACGCCTTGCAACGTGCCGGCAAGTACCCGATGAGACCCGGGATGAACCCGATCCCCGGTCTGGAAGTGGCCGGTGAAGTCGTGGCGCTGGGTGCAGGTGTCAGCACTTTTGCCGTGGGCGACAGGGTTTGCGCGCTGACCAATGGCGGCGGTTATGCCGAATACTGCACGGTTCCCGCGGGCCAGGCCCTGCCTATCCCCGACGGGATGGACTGGATTCAGGCCGCGGCAATCCCCGAAACCTTTTTCACGGTATGGGCCAATCTGTTCGGTCTCGGTGGTGCGATTCGAGGACAGCGTGCGTTGATTCACGGTGGCACCAGTGGCATCGGCACTACCGCGTTGATGCTGTGCCGCGAGTTCGGCATCGAAGCCTTCGCCACCGCCGGCAGCGCCGATAAGTGTGAGGCCATCCATGGATTGGGCGGTGAGCCGATCAACTATCGCGAGCAGGATTTCGCTGCCGTGATCGCCGAGAAAACCAACGGCCAGGGCGTCAATGTGATTCTCGACATCATGGGCGGCTCGTATCTGAACGCCAACCTCGGTGCACTGGCCATGGATGGACACGTGGTGATGCTCGGTTTTCTCGGCGGCGCCCGTGCCAACGATGTCGATCTGTTGACCATTCTCGGCAAACGAGCCGTGGTCACCGGCTCCTTGTTGCGCGCACGCACTTCTGCGGAAAAGGCTGCCATCGCCGATCACTTGCGCGAGCACGTCTGGCCGGTACTGGCCGCCGGGCGCTGCCTGCCGATCATCGACAAGGTCTACCCGCTCACCGACGCAGCCCAGGCCCATGCGCACATGGAAGCCGGTGATCACATCGGCAAGATCGTGTTGAAAGTGGCGTGAGCCACAGCATCGTTTTGTAATGATTGCAGGCGGACGACGGTCGAAAATGTCACGCGCGGACCAAGGCATCTGGTAAAAAGCCTTCTTTGTCCGCGCACTGGTGAAACGTTCAATGTTCCTTGCCTTCATGACCCGACTTCGCCGCCGTCGCCTGGCGTTTGCGTGCATGGCCGCCCTGATCATCGGTCTGCCGGCGAGTTGCGCCGTACTGGAACACACCGAACGCAAGCTGCTGTTTCGCATCGAACCGGGCACGGCCGGCTGGTACCACGGCTTGCCCGGCAGCGTTCAGGAACTCGACCTGCAACCCAGAAGCTTCAAGGCCGGGCAGAACATTCATGCGTGGTGGTGGCCGGCGGAACGGGCCAATGCCCCGGCCATCCTTTATCTGCATGGCGTGCGCTGGAACCTGACCGGGCAGTTGTTTCGCATTGAACAGCTGCGCGCGGCGGGGTATTCGGTATTGGCCATCGATTACCGAGGCTTTGGCCAGAGTCATGGTGACTTGCCGTCAGAAAGCACCGTTTATGAGGATGCACGGGTGGCCTGGGAACGCTTCCAGCAACTTCAACCGGACCCGAGCAAACGCCTGATCTACGGACATTCCCTCGGTGGTGCGGTCGCCATCGACCTGGCTGCCGAACTGGGCCGGGACGCCGCCAGAAACCATACACCGCTGCCGGTCCGGGGTCTGGTGATTGAGTCCACCTTCACGTCACTGGCCGACGTCGCCGCTGCGGTGGCCAACACATCCCTGCCCGTTCGCTGGTTGTTGTCGCAGAAGTTCGACTCCATCGACAAAATTGCCGACATCCATATGCCGTTGTTGGTGGTGCACGGTCTGGCCGATGCGTTTGTGCCGTCACGCTTCAGCGAGCAACTGTTCGCGGCCGCCAGCCAACCCAAACGATTGCTGTTGGTGCCCGGCGGGACGCACAACAACAGCATGGCATTGGGCGGACAAAGCTATCGCAAGGCGATAGATGCATTGATGCAAACCAAGCCCGCCGCACGCGTCGCAGGCGCAACGTTGTTGCAAGGCGCGCGCGATTCCTGAAAACAGAGACCATCGGTCATCCCGGCGTAAATAATTGCAGCATTGACTGGCAATCCGTCGATCTGACGCTTTGCTGGATGGAGTCAATCCATGACGCAGCTTCGGCACACCCGGCCGCGCTGCGTTTCACTGCCTGTTCGGGAGTACCACCATGAAAATCAACCCGTACCTGATCTTCAACGGCGATTGCCGTGCGGCCTTCACGTTTTACGAGCAATGCCTGCAAGGCAAGCTTGAGGCGATGATGACTTTCGGCGAAACACCCGCCGCAGAGCATGTTCCGAAAGAGCATCACAACCTGATCATTCATACCTGTCTGAAGGTCGGCGACCAGATGCTGATGGCATCGGACACCACGCCCGACCGCCCGACCCAGGGCATGAGCGGCTGTTCGGTGTCCTTGAACGTCGATACCGTCGCCGAGGCTGAAAGAGTCTTCAACGCCTTGGCCAGGGATGGTCGAGTAGACATGCCACTGGAGGCGACCTTCTGGGCCGCGCGTTTCGGCATGCTGGTGGATCGTTTTGGCGTGTCGTGGATGGTCAATTGCGAAAGCGAGAAGTGATATTGCGATTGCACCGGACATGAAAAAGCCCGACCTCTTCAGGTCGGGCTTTGTGTTTATCGCTGAGCCAGTTCATGTCTCACGCATTGTTCGTAATAGGTCTGCTTGACGGCTGCAGGCTTGAGGCGCGAGGTACTGTTGTAGGTCTGCTCTGTGATGCCCATCGCAGTCATGCGCATCCACGGTTGCTGAAACCTGCGCACCTGCAAGCGCTTGCGGGCGCCATAAAGGGAAATCCCCGACAGCTTCGATTGCTGCGCGCCGGCTGCGATGTCCGAACCCCAGGTACAAGCAAAACGATGGCTCTTGCTCAGTTCCCTCGCCTGGGCGCCCAGCGCGAAGAGAGCCAGGGAAAGCGTTGCAACGGTGATGACAGTCGTCCGCATAGGGCCAGCCTAACCTTTTGAAAAAAGGCGAGTTTGCCGATACCGGAAACATTCGGGGGCCAGCAGTTTGCCGCCTATTGGTCTCGGGTGCTGACTTCGATCCTCAACCGATTGTCGCCTTCTTCGCGACATTCGATGGAGACTGGCAGAAAGCGCTCGATCACTGCGATGTTACTGTGCAAATGTTCGGTCATCCCGGGCGTCGTAAACGAGCCAGATCCGGCCAGCGCCATCGGCAACAACAATTGATCGGCCAGATGTTCAGCCACCGCCGCACCACTGCGCAACCAAACGTCTGCCTGATTGACCGCAACGTCCGCAACGGTCTCTGCGCGCAGTGAAGCCTGGCCAAACGCGCTGAATACTTCCGTGACGTGTTCAAACGCATATTCCAGCAACAACACGTTACCCGGCCCGCGCTCCGGGTCAAGGCTGATGGCATTCATCGCTGCTGGCGGCATATTCAAACGTCGGGCTACACGGTCAAGCTCACGTCCGGCGATGTCCGAAGCGAGACCTGCCGTCAGCGCAAACGCCTTTTGTGAAAGCGGCGAGCCGCGATCGCACACATGCAACGCTGACAGTTTCGACGGCTGCACCGTGGCCTCGATTTCGCCGCCCCCCGCAGGAACGAATCCATGACGCAGCAGCTTCAGATCAACCTCGGCACCCATGCGTCGCAACAACGGCAACCAGCTGCGGGTGAGGAAATCGGTCGGTGGCGCCAACGGGTTATGGGTACCACCACTGATCCATATCCGACTGGCTTGCGGCGCCCGCAACAACGCGGGCAGCAACGTCTGCAACACCAGTGTGCAACTGCCGGCGGTACCAATGGCAAAGCGGTATTCGCCGCCGCGAATCGGCCCGGGCTCGAAGCTCAACGCCTGCGAACCCAACTCTGTGCCTTGAGTCCTTGCACCGCAGATCTGTGCCGCCGCCATCACGGCGGTCAGGTGCTGGCGTAACAAACCCGGCCGGCTACGTTTGGCACGAATCCGTTCGATGCGAAATGCCCGTCCCGTCACCATCGACAGGCTCAAGGCACTGCGCAACACCTGGCCACCGCCGATAGCGCCGTCCAGTTCAATCACATCCTGTTTCATTTTCTTCCTTATGCGTACAACCCGACGGTTTCTCTGAGGTATCGATCGAGCTGACCGGAGTCTTCCCGGGTTCTGGCCAATGTCGGTACTTCGCGCTCAAGTTCAGCGGCGATGAATCGATGCAGCGCCGGACGACGAGGACCGTAGGCGCTCTCATCGGCATTGCGCTTGAGCGCGAGCAGTTCATCGACTTCGTCGAGCAACGCCTGGTCATCGACGGTGCTCAGCAGGTCTGCGAACGTCATCGGTGGCCGGCCACGGCTCTGGTCGATCCAGCGCACGGCCAGCAGCGGCCGCAATACGTAGAAGTACTTTTTGAACCTCACGCTGTCGCCCTGCAAATAACCACGGAAGTTCTTTTTCGCCATCGACAGGTAGTGATTGCGCGCGGCCGGCGGGCTGTAAAACGCCTCGGCAAGCGCCCGCAGTTGAGATACCGCCGCGGTTTCGCTGCGGTACACCAAAGGTGAGTCGAGCCACTCCAGCAAGGTCGGATTGGACTTTCGCAACAGCCCGAGGGTTTTGCGCAGCTCCCAGCCACTCACGTCGAGCTCATCATCCAGCGGTCGTTCGATCACGTCCCGAGGCGCGTCGACCTGGACGAACCACTCGGGTTTCTCCACATAAACAAAGCGCACATCGTAATCGCTGTCGGTCGAGGCGAATCCCCAGGCCCGACTGCCCGATTCACAGGCATACAACACCGTGACATTACGCTCGCGCTCTATGCGCGCCAGCTCCTCCAGCACCCGGGCGCGCATGGCGCTGCACAGCGGGTGACGCTCTTCAAATTTCATGTCCTTCAATCCTTGTTCCAGCGTGCCGTGGCACGCGCTATCCCTTGACGCACACCACCTGACGCAAGGTGTGCAGCACTTCCACCAGCTCGCGCTGGGCGTGCATGACTTTGTCGATGTCCTTGTAGGCCATCGGAATTTCATCGATCACCGCCGCATCCTTGCGGCATTCAACGTGCGCGGTGGCACGAATCTGATCCTCGACCGTGAAGGTGTTTTTCGCTCGAGTACGGCTCATGGTCCGGCCGGCACCGTGGCTGCAGGAGCAAAACGATTCTTCGTTGCCCAGACCGCGCACAATGAAGCTCTTGGCACCCATCGAACCGGGAATGATCCCCAACTCGCCCTTCTTCGCCGATACCGCGCCTTTGCGGGTGACCAGAATGTCTTCGCCGAAATGCCGTTCTTTCTGCACGTAGTTGTGATGGCAATTCACCGCCTCCAGCGCCACTTCGAACGGCTTGCGGATAATCTGTCGCGTCGCCTGAATCACGGCCTGCATCATCAACGCGCGGTTCTGCTTGGCGAAGTCCTGGGCCCAGCCCACCGCCTCCACATAATCATCAAAGTGCTGGCTGCCTTCTTCGAAGTAGGCCAGGTCACGGTCCGGCAGGTTGGCGATGTGTTGACGCATATCCGCCTGGGCCATCTGGATAAACAGGTTGCCGATGGCGTTGCCGACACCGCGCGAGCCACTGTGCAACATGAACCAGACCCGGTTGGCCTCATCCAGGCATACTTCGATGAAGTGATTGCCGCTGCCCAGCGTTCCGAGATGCCCGCGGTTGTTGGTGTTGGCCAGTTTCGGGTACTTGTCGGTGATCGCCTTGAACCGTGGATGCAGCGCCGCCCACGCCTGATCGGCCTGCACCGGAATCTCGTCCCAGGCGCCCTTGTCCCGTCGCGACCGGGTCGAACTGCGGCCATGGGGCACCGCCTGTTCGATGGCACTGCGCAGACCGTGCAGGTTGTCCGGCAGATCGGCCGCCGTCAGCGAGGTCCGTGCGGCAATCATGCCGCAACCGATGTCGACCCCGACCGCCGCCGGGATAATCGCACCCACGGTAGGAATCACGCTGCCGATGGTCGAGCCCTTGCCCAGGTGGACATCCGGCATCACGGCGAGATGCTTGAAGATGAAGGGCATCTTCGCCGTGTTCATCAGTTGCTCGCGGGCTTCGTTTTCCACCGGGACGCCTTCGGTCCAGAGTTTGATCGGCTTGCCGTTGGCAACTTCCAGCAGTTGGTAAGTGTGTTGTTTCATCATCTCGATTCTTTATTGTCTGGCCGATGATTCGGCGCTGGTACACAGCCTTCGGCGACAAGGTTGGGTGAAACATGCAGCGCGCTCTGCCGCTGAGCTACGACCTTTCGGCCGACGGGATTCGAACCCGTGCCCACACTGTCCTGTAGTTCCACCGGCATTCGCCGGGCAAATTCGAAAAAAGGTGGCACGACAAAGGTAGATGACTGTTGCGCGTCGCCGCGCACCGGGGTTAGCCGGCCTCAGATGTACAGCCATCGGCATTCGTGCCGTCACGCGCACTGACAAGGGTTTGATGAGACGTCTTGGATGTAGTCCCACCGGCATTCAGTGCCCGTGACAAATCAATTGTTCAGCTTCATTCCATACGTTCGATCGCTTCGACCCAGTGCTGCGGGCCGTACCGGCCGGCGGTGAACTGCTCGATCACATCAAACACCGCGTCACTGAAACCGCCGACATTCAGGATGTCGTCGCGATCCGCCGCCGGTGTCGCCCAACCCGGCTGCAGGTCGATGCAGATCAGGCGTGCTTGCGGGTTGAGCCGCTTTATCCGCTCCCATTGCAGCATCGTTTCACTCGCCCCTCGACGTCGCGCATCGATCCAGGATTCGTTGTCCGACACCATG
The DNA here is from genome assembly GCF_059421845.1 of Pseudomonas sp. GW821-FHT02C04. Taxonomy (NCBI): domain Bacteria; kingdom Pseudomonadati; phylum Pseudomonadota; class Gammaproteobacteria; order Pseudomonadales; family Pseudomonadaceae; genus Pseudomonas; species Pseudomonas sp. GW821-FHT02C04. The sequence goes on along the minus strand of NZ_JBWKVT010000008.1, from coordinate 273,245 downwards.
ATCAGCGTATCGACTTTGGCCTTGCTGTCCGCCAGCTTCTTCAGCGGCGCCGAACAGCAGGTTCCACCACCGAAAATGCCCGCAAGCTTTTCGGCATTGCTGATGACACTGTCCCGCGGGTTGAGCGTGATATCCACCACGTCGACCTCGAACGGCATCACTCGTGCAGCCGGTTGCTTGCGCAACACCGCTGCCGCGATCAACGCCGCCACATCGATGCAGCGCACCGCCGTGGTCGCGCCCTGCCGGTATCCGGTCAACGGGCTGCCCATCGAGCCGGAGACGTCCGGGCAGACCACCACCGCGCCTTCAAGCTTCGGCACATTGGTCAACGACAGCTCAAGTGCATCTTGCAGCGCCTCGCGTATCGGCGCCGGGACGTCATCACCGATCATTCGATACGCCGTCAGCAACTGGTACGGATACACCCGCGCCTTGGCGACTGCTTCGGGATCCGCCAACCGTGCGGCCACGTATTCGGTGCAACCCGGCACTTCAAAGGCACCTTGGCGCGCCAGGGTGTTGAGGTTGATGCGAAGCCCCTGCCAGCCCATGTTTCGCGCTTGAGCAGCCCACTGTTCTCTGCTCAGGGTTTCGTTGCCGAGCAATTGAAAAGGCACCTCAGGCACCTGATCACTTGCACCACTGCGGAACGCCAGCAGATCGCGGGTCAGTTCCGGCAATGCCTGCACATCCACAGGTTTGCCGATCAGCCAGGCGAAGAATGCTTCGCGCCAGACTTCGGAAGGCTTGGGATGAACCATTTTCACCACATCCGCCAACGAGGGCTGATTACCGATCGACGCTTGCAGCAGTTGCCGCTCGGTCGCGCTGTTCAGCCAGTTCTGCACCAGCCGCTTGGGCTGCGAGCCGAGGGATTTGCGCCCCGTGGCACCACTGCGCAGGATCTGTACGAAGTTGCGCAGCATCTTGCCACTGTCGACGATCCCTCCGAACACCTCCGGTACCAGCACCGAGCGCTGGGCGGTCAGCGCCGCCAACAACAAGGCCGGCATGTCTTTCATATGGCCCTTTTGGCGGGCGTATATTGCGGCGTTGGCCACAAAACGGCTGTCCAGTTCAGCCACCAGCTTCAACACCTGATCCAGCTGGTTTTCAGCCGTTGCGTAAAAGGTCTGGTTCAGACAACCGGTCACTGCCAACTGGGCCAATTGATGCTTGGGCGTATAGGCATAGGCGGCCGCTCCGGAAGCATTCAAGGTGTCGCACGCCGGCAGGTTGTTCGATTGTGTGTTGAAGAGGTTGAAATTGGCCATCGTGGCGTCTCGCTGTGTTGTCCTGTTCGTTGCAAGAGGTATTGCAGCCGCCGTGCCAGCTTTGAAAAAATCATCAGAAAATAATTTAACTATTTGATTTATATAGATATTTATTTTTATCGCGATGATCTCCTAACGTTAAGCACGACAAACCGATTCGCCGAACACTATCATTGAATATCGTCTTTTATCTTTTGAGATAGCCATGCAAAGCAAGCGCACTGTTGCCATCGGTTTTATCGGAGCAACCCTCGATCGCGTGGGCAAAGGTGCCAATCGCTGGAACCACTGGCGCCCGAGCGTGGGCCTGTGCCAGCAGCCGGATGTGTTGATTCATCGACTGGAACTGATTCACGGCACAGACGCCCGAGACGCCAGCCTTGCCGAGCGAGTTCGCGAAGACATTCGCCAGGTATCGCCCGAAACCGAGGTCCGCTTGCACCCGATGGCGCTGCGTAACCCGTGGGATTTCGAAGAGGTTTATGGCGCGCTGCATGACTTCACCACCGAATACACCTTCGATACCGAGCGTGAGAACTATCTGGTCCACATCACCACCGGCACCCATGTGGCGCAAATCTGCTGGTTCCTGCTGACCGAGGCGCGCTACCTGCCGGCACGACTGATCCAGACCTCCCCCGCCCGCCGCAAGAGCGAAGATGAGCCGGCCACCGGCACTCACGCGCTGATCGATCTCGACCTGTCGCGCTACGATCGCATTGCCACTCGCTTTACCAACAAACGCCTCGAAGGCCTGGAGTTTCTTAAATCCGGCATCGCCACACGCAACGCCGCGTTCAACCGAACTATCGAACAGATTGAACGCGTCGCCGTGCGCTCGAAAGCGCCGATGTTGCTGATCGGCCCGACCGGGGCCGGTAAATCCTTCCTGGCCCGACGGATCTACGAACTCAAGCGCGGCCGCCATCAAATGCAAGGACGCTTCGTTGAAGTGAACTGCGCCACTCTACGCGGCGACGGCGCGATGTCAGCCCTGTTCGGCCACGTCAAAGGCGCCTTCACCGGCGCGCAAAATGCCCGCGACGGCCTGTTGCGCGCCGCCGACGGCGGTATGTTGTTTCTTGACGAAATCGGCGAACTGGGCGCAGACGAACAAGCCATGCTGCTCAAGGCCATCGAAGAGAAGCGCTTCTTCCCGCTCGGCTCGGACAAGGAAGTCGACAGTGACTTCCTGATCATTGCCGGCACTCACCGCGACCTGCGCAGTCGCGTTGCCGAGGGCCTGTTCCGGGAAGACCTGTACGCACGAATCAATCTTTGGACATTTGATCTGCCCGGCCTGGCCGGCCGTCGAGAAGACATCGAACCCAACATCGATTTCGAACTCGAGCGCCACGCACGCGAGCACGGTCAGTTAGTACGTTTCAACCTTGAAGCTCGCAGGCGCTATCTGACCTTCGCCAGTTCACGCGAAGCGGCGTGGCTGGGCAACTTTCGCGAACTTTCAGCCTCGATCACACGCATGGCAACACTGGCCGACAGCGGCCGAATTGATGAAGCGCAAGTGCAGGAAGAAATTGATCGACTTCGCTACGCCTGGGGGCTGAAGCAACCGGCAGGTGTGACGGACGATTTGCCGGGAGACGCCGAAGGCATGGACCTGTTTGACCGATTGCAATTGAAGGCCGTACTGGCAGTGTGTAGAGAGTCAGACAGCTTGTCGGATGCCGGCAGACGCTTGTTCGGCGTGTCCCGCCAGGCGAAGGCGCAGCCCAATGATGCGGACCGATTGAGAAAGTATCTGGGACGGTTTGGGATTGAATGGAGCCAGGTGACCGATGCCAAAGAATCAGCCGCAAAGTAAAACAGCAGCGACCGCTGCCGAAATAGAACGCTCTATCCAGACCCTGAACAAAATGGCGGAACGCCTTTGGGGTGACGGACGCGAGGCCGAAGCCAAGGCACTCCTTGACGCGCTGGATGCGTTGAATCGGGCACTCGACAGAATCAGGATTGGAGAAAGTCGCAGGGCTGCGACGCTCCATTAAGATGAACGCCAAGACAGACAACCGGACCTGGGACAATCTACAACAACATGAATCACTTGCGCTCGGAAGATCGGCCGATTTCCTCGCGAGTCGGCATGGTCCAGTCCGAAGCGCGCCGCTCATAAATAGAGTCTTCGCGTTTATGGCCGTCGTAACCGAACATCAGCAAGTACAATCCAAACGCTGTTGCCGCCAAGATCGCTCTGCCAATCGGACTGGCATCTTTAGCTAAACCACCCGGCCCAATGGCTACCCAACCGCCTCGCAGGTAAGCGAAGACGGCCTGCATAAACCAAGCTTGCATTGCCAGAGACAGCCAGAACAGACCCCATTCTCCCGTGTAGCGCACAAAGGCATTTACCAGAGCTCCTGCAACCATCAAGGTTAGTATCAAGTAGCGGAAACGCTTTAGGAAAATCAGGGTGTTGCTCGTGTGCTCCATCCCTTTCATCGCCTCCAGATTAACTATAACGAACTGCCGGCATCATCCGAGTTCCTGATATCGACCGATTCGAGCCGCCCCTGTATCACCAGCCAACAGCACAAGCTGTTGCAGTGACCCAAAGAAAACGTAAAGCCCAGCGGCGTCGTTGAGTACCGTTCGTCCTGACCGAGGAACCGGATCCTATTCCTCGTCTACACCTGTCAGATATGCCTTCAACGCTAATTCAAATATGGGAAATTCGAGCGGCGTCAGGCACTCCATTCGGTGGCATACGAAGCGCCATACGGAACAGCAGTACCTCAAGCTTCGAGTTTCATTTCTCAAGGAATAGAAAATGACGATTAAAAGCAAAGACTGGTACGCATGGCTGAACACAATGCCACCAAAACCTGATGACTTCCATGTAGTTGGCGATGTTGAAGTTGCCAATCCTGGAGTCAAGGCCATCCTTGTCAGACGATCCCCTCAAGGTATTGTCGCGGAAGCACTGATATTGGATTTGCATTTGGCCCAACGACCAGGAAACTGGATTCAACAAATAAGCTGGACACAAGCCAGGTTTGATCAAGTCATAACCCCGAGCTCGCCAAACTACAAAACGGTTGAAATTTTCTACGGAGGGGAACGCATTGCGTTTATTGAGCATATTGGACACGTCTCCTGACTGATTCGCATAGAACCAGTTGAGTCGTAATGCTTAGCCGCGATCGGCTGACCGTCAGGATCAGTCGGTCGCTCTGATTGGCCACTAGCCTCGGCGCTGGGCCTCGGACGCACGGGTGCAGCCAATCGCGCTCAGCTCGGTCGCCTGTCGCCATAGCGGCGCTGCTGATCCAGGTCGGCGAACGGAATGACGTCAGTGTCGTAGTTGTTGGCAGGGTTGTCGTAGCTGACCAGGGCCCGGGTGTACCGGTTTTCGCCGAGGCGCTGCCGTAGGAGAACTTGCCGTCGATGACGCTGGCCCTCGTGAAGACATAATCGAAGTCTTGCGCGCGCGGCATGTCAGCCTGCACCACCAACTGGCCCTGCGCCCAGTACGTCACACACCTTTCATTACTCAGAACAAATTCGGAAGCATCAGCACTGACTTCGATGCCCCGAAAAAATCCCTTATTGATGCGATCGGCAAGTGCCTGAGCCAGTTGGGCTTATCCGCCGATGTTCGCCTGGGTTTTTACGACGACTTTCATTTCGTCAACGAGCGCTTGGGTGAAGCCGAAATCGAGCGCGCCGAGGACAAGATCGAAGCGAAAAAGCGTCTGGCTGTTGAGTACCGTGAGTGGCTGGCCGACACGCTCCGCCTGATCGGCACCGCACAGTCACTCAACGAGTTGGAACAGCTCTACAAATCGGCGATGCACAAGCTGGACTTGCGCAAAACCGATCCAGAGCTCGCAGCCCACAAACTCAAATTCACCCCCGCCAAGGAAGCCTGCAAAGCAGACCTTGAAGACGCTATGGAAGGTGCAGCATGACTGACCTCTACAAACGGAATGAGCAGATAGCTGCACTCGCGGCCTTGGCTATCCAAGACACCATGGATGGCATCAAGGGTGAGTTCGAAGTGAAGGCCGACAACGTCGTCATGCTGCGCCGCAACATCGAAGGTGACATCGACGCCACCGACAAGGAGGTCGACCGCCTGAACGAGCTCAAACGCATCAAGAAAAAAACCGTGGGCCAGCTCAGTGATTACCTTCGCCGAAACATGGAGGCCGCAGACATCAAGTCGATCAAGCGGCCACTGTTCACCATCACTCTCGCCCTTTCGCCTGAGAAGGTCATTGTCGACAACGAACAAGCCGTGCCCGATGAGTTTGTCTCGTTGAAGAGCGTGATTACACCTGACAAAAAAATCATCGCCGTCCGGCTCAAGGAAATCCGCGATCACAACGATGAGATCGCCGCCGCGATAGCCGAATTCTGGAAGCGCCCCGGCAGCGCCTTCAAGGAATTGCCGACGGCTCGGATGAAGCCCAAGCCTTCGCGGCGGGATTGGGCAACCCCTGAAACTGTCCTCAAGCGGCCCTCGAAGCCAATATCTGCGGTTGAACGAAAGGCACTACGCAAGATGGCGGACTCGCTATGAAGTCGAATCAGGGAGTAAGCGAGGCGGTTGATTAAAGTGAAACTTGTTAGTTCCAAGCTCTACGTACAGATCCTCCTTGAAAAAACTCACTTACAACACTGCAAACATAGAATTTTTTATTAAGAAAATCCACATCCCACTTTCTCATCAATGCCCTGGCCACTTTACCCTCAAAGAAAAGAAATGTGGACAGCGCAATCCGCTCATCTGGAAGCATAGTATCCCTAAGGATCCCCATATAGCTCCGACGAATGGAAACACTTAACTTCGCCCTATCAACCAGCTTCATTACTCTGACAGCACGAAGCATAAACCCAATATATGTATCATTATCCAACAAAGCGGTACTGTGTTTTTTTGCGAGTCTGTACTGAGTGAATGGATGAAGCCCATCAAATTCTGCTACTTTTTCCAGCAAATCGTCAGCGCATTTAGTAACAACGGTTATACCCGCCACCTCTCCATCCACCCTTAAATGGGTTTCACAGTACTTCTCGAGCCTATCAACCAGCTGAAAGAACGTATTCTCAAATTTCTCCATCTCAAGTATCTTCTGCTGAGCCCCCATAAATTTAGTAGTTTTCTTAGCCTCGATTGTTTGTATTAAAGTCGTTCGCAAAAGAACTAAAAGCGCCAAAAAGCTCAAGGCCGGATTGAGAAGTCCGCCAATAAAGTCGCCAATCTGACCTATATTATTATTCAAATGCAGTTCAATATTATACAGTAATGCAAATACCGAAACGACTACAACCCCCACTGTCAGCGCCAGCCATATCACAAATATATTATTCAGAGGCTGCACGTCATCACTACTTCCCACCTCCTTCTTAAAGCACACCACCCGATACAAAGAAATCGCACTAAATCCAATAAAAAAAACAATAAGTATCACCAGTGTAAATTGCTTCATCTCATCTCCATAAATAAAAACTCTCGCGTCAATGACGACGCAATATTCTCATTCAAGTGAAATCAATTTGCCACTATTTCGTATCCACAGATCGAGAGCGGCGCATAATCGCCATAGGTCAGTGCTTACGACATACCCGGCAGGACTTGCCGGCCAGCGGAGTTGAAGAGGTAGGCCATGGCCAAGAGCAACGCGGAACGCTCAGAGAAAGCCGCGGCGAAGAAGAAATCAGGCTCCACTGCTTGCCTGGTACGCACCAAGCCCTAGCGGAATCGAGGAACAGGGCGAGGCGATCACGCTGATGATTCACCTTCTGCACGGCCTTGGCCCCAGCGGCGCCCTCCCCCTGCTCACCCCGCCGCGACACGAATACGTGATAAACGAAAACGTGTTGCGGAAATTGAAACAGGCTTTCGACCGAGAAGAGCTTCGCATCGGTCGCGACGACTAAGCCAACAGTTGCTGTTTGAGGTTTTGGGCGTTCACGTCATGGTTCTGAACGTAGACCTCTGAAACCCACCCTTTCGTGATGTTGCGGTATTGGCAACCGCCCATCATGTAGCCGTCCGACCACGTCATTTGATCGCCAAGCTCAATTTCGTGCGATGAAAGCATTTCGATGATCGTATATCCGTTCTGCTCTTCCACCCATACGCCGACCATTCCCCGGCGTGGGTTAATGGCACGAACAACGCCGTGTATTTGCATCGCCAGCTCTCCTTGATCCGACCCCATGCCGGGCCGAATACGAATACCCCACTTCTACAAATCACGCCAGCCGGCGAGGCAGGCGTGCACATGGAACTCAATATGACCATCACCGCACCGGTCAGCCGTTACCCCGGTGCCAAATTCCGGCTTGCGCCGTGGGTGCTGCAGCACTTCCCGCCACACACCTGTTATCGAAATCGCATGCTTTTCTTAATACGAGTGTAGGCATCCGAGTAAATGCCAAGCCAACCCTCATAGCCAGACACGTCATAAGCTATTCGGAAATCCGCACTCGCATCAGATTCGACGGGATCCCAAGTTTTCAAGAAGTCATCACCAGAAGCAATCAAAACATCTGGTTGCTGGTACCCCTCAAATTGGCTTCCAGTTATGTCGATCCACAGCTCACCAAGCGCAAGCCACGCATGACTACCTAGCTCACCGCGATCCCCACCTGCATCTCCTTCAATCATTCGTGAGCCTGGAAAACCATTGTCAGCGAGGTGGGCCGCGAGAAGTCTCGATACGTCTTTGCAAGCGCCTTTTGGAAATCTCGGTGTGAGTTCCAAGCCCTCGGGGAACCCTACAAGACACTCTCTTGCAACGGCAACTCTGAAAGCGGTTACCAATTCGAAAAGCATCACTCGCTCCATTTTCACACTCTCTCAACTCAATAAATAACTATAGCGACGAGGATCCCCTATGTCCGCACAACAGAAGAAACACCCCTTCGATTTCAAAACTCAATACGGACTCGGCTTCAGCACTCAGGACGATGAGATCGTTGTCGACTTCTTCTGCGGTGGCGGTGGCGGTGGCGCCGGGACTGGACTGGACTGGACTGGACTGGAGATGGGCTTGGGCCACGCGGTGAATGTCGCGAAGAACCACAGCGCCGCGGCGATCAGCATGCACACCGTGAACCACCCTCGCGCCGTGCACTACACCACCGATGTATTCGACGGTGATCCGGACACCGAGTGCGGTGGGAAGGCCGTGGGCAGGTTCCACATTTCGCCGGACTGCACGCACCACAGTCAAGCCGCCGCCGGTCAGCCGCGCAAGCGTGAGATCTGGAACCTGTCATGGATCGGTCTGAAGTGGGCCAGCAAGAAAAAGCCTCGGGTCATCCGCTTGGAGAACGTGAAACAGATCCTCCAGTCGGGGCCTCTGATCGCCAAGCGCTGCAAGACCACCGGCCGGGTGGTGAAACTGGGCGGCGGAGTTGCTGAGCCTGGCGAAGTTGTACCGGTCAGCCAGCAGTTTCTGGTTCCAGATCCAGCACGCCGCGGTCAGACCTGGACCGTGTTCGTCGCCCAGCTGCAGCGTCTGGGTTAAGCCGTTGAATGGCGAGTAATCAAGGCCTGCGACTTAGGAGCGCCAACCAGCAGGGAGCGCATATTCATGATCGCCCGCTGCGATGGTCAGCCGATTGTGTGGCCTGAGCCAACGCATGCGAGGAATCCAGCGAAGGGCCAGAAGAAGTGGCGCACCGCCGCCGAGTGCAACGACTGGAGCATCCCGAGCAAAAGCATTTTCGATCGGGCAAAGTCGCTGGCACCCACAACCCTGCGCCGGATCGCCAAGGGAATGAAGAAGTTCGTCATCGATGCCGCCGACCCGTTCATAGTGCCGATCGCGAACTGGTCCGGCGAAAGCGTGCAGTCTGCAAACGAGTCGCTGCGCGCCGTGACGTCCTGGCCGCGCGGCGGATCGTTCGCCATGGCCAGCCCAATCATCGCGCCAGCAACCCATCAGGGGAGCGACAGAATCAACGACCCTCACGCCTCGGTGCCGACGATCACTTGCGCGAATCGCGGCGAGCTGACGCTCATAAGCCCGGTGATGGTTGGTGCTGGTGGACCTGCATACAGCGGCAAACCGGCGTCAGCCGATCAGCCAGTCGGCACGCTGATGACCCAGAACCACCAAGCACTCGCAGCGGCGCACTTGGTGAAGTTCCGGTTCTCGGATGAAGGCAAGGCACTCGACGAGCCGCTGCCGACCATCACCAGCGGCGGCAATTACCAGCGCCCGGCCGGCGCCGCCCACGCCATGGGCATCTCCACGGTGTTCATGGCCCAGATGAATGGTGGCTTCAACACCACGGCCGCCAAGAGCATCGAGGACCCGATGACAACGGTGACCAACACGGCAGCCAGCAGCAACTGGTGACCGCGAACTCGGTGTACCTGCGCGCGCAGCCGATCCGCTGCAGAACATCATCGCCAGCGGCACTCACCACGGCCTAGTCACCGCATTCATGGAGCGTCAGTTCGGCGCCAGCGTGGGCCAAGGCGTGGACGAACCAGCGCCAACCATCACCGCCGGCGGTGGCGGCAAGAGCTCGCTGGTCGAGCTGCAGCTCTCGCCAGAAGTTGTATCCGGTGCACTGCGGGGCGCGGCATTCCTGATCAGCTACTACGGCACCGAGAACATGAGCGCCGCCGACGCGCCAGCGCCAACCATCACCACCAAGGATCGGCTGGGCCTGGTAACCGTCAAGGGCACGCCGTACGTGATCGTCGACATCTGCCTGTGGATGCTGCAACCGGCTGAGCAGCAAAAGGCCCAAGGCTTCCCCGCCGACTACATCATCAACCGCGACGCCGACGGCAAGCCATTCACGAAGACCCAGCAGGCGCACATGTGCGGCAACAGCGTCAGCCCGCCACCGATGGCAGCTCTGGCAAGGGCGAACAACACATGGCGCACTGCCGAATGCCAAACGAAAGCTGCGTAGTACCGCTATCAATCGCTCGCGCAATGAATCGCAATCTGGCAACTTTAAGAATTACTTCTGCCCCAACACTGCAATAGTGTCCGTCCAAAGCCCTGCACCATCTTCTGCATGTGACGTTTCATGACCGACATGTAGTAAAACCCACGCATGCTTCAAAAGGTAATGGTTTACCACCGCAGCAAAATCCTCGCTGGCATCTAGCTGCTCAGAGCAGACAGAGCAGTTTTGAACTAGTCCAGTGCTGACTTTTACCACTTTTGATATTTCTGGATATTCCAACGAATGAATCATTTTCTCCACTCCGTTGATCAAAAACCTAACTCTAGCTGATCCCTAACTTCCATCCACCACCCGGGCATGTCCCGGCATAGGACGCCCCATGCCCAAAGAAAACAAAAATGTCGAATTAATAAGCCGCTATTTTGTGGGCAAGCCGCTTTCAAAAAAAACGTTCACTATTCGTCCATCATCATCCACCAAAAATGAAACTCGCCCCGGCTCATATCCCTGTGGTTGCTTGTCACCTTTATGGACAATCCTAACTTTCCGGCCTAACAAATCCTTGATCGCAGCAGGCGCTCCAGGTTTCGATGCTGGCCAAGGTGTGTAGTCGTCTCCGTCATTTTGTAAGGTTGTCGGCCAAGGCCACGGAACATCACCACCGCCGGTTCCACCCTTCTTGCTCATACATACCTCCTGCCCAAGCTAATACCAGACTTTAACGAATAGCCCAATTCAAGCAATCGCGCCAATAAGACTGCCCAACCCCAACAACCTCCCCTACCATCAAAGTCAGCTGCTATAGCGGCAAGGACGAAGTCATGCCTGAAGAAAAATTGATTGGCCCGTAGAAGTCGGGCGAGACGCGGACGGGTATTGGTTTCACCCCAACATCCCGGATTTTGATGAAGACACTGAAGCCTGGAAGACATGGCTCGAAGCCCAAGGTCTGTGGGTGGTCCGCTGGCACATGGACGCAGACCTTGAATCACACCCCTACTGGGATGAAGAAGCCTGCAACTGCCTCGGATGGGGACCAGAAGCGCCGCTGGTGTACGACTGGCTCCTGCTCTGAATTTTCGATACTGAAGACGGCCCCTATGTGCAGTGGGCGGCTCGCGAGGTGACGCCATGATCTTCCTGATTCCTACACTGCTTCCCGTTCTCGCTGGAGGTGCCCCGCTCTACATGGCCTAGCTCATCTACAAGGGGCCATGGCGATGAAATCAGGAGCATTTTACCTTCGCGAAGCCGGCGACCATCAGTACCAGACCTGGAATCCATAGGCCCGGCGCAGTAATCGCAAGGCCGCAGATTGTCAGCGGCAACCCGGTTAAGAACATCGGATTTTGAAATGCCTTTTTCATCGTCCCCTCTCCTTAAGAATTCATCTCATTTAACCACAAAGCCCACAGGTTTAAGCGGGCGGCATACCCCATCACCACCTTCTGCCGCCACCGGCGGCGTGGAGCATCCCATGAAAAAAGAGCAGATCAAGATCAGTGAGTTCCAGCGCCGTCGCTGGGGCGAGAACGGCACGCTCAGAGGCAATTCCAGACCTCAATATCAGAGAAATCACCGGGAAGTTTTGCGCAGGCACAAAAAAGCCGATCTAACTGATCGGCTTAATTGTCTGATTTTACTCAGGAATTATGGTCGGGACGGAGTGATTCGAACACTCGACCCCTAGCACCCCATGCTAGTGCGCTACCGGACTGCGCTACGCCCCGACTAGGCGTGAAACTCGCTCTCCATCTCGAAGAACGCTCAAGAATATATCGCAAGCTTTTGAAAACTGGAAGTATTTAAAAGCAGGAAATTATTTCTTGAGAACCACCAGAACATCTTCGAGCTCGGCGATCATCTGACGGATCATTTGCTTGTATTGGGTTGTGTCGTCTTTGGCCTCATCACCGGACAGCCGCAGGCGCGCGCCGCCGATGGTGAACCCTTGATCGTAAAGGAGCGCGCGGATCTGCCGGATCATCAGCACGTCCTGGCGCTGATAATACCGGCGGTTTCCGCGGCGTTTGACGGGGTTGAGCTGAGGAAACTCCTGCTCCCAGTAGCGCAGCACATGTGGTTTTACCGCACACAGCTCGCTGACTTCACCGATGGTGAAGTAGCGTTTGCCCGGGATGACGGGTAGTTCGTCGTTATGACTTGGTTCCAGCATAAGCCTCAACTCGGGCTTTCAACTTCTGCCCTGGACGAAAGGTGACCACACGGCGAGCCGTGATCGGGATTTCTTCCCCCGTTTTCGGGTTGCGGCCAGGCCGCTGGCGTTTGTCCCGAAGGTCGAAATTGCCGAAACCCGACAATTTGACCTGCTCGTTGTCTTCAAGAGCGTGCCTGATTTCCTCGAAAAACAGTTCTACCAATTCCTTGGCTTCCCGCTTGTTCAGGCCCAGCTCTTCATACAGACGTTCCGCCATCTCAGCTTTCGTCAAAGCCCCCATACGTCACTTCCTTAACGTGGCGTTCAACCTTTGTTCGAGCGAGGTGAGGATATTTTGCGTCGTCGAATTCACCTCATCGTCATTAAGAGTGCGCGATGGATGCTGCCAGGTCAAGCCGACTGCGAGGCTTTTTCTATCAGGATCAATACCTTTACCCTGATACACGTCAAATAGCCTGAGGTCTGTCAGCCATTCGCCTGCATTTTCACGGATTACGTCCAGTACAGCCGAGGCCGCAACGTCTTTGTGCGCAATCAGTGCAAGGTCACGACGTACTTCAGGAAAGCGCGACAACTCGTGGAATTTAGGCATTTTGCCCAACGCCACTTTAGCCAGAACCAGCTCGAAAACGAAGACCGGACGGTCGAGACCGAGGGATTTCGAAAGCTCAGGGTGAATCGCACCGATAAAGCCAACTTCACGCCCTTCACGCTCGATGCGCGCGGTTTGACCCGGGTGCAGCGCCGGGTGCTTGCCCGGAGTGAAGGTGAACGAATCCAGCGCACCGGCAAAACCCAGCACCGCTTCCACGTCGGCCTTGACGTCGAAGAAGTCCACGGTATCGCGACCTTGCGCCCAGCCTTCCGGCAAACGGCTACCGCAGACAACACCAGCCAGCATCGGCTCTTGCTTCAGGCCTTCCATCTGACCGACGAAGCGCAGACCGCTCTCGAACAGACGGACGCGATCCTGCTGACGATTGAGGTTGTGCTGCAGCGCCTTGACCAGACCCGGCCACAGCGACGAACGCATCGCAGCCATGTCGTTGGAGATCGGGTTCGCCAACAGCAGTGGTTCAACACCCGGATTGAACAGCTCAAACTGTTTTGGATCGATGAAGCTGTAAGTGATCGCTTCCTGATAACCACGAGCAACCAGCAGACGACGCAGCTCAGGCAGATCGCTACGCGCTTCAGCCTTGGCTTGCGGCGCCAGACGAGCTTGCGGATAACGAACTGGCAAACGGTTGTAACCGTACAGACGCGCCAGCTCTTCGATCAGATCGACTTCCAGGCTGATATCGAAGCGATGGCTCGGCACTTCTACGCGCCACTGCCCTGCCCCTTCGGCGGAAACTTTCAGACCCAAAGCGTTGAGCAGACGCTCGACTTCGGCCGAATCCATTTCCATGCCCAGCATCTGGGTGATCCGCTGAGCGCGCAGAGTGATCGGCGCGATCGATGGCAAGTGCTGCTCGCTGACGGTCTCGATGATCGGACCCGCTTCACCACCGGTGATTTCCAGCAGCAGACCTGTGGCGCGCTCCATGGCTTCACGGGCCAGTTGCCAGTCCACGCCACGCTCGTAGCGGTGCGAAGCATCAGTGTGCAGGCCGTAGGAGCGAGCCTTGCCCGCCACAGCGATCTGATCGAAGAATGCACTTTCGAGGAACACGTCACGAGTGGTCGCGGACACGCCGCTGTGCTCGCCACCCATCACACCGGCAATCGCCAGAGCGCGAGTGTGGTCGGCGATTACCAGCGTATCGCTACGCAGGCTGACTTCCTGACCGTCGAGCAATACCAGCTTCTCGCCTTCTTCAGCCATGCGCACACGAATGCCGCCGTTGATTTCAGCGAGGTCGAATGCGTGCAGCGGTTGACCCAGCTCAAGCATCACGTAGTTGGTGATGTCGACCGCAGCGTCAATGCTACGCACTTCGGCGCGACGCAGACGCTCAACCATCCACAGCGGCGTCGGCTTGGACAGGTCAACGTTGCGGATGACACGACCCAGGTAACGCGGGCACGCGGCAGGCGCCAGCACTTCGACCGAGCGCACTTCGTCGTGCACGGCAGGAACCGTGAGAACCACGGGACGAGTGACCGGAGCGTCGTACAACGCACCGACTTCACGAGCCAGACCGGCCAGGGACAGGCAGTCGCCGCGGTTCGGGGTCAGGTCGACCTCGATGCTGGCGTCTTCCAGCTCCAGATAAACGCGGAAATCTTCGCCCACCGGTGCATCGGCCGGCAGCTCCATCAGACCGTCGTTGCCTTCACCGACCTGCAGCTCGGTTTGCGAGCACAGCATGCCGTTGGACTCGACGCCGCGCAGCTTGGCTTTCTTGATTTTGAAGTCGCCCGGCAGCTCGGCACCGATCATCGCGAACGGAATCTTCAGGCCCGGACGCACGTTTGGCGCACCGCACACGACCTGGAAAGTTTCCGTGCCATTGCTGACCTGGCACACACGCAGCTTGTCGGCGTCAGGATGCTGCTCGGTACTCAGTACCTCGCCCACCACCACGCCACTGAAAGCACCGGCGGCCGGCGTAACGCTATCGACCTCAAGACCGGCCATCGACAGACGAGCAACCAGCTCGTCGCGATTTACCTGCGGGCTAACCCAGCCACGCAGCCATTGTTCACTGAATTTCATCCTGCTCTCCTAAGAATTCGTTACGACTAGCGAAATTGCGCAAGGAACCGCAAGTCGTTGTCGAAGAACAGACGCAAGTCGTTCACGCCGTAACGCAGCATGGCCAGACGCTCGACGCCCATGCCGAAGGCAAAGCCCGAGAACTCTTCCGGATCGATCCCGGACATGCGCAGCACGTTCGGATGAACCATGCCGCAGCCCATCACTTCCAGCCAGCCGGTCTGCTTGCAGACGCGGCAGCCTTTACCGCTGCACATCACGCATTCCATGTCGACTTCAGCGGATGGCTCGGTGAACGGGAAGTAGGAAGGACGGAAACGCACCGCCAGTTCCTTTTCGAAGAACACCCGAAGGAACTCTTCGATAGTCCCTTTCAGGTCGGCGAAATTGATGTCGCGATCGACCAACAGGCCTTCGACCTGGTGGAACATCGGCGAGTGGGTGATATCGGAGTCGCTGCGATACACACGGCCTGGGCAGACGATGCGGATCGGCGGCTGTTGCGATTCCATGGTGCGGACCTGTACCGGCGAGGTATGGGTGCGCAACAGCATGTTCGCATTGAAATAGAAGGTGTCGTGCATCGACCGGGCCGGGTGATGGCCTGGGATGTTGAGCGCCTCGAAGTTGTGATAATCGTCTTCGACCTCAGGGCCTTCGGCAATGCCGTAGCCGATGTGGGTGAAGAACTGTTCGATACGTTCCAGAGTCCGGGTTACCGGATGCAGACCACCGGAGGTCTGACCACGGCCCGGCAGGGTTACGTCAATGGACTCGGCGGACAGTTTGGCAGCCAGTTCGGCTTCCTCAAACAGAGCCATGCGCGCATTGAGAACGCCTGTGACACGCTCCTTGGCAACGTTGATCAGGGCGCCGACTTGCGGACGCTCCTCTGCCGGCAAATTCCCCAGGGTCTTCATCACCTGAGTCAATTCACCCTTTTTGCCAAGGTATTGAACCCGGATTTGCTCCAGGGCATTGATATCTTCAGCGCTTTGCACAGCCTCTAGTGCTTGAGAGACCAGCGCATCCAGGTTTTCCATGTACAGACTCCAGATACAAAATAGGGGAAGAGCTTGAAGGCTCTTCCCCTATTTATGACGTTTACCACCTGACCCCACAGAGGTGGGGCCGGGTGACTGTCGGGGGTACTTAAGCCAAGGTGGCTTTAGCTTTCTCGACAATCGCGGCAAACACCGCTTTTTCGTTCACTGCCAGATCAGCCAGAACCTTACGGTCGATCTCGATGGACGCTTTTTTCAGGCCAGCGATGAAACGGCTGTAGGACAGACCGTTAACACGAGCACCAGCGTTGATACGAGCGATCCACAGAGCGCGGAACTGACGTTTTTTCTGACGACGGTCACGGTAGGCGTATTGGCCTGCCTTGATTACCGCTTGCTTGGCAACACGGAATACGCGCGAACGTGCACCGTAGTAGCCTTTAGCAAGTTTCAGAATTTTTTTGTGACGCTTACGGGCAATGACGCCACGCTTTACACGAGCCATGAGTTACTTCCTCTATTCTTGACTAAAATTAACGAAGGCGCAGCATGCGCTCGACTTTTGCCACGTCAGACGGATGCAGCAAGCTGCTACCGCGCAGTTGACGCTTACGCTTGGTCGACATTTTAGTCAGGATGTGGCTCTTGAAAGCGTGCTTGTGCTTGATACCGTTAGCAGTTTTCAGAAACCGCTTAGCAGCACCACTTTTCGTTTTCATCTTTGGCATGTTCGGATACTCCGCATTCAGTTGATAAACATAATCAGAAGGCCTGCCGTGCCCTGTTGATTACTTCTTCTTTTTCGGGGCGATGACCATGATCAGCTGGCGTCCTTCCATCTTAGGATGCTGTTCGACCGAACCGTACTCGAGCAGGTCAGCTTCAACCCGCTTGAGGAGTTCCATCCCCAGCTCCTGGTGGGCCATCTCACGGCCGCGGAATCGCAAGGATACCTTGGCCCTGTCCCCGTCACTCAGGAAACGTACCAGGTTGCGCAGTTTTACCTGGTAATCCCCTTCCTCCGTCCCTGGACGAAACTTGATTTCTTTTACCTGAATCTGCTTCTGGTTCTTCTTCGCCGCAGCAATCTGCTTCTTCTTTTCGAAGATCGATTTGCCGTAGTCCATCACACGGCAAACCGGTGGGACTGCGTCTGCAGAGATTTCTACCAGATCAAGCTTTGCTTCTTCAGCAATACGAAGCGCTTCATCAATCGAGACGATGCCAATCTGCTCGCCATCAGCGCCAATTAACCGAACCTCGCGTGCCGAGATATTCTCGTTGATCGGGGCTTTCGGTGCAGCTCGTTTATCTTGTCTCATTTCACGCTTAATAATAATTACTCCGAATCTGGGCGACCACGCCGGGAAACCGCTTGCGCGAGAAACTCAGCGAACTGGGCGACGGGCATCGAGCCCAGGTCAGCACCTTCACGAGTACGCACAGCGACAGTCTGCATCTCGACTTCCTTATCCCCAATAACCAAGAGATATGGAACCTTGAGCAAAGTATGCTCGCGGATTTTAAAGCCGATCTTTTCATTTCTCAAGTCAGACTTGGCACGAAACCCGCTTTCGTTGAGAGTTTTTTCGACCTGAGCAACAAAATCTGCCTGTTTATCAGTGATATTCATGATCACTGCCTGGGTTGGCGCCAGCCACGCAGGGAATGCACCTTCGTAGTGCTCGATCAGAATCCCGACGAAACGCTCGAACGAACCGAGGATCGCACGGTGCAACATGACCGGATGCTTGCGGCTGTTGTCTTCGGAGACGTATTCGGCACCAAGACGCACTGGCAGGTTGAAATCGAGCTGCAAAGTACCACATTGCCACACGCGACCGAGGCAATCTTTCAGCGAGAATTCGATCTTCGGACCATAGAAAGCGCCCTCGCCCGGCTGCAGATCGTACGGAAGGCCCGCACTATCAAGGGCCGCGGCCAAAGCAGCTTCGGCGCGATCCCACAGCTCGTCGGAGCCAACACGTTTTTCCGGACGAGTGGACAGTTTCATCTCGACGTCGGTGAAGCCGAAGTCGCGGTAAACATCCATGGTCAGCTTGATGAACGCGGCGGATTCGGCCTGCATCTGCTCTTCGGTGCAGAAAATGTGGGCGTCGTCCTGGGTAAATGCACGTACGCGCATGATGCCGTGCAGCGCACCCGACGGCTCGTTACGGTGGCAGGCACCGAACTCGGCCAGACGCATCGGCAGTTCGCGGTAGCTCTTCAGCCCCTGGTTGAACACCTGCACGTGGCAAGGGCAGTTCATTGGCTTGATCGCGTAGTCGCGGCTTTCCGACTCAGTGGTGAACATGTTGTCGGCGTAGTTGGCCCAGTGCCCGGACTTTTCCCACAGGCTACGGTCAACGACTTGCGGCGTCTTGATCTCGAGATAGCCGTTGTCGCGTTGCACCTTGCGCATGTACTGCTCGAGCACCTGGTACAGAGTCCAGCCATTCGGGTGCCAGAACACCATGCCCGGCGCTTCTTCTTGGGTGTGGAACAGGCCCAGACGCTTGCCGATCTTGCGGTGATCGCGCTTTTCAGCTTCTTCGATTCGCTGGATGTAGGCAGCCAGCTGCTTCTTGTCAGCCCAAGCGGTGCCGTAAACGCGCTGCAATTGCTCGTTCTTGGCATCACCGCGCCAGTAGGCGCCGGACAGCTTGGTCAACTTGAAGGATTTCAGGAAGCGGGTGTTCGGCACGTGCGGACCGCGGCACATGTCGACGTATTCTTCGTGATAGTACAGGCCCATGGCCTGCTCGTTCGGCATGTCCTCGACCAGGCGCAGCTTGTAGTCTTCGCCGCGAGCCTTGAACACTTCGATCACTTCGGCACGCGGAGTGACTTTCTTGATGACGTCGTAATCGGTATCGATCAGCTGCTGCATGCGCTGTTCGATGGCCGCCATGTCGTCCGGCGTAAAAGGACGCTCGAAGGCGATGTCGTAATAGAAGCCTTCGTCAATGACCGGACCGATGACCATTTTGGCCGTCGGGTACAACTGCTTGACCGCATGGCCAACCAGGTGGGCGCAAGAGTGGCGAATGATCTCCAGCCCCTCTTCATCCTTTGGCGTGATGATTTGCAGCGTTGCGTCGCTGTCGATGATGTCGCAGGCGTCGACCAGCTTGCCGTTGACCTTGCCGGCCAGGGTGGCCTTGGCCAGGCCTGCACCGATAGAGGCGGCGACCTCGGCTACGGAAACCGGGTGATCGAATGAACGTTGACTGCCGTCGGGAAGAGTAATAGTTGGCATGGCGCCTCCTCTCCTAGTGGTGACCCCTACCAAAGGTCACGTGGGTTGGGATGAGCCAGTACAAGATCCGATCCAGGCCATTCAATGACGAACGCCTGCCTTACAGCGGCAGGAGCCTTGCGGCCAACCGGAAAACCGAACCAGAGTGACTGGGATTCAAATCAGAGTATTCGTACGTCGCCGCTTCCGGGACTGAAGGTCATCCGGAGCCTGCGAACGCCCGAGTCGGGCATCCTAGCACAGATGAACGGTCACAGAGGCGAACGAATTGAGCCAGCCCCCGATTGCTCATTTTAACGGTGCGCGGTGAACTTGAGATGTACGGCTAACCTCAAATGGGCTGAGAATTACCCCGAATTACTCAAACCAAGGAGTTTCAGACATGCGCCTTATCCGACTTTTCGCCTTCGCGGCTCCCCTGGCAATGCTGCTGCCACTGAGCGCTCAGGCTGCCTGGCCTGCGGGCGTGAAAGAGCAATACATGAATGACTGCACCAAAGCCGCCAGCCAAAGCGTCAACCCGACCGTGGCCAAGCAGCACTGCACCTGCGGTGCCGACGTCCTGGAGAAGAAATTCACCTCTCAGGAAATCGCTCAACTGATGGACAAGAACACCCCGCCAAGCGGCGAGCTGGGCCAGCGCGCACTGAAAGAAATCTCGGTTTGCCGAGTGCAGAAATAATCTGTGGCGAAGGGATTTGCGGGCGTTCTGCAGGCCGGAATCGGTCAAAACGACCCTGAATCCGATATTTTACGCAGGTTTTATAGCTTTTTTTACACCCCTTCGTTTCGGCTGAAAGCCGCTGAAACCGGGGGTTGTAGCCATTCAGAATGTCGAAACATCCGCAATATGAAAGCAAACAGCACGTCCGGGGGGCTACCAAAGCGAACATTTCGACTATGATACTCCGGTGTGCCCAGTTGGCCTGAGCAGCACAGTACTACTGAAAATATATGTTTCTTGGAGATACACCATGTCTAATCGCCAAACCGGCACCGTTAAATGGTTCAACGATGAAAAAGGCTTCGGCTTCATCACTCCTCAAGGTGGCGGTGACGACCTGTTCGTACACTTCAAAGCTATCGAATCCGACGGTTTCAAAAGCCTGAAAGAAGGCCAGACCGTTTCCTTCGTGGCTGAGAAAGGCCAAAAGGGTATGCAAGCTGCACAAGTTCGCCCAGAGTAATTTCTCGGCGCACTAAAAAAACCCCGTCCATGTGACGGGGTTTTTTATGGGCGTTACTAAAGCCTGTGCGACTCAGCCGCAGCTGGCCCGGGTGACCACCAGATTGCTGTCGGTATTGAGGTTCAGCCGATCAGAACGGTATTCCAGGGTGATCATGTCGTCAGGCTTGAGGAACCGGGCATTCTGCGCGCCGGCCTTTTTGCGCGCCTGCTCCAGCAATTCCGGCGAAGCCTTTTTGCCGACGGTGAACTCTGCAGCTGTTGCCTCGCAACGACTGTGACCGGTTTCGGCCGCCACGGGATCTTTCTGCGACTCACTGGAGGTTGTGTTGCAGCCAGCCAGCATGGCAACCGCCATCAGAGTACCCAGTGACGCGAGCTTCCAAGGCATGAAGCCTCCTTTTTTCAATAGTTGAGCGAACATCGTGCGACCGCCGATACAGCGTTTGGTTTCATGACTTGCGCCACTCCCCTGCCCCACGATCAGAAAAACGGCGAGTTTGCCTGAGCTACGCCTGATACTTCATCACACAATCGTCACTGAATATGAACGGCGCTCAGTAAACATCAATGTAGTCATAGGGTGGGTTCGGCCAGTTGTCCTTGAGCGCGTTGAATATCTGCATCACCCAGACCTCGTCGCTCGCCGCAACGTTGCCCACATAGCCCGAACCCTTGGCCCAGGTTTCCAGACGAAACGACAAGCCATCGATATCCTGACCACCCGTGACGCCCGAAGAGATATACGCAATGCCGCCCTTGGTCACACGCAATTGGGTGTGCTCATCATCACTGGCAGAGGCCAGCATCAGACGCACAGCGTCCAGCGTCAGGCCGCCGGGGGAATTCAAATCGATCTGCACAGCTCAGTCCTTGGTTTTTCGGAGACGACCAAGTGTCGCATAGCCCTGCGTTCATGCCTAAGTCGCAGTGCCAAAGGCCGGACAAAGTGGTTAACTCAAGACTCCAATCCCGTGACCTTTCGAGCCCCATCATGACGACCGTAAGCATCTCAGCCGACATCAAGGCCCACTGGCCACAAGGCCATAGCTCTTACAGTCCGGGCAGCCCGGAGGAATTGGCATTGATCAGCATCGACCTGCTGGTCAAGACACTGGGAACGCAAGCCGCGCAATCATTTATCGCACAGCTGTTCGAGAAGTATCCGAATGACTTCAAAGGCACATCGGACATCGAGAAAGAATAAAGGCCCGCAGGCTGGCACCTGCGGGCCTGTCGCTTACTTCAGACGTTTCAGGCGTTCGGTCAACAGATCGAAGAAGCCCTGAGCATCACCATTTTCCACCCAGAAGGCATTTTTTGGCGCTTTCAGGCCGTCATACCAGTCGACGATGGTCTGACCGAAGGTCGGACCTTCACGGCTGTCGACCACCACGTTCACCGAACGGCCGGTGAACAGTTCCGGTTTGAGCAGGTAAGCCACGACCGTAGCGTCATGCACCGGGCCACCCGGGATACCGTAGTGCTCCATATCACCCTTGATGTACTCGTTGAGGATATCGCCGACAATCTTGCTCGCATTGTTGTTCAGCGCCGCGATCTGTTTCAGGCGCGCATCGCTGGTGAGGATCTTGTGGGTCACATCCAGCGGCAGGTAAGTCAGTTTCACGCCGCTTTTGAGCACAACTTCAGCCGCCTGCGGATCGGCATACAGGTTGAACTCGGCCACTGGCGTGATGTTGCCGCCGTTGAAATGGGCGCCGCCCATGATGACCACTTCCTTGATGCCCTGAACGATCTCCGGCTCCTGGATCAGCGCCAGCGCCAGGTTGGTTTGTGGCCCAAGCATGGCAATGGTGATGCTGTGCGGCTTGGCTTTTTTCAGGGTGTCGATCAGGTAGTTGACCGCATTGCCTTCAGCCAGGCCTTTTTTCGGTTCGTGCACTGTGACACCCGACAGGCCTTCCTTGCCATGGATGTTCTCGGCGTAGATCGGCGTACGCATCAACGGTTTCGGTGCGCCGGCGTAGACCGGCACCTCTTCGCGCCCTGCCCACTCACGGGCCAGTCGCGCATTGCGAGAGGTCTTGTCGAGACGCACGTTGCCAGCCACGGTGGTCAGCGCGCGAATATTCAGCTCCTCCGGCGATGCCAGAGCAAACAACAGGGCCACCACATCATCGGCACCCGGATCGGTGTCGATGATCAGATCGATCTTTTCCGCCGCCTGGGCGCCGGTCGCGGTTATCACGGACAAAAGCAGAAGACTCCGGATCAGTTGGTGCATTTTTTGAGCATAGCGGTGCATGGCGCATTCCTTGTGCATTTGAAATTGAAAGGGACTGAACCCGTTAAAACGTAACCCCGGCCACCAGCACGATGTTGCAGTACGGCTGACATTCGCCTGTACGAACAATCGCTCGCGCCTGTCGGCTGAGAACCTTGAATTGCTCATGACTGAGCAGATCGCGTCGCCCGATTGCACCTTCTTCATTCAATGCGTCCAGCGAAGCCAGCGCAGTGGGTTGTTTGTCGAAGATTTCCTGGGCGAGCACATGACTCTCCACCTGCATTTCGCTGAGCACGACCTTCAAGGTGCTGACGAAATCCGGAACACCGTGGGTCAGCGCGAGGTCGATCAACTCGACGCCCGGCGGCACAGGCAAGCCGGCGTCGCCGATCACGACCATGTCGCCATGACCAAGGGAGGCGATAAGTCGAGACAGCGCGATATTGAGCAAAGGAGTCTTTTTCATGCGGGTTTGAACGCCTGTACGTCGGATGAAGTAGGAATGGACGGCTGGGCACCCGCTCGAGTAACCGACAGCGCCGCAGCTATCTGACCAAAACGAATGGCCTCGGCTTCGGTTTTGCCAGCGGCCAGCGCTGCCGCGAAACCGCCGACGAAGGTATCCCCGGCAGCCGTGGTATCGACCGCCTTCACTTTGGGTGCAGGAAAATGCTGGTTACCCGAGCCGTTGGCGAACAATGCCCCCTGAGCACCCAGCGTGACGATCACGTTGCCTGCCCCCATGGAAATCAGCTGGGCAGCCGCTTTTTCAGCGCTTTCCAGGGAGTCCACCGGCAAACCGCTGAGAGCGGCAGCCTCGCTTTCATTGGGAATCAGGTAGTCGATGGAGGCAAACCAGTCTGCAGGTAACGGGCGGCTGGCCGGGGCCGGGTTCAGGATGACTGTCTTGCCCAGTTCACGGCCGCGCTTGAGCGTATGACCGACGGTAGCATCGGGAATTTCCAGCTGACAAATGATCACATCCGCCGCCTGCAGCACCGCGTCGAACTGGTCGATCACCGCTGGCGTCATCGAGCCGTTGGCCCCGGCGACGATGACGATCGCATTCTGACTGTTGTCATCGACCACAATCAGCGCTACGCCACTGGAGTCCTCGACCACGCTGACCGCCTGACAATCGATCTGCTCGACCAGCAATGCCTCGCGCAATTGCACGCCATAGTCATCATTGCCGACACAACCGATCATCGACACCTGCGCGCCCAACCGGGCAGCGGCCACCGCCTGGTTGGCACCCTTGCCACCCGACACCGTGGCGAACGAATGACCAATCAGTGTCTCACCACCCCGGGGCAAACGAGGCGCCCGGGTGACCAGGTCCATGTTCAGGCTGCCTATTACCACTACATTTGCGGGCATACATCACTACTCATCAATTCGGTTTCAGCGATATTCGGTAAACACGCCTGCCAGCGGCGCAGTCGACTCTCGCAAGACAATACTCGGGGTCACGATCCGCTGATCAGTGGCCAGATCCGGGGTGGCAATTCTTCGCAACAACACTTCCGCCGCCATTTCACCCAGTTGCAGGATCGACTGCCCCACAGTGGTCAGCGCCGGATACACGTAACGGCTCATCTGGATATCGTCGAAGCCGATCACCGACAACTCCGCAGGAACGCGCACATTGCGCTCGGCAGCCGCCCGCAGCACGCCAATGCCGATCATGTCGTTGCCGGCAAAGATTGCACTGGGAGGATTATGCTCAAGCAGAGCCGCAGCTGCGTTATAGCCGCCCGTGCTGGTGAAATCGCTTTCCAGCATCCGCGATGGCGGCACGTCAATACCCGCCTCTTTCAAGGCGCGGCAAAATCCGGCCTGACGCATTTGCGCAACACTGGTGCTCGCCGGACCGCCAATGGTGGCGATATCACGATGCCCAAGCTCGATCAGGTGCCTTGTTGCCAGATAGGCGCCATATTCATGGTCGATGCGCACGAGATCGGCGTCCACCCCTTCCAGGCCCCGGTCAACGATCACCATCGGCGTCTTGACCCCGGCCAGCCCCTGCACCAGGCCACTGTCACCGCCAGCTGAGGCGACGATCAAGCCATCGATACGCTTCTCCAGCAACACCCGCAGATAGCTGCGCTGTTTTTCCGGATTGTCGTCGGAGTTGCAGAGAATCACGCAGTAGCCATTACGCTCACAGTAATCCTCGATCCCGCGTGCCAGTTCGGCAAAGTACGGGTTGAGGCTGTTGGGCACGAGCAAGCCAATGGTGGCAGTCGTCTTGGCCTTCAGCGATCGGGCGACGGCGCTCGGTACATAGTCGAGGCTCTTGATCGCCGCCTCGACTTTCAGCCGCACCTCCTGACTCACCGGCCGGGTGTTGTTCACAACATGGGAGACGGTCGTGTAGGAAATCCCTGCAAGCGCCGCCACATCCTTGATCGTTGCCATGTCTCAGCCCCGCCGGCTTGCGCGTTGGCTACGATACGTATCGAGCACTACCGCGATGACGATCACTGCGCCGGTGATGATGCGCTTGGTCGGCTCGGTTGCGCCGATCTGCGCCAGACCGGCCGCCAGCACGGAGATGATCAAGACGCCGAAGAACGTACTGATGACCGAACCACGGCCGCCCATCAGGCTGGTACCGCCGATCACCACAGCAGCGATGACTTGCAGCTCAAGGCCGGAACCGGCGTTCGGGTCGGCAGCTTCCAGTCGGGAAATCTGGAACAGCGCCGCGATGCCGGCCAGCAGGCCCATCAGACTGAACACCAGAATCTTGTAGGGCTTGGGGTTGATGCCCGCCAACCGCACCGCTTCCTCATTGGTACCGATACCGATCAGGTAGCGACCGAACACGGTTCGGGTCAACACCGCCTGAGCAATGAAGATCACCAGCAAGGCGATGATGAACGACGGCGAAATACCAAAGGCGATCGGGTTCGACAGCCAGGCGAATGAATCACCGATGTAAGCGGTACGCGAACCGGTCATCTGATACGCCAGACCCCGGGCCATCTCCAGCACACCGAGCGAAACGATAAACGATGGAATTCGCCAGGCAACCGTGATCGAGCCAGTCACCGTGCCGGCCAGTGCCGCTACTGCCATGCCAAGCAGCGCAGCCGGCAGGACGCTCCAGCCCCAGCCCAGGATCGCCACGCTGACGGTCGATGCCGCAAGCGCCAGCACTGAACCCACCGACAGGTCAATCCCGCCGATAATCAGCACGAAGGTCATGCCCACCGCCAACACCATCAGGTCGGGGATCTGGTTGGCCAGGGTGCTGAAGGTGTTGTACGACAGGAAGTGGCTGCTCATGACCGAGAACAGCGCAACCATCGCCAGCAAGGCACCGGCCAGGCCCAGGTAAGTACCCAGGCCGTAGAAGTTGCCACTACGTTTACCGGCAGAAGATGCAGTTTTCATGGGAGATCCCTAGGCGCGGCTTCGTTGAGCAACGCATCACGTTTTTGGTAGCCGGCGAACGCGGCGGCAAGCAAGTCATCCTGGGTCCAGCTGTCACGCTCGAACGTGTCGATCAGACGCCCCGCCGACAGCACCCCGATGCGGTCGCAAATCAGCATCAACTCGCGCAGGTCGCTGGAGACCACCACCAACGCCTTGCCCTGCCGGGTCAGCTTGCCGAGCAGGTTATAAATGTCGAACTTTGCGCCAACGTCGATGCCGCGGGTTGGCTCATCGAACAGCAACACCGAGCAGTCGCGCTCCAGCCAGCGTCCGATCACCACTTTCTGCTGGTTGCCGCCGGACAATTCGGATACGAGTTGAGTCGGGCTCGAACTGCGGATGCGCATGGCGTCGATCTGCCGTTTGGCCAGAGAGATTTCGTCATCATTGTTGACGAAACCACCGCTGGAAATTTCCGGCATATTGCCCAGAGCAATGTTGGCGCTGATCGACTGGCTCAGCAGCAGGCCTTCACCCTTTCGGTCTTCAGTGATCAGGGCAATGCCGTTACGCACCGCGTCGACCGGCGAGCGGATACTCACCACCTGCGCCGGCGAACCGAGAGCAACGCTGCCGCTGTCGGCAAGATCGGCGCCGAAGATCAGGCGCAACAGCTCCGTGCGCCCTGCCCCGATCAATCCGGAAATGCCAAAAATCTCACCGGCACGCACTTCGAAGGACACATCGCGCACCTTGTCGGAGCGAGTGAGGCCTTTGACCGTCAATGCAGGGGCACCGATATTGCGCGGCCCCATGTCCATGTGTTCGCCCAACTCGCGACCGACCATCAGGGTGACCAGTTGTTCGCTGTTGTAATTAGCCATCGGCTCGACGCAAACAAGATTGCCGTCACGCAACACGGCAATGCGCTGTGCGACTCGGGCCAGCTCTTCAAGACGGTGGGAGATATAGATGATCGCAACGCCGCGTGCCTGCAGCCGGGTGATCTGCTCGAAGAGCATTTCGACTTCGCGAGCGGTGAGCATCGCGGTCGGCTCGTCGAGGATCAGCACATGGCAATCACCGATGAGGTTGCGCGCAATCTCGACCATTTGCTGGTGACCGATGCCCAGCTCACCGACCAGCGTGTCCGGGTCGATGGCATCCAGGCCGACCTGCGCCATTGCTTCGATTGCAGCTTTGCGCAGTTGCTTGCGGCTGATCCAGCCACCGTTGCTCGGCAGGTTGTCGAGAAACAGGTTTTCCGCTACCGATAGGGTTGGCAGCAGATTGAGCTCTTGCATGACCATGCGCACACCAAGCTCTTCAGCCTGTGTACGACTGCCGGGGCGATACTCCTTGCCCTGGAACTGCATCTGCCCGGTGGTCGGGGTTACCAGGCCACCAATGATCTTCGACAGGGTACTTTTACCGGCACCGTTCTCGCCGGTCAGCGCCAGCACTTCACCGCGCATCAGCGTCAAGTCGATGCCGGTGAGCACCGGCTGCGCATAGGTCTTACCGATACCGCTGACCGAGAGGACAGCGTTCGGGGCGGAAACTGACATAAAAACTCTCCATGCGCTCGCCCGGACGGACGAGCGCCATTGTGTCGCCGAAGGACTACTTCTTGGTGACCAGCTCGACCGGGGTTTCGATGACGCCGTTGGCGCCACTGTCGACTTTCTCGCCCTTGATGATTTTCAGCGCGGTCTCGATGCCGAACACGGCCTGTTTGGCGGCGAACTGGTCAGCGGTTGCGAGTACGCGGCC
The DNA here is from genome assembly GCF_059421845.1 of Pseudomonas sp. GW821-FHT02C04. Taxonomy (NCBI): domain Bacteria; kingdom Pseudomonadati; phylum Pseudomonadota; class Gammaproteobacteria; order Pseudomonadales; family Pseudomonadaceae; genus Pseudomonas; species Pseudomonas sp. GW821-FHT02C04. The sequence continues at coordinate 245,357 of NZ_JBWKVT010000008.1, read as the reverse complement.
ATCCTGCAGCATCGGCTTGATGGCGTTGATGTTGTCGTAACCTACGACCTGCACCTGCCCGGCCTTGCCGGCAGCACGCACAGCGGACACAGCGCCGACGGCCATGCTGTCGTTACCGGCCAACAGTGCCTTGACGTCCGGGTACTCGCTGAGAATCGACGCGGCCACCTTGTTGCCCTTGTCGATTTCCCAATCGCCGGACTGCAGGGAAACAACCTTGATCTGCGCGGCTTCCATCGCATCCTTGAAGCCAGCGGTACGCTGCTGGGCGTTGGTCGTTGTGGAAACGCCTTCGATGATGCCGACTTCGTCACCGGCCTTCAGCTGTTTGGCCAGGTACTCGCCCACCAGGCGTGCGCCCTTGCGGTTATCCGGGCCTACGAACGGTACGGAGATATTTTTGCTTTTGACGACAGCCGGATCGAGCTGGTTGTCGATGTTGATCACGGTGATACCGGCATCGACGGCTTTCTTGATCACCGGCACCATAGCCTTGGAGTCAGAAGGTGCGATGACCAGTGCATTGACCTTCGCCAGAATCATCTGCTCGACGATGCGGGTCTGGCCTGCCGTGTCAGTTTCGTCCTTGATGCCGTTGGAGATCAGGTCGAAATCGGCGGAGTGTTCTTTCTGGTAAGCCTTGGCGCCGTCTTCCATGGTAAGGAAGAATTCGTTGGCCAGGGACTTCATGACCAGTGCGACCTTGGGTTTTTCCGGGGACTCGGCGAAAGCCGAAGAGACAGGTAGTGCGGCGGATGCGGCAGCCAACATGGCGACAGCGAGAAGACGTCCAGCGAATGGCAGCTTCATGGGTTCACTCCGATCTTATGATTATTGTGAGCAACGCTTGCGCTGGCGTAAGCTTCGCTGCATTCCACGTCGAGTTCGACTCATCGCGAAGGCCGCGCAAACGTTTGCGTAGACCGAACTATGCGAACCCTGCCGACATTTGTCAACAATCAGAAATCGGTTTTGATTGTAGGGCGAATCTGCATATTCGCCCCTTGAATGCTCAAGCCGTGGTGTTGACCAGATTGCCGCCAGACGAACCCTTGGACATTTCCTTGACCAGAGCAGCGGAGACTTCCAACAGCGCACCGCTTGTTTGAGCGATCTGCCCCTGAACGGCCATGACCGCCTGCGACTTCGCTTCCGGAGTCGGATAGCTCGCAGCTTGTGCCGCGGCCAGTCGCTGTTGCTGCTCTTGCAATTGCTTCTGTAATTCCTGCATACGCTTCAGCAGCATCTTGACGGTGAGGCTCAGGTTATCGCCATCCCCTTCAGCCTTGCTGTCTTCTTGTGCGGGACCGCCAGTCTTGACCTGATTGTTCTCTGGTTTTTCTGCGCCCAGCGCCTCGGTTGAAGCATCCGCTTGCGCTTCACTCATCGTATTGATCGTTGCTGCGGTTTTGCCGCCGATGGTGACGGCACCGGGGTTTGAAAAACCGATCGTCAGTGACATGTGAACTCCCTCAATTCCAGTTTCCTTTAACACCCATCGGCCTGCAGGAAGCTTTCTTTAGCAGAGAATCCCAATCCGGCAACCGCACTTGTTCTGCAAAAGACGTAGTCCTTTTCGGAGAGCCGAACACGAAAGCCTTCAATGTTCGGAATACCGGATAATCGATTCAGCCAGGAACTCCTCAATTCATAAATTATTGATATAAATCATCAAGTTAAACATTTCTCTAAAGCAAAGTACGGCTGGTACAGATCCTGCTCCCTCCCTGCACCCCTGGCATTCAGATCGGCCCGGGGCGCATCTAGATGAACCTGCACCAGCACCGTCTCACTACTAGAGAGAAAAATAATGAAATCTGCTTTCAACACATTGGTTCCGGGCGCTTTGGCCCTGTTGCTGCTCCTGCCCTCCGCCCTTCAGGCAAAAGAAGTCGAAACCCAGACCAAACTGGCCAACGTGGTGGTCCTTGCCACAGGCGGCACCATTGCCGGCGCTGGCGCCAGTGCGGCCAACAGCGCTACCTATCAGGCCGCCAAGGTCGGTATCGAACAATTGATCGCCGGCATCCCTGAGCTGAGCAAACTGGCGAATGTGCGTGGCGAGCAAGTCATGCAGATCGCGTCGGAAAGCATCACCAACGAAAACCTGCTGCAACTGGGTCGCCGCGTATCCGAACTGGCCGACAGCAAAGACGTCGATGGCATTGTCATCACCCACGGCACCGACACCCTGGAAGAAACCGCCTACTTCCTGAACCTGGTGGAGAAAACCGACAAGCCGATCATCGTTGTCGGCTCCATGCGCCCAGGCACCGCCATGTCGGCGGACGGGATGCTCAACCTGTACAACGCAGTCGCCGTCGCCAGCAGCAAAGAAGCCCACGGCAAGGGCGTACTGGTGACCATGAATGATGAAATCCAGTCCGGCCGCGATGTCAGCAAAATGATCAACATCAAGACCGAAGCGTTCAAGAGCGCATGGGGCCCGCTGGGCATGGTGGTCGAAGGCAAGTCCTACTGGTTCCGCTTGCCAGCCAAGCGCCACACCATGGATTCGGAATTTGATATCAAGAACATCAAGAGCCTTCCTGACGTAGAAATCGCCTATTCCTACGGCAATGTCGGCGACACCGCTTATAAAGCCCTGGCTCAATCCGGCGCCAAAGCCATCATCCACGCTGGTACGGGCAACGGCTCGGTGTCTTCTCGCGTCGTCCCGGCCCTGCAGGCTCTGCGCAAGGATGGCGTTCAGATCATTCGCTCTTCCCACGTCAATGCCGGCGGCTTCGTTCTGCGTAACGCCGAACAGCCGGACGACAAGTACGACTGGGTCGTGGCTCATGACCTGAACCCACAGAAGGCCCGCATCCTGGCGATGGTCGCCCTGACCAAAACCAACGACAGCAAAGAGCTGCAACGGATGTTCTGGGAGTACTGATTCGCCCTCGCCCGGTCTCATCCTGACCGGGCACTTCTCTCACCACTCGCCGCTCTGGTGGGTGGTGCAATTACCTACACCGCCCTCACACCTTTCCTGCACAAATATTTCGGATGAGCCACATCAAAACCGGAAAACCGCTGTCAGAGGATTTTCTTGATTTTTAAGCAGTTGCGAAAATGACTACAGTTAAATACTGTATGCACGTACAGCTTAATAAGGATAACCTCGTGGCCACTTCCCCTGATGCTCCCGATGCTTACGAACGCATGGGCATGCGTGTTCAAAAGATCATCAACTCCCCCACCGCACAAAAAGCCAAAGCCGCTCTGATCTTCCGTCTACCGGATGAACCGATGGATGAGTGGGAGCGCCTGCTGGAAGAGATCGACGAGAACGACAACGTCACCCTCGCCTATCGAGACGATGGCGGCGTGCAGATTTTCTGGGTTGTACCGAAGGAAGATTGACTCAATGATTGTCCGTTTTTTTGCTTTGCTTTTACTGTTCATTTCTCTAGGCGCCCACGCTGGCGCGCCCCGCACCTTCACCGAGGCCAAGAAGGTCGCGTGGAAGCTGTACGCCCCACAATCCACCGAGTTTTATTGCGGGTGCAAATACACGGGCAACAAGGTCGACCTGGCGGCTTGCGGTTATGTACCGCGTAAAAATGCCAAGCGCGCCTCCCGCATTGAGTGGGAACACATTGTCCCGGCCTGGGAGTTCGGCCATCAGCGCCAGTGCTGGCAGGAAGGCGGACGCAAGAATTGCACGCGCTATGACCCGAGCTACCAGAAAGCCGAAGCCGACCTGCACAACCTGGTTCCCAGCATTGGCGAGGTCAATGGTGATCGCAGCAACTTCAGTTACGGTTGGCTACCGGTCGAAAAGGGTCAGTATGGCTCCTGCCTGACCCAGGTCGACTTCAAGGCGAAGAAGGTCATGCCCCGCCCTTCGATTCGCGGCATGATCGCCCGCACCTATTTCTACATGAGCAAGCAATACGGCTTGCGCCTGTCGAAGCAGGATCGCCAATTGTATGAAGCGTGGGACAAGACGTACCCGGTGCAAGACTGGGAGCGCCAGCGCAATCAGAGCGTGGCGTGCGTGATGGGTCGGGGCAACGAGTTTGTCGGGCCGGTGAACATGAAAGCCTGCGGCTGATCGTTCGCGCAAAAGAAAAGGCCTCGCGCTTCAAGCTCGAGGCCTTTTTTGTGGTTAGCTGCCGGGCTTGTTGTAACGCCAGTAGCCCATCAGATTGAGTGATTCGCGAGGAATGCCGCGCTCCTTGATCAGGTATCTGCGCAAATTCATGACCGCAGCGGACTCACCGGCGACCCAGCCATAGAAACCGTCAGAGGCTGTTTCAGCGATTTCCCAGAGAATCTCCTGATCGATATCGACGTCAGCCAGCTCTATAGCCTGATTGACCATCGATGCGTCGACAGGTAGCGCCGCCTTTCGCACCGCCTCCACCATCAGTGTCCCGGCAATCGTCGCTCCCGCCTGCTCTCGGATCAACCACTGCACCGAAAGGCCAGGCCAGTCCGGGACTGCAAGCATATCCTGGGCACTGTCGACCTCGAAGAACACTTGAGTCTGGGGTGGTTGTGCAAGCTCTGCCAGCTCCTCGAGAATCCCCATCGCGGCGGGCAATGCCGTTGAGTCGGCGACCAGCAATAGCTGCTGAAGGGTTTGCGGAGGCTTCCATTCAAAGCCACCCGCTTCCTCGGCCGAGAACCGGCTATCGGGCGCCAGAATTTGCATCGATTCGCCCGGCTGCGCCCGAAGAGCCCAGCGAGAAGCCGGCCCGGTTTCGCCATGCAGTACAAAGTCGATGTCGACTTCGCCCTGATCGGCACGCAAATGACGAATGGTATAGGTGCGCATCGCCGGGCGCCGATCCGCGTGCATTGAGCGGAAACGAGCGTACCAACCCTCACCCTGAGAGAGCCGGGCTGGCGAACCGTCCGCAGCCGGGAAAAACAGTTTGACGCGCTGATCAGGCGCCCAGGTTGCCATCTCGGCAACAGCCGGGCTGGCGAGCGTAATCCGCATGAGATGCGGGCTCAGCTGACGCTTGTGACGTAAAACGACGTCGAACAACTTGTAGGGGTTGGCGGAGGCCATGCGGAGCTCCTTCTGAGAATCTTCGGTGACTCCTGTAAAAACGAATCACACCGGACACCCTTTAGTCAGCTCCGCTGAAAGGAATGCTTACTGCGCTGCGGTACGTTCGATCACCAGCGTCTCGATGTTCTGCTTTTTCGCCTTGATCAGCGCCGCATTCACATCAGCCTGTTTCGCTTCGGCTTCAGCTTTGGAATTGAATGGCCCCAGCAGGATCCGGGTTTTTCCGCTGGCATCCTTGATGACATTGGCGATAAACGCATGCTCGATCAACCACCCGCTAAGATCACTGACAGCCTGAGGCGTTTCACCGCGCACCTCCAGATCCCACTGCGGCCCGGACACGGCTGCCGGCGCTGCCACCGCTACCGATTTTGGCTTTTGCGCATCCACGCTCTTGCCTTCACCACATCCCGCCAATGCCAGTGCCGCGACTACCCAGACCAATTTGCGCACAACGCTTCCCTCTGAATTCTCGAAAGGGGGATCTTAACATTCGTGAATACTTTCAGAGCCCCGCAAAATGGGCACAAAACAACGAGATTGATGAATGCAGCACCTGTATAGTTACGCGCTGGGAATTAATGCCGCATCTGCGCGTCAGAAAGAGGCACCCAAACCGTGAGACTTCGCACTAATCTATACGTACCACCGACCTCTGCACTGTCTGAATCAGGTGCCCTACAAAGCAATCAAGGAGAAGACCATGCTGATACTCACCCGCAAAGTCGGTGAAAGCATAAACATTGGTGATGACATTACGATCACCATCCTCGGCGTAAGCGGCCAACAGGTTCGCATCGGCATCAACGCGCCAAAGAACGTTGCCGTACACCGCGAAGAGATCTACCAGCGCATTCAGGCTGGCCTGACCGCACCGGACAAGCCACAAACCCCCTGAGCCCTGCCGCAGTCAGTAGCCAGTCCGTTCACCTTCGCGTAATGACTGGCTAAAGATCCGAGCGCCGTATTGCCATCCCCCACCTCATTGGTGACGGCGCAGGCTATTTCCCCTCCTGCTGCAACTCCCTCCCCCCTTCTTCGCAACCGATACTAACCATCATTTCAATGGCTGGCTGTCGGACGTTTCCGAATAAAAGCAGGGAATCGCGCCCGCCTAGCCGAACGTCACCCCACGCGCCATCCCGGTGGCCGCTATCACCATCAGAACCAGCAACAGCGCTTCGGCATGACTGATTCGTGCAAACACCTTGGCCCGCCCAGTGTCGAGGGGCGTTCCGCGCGCCTGACCGACGCGCCATTTGATCAACGTAATCATCGGTGCAAGCTCCAGAAGCAGAATCAGCACAAACAACGTCATCTTCAAATGGAACAGCGGCTGATGCAGATAGTAATCGGCGCCCTTTTCATAACCGCCAAAAGCTCGCATGCCACCCGTGATCAGCAGCACCAGCGCAGATATCCCCCATAGATTGTCAGCGAGCAGAACCCGCCGAACTTCACCAGCCCCGGCAGCCAGTCGGCTGAATGCCGTTCCGCGTGTCAGCACGGCCCAGAACCCCAGGGCAAATGCCAGCAGATGAACCGCAGCAAGAAACCAATGAACCAGCATCGATGAACCCCCGTCAGACTGAGATGAAAAATCGGCCAGACAGTAGTAGTCGAAAAAGTGTGGACTTGCCCGATGCCGCGCCAGAAAGGCACTCCGGTTGAGGGAGTCGGCAGGACGAAAGCCTGGGGAGGGGTAAATCGCAGGCAAAAAAAATCCCAAGCAGCTGATGGAAGCTTGGGATTTAAAAATGCATAAACCGTGGTGGTGAACGCGGGGCGGATATTACTGATATTTTCATTATGTAACAACGTATTTTTGATAACCGGTTGGTTCAATAGAATCGTAAGCCATTCAATATCCACATTATTTTTATGGTCTGCCAGGATCTGGCTCACCGTATGGCTTTGTGGAAAAACCATCGCCAGCAAGCAAACCCTTTTAGCCGCCCGTCACCCAAGCCGCACGCTCATCTCGTCCACCCCTCCAACAAGCAGATACCCTGAACTGAGGATTGGTCGATGAACAGAAAAATCGCAGCACTAGCCTTTGCTGGTCTTTTGTCGGCGAGCCCTATCGTCTCCATTGCCGGATCTGCCGTACCACCTGCCGCCATTCCCGGAGTGAACCAAGGTGGATCCGATTCCAAAGAAGACAAGGCTGACAAAAAAGGTGAAGAAGCATCCGGGTCAAACTCCGGAGCCGAGTCGCATGAAACCGACAAGGATTCAGCCAGCTCAAGCGGCTCGAAAGAAACCACCAAAGAGCCAAAGCAGTGAAGATGGCGCTGCCTGCATGGAAGACGTAGGGTATTGAAGCAATGGGGTTAGCTGGCTTTATACCCCATACTCAGGATTTGACCGCTACTGAAATACTTCGAGTTGTCCATGCAATTGATCCAATCGTCGAAGGTGATCTCGAAACCACGACACACAAGACAGTCGAGCGCAGGGAAGCATTTCCACTTACCCTCGACCAAGCCAGCGGCATATGCCATATGACGAGGCGTCAACCATCTATAGAAAGTTTTGCGGTGTCACGAAATGAAGCCACATCGTATTTCCTGCATGATCCTTTGCTGCGTAGGCTCATTTGCAAACGCAACGGATATACCCATCACAAAGGGAATGTCTTTTTTAAGCGCTCGAAAAGAGCTGATCAATCATGGCTGGAAACCATATATCACAAACGAGACAGAGCTAATTGGCACTGAGATCCTGCTCAAAAGAAGAGGCGTTGTAGAGGTAGAGCGATGCACACAAGGGGTGCAGTACTGCGAATTCAATTACAAAAAAAACAATAGGTGCCTGGTCATCTCGACGACCGGCGAAGAAATAAAGGACCTGGTCATAAATGGCTGGGGCTTCACATGCCCAGAAAAATACTAGCCATGCGCCAATCGTCGGCCTCGCCTACCGCGGCCGACAACCAAAATGATGAAAACGAATAAGGCAGTGGAGCACATAAAGATGTGCTCCGAGCTGACGCTCGAGGCGGCGCTTTGCAAATCGCAGACAACAAAAAAGGGCCCACCTTTCGGTGAGCCCTTCTAGACCGCCCAGCAGAGCGGATTTTGTTTGGTAGGCGCGATTGGACTCGAACCAACGACCCCCACCATGTCAAGGTGGTGCTCTAACCAACTGAGCTACGTGCCTGCTGTGAGGCGGCATTCTACGGAATTCCGGAGGGGTGTCAACACCTTTTTTTCACCTAACCCTATGAATATGCAAAATATTTAATTTCGACCCACCGCAAGAAGATTTCCCGGTAGCTGGCGGAGGTTTTTCAACTCGGGTAGGATCGTCGCACTCGTAAAATATATTAAACAGAGGCTGCAGGATGGCGAACACCCCTTACCCAGAGTCTTATTACGCGGCGTCAGCCAACGCCGTACCACCACGCCCTGCCCTGCAGGATGACGTGGAGACGGATGTCTGTGTGATTGGCGCTGGTTATACGGGACTTTCCTCGGCCCTGTTCCTGCTGGAAAACGGTTTTCGCGTAACCGTGCTGGAAGCCGCCAAGGTCGGCTTTGGTGCCTCGGGGCGCAATGGCGGGCAAATCGTCAACAGCTACAGTCGTGACATTGACGTAATTGAGCGCAGCGTTGGCCCAAAGCAGGCTCAATTGCTCGGGCAAATGGCATTCGAGGGCGGCCGGATCATTCGTGATCGCGTCAGCAAGTACAATATCCAGTGCGATCTGAAGGACGGCGGTGTATTCGCAGCCATTACTGCCAAACAGATGGGTCACCTGGAAGCGCAGAAACGCTTGTGGGAACGCTTCGGGCACACCCAGCTTGAACTGCTCGATCAGCGCCGCATCCGCGAAGTGGTGGCCTGCGATCAATACGTCGGCGGCATGCTCGACATGAGCGGCGGCCATATCCACCCGCTCAACCTGGCGCTGGGCGAAGCCGCTGCCGTGGAGTCCCTGGGCGGCACTATCTATGAACAGTCACCCGCGGTGCGCATCGAACGCGGCGCCAACCCGGTCGTGCATACGCCGCAGGGCAAGGTCAGGGCCAAATTCATTATCGTTGCCGGTAACGCTTACCTCGGCAACCTGGTGCCGGAACTGGCAGCCAAATCGATGCCCTGCGGCACGCAGGTCATCACCACCGAACCACTCGGTGATGAACTGGCCAAAACCCTGCTGCCGCAGGATTACTGCGTCGAAGACTGCAATTACTTGCTCGATTACTACCGCCTTACTGGCGACAAGCGCCTGATCTTCGGCGGCGGTGTGGTCTACGGCGCGCGGGATCCGGCGAATATCGAGGCGATCATCCGCCCGAAAATGCTCAAGGCGTTCCCGCAACTCAAGGACGTGAAAATCGACTACGCCTGGACCGGCAATTTCCTGCTGACCCTGTCGCGCCTGCCTCAGGTCGGACGCTTGGGCGACAACATCTATTACTCCCAGGGCTGCAGCGGCCATGGCGTGACCTACACGCACCTGGCCGGCAAGGTACTGGCCGAGGCGCTGCGAGGCCAGGCCGAGCGCTTCGATGCGTTTGCCGACCTGCCGCACTATCCGTTCCCCGGCGGGCAATTGCTGCGCACGCCGTTTGCCGCACTGGGCGCGTGGTACTACGGACTGCGCGACAAGCTCGGTTTTTGACGCGCAAAAAAAGGGCCGCTGAAAAGCGGCCCTTTTTACATCCAGCATGAATCACAACTGATCCCGCGCAATCCCGCTGCGAATCCGCAGGATATCCGCGAGCACCGCCAAAGCGATTTCCGACGGCGTCTTGCTGCCCAGGTTAAGGCCGATCGGCGCATGAATCCGCGCCAGTTCGCCCTCTCCCAACCCACCAATCCGACGCAATCGCTCGAAGCGCTTCTGCGACGTCTGCTGCGAGCCCATTACGCCGATGTAGAACGCTTCTGTGCGCACCGCTTCCATCATCGCCAGATCGTCGATACGCGGATCATGGGTCAACGCCACCACCGCCGTATCACGGTGGCAACCACCATCGGCGATGAACACCGACGGCAATTGCCGGCGAATCTCCACGCCATTGAGCACCACGCCTTCCAGCACTTCATCACGCGGGTCGCAGAGAATCACTTCGAAGCCGAGACCCACTGCGAATTCCGCACACGCCTGCGCCACGCTGGAATAGCCGGCCAGCAACAAACGCTGAGCAGCACCGATGCGGATCCGTACCCGGTCGATTTCACGCTCGATCCGTGCACCCTGCTCGCGATCCGCAAAAAGGCTACGCGCGCCCGTGGCCAGATCGACCTCGCGAATCAACCGGCGCTGACCCAGCAACGCCGATTCAAGCTCACGCAGATGCGCCCGCACTTCGCAGTCAGCGTCAAATTTCTCTACCAGCACATCGAGAATGCCACCACACGGCAGGCTGACCCGCGAACGCGGATCGTCCCCTTCGCCATAGCGCACCACGTTGATCGCATCGAGAAATGCACCTTCGGCGACACGCTCGAGAAAATCCTCCTCGACGCAGCCACCGGACAGCGACCCGATCCACTGTCCGTCGTCGTTCACCGCCAGCAGCGAACCCGGCGCGCGCGGCGCCGAGCCGTAAGTGGTCAGCACGGTGCAGAGCCAGATGCGCTGTCCCGCCGTCGACCATTCCAGCGCCCGACGCACAACCTGCAGATCGAGATGCTGCATGATCAGTGCGCCTTGTGCTCGATGGACGGGGCGTCAGCCTGGAGCTTCTGCACGTCGCCCACCGCCAGCTCAGCCGATTGACCACCCCAACCCTGACGCAGGTAGTTCAGCAGATCGGTGAGCTGTTCGGCACTGAGCTTGTCGGCAAAACCGGGCATCGGCTGCATGTGTTCGAACCCGGCGAATTTCTGTTCGCCGATACCATCCTCGATCACTCGCAACAAGTTGCGTGGGTCTTCCAGACGCAGCGTGGTGTTGCCGCGCATGGCCACCGCGATGTGCGGCTTGCCTTCGCCACCGGCCGCGTGACAACCGGCGCAGACGTTCAAATATTCCTGACGGCCGCGTTGAGCGCTGGCACTGAGTTTTTCCACCGGCACTTCGGTCAATTCTTTCGCCGCTGGCGGCTTGTCGCCCAGCAGGAAAGTCGCCATCGCCGCCAGATCCGGATCATTCAGGCCCTGGGTGCTGTTGTGGAACACCGGGAACATCTCGTTAAACATCGTGCCCTGGGCGCTCATGCCGTGCTTGAGGAACGTGCTCAGGTCTTGATGATTCCAGCCGCGCGCCGCCAGATCCGTCGCCAACAGGCTCGGCGCCAGGTAGCCGTTGAGGATGCCGCCGGTCAGGCGCTTATCCAACTGCATCGCGCCCGGCAAGCCGCGCGGCGTATGGCATTCACCGCAATGGCCGAGCACTTCGACCATGTACTGGCCGCGCTTCCAGGCGTCGCTTTTGCCTTCGGCAGACTCCAGTTTCAAGGCCTTGCCGAACATCATGTTCCAGCCCATCAGGCCCGGACGCACGTTGAACGGGAAGCTCAGGCTCGTCACCGGAGCGGCGCGCTCGATCGGCTCGATGGTTTTCAGATACGCATGAATCGCATCCGAATCCGCACGCGGCATCAAGTGATACGACGTGTACGGCATCGCCGGGTACAGGTTGGCGCCATCACGACGCTTGCCTTCAGTCAGCGCAGCGAAAAACTCGTCATCGTTGTACAAACCGATGCCGTGCTCTTTGCTCGGCGTGATGTTGGTGCCGTAGATCGTGCCGAAAGGCGACACGATCGGCAGGCCGCCGGCAAACGGTGCACCGCCGGGCGCCGTGTGGCAGGCCATGCAGTCGGCCGCGCGGGCGAGGTATTCGCCGCGCTTGGCCTGATCATCCGCATGCGCCGCCAACACAGGCGCAGCCAGCCCGACCGCCAGGGTCAGGCGGGTCAGTAATTGCTTCATGCTTAACCCTCCTTGACCAGGCCGAGATCGGTCAGCACGTTGCGAGTGGCGTTGTAGTAACGCACGTACCCGGTGCAACGGCAGACGTGATGACCGAGGCTGTCCTCGATGACTTGTTCCAGTTTGCTTTTGACGATTGGCTGGCGCTGCAGCTTTTCCACCAGCACGGTCGCGGCGTTGACGAAGCCCGGCGCGCAGTAGCTGCACTGGAAGGCAAATTCATCGACGAAGCGCTGCTGGATCGGGTTCAGCTCGGTCACCTGGCCTTGCTCGTCACGCTTGGCGTGGCCTTCGATGGTGCGGACTTTCTTGCCTTCGAAGTAATGCGCGCCGGTGATACAGGTGCGCACTTCTTCGCTGGTGCCGTCCGGGTTGTCGACGATCACCACGCAGGCGTGGCAAATGCCCTGGCCACAGCCCAGGCGCGAACCGGTGAGATTCTTGTATTCGTGCAGGTAGTCGATCATCGGCAGGTCATCAGGGATGTCCACCGGGCCGACGGATTGACCGTTGAGGGTCAGTTGAAGCGGACGGTTAGCCATTGAGGGCCTCCTTGATGCGCGCAGCAGTGATTGGAAGATCGCGGACACGTTTGCCGATGGCGTGGGCCACGGCGTTACCGATGGCGCCGACCACCGGGATCATCACCACTTCGGCGATGCCTTTGGACGGGTCGCTTGGCGACAGCGGCGGCAGAATCTCCGACGTCTGCTTCCACACCGCCACGTGGCGTGCCATCGGCAGGCGATAACGGTTGAAGTTCCAGTCACCCTCCCCTGGCCCGCCTTCGTACAGCGGCATCTCTTCCATCAAGGCGTGACCAATGCCCATGGCGATCCCGCCTTCGAGCTGGCCACGAACCAGTTCTTCGACCAGCACCCGACCGCATTCCAGCCACGAGTGATGGTTGAGCACTTCGACTTCTGCCGAACCTTTGTTGACCTTCAACTCGACCAGCGTCGCCACCGGGCTGTAGTAAGTCACGGCGGCGTTGTTCAGCTGAACCACCGGATAGGCGATGTTCTGCCGATCCAGCAGATGGAAACCGTCGCTGGTCATCTGCGCTTTCTTGGCTTTCGGAGCCCCGTCGCCGTACTTCACGGCCAGACCGTCCAGCGGCAGACGCTCGCGCACGCCGTCGATGCTGTATTCCGCTTCTGCCCAGCTCCAGCGGTTGAAACCGTGGACCGTGGCGGCGGTAACCAGACCACGCTCGTGAGCGCGCTTGGCCAGTTCCTCGAAGCTCAGCGGCTGCATGCCGTTGGCCGTCAGTTTGCCGTCGACCCAATGCGCATCTTCGCGACGCACCACGTAAGGGTTGGCCTGGCCGCCGTACGGGCCCTGACGCCAGATTTCCAGTGCCGCCGGCCAAAGACCGTGATTGAACAGCACACGCGCCGCTTCACGGGTGGCGTGGCTGAAGTAGTAGGCTGAGTTGGTCGCGGACGAGGCCGACGCCAGTTTGCCGACCCAACGGGGGTTGCGCAGGAAGTTGTCCTGCTCGGCCTGACTCATGATGTAAGGGTTGCCGGCGGTGACCAGCTGCATTTCCTTCCATTCGGTCTCGCCGGTCTTCACGTCGTGCGCCGGGCTGCCGAGGAAATCAGCGACCACCAGGGCTTGCGAAGTGGACATGCCGGTACCGATCTCGATACCGATGTGACGCAGAGAGATGCGCCCTTCAGCGGTGAATTCGATGCTGGCCATCGGCGCTTCGGAACCGGTGCCGAAGTCTTTCTGGCAAATGGCGAAACCCACGCCATACCAGTTGTCCGGATCCGCCGCTTCACGCTGTTTCTTGATCGCGTCGCGGTTCTTCCAGACTTCGTGCAACGAAGCCTTGTCGAGAATCTCGTGCAGGCGCAACGCACCGGCCGGGATCGCGCCCTGGGTGTTTTTCATCCCCGAACGCAGCGCATTCTTGCGACGCAGATCGATGGCGTCGACACCGAGGCGATCGGCGATTTCGTCGACCATCATTTCGGTGGAAGCCATGCTCTGCAGCGTGCCGTAGCCGCGCATCGAACCCGCCTCAACCCCGCGGGAGTGATAGGCGGTGACCTGCAGGTCGTTCTGCGGCATGTAGTAGATCGACTGCGCTGCAGTGGCACCAACCGCCGCCACCGACGGGCTGTAGTTGATCCGACCGCCACCATCGACGCTCATCTCGGCACGGAAAATCTTGAAGCTGTGGTCGGTCTTGTCCACTGCCAACTGGTAGCGAATGTCGAACGGGTGACGCTTGATGCCGCTCTGGAACTGCTCGTAGCGGTCGTTGGCCAGGCGAATCGGCACACCTGCGCCGTACAACGCCGCCAGGGCTGCGTAGTAGACGAAAATGTTGTGGTCCTTGGAGCCGTAACCGACGGTGTAGCCCGGGTGCATATTCAGGCTGGCCAGGCCGAAGCGCGACGGCGAGATCATTTTCGCGGTCTCGGTTGCCGCTTCCAGCGGGCACTGGGTGGCGACGACGAAATGCAGCGTCTTGGTCGCCGGATCGTACCAGCCGTTGCCGTTGTCCGGCTCCATCGCAGCCGGTTCGATCGACGGGGTCTTGTAACGCTCGTCGAACACCAACCAGTTGTCCGGCGGCGTGTCGATCTCTTTCTTCATGCGGTCGGCGTAGAACAGGCCGCGCTCGGTCAGGTTGCCGTGCAGGTTCGGCTGGGAATTCCACACCGGGCGACGGTTTTTCAGCATCGGGAACAGGATCGAATCCTTGAGGCTGGCGAACTCGTCTTCATCTGCCGAGGTCGGGCCGCCGACGCGCACGTAGCGGAAACTGCCATAGGGATCACCTTCGTAGAACGGTACTTGCGCACCGTAACGAATCGCCTTGTCATTGAATTTGAGTTTGTTCTTGGCCTGACGGAAACGCTCGAAATCGTTCCAGATCAGGATCGCCACCGGGTGACCGATGAACATCGGCACCTTGCCCTCAGGCAGCAAGGGATCCGGGGCGTGCTCTTCCGGGAATACGATGCCGTCCTTGTCCAGGTCGGCAGCGGTGACGATGCGGTCAGGCTGCAGATCGGCGCCGAGCCACGACAGGTCATAGCCGTCGTAGATGCGGTCGGCCTTGATGGTTTTCAGCAACATGGCGTGGCCTTGCTGCTGGGGCCAGCCCGGCATGTCCTTGGAACGGATGTCGCGGGCAAAAACCTTGCTGCCGCAGACCTTGGACAAGGCATCGTTACGCTGGCGCGCCTTGCCGTTATTGCCGAGCCACTGCTCGGACGGCACGGTCACGCTGTTTTCCATCAAGGCAGCCAGCGCCTGACTGCTGAGCGGCGTGAGCGTAACGCTCACACCCGCCACCAGCCCGCCCTGAAGGAACGAGCGCCGGGATATTTCACGGTTGGACATGGATCATCCTCTGGGCGGTTATGGATCCGCCCTTCTGGTTATCTACTGGGAATCTCGAGTCTTGCAGAAGCCCTTTTTGGCGAAACAAAGGGCGTGATGACAGTGCAAAGCTGACCGAAAGGTTAACTTTAAAGGTTTCTGCGCTCGCAGCAAACAACCAGTTACAAAAATCTGACTAAAGAATCAAAAATCAATGCGGCATTGCATCGCAGTGACCCATAGACGCAGGGGAGATTTTCCGGCGGCATCGAACGAGCCACAGCTGGCGTTCGTCGCTGGACAAAAGGGCAGGAATTTGGGAAAGGTCAAATTTCAGACACAAAAAACCCCGGCCTTTCGACCAGGGTCTTTGCTATCGATTCCGAATCAACCAACGGTTGCTTTCGGTGTTTCAAGGCGTTCAGTGGTCCTTGAAACAGATATGGCGCAGCGGACGGGACTCGAACCCGCGACCCCCGGCGTGACAGGCCGGTATTCTAACCGACTGAACTACCGCTGCGTATCGCTTTGAGCTGACGCTCAAGTAACTCGTTTGACTGAAAGCTTCGGTGCTTTTCAATCGCGAACCAGACAGTGTCTGACTCGTTAAATATGGCGCAGCGGACGGGACTCGAACCCGCGACCCCCGGCGTGACAGGCCGGTATTCTAACCGACTGAACTACCGCTGCGCGTCGGTGGAGGCACTTTCAGCCTACCTCTTGCTTTCGCAAGTTTCTCGGGAAGTGGTGGGTGATGACGGGATCGAACCGCCGACATTCTGCTTGTAAGGCAGACGCTCTCCCAGCTGAGCTAATCACCCGTTTGCATCTCCGAGGCCGCGAAATTTACGCAGGTAGCGAACCTAAGTCAATAGCAGGATTGAAGTTTTTCTCAAAAAGACAAAAACATGTCATTCCGAGTAGATCATCTTCTTGGTCATGCCGCCGTCGACCACGAATTCCTGACCTGTCACGAACCCGGCATTCTTCGACAGCAGCCAGGCCACCATCGCCGCCACGTCCTCGACCGTCCCTACCCTGCCCGCCGGATGCTGGGCATGGTCGATATCGGTTAGAGGCTCGGCGCGGCGCGCAGAGGGATCCCGCGCATCGATCCAGCCCGGACTGACCGCATTGACGCGAATCTCCGGACCGAGGCTGATTGCCAATGCGTGAGTCAACGCCAGCAAGCCGCCCTTGCTCGCCGCATAGGCTTCGGTATCAGGCTCTGATTGCGCCGCACGGGTCGAGGCCAGATTGACGATCGCCCCGTTGTGCGCCCGCAGATACGGCGCACAGTGCTTGGCCAGCAACATCGGCCCGCTGAGATTCACCGCCAGCACCCGATTCCAATAGGCCAGATCCAGGCTTTCCAGGGTGATGTTATGCGGATCGGCCACCGCCGCGTTGCACACCAACGCATCCAGACGACCGAACTGCCCCAGCACTTCCGCGACGCCGAGTGCCACCTGGCTCTCATCCGCCACGTCCATGGCGATGAACCAGGCATTCTCACCCAGCACTTTCGCCACTTTGGAACCACGCACCCGGTCCAGATCCGACAGCACCACCTGCCAGCCTTCGCTGATCAGCCACGCCGCGATCCCCAGCCCGATACCGCGAGCGGCACCCGTGACCAGCGCAACGCGGCCATGGGTGCCCGTCTTCGGAGTGGACAACTCGATCACAACGCCGCCAGACCGCGCGCCAGATCGGCTTGCAGGTCAGCGACGTCTTCCAGACCGACCGCGATGCGGATCAGGCTGTCACGAATCCCCGCCGCTTCACGCTCCTGCGGCGCCAGACGGCCGTGGGACGTGGTGCTCGGGTGGGTAATGGTGGTTTTGCTGTCACCCAGGTTGGCGGTGATCGAGATCAAACGGGTCGCATCGATGAAACGCCACGCCCCCTCTTTGCCGCCCTTGACCTCAAAGCTCACCACCGCACCAAAGCCCTTCTGTTGACGCTGGGCCAGTTCGTGCTGCGGATGACTCTTGAGACCGGCGTAATGCACCTTCTCGATGCCATCCTGCTGCTCCAGCCATTCGGCAAGTTGCTGGGCGTTGGCACAGTGCGCCTTCATCCGCAGATTCAGGGTTTCCAGACCCTTGAGGAAGATCCAGGCGTTGAACGGGCTCAGGGTTGGCCCGGCGGTACGCAGGAAGCCGACGATTTCTTTCATCTGCTCGCTGCGACCGGCAACCACGCCGCCCATGCAACGGCCCTGGCCATCGATGAACTTGGTGGCCGAATGCACAACGATGTCTGCGCCCAACTTCAGCGGCTGCTGCAACGCTGGCGTGCAGAAGCAGTTGTCGACCACCAGCATCGCGCCTTTGGCGTGTGCGATTTCCGACAGCGCGGTGATATCCACCAACTCAGCCAACGGGTTAGACGGCGATTCGACAAAGAGCAATTTGGTGTTGGACTTGATCGCCGCATCCCAGGCCGACAGATCGGCCAGCGGAACGTAATCGACTTCCACGCCGAAGCGCTTGAAGTACTTCTCGAACAGGCTGATGGTCGAACCGAACACGCTGCGCGACACCAGCACATGATCGCCGGCACTGCACAGGCTCATCACCACCGCCATGATCGCGGCCATGCCAGTCGCCGTCGCTACGGCTTGCTCAGCGCCTTCCAGCGCAGCAATGCGCTCTTCGAACGAGCGAACGGTCGGATTGGTATAACGCGAGTAAACGTTGCCCGGCACTTCCCCGGCAAACCGCGCAGCGGCGTCGGCGGCGGTACGGAACACGTAGCTGGAAGTGAAGAACATCGGATCACCGTGCTCGCCTTCCGGCGTACGGTGCTGACCGGCACGTACGGCCAGGGTATCGAACGCTACGCCTTCAAGGTCGCTGTCCAGCCGACCGGCATCCCATTCCTGACTCATGCTGTCACTCCTTGCCCTGTTCTCGATAAATAAAAGTCTTTTGCCAGATACAAAACCGGCCCCTAAGGGCCGGTTGAAACTCAGTTGTTGTACAGATCGATGATCGCACTGACCGCCTGGGTCTTGACCTTCGAGGCATCGTTGCGTGCCTGTTCGATCTTGTTCAGGTAAGCCTCATCGACGTCGCCGGTGACGTACTTGCCGTCGAACACCGCGCAATCGAAGTTTTCGATCTTGATCTTGCCGCCGCCGACCGCTTCGATCAAGTCAGGCAGGTCCTGATAGATCAGCCAGTCAGCGCCGATCAGGTCAGCGACATCCTGAGTCGAACGATTGTGCGCGATCAGCTCGTGAGCGCTCGGCATGTCGATGCCGTACACGTTCGGGAAGCGCACAGCCGGAGCGGCCGAGCAGAAGTAGACATTTTTCGCACCGGCTTCGCGGGCCATCTGGATGATCTGCTTGCAGGTGGTGCCGCGAACAATCGAGTCGTCCACCAGCATCACGTTCTTGCCGCGGAATTCCAGCTCGATGGCGTTGAGCTTCTGGCGTACCGATTTCTTGCGCGCAGCCTGGCCGGGCATGATGAAGGTACGACCGATGTAACGGTTCTTGACGAAGCCTTCGCGGAATTTCACGCCCAGATGGTTCGCCAACTCCAGCGCTGCGGTGCGGCTGGTGTCCGGGATCGGGATGACCACGTCGATGTCGTGCTCAGGGCGCTCGCGCAGGATCTTCTCGGCCAGCTTCTCACCCATGCGCAGGCGGGCCTTGTAAACCGACACGCCATCGATGATCGAATCCGGACGCGCCAGGTAGACGTGTTCGAAGATGCACGGGGTCAGGGACGGGTTGGTCGCGCACTGACGGGTGTGCAGCTTGCCGTCTTCAGTGATGTAGACCGCTTCGCCCGGTGCCAGGTCGCGAATCAGGGTGAAGCCGAGCACGTCCAGCGAAACGCTTTCGGAGGCGATCATGTACTCGACGCCTTCGTCGGTGTGACGCTGGCCGAACACGATCGGACGGATGCCGTGCGGATCACGGAAGCCGACGATGCCGTAACCGGTCACCATCGCCACGACGGCGTAACCACCGACACAACGGTTGTGCACGTCGGTCACCGCAGCAAACACGTCTTCTTCAGTCGGCTGCAACTTGCCGCGCTGGGCCAGCTCGTGGGCGAACACGTTGAGCAGCACTTCCGAGTCGGAACTGGTGTTGACGTGACGCAGGTCGGATTCGTAGATCTCTTTGGCCAACTGCTCAACGTTGGTCAGATTACCGTTGTGCGCCAGGGTGATGCCGTACGGCGAGTTGACGTAGAACGGCTGAGCCTCGGCCGACGTCGAGCTGCCGGCGGTCGGGTAACGGACGTGACCGATACCCATGTGGCCGACCAGGCGCTGCATGTGACGCTGTTGAAACACGTCACGCACCAGGCCATTGTCCTTGCGCAAGAACAACCGGCCATCATGGCTGGTCACGATACCGGCAGCGTCCTGGCCGCGGTGCTGGAGCACGGTTAGCGCGTCATACAGCGCCTGATTGACGTTCGACTTACCGACGATACCGACGATGCCACACATGCGACGCAA
This sequence comes from Pseudomonas sp. GW821-FHT02C04, assembly GCF_059421845.1. Classification (NCBI taxonomy): domain Bacteria; kingdom Pseudomonadati; phylum Pseudomonadota; class Gammaproteobacteria; order Pseudomonadales; family Pseudomonadaceae; genus Pseudomonas; species Pseudomonas sp. GW821-FHT02C04. Next base: position 225,598 of record NZ_JBWKVT010000008.1, on the reverse strand, counting down.
CCCCTACTTAATGGATCTGAACTGAACAACACTCACTGAGGCGTTTTGGCCGACGGCAAGAGTTGCTCCTTGAACGGAATATCAGCGGGTACGCTGATTCCGCTGGCAAGCCACTGACTGCTCCACCCGAGAATCAGGTTCTTGGACCAGTCTGCGACCAATAGAAACTTTGGCACGAGCTGTGATTCTTTCCACCACCCGTCCTGCTGTACCGGCCCCAGGCTCAACAGCCCGACCGCCACGACCACCAGCAACACGCCACGCGCAGCGCCGAAGGCCATGCCGAGGAATCGATCGGTCCCGGACAACCCGGTGACGCGAACCAACTCGCCGATAAGATAATTGATCATTGCGCCCACGATCAGTGTGGCGACAAACATGATGGCACAGCCCGTGATCACACGAGCCGATGGAGTTTGAATGTATCCGGCGAGGTACTCGGACAATGAGCCACCGAACATCCAGGCAACAGCTCCTGCGATGATCCAGGTCACCAGCGACAATGCTTCTTTGACGAAGCCGCGGCTCAAACTGATCAATGCGGAGATGGCGATGATTGCAACGATCGCCCAGTCAACCCAGGTAAATGGCACAGTGCAGCCTACAGACGGATAAGGCGGCGCATTTTAGCAGAGCGCAGGGCTGTCGGTAAGCTGCGAATGTCAGTGCATTTCAATCGAGGTGATAGTTTTCAGCCACGCTCGGGCTGGAAGCGCACCACAAACCCCTTGAGGTTCTGCTGGCGACTCAACAAATCACGCAAACGATCGGCTTCGGCGCGCTCGATCAGCGGACCGACGAACACCCGGTTCTTGCCATCGGCGGAACGGATGTAAGCGTTGTAGCCCTGACTGCGCAGGGTCTTCTGCAAGCTTTCGGCGCTGGCGCGGCTCGACAGACTGGCCAGTTGCACCGACCAGCTCACTGACAGGCCATTGGCGTCGACGCGACTCTGGGTGGTATCCGGTTTGGCGGACAGCGCAGCGATCGGCTGGGCCGGGGCTGCGGCAGGTTTGGCCACGGGCGCAGGTGCAGGCGCAACTGCGACTGGCTTGGCTACCGGCGTTGGAGCCGGTGTCGGCGCAACAGGCGCAATCGGTGCCGCTGGCGCCGTCTGCTCGGCAACTTCATCATCGCTCGGCACAGGCTCTTGCGGCAGAACCTGCGGCTCAGGCACTGCCACTGTCTCCATCTGGATCTGCGCCACGGCGGGTGCCTGCGGTGCAGCCGGCGCCTCGACGGTCACCTGACGTTGTTCGTCCTGACGGGAAAACAGCATCGGCAGGAAAATCACCGCCAGCGCCACCAGCACCAGGGCACCGACCATGCGTTGCTTGTACGCCTTATCCAGCAAAGCCATTTGCTGCTTCCTCCGTGGAGCGCCGAGACAGCCATTCAAGGGCCTCGGCGACACAATAAAATGATCCGAACAGCAAGATCTCGTCGTCGCTGGTGGCCACTGCGCACTGCCCTTCCAGAGCGGCCGCCACGCTGCCATAAGACGTGACCGAGGCGCCAAGGTTCTGCAATGCCTGATTCAATTCAGCCACCGGACGCGCACGCGGCGAATCCAGCGGCGCCACCGCCCAATGCTGGACGCTGGCATTCAATTCACCGACCACACCGTCCAGATCCTTGTCCGCCAACAGGCCGAACACGGCCAGGCGCTTGCCGACCGGTGGACGAGCAGCCAGACGCCGGGCCAGATACTCCGCCGCATGCGGGTTATGACCGACATCCAGCAACAGGTTCAGGCGCTTGCCATTCCACTCGAAAGAGCGGCGATCAAGACGACCGACCACACGAGTCGCCTGCAAGGCCGCAACAATCTGCCCGGCCTCCCACGGCAACCCGAGCAGCAGATAAGCCTGCAAGGCCAGCGCGGCGTTTTCCATCGGCAGGTCGAGCAGCGGCAAATCACGCAGCTCTACGACCTGACCATCAGCATCGGTGCCACGCCACTGCCAGAATTGATCAGTGATGCCGAGATCGAAATCGCGCCCACGCAGGAAGAACGGACAAGCAAGCTCGCGCGCCTTGTCCAGCAAGGGTTGTGGAGGATTCAGATCGCCGCACAGCGCAGGCTTGCCCTGACGGAAAATCCCGGCCTTCTCGAAGGCCACGGATTCGCGGGTATTGCCCAGGTAATCGGCATGATCGACACCGATGCTGGTGACCAGTGCGATGTCGGCATCGACCACGTTGACCGTGTCCAGGCGCCCGCCCAGACCGACTTCAAGCACCACCGCATCGAGCCCGGCCTGTTGAAACAGCCAGAACGCCGCCAGGGTGCCCATTTCGAAGTAAGTCAGGGAAGTCTCGCCCCGCCCGGCCTCGACCGCCGCGAAGGCTTCGCACAGCTGTGCATCAGTGGCTTCGACGCCATTGAGCTGCACCCGCTCGTTGTAACGCAGCAGATGCGGAGAATTGTAGACACCAACGCTCAGGCCCTGCGCACGCAGCAATGAAGCCACGAAAGCGCAGGTCGAACCCTTGCCGTTGGTGCCGGTGACCGTAATCACCCGAGGCGCCGGCTGGCCCAGCCCCATGCGGGACGCTACCTGTTGCGAACGCTCCAGCCCCATGTCGATGGCCGATGGATGCAACTGCTCAAGGTAGGCGAGCCACTCGCCAAGGGTGCGCTCGGTCATACGTTGGCAGGCACCGGTGGAACGATGATCGGCTCGATCGGCGCAGCAACGAAGGTCGGGGTCGGCTTGCCGGTCAGTTGCGCCAGCAGGTTGCCCAGACGCGGACGCAGTTCGCGACGGTCGATGATCAGGTCGATTGCACCGTGCTCCAGCAGGAACTCGCTGCGCTGGAAGCCTTCCGGCAGTTTTTCGCGAACGGTCTGCTCGATCACGCGCGGACCGGCGAAACCGATCAGGGCTTTCGGCTCGCCGACGATCACGTCGCCCAGCATTGCCAGACTGGCGGAAACGCCGCCGTAGACCGGATCGGTCAGTACGGAGATGAACGGAATGCCTTCTTCACGCAGACGCGCCAGTACAGCCGACGTCTTGGCCATCTGCATCAGCGAGATCAGGGCTTCCTGCATCCGCGCGCCACCGGAGGCGGAAAAGCAGATCATCGGGCAACGGTTTTCCAGGGCGTAGTTGGCGGCGCGCACGAAGCGCTCACCGACGATGGCGCCCATGGAGCCGCCCATGAAGCTGAATTCGAACGCCGAAACCACCACCGGCATGCCCAGCAGGGTGCCGCTCATGGAAATCAGTGCGTCTTTCTCGCCAGTCTGCTTCTGGGCAGCGACCAGGCGATCCTTGTACTTCTTGCCGTCACGGAACTTCAGACGGTCAACCGGCTCCAGGTCAGCGCCCAGCTCGGCACGGCCTTCGGCATCCAGGAAAATGTCGATGCGCGCACGTGCGCCGATGCGCATGTGGTGGTTGCATTTAGGGCAAACGTCCAGGGTCTTTTCCAGCTCCGGACGATACAGCACAGCCTCGCAGGACGGGCATTTGTGCCACAGACCTTCAGGCACCGAGCTCTTCTTGACCTCCGAACGCATGATCGAAGGGATCAGCTTGTCTACCAACCAGTTGCTCATGCTTTCTTTCTCCAGTACCGGCGGCCCGAACGCTCTGGTTCGCGGCCCCGCGTATGCCCTTCAGCTAAATTCATGTGTGGCGATGATCGTCCGGACTGCCGGGTCAGCGGAACTGACCTGCGTACACCCCGAAAAGACCCTCAGCCTCTTTTCTACAGAGCTGTGGACGGCGGCAGTCTGCCAGCCGTCACATCAACGTATGGCGTTGATGAACGCCCGAATCTTTGCGTGATCCTTGATGCCCTTGCTCGCCTCTACCCCACCGCTGACATCCACCGCGTATGGCCGCACCCGGGCAACGGCATCGGCGACGTTCTCCGGTGTCAGGCCGCCGGCCAGAATCAGCGGTTTACTCAAACCCTTGGGAATCAATGACCAGTCGAACGCCTCGCCGGTTCCACCGGGCACGCCCTCAACATAAGTATCGAGCAGCACGCCGCTGGCACTCGGGTAGGCATCGCAGGCGGCGGCGATGTCATCGCCCGCCTTGACCCGCAGGGCCTTGATGTACGGCCGATGCCAGCCTTCGCAGTCGGCGGCGGTTTCATCGCCGTGAAACTGCAGCAGATCCAGTGGCACGGCATCGAGGATTTCCCCGAGTTCGCAGCGACTGGCGTTGACGAACAGCCCGACCGTGGTCACGAACGGCGGCAATGCAGCGATGATCGCGCGCGCCTGCTGAACGGTTACCGCCCGTGGACTCTTAGCGTAGAACACAAAACCGATGGCATCGGCCCCGGCCTCGACGGCTGCCAACGCATCTTCTATGCGGGTAATCCCGCAAATCTTGCTGCGAACGGCCGACATGTCGATAAAAACCTCAAGGCAAATCCGGGAAAGTCCCGGATGGTAACAAATGCATTCGAGGGCGTCAGCCGTCAAGTTCCGAGAAACCCGTAAGGAAATGTGGCCCGATGAAACGCTCGGGTAACGGGAACTCGTCGTGGTACTCGACCTGCACCAGATAAAGCCCGAACGGATGCGCCGTGACCCCGCCGGAGCGCCGCTCGCGGCTCTCCAGCACTTCCTTCATCCACTCCGGCGAGCGTTCGCCGGCACCGATCGTCATCAACACCCCGGCGATGTTGCGCACCATGTGATGCAGGAAAGCGTTGGCGCGAATGTCCAGCACGATCATTTTGCCGTGACGGGTCACGCGCAAGTGATGCATCTTCTTGATCGGAGACTTGGCCTGGCACTGCCCGGCACGGAACGCGCTGAAATCATGAGTACCGATCAGGTACTGCGCAGCTTCGGCCATGCGCTCCACATCCAGCGGACGGTGGTTCCAAGTGATTTCTTCATTGAGATGCGCCGGGCGGATCTGATCGTTGTAGATCACGTAGCGGTAACGCCGGGCAATAGCCTTGAATCGCGCATGAAAGTGCGCGGGCATGACCTTCGCCCAACTGACGCTGATGTCATGGGGCAAATTGATATTGGCGCCCATGACCCAGGCTTTCAGCGAACGATCAACCTGGGTGTCGAAATGCACGACTTGCCCGCACGCATGCACACCGGCGTCCGTGCGCCCGGCGCACTGCAGAGAGATCGGCGAATTGGCGACCTTCGACAAGGCTTTTTCCAGGGTTTCCTGCACGGTGAGCACGCCCGTGGACTGGCGCTGCCAGCCGCTGTAGCGCGAACCCTTGTATTCAACGCCCAGTGCGACGCGAAAAAAGCCTTCGGGGGCCATTTCGGCGGCCGGGTTATCTATGTTTGCCACGTCGGGACAGCCTGCTGATCTACAAAGGCGGGCATTATAAGGCGGCGAACCGGGGATACCAGACCCAAACAAAAACGGCAGCCTCGAAGGGCTGCCGTTTTATTTACCGCTGAACGCTGACTCAGGCCAGATGCGAAAGCATTTCCTTCGCTTCGTTCTTCTGCTTGTCGTCACCTTCGCTGAGCACTTCCTTGAGGATGTCACGCGCACCGTCGTTGTCGCCCATGTCGATGTAGGCCTGCGCCAGATCGAGTTTGGTGGCAGCTTCGTCGGTGCCAGCGAGGAAGTCGAAGTCATCCTCACCCAGATCGCCACCCAACGCAGCATCGGCCTCAGTGAAGCTTGGCTCGTTGATGCTGCCCGACAGGCGATCCAGTTCAGCGTTGACGTCATCCAGCTCCGCAGCGAATGCATCCGGCTCGGCCGGGCTGGCATCCATTTCATCCGCCAGGGACAGGTCGAAATCGGCTGGCAGCTCCAGATCATCCAGTGGAGGCTCGACCACAACCGGCGGCTCGACCGGCGCAAGATCCTTAACGCCTTCATCCAGATCCAGCAGGAAGTCGTCGTCAGCCAATTCAACCGGCACAGGCGCAGGATCGGCACCGAGATCCAGATCCAGGTCGAAGTCAGACAGATCATCGAGGTTTTCCTTGATCTCGGTCTGCTGTTGCAGAACCGACTCGAAGCTCAGATCGTCATCCGCCGGGAACTCGTCCAACTCGACCGGCGCTTCAGGCTCGACAGCAGCCACAGGCGCAACAGGTTCCACCGGTGTGATGTTGTCGAGATCATCCAGGCTCAGGTCGAAAGCGCTGTCCAGATCGTCTTCCGCAGCAACTGGCGCTTCAGGTACTTCAGGCTCGTCGAGCAGCAGGTCCTTGACGTATTCCGCATCCAGTTCAGCAGCAATGGCAGCAGCGGCCAGACCACTCGCCACGACGACCGCCATGGCAGGGAAGCGGCTTTTCAGCTCTTCGACCTTGGCGAAGTTATCGCCGTTGGCGACCAGTTGACGCTCCTGACCGACGAAGGCATCACGATCACCCTGGCGACCGTAGACTTCCATCAGTTTCAGACGCAGGTCACTGCGCTGCGGCTCCAGGCTGACGCCCTCCTCCAGCAACGCGGCGGCCTGATTCAGGCGACCACCGTCGATGTGCGACTGGGCCTTGTCCAGCACGTCGTCGGAACGCTCGGCTGCCGGGGCCACCAGCGGCGCGGCGATCGGTTCGGCCATCACGACCGGAGCCACCACCGCAGCGGCAACAGGCGCCGCAGCTGGCGCTGGCGTGAGCTTGACGCTCGCTGCCGGCACTTCCAGACCTTCGAAGCTGCTTTCCGGCAGATCGAGCTCAGGCGCGAACGACTGCTCTTCCAGTGCCCGCGCCATGCGCAGGTGCTTTTCAGCTTCCTGTTGAGCCTTGCGGCGGCGAGCCAGCAGCAACAGCAGCAACAGCAGAACCACCGCACCACCACCGACCAGACCCAAGAGGATCGGGTTGGTCAGCAGTTCGTTGAAGGTTTTCTCATCATCGGCGGCAGGCTTCGGCTCGACCACCGGCTCAACCGGTGCTGGCGCAACGGCTTCCGGCGCAGGTGCGACAGGTGCGACAGGTGCAGCTTCTGCCGGGGTGGCCGGTGGCGTAGCGGCCAGTTCGGCTGTGATCGCCGGAACCGGTGCAACCGCGGGTGCGGCGGCAACTGGAGCTGGCGCAGTGGCGGAGCCTTCGGCCTGCAACTTCGCCAGTTGATTGTTCTTCAGTTCGATCAGGCGTTGCAGCTTGTCCAGCTGACTTTGCAGATCGGTCATGCGGCTTTTCAGTTCCGCATTGTCACGACGGGTCGTGTCGAGGCTTTCCTGGGTCACCGCCAGTTTGTTGCTCAAGGCCTTGGCGTCGCCGGCCGGGCCCTTTCCGCGACCCTTGGCACCTTCAGCCGAGACCAGGCTCAGGTTGTCCTTGGCATTCTTGGCAGGACCGGTGTTGGCACGACCACGATTGGTGGCATCGAGCTGTTGCTGACCGGTGCCTGGCTTGGCCACATAACGACGACCCTGACGCCAGGCCTCGTTCTGCGCGGCCACTTCGGCAATGGCTTTGGACTGCGGCAGCGCGGTGCTTTGCACCTCATCCGGCAGACGCAGCACCTGACCGGTTTTCAAGCGGTTGATGTTGCCGCCGATGAACGCGTCCGGGTTCAGGGCCTGGATCGCCAGCATGGTCTGCTGCACCGAACCACCGGTACGCGCCTTCGCTGCGATTTCCCACAGGGTGTCGCGTGGCGTGGTGGTGTGTGTCGAATGCGTTGCACCCGTGGTCGGCGCGGTGATGGTTTGCGTCGGCGCCGGTTGAGCGGCGGCATCAGCGGTCTGCGGCGAAAACTTCGACGGATCCAGCAGCACGCTGTAATCGCGCAGCAGACGGCCGTTCGGCCACATCACCTGCACGAGGAATTTCACCATCGGTTCCGACAGTGGCTTGCTCGAAGTAATACGCAGCACGCTTTTGCCGCTGGCGTTGAGCACCGGGGTGAAAGTCAGGTCATTGAGGAAGGCTTGGCGATCGACACCGGCCTTGGCGAAATCTTCCGGCGAGGCCAGGCTCGGCACCACTTCGGCAGCGGTAAGATCCTTGACATCGAGCAGCTCGATTTCCGCCACCAGCGGCTGGTTCAGGGTCGACTTCAGGGTCAGCTCCCCGAGCCCGAGGGCATGCGCCATACCGGAGGACAGCGCCGAGGCGGCCGCTATTGCTAACACCAGTTTGCGAACTTGAACCATAGCCTCTTCCTTTGTTTGAACGTTCCTCGGCCAGCGAGAAGATGTTGATTGTCGCTGCCGTAAGGCATTGCGCGCGACGACGACAGCATGCCGCGCGCGATCATTTCTTTGATGCCCCGGAAAGTCCCGGAGGGTGTTACGTCATCAAGCGATCTGGCCAAGCATAGCGCCCGGCTAGAATCAGTCGACAAATTGTTGCCAAGTATCTTTTACAGCAGGCCTTTTATCAACAACTCGGCCACTTGCACCGCGTTGAGGGCCGCACCTTTGCGTACGTTATCTGACGTCAGCCACAGATTTAGTTCCGACGGCTCGTCGACACCGCTACGCACCCGTCCGACATAGACCACGTCCTGGCCCACCGCGTCACCGACGGCGGTCGGATAATCGCCGGCTTCAACCAGTTCGATGCCATCAGCGGCTTCAAGGGCGGCATTGACCTTTTCCAGGTCGACCGCGCTCGCTGACTGCAAGGTCACGCTAAAGCTATCGCCAAAAAACACCGGGGCTTGAACGCAAGTTGCGGAAATCTTTAATAAAGGCTTGGCCAGCACCTGACGCAACTCGCGCACCAGACGTTTTTCCAGCAGCGTGTGGCCTTGAGCGTCCGGCGTACCGACCTGAGCCAGCAGGTTGAAAGCCATCTGCCGGTCGAAGAATGTCGGCTCCAGCGGGCGCATGTTCAGCAGCTCGGCAGTCTGGCGCGCCAGTTCGGTCACCGCTTCGCGGCCCTGGGCGGAAACCGCCAGATTGGCGGTGACATGCACGTATTGCAGCTCGATCAGATCAAGCAGCGGCGCCAGCACCACGGCCAAAGTGGTCGCCGACGGGCTCGGGCTGCTGACCTGGAACGGCACTTTCAAACCGGCCAGCACCTCGGCATTGGCTTCCGGCACCACTTGCGGCGCCTGATCCGCCGGCAACGCACCGGACAGATCGACCAGCGAGCAACCCGCCGCGTGAGCGCGGGCGGCGTAACTCAGGGTGATGGCCGGGCCGGCGGCGAAGAACGCCAGCTTGACCTTGCTGAAATCGAACTCGTCGACTTCGCGCACTCGCACGTTCTTGTTGCGATAAAGCACCGAGCTGCCGGCGGATTCGCTGCTGGCCAACAGGTGCAAGGTGCCGACCGGGAAGTCGCGTTCTTCGAGAATCTGCACAAGGGTTTCGCCGACAGTACCGGTGGCGCCGATCACGGCAATATCAAGGGTCTGGGTCATGGTGCTGCCTCTGGCGAAACGGGGGGAGCGGCACTTTACCGGGTGGCCGCCATGCAGGCAAAAAAAACCCGCGCCTCTCGCAAGGCGCGGGTTCTTTCATGGCATCAAGCGATCAACGCTCAAGCAGGATCCGCAGCATGCGACGCAGCGGTTCGGCCGCGCCCCACAGCAGTTGGTCGCCGACGGTGAAGGCACCAACGAACTGCGAACCCATGTTCAGCTTGCGCAGACGACCGACCGGTACGTTCAGGGTGCCGGTGACTTTCGTCGGGCTCAGCTCCTGCATGCTGATTTCGCGCTGGTTTGGCACCAGTTTGACCCAAGGGTTGTGCTGGCTGATCAGCCCTTCGATGTCGGCGATCGGCACGTCTTTGTTCAGCTTGATGGTCAGCGCCTGGCTGTGGCAGCGCATGGCGCCGATGCGCACGCAGATACCGTCGACCGGGATCGGGCTCTTGAAGCGACCGAGGATCTTGTTGGTCTCTGCCTGGGCCTTCCACTCTTCGCGGCTCTGGCCGTTCGGCAGTTCCTTGTCGATCCACGGGATCAGACTGCCGGCCAGCGGTACGCCGAAGTTTTCGGTCGGGTACGCGTCGCTGCGCATGGCCTCGGCCACACGACGGTCGATGTCGAGGATCGCGCTGGCCGGATCAGCCAGTTGATCGGCGACAGCAGCGTGGGTCGCGCCCATCTGCTTGATCAGTTCACGCATGTTCTGCGCGCCGGCACCGGACGCCGCCTGATAGGTCATGGCGCTCATCCACTCGACCAGACCGGCCTCGAACAGACCGCCCAGGCCCATCAGCATCAGGCTGACGGTGCAGTTGCCGCCGATGTAGTTCTTGGTGCCCGCGTCGAGCTGCTGGTCGATGACCTTGCGGTTGACCGGGTCGAGGATGATGACGGCGTCGTCGTTCATCCGCAGGCTCGAGGCCGCGTCGATCCAGTAACCCTGCCAGCCGGCTTCGCGCAGCTTCGGGAACACTTCGCTGGTGTAGTCGCCGCCCTGGCAGGTCAGGATCACGTCGAGGGTCTTCAGCTCATCAATGCTGTAAGCGTCCTTGAGCGGAGCAATGTCCTTGCCCACGGACGGGCCTTGGCCACCGACGTTGGAAGTGGTGAAAAACACCGGCTCGATAAGATCGAAATCCTGCTCTTCCAGCATCCGCTGCATGAGCACGGAACCGACCATGCCGCGCCAACCGATCAGACCTACACGTTTCATCGCAACTACACCTTCTTGAAAAGTGGGCCGCTGCTTTGTCTTGAATTTCGCAGCGGGCCCGAGAGATTACAGATTCCGCAGCGCGGCGACTACTGCGTCACCCATTTCCTGCGTACCGACTTTAGTGCAACCGGTCGAAAAGATGTCGCCGGTGCGCAGCCCTTGATCCAGCACCACGCTGACCGCTTTCTCGATGGCATCGGCCGCTTCGTGCAGATTGAAGCTGTAACGCAGCATCATCGACACCGACAGAATGGTCGCCAGCGGGTTGGCGATGCCTTTACCGGCGATGTCCGGCGCCGAACCGTGGCAAGGCTCGTACATGCCCTTGTTGTGGGCGTCCAGCGAAGCCGACGGCAGCATGCCGATGGAACCGGTGAGCATCGACGCTTCGTCGGACAGGATGTCGCCGAACATGTTGTCGGTGACGATCACGTCGAACTGCTTCGGTGCACGCACCAGTTGCATGGCGGCGTTGTCGACGTACATGTGGCTCAGTTCGACTTCAGGGTAATCCTTGGCCACCTGCTCGACCACTTCACGCCACAGTTGGCTGGACGCCAGCACGTTGGCCTTGTCCACCGAGCACAGCTTCTTGCCACGAACCATGGCCATGTCGAAACCGACGCGGGCGATGCGGCGGATTTCGCTTTCGCTGTACGGCAGCGTGTCGTAGGACTGACGCTCGCCGTTTTCCAGGGTACGGGTGCCACGCGGCGCGCCGAAGTAGATGCCGCCGGTCAACTCACGGACGATCAGGATGTCCAGGCCAGCAACGATTTCCGGCTTCAGGCTCGATGCGTCAGCCAGTTGCGGGTACAGGATCGCCGGGCGCAGGTTGCCGAACAGGCCCAGTTGCGCACGGATTTTCAGCAGGCCGCGCTCAGGGCGAATGTCACGCTCGATGGTGTCCCATTTCGGGCCGCCCACGGCGCCCAGCAGCACGGCGTCGGCAGCGCGAGCGCGATCGAGGGTTTCGTCGGCCAGCGGTACGCCGTGCTTGTCGATGGCCGCGCCACCGATCACGTCATGGCTCAGCTCGAAGCCCAGGCTGTACTTGTCGTTGGCCAGCTCCAGCACCTTGACCGCTTCGGCCATGATTTCCGGACCAATACCGTCGCCTGGGAGAATCAGAATCTGCTTGCTCATGCTTTCCTCGTGTCTTCAGTCGGTGCGCCATCGACAGGCGCGCCCGGAAAAATACTTATCGTTCCAAGATTACTTTTCAGCCCAGAGCACCAGTACATCTGTACTGAACGAACCATCGGCCTCAATCTCAAAATATTCGCGCACTTCGTTGCCCATCGACTGCTGCAACTGGCGGATCGCGGCGCGCATCACTTCGGGTGTGCGCATGCGTTCGACCCAGCTGTTGTACTCCAGACGCAGGCGCTGACGCGTGGTGCTACGGGTGTGCAGACCGGCCTCGCTGACCTGGCGCAGCCACTCACCGGCAGAATAATCGCGCACATGGCTGGTGTCGCGCAGCACTTCGACGCTCTGCAGGTAGGTGTCGAACAACGGGCTGCCCGGTGACAGCACGTCGATGAACGCCGCCACGCCACCAGGTTTCAGCACCCGACGCACTTCGCGCAGGGCCAGGCCGAGATCACTCCAGTGGTGCGCCGAATAACGGCTGAACACGAAATCGAACTCGCCATCGGCGAACGGCAGGTGCTCGGCGGCACCGTTGACCGTGGACACATTGCTCAAACCGCGATCAACGGCAGCCGCAGCCACCACGTCGAGCATCTGCTGCGACAGGTCGTAGGCCACCACTTCTTTCACCAGCGAAGCGACGTGAAAACTCACGTGCCCGGCGCCACAACCCAAGTCCAGCACCCGAGCCTCGCCCTGCCCCGCCAGCTCAGCCTGTAGCAGTGCAAATTCAGTGCCTTGAGCGTGAACGGCGCTGCTCAGGTAGGCGGCGGCCTGTTCACCGAATTGCTTTTGTACAACCTGACTGTGCTGGGCGGTGCTGGTCATGAGTACTTCCTTCGTTGGGGTTTCAACCTTTCAAATTCACGCGTCGCGGAACAACCACGGCTGACTAGCGCGATGCTTGCTTTCAAACGCCGCGATCGCATCGCCGTCCTGCAAGGTCAGGCCGATGTCGTCCAGACCGTTGAGCAGGCAGTGCTTGCGGAACGCGTCGATCTCGAAGCAGTACACCTTGCCGTTCGGGCTGGTCACGGTCTGTTCGTGCAGATCGATCTGCAACTGATAGCCCGGCGCGGCCTCGACCTGTTTGAACAGTTCGTCGACTTCGGCATCGCTCAAGATGATCGGCAACAAGCCGTTCTTGAAGCTGTTGTTGAAGAAGATGTCGGCGTAGCTCGGCGCGATGATGCTGCGGAAACCGTATTCTTCCAGCGCCCACGGCGCGTGTTCACGGCTGGAGCCGCAACCGAAGTTCTCGCGGGCCAGCAACACGCTGGCGCCTTGATAACGCTCGGCGTTGAGCACGAATTCCTTGTTCAGCGGACGCTTGGAGTTGTCCTGATACGGCTGACCCACATCAAGGTAACGCCACTCGTCGAACAGGTTCGGACCGAAACCGGTGCGTTTGATCGACTTCAGAAACTGCTTCGGGATGATCTGGTCAGTGTCGACGTTGGCACGATCCAGAGGTGCGACAAGGCCGGTGTGCTGGGTAAAAGCTTTCATGCTGCGCTCCTCAGATCAATTCACGAACGTCGATGAAACGACCGTTCACCGCCGCCGCAGCGGCCATGGCCGGGCTGACGAGGTGGGTACGGCCACCGGCGCCCTGACGGCCTTCAAAGTTACGGTTGGACGTCGAGGCGCAATGCTCGCCGGACTCCAAACGGTCCGGGTTCATCGCCAGGCACATCGAGCAACCCGGCTCGCGCCATTCGAAACCGGCTTCGAGGAAGATCTTGTCCAGACCTTCGGCCTCAGCCTGCGCCTTCACCAGACCCGAACCCGGCACCACGATGGCCTGCTTGATGGTCGATGCAACCTTGCGGCCCTTGGCAATCACGGCTGCAGCGCGCAAGTCTTCGATCCGCGAGTTGGTGCAGGAACCGATGAATACGCGGTCGAGCTGAATGTCGGTGATCGCCTGATTGGCGGTCAAACCCATGTATTTCAAGGCGCGGACGATCGAGTCGCGCTTGACCAGGTCCATCTCTTTGGCCGGATCCGGCACGTTCTGATCAACGGCCAACACCATTTCCGGCGAAGTGCCCCAGCTGACTTGCGGCTTGATCTGCGCAGCGTCGAGTTCGACCACGGTGTCGAAATGCGCGTCGGCGTCGGACACCAGGTCTTTCCAGGATTCGACAGCCAGATCCCACTCGGCGCCTTTCGGTGCGAACGGACGGCCCTTGACGTAATCCACAGTTTTTTGGTCCGCCGCCACCAGCCCCACACGGGCGCCAGCTTCGATGGACATGTTGCAGATGGTCATGCGGCCTTCGACGGACAAGTCGCGGATGGCGCTGCCGGCGAATTCGATGGCGTGGCCATTACCGCCGGCAGTACCGATCTTGCCGATCACGGCGAGGACGATGTCCTTGGCGGTCACACCGAACGGCAATTGGCCTTCGACGCGCACCAGCATGTTCTTCATTTTCTTGGCGACCAGGCACTGAGTGGCGAGCACGTGCTCGACCTCGGAAGTGCCGATCCCGTGAGCCAAGGCGCCGAACGCGCCGTGGGTCGAGGTGTGCGAGTCGCCGCAGACCACGGTCATGCCCGGCAAGGTCGCGCCCTGCTCCGGGCTGATCACGTGGACGATGCCCTGGCGGACGTCGTTCATCTTGAATTCGACGATGCCGTATTCATCGCAGTTGTCGTCGAGGGTCTGAACCTGCAAACGCGAGACCTGGTCGGCAATCGCAGCGATGCCGCCCTTGCGCTCCGGGGTGGTCGGTACGTTGTGGTCCGGGGTCGCGATGTTGGCATCGATACGCCACGGCTTGCGCCCGGCCAGACGCAGGCCTTCGAAGGCTTGCGGCGAGGTCACTTCGTGGATGATGTGACGATCGATGTAGATCAGCGCCGAACCATCGTCGCGCTGCTTGACCAAATGCGAATCCCAGAGCTTGTCGTAGAGCGTTTTGCCGGCCATCAGACGTTTCCTCATCAGCTTGTTTCTATGCCCTGGGCTTATCAATAACCCTTTGGCTTGTGAGGCCGATCCTATGGGGTTAGATTGAATAACTCAAATTCATATTTTTTATGCTTTGGATAACCAACTGGAATACGAACATGGATCTGGCCAACCTCAACGCTTTTATCGCCATCGCCGAGTCCGGGAGCTTCTCCGGCGCCGGTGAACGCCTGCACCTGACGCAACCGGCGATCAGTAAACGCATCGCCGGGCTGGAGCAGCAATTGAATGTGCGGCTGTTCGACCGACTGGGCCGCGAAGTGGGCCTGACCGAGGCCGGCCGGGCCCTGCTGCCACGGGCTTATCAGATTCTCAATGTGCTCGATGACACGCGCCGCGCCCTGACCAACCTGACCGGCGAAGTGACCGGTCGTCTGACACTGGCCACCAGTCACCACATCGGCCTGCACCGTTTGCCGCCCTT
Organism: Pseudomonas sp. GW821-FHT02C04; assembly: GCF_059421845.1. Taxonomy (NCBI): domain Bacteria; kingdom Pseudomonadati; phylum Pseudomonadota; class Gammaproteobacteria; order Pseudomonadales; family Pseudomonadaceae; genus Pseudomonas; species Pseudomonas sp. GW821-FHT02C04. Next base: position 210,515 of record NZ_JBWKVT010000008.1, on the reverse strand, counting down.
ATTAAGGGAGTACACCCGCCGCTACCCACAGGTGGCGCTGGATATTCAGTTCCTCGACTCGGAAGTGGCCTACGAAGAAATTCTCCATGGCCGCGCAGAACTGGCGGTCATTACCCTGGCACCGGAGCCGCACACACTGGTCAAGGCCACGCCGGTCTGGGATGACCCGCTGGATTTCGTGGTCGCCCCGGAACACACCTTGATCAGCAACGGCGCTGTCACATTGGCGGACATTGCCGGCCATCCGGCGGTTTTCCCCGGCGGCAACACCTTTACCCACCATATTGTCCAACGTCTGTTCGAGGCACAGGGGCTGACGCCGAACATCGCCATGAGCACTAACTACCTGGAAACCATCAAGATGATGGTGTCGATTGGCCTGGCGTGGAGCGTTTTGCCGCGCACCATGCTCGATGAACAGGTGGCGCGCATACCTTTGCCGGGCATACAGCTCACTCGCCAGCTAGGCTATATCCTGCACACCGAACGGACGCTGTCGAATGCTGCACGGGCGTTTATGGCCCTGCTGGACGCTCAAATCGATCTGCCAGGGAATCACGGCTGACTTGTGCTACTCCTATAGAGCTGCCGTCCCTGTGCCTAATGCCCAAATCAGCTCAAGGCCCCTTAACAATGCCGAAATCTGTTGACCGTATTCCGCCGATGCCGCGTATTCAGGCCATTGATCCACGGCGTTCCGAGCAGAGCTGGGAGAGCGCGCCGCAATTGCTCGCGGCGCTCAATGGCGCCCGGCTCGGCGCCTGGTATTGGGACATCGAACGCGGGCAGATCAGTTGGTCGCGGGGCACTCAGGCCTTGTTCGGCTTCGATCCACGGCAGCCGTTGCCCGAAGACCTGGAATACCTCGACCTGCTGCCGCCGGAAGACCGGGCGAAAACCGTTCGCGCCTTCCACGCGGTCATCGCCGGCGCGCCGCTGGAACAGGCGATGCACCACCGCATCCGCTGGCCCGATGGCAGCCTGCACTGGCTGGAGATCAATGGCAGCCTGCTGCCGGACAAGCATGGCCGGCCCCGAATGATCGGGGTGATCCGTGAGATCACCCACCAGCGGCAACGGGAACAGGCCCTCACCAGTTCGGAAAAACGTTTCGCCACACTGTTTCATCTGTGCCCGAACATGGTGCTGCTGACCCGCCAGGAAGACGGCCTGATCAGCGAGGCCAACCAGTATTTCGAAAGCCTGTTCGGCTGGCCAGTGCAGAGCGCCATCGGTCGAACCACCCTGGAGCTGGGCCTGTGGGTGCATCCCGAGCAACGGGCGGAGCTGGTCAAGAAGACCAAGGCCAAGGGCGAGCTGATCAGCATGGAAGTGCAGTTCCGCGCCAGCAACGGTCAAGTCCATGACGGCATTCTCAGCGCACAGAAGGTCGAACTCGAAGGCCAGCCGTACCTGTTGAGCACGTTTCTCGACACCACCGAACGCAAAGCCGCCGAGCACGCGCTCAAGGACAGCCAGGAACGCCTCGACCTGGCGCTGGACTCGGCCCAGCTCGGCACCTGGGACTGGCACATTCCCAGCGGCATGCTCTACGGCTCGGCCCGGGCCGCGCAATTGCACGGGCTGGAGCCTATTCCGTTTCACGAATCCTTTGACGAGTTCTTTGAGGGCGTGCCCGGCGAGGAACGCGACAGCATGCGCGACGCCTACCGCAGTCTGCGCGAGGGCCCAGCGGGCAATTATCAGCTGACTTATCGCGTGCAACTGCCGGACGGCAGCTCGCGCTACCTGGAAAGCCGCGCCCGCCTCTATCGCGATGAAAACGGCGCGCCGCTGCGCATGGCGGGCACCCTGCTGGACATCACCGATCAGGTCGAACGCGAACAACGGCTGGTGGCTTCGGAAGAGAAGTTCGCCACGCTGTTCCAGGTCAGCCCCGACCCGATCTGCGTGACCCGCCAGGAAACCGGGGAATTCATTGAGATCAACTCCAGTTTCACCCAGACCTTCGGCTGGAGCGCCACCGATGTCATCGGCCATACCGCCGAAGAAATCGGCCTGTGGGATGCCTCGGCGAAAAGCCTGCAACGCATCGAACGGGTGATCCGCGAACAGGGCCTGAGCAATGTCGCGATCATCGTCCAGCACAAGGATGGCCAGTCGCTGACCTGTGTGATTTCCAGCCGTCAGATCAGCGTCGGCAATCAGCCGTGCATCGTCACCACGCTGCGCGACATTACCCAGCAACAACGCTCGGAAGCGGCCCTCAAGGCCAGTGAAGAGAAGTTCGCCAAGGCGTTTCACTCCAGCCCCGACGCCATCACCATTACCGAACGCGACACCGGGCGTTATCTGGAGGTCAACGATGGTTTCTGTCGCCTCACCGGTTATCGCGCCGACGAAGTGGTGGGCAAAACCGTGTATCAGGTCGGCATCTGGGCCGAGGAAAAACAGCGCTCGGGGCTGCTCGCAGAGCTACAGATCAAGGGCCGCGTGCACCATCAGGAAATGCTCGGGCGCAACAAGCGCGGGGAATTGCTGACGGTCGAGGTTTCGGTCGAGCCGATCACCCTCAACGAAACCGCGTGCCTGCTGATGACCGCCCGGGACGTCAGCCTGCTGAAGAACGCCGAAGCGCAGATCCGTCATCTGGCCTATCACGACCCGCTGACCAACCTGCCCAACCGTGCGTTGCTGATGGATCGTCTGAGTCAGCAGATCGCCCTGCTCAAACGCCACAATTTGCGCGGCGCACTGCTGTTTCTCGACCTTGACCACTTCAAACACATCAACGATTCGCTCGGCCATCCGGTCGGCGACACAGTGTTGAAGATCATCACCGCGCGCCTCGAAGCCAGTGTGCGCATGGAAGACACCGTGGCGCGGCTCGGCGGCGATGAATTCGTGGTGCTGCTCAGCGGCCTGGAAGGCACCCGCAACGAAGTCAGCGGCCAGGTGCGCGAGCTGGCCGACACCATTCGCGAATTGCTCTCGGAGCCGATGTTCCTCGACGGTCAGCGCCTGCAAGTGACGCCGAGCATCGGTGTGGCGTTGATACCCGATCACGGCTCGACCCCGACCGACCTGCTCAAACGCGCCGACATCGCGCTGTACCGGGCCAAGGATTCCGGGCGCAACACCACGCAGATGTACCACAACACCATGCAGAAAGCGGCCAGTGAACGGCTGCGCATGGAGACCGACTTGCGTCTGGCGTTGTCCCGTGGCGAATTCAACGTGCATTTCCAGCCGCAAGTGGACGCCCGGGACAACCGCATCATCGGCGCCGAAGCGCTGGTGCGCTGGAATCACCCGGAGCTCGGCGCGCAATCGCCGACCGAGTTCATCAAGGTGCTGGAAGACAGCGGGCTGATACTTGAGGTCGGCACCTGGATCCTCGATGAGGCCTGCGATGCCTTCAAACAACTGATCGCCGAAGGCCTGATCGATCCTCTGGCGTTCAGCCTGTGCGTGAACATCAGCCCCCGGCAGTTCCGCCAGAACGACTTCGTCGAACGCATCGAACACAGCATGACCAGCCACGGCCTGCCCTGCTCGCTGCTGAAACTGGAGATCACCGAAGGCATCGTGATCCAGAACCTGGAAGACACCATCAGCAAGATGCGCCGCCTGAAAAAACTCGGCGTGAGCTTCGCCATGGACGACTTCGGCACTGGCTATTCATCACTGACCTATCTGAAACGCCTGCCGGTGGACACGTTGAAGATCGATCAGTCGTTCATCCGCGACGCCACCAGCGACCCCAACGACGCCGAGATCATTCGCGCTATCGTCGCCATGGCCCGCAGCCTGGAACTGGAAGTGATCGCCGAAGGCGTGGAAACCCCGGAGCAGCTGGAGTTCCTGCAAGGGCTGGGTTGCCATTTGTATCAGGGCTATCTGCACAGTCGGCCGGTGGCGCTGGAGGTATTGAAAGGCTTGCTGGTTTGACCGGAACGCCTGCGGTTGCTGACCGCAGGCATCGACGTCAGGCCAGTAATTGCCAGGGTTGGCGGCAACCTGTAGGGTCGCGTTTTTTCGCGCCGTTTCGAGATCGATCATGCAGGATGCAACCCTCCCCCGCCCGGCCCTGCTGGGCATTGACCTTGGTACCACCAACAGTTTGATCGCCGTCTGGCAGGACGGTCAGGCCCGGTTGATCCCCAACGCCCTCGGCGAGGTACTCACGCCTTCCGTCGTCAGCCTCGATGAAGACGACAGCATTCTGGTCGGCAAAGCCGCCCGCGCCCGACTGACCACTCACCCGGAACGCACAGCGGCGGCGTTCAAGCGATTCATGGGCAGTGAAAAACGTCTGGAACTGGGTGGGCGCTCATTCAGCCCGGAAGAGCTCTCGGCGCTGGTGATCGGTTCGCTCAAACAGGATGCCGAGGCTTTTCTCGGCCATCCGGTGACTGAAGCGGTGATTTCCGTGCCGGCGTATTTCAGCGACGAGCAACGCAAACGCACGCTGTTCGCTGCCGAACTGGCAGGGCTGAAAGTCTCCCGACTGATCAACGAACCGACTGCCGCCGCCATGGCCTACGGGCTGCATGAACAGAAATTCGAACGCACGCTGATCTTCGATCTGGGCGGCGGGACTTTCGATGTCACGGTGCTGGAATATGCGTTGCCGCTGATCGAGGTGCATGCCTCTACCGGTGACAACTTCCTGGGTGGCGAAGACTTTACCGCCGCCTTGCTGCAGGCGTGCCTCAGCGAATGGCAACTGACGCCCGCCATGATCGACGCGCAGGGCATGGCCAGCTTGAGCGATGCGCTGGAACAGCTCAAATGCAAACTCGGTGAAGGCACCCGGCACCTGAACTGGCGATATGCCGACAGGACGTTCGAATGGTCGCTGGACGAAACCCGCGCGATAAAAATCTGGGAACCTCTTCTGGCCCGCTTGCGCGCACCGATCGAGCAAGCCCTGCGCGATGCCCGCCTAAAACCCCGAGACCTCGACAGCCTGGTGCTGGTGGGCGGCGCCACACGGATGCCGGCGGTGCAGCAAATGGTGGCCACGCTCTTCGGACGCCTGCCTTACCGCCACCTCGACCCGGACACGATTGTCGCACTGGGTGCGGCGACGCAAGCGGCGTGCAAGGCGCGGGACGGTGCGGTTGAAGAGTTGATTCTGACCGATGTCTGCCCTTACACCCTGGGGATTTCGACCAACCGTGGTGAAGGTATCAGTGGTGCTTTTTCGCCGATTATCGAGCGCAACACCGTTATTCCGACCTCACGGGTACAGCGCTACTCCACAACGTTTGCACAACAGACCGAGATCCGCATTGCGGTTTATCAGGGTGAGCGCCCGTGGGTGCGCGACAACATCTTCATTGATTCCTTTGATGTGCAGTTCAAGCCCAGCGAACACATTCAGAGCCTGGATGTACGCTTCAGCTATGACATCAATGGCCTGCTGGAAGTGGACGTCACCCTGCTCGACAGTGGCGAACGTCACAGCCACAGTATCGACCGCAGTCCGACCGGGCTCGACGAGCAGGCTCGGCAAGACAGCCGTGAACGGCTTTCTACCCTGAAAGTCCACCCTCGCGATTCGCTACCCAACCGCACATTGCTGGCACGCCTTGAACGCGCCTGGATGCAGAGCCTCGGCAATGAACGCGAACGCATTGCCGACTGGATGGACACCTTCAACGCCGTGCTCGGCGGCCAGCAACCCAGGGAGATTGCCAGCCATCGATCACAGCTCGAGAAGGCGCTCGATGAACTGCATCTCTAACCGTTGAGCCGACGCAGCGTAGCCTGCAAGCCGCCGGGCAGCATGTCTTCACCGGCGCTGTCCGGCGGCACACCATAACGGTTGGGCAGCTTGTCACCGGGAAACGCAAACAGCATCAACGGCAGAAACGGCAACACCGGCGACAGGCAGAGCAGGATCAACAACGTCGGGATGCCCCGCCCCATGTCATGCAAACGTCGCAGTATGGCCCCAAGCAAGAACACACCGCCCAGCAGCAATACGGCAATTCCGGAAAACGGTGTGCCGCTGAGCAAAGCCGCCAGCGGCGTCACCAACAACGAGCCGAGCACCTGCCAGAAGAACGGCCCGCGCGCGAGGCGAGTATTCAGGCGCCAGAAGGCCACAGGCGATGCCGGACGACTGTCGGCCCGGGCCAGCAGCAAGCGTTCCGACCACGACAACAATGCACTGAACGCCAGACGCAGACCGAACCCATGGTCCGGGTTGTCCTTGGCGCGCTGCATGCGCAGCAAAATCTTCTGTCGCGGCACCCCGGCGCTGCCGTAGCGCACCAACCCTTTGAGCGCATCGAGGGCCAGGTAAAAGGTCTCGCTGTGGATACCTTCATACTCCGTCAACGCCTGTGATGGCGGGTGCGTCGGCTCGCCCTTGATCAGACTGTGACGGAAACCGTCGAACCAGTCCTGTGAGTTGATGATCTCGGTTGTCCTTTCGAGCAAATAGCGGCGCTGCTGCGCATCCATCAATGGATCGTGATACAGCACACCCGTCAGCAGCATGCGTCCGAGCACGTCATCACTGAACGCACCCAGGTCGCTGTGCACACAATCATACAAGCGGTCATTGCTCAGTAATCGCACGCTGTCGAGTGCTTGCTGGACGCCCATCAATTGCCGGGCAAGTACGGCATGCACCGGGTCTTCGACCTGCAACCAGCCAAGCAAACCGTTGAGATCTCCCTGCTCGCGATAAAGACGCCGCAACAGCGGTTGCAACCGACTGGCTGGCTGGGCCGAATCGAACGGCAGGTGTTCCAGCGTCAGATCACCCGTCAAGCTCAGCCAGCGTTCCGGCTCGCTGAGCAATGCCAACAGATATAGGGTGCTGGCGTGCCATTGCCACACCGCCTCTCCCGAGCCGACAGGTGGCAATGCCACGCCTCGATCACTCAATTGGGTCAGCACACTCAGCACCGCCAGCTCGCCGGCCGTGTACGTGTCGCCCAAGGAGAACGCCTGCTCGATTCGCTCCAGCGCTACCGGGCTGTATGCTCGCAACCTGCGCAGCCATGCAAGGCAGACTTTGTGGCCGCTGCCTTTCTCCAGCGCTTCGGGCAGGTGCGTTTGCTGTGAACCCTCATCGATAAACGCGCCCATCGTCAGCGGGATCGGCCCATGACTCAACCAGCGCAAATGCTGTCGGGCTTGAGACCTGAACCCGCTCAGAACCAGTTCTTCAAGTGCATCGATGGCCGGAGGCTGATCGACCAACTGTTGTAACAGTTGCACATCGCCTCGATGCAGGGCCCAGGCGTGTCGATAAAGCTGCTGCAGTCGAACATCGTCGTGCGCGCCCAACAGCAACGCGAGCAAAGGCAATTCGTCGTCGGCCATCCGCCAGTTCAAAAACGCCTTGGCCAGGCCCTGAGTCTGGTCCGGGCCAATGCCCATCCAGCGAGCCAGGGTTTCGGGCCGGAGCGATGGACTGCCGTAGGCTTGAGTGGCATCCCCCAGATCAAAGGCCCAATCGCGAAAATCACCGAGACGGTCGAAGGCCTGAATCAACAAAGGAAAAAAATCCGGCTGACGCCTGGCGCACAAGGCCAACAACTCGCTCTCGGCCTTCGGGTGCCGGTGTTCCTGCCAGAGTTGCACCCAGCACGCAAATGCCTCGTCCTCCAGCCCCAGCAGGCTGTTCTGACAGGCCAGCAGGTACAGCGAATCCACGTCATTCGGCGTTTCACGCTGTAGCTCGACGCAGAACTGCCGCAGCCCCTCACCCCCAATGCCAGCCTGAGTGAACTGCACGACCAGACGCTTGATCGACGCCGTGTGATCCGGCAATGGCAGGCAGGTGTGCCGACTGACAAAGCGGTCGAACTCCTGCAGCGAGCGCTGATTGAAGATCATATCCAGGGTGTGCAAATACCAAAGGCTTTCGGTCTGTGCAGCGGCGGACCAATCCCCCATCAACGCCATATCGAACGGGTCGGGCTTATTGATCTGATCGAGAAAGTCTTCCGCCTGCCGAGCCTGCTCGAAGCCCAGGGTCATCAACTGATGTTCCCAGCCCATATAGCCGACGAGTACGCTGGCGCAACGGTGCGACAACAGATCGGCGTTGAACATCTGGCCAAACAGCGCCCAGCGCAGGTCGTCGAGCACGCCAAGCGGCAGTTGATCCAGGGTTTTGACAAAGCTCTGCCAGGCCTGCGGATCAAAACGCTGCGCCGGGTCGTTCAACAGATTGTCAAAGTCGGCAAGGGCCTGAGGCACTTCCGAAACCACGGTTTCAGACACTTCAAGTGCTTCTTCGCGAGCAAAGCGAATCGCACTTTCGTATGCCTGACGCAGTGCCTGGAATCCTTCAGGGTCGGATTCCGGATGATGCTCCGGCAGCCGTGCGCGGTAGGCATCTCGAATCAACGATTCATCGTCGGTGGGTTCGATACCCAAACGTATCCAGCAACTCATGACCAGTCGAACTCCTCAAGAGATACCGGACGCTGGGGCAAGTCGAGCTCCAGATGCCAAGGCAGGTTGTCCAGAAAAACCGGCATGTTCTGCGCAAGCCCACGGGCCACTTGCACGCTGTTCGATTGCTCGCCCTGCCGATCCAGCTCGAAAGCAAAGGTGTCATCACCTTTGCTTTCACACCCCCAGAACCCGCGACCGAAAAGGAATCCGTTGAAATACGATTTCCAGCTGCTGTAGTGATACTGGGCCCTGACCGCCAACCGCCCGTGCAACCACGCGCTTTCAGTCGGATCAATCCACTGGTTGCGCACCGCGCAGCGCAACAGAAACCCCATGCGACCATAGTCCCAGGCCAGAATGCCGCCGGGTCCGCAGTCACCAAAGGTGCGACTGGCGTAATCGTGCAGAACGCGCTCACGCGGCTCGAGGGTTTCCATCAATGCGTGCCATTCGCCGGGCAGACAACGCTGCCAGGCCTGATAGGCACCATTGAGATGTCTGGCATGACCGTTGTCGGTCATGCGTTTGAACATGCTCAATAATTGCGGGCGGTCATTGATTCCCCAACTGCATTGCAAGTCGATGAATTGTGGATCGGCGTAAAACGCTGGCTCGTCGTATTCGGCGCGAGGATTGAGCGCCACCATCGGCGCAGAGAGGGCGCACAGCCAGCGCTGTTGAATATCGTCCATGAAAAAGGCTCCGGGCCGACCGGTAAGGATGGGGGTCGGCAAAACTGCGGCGGATTGTAGAGAAACCATCGCTGGCGGCAAAGCCGAACTGCAGTTTTCCTGCGCCCACAAAAAAGGCCCCGACGTATCGGGGCCTTCATTCAGCGACTCATCGCCTGTTCAGACGATTTGTTTCTGCAAGTGAATCAGTGTTGCAGCGCCGGTTTCTGCGTCCCGTTGATCGGGATGCGTTTGGCTTTCGCCTCTTCCGGGATCACGCGCAACAGATCGATGCTCAGCAGGCCGTTGCTCAGGCCGGCGGCCTTGATCTCGATGTGATCGGCCAGGCGGAAGGACAACTTGAATGCACGCTGGGCAATGCCCTGGTGCAGGAAAGTGACGCCTTCGTTCGCGTCACGCTTGCCGCCACTGATGGTCAGCACGCCTTTCTCGACTTGCAGTTCCAGGTCTTCTTCCTGGAAACCGGCCGCCGCCACGACGATGCGGTATTGATCGTCACCGTGTTTTTCGACGTTGTAAGGCGGATAGCTGCTGCCTGGTTCGTTGCGCAGGGCGGTTTCGAACAGGTCGTTGAAACGGTCGAAGCCTACCGAGGAACGGAACAGTGGCGCGAGGGAAAATGCAGTACTCATGGTTCAAATCTCCTGAAAACAATCAGCAAGGTTTTTTGTCTCCGCGACCCGAATTCGGCATCGCGTAACCCTTAGATAGGGACCTGCGTTTTGTTTTCAAGAGATTATTCGGAGATTTTTTCAGGCGGCTTCGGCGACCGGCAACCCCAGCAAACGCGAGACGTGGTCCGGCTCGGTTTCGCGGCGCAGCACGGTAAACAGCTCGGTGGCCTCGGGATAATTGCGGGTCAGCATCGCCAGCCATTGCTTCAGGCGGCCCGGGGATTGGCGCGCTGTCATCTGTGCCTTGGCTTGCAGCCAGAAGTCCTGGATCAGCGGCAGCAGCTCGGCCCAGGTCATCTCGACGACTTCCTGGCCGGCACGGGCGGCAGCGATCTGACGGGCCAGATCCGGACGCGACACCAGGCCGCGACCGAGCATGATGTCCTCGACGCCGCTGATCTCCCGGCAGCGGCGCCAGTCTTCGACGCTCCAGATGTCACCGTTGGCGAATACCGGCACCTTGACCACGTCCTGCACGCGCGGGATCCACTCCCAATGGGCCGGCGGCTTGTAGCCGTCCATCTTGGTCCGGGCGTGAACCACGATGTGCTCGGCGCCGCCTTCCGCCAGCGCCGTGGCGCAGACCAGCGAGCCGTCGGGGCTGTCGAAACCGAGGCGCATCTTGGCGGTGACCGGAATGTGCGCCGGTACGGCACGCCGCACGTGTTCGACGATCTGGTTGAGCAGCTCCGGCTCCTTGAGCAACACCGCGCCACCACGGGACTTGTTGACAGTCTTGGCCGGGCAGCCGAAGTTCAGGTCGATCACTTCAGAACCCAGTTCACAGGCCAGCGCAGCGTTTTCCGCCAGGCACACCGGATCGGAGCCCAGCAACTGCACACGCAATGGCACGCCGGAAGCTGTACGGGCACCGTTGAGCAATTCAGGGCCGAACTTGTGGAAATAGGCCGGAGTCAGCAACTGGTCGTTGACCCGGATGAACTCGGTCACGCACCAATCGATACCGCCGACACGGGTCAGGACATCGCGCAGGATGTCATCGACCAACCCTTCCATCGGCGCCAGAGCAATTTGCATGGGAAACACACACTCAAGGAAAAACGTGCGGCAGTTTACTGGGTTTCGCGGGTTAAACCCATGTCCGCTGTCTGGATTGCCGGGCCGTAGCCGTCGATGAACTCGACGGGCATGCGCTTGGGCCTGCCGGTGGACAGCTCGATGCAGACGAAGGTGGTCTGGGCGCGCAGCAGCGTGGTGTTGTCGCTGGGGCGAATCAGCTGGAAGTGACGGGTCATTTTCAGGCGCTGATCCCAATCGACGATCCAGGTCGCCAATTGCAGTTCATCACCTTCGTAGGCGGCGGCCAGATAATCGATTTCGTGCCGCACTACCGCCATCGCCCGATCCAGACGACGGTACTCGACCAGATCCAGACCCAGCCGCTGCGAGTGACGCCAGGCGCAACGTTCGAGCCAGGAGACGTACACCGCGTTGTTCGCGTGCCCCAACCCGTCGATGTCCTCGGCGCCCACTTGCAGATCAATGGTAAACGGCGTTGCCCGATCCCAGCCCATGCCCTACTCCCGGTCAAATGATTCAACCGGGGCAGTGTAACGGATGACTACGCCGATTGCCGCGCCTGAAGGCTGCGACCGGCCAGCAGTGATAACACGCCATCAATCACCCGAGGGTCGGCCAGCACACGCTGATGACCGCCGGCTTCCAGGCGCAGCAATCGGCTGTCGAACCAGGATTCGTGGATCAGTTGGGATTCTTTGACCGAGACGAAGGTGTCGTCTTCGGCATGCACGATCAGGCCCGGCATATCCAGCTGATAGTGAGCGACATCGAGGGTTGCGGCACGCATTCCGACGTCTTGCTCGACCTGGCGAATGAAGGCAGAACGAGCTTTCGGCGGCATTCCGACGTAGCGGGCAAATCCGCGCAACACGCCCAGGATGCGAGCCGGTGCGGCAATGCTGACCAGGGTTTCGGTGCGCAACCCCAATTGCACCGCGAGCATGGCGCTGGCGCCGCCCATGGAATGGCCGATGACGGCTTGCAGCGGAGGCAGTTCAGCAGCGGCTTCGAGCATGGCCCGGGCAAACAGTACGACGTTGGCTTCGCGCCCTGGCGAACGACCATGGGCCGGACCGTCGAGAGCAACAACGGTGTAACCGGACTCCACCAGCGCTGTGATCAGCGCAGCAAACTGGGTCGGCCGCCCTTCCCAACCATGCATCAGCAGAACCGTCGGGCCTTGCCCCCAGCGCAGCGCGGAGAGGCCGAAACGCAAAGTGATCCGCTCGGATTTCGCCAGCAGCGGCAACTCCCAATCCCGTGGCGCATTGGCGCGAGGGGTCATGAATGCCAGCCGCATTTTGCTTGCCACCAGTTTCGGTGCAAACCAGCCCAAGGTGCCATTAACGCCGCGAACCCACTTCAACGTGCTCATCGCTCTCTCCTCAGGCTCGTTGCCTTCAGGTCAACGCACCGCCGATTTGGCAGCGCGCAGCAATCGATCGGATAAATCACCAGGCCCCAACGCCCTTGAGAGCGCCAGACCACCTACCATCAAGGCCACGTCAGCCAACGTTTTATCGATGTCTTCAGGGCTTGAAGCCAACTGCGCGATCATCAACTCCAGGTGCTCGTTCAGCGCGGTGCGGAACTCTTCCGGCAGCCGTCCCAGCTCACCGATGGACGCCGGGATCGGGCAGGCCGAATCGCTGGAATCACGGTGTTTGCGCGACAGGTAGAACGCAGCCACCAGGGCGCGACGCTCTTCGCCGGTCAATTCAGAGTCCATGTCGGCGATCAGGTCTCGGCGACGCCCCAGCAACTGCTTGAACGCCTCAAGCATCATGGCGTCCTTGCTTTCGAAGTGCGCATAGAAGCCACCGACAGTCAGGCCGGCGGCGCCCATCACTTCACCCACGCTCGGCTCGGCCGGGCCACGCTGGATCAGTGCGGCGCTGGCAGCCTTGAGGATGCGTTCGCGGGTTTGAGCTTTTTTGTCGTTCATCGTTGCCTCCGAATATTACGATTAGAATATTATTCTCATAATAATATTCTGCAAGTCGAAAATATGACCGCTGGTCTGAAGCACAGTTTAAGGAAAAAGGAGATTTGGCCAAACGCCAGACAAACAAAAGGGCCATTCAATAATTGAATGACCCTTATAAATCCCGCAGAGCGGGTAATCGTGGCGTCCCCTAGGGGACTCGAACCCCTGTTACCGCCGTGAAAGGGCGGTGTCCTAGGCCACTAGACGAAGGGGACACAAACCTTCTATACAACTGATCAGTGCTGAGATCTGATCGATTCAAGGCCGGTGTGGCCAGACCTTGAACTGTAAATTGGTGGAGCTAGACGGGATCGAACCGTCGACCTCTTGCATGCCATGCAAGCGCTCTCCCAGCTGAGCTATAGCCCCGGATTTTTCGCCTCGCGGCGGAGCGACATCTTGCAACATCGCTTCTGTAAAACTGGCGTCCCCTAGGGGACTCGAACCCCTGTTACCGCCGTGAAAGGGCGGTGTCCTAGGCCACTAGACGAAGGGGACGCAAACCCTTCTATACAACTGATCAACGCTGAGTGTTGATCGCTTCGAAGCCGGTGTGGCCAGGCTTCGAAGTGTAAATTGGTGGAGCTAGACGGGATCGAACCGTCGACCTCTTGCATGCCATGCAAGCGCTCTCCCAGCTGAGCTATAG
>NZ_JBWKVT010000008.1:0-196984 GCF_059421845.1 Pseudomonas sp. GW821-FHT02C04 | reverse complement strand
TAGCCCCTCATCGTTGATGTCATCGCTGAGGACGGGGCGAATCTTAAGGGCGTATCGAAAGGCTGTCAAACTTATTTTTGAAAAATTTCAAAATTTTTTGTCGGCATAACAATCACTTACCACCCTCCCCCCGTAAATTCGGGGGAAAACGCCGAAGGACGGGATCAAATGATCCTGACCTCCGGCGCGTCCTGCAGAGTCAAACGCAATCAGGCGATAGCGCCCAACAGCTTTTCCCACTCTTTGTTTTCTTTCTTCGACACGCCGCCCAGCAGGTCAATCGCCTGGCGCAGGCGGAAACGGGTCAGGTCCGGCCCAAGGATCTCCATCGCATCGAGCACCGACACCGAGCTCGCCTGACCGGTGATCGAGGCAAACATCAGCGGCATCGCATCACGCAGCTTCAGTTCGAGGGATTCAACCACGGCCTGAATCGTCGCCGTGATGCTGTCCTTCTCCCACTGACGCAGGCCTTCCAGCTTCCACAGGATCAACTGCATCAGTTGACGAACCTGATCGCCCGAGAGCTTTTTCGATTCGAACAGCTTGGCATCCGGATTCACGCCACCGGCAAAGAAGAAACCGCCCAGCGGTGCAACCTGGCTGAACGTCTCGACGCGGCCCTGAACCAGCGGTGCGATCTTCATCATGTATTCGGAGTTGAACGCCCACTTCTGCACACGAGCAGCAAACTCTTCCACCGGCAGATCACGCAGCCACTGGCCGTTGAGCCACGACAGTTTCTCGATGTCGAAAATCGGCCCGCCCAGCGAGACACGCTTGAGGTCGAAATTGTCGACCATTTCCTGCAGCGAGAACTTCTCGCGCTCGTCCGGCATCGACCAGCCCATGCGGCCCAGGTAGTTGAGCATGGCTTCCGGCATGAAACCCATGCGCTCGTAGAACGTCACCGAGGTCGGGTTCTTGCGCTTGGACAGCTTGCTCTTGTCCGGGTTACGCAACAGCGGCATGTAGCACAGCTCCGGTTGTTCCCAGCCGAAGTATTCGTAAAGCAGGATCAGTTTCGGCGCCGACGGCAGCCATTCTTCACCGCGCAGCACGTGGGTGATGCCCATCAGATGATCGTCGACCACGTTGGCCAGGAAGTACGTCGGCAGACCGTCGGTCTTCATCAGTACCTGCATGTCCATGCGATCCCACGGGATCTCGACATCACCACGCAGCATGTCCGGAACAACGCACACGCCCTCGCTCGGCACTTTCATACGGATCACGTGCGGCTCGCCCGCAGCCAGGCGACGCGCGATTTCTTCCTTGGACAGCAACAGCGCACGGCCGTCGTAGCGCGGGGTTTCGCCGCGGGCCATTTGCTCGGCGCGCATCTGGTCCAGCTCTTCGGCGGTGCAGAAGCACGGGAAGGCGTGGCCCAGGTCGACCAGTTGCTGGCAGTACTTCTGATAGATGTCGCCGCGTTCGCTCTGACGGTAAGGACCGTGCGGGCCGCCGACGTCCGGGCCTTCGCTCCAGTCGATACCCAGCCAGCGCAGAGCGTCGAAGATCTGCTGTTCGGACTCGCGGGTCGAGCGCAACTGATCGGTGTCTTCGATGCGCAGAATGAACTCACCGCCGTGCTGCTTGGCAAAGCAGTAGTTGAACAATGCGATGTAAGCGGTACCTACGTGGGGATCCCCGGTAGGCGATGGCGCGATGCGAGTGCGGACGGTGGTCATGGCATGTCTCGAAAAGAATGAAAAGCAAAGAACGATCAAGCGGCGAATGGTAACAGGCGACACCCGCCCCGCTCCAGCGGACAGGGCATTTAAGCCAACTTTGCGTCTGTAACGCCCGTTGGCCGTGGTGAATGGCTGAATATCAGCAGACGGCATTTACCGTTCATCGGCTGTATGCCAGATTCGCCTGCTGATAACTTTCCTTACAATTCCTCGACTACAGTTTGCCCATGCCTGCCCAACTCAAGCGTCGCCTGTTCATTTTCCTGCTGCTCGTCCTGCTGATTGCCGGGGGCTTTTTTGCTCATTGGTTTTTCAAGGGACGCTTTTATGAAAGCACCGACAACGCCTATGTCCAGGGTGAAATCACCCGCGTGTCGAGCCAGTTGAGCGCACGCATCGACGAAGTCCTGGTGCAGGACAACCAGCATGTGGAAAAAGGCCAGTTGCTGGTTCGCCTCGAGGGCGAAGATTTCCGCCTCGCCGTCGATCGCGCCAACGCCGCCCTCGCCACCCGCGAAGCCGAGCGCCTGCAAGCCCAGAGCAAACTGACCCAGCAGGCCAGCCTGATCGCTGCCAGCGACGCACAAGTAGCAACCACGCAAGCCACCCTCGGCCGCTCGCAGGTCGATTTGTCGCGGGCAGAAACCCTGCGCAAACCCGGCTATGTCTCCGAGGAGCGGGTCACCACCCTCTCCGCCGACGCCCACATCGCCCGCTCGCAAGTGGCCAAGGCCCAGGCCGATGCGCAGAGCCAACGCCAGCAAGTCAACGCGCTGAGCGCCGAAATCAAACGCCTCGATGCGCAGATCGCCAACGCCCGCGCCGACCTCGCCCAGGCCGAACTGAACCTGACCCGCAGCGAAATCCACGCGCCGATCAGCGGTCTGATAGGCCAGCGCGCCGCGCGCAATGGCCAGATCATTCAGGCCGGCGCTTACTTGTTGTCGATCGTGCCGGACGAGGACATCTGGGTGCAGGCCAACTTCAAGGAAACCCAGATCGGTCACATGCTGCCGGGCCAGAAGGCCGAACTGGTCTTCGACGCCTACGGCGATACGCCGATCGAAGCGCGGGTCGACAGCCTGTTCGCCGCCTCTGGCGCGCAGTTCAGCCTGTTGCCGCCGGACAACGCCACCGGCAACTTCACCAAGGTCGTGCAGCGGATTCCGGTCAAGCTGACCTTCAAGGCCGATAACCCGCTGCACGGCAAGATCCGTCCGGGCATGTCGGTCACCGCCACCGTGAATATCAAAGACGCCCCAGACAATGGCCGGTGATCAACTGATCCGCCCGGTCGGCGAACCGACCCGGCGGGACTGGATCGCGGTGATGAGCGTCATGCTCGGCGCGTTCATGGCGGTGCTCGACATTCAGATCACCAACTCGTCGCTCAAGGATATTCAGGGCGCCCTATCGGCGACGCTGGAAGAAGGCTCGTGGATTTCCACCTCTTATCTGGTGGCGGAAATCATCATGATCCCGCTGACCGCATGGCTGGTGCAGTTGCTTTCGGCGCGGCGGCTGGCAGTGTGGGTGTCGCTGGGGTTTCTGATTTCGTCGTTGCTGTGCTCGATGGCCTGGAGCCTCGACAGCATGATCGTGTTCCGCGCCATGCAGGGCTTCACCGGCGGCGCTCTGATCCCGCTGGCCTTCACCCTGACCCTGATCAAACTCCCGGAGCACCACCGCGCCAAAGGCATGGCGATGTTCGCCATGACCGCCACCTTCGCCCCGTCCATCGGCCCGACCCTCGGCGGCTGGCTCACGGAGAACTGGGGCTGGGAGTACATCTTCTATATCAACATCCCGCCGGGACTGATCATGATCGCCGGACTGATGTACGGCCTGGAGAAGAAAGAAGCGCACTGGGAACTGCTGAAAAGCACCGATTACACCGGCATTCTCACGCTAGGCATCGGTCTTGGTTGTTTGCAGGTGTTTCTTGAAGAAGGCCATCGCAAGGACTGGCTGGAATCGAGCCTGATCGTGACACTGGGCAGCATCGCCCTGCTGAGCCTGATCACCTTTGTGATCGTGCAGGTTTCCAAACCCAATCCGCTGATCAACCTCGGCATCCTGCGCAATCGCAACTTCGGGCTGTCGAGCATTTCCAGCCTTGGTATGGGGGTCGGGCTGTACGGCTCGATCTATCTGCTGCCGCTGTACCTGGCGCAGATCCAGAATTACAACGCCCTGCAGATCGGCGAAGTGATCATGTGGATGGGCGTGCCCCAGCTATTTCTGATTCCGCTGGTGCCGAAACTGATGAAGTTCGTGTCGCCCAAATGGCTGTGCACCCTGGGTTTCGGCCTGTTCGGATTGGCGAGTTTTTCATCCGGCGTGCTCAACCCGGACTTTGCCGGACCGCAGTTCAATCAGATCCAGATCATCCGCGCCCTCGGCCAGCCGCTGATCATGGTGACCATTTCGCTGATCGCCACGGCGTACATCCTGCCGCAGGACGCGGGCTCGGCATCGAGTCTGTTCAACATCCTGCGCAACCTCGGCGGCGCCATCGGTATCGCCCTGCTCGCCACCCTGCTGGACGCGCGCACCAAGACCTACTTCGATTACCTGCGTGAAGCCGTGGTACCCACCAATCCGCAGGTAGCCGAACGCCTGGCGTCGATGACCGATCGTTTTGGCAGTGACACGGCGGCGCTGGGCAAGTTGAGTGAAATCGTTCATCAGCAGGCGCTGATCATGGCCTACAACGATGCGTTTCGTTTTGTCGGGATTGCGCTGGGGATCAGCATGCTGGCGATATTGCTGACCAAGAAGCTGCCCACCGGCCTGAAGGCCGGCGAGGCGCACTAACCTTGAGTGGACGCAGAGCGTCCAGGGCTGCATTCCCACGCAGAGCGTGGGAACGATCAGTCAGACTGCCAACAATCGCTCGCGCATTTTGGCAATCTCGTCGCGCATCTGCGCCGCCGCTTCGAATTCCAGGTCGCGGGCCAACTGGTACATCTTCTCTTCCAGTTGGCGGATGCGCTTGGTGATCTCGCTCGGCGAGCGCAGTTCGGCTTCGTACTTGGCGTTTTCTTCAGCGGCCTTGGCCATGCCTTTGCGCTTCTTGCTGCGCGAACCGGGCACGGTGGCGCCTTCCATGATGTCGGCGACGTCCTTGAACACGCCCTTCGGTGTGATGCCGTTGGCCAGGTTGAAGGCGATCTGTTTGTCGCGACGGCGCTCGGTTTCGCCGATGGCACGCTCCATCGAACCGGTCATGCGATCCGCGTAGAGAATCGCCCGGCCATTGAGGTTACGTGCCGCGCGACCGATGGTCTGGATCAGCGAACGTTCGGAACGCAGGAAGCCTTCTTTGTCCGCGTCGAGAATCGCCACCAGCGACACTTCCGGCATGTCCAGACCTTCACGCAGCAGGTTGATCCCCACCAGCACATCGAACGTGCCCAAACGCAGGTCGCGGATGATTTCGACCCGCTCGACCGTGTCGATGTCCGAGTGCAGATAACGCACACGGACGCCGTGATCGGCCAGGTAATCGGTCAAGTCTTCGGCCATGCGCTTGGTCAGCGTGGTGACCAGCACCCGCTCCTCCACTGCCACACGCTTGGTGATTTCCGAAAGCAAATCGTCGACCTGGGTCAGCGCCGGACGCACTTCAACCTGCGGGTCGACCAGACCGGTCGGGCGCACCACTTGCTCGACCACCCGCCCAGCGTGCTCGGCTTCGTAGTTGCCGGGCGTGGCCGAGACGAAAATCGTCTGCGGGCTCACCCCTTCCCACTCGTCGAACCGCATCGGCCGGTTGTCCAGCGCCGACGGCAGACGGAAGCCGTATTCCACCAGGGTTTCCTTGCGTGAACGGTCGCCCTTATACATCGCGCCGACTTGCGGCACGCTGACGTGGGATTCGTCGATCACCAGCAACGCATCCGCCGGCAGGTAATCGTAGAGCGTCGGCGGCGCCGCACCGGCCGGACGCCCGGACAGGTAGCGCGAGTAGTTTTCGATGCCGTTGCAGTAGCCGAGTTCGAGGATCATCTCCAGGTCGAACCGGGTGCGTTGCTCCAGACGCTGGGCTTCCACCAGCTTGTTGTTGTTGCGCAGGTACTCCAGGCGTTCCTGCAACTCGACCTTGATCCCCTCGATGGCGTCGAGCAGGGTTTCCCGGGGCGTCACGTAGTGGCTCTTCGGATAGAAGGTGAAGCGCGGCAGCTTGCGGATGACCTCGCCGGTCAGCGGGTCGAACGCGGAAATGCTTTCCACCTCGTCATCGAACAACTCGATACGGATCGCTTCGAGATCGGATTCCGCCGGGTAGATGTCGATTACATCGCCGCGCACACGGAACGTGGCCCGGGCGAAATCCATGTCATTGCGGGTGTATTGCAGGTCGGCCAGGCGCCGCACCAGCGCACGCTGATCGAGCTTGTCGCCACGATCGACGTGCAAGACCATTTTCAAATAGGTTTCCGGGCTGCCCAGACCGTAGATGCACGACACCGTGGTGACGATGATCGCGTCCTTGCGCTCCAGCAATGCCTTGGTTGCCGACAGACGCATCTGCTCGATGTGGTCGTTGATCGACGCATCCTTCTCGATGAAGGTGTCGGACGATGGCACATAGGCTTCAGGCTGGTAGTAGTCGTAGTAGGAAACGAAGTATTCGACGGCGTTGTTCGGAAAGAACGACTTGAACTCGCCGTACAACTGCGCGGCCAGGGTCTTGTTCGGCGCCAGCACCAGGGTCGGACGCTGTACCTGGGCAATCACGTTGGCGATGCTGAAGGTCTTGCCCGAGCCGGTCACACCGAGCAGGGTCTGGTGCGCCAGCCCGGCTTCGATGCCCTCGACCATCTGGCGAATGGCTTCAGGCTGATCGCCGGCTGGGTCGAATCGGGTGACGAGCTGGAATTCAGACATAAACACCTCTGGATTCGCGACGCTGCGGACAAACCGGAGCCCCACGAGAAAGACCGCAAACGACCGATGTCGCGCAAGGAAAAACGAAGATTGTGCTGAATGTGGAGCCGATTGCCTCGCCTTTCAAGGCAAACGTCCTACATCCGGTAAAGTCTCCGACAAGTCCATTCGACTAACGGTCGAGAAATAATCGGAAAAACTTACCTTAAAAGCCGAATCGCCTGTCGCCATTGATCGATGATGGCCTCTATACTAGCTCCCCGTTTGTGCACCGCTCTAGTGCATTCGGCTGGAGCGCCACACGTCCCTCCACTCTCCATTAGAGCTGCCGTAAAAATGAGCCTGTTCTCCGCTGTCGAAATGGCACCCCGCGATCCAATCCTGGGCCTCAACGAAGCATTCAACGCCGATACCCGGACCAATAAGGTCAACCTCGGGGTGGGTGTGTACTGCAACGAAGAGGGGCGAATTCCACTCCTGCGCGCCGTCATCGAAGCCGAAACCATTCGCGCGGCTCAGCACGCCTCCCGCGGCTACCTGCCAATCGACGGCATCGCTGCCTACGATCAGGCCGTGCAAAAGCTGCTGTTCGGCAATGATTCGCCACTGCTGGCGGCTGGCCGCGTTGTCACCACTCAGGCTGTCGGCGGGACCGGCGCCCTGAAAATCGGTGCCGACTTCCTCAAGCAACTGCTGCCGAATGCCGTTGTGGCGATCAGCGATCCGAGCTGGGAAAACCACCGCGCGCTGTTCGAAACCGCCGGTTTCCCGGTGCAGAACTATCGTTACTACGACGCCGCCACCCACGACGTAAACCGTGCCGGCCTGCTCGAAGACCTCAACGCCCTGCCGAACGGCTCGATCATCGTGCTGCACGCCTGCTGCCACAACCCGACCGGCGTCGACCTGAGCCCGGCGGACTGGAACAACGTGCTGGAAGCGGTCAAGGCCAAAGGTCACGTGCCGTTCCTCGACATGGCCTACCAGGGCTTTGGTGACGGTATCGCCGAAGACGCCGCTGCCGTGCGTCTGTTCGCCGAGTCCGGCCTGACCTTTTTCGTGTCGAGCTCGTTCTCCAAGTCGTTCTCGCTGTACGGCGAGCGCGTCGGTGCGCTGTCGATCGTCAGCGAATCGAAAGAAGAAAGCGCGCGCGTGCTGTCGCAAGTCAAACGCGTGATCCGCACCAACTACTCCAACCCGCCGACCCACGGTGCAAGCATCGTTGCTGCGGTGTTGAACAGCCCGGAACTGCGCGCCCAGTGGGAAGCGGAACTGGCTGAAATGCGTCTGCGCATTCGCGGCATGCGTGAGCAGATGGTCGCTCTGCTGGCGAAGAAAGCCCCGCAGCGTGACTTCAGCTTCGTCGGTCGCCAGCGCGGCATGTTCTCCTACTCCGGCCTGACCACCGAGCAGGTTCACCGCCTGCGCAACGAGTTCGGCATCTACGCCCTGGACACCGGCCGCATCTGCGTCGCTGCGCTGAACCAGAGCAACATCGAAGTCGTGACGGACGCCATCGTTCAGGTCATCTGATCCGGCGCAGCACTGAAAACGGGAAGCTTTCGGGCTTCCCGTTTTTATTTGTCTGAAGAAAAGCCGCCACACCCTCTAGACTGCACACAGACGATATTTCAGAGAGACAACATGAAAAACGATGACCTGCGCGCCGACCGCGACGATCTGGATGACTTCATCCCCCGCGCTCCGGCCAAACGTGGCAACAACCTGGTGCTGCAAGTCGCGGCCGGGGTGTTTCTCGGCGGGCTGGCGCTGTGGCTGGTGCAACTGGGCGCGACGATGCTGTACGCCAAACTGATGCTCGGCACCTTCACGTTCGGCGGTTAAGCCAGCTCCGTTGCACGCTGAGTCGCCGCATCGTCATAAACGACGTAGAGCGATTCGGCGACCTGGCTCTTGATGGCCTTGGTGCTTTCCAGACCGAGGACAAAACCTTCGGCCTTGCCGCCCGCGCGGTTCAATTCTTCAGCCGTGGCGGCCTGGGTGATCGCGTCGAAGAGCTTTTCGGCATGCGGGCCGACGCCCTTGGGCAGGCTGATTTGCGCGGTGCTCATGCGAACACCTCGACAGTACGATGGGTCTGGATGGGGCTATTCATGGCGCGTACCTTTTCGGCGAATGGCCGGCAGCGCGTGTGACCACTTCCGGGCGGCCATGGTAGACCTCTGCTGCGGTTCTGGTAACCGCCAATCGCCAATTTGCTGCCGTCCGTCCTGACCTTTCCAAAAAAATTACAACTGGCGCTTGACTAGTCTTTTTAAATCAGTAACATACGCACCAATTCCGCAATAGCTCAGTTGGTAGAGCAAGTGACTGTTAATCACTGGGTCCCTGGTTCGAGTCCAGGTTGTGGAGCCAAATACAGAGCCCCTGAATCGAAAGATTCAGGGGCTTTTTTGTGGGCGCTGGAAAATGCAGTGCAATAAAAAGGGCCGATCAGTTTCGCAACTGATCGGCCCTTCTCATTCAGAAACAGCGGTCAGACGTGCTCACCGCTCTTGGCATGCGCCTTCGGTGCGCCGTGTCCGTGATCCGAGTCCGTCTCGATCACCGGCACTTCATTGCCGTCGCAGTCATGCAGTTTGCCGTCGCTGAAGTAGTCGCCCTCCCGCAGTGCTGCCAGATCCCGATAACGCAGGGTTCGCTCTTCTGCCGCCGCAAACACCGACTGCTGATCCGAGTTACCCGCCGTGAAGTGGTTGAATGCAAGGTTCAGCAGGATCGCCATGATCGCCGACGAGCTGATGCCCGAATGGAAAATGGTCGCGAACCAGCTCGGGAAGTGATCGTAGAAGTTCGGCGCGGCAATCGGAATCATGCCGAAGCCGATCGAGGTCGCGACGATGATCAAGTTGACGTTGTTGCGGTAATCGACCTTGGACAGCGTACGGATACCACTCGCCGCCACGGTGCCGAACAACACGATGCCGGCCCCACCGAGTACCGACGTCGGCACCGCTGCAATCACCCGCCCCATGAACGGCAGCAGGCCGAGGATCACCAGGAAGATACCGCCGGTCGCCACCACATAGCGGCTCTTGATCCCGGTCACCGCCACCAGCCCGACGTTCTGGGCGAAGGCGCTCTGGGTGAACGAACCGAAGATCGGCGCAAACATGCTCGACAGCATGTCCGCCCGCAGACCGTTGCCCAGACGTTTGGAATCGACCTTGGTGCCAATGATTTCACCGACCGCCAGGATGTCCGCCGAGGTTTCCACCAGGGTCACCATGACCACGATGCACATCGACAGAATCGCAGCGAAGTGGAAGGTCGGCATGCCGAAATGGAACGGCGTCGGGAAGCCGAACATCGGCCCTTGCGTAACGCTTGAGAAATCCGCCATGCCGAGGAACACCGCCAGCACCGTGCCGATCACCATCGCCAACAGGATCGACAGACGCGAGATGGTCGAGCTGCCGATCTTGCTCAGGAGCAGCACCAGCACCAGCGTGACCGCCGCCAGACCGATGTTCTGCATGCTGCCGAAGTCCGGAGCGTGGCTGTTGCCGCCCATGGCCCAGCGTGCGGCCACCGGCATCAGCGTCAGGCCGATGGTGGTGATCACGATGCCGGTAACCAGCGGTGGAAAGAACTTGGTGATTCGCGAGAACACCGGCGTGATCAGCAAACCGATCAACGACGCGGCAATCACCGCCCCGAGTACCGACTGAAAGCCGCCCTCCCCGCCACTGCTGACAATCGCCACCATGGTCGCGACACCGGAGAACGACACGCCCTGCACCAGCGGCAACTGACATCCGAAAAACGGTAGACCCAGGGTTTGCAGCAACGTGGCCAGCCCCCCCGCAAACAATGAAGCAGCAATCAACAGACCAATGTCCGCCGGCGATAACCCGGCGGCCTGACCGATGATCAGCGGCACCGCGACGATACCGCCATACATGGTCAGAACATGTTGCAGGCCGTAAGCCATATTCGCGCCGACCCCGAGGTTTTCGTCCTCGGGCCGTTGGTGTGAAACATGGGGCGTTTTCATGGTGGGGGGTTCCCTGGTTTTTGTTATGCGCACACTGTATTCAATACTCGTGACAAATGTCCATAGAGTTGTATACAACTTATCAGTCACATTATGGATAGGTAGCCACCCAACCTTCTATCCCGCCGCTTCCATCCCCCACAAATCCGGCAACACATCGTTAACTGCCCCCGCGTTTTATCCACCTAGGCTGAAGTGTTCATGGCGACCGACGGCGCGGTCGCGCTCTTTTTTATACATATAAAGTATGCATAATGAAGTCATTCAAGATTCAGTTCGACAAAAGCAAGAATGCTGCCAACAAACTCAAGCACAGAGGGATCAGCCTCGCCGAGGCCGAACCGGTCTTTCACGATGAGCGAGCTCTGACGATTGAGGATAACGACCATGACGAGCAACGCTGGATCACACTCGGCACCGACGCCAAGGGACGTTTGCTGGTCGTTGTGTACAGCTATCGGGAGCCGAATGTGGTTCGAATCATTTCCGCGCGCAGCGCAACGCCCAGCGAGCGACGCCATTATTTTCCGGAGACTTGATCAATGAAGGATGAATACGATTTCACCCAGGGAAAACGGGGCGCCGTAGCCTCCAACAAGGGCAAGACCCGCATCACCATCATGCTCGACGACGCGGTCATCGAGGCCGCGCGGGGGGTCGCTGAAAGCGAAGGCTATGGTTATCAGACGGTCATCAACAACACCCTGCGCCATGCACTGCTCGACAGCCGGGGTGCAGCGGACGAACTCGAGCATTCCAGCGGGCAATTCAAGAAAGGCATCACCGCCACCGACCTCAAGAGTCTTGAGAAAAAACTGTCGGCGGCCGTGAACGAAATCCGGCGGGTACTGGAGCCGGATGTAAAACCATAGGTTTCAGACCGGCTGGATCAAGCGCGCCAGCGCCAGGCGCGCACCAGGCTGGTGCGGCAAGCGCAGACCGAATTCCCGCTCCAGCAATTCGATGAGCTCATCGACATCCGTCACCTCGCGTCGCTCGCTCTCGGCACCGATGCGATGGATCGCGAAACTGCCGTTGTTCAAAGTGCGCCGCCAGCCGTCGCCCGTACGCGCGACCATCAGGCGCTGCGCGAACGGTGAGTCTGGGTGCGTCGAGACATACCAGTTGCCGAGGGTGTAATCGATGTCTTCCTGGCGTTGCAGGTCGAACAGGTACATCGGCCGCCATTCGCCAGCGACCCTGGCCCGCAACATGTAGCCATCGGCTTGCACTTCGATGCGATAGGGTTCGTGGGGGGTGGACTGCTCGGCTTCGGTATCCAGAATCAGCGGCGCGGTCGGCACCATGCCGCCGAAGCCGACATCAGTGATGTAGCGCACGCCGTTGAGGGTCACCAGACTCAAACGATGAGTCCGTGCCGTCCAGCTGCCTTCGGGCTGATTCATGACCACACGGCCGCTGATGCCCCGTGCATCGAACCCCAGCTCCAGCAACAAGGCCAGAAACAGATTGTTGAGTTCGTAGCAGTAACCGCCACGGGCATCGTCCAGGACCTTGCGCTGGATCGATGGCAGATCGATCAGCACGGGCTCGCCAGAAAGGGTCGACAGATTCTCGAAAGGAAAGGCACCGGTATGACGCAACTGCAACAGTCGCAGGGTTTCAAGGGTCGGTGCCGGGGGCGTGTCGAACCCCAACCGTTGCAGATACTGTTTCAGATTCGCCAGGCGTGGCTCGCTCATTGCTCAGTCCTTTTGCAGGGAGACGCGGATCGCTCCGCCGATGGTCGCCATGTATACGGGATCCGGCTATTGGATCGACAATAGATTTCACCAATCGGCCCTGTCGACTGATTTGAATCAGGCTCCATGAGCAGTTGCAACGACGACGCCCGTTGCGGCGTAATGGACGCTCGCCCGAACCGACAAGAGCCGCCCCTCATGCAAACCACGCTGCAAGGCCAGGGCATCCTCCTGCGCCCTCTCCAATACACCGACGCCGATGCCTTGCTCCACGCCGCTGCCGACGGCGAACTGTGGAACCTCACTGTCACCGTGGTGCCCTCGGCGAGCACCGTCGACAGTTACTTGAAAAAAGCCCTCGACGGCCGTGAGGCAGGCACGGTCATGCCGTTTGCGATCGTGTTGAAGGAGACCGGCGAGGTGATCGGCTCGACCCGGTTCTGGAAGATCGACCCGCTCAATCGCAAACTGGAAATCGGCAGCAGCTGGATTTCGGCACGCTTTCAGAAAACCTTCGTCAACACCGAGGCCAAATACCTGATGCTGCGGCACGCCTTCGAAGTGCTCGATTGCGTGCGCGTGCAGTTCACCACCGACGAAAACAACCAGAAATCACGCAACGCGATCCTGCGCCTGGGCGCACAGCAAGAAGGCGTCGTGCGTCACGAGCGGATCATGCCGGACGGCCGCAAGCGCAACTCGGTGCGCTTCAGCATCATCGATGACGAGTGGCCGCAGGTGCGCCTGAACCTTGAGCGCAAACTCGCCGGGTACGAGCAACGCTGACGGTCGTCAGGCGCGATTGCGCAGCCACTGCAGAAAGCCTTTTTTCGGCGCAACCACCGGTGCTTCCTGGGTCAGGGATTGGGCCTTGAGCAGACGGAAATCGAGCAATGCCTTCATCGCGTCGTTGATGTCGTGGCGGGCGTCCAGGCAAGGCTTGAGATACGACTTTTCGATGCGATACAGCGCACAGAAGGTCTTGGCGGAAAAGTCCGCCGGCAGCGAGGTATCGGAAAGAATCCCTGCCTCGCCGATCACTTCGCCCGGCCCCATGCGCCCGGACTCGAACGGTGTGCCGTGGCGTTTCAAGGTCACCGAGACCACACCGGATTCAATGATGAACAGATGATCGCTGACCTCCCCGCCTGCCAGGATGATCTCGCCGGCGCGAAAGGTCTGCTGGGTCATGTTCTGGCTGAAGGTTTCCTTCTCTTCCTGACGCAGGGTGGAGAAAATCGGCGAGCTGTCGAGCAGCGCCCGTGGCCGTGAGAGATGGGCCGGCGCAGCGGGTTCATCGCTCGACAGCAGATTGAACCCGGACGCTTGCAGATGCCGGTAAGCCAGATCGAACAGTTGATTGCGCACCGCGCGCTTCTCGTTCATCGAGGCCACGAACCCGCTGATTTCATACTCCGCACCGGCACTGCTCGAACTCTTCAGCGCCACGCTCGGCGCCGGGGTGTCCAGCAGCGGTCGGCAGCCTTGCATCGCCCGCTCCAGGGCGTCGATCACCGAATTCGGCCGCGCATGGGGGCTGACCTGCACGCTGACGGCAACCCCGAACATGTTGCTCGGCCGGCTGAAGTTGATGATCTTGGCCTTGGCCGCCAGCGAGTTGGGAATCACCGCCATGCTGCCCTGGGACGTTTGCAGGCGCGTGGCGCGCCAGTCGATGTCGGTGACCCGCCCTTCCGTGCCGTCGATGGAGATCCAGTCATCGAGTTGATAGGGTTTGGTGGTGTTCAACACGATGCCGGAGAACACGTCGCTCAGGGTGCTTTGCAGCGCCAGACCGACGATGATCGCCAAGGCTCCAGACGTGGCCAGCACGCCTTTGACCGGCAGATCCAGCACATAGGCCAGTGCCGCAATAATGGCGATCAGGAAAATCACCGCGCCAAGCAGATCCTGCAACAGCCGCCCGGTATGACCGACCCGTTGCATCATCACCGCGCCGATCAGCACCGTCAGCGTGCGCGCACCGAACAGCCACCAGCCGATCTGCAACCCGGTCGCCGCCAGGTGCAGCGGCACGTTGTCGGCCCACGGTGCCGGCTCCATCGGATTGAGGCCTTCGTTGAACAGCAGCACGCTGAACAGGCTGAAAATCAGCACCCGCACCAGCAGCTTCCATTCGCTGCCCCGGGAGCTGATCAGGCGCCACAGGCCAAGGTCGAGCAGGATCAGGATCAACGCGCAGAACAACGGATGTTCGGTCAGCAGAGACAGCATCAAACAACTCCGACAGAGGTCAATCGCGAGAAGATCGCACAGATTGGGCTTAGTGTAGGAGCAATTGATTTGGTGGGATGAGTGCTATTTGGCAGGCGCCGAAAAAACCTGTGGGAGACCCCTTGTTCCCACAGGTTTTCATGGCGCTGGTTACTTGCCGCTGGTCAGCGTGCTGTAACTGGTCATCAGGTTGCGGTAGTCCGGAATGTGGTTGGAGAACAGCGTACCCAGCCCTTCGATATCGTTGCGCCAGTCACGGTGCAACTCGCAGGCCAGACCGAACCAGGTCATCAACTGTGCACCGGCGCTGGACATGCGGTTCCATGCCGATTCACGGGTCAGTTCATTGAACGTGCCGGAGGCGTCGGTCACCACGAATACGTCGAACCCCTCTTCCAGGGCCGACAACGCCGGGAATGCCACACACACCTCCGTCACCACGCCGGCAATGATCAACTGTTTCTTGCCGGTGGCCTTGATCGCCTTGACGAAGTCCTCGTTGTCCCAGGCATTGATCTGGCCGGGACGGGCAATGTACGGAGCCTCGGGGAACAATGCCTTGAGCTCGGGCACCAGCGGGCCGTTGGGGCCGGTTTCGAAACTGGTGGTCAGGATAGTCGGCAGCTTGAAGTACTTGGCCAGGTCGGCCAGCGCCAGCACGTTGTTCTTGAACCGGTCAGGCTCGATGTCGCGCACCAGCGACAACAGCCCGGCCTGATGGTCGACCAGCAGAACGGCGGCGTTGTTCTTGTCCAGACGTTTGTATTGAGTGCTCATTGCAGTAATCCTCGCGTGTTGTCGACCTCGACGGAATGTCGAGGTCTCGGGTCAGCGCTGGGAATCCAGCGTTTCGTGTTCGTTCGCGACTTGCTGGGCCTTGAGGTAACTCTCGATCAGCAATTGATAATGCGGCATGGCCTGGGCGTAGACGGCTGCCCACTGCTCGGCATCGGGACGGTTCCACGAACCCTGCAGCTCGGAAAGCGTGGCCATGATGTCGATCGGCACCACCCCGGCCTGGGCCAGGCGGGCGATGGTCAGATCAGTGGCCAGTTTCGAGTGATTGCCGGAGGCATCGACCACCGCGAAGACCTTGTAGCCTTCGTGCACTGCGGCGATGGACGGGAACGCCAGGCACACGCTGGTCAGAGTCCCGGCGATCACCAGGGTTTTCTTGCCGGTGGCTTTGACGGCCGCGTGAAACTGCGGGTTGTCCCAGGCATTGATCTCACCTTTGCGCGCCACGTACTGCGCATGGGGCGCGGCTTCGTGAATCTCGGGAATCAACGGCCCGTTCGGCCCCTGCGGCACGGAGGCCGTGGTAATGACCGGCATCTTCAACAGGGTCGCAGCCTTGGCCAGCGCGATGGCATTGGCGCGCAGTTGCGGTACATCCATGTCCTTGACGATCTGGAACAGGCCGCTTTGATGATCGATCAACAACATTGCGCTGTCGTTTGGATCGATAGTCGGTTTTTGGCCATTGAAGTTGGCCGCATTGACAGTGTTCATGTGCGTTTCCTCTTTCTTTTGGGCAGCAGCCATCCCTGGCCTTCGAACCGGCCTACGCATCCTGTGTAGAGCGGGGTGTGGAAGCGCGGCGTGTCAGCCGTGCATGCGGCCGAAGCGGCCGGACTGGAAGTCGGCGAATGCCTGGTGGATTTCCTGCTCGGTGTTCATCACGAACGGACCGTGGCCGACGATGGGTTCGTCGATCGGCTCGCCGCTGAGCAGCAACACCACCGCATCCTCGCTGGCCTCAAGCGTCAGTTGCCGGCCGTCACGCTCGAACAGCGCCAACTGGCCCTGGCGTACCGATTCCAGACCGTTGACCTGCACCGAACCGCGCAACAGCACCAACGCGGTGTTGCGGCCCTCGTGCAGATCCAGCGTCAGCAACTTGCCGGCGTTCAGGCGCAGATCCCACACGTCGATCGGCGTGAAGGTGCGGGACGGGCCTTTATGGCCGTCGAACTCACCAGCGATCAGACGCAGGCTGCCCGCGCCGTCCTTGAGCGGGATGCTCGGGATGTCGCCGTCCAGAATGGTCTGGTAACCGGGCGCCGCCATTTTGTCCTTGGCTGGCAGGTTGACCCACAGTTGCACCATTTCCAGATTGCCGCCGGTTCTGGCGAAGTTGTCCGAGTGAAACTCCTCATGCAGGATCCCGGACGCAGCGGTCATCCATTGCACATCGCCCGGGCCGATGGTGCCGCCGGCACCGGTGGAATCGCGGTGCTGCACTTCGCCCTCGTAAACGATAGTCACGGTTTCGAACCCACGGTGCGGATGCTGACCAACGCCACGTCGTTCGGTGGTCGGGGTGAATTGCGCAGGCCCGGCGTGATCCAGCAGCAGGAACGGGCTGATGTGCTTGCCCAGGTTGTCGTAGGAAAACAGCGTGCGAACCGGGAAACCATCGCCGACCCAATGGCCGCGAGGGCTGGTGTAGATACCGATGATGTTTTTCATGGTTGCCTCCAATCGGGTGAGTGACGCGATGGATTAAGCTTAAATCCATGACCATTGATGGACTAGACTGCAAAAATCAGCTTTAGCGTTCTATATGGAGAACGATGGTGGAAGACCTCAACACCCTCTATTACTTCACTCAAGTGGTGGAGCATCACGGCTTTGCCGCCGCTGGTCGTGCGCTGGACATCCCCAAGTCGAAACTCAGCCGACGCATCTCGCAGCTCGAAGAACGCCTTGGCGTGCGCCTGCTGCACCGCACCAGCCGACATTGTTCGCTGACCGAGATCGGCCAGGCCTACTACCAGCGCTGCCTGGCGATGCGGGTCGAGGCCGAGAGCGCCGCCGAGCTGATCGAGCGCAATCGCTCCGAACCTCAGGGGCTGGTACGCCTGAGCTGCCCGACGGCGCTGCTCAATTCCTGGGTCGGGCCGATGCTCACCCGCTACATGCTCAAGTACCCGCTGGTGGAAGTGTTCATCGAGAGCACCAACCGCCGGGTCGACCTGCTGCACGAAGGTTTCGACATTGCGCTGCGCGTGCGCTTTCCGCCACTGGAAAACACCGACATGGTGATGAAGGTGCTGGGTAACAGCACCCAATCGGTGGTCGGCAGCCCGATGTTTGCCGAGCGCCTGTCATCACCGCCCTCGCCGGCCGATCTCAATGGTTTGCCGAGCCTGCATTGGGGCGCGGCGCAACGTGAGTATCAATGGGAGCTGCTCGGGCCGAACGGCGCTTCGGCGCAAGTCCGGCACACGCCAAGGCTGGTCACTGATGACCTGATTGCCCTGCGTCAGGCGGTGATTGCCGGAGTCGGCGTCGCTCATCTGCCAAGCGTGGTCGTGCGCGAAGACATCGCGGCAGGACGCGTGGTGGAGTTGATTCCGGGCTGGGCACCGAAATGCGGGATCGTGCACGCGATCTTTCCGTCGCGCCGGGGACTGCTGCCGTCGGTGCGTACGTTGATCGATTTTCTGGGTGAAGAATTTGCTCACAGCGACATCGCTTGAGACCTGCGATTGATTCGTGACTTCTGGTCAACAGTACTTTGCCCCGACAGCGGTTTTTCCAGAGGAATCAGACGCGGATACTCCCCCCATTCCCACTGCAACCCTGGAGTCCTGCATGTCTGTTCCCGCTTTCGGTCTTGGTACGTTTCGCCTGCAAGGTCAGGTGGTCATCGATTCGGTGAGCACCGCCCTTGAACTCGGTTACCGGGTCATCGACACCGCTCAGATTTATGAAAACGAAGCCGAGGTCGGCCAAGCCATCGCCGCCAGCGGCATCGCCCGCGACGAACTGTTCATCACCAGCAAGATCTGGATAGCCAACTTCGCTGGCGACCGGCTGATCGAGAGTCTCAAGGAGAGCCTGCAAAAGCTGCAGACCGACTACCTCGACCTGACACTGATCCACTGGCCGTCGCCGGAAGATCAGGTACCGGTGGAGGAATTCATGGACGCCCTGCTGGAGGCCAAGCGCCTGGGTCTGACCCGGCAGATCGGTGTGTCCAACTTCACCATCGATCTGATGAAACAGGCGATTGCCGCCGTCGGCGCAGAAAACATCGTCACCAACCAGATCGAGTTGCACCCGTACCTGCAGAACCGCCAGGTTGTCGAGTTCGCGCAGAGTCAGGGCATCCAGATCACGTCGTACATGACCCTGGCATACGGCGAAGTGCTGAAGGACCCGCTGATCGTGCAGATCGCCGAACGTCTGCAAGCCACCCCGGCGCAGGTCACCCTGGCGTGGGCGATGCAATCGGGTTACGCGGTGATTCCGTCGTCGACCAAACGCGCCAACCTGCAAAGCAATCTTGGCTCCACCGTGCTGACCCTGAGCGATGCCGACATGGCACTGATCGCCACACTGGATCGCGGCCATCGCCTGACCAGCCCCAAAGGCATCGCGCCGCAGTGGGACTGATCGATCAGGCCTGAAGATGCTGCGCGAGGTCGTGCATGGCCTGGCGCAGCGAATCGATGGCGGCCGTCAGTGCCGCCTCGGGCGCGTCGTCGCGACAGGCCTGTTCGAGTATCCGACAGGCCGAGACCACGCGCTCGGCACCGATCATGTGCGCCCCGCCCGTGACGTGATGGGCCAGATCACGCAAGCCTGCGCGGTCCCCTTTTTGGCCTGACACGTCCAGCCGTTCGAGGTCGACGTGCAGGCTGCTCAGTACCTCTTCACGCAATTGGCTGATGAGCGGGTTGTCCGCCCCTGCCAGCTGCAACAGCGCACTCAGGTCGAACTCGGTCGCCCCCTGATCATCCACGTGCTCGACCTCCGTTTCGCCGGCCTCTGCGGCCATCAAGGCCTGGCTCAGTTCGCGCAGCAGAATCGGCTTGAACAGGCAATCGTCCATGCCGGCCGCCAGGCATCGCTGTTTTTCTTCGATCTGCGCATTGGCGGTAAACCCCAGAATCAGGCAAGGCGCCCTGCCCGTTGCCGTCTCTTCTTCACGAATCGCTCGCGCCAGTTCATAACCATCAATCCCAGGCATATTGATATCGGTGATCAGCGCATCGAAAGGTTGCCCCCGCCACAGCACCAGCCCCTGCTCACCGTCCCCGCTGTCGACGGCGTGATGCCCGAGTTCGCTCAACTGCCGGCACAGCAACAATCGATTGACCGGGTGATCATCCACCACCAGGACCTTCAGCGACTTTACCGCCGTCACCGCTGGCGTCTTTGCAGCCATTTGCAGGAGCGGCTCCAGCACGGACAGTTCCAGTCGCAGCATGACTTGCGTACCGCGTCCCGGCTCGCTGCTGATCCACAAGTCGCCGCCCATGAGTCGACACAGATTGCGGCTGATCACCAGCCCCAGACCGGAACCGCTGGGTGCCGACGGTTGATGACTACCAACCTGCACAAACGGGTTGAACAACCGTTGCTGATCCTCGGCGCTGATCCCCCGGCCACTGTCTTCGACGATCACGCCCGCTTCCAGCTGCCCGTCCTGCTCGGTGAACATTTGCAAGCGCAGGCTGACCCCGCCTTCGTCGGTGAACTTGATTGCGTTGCTCAACAGGTTCGACAGCACCTGCTTGAAGCGAACGGGGTCGAGCAGCACCTCAACGTTGCTGCGCTCATCCAGCTCTACACGCCATGACAATGACTTCTGCCGCGCCAGGCCTTCGAACACCCGACACACCGATGCCACCACCTCGCGCAGATTGGCCCGCTCCGGAGCCAGCGACAGATGCCCGGACTCGATCCGCGCGATGTCGAGAATATCGCCGATCAAGGCCAGCAGTTGCTGCCCGGCGCTGGACGCCACTTCGATCGCCTCCCGATCGGTCACGCCTTCATCGGCACGCTTGAGGGCCAGCTCGAGCATACCGATCAGGGCATTCATCGGTGTGCGGATCTCGTGGCTCATGGTCGCGAGAAACGTGCTTTTGGCACGGTTGGCGTCATCGGCCGCATCCTTGGCTTCCTGTAATTGAAGTAGCCATTGCTGGCGCAGGCGAATCTGCCGACGCTGAAAGCCGATCCAGCCCAATGCCAGCAGCAACAACCCTGCCGCGACGGCAAACCCGCGCAATATCTGCTCTCGATGACGCTGCCAATAGCTGTCCTGCAGCACCACGTTACGACTCCAGCCCGCGACCAGAGCGTCCATTTCCTGTGGCGCAATACTCAGAAGCGCCTTGTTCAGAATCGATTGCAACTGCGGGGCATCGAGTGCCGTGGCCATGGCAACCCGGGCCGGCTGATCGCCCAGCGTGGAGACAATCCGCAAACGATCGCGGTACTGGTGATCGATCTGGTAGCGAGCTACCAGCAACGAACTCAATGTCGCATCAGCCTGACCGTCGAGCAGCGCCCGCGTACCGTCCGCCGGGCTCGGCAACTCGATCAGGCTGATCTGCGGCACATGCTCCAACAGATAATCGCGCAACGGATTGCCGCGATAGAGCGCCAGGCGTTTACCTGCCATCTCTTCAAGGCTGCGTGGCGCCTGCGCCCTCGAATCGCTGATCAAGACAAAGGGACTGTTGACGTACGAGCGGGTGAACAGCATTTCAGTTTCGCGTTCGCGGCTCGGCGTCATCACAGGCAACAGGTCCAGTTCCCCGCTTCGGAGTTGCTCGACCTGACGATGCAGAGACTCGCCGCGCAGCACCTCGAACCTGAGGCCGCTGCGCTGACTGATCAGGTTGAGCACTTGGGCAGTCAGTCCACGCAAACGGCCATCGGCGCCAAAGAACGTTAAAGGTGCGAAGTCATTGATCGCGCCGACCCGCACGACTGGATGCTGATCCAGCCATTGTTGCTCGCCGTCGCTCAGGCTCACCCGTGACTGCGCCGCCATGTCAGCGCGCCCGGCGCTCCAGCGCAACTCCATGGCCAGGCGCTGCTCCATGGGAATCGCCAGCAGGGCTTTGTCGACCAGACGTTTCAAACGCGTGTTGCTGCGGGCCAGGGCAAAGCCGAACGGATTGGCGTCAAGGCCCGATGGCCCGGCCAGTTGCAGGTCGTTGTGAAAGTGAGTGTTGATGAGATAGCTGGCGCTGATGAAGTCCCCCAAGTAGACATCATTGCGGCGGAAGGCCACGGAACCGAGTGCGTCGAGGATCGAGGGGTAACGCTGCAGATAAGCCTGCGGATAAGCCTTCTCGATAGTCGAGGCTGGCAGGTAGTCGTCCACCATGGCGATGCGCTTGCCGGCGAGATCGTCCGGTAATGGTTCGTCGAGCCGGGTCACCCACATCGGCTGATCTTCGGCGTAGGCACGGGACAGCATCAGGCGAGAATTAGCTTTTTCGAACTCGTTCGACGTGCCCAGCAGGTCCACCTCACCGGCCTCGAGCGCAGCCATGGCGCTTGCGCGGTCGGCATAACACCAGACTTCGACGCCGACGTTCAGAATCTGAGCAATCGCATCAGCGTAATCGGCCGTGAGACCTTCCAGCTCATGGCGTTTGCGGGTCAACTCAAAGGGTGGGTAATCCGGCCAGGAGGCCCCGATGCGCAATACCGGGTGCGCACGGAGCCATTGTCGCTCCTGCTCGTCCAGACGAATCTGCACACCCTCGAGGCGAGTTCTGGAGACGATTTCCAGCCTTTGCGCATTCGTAGCCGCCTGCGCTGTGCCCGCAAACAACAGCACCAGCAGGAGGACGCAACGCAAAAGGCTCATCATGCGAATCCTCTCAGATCAGACGGTGGCGCAGGGCAATCTCTCGCAACATCACCGTCGACGTGATCCCGAGTTTGAGCATCAAACGAGTCTTGTAGGTGCTGATGGTTTTGTGGCTGCGGTTCATCTCCGCGGCAATCTGCTTGTTCGGTATGCCTTGAGCCAGCCTTTTCAGGATCTGAATTTCGCGATCAGATAGCGATTTAATCCTCAGACCTTCATCACTGTGTCCATCGAGTTGCCCTGAGCTGCCCATTGGCGAGGCAGGAAAAAAGCAGTAGCCCGAACGGACGGCCTTGATCGCATTCTCCAGTTGCTTCAAATCGGCAGACTTGTCGACAAAGGCCATTGCACCGGCATGCCGGCAACGCCTCAGGAAAGTTTCCGCAGGAGCCGAGGTAAAAACCACGATTTTGCAGACCAGTCCTATCGCCTTGATATGCTCCAATACTTGCAGGCCGCCCATTTTATCGAGACCCAGGTCGAGCAGAACCAGGTCCGGTTCATGATCACGGATCATCGACACGACGCCGGCGCCACTCGACACCTCGTAAATCTTTTTGTAGCCCAACCCCTGCAGCAGCATTCGGATAGCAATGACAACCACCGGATGGTCTTCGGCTATCAGTACTGAACTCATGACAGCTCCAAGTGCAAATACATGACAATGACGCCACCGGTCTCGCTGACCGGGGCAATATGTAGCTGCGCTACGACTGTTACATGGGATGCACGGCGAATCACCTGTCAGACCTGACAGTTGCGCCATCGACCGATCTGTGATCAGGCGCGCATTTGCGCCAGCGATTTTGTCTGGCCACTGCGCGACGAGCGCTCCAGGGAAACCTCGACCGACGCCATCAACTGCGTGATTGCATTCATTGACGGCAACGCGGCGTGGCTGGAAGTGATTTTTGTCTGAAAAAGCCCGGAAACCGCCGATGAGTTCGCCGGCTCGCCATAGACCAGCGCATGCCGGACGTGCGGGTGATCGAACAGGAAGCCCCGCAGATCCGGCATCCCGGCCGCCAGCGCAGCGTTGATCACCAGCACATCGAACGGCTGGCAGCCGTAATCGAGCAGCGTCAGCAGTTCGGCGAGGTTCTGCACCGGTGCGATGCGGTAGTAATCGAGGCCATTGAACATCCGCTCGATTTTCATCCGGTGAAAATGCTGCGGGTCGGCGATCAGGATACGCAGGGTTTTGTCGGTCATCGTGGGAGTCCCGGTAGTCGCTTCAAGTGGCGGCAAAGACTACCCAAGCATCGGGACGAGCTCTGTAGGACTTTTCCGAAAAAAACCGTCACTGATCCGGATTGAACACGTCGCCATGCAAATCCAGCCATTTCAACAAGTCCGGTCCGGCCATGGGGCGTGCGTACCAGTAGCCCTGCCCTTGCGTACAACCCAGCGCCATCAGCTCACGACGCTGCGCAGCGCTTTCGATCCCTTCGATCACCACGCTCATGCCAAGGGTCTCGCCCAGCGCCAGAGTGCTGCTGATCACCGCCCGGCAACGGGGCTCATGCTCAAGGCTGCGGACGAACTCGGCATCGAGTTTGATTTCGTTGAACGGCAACTGACACAACCGCTGCAACGACGAGAACCCCGCACCGAAGTCGTCGATCGACAACCGGCAACCCATCATCCGCAGGCGGATCAGGCTTTCCAGGCTAGTGGCCGGTGCCTCCAGCAAACCGCTTTCGGTCAGCTCGAACGTCAGACCCGAACCGCAGGCGCCATGCTGCGCCAGAATGCGCTTGATGGTCGTCGTCAGCTCACTGCCGGCCAATTGCACGGCTTGCAGGTTGAACGCCATGTTCAAGCCAATGCCGGATGCCCGGGCGCTGCGCTGTACGCTCAGGGCTTGATCAAGCTGGGCAAACAGCAACTCATCGAGCAACCCGCAACGTTCCAGCACCGGCAGAAAATGCCCCGGTGCAATCACTCCCAGCGTCGGGTGCAGCCAGCGGCAAAGCACTTCGACCCCGCACACCTGGCCCGTGAGCAGGTTGAACTTGGGTTGATACCAGGCTTGCAACTGCTGCGCTGCGAGTGCCTGACGCACCGTTTCTTCACTGGCGAGGGTGATTTCCGCACCCGGTGGTCTCTGGATCGAAGGCCGGTCGAGGGACTTTCTCAGCAGATCACCCAGCACCTGCGCATGCAACGGCTTGCCCACATCGCCCAGCAGCTCAAGCCCGAGCAACGCCACCATTTGATGCACGGCCCGACGCAGATCCGCCGGCAGCGAACTGCTGATGATGATCGACCGGACCTGCCCCGACGCGCCCACGCGGTGCAGAAACTCGAGCCCGTCCATGCCCTCCATCTGCAAGTCGCACAACGCGATGTCGACCGCCCCGACCTGCTGCAATACCGCCAACGCCTGAGCGCCGTCGCCGGCCTCGTAGACTTCGTGGCAGCCGAGGGTTTTCAGCTGGTTCACGGCGACGGAGCGTTGGAACGCATGATCTTCAAGGACCAGGACACGAAGGGGCAGACAGCGCATGGGGATCGACTCGTTGACGGTTGTGCGGCGCTGATTGTCGATAAACCGGGCAGATAGCGCTGTGGGAAACCTCCGAACACTTGTGGGAAATTTCTGAAAATTCACCGAATGCGGCCGAGCCCGATTTCCATGCGGTTGCCAGGCATCGGGTTTCAAAACCTTATTCCGTGGTGCTCGGGCTCCAGAACGCCTGCACCACCAGACTCGAGGTGGAGATTCGCTTCACCAGTGCGTCCAGTTCATCGCCGTCCACCGAGGTGGTTGCGAGTGTGGCTTCGATCTCGATTTCATCAGCACCGAAGGCGTGCACATCAACGTCACTGGCCGGGTAGTTGCTGCGTTCGAGCTCGGCTTCAAGCAAGGCGAACACGGCAGTCTGCTGCGAGCGCCGGGCAATGACATAGACGATGTTGGTGACTTCCGCCGAGACCACATCCAGCGGCTGGCGGTTGATGTTGTTGACGATCGGCCGCAGCAAGGTATTCGCGGCGAGCACGAACAAGGTGCCGAGCACCGCCTCGGCCAGCAGGTCGGCGCCGGCACAGGCGCCGACCGCTGCCGAGGTCCAGAGTGTGGCGGCGGTATTGAGACCGCGCACATTGCCCTCTTCGCGCATGATCACACCGGCACCGAGAAAGCCGATCCCGGATACCACGTAGGCGACCACCCGAACCGCGCCTTCCGCCCCGCCGAGCCGGTTGGCCATGTCGACGAAAATCGCCGCGCCGACCGCCACCAGCACGTTGGTGCGCAAGCCCGCCGTACGTTGCCGGTACTGGCGTTCGAAGCCGATCAGGCCACCGAGAATGAAGGCCGCGCTGAGGCTGACCAGGGTGTCGAGCAGCGAATCGAGGTTGATGTTGTTGATAGCTTGCATGTTGAACTCCTTGAAACCGCCCCCCTTGCTCCCACAAGGGGGGAATCTTTCCTGTTACTGCCAGCCGAACCGGCGGATGTAGAAGCCTTTTACGGCCTGGGTCAGTGCCATGTACGCCAGCAGGATCACCGGCAGGAACACGAAGTACATCGACGGCAGCGCCTGCAATTTGAAGTAGTGCGCCAGCGGTCCCATCGGCAGGAAGATGCCCACGGCCATGATGATTCCGGTCATCACCAGCAGCGGCATGGCCGCGCGGCTTTGCAGGAACGGAATCTTCGGCGTGCGGATCATGTGCACGATCAGCGTCTGGGTCAGCAGCCCTACCACAAACCAGCCGGACTGGAACAACGTCTGGTGATCCGGGGTGTTGGCATCAAACACGTACCACATCAAGGCGAACGTTGTGATGTCGAAGATCGAACTGATCGGGCCGAAGAACAGCATGAAGCGTCCGACATCCCCGGGCTGCCAGCGTTGTGGCTGTTTCAGCATTTCGTCGTCGACGTTGTCGAACGGGATCGCGATCTGCGAAATGTCATACAGCAGGTTCTGCACCAGCAGGTGCATCGGCAGCATCGGCAGGAACGGAATGAACGCACTGGCCACCAACACCGAGAACACGTTGCCGAAGTTCGAGCTGGCGGTCATCTTGATGTACTTGAGCATGTTGGCGAAGGTCCGACGCCCTTCCAGCACGCCCTCCTCCAGCACCATCAGGCTCTTTTCCAGCAGGATGATGTCGGCCGCTTCCTTGGCGATGTCCACCGCGCTGTCCACGGAAATACCGATGTCTGCGGTGCGCAGTGCCGGTGCGTCGTTGATGCCGTCGCCCATGAACCCGACCACGTGGCCGTTGCCCTTGAGGATGCGCACGATGCGCTCCTTGTGCGACGGCGTCAGTTTCGCGAACACGTTGGTGGTCTCCACCGCCACCGCCAGTTCCGCATCGCTCATGCGTTCGATGTCGTTGCCCATCAACAGGCCTTGCTGGGCCAGGCCCACTTCGCGGCAGATCTTGGCGGTCACCAATTCGTTGTCGCCGGTCAGCACTTTCACGGCAACACCATGCTCGGCCAGAGCCTTGAGTGCCGGTGCAGTGCTTTCCTTCGGTGGATCGAGGAATGCCACATAACCGATCAGCGTCAGTTCCTGCTCGTCGCCCAGGCTGTAAGTGTCGCGACCTTCCGGCATCGACCGTGCCGCCACCGCTACCACGCGCAAGCCTTCAGCGTTGAATGCTGCTGTTACCTGACGAATTCTCGCCAGCAATTCATCGCTCAAGGCTTCGTCGACTTCACCGTGACGAACCCGGGTGCACACCGACAACACTTCTTCCACCGCGCCTTTGCAGATCAACTGATGCGGTTGCCCGTGCCCTTCGACCACCACCGACATGCGCCGGCGATTGAAGTCGAACGGGATCTCGTCGACCTTGCGAAACGCCGTGCCGACCTTCAGTTCACGGTGGACTTCCACGTGTTCCAGGACCGCCACGTCGAGCAGGTTTTTCAGGCCGGTCTGGTAGTAGCTGTTCAGATAGGCCATTTCCAGCACGTCGTCGGAGTCTTCGCCCCAGACGTCAACGTTGCGCGCCAGGAAGATCTTGTCCTGAGTCAGGGTGCCGGTCTTGTCGGTGCACAGCACGTCCATGGCGCCGAAGTTCTGGATGGCGTCCAGGCGTTTGACGATGACTTTCTTGCGCGACAGGAACACCGCGCCCTTGGCCAGGGTCGAGGTGACGATCATCGGCAGCATTTCCGGGGTCAGGCCCACGGCGATCGACAGCGCGAACAGCAGGGCTTCGGTCCAGTCACCCTTGGTGAAACCGTTGATGAACAACACCAGCGGCGCCATGACGAACATGAAGCGAATCAACAGCCAGCTGACTTTGTTCACGCCCTGCTGGAACGACGTCACCCCGCGATCGGTTGCCCCGACCCGCAGCGCCAGCGCACCGAAGTAAGTGCTGTTGCCCGTGGTGAGAATCACCGCCACCGCTGTCCCGGACACCACGTTGGTGCCCATGAACAGGATGTTGTCGAGCTCCAGTGGATTACGCGTATCGCGATCCGCCTGACGGGGGAATTTCTCCACCGGCATCGATTCGCCGGTCATCGCCGCCTGGCTGACGAACAGATCCTTGGCGCTGAGCACCCGGCAATCGGCAGGAATCATGTCGCCGGCCGAAAGCACGATCAGATCACCGGGCACCAGTTGCTTGATCGGCAGTTCAGTGCGCGGCGCATCTCGGCGCAGCACGGTGGCGGTGTTGCTGACCATAGCCTTGAGCGCGTCGGCCGCCCGGTTGGATTTGCTTTCCTGCCAGAAGCGCAGCAGGGTCGAAAGCACCACCATCGAGAAAATCACGGTGGCCGCCTTGAGGTCGTCCGTCAGCCACGAGATCACCGCCAACAGGGTCAGCAGCAGGTTGAACGGGTTTTTGTAGCAGTGCCACAGGTGGGTCCACCACGGCAGCGGTTGCTCATGCTCGACTTCGTTGAGGCCATGCTGCGCACGCAGCACATCGACTTCGAAATCGGTTAGCCCGTCGGTGTGGGTACCGAGGTTCGACAGCAACACGCCGCTGTCGCAATGGGCGGCGTCCACCAACGTGTTGGCCAGGGTGGGCGGCACTTCACGGCTGACCGTGGTGTCGCGAAGACTTTCCAGCACGGCCAGACGACGGAAGTGCCGGGCGATGTGACGGGTCCGCAGGAAGCCTGCGAAAAATTCCTTGAGCGTAAGTTTCATGGCTGTTGCCCCTATGGTCAGCCGGGAAACCGTCAAGCAGGTACGTCCAGCCCTCTTGCACCGAAAAATTCGGCACGGCAAGGGTTGGCGCGCCAGTCAAAAAAGACAGGCGTGTCGATAGGGCTGCGATTGCGACGAAAAAGTCGAAACCACGCTCTTTTCAGCGTCGATGAGAAGGACGTCGGGACATGGTCTCAACTGACCATGATCGGGATGCCGCTGCTCGCTGTTCGGCGAGACAACGGCACAAAGGAATGCGCGTTATCTTGCCGAGAATCTGCCGGTTACAAGGACCGGCCGACAACTGTCACTCGAACAAGTACCCACTGTGGGTCTCCGCTATTGATGAAAACGCGCGAAGCTTACGCCCCGATGCCTGGAGAGTAAACCCGTAAAGGAAATGAGGTTGGGGGATGTGGAGGTCATTCAGGAAGGGTTCAGGATTGACCTCGAAACGACTCCCGCGCTCAGCGCGGGAGTCGTCAGGAAGTCATCAGCTGGCCGTGGCCAACAACAAGTCCATCACCGAACGGCTGTGCCCACGATGTTTGCCATGCTCATACAGCGAGCCGGCAATCTCGTCTGCGCGGATCGGCAGGATCGACAGCAGCGTATCGCTCAGGCCGTGGCTGGCCTGGCAGAAGCCCTGCATGTACAGACCGGCCTTGCAGCGCTCGTCGGTGATCAGTTTGTAGTTGCGATCGACTTCGAAGTCGCCCAGGTACTCTTCCAGCGGCGCCAGCAGTTTGCGGTGCATCTGACGCTCGTAACCGGTGGCCAGCACGACCGCGTCGTAGGCACGCACGGTGACTTCGCCGGTGGCATTGTTGCGCACGGTCAGTTCGATACCGTGCTCGGTGGCAGTGGCTTTCTCGACAGTGGTCAGGGTGCGGAACGCATGACGTGCCACGCCCGAGACTTTCTGGCGATAGAAGATGCCGTAGATGCGCTCGATCAGGTCGATGTCGACCACCGAGTAGTTGGTGTTGTGATACTCGTTGACCAGACGCTCACGCTCGCTGCTCTTCTGCTGGAAGATCAGGTCGGTGAATTCCGGCGAGAACACTTCGTTGACGAACGGACTGTCGTCCGCCGGCTTCAGCGCCGAGCCGCGCAGGATCATGTCGACCTGCACCGACGGGAACGAATCGTTCAGATCGATGAACGCTTCCGCCGCGCTCTGGCCGCCACCGATGATCGCGATGCTCATCGGTTGATTATTGACGCACGGCTGCTTGGCCATCTCCGCCAGGTACTGCGAGTGGTGGAACACTCGGGCATCGCCCTTCAGCGCCTTGAAGGCTTCGGGAATGCGCGGTGTGCCGCCGGCGCTGACCACCACCGAACGCGCGGTGCGAACGAATTGCTGGCCGTCCGTCCCACGGGAAATCACCCGCAGCGCTTCAACCTGATGGTTGTGCAGCACCGGCTCGATGGTCAGCACTTCTTCGCCGTAGCGGCTCTGTTCGGTGAACTGCGCGGCGACCCAGCGCAGGTAGTCGTTGTACTCCATGCGGCACGGGTAGAAGGTGCCGAGGTTGATGAAGTCCACCAGACGACCGTGCTGCTTGAGGTAATTGACGAACGAGTACGGGCTGGTCGGGTTGCGCAGGGTCACCAGATCCTTGAGGAAGGAAATCTGCAATTCACTCTGGGTCGACAGCGTGTTGCCGTGCCAGCTGTAGGTCGGTTGCTTGTCGAGAAACAGCACATCCAGTTCGCCCTGGGTCGGGCCGCGCTCTTGCAGAGCGATGGCCAGCGCCAGGTTCGAAGGGCCGAAACCGACGCCGATCAGGTCGTGAACGATGGGCGATGCAATTGCCTGTGTCATTTCCAGTGTCCTCTGGATGTACCCCTCAACAGCGGGGATGAAGCCTGGGTGACCTGACCGGCCTTGTGCAGGACAGCAGATCGTCTGTTGAGTAGGAACGAGGACGGTGAAAAAAAATTTAACCGGGAACGATCAATGTCCATCCCATTGCTTGATGCGCACCCGGCAATGTTTCATGGCGTTGACGATGTGTTTTTCGACCAAGGCCTTGGAAATACCCAGGCACTCGGCGATCTCCGGGTGCGACAGCCCTTCGATCTTGCGCAGCAAAAAGCTCTCGCGGCACAACGCCGGCAGCTCGGCCAGTGCACGCTGCAACAGCGCCAGGCGCTGGCCATGATCGAGACTGTGATGAGGAGAAGGACTGAAATAGCGCTCTTCGCTGTCGAGCACATCAAGGGATTCGACCTGACGCGAGGCATTGCGCCGGTGGTCATCGATCACCAGGTTGAGCGCCGTGCGGTAGAGAAATGCGCGGGGCTGCTCGATTGGCGTGTCGCTGGATCGTTCCAGAACCCGCAGATAAGCGTCATGCACCACATCTTCGGCCACCTGGCGGTTGCCTAGCTTGGCGTTCAGGAAACACACCAGCTCGCGATAGTAGTTTTCCAACATGACTCCCGGCCGCAGGGTGCGGTTTCGATCCTTGAGCCAGACCGGCGATCTGCCAAAACAGGCAGTGGCACGATGGTGGCAAATTCAGACGCGTAATTTATAGTAATTCTCATATAGATTTAAAGCGCTGTTTCCATTTGCCCGACAAATTGTTGCCAGCTATACCTGTTACCGCGTTTTTCAGCGCTTAAATTCCCCACCCCGTCTCTCGTTTAAAGGACAGCCCCCCGTATCTGTCGCGCCCTGCGACAGCGTTCGACCGTGGCCCGTTCGCGGTGCCTGCTGAACGACGGGCCGATTTCCACTGGCCGGAACCCTGCATGAAACGTCCCCGCCCCGCCCGACGCGCCCTGCTCATCGCCCTTTGTCTGATTCCCGTTATTGCTGTTGCCGCCTGGCAAGTCTTGCCGCCCGGCCGGGACAAATTCGCCACCGTGCAAGTCTCCCGTGGTGATATAGAAAGCAGCGTGACCGCACTCGGCACCCTCCAGCCACGCCGCTA
This sequence comes from Pseudomonas sp. GW821-FHT02C04, assembly GCF_059421845.1. NCBI lineage: Bacteria > Pseudomonadati > Pseudomonadota > Gammaproteobacteria > Pseudomonadales > Pseudomonadaceae > Pseudomonas > Pseudomonas sp. GW821-FHT02C04. The sequence goes on along the minus strand of NZ_JBWKVT010000008.1, from coordinate 165,723 downwards.
TGTGGACGTCGGCGCCCAGGCTTCAGGGCAGATTCGCAAGATCCACGTGGAAGTCGGCGACGTGGTCAAGGAAGGCCAACTGCTGGTGGAAATCGACCCGGCCACGCAAAAGGCCAAACTCGACGCCAGCCAGTTTTCCATCGAAAACCTCAAGGCGCAGTTGCAGGAACAACAGGCTCAACACGAACTGGCGCGCCAGAAGTACCAGCGCCAGCAGAACCTGGCCGCCGGCGGCGCCACCCGAGAAGAGGACGTGCAGACCGCCCGCGCCGAACTCAAAGCCACACAGGCGCGGATCGACATGTTCCAGGCGCAGATCCGTCAGGCACAGGCAAGTCTGCGCAGCGATCAGGCCGAACTCGGCTACACCCGGATCTTCGCGCCGATGGCCGGCACCGTGGTTGCGCTGGACGCTCGCGAAGGCCAGACACTCAATGCGCAACAACAGACGCCGCTGATCCTGCGGATCGCCAAGCTGTCGCCAATGACGGTCTGGGCGGAAGTCTCCGAGGCTGACATCGGCCACGTCAAACCGGGCATGACCGCTTATTTCACCACCCTCAGCGGCGGCAACCGGCGCTGGAGCAGCACCGTGCGGCAGATCCTGCCGGTACCGCCCAAACCGTTGGATCAGACCAGCCAGGGCGGCGGCAGCCCGACCAGCACCAGCAAAAGCGGTGCCGGTCGCGTGGTGCTGTACACCGTGTTGCTGGACGTCGACAACGCCGACAACGCGCTGATGGCGGAGATGACCACCCAAGTGTTCTTTGTCTCGAATCAGGCGAAAGACGTCCTCACCGCACCGATTGCGGCCCTGCATGGCAGCACCAAACCCGACAGCCAGATTGCCCGGGTCGTGGCACAGAACGGCGACATCGAGCAACGCACCGTGCGCACCGGCATCAGCGATCGCTTGAAAGTGCAGATCCTCGACGGCCTCAGCGAAGGCGATCATCTGTTGATCGGCCCGGCCGACGGCAACGGAGGCTGAATGCAAACGCCCCTGATCGACCTGCAGGACATCCGCAAATCCTACGGCGGCGGCGACGCACCGGAAGTTCACGTGCTGCGCGGCATCGACCTGTCGATCCATGCCGGCGAGTTCGTGGCGATCGTCGGCGCGTCCGGCTCCGGCAAATCGACGCTGATGAACATCCTCGGCTGCCTCGACCGGCCCACGTCCGGCGAATACCGCTTTGCCGGGGAAAACGTCGCTGGCCTGGACACCGATGAACTGGCCTGGCTGCGTCGCGAAGCCTTCGGTTTTGTGTTTCAGGGATACCACCTGATTCCGTCCGGCTCCGCCCAGGAAAACGTCGAGATGCCGGCCATCTATGCCGGCATTCCCGCCGCCGAGCGCCATGCACGTGCCGCCGCCCTGCTCGAGCGCCTCGGTCTGGCCTCACGCACCGGCAACCGCCCCCATCAACTGTCCGGTGGTCAGCAACAACGGGTGTCGATCGCCCGCGCCTTGATGAACGGCGGTCATATCATCCTCGCGGACGAACCGACCGGCGCGCTCGACAGCCACAGCGGCAAGGAAGTCATGGCGCTGCTCGACGAGCTGGCGAGCCAGGGTCATGTGGTCATCCTTATCACCCACGACCGTGAAGTGGCGGCCCGGGCCAAGCGCATCATTGAAATCAGCGACGGCCTGATCATCCGCGACAGCGCCACGGAAGACCCCACCGTGCAGGCCAGCGCCAACCCTGGTGCCTTGCAGGCCGTGGATCTGCGCAAGCGCCTGAGCGAGGGCAGCGAAGCGAGCGGCGCCTGGAAAGGTGAGCTGGTCGATGCGGTGCAGGCGGCGTGGCGCGTCATGTGGATCAACCGCTTCCGTACCGCACTGACACTGCTGGGGATCATCATCGGCGTGGCGTCGGTAGTGGTGATGCTCGCCGTTGGCGAAGGCAGCAAACGCCAGGTCATGGCGCAGATGGGCGCCTTCGGCTCCAACATCATTTACCTCAGCGGTGCCGCGCCGAACCCGCGCACACCACCGGGCATCGTCACCCTGGATGAAGTCGCCGCACTGGCCAGCCTGCCGCAGATCACTCGCATCATGCCGGTCAACGGTGCCGAAGCCGGGGTGCGCTTCGGCAACCTCGATCACATGAGTTACATCGGCGGCAACGACACCAACTTCCCGGACATCTTCAACTGGCCGGTGGTCGAAGGCAGCTACTTCACCGAGGCCGATGAGCGCAACGGTGCGGCCGTCGCGGTGATCGGCAAAAAGGTCCGCGACAAGTTGCTCAAGAACGTGAGCAATCCGATCGGCCAATACATCCTGATCGAGAACGTGCCGTTCCAGGTAGTGGGAGTACTGGCCGGCAAGGGCGCCAGCTCCGGCGATCAGGACAGCGACAATCGCATCGCCATCCCCTACTCCGCGGCCAGCGTGCGGCTGTTTGGCACGCACAACCCCGAGTACGTGGTGATCGCCGCCGCTGACGCGCGCAAGGTCCATGAAACCGAAATGGCCATCGAGCAATTGATGTTGCAGTTGCACAACGGCAAGAAGGATTTCGAGCTGACCAACAATGCCGCGATGATTCAGGCCGAAGCGCGCACGCAAAACACCCTGTCGCTGATGCTCGGTTCGATTGCCGCGATTTCGCTGCTGGTCGGCGGCATCGGCGTGATGAACATCATGCTCATGACCGTGCGTGAACGCACTCGCGAAATCGGTATCCGCATGGCCACCGGTGCCCGTCAGCGCGACATCCTGCGTCAGTTCCTGACCGAGGCGGTGATGCTGTCGGTGGTCGGCGGCATTGCCGGCATCGGCCTGGCGCTGCTCGTGGGCGGCGTATTGATACTCAGCGAAGTCGCCGTCGCATTTTCCCTGGTGGCCATCGCCGGCGCCTTCGCCTGCGCACTGATCACCGGGGTGGTTTTTGGCTTCATGCCCGCCCGCAAAGCTGCCCGGCTCGACCCGGTCACGGCCCTCACCAGTGAATGATCGATCTATGAAACCGCAACTGAGCCTGTTGACCCTTTGCCTGATGCTGAGCGCCTGCGGCAGCCCCGCCCCACGCCCGGAGAGCGGCGTGACCGCCCCCGCCGCATGGCAGTCGCTGACCGGGCAATCGGTGGCGCAGACCAACCGGCAATGGTGGACGCATTTCGCCAGCCCGCACCTGAACCAACTGATCGGACAGGCGCAAAGCGGCAGCCACGATCTGGCCGCCGCCATCGCCCGCGTGCGTCAGGCTCGCGCCAGCACGGTGATCGCCGGCGGTTCGCAATTGCCGGAAATAACCGCAGGCCTGAATGCCAACCGCCAGAAACTGCTGCGCGGCAACGGCTACAGCCAACTGGATGCCGACAGCAGCAACAAGGCTGTGGACTACTTCGACGCCAACCTCAGCGCCAGTTATGAAATCGACTTCTGGGGCGGTCAGGCTGCCACCCGCGAAAGCGCCCGCCAGGGCTTGCGCGCCAGTGAGTTCGATCAGGCCACCGTGGAACTGACCCTGCTCAGCGACGTCGCCAACCGTTACACCCAGGCGCTGTCATTGCAGGAACAAAGCCGCATTGCCGCGCTGAACCTGGCCAACGCGCAGAGTGTTCTGCAACTGGTGCAGACCCGTTTCAATGCCGGCTCTGCCACCGCGCTGGAACTGGCCCAGCAGAAAAGTCTGGTGGCCGCGCAACAGCGACAACTGCCCACGGTGCAGCAACAGGCCGAGGACGCGCGAATCGGTCTTGCGGCTCTGCTCGGGCGACCGGCGCAGGAATTGCCACCGAGCCTCGAATCGTTCGATCAACTGCAATGGCCGCAAATCGCTGCCGGATTGCCCAGCGATCTGCTGACCCGCCGCCCGGACATCGCCCGCGCCGAAGCGCAACTGGCAGCCGCCCAGGCAGACGTCAAAGTCGCCCGCGCCGCCATGCTGCCCAAGGTCACCCTGAGCGCGCAGCTGGGTTCCGGCGCCAACCGCTTCGACGATGTGATGCGCAGCCCGTTCTACAACTTCACCGCCGGGCTGATCGCGCCGATCTTCAATAACGGTCGCCTGTCCGCAGAACGCGACAAGGCGACCGCCCGCCAGGAAGAACTGCTGGAAACCTATCGCGGCGCGATCATCAATGGCTTCGCCGACGTGGAAAAAGCCCTGAACAGCATTCAGGGTCTGGATCAGCAGCGGCAATGGCAGACCGAAGAGCTGAATCAGGCACAGACTGCGTTCAATCTTTCCCAAAGCCGTTACCAGGCCGGCGCCGAAGACCTGCTGACCGTGCTGGAAACCCAGCGCACGCTGTACGCCGCGCAGGATCTCAACGTGCAACTGCGACTGGCGCGGATGCAGGCGAGCATTGCGTTGTACAAAGCGTTGGGCGGGGGTTGGGAGACGCGCTGAAAAACAAAAGATCGCACGCAGCGATCTTTTGCTTCAAACCTTGGCTTTCAAATGCCGCGCATACCACGGCCGCTGCGGCACGCGGCGGAACAGTGCGGCGAGTTTCTTCTCGTCGCCGATGAAGGTGATGCGCAGCGCCAGCTTCATGGTCTCGGGATCCATCTCCACTGACTTGCCCACCTGCAACCCCGGCGTGGTGCTGCAACCGTGAGTGGTTGGCCCCAGCCACGGGTCAGCGACTTCGTTCCAGCGCCCCGGCGCAAACCACTGCACACCGTTGACCACTTGCCGGGTGACTTCACCCGGATGGAAGCGCTCGTGAGCGCGGAACCAGTCTTCGATACGGTCATCGATCCAGCCATGGAAATGCCAGAACACCGGGTTGACGTGGGATGAAAACGGATCGCCGAGGAAGTCGTTTTCCGCCGCGAACCAGCGTGCGGCGAAATCCGCCGGATCCCGGGCAAACGGCACCGGTTGGCCGTTGGACGGATCGCGCGGCACCGAGGCCCAGCGCATGTGCAGCCAGTCGTGCAGCCCCAGCTCCACTTCTGAACCGAACTGGCCCAACGTGAGCTTGGCCAGATAGGCCGGGTCGCGGTACTGCGACTCCCAGACCTGAAAATTGCTTTCATAGGTCTCGGCAGTTTTCAGGTCGCTGACCCACTGGCTGTACTCATTGTCGCCATCGGCCAGCCACGTCGGCGGCAGTGCCGTGCCGTCGTGGTTATCGAAGTAACGGGCGAAACCGACCCGGTCGCGGATCAGTTCGGGTTGCGGCAGCGGGAAATACTCCCACGACGGCAGATCCTGCATCGAACGCGCCGTCCCAAGCATGTGCCGGTGCATGAAGAAGAAGTCGACGCCCGAACCGTTGCGATCCTTGCGGTCGCCACGGGCATCGCGCTCGTTGTCACGCGGGCCGGGCTGCCAGCCGAGACCGCGCAACGCGTTGCGCTTGTCTTCGGCCAGGGTGTGCCACTTGTCCCGCGTCGCATGCCAGACCTGGTGAAACAACCGATGCTCGGGAGAGATCAGCCACGCCAGCAGCGTCGGATTCAGCGGCGTGCGCTGCCGTGCTTCGGGGAACAGATGTTTGACGGCAATGAAGCGGTTGTCCTGCATCGGCAGCGCCAACGGCCGATCCAGACGTGACACCCGACCGCTGAGGCTGCCGCTGCCGGCGTTGCCGAAGTCGGCCCAGACTTCGTCGAGGATCATTTGCAGTTCGTAGTCGACATGACCGTTCGCGCTGATCAGCCGCCAGCTCAGCTTCGCTGCGTCGCCCTCGGCCAGATCTCCGATTATTCGGTAACGCGGTGTTTCGCCGGAGCGCAGACGCTCGGGCGTATCCAGAAAACCGCAGACACCGCGCCCCTTCTGGCCGATGTCGAGGAACACTTGCAGACCGCTTGCCGGCAGCCCTTCGACGCCGGAGTCGCGGCCCTCGAAACGGATGTCCCAGACCCCGCGCAACTTGTTCGCCAGACGCTGACCGGCCATGTCGGCCACGTCGAACGACGCCTCGCCGGGGGTGATCGTGGGGTCCGGTCTGGTCCATTCACGATGACCAAAATAAGCCGCAGGTACCGCAGCGCCGGTCAGCGCCAGGCCTGCCATGAACCATCGTCGAGAAATCTTCATTGCCCTACCTGTGTCAGCCATGAAGCAGGCCTTATCCAAGCTAGAACGTACGCTGCCCCGACAAATTTAAGGGCGCCCCCGCCACAGGGCGATGCGACTAAATTTCGTTGCCAATCACTCGTTCTTTCCAGATAGCAATGGCCCCTGCGCCAGTACCTCGACGGCGAACCTGACTGAGATGGCAATGACAAAACCACGTTCGAAAAAGGCTCTTTTCATTGGCCTGCCACTGGCCCTGGCGATCAGTGCCGCAGCAGGCTTCGCAGCCTGGGATTACTGGCTCAACGACAACCCCGGCTATCCGGCCAAGGTGATGGACCAGGCCCGCGAGATGCACCAGCACCTGCTGTCGTTCGACAGCCACATCACCGTCCTCCAGGACTTCGGTACCCACGGCAATGAAGCCGACAAGGACGGCCCGGGGCAGTTCGACCTGATCAAGGCCAATCGCGGGCAACTGTCCGGTGCGGCGCTGACGATTTTCGGCTGGCCGGAACTGTGGAACGGCGCCAATGCGCCGCACAAGCCGACGGCGGGTTTCGTTGAAGAGGCGCGCAACCAGCAGGAGATCCGCTACAAGATCATCTCCGGCATGGTCCGCGACTTCCCCAATCAGGTCGGGATCGCCTACACGCCCGATGATTTCCGGCGCCTGCACGGCGAAGGCAAGTTCGCGATTTTCATCAGCATGCTTAACGCCTACCCGCTGGGCCACGACCTGAACCTGCTGGATCTGTGGACGGCGCGCGGCATGCGCATGTTCGGCTTCAGCTACATCGGCAACAACGACTGGGCCGACTCGTCCCGGCCACTGCCGTTCTTCAATGATTCGCCGGATGCGCTCGACGGTCTCTCCGACATCGGCAAGCAAGCGGTCAAGCGCCTCAACGACCTGGGCGTGATCATCGACGTGTCGCAGATGTCGACCAAAGCGCTGGAGCAAGTCGCACAACTGAGCCGTACACCGATGGTGGCCTCGCACTCGGCGCCACGGGCGATGGTCGACATCCCCCGCAACCTCAGCGACAAAGAACTGCAACTGATCAAGAACAGCGGCGGCGTGGTGCAGGTGGTGGGTTTCTCGCAGTACCTGCGCCCTCTGACCCAGACCACACAGGACAAACTCAACGAACTGCGCAAGAGCTTTGACCTGCCGCCACTGCCCAACCTCGCCGTGGCGCTGATGCCTGGCGACCCGATCATCGCCGCATGGCCCGAGGCCAGGTTCGGCCAGTACGCCAGCCGCCTCTACGCGATCCTCGATGAAGAACCCAAAGCCACGCTCAAGGACTACGGCGACGCCATCGATTACACCGTGCGCAAGATCGGTATCGACCACGTTGGCATCAGCTCCGACTTCAACGAAGGCGGCGGCGTCAAAGGCTGGGAGAACGTCGGCGACATCCCCAACGTCACCGCCGAACTGATTTCGCGCGGCTACTCCGAAGCCGACATCGCCAAGCTCTGGGGCGGCAACTTCCTGCGGGTCTGGGATCAGGTGCAGAAAGCCGCCCGACCTGCGCTGATTTCACAGCAGGACAAGATCAAGCCATGAGCGATCGTCGTACGTTTCTCAAGCAGGCGGGGATTCTCGCCGCCGGCCTGCCGCTGGCCTCGGGCATCGCCCAAGGCGCCAGCCCCGCCAGCAACGCGAACATTGCGCCAGCGGCGCTGGCACAGGACAAGTGGGCGCAGTTGCGCACGCTGTTCGAGCAGGATCCGGACTGCCTGCACTTCTCCAACTTCCTGATCACCTCGCACCCCAAACCGGTGCGTGACGCCATCGCCCAGCACCGCGCCGCCCTCGACAAGAATCCGGGACTGGCGATGGACTGGGACCTGGGCGTGATCGAGCAGCGCGAGGAAGAGGTACGGGTCTGGGCGGGGCGCTATCTGCAAGCCGACGCCAGACAGATCGCCCTGACCGGCAGCACCACCGAGGGCCTGGCGATGATTTACGGCGGCGCCCATGTGCGTGCCGATCAGGAAATCCTCACCACTCAACACGAACACTACGCCACCCACACCATCCTCGCGCTGCGCACACAGCGTGAAGGCACCAAGGTGCGCAAGATCCGTCTGTTCAAGAATCCGCACACGGCGACCAAGGCCGAAATCCTCGCGGCCATCGACAGCAACATCCGCCCCGAAACCCGCGTGCTGGGCATGTGCTGGGTGCATTCGGGCAGCGGCGTGAAACTGCCGATCGCCGAAATCGGCGCGTTGGTCGACAAGCACAACAAGGGCCGTTCGGACGAGAACCGGATCATTTATCTGGTGGACGGCGTACACGGCTTCGGCGTCGACGACCTGAGCTTCCCGGCGATGAACTGCGACTTCTTCATCGCCGGCACCCACAAATGGATGTTCGGCCCACGCGGCACCGGCATCGTCTGCAGCCGTTTCGATCAGGTCAGGTACGTCACGCCGATCATTCCGACCTTCTCCGAAGCCACCGCGTTTTCCACCACCATGACCCCCGGCGGCTACCACGCCTTCGAGCACCGCTGGGCCTTGAACGAAGCGTTCAAATTGCACCTGCAATTGGGCAAGGCCGAGGTCCAGGCGCGCATTCACGCCTTGAACAGCTACCTGAAAAAACGCCTGCAGGAACACCCGCAGATCGAACTGGTCACGCCGCTGAGCCCCGAACTGTCCGCCGGCTTCACCTTCTTCCGGGTCAAGGGCAAGGACTGCGACAAGATCGCCGCCTACCTGATGCAGAACAAGGTGATCGCCGATGCCGTCGACCGCGACGTCGGCCCGGTCATTCGCAGCGCGCCGGGCCTGCTGAACAACGAACAAGAAATCGACCGCTTCATGACCGTGCTCGTCAGCCAGATCTGAGCACCGCGAACTCCTTTAAACCTGTTATCGAGAGAAATGATGAACAGTGAGCTACGTAGTTTTTCCATCAAGTCGCTCCCCGCGCTGACCCTGGCCGCCCTGCTCGCCAGCCTGTTGCCGGGGCTGGCGCAGGCGGCTGAACCGCTGCAGCCGGGCAAGGTGTTCAAAGACTGCAAGGACTGCCCGGAAATGGTCGTACTGCCCACCGGCACCTTCACCATGGGCACCCCGGAGGACGAAGTCGGCCGCGAGCCGGACGAAGGCCCGATGCACCCGGTGACGTTCGCCAAACCGCTGGCCATCAGCCGTTTCCAGATCCTTCGGGGCCAGTGGGACGCCTATCTCAAGGACACCGGTTATCAGATGCCCGACGGTGATGACCGCGAGGGCCGCGCGTGCAAGGCCGGGATTCCGGATTACGCCGGCAGCGACCCGCGCAAGCAGTACACCGACAAGCATCCGGCCGTGTGCATGGACTTCGCCGAGGTCAACGCGTACGTGGCGTGGCTCTCGAAAAAGACCGGCAAGCAATACCGTCTGGTCAGTGAATCCCTGCGCGAATACGCCGCGCGTGCCGGCAGCGCCGGGCCCTTCCCTTTCCCGTTCGATGAGGGCAAGGAATACAGCATCGCCAAACACGCCAACACCTACGGCGCAGCCGATGGCTACAACTTCACCGCACCGGCCGGCAGCTTTCCGGCCAACGCCTTCGGCGTCTATGACATGCACGGCAACGTCTACGAGTGGACCGCCGACTGCTACAACGAAAACTACGTCGGCGCCCCGAGTGACGGCAGCGCGTGGCTGACCGGCGACTGCACCATCCAGCGCATCCGCGGCAATGACTGGGGCGAGGCACCGGTGTTCTCGCGTTCCGGCAACCGCAACGCGGTCTACCCCAAAGTGCGGGGCGACTGGCTGGGCTTTCGTGTAGCCCGCGACCTCTGATCCACCCCGGCGTCGGCCATCGGGTCGACGCCCTCCCGGTTTTTCTCGAATCATCGCCCCCAGCGGCCTCCAAAAGCGGAATCCCCCCATGACCACTAAATCCCGTGGCGCCATCAGCGAAGTTCTCAGTCTGCTCAAGCCCTATTGGCTGGTGGTCATGATCTCGATCATGCTCGGCATGGTCGGCGGCCTCAGCGTCACGGCGTTGCTGGCGACCATCAATGACGCCCTGAACGCCAACGGCAGCCCGTCGCTGGGCGTGCTCGCCAGTTTCGCCGGGCTGTGTGCACTGGCACTTTTGAGCTCGATCCTGTCCGACATCGGCACCAACCATGTCGGCCAGCACATCATTGCCGGACTGCGAAAATCCCTGGGCGAAAAAGTCCTGCTGGCGCCGATCGAACAGATCGAACGCTTCCGTAGCCATCGCCTGATCCCGGTGCTGACCCATGACGTCGACACCGTCAGCGACTTCGCGTTTTCCTTCGCGCCACTGGCCATTGCCTTCACCGTCACCCTCGGTTGCCTGGGTTACCTGGCTTACCTCTCGGTGCCGATGTTCGCGCTGCTGCTGGTGGCGATCATCATCGGCACCGTCGTGCAGTACGTCGCCCGGGCCAAAGGCATCAAGGGTTTCGAAGCTGCCCGTGAAGCCGAAGACGAACTGCAAAAGCACTACAGCGCCATTGCGGCCGGCGCCAAGGAACTGCGCATTCATCGCCCGCGCCGTCAGCGCATGTTCAGCCAGCGCATCGAAGGCACCGCCGATTACATCTGCAACACCCACATCCGTTCGATCAACACCTTCGTGGTTGCCAAGACGTTTGGCTCGATGCTGTTCTTTGTCGTGATCGGCCTGGCACTCGCCCTGCAATCCTTCTGGCTGGGCACCGACAAAGCGGTGCTCAGCGGTTTCGTGCTGGTGCTGCTGTACATGAAAGGCCCGCTGGAATACCTGGTGACCACCCTGCCGGTGGTCAGTCGCGCCAACATCGCCTTCAAACGCATTGCCGATCTGGCAGAACAGTTTTCCTCCCCGGAACCGCACCTGCTGCTGAGCGACACCGCCAGCGCCAAACCGGTGGTCGAGCATCTGGAACTGCGTGACGTTCACTACGCCTTTGCCGCCGTGGACAACAACAAACCGTTCACCCTCGGCCCGGTCAACCTGTCGATCCGTCAGGGTGAAATCGTGTTCATCGTCGGCGAGAACGGCGGCGGCAAAACCACCCTGATCAAATTGCTGCTGGGGCTGTATGCGCCAAAGGGCGGGGAAATCCTGCTCAACGGTGCGCCCGTGGTGGCCGAGAACCGTGACGATTACCGTCAGTTGTTCACCACGATTTTTGCCGACTACTACCTGTTCGACGAACTGGTGCAAGGCGATCAACAAGTGCCCGAGGACGCCAACCGCTACCTCGAACGCCTGGAGATTTCGCACAAGGTCAGCATCCGCGATGGCGCGTTCAGCACCACCGATCTGTCCACCGGCCAGCGCAAGCGCCTGGCCCTGCTCAACGCGTGGCTGGAGGAACGTCCGGTGCTGGTGTTCGACGAATGGGCGGCCGACCAGGACCCGGTGTTCCGGCGGATTTTCTACACCGAGCTGCTGCCGGAACTCAAATACCTGGGCAAGACCATCATCGTGATCTCCCATGACGACCGTTATTTCGACGTCGCCGACCAACTGGTGCGCATGCAAGGCGGCCAGGTCATCAGCGAAAAAGCCCCGGCAGCCGTCTGCTGAGCCGGGCCCGCCCCTGTCGAGTGTTAAGAGAAAGCCATGAACGAACTTCTTGATGATGACCTGCTGGCGCTGCTGTTGGCCGATGCCGACGCCGTCGAGCCAGACCCGGTCGCCACCCGCCGCGCGCGCCTCGATCGGGCGCCGCTGTCGTACGCCCAGCAGCGCCTGTGGCTGGTGCAGCAACAGGCACCGGCGAATGCCGCCTACAACTTGCCGCGCGCCCTGCGCCTGGACGGTGACCTCGATCCGCAGGCGTTGGAAACCGCGCTCAACGCAGTGATCGACCGCCACGACATCCTGCGCACTGCCTTTCGCGAAATCGACGGCGTGCCGACCCAGGTGGTCGAGCGCCAGACACGCCTGAACCTCAAGCGCCAGGACCTTTCCTCACTGGATGAGGACTCCCGTCGCCTGCACCTGGAACAACGCCTGCAAACCCAGGCCCTGCAACCGTTCGACCTGAGTCGCGCACCGCTGATCCGCACCACCCTGGTCAAGACCGCCGAGCGTGAACATGTATTGCTGCTGAACATGCACCACATCGTGTCCGACGCCTGGTCCAACGCAATCCTCATGCAGGATCTGGCGCGCGCCTATGCGCAGGCCAGCGCCGGCCTCAGCCCGGTACTGAGCGAGTTGCCGATCCAGTACAGCGACTACGCGCAATGGCAACGCAGCGAGTACCTCGACGGCGTGGCCTGCAAGCGCGCCGACCATTACTGGCGTCAGTATCTGGGCCGCGAACTGCCAGTGCTTGAACTGCCGGTGGATCATGCCCGTGCCGAAGGCCAGCAACACCTGGCCGGGCGTCATTCCCTGAGCCTTGCGCCCGCAGCGCTGCAAGCCCTCAACCGCTTCTGCCAGAACGAAGGCCTGACCCCGTTCGTGCTGGCGATGGGTGCCTGGCAACTGCTGCTCGGCCGCTACAGCCAGCAGCGCGAATTCACCGTCGGCGTGCCCAACGCCAGCCGCAACCGCAGTGACAGCCAGGAACTGGTGGGCTTTTTTGTCAGCAGTCAGGTGTACAAGGCGACGCTCGACGGCCAGCAACCGGCGTGGGACTTCCTGAACGCCTTGCGCGCGCATTCGCTGGCAACGTTGGAGCACGCCGATTACCCGCTGGAGTTGTTGTTCGATCAACTGCAACGCGGCAGTGCAACATCGCTCAATCCGCTGTTCCAGGTGTTGTTCAACTGGCGCACGGGCGGCGGCGAGCCGGCGGCCGTGGAATGGGGCGGGCTGAACCTGCAATTTCTCGATGCCGGCGAAAGCCAGGCCAAGTTCGACCTGTCGCTGGACATCGACTTCAGCCCGCAGAACCTGCAAGCCACCTTCGAATACAGCCGCGACCTCTACACCCCCACCACCATCGAGCGCATGGCCCGGCACTGGCAGCAATTGCTGCTGCAACTGATCGCCCGCCCCGACCTGCGCCTGGACGAGTTGCAATTGCTTGATGCCGAAGAGCATCGGCAGACCCTCGCCGAATGGAACCCGCAGCAGACCCGAATCGCCCCGTCGCTGTGCCTGCACCAGTTGATCGAAGCGCAGGTCGCCCGCAATGGCGCCGCCATCGCCCTGACCTTCGGCGAACAACAGGTCAGTTACGCCGAGCTCAACCGCCAGGCCAACCGTCTGGCCCACCGTTTGATCGCCAACGGTGTCGGCCCGGACGTGCTGGTGGGCATCGCCGCCGAGCGCTCGCCGCAGATGCTGATCGGCTTGCTGGCGATTCTCAAGGCCGGCGGCGCCTATGTGCCACTGGACCCGGCCTACCCGGCTGATCGTCTGGCCTACATGATCGAAGACAGCCGCATCGACTGGGTGCTGACCCAGTCCCATCTGCGTGAACAATTGCCATTGCCGGCCCACGTGCGCTGCGTGCTGCTCGACGACGCCACGAACCTGAGCGACGCCGCCGAACACAACCCCGACGTCGCCGTGCAGCCGGACAATCTGGCGTACGTGATCTACACCTCCGGCTCGACCGGCAAACCCAAGGGCGCCCTGCTCGCGCATCACAACGTGGTGCGCCTGTTCGAAGCCACCAGCGGTTGGTTCGGCTTCGATCAGAACGATGTCTGGAGCCTGTTCCACTCCTATGCCTTTGACTTCTCGGTCTGGGAGATTTTTGGCGCGCTGCTGTACGGCGGTCGCCTGGTGATCGTGCCCCACGCCGTCAGCCGTTCGCCGCAAGACGTCTACACGCTGCTCTGCGAGGAAAAAGTCAGCGTGCTGAACCAGACGCCGTCGGCGTTCAAACAACTGATGAAAGTCGCCTGCGAAGCCGACCAGCCGTTGACCCAGCAACTGCGCTACGTGATTTTCGGCGGTGAGGCGATCGAGGTGAAAAGCCTGCGCCCCTGGTTCGAACGTTTCGGCGATCAGGCCCCGCAACTGATCAACATGTACGGCATCACCGAAACCACCGTTCACGTCACCTACCGGCCGCTATCGCTGGCCGACCTGAATGCCGAGTCCGCCAGCCCCATCGGCGTGCCGATTGCCGACCTGTCCTGGTACCTGCTGGATGAAGGCCTCAACCCGGTCGCCAAAGGCTGCACCGGCGAGCTGTACATCGGTCGCGCCGGGCTGGCCCGGGGTTACCTGAACCGCACCGACTTGACCGCCACGCGCTTCATCCCCGACCCGTTCGACAGCGTTCCGGGTGGGCGTCTGTACCGTACCGGCGACCTGGCGAAATACTGCAACGACGGCAGCATCGAATACGTCGGGCGAATTGACCATCAAGTAAAAATCCGTGGTTTCCGCATCGAACTGGGCGAGATCGAAGCGCGTCTGCTCGATCAGCCGCAGGTGCAGGATTGCGCGGTGCTCACCCACGACGGCCCGAGCGGCCTGCAATTGGTGGCCTACATCATCGCTGCGGATTCGACGGAACTGCGCGACACCCTGATCGCTGCTCTGCGGGCGCAATTGCCCGATTACATGGTGCCTGCGCACCTGTTGTTCCTTGAGCGCTTCCCGTTGAACGCCAACGGCAAACTCGACCGCAAAGCCCTGCCGGAGCCGGATGCCAGCCTCTGGCAACGAACCTACGTGGCGCCGGGCAATCCGCTGGAAGAAGCGCTGGCCAGTCTTTGGCAGCAGTCGTTGAACATCGAGCGCGTGGGGATCACCGACAACTTCTTCGAGTTGGGCGGCCATTCGATTCTCGCGATCCAGTTGATCGCCCAGCTCAAGGCACAGCTCGATATCGAAGTGCGCCTGCAAGAGTTGCTGGCCCACCCGACCATCGCTGAGCTTTCCGCTTTCGTCGCCCGCCAGCATTTCGCAACCGCGCAGTGTGTGGTCGAACTCAACAACGCACCGGCCGACGCACCGGCACTGTTCTGCCTGCACCCCAGCGGCGGTATCGTGTTCTGCTATCAGCCACTGGCCAAACGCTTGAACAACCGGGCGAAAGTCTACGGCGTGATGCATCGCGGCTTCTCGCAGCAACACAACGACGCGCAAACCTGGTCGGAGATGATCGCCGACTACAGCCGTGAAATCGTCGACACCCAGCCGCAGGGGCCTTATCACCTGATGGGTTGGTCACTGGGTGGCCCGCTGGCCATGGACGTGGCCGCGACACTGGAGTCTCAGGGTCATGAAGTGGCGTTCCTGGGGCTGGTCGACGGCACCGTGCCGGCTTCGGCCTTCCCTGCCGACCTGCCACGCTTCCAGCGAGCGGACGACGAAGCGCTCGGCGTCACCTCGGAAGAAGTGCTCGACGCCGTGCACTACTTCAACCTGCTGTTCCCGACCCTGGCGCTGCGCACCACCGCCTACCTGCAAACGTCGCCGCATGGCAGCGTCAAAGACTTCTATGACTGGGCGGCGGGTCAGGTCGAACCGGGGCAAGGTGACTTGCTGGCCACCGTGCAGAACATCAAGAGTGAAGTCATGAATGCCCAGGCGTTCTCGGTGCATGAGCGTCTGGTGGAAGCCTTCGACGCCTTCACCTTCAAGCCACTGCGGGTCAAACCGAGTTGCTGGTGGGCGGTGCCGGAAAAAACCGCAGAGGAACTGGCTTTCAGCCAGGCGCTGATCCAGCGCTACAGCCAATCGGGCGAACTGAACTGCTCGCAGCTGTCACCGCTGGAACACCGCAGCATGATCTTTCAGGATGAATTGCTTGAACCCCTGATCGATACGTTCCTGAGCAACAGTCGAGTGCGCTGAGCCCTCCGCGCAAGACCCAAAAGCCCCGTCAATCCTTGATTGACGGGGCTTTTCTTTGGAGGGCCTTTCGTTCATCCGCCGCTGAAGCCAGACACCGCCGATTTATTCAGGGCAATAAAAAACCCGACCTGCAATGGCAGGCCGGGTTCGGGTATTACCGGTGGATCAGAACTGCGGTTTGTACGTCACGCTGAACATCACGTTACGCGGGTCGCCGTAGTAACTGTTGCTGTTGATCTGGGCGAAGGCCGGAATGATGTAGCGCTTGTCGAACATGTTGTTCAGGTTGACGGCCAGGTTGACCTCGTCGGTGGCCTGGTAGGCAACGCGCGAACCCCAGATGGCAAAGCCCGGCAGATCGAAGCTGCGGTCGAAGCTGACCGTGCTGCTCTGGGCATTCACGCCGGCACCGACGCTGACCTTGTGGAAGTCACCCGGCAGGGTGTAGTCGCCCCACAGGCGGAACATGTGCATCGGCGTACCGGTGGCGAAACGCTTGCCCTTGAGGTCGGTGTCTTCGAGGAACTTGGTGGTGTTGTAGGTATAACCGCTGGAGATCTGCATGCCATCGAACAGTTCACCGGCGATTTCCGCTTCCAGGCCCTGGCTGCGAACCTTGCCCGACGCCGTCGAGCAGTACCAGCCGTTGCAGGCTTCCGGTCCTTCGATGTCGGTGGTCAGGTCAGACACGGCGCGGTTCTTCTGGATGTAGCGGAACAACGCCAGGGAGGTATTGAAGCGGCCATCCATCAGCTCGCCCTTGATACCCAGCTCGTAGTTGGTGCCTTCGATCGGCTTGAGCGCGGTCTTCTCTTTGGTCAGCTGGGTTTGTGGAATGAACACTTCGGCAACGCTGCCGTAAGCAGACCACTGCTCGTTCAGCGCATACACCATGCCGACGTAAGGCGTTACACGGCCGGTGCTCTTGATCGAGTTCTTCTCGCCACCTTCCTGCAGTTCGCGGGCGAAGTAGTTGTCCTGGTCGAAGGAGAAGTCATACCAGCTGGTACGCGCGCCGAGGATCAGGGTCAGCGGGTCGGTCAGGTTGATTTTCCAGCTGCCGTAGAGGCCTTTCTGGCGAACATCGTAGGTGCTAACGGCCAGGTTGGCGGCGTCGGCGATCATGTCGAACGACTTCTGCGGACGGTTGTGATCGATGTCGAAAATGTCTACGCCCGGCGTGAACTGGCGAGCGTATTGGTCATCGCTGGTGAACTTGGAGTAGTTCGCACCGACGGTCAGGCCTTGCTTGAAGCCGAAGCCTTCAAACTGACCGTCGAGGTAGATGTCGAACGCACGGTTCTTGTTCGCGAAGTCAGTCGAGTAATCGGAGAAACGTGGGCCGGTGCTGCCGCCCACCGGAACCACGCCGGCAACGAACTGATAAGTCGCCTCGTTCGATTCGTTCATGGCGATGGCCGACGCTTTGACTTTCCAGCTGTCGTTGAAGTGGTGTTCAAGGTCGGCGTACACGGCGGTCTGGTCGTTCATCGAACGGTTCCAGGTCGCACCGGTGTAGGTCGAGCGCGGCAGGTTGATGTTGCTCGCGTCGGCGTAGCGCGGCAGGCCCAGCAGGTACGGACGGCCGTGGCTCTTCTTGTTGCTGAAACCGATGCCGAGCACGGTGTCTTCGTCCAGGTCGAAATCCAGGGCGCCGTACACGGTCTGTTCCCAGTTCCAGGCGTAGTCGGTGAACGAGTGGTCTTTTTCATAGTTGACCACTGCACGACCACGGATGGTGCCGGCATCGTTCAGCGGACCACCGACGTCAGCCTGGGAGCCATAACGATCCCAACTACCCGCCTTGGCAGTGAGGGTCACGGTCGGTTCGGCCTGGCCGCGCTTGCGCACCATGTTGATCGCGCCGCCCGGGCTGTTCGCGCCTTGCAGCAGGCCGGCCGCGCCACGGATCACTTCCATGCGGTCGTAGATCGCCATGTTTTCGGTGATGTAGCTGCCCAGCGCATACACGTTGCGCGGGATCGGCACGCCGTCGTACTGGATCGCTTCGATGTCGAAACCACGGGAGTAAATGAAGATACCCGGGCCTGGCGACTTCAGCGCGGTCAGGCCGGTGGTGGCTTCGACGGCCTGGGTCAGGTTGCTGATGTTCTGGTCATCCATGCGCTTGCGGGTCAGGACGCTGACCGACTGCGGGATGTCCTTGAGTTTCTGCTGGCCCTTGCCGATGGTCACGGCACCGGTGGTGTAGGAATTGGTGCCTTCGGTGGTGGTGCCCAGCGCGGTGGCGTTAATGGTGGTGGCACCCAGTTCCAGACCTTTGGCGCTGCCACTGCGCACCAGCATCAGGGTGTTGCCTTCCACGGTGAAACGCACATCGGTGCCGCGCAGGAGCTGGCCGATGGCCGACTCCGGGGTCATGTTGCCTTTGACTGCAAAGCTCTTGAGGCCCGCCAGATCATCGGCGCTGTAGATGACCTGCATGTTGCTCTGCTCGCCAAACGCTTGCAGCGCCTGTGGCAGGGACTGTGCCGCGATATTGAAGGCTTTGTCTTCGGCCTGGACCTGAGCACTGAGCGGCAGCAGGCACGCCATGCCCATCCCCGCCAGTACAGAGCGCGAGCGCAACGTTCGGGAAATCACCAGGGCCTTGAACAGGGGTTTCAATTCGTGAATTGCGGACATTGTGCTCTCTATTATTGGTCGAAGTGGAAAAGCCTGCGGGCCGCCGAGCGCCCCTCGAAATGCATACCCGCGCTCCGGGATCGTTCAATCATGTGAATCGATCGACTGGCCCCTCCCCGGGCAGCAGTCGCCCGCGCAGTGGCGCGAGCCGGTCATGGGTTGCGTAAGAAATCCGTTTGTTGCCGCGTGAAAACCTGACTGAAAAGGCCCTTTTTCGAGTCATTTCACGCGCTTACGTTAGTAAGACGGTGCAGACCGGAAAAACCGGAATGCGTTTGTTTATCATTTGTGAAATAAATTAAAAAAAACCGTCGCACTGGGGCGACGGTTTTTCCTGGGCGGACGGTTAAACGTCCTGAGCCACCTTGGCGGCTTGCAGTTGCCGGGCCTTTTCGGTCAGCAGGGCTTTTTCCTCGGGACTCATCGATTCAAGACGCACCCGCGCCTGAGCCAGTTTGTCCAGTTGCCCCGGACTCGCTTCCTGATCGCGCAACGCTTGCGCAAGCCCAGCCACGGTTGGATGGTCGAAGACCACGCCCGGGTGGATTTCGCACTGCAACAGCTTGCGAATACCCGCGACCAGTTTGATCACCAGCAACGAATGGCCACCGGCGGCAAAAAAGTCGCGTTCGACGCTCAGGCGATCCTGCCCGAGCAACTGCGCCATGCGCCCGGCCAGCAAGGTTTCCAGGGCGTCTCGCGGCGCGACGTAATCGTCGTCGACACCCTGATCGGCCAGTTGCTGCAAGGCCTTGCGGTCGATCTTGCCGTTGGCCAGCCGTGGCAAGCGCTCGATGAAGCGAATCTGCTGCGGCACCATCACCGCCGGCAGTTGCTGCGCCAGTTGCTCACGCAGGCTGTCCGCCGCCAGCGATTCACGCGCCACGACAAACGCCTGCAAGCCTTGCTCAGGGCTGTCCCCGGCAATCACCACCGCTTCCTGCACGGATGGCAGGCGCAGCAATTGCGCCTCGACTTCCGTCAGCTCGATGCGGAAACCGCGCACCTTGATCTGATGATCGCGCCGCCCGTGCAGGACAATCGCGCCTTCAGGCAAATAGCGCGCAAGATCGCCGGTACGATACAGGCGTTCGCCGTTGATGAACGGGTTGTCGATCAACAGTCCCGCCTCGGCTTCGACATTGACGTAGCCGCGGAACAGCTGCGCACCGCCGACATACAACTCGCCGACGACACCGACCGGCGCCAATTGCTGCTGCGCGTCGAGCACGTACACCTGATTGTTGGCGAGCACCTGGCTCAGCAGACCGGCGCCCTGCCCCGGCGCAACCTTGTGCACCATCACGCCGACCGTGGTTTCGGTCGGGCCGTAGTGGTTGAACACCTGACAGTCGCTGCGCACTTGCGCGATGCGCTGGATCAGCGGCGCGGCGATGGCCTCCCCGCCCAGCACCAGAGTTCGCGGCAAACGCGGGGTATCGCTGTCGAGTAACGCCGCCAGATGCGACGGGACGATTTTCAGGCAGTCGACGGCATGCTCTTTCAGAAAACCGGCGAATGCCTGTGCGTCTTGCATCTGTTCATCGCTGGCCACGTGCAGCGCCGCCCCGTTGAACAGCGCACCGAACAACGTGGTATTGCCCAGATCCGCCGCCACCGTGGAAGTCAGACCGAAGTGCCGGTGACCGTCCAGCCCCAGCGCCGAGCTGACACTGGCGGTGTAGTTGAGCAGATGCTGGTGTTCGATCAACACGCCTTTTGGCGTGCCGGTAGAACCCGAAGTGAACAGCACGTAGGCGAGATCGCGGCCCTGGGTTTCATGGGTCGGAGCTGGCACAGCTTCTGCTGCCAGCAATTGATCGATTGAACGCACCGGCAGCGCACTGTCGTGCCATTCAGCGATCTGCGTGGCGTCGGTCAGCAACAGGCCGGCACGCGCTTGTTCGAGCATCAGTTGCTGACGTGCCAGCGGCCATTGGCGATCCAGCGGCAGATACGCTGCGCCCACTCGCCAGATCGCGAGCATCGCCACCACCAGCGCCGCCGAACGCGGCAAAGCCAGCGCGACGATCGAATCACGGCCCACGCCTTCGGCATGCAAGCCCGCCGCCAGTCGCTCGACCTGCGCCTGCAACTGAGCGTAATTCAGACTGCCGGCCTCATCGGTCAGTGCCAACGCTTCTGGCGTGGACTGCGCCCATTCGGCGATGCGTTGCGGCAGCAAAGGGGTGTCAGCCCAGGAACGTGCCGACGGATTGATCGACAGCAAACGCTGACGCTCGGCCTCGGTCAGCAGGCTGATCGCATTCAACGGCGCATGTGCGTCGGCCACGATCTGGCCCAGCAGCGCGACGTATTGATCCAGCAGCACTTGCATCGACGCCGCGCTGTAACGCTGCGCGGCATATTCCAGCGCCACCGCGCTGGCCGCGTTTTCCGCGTTCAACTGCACTTGCAACAGCAACTCGAACACGCCACCGCGCCCGGTCTCCACCCGTTGCGCCGTGCAGCGGGTCGCGCCGATCGCCACTGGCTGTGCCTGACGGAGCAGCGCAAAACCATAGGCCGAACGTGCAGCTGCCGGTTGAAGTTCAGGGGCCCAGTATTCCTGCCAGAGACGATGTTCTTCCAGGCGCGCGGCGACTGTCGGCAGCCATTGCGTGAATGACTGTTCGGCATCCACAGGCAGATTCAGCGGCAGGGTTTTCTCGAACACGCCGATTGCGCCGGAGAAATACTCATAGTCTTCACGACCATCGTGGCGCCAGCCCATCAGCACTTCGTCGCGACCGCTCAAACGCGCCAGCAACAGCCACCAGGCGCTTTGCATCAGCACCGCAACCGGTTGTGCAACGGTCTGCGCCAGACGCTCAAGCCCCACGATCAATGAAGCGTCGAGTGGCTTATTGAGGCTCGCCGAATCAGCGCCCGACACCGTGGATTCGCGTGCCGCCAGCCAAGGCGTCGACAGGCTCGCATCGACGCCATTGAGCTGTGCCTGCCAATACGCCCGGGCGGTTGCGGCATCCTCGTCGAGGATCACTTCGCTGCGCCATTCCAGGTACTGACCGAACTCGCCCGCCTCTTCGTCTTCAGGCCATTCAGACTGTTCATACGCGCGCAGCAACTGCTGATAAACCAGCGTCAGTGCGTTGTCGTCCAGGCTGTGACGGGCCGCGCCCAGCACCAGCGCCCAACGCTGTTCGGGCAGCGCGTACAACACCGCTTGCACACCGGCCGATTCGCCGGGCACAAAGGCGCGCTGCGCCCATTCGGTCAATTGCGCCTGAATCTCGGCTTCGCTGGCCGGTGCGTTTTGCACCGTCAGCGGGAAGCGCTCGGCGACGTCAGTGAACTGGCGCAGACCATGAAAACCCGGGGCCTTGGCCAACCGGGCCAGCAACATCGGTTGCTGCGCCAGCACCTGGTCGAAGGCCGCTTGCAGGCGGGCCACGTCGAGCTCGCCAGCCATATCGATACGCAAGAAACGCGCGGCATCAGCCCAGCACGCGGCACCCGGCAGTTGATCGCAGAGCATCTGCTGCTCGGGGGTCAACGCCTGCCCCACGTCCTGTTGTTCCATCACCACCTCGTTCATGCCTCTGTTCCTTCGGTTGCGCGAACCGGCTCGCCACGGGCGCCTTGCAAGTCGCTGTGGTCGAACATGTCACCCATGGCGACGACAATCTTGCGCGGACCTTCGAATGGATCGCGGGCATGCGCCACCAACATGTTGTCGAGCAGAATGGCGTCGCCCTTCTGCCAGTCGAACCGCACGGCGCACGCTTCGTAGAGCTCGCCGATGCGCTGCATCACCTCGTCTTCGATCGGCGTGCCGTCCCCGTAGTAAACGTGGCGCGGCATGCGCTCCAGACCGAACATCGACAACAGGTCTTCACGCACATCCGGTTCCAGCCAGTAGATGTGGTGCAGTTGCACCTGGTTGAAGAACGATTTGGCACCGGTCACCGGGTGGCGAATGATCGCCGGGCCCGGGGTGCGGGTTTGCAGTTCGTCGTTGTCCAGCCAGCGCCATTCGATACCGCCAGCCCGGCAACGGGCCTCGACTTCGGCGCGGTCTTCGGTCTTGAAGAAGTGCTGCCACGACACGTCCAGTTTGTCGGTGAAGGTGCGTACATACAGCAGGCCCTTTTCCTCGAACTTGTCGCGCAGATCCGCCGGCAGTTTTTCGTACATCAAGCGGCAATCCACCACTGGCGTCGCGCCGCCAACCGGTGCCGCCACTTCGCAATAGAACATCTGCTTGCGCGGCCAGCGGTCCTGATGGGAACTCTCGTTGTGGAACAGAATCATCTTGCGTTCCGGGTACGGCGTGGAGCGGTAGGTGTTCTTGCCGCCCTCTTTCTTCGGCAGATCGCCGTACTGGCCGTACAGACCGGGCTGGATCGCTTCGGCGAAAGCTTCAAAGCCCTGAATGCCGTCGAGTTCGAAACCGCGGAACAGGATGCCGGCGTGGGTGGCCAGCTTCGTTTCAATCAGCGGCCGGTTGTTCTTGATCCACTCGATCAGGTCCAGTTGCGGCTCGTTCGGTTCCACCAGCAGCGGGAACGGTTGTGGCGCCGCCATCAACGATTCACGCACCGGCGCCGGGCGTGCCTTGGCCACCGGGGCGGCGCCGCGCTTGAGGAATTTGCCCAGTTTGTCGGCCTTGGGTCCGGGGGCAGACGGCCGGGTGGCCGCTGCTAAATTGTCGACTGGCATGCTGATAGCTCCCAATTGAATGTCCTGATCAGCGACGATCTGTTCCAACAGGGCTATCCAGGCCTTGACCAGGTACTGAATGCGCTCATGTCCGAACAAGCTTGTGGCGAATTGCCAATTACCCAGCAATTGCCCTTCTTCTTCGTCAACGAACAATGCCATGTCGAATTTAGAATGGGTCTCCAGCGACGGCAGCGCTTCGACGCTCAAACCGCCCATGGCCTGGGTGCGGCCCGGCAGGTTGTTCATCACGAACAGCACCTGTACCAGCGGGTTCATGCCCTTGTGACGGGGCACGCCCGACGCATCGACGATCATGTCGAACGGCAGGTCCTGATGCTCCAGCGCTTGCAGCAGCGTGTCCTGGGTCTGCGTCAGGAACCCGCTGAACGAGGCCTCACTCGCAAACCGCGAACGCAGCGGCAGCACGTTGACGAAGAAGCCGATCAAGCGCTCCAGCTCCGCCCGCTCACGCCCGGCCACGTCGGCACCGACCAACACGTCGGCGCCTTCACTGACCCGGTGCAGCAATACCTGGAACGACGCCAGCAACGTGCTGTACAGCGTGACACCGGCCCGTGAAGCCAGCGCCCGGACGTCGCGGCTCAACTGAGCGCCGAGGGCAAACTGCACCGCGTCGCCAGCGTAGGACGGCGTCAAGCCGCGCGGGTTGTCCAGCGGCAGGCTGAGCTGGCCGTTGTAGCCGGCCAGTTGCTCTTTCCAGAACGTCGCCTGCTGCCCGAGCACGCCTTGCTGTTCCAGCGCCTGTTGCCACAGGGCAAAGTCCGAATACTGCACGGCCAGTGCCGGCAAGGCATGCGGTTCGCCGATGCTGGCGCGGTCGTAGATTTCCACCAGTTCGTTGATCAAAACACCCATCGACCAACCATCGGAAATGATGTGGTGCATCGAATACAGCAACACATGTTCGCCCGGGCTCAGGTGCAGGATGCGGCCGCGCAACAGCGGCGCCTGCTCCATGTCGATCGGCGTGTTGGCGTTGTCGAGGACGGCTTGCGCCACCTGTTCTTCCTGATCGCTGCGCGACAGGCCGGACAGATCGATCAGTGGGAAATCCAGCTCGACTTCATCGACGATCACGGCAATCGGATCGCCCTCATCGTCTTGCACGTAGGCAGTGCGCAACACTTCATGGCGCTGCACCACTTCGGCGAAACTCGCCAGCAGGCGCTGCACCGACAAATCACCGCGCAAACGCAACGCCATCGGCATGCCATAGGCGGACGTGCCGCCGGACAACTGCTCGGCAATCCACAAGCGGCGCTGCACCAGCGACAACGGCGCGCTGCTCTTCGCGCCATGAGCCTTGAGCTCGACCTGACGTGAATCGAACGCCGCCAGCTCCGCCCCGACGTTGGCCTGCATGACCGCCGCCAGATCCTTGAGCACCGGCGCGCCGAACAGATCGCGCAGGCTGAGCGTCAGACCGGTGACTTTGCGCAAGCGCGAGACAGCCTGGGTTGCCAGCAACGAATGACCGCCGGCCTCGAAGAAGTGCTCGTTACGCCCGATCTGCTCGCGCTCCAGCACGTCCTGCCAGACCTGAGCGATCTGTTGCTCCAGTTGGCCCTGTGGTGCGACGAAATCTTCGCTCGACACCTGGCTGTCCGGCAGTGGCAAGGCCTTGCGATCCAGCTTGCCGCTCGGGCCGATCGGCAATTGCGTCAGCAGCAGGACATGGCTTGGTTGCATGTAGTCCGGCAGGCTGTTTTTCAGCCCGTCGCGCAGTGTTTGAAGCAGCGCTGCATCATTGTTGGCCAGTGATTCGTCGTGCGGCACGACGTAAGCCACCAGTTGCTGACCTCCTGCCCCCGGCTGCGCCAGCACCAATGCCTGACGCACACCGTCCTGGCGCAACAGGCAAGTCTCGATCTCGCCCAGTTCAATGCGGAAACCACGCACCTTGACCTGATGATCGAGACGCCCTACGTATTCGATCAATCCGTCGACGTTGACCCGCGCCAGATCGCCGGTGCGATACAGCCGCCCGCCAACCGTACTGAACGGATCAGGCAGGAAGCGATCAGCCGTCAGATCAGGACGCTGGAAATACCCCCGCGCCAACAGCTCGCCACCGATCAGCAACTCGCCCACTACGCCTTGCGGCACCGGCTGCCCGGCGCTGTCGAGGATATGAATCGTGCGCCCTGCCAGACCGTGACCGATCGGCAATGCCGCCGGCAGCGGTTGGCCGCCCTGCACGTAGTCGACGCAGTCGAGCACGGTGCTGGTGACCGTCGCTTCGGTCGGGCCATAAGCGTTGATCAGTTGCACCTGCTCAAGCCCTGCACGCTGATACGCCGCGATGCCTTGCGGCGGCATGACTTCACCGCCCACCACCATCTGGCGCAGACGGCCGTAGTCGCGCGGGCCGTGGTCGGCGAAGTCCTGAACTACCACATTCCAGTACGCGGTGGTCAGGTCGGCGATGCTGATGTCCCGGTCGATAATTTGCTGATACAGGGTTTCGCTGTCCCACACCTCGTTGCCACGCAGCACCACCGCCGCGCCGCAGACCAGCGCCGGGTAGACCTGCTCGACAAAACTGTCGAAGTTGAACGTCGCAAATTGCAGCACCCGATCACTGGCCGACAGGCCTTTGTAGGCTTCGGACACACGGGTGTGCCGCGCCAGCGTCTCGTGGCTGATGCCCACGCCTTTCGGGCGACCGGTCGAGCCGGAGGTAAACATCACGTACGCCAGGCTCTGCCCGTGCACGACGGGTGACGGGTTGCTGTCGAGCAACGGCCATGCATCGCCGTCCACTGTCAGCGTGCGCACACCGACCACCGATGGCAGTCGCTGCAGCAGGTGTTGCTGACTGAGCATCAGCCGCAGGCCGCTGTCTTCGATCATTGCCAGCAGACGGTCGGCCGGGTAGCCAGGGTCCAGCGGCACGTAGGCACCACCCGCCTTGAGCACGGCCAACAGGCTGATGATCATGTCCATCGAACGATCAACCGCAATCCCCACCAGCACATCGCTGCCGACGTTGTGTTGCAACAAGCCGTGGGCCACGCGGTTGGCGGCCGCATTGAGCTCGGCGTAAGTCAGTTGCCGGTCTTCGAATATCAGGGCAATGGCGTCCGGGGTTTGTGCCACTTGCCGTTCAAACCACTGATGCACGCAATGTTCGCTGGCCGGCGCTTCGACGGCAGTAAGCATCGGCCCGGCCGCCAGGGCCAATTCGCCGAGACAGGTCGAGGACGGTGCCTGCACCATCTGCTGCAACAGGTGATCGAGCTGGCTCGCCAGTTGTTCGACCGAACGTCCGTCGAACTGCTCGCGGTCGAAACTCAGGTGCAGCGACAGTTGTGCGTCGAGGCTGACCGCGAGGGTCAGCGGGTAGTTGGTCTGTTCGTGATTGGCCACTTCACCAAAACGCAGATCCTGCGGCGCACCTTGTTGCAGCGCTTCGGACACCGGGTAGTTTTCGAACACCAGAATGTTGTCGAACAGCGCTTCACCGCCCTGCCCGGCCCAGCGCTGAATCTCGAACAGCGGCGTGTGTTCCTGCTCGCGCAGTGCCAGGTTCTGCGCCTGCACCTGTTGCAACCAGGCACTCAGCGTTTGCTCGGCACGCGGACTGGCGATCACCGGCAAGGTGTTGATGAACAGGCCGATCTGCTGCTCGACGCCGGCCAGTTGCGCCGGACGCCCGGACACCGTCGCACCGAAGCTGACGGTGTCGAGCCCGGTGAAACGTTGCAACAGCAGCAGCCAGGCACTTTGCACCAGCGTGTTGAGGGTGACTTTGTGGCCACGGGCAAACTCGTTGAGCTGTCGCGTGCGCACCTCGTCCAGCACATGGAAACGCTCGCCATGGCCCTTGACCGGTTGCACTGCGGTAAACGCGCGCGCCAGTCGGGTCGGCTCTTGCAGGCCGGCCAGTTGCGCGTTCCAGAACGCTTCGCTGACGTGCGCGTCCTGTCGCGACAGCCACTGAATGTAATCGCGATAACGACCCGCACCACCGGCCGGTGGCTGACCGCTGTAGCGCTGCAGCACTTCACCGAGCAACTGCGAATTGCTCCAGCCATCCATCAGGATGTGATGGCTGGTGTAGATCAGGCGGCAGGCATCCGCAGCGGTTCGCACCACCCGCAGACGCAACAACGGCGCGGCGCCCAGTTCGAAACCTTGCTGCTGTTCGGCCAGCGCCAGGGCGGCGATGGCCTGTGGCAGGTCCGCGCGGTCACGCCAGTCGAGCACGCTGAACGGCACGGTCAGGTGCTTGTGGATGACTTGCACCGGACGCTGGAATTCACCGTCCCAGACAAAACTGCTGCGCAGCACATCGTGGGCATCCAGCGCGTCTTGCCATGCCGCACGGAAGCGTTCGATGTCCAGGCCTTGAACGTCGACGCACATCTGATTGATGTAATCGCCGGCCTGTTGCTCGTACAGGGTGTGGAACAACATGCCCTGCTGCATCGGCGACAGTGGATAGATGTCTTCGATCTGTTGCGGTGCCAGTGCCAGCGAATCGAGCTGCACCTGAGTCAGGTGCGCCAGCGGGAAGTCCGACGGCGTTACGCCGTGGCTGTCGCTTTGGCAGCAATGCTCCAGCAACGCCTTCAGTTCCTGCGCATAGGCATCGGCCAGCGCCTGAATGGTCGCGGTGTCGAACATCTGCGAACTGAACGTCCAGCCGACACTCAACTCACCGCCATACACCTGACCGTTGAGGGTCAGCCAGTTACCCAGCGCGGCCAAAGGGCTCTGCTCGGCGCCGGCCGGCTCGTTGGCCGGACTGAACAGTGCACCGCCATCGTCAGCGAAACCGGCGTCGAACTGACCCAGGTAGTTGAAGGTGATGCGCGGCATCGGCAACGCTTGCAGGGTCTGACGCGCTGCGTCGTCGCCCAGATAACGCAGCGCACCGAAACCGATGCCTTTGGCCGGAATCCCGCGCAGTTGCTCCTTGACTGCCTTGATCGAACCGGCGAGATCACCAGTCGGCGTCAACCGGACCGGGAACAGGCTGGTGAACCAGCCGACGGTGCGGCTCAGATCCAGTTCATCGAACAGGTCTTCACGGCCGTGGCCTTCGAGCTGAATCAGGGTTGATTCGCTGGCGGTCCAGCGGGAAATGACCCGCGCCAGTGCGGTCAGCAGCAGGTCGTTGACCTGGGTGCGATACGCCGCCGGTGCCTGTTGCAGCAGTTGGCGGGTCTGCTCTTTGTCGAGGCGGGTTTCGACGCTCGCGGCGTAGCGGTTTTGCAGCGCGCCGTCAGCGTGATCCAGCGGCAGCGCGACATTCGCCCCTTGCAACTGCGCCTGCCAGAAACCCAGCTCCGTTTGCAGTGCCGGGCTGGCCGCGTAGGTTTGCAGACGTTGCGCCCAGGTTTTCGCAGCGCTGGTCTTGGCTGGCAACTTGAGTGCCTGACCAGCCTGCAACTGCTGATATGCCTGTTGCAGGTCTTCCAGCAGAATCCGCCACGACACCCCGTCGACCGCCAGGTGATGGATCACCAACAACAAGCGCTGGCTGCCATCGGCCAGAGTCGCCAACAGTGCCCGCAGCAACGGGCCGTTTTCCAGGTCGAGGCTGCGTTGCGCCTGTTCGCCCAGTTGTTCCAGCGCGGCATCATCCGCCACCGCGTGTTGCCAGAGCAGCGGTTCGACGCCCGGAGCACGGTGAGTGGCAGACCACTGGCCGTCACGCTGGCTGAACGCCAATCGCAAGGCATCGTGCTGCACCAGCAGCGCCTGCAACGCTTGTTCGACGTGGGCGGCCTCCAGCGTTTCGCGCGGTTTGAGCAACACCGACTGGTTCCAGTGATGCGGCTCGGCCATGGCGCTGTCGAAGAACAATTGCTGGAACGGCAGCAACGGACTGTCGCCCGTCACCGGGCCCTGATCAATGCTCGGACCGGCCACACCGACCTTGGCCACGGCTGCCAGACTCTGCACGTTCTGGTGCAGGAACAGATCCTTGGGACTGAAATGAATCCCGGCCTGACGCGCGCGGCTGACCACCTGGATCGAGATGATCGAATCCCCGCCCAGCTCGAAGAAGTTGTCGTGAATACCCACCTGCTCCAGGCCCAGCACGTTCTGCCAGATCGCCACCAGCGCTTGCTCGATCTCGCTGGTCGGCGCGCTGTAGGCTTTCTGGCTGACGCTCAGATCGGCCTTCGGCAGGGCCTTGCGTTCGAGTTTGCCGTTGGGGCTGACCGGCATCTTCGCCAGCAACAGCCAGTGTTGCGGGATCATGTATTCCGGCAGGTTCTGGCTCAGGTGTTCCTTGAGACGGCGCTGGAAGGCCTGACGACGATCATCGTCCGCCTCAAGCAGGGATTCATCGTTCGGCACCACATAGCCGACCAGCAACGAACCGTCCTGGGCGATGACCACGGTTTCCCGTACATCATCGTGTTCAGCCAGACGCGCTTCGATTTCGCCCAGTTCGATACGCAGGCCACGGATCTTCACCTGATGGTCCATACGCCCGGCGTACTCGATCACGCCGTCGGCGCGGTAGCGCGCCAGGTCACCAGTGCGGTACAGACGCTGGCCGTCACCAAACGGACTGGTGACGAAACGTTCGGCGGTCAACGCCGGACGACAGTGATAACCACGAGCCAGGCCTTCGCCGCCCAGATACAGTTCGCCGATCACACCGACCGGCAACGGCGCCAGGCTATTGTCGAGGATGTAAGTGCTCAGATTCGCAATCGGCTGACCGATCGGCACGCTGTCGCGGCCTTCGTCGCGGCAGGTCCAGTGGGTCACGTCGATGGCTGCTTCGGTCGGGCCGTAGAGGTTGAACAGCCCGGCGTTCGGCAGTTTGGCGAACACCTGCTGCTGCGCATCGACCTGCAACGCTTCACCGCTGCACACAATCCGGGTCAGGCTGGTGCACTCGGCCACCGCCGGATCCTGCAGGAACGCCTGCAACATCGATGGCACGAAGTGCAGCGTGGTGATGCGTTGCTCGGTAATCACCTGAATCAGTTGCGCCGGATCACGGTGCGCGCCCGGAGCCGCGACCACCAACGAAGAACCGGTCATCAACGGCCAGAAGAACTCCCATACCGACACGTCGAAGCTGAACGGGGTCTTTTGCAGCACGCTGTCATCGGCTGTCAGTTGGTAAGCCTGTTGCATCCAGCACAAGCGGTTGACCAGCGCCGAATGGCGGTTGCCCGCACCTTTCGGTTTGCCAGTCGAGCCCGAGGTATAGATCACGTACGCGAGGTTTTCCGGATCGATGTCCAGCTCCGGGTTGGCCTCGCTGCGACCTTCGAGCCAATCGCCTTCCTGATCCAGCACCAGGCTGCGCAGCCCGGCCGGAACTGGCAGTTGCGCCAGCAGATGACTTTGCGTCAGCAGCAAGGCAATACCGCTGTCCTCGAACATGTAGGCCAGACGATCCTGCGGGTACTCAGGATCCAGCGGCAGATAGGCGCCACCGGCCTTGAGAATCGCCAACAGGCCGACAACCATTTCCAGCGAGCGTTCGACCGAGATGCCGACCAGCACTTCCGGGCCGACACCGTTTTCGATCAACACCGCTGCCAACTGATTGGCGCGAGCGTTGAGCTGAGCGTAAGTCAGACGTTGTTCACCAAACACCAGCGCCAAGGCGTCCGGGGTGGCGCGTACCTGATCCTCGATCAGCGAATGCACGCTGCGCGACAGCGGGTATTCGGTGGCGGTGGCGTTCCAGCCTTTGACAATTAGCTCGCGCTCTGCGGCGTCGAGCAGCACCAGTTCGGCCAGCGGACGCTTCGCGTCAGCCACGACGGCTTTGAGCAGGTTCAGCCAATGCCCGGCGAGGCGCTGGATGCTGCTCGCTTCGAACAGATCGGTGGCATAGGTGAAGGACGCATCCAGGCCTTCCGGGCTGTCGCCGGTGTCCAGCGCCAGATCGAACTGCGCGGTCCGGTGTTCCCAGCTCAGGCTTTGCAGGTTCAGCCCCGGCAATTGCGCGACGAGATCGGACTCGGCTTCGGTGCGGTGGTTGAACATCGCCTGGAACAACGGGCTGTGGCTCAGATTGCGCTCAGGCTGCAAGGCATCGACCAGTTGCTCGAACGGCAGGTCCTGATGCATTTGCGCGGCAATCGCGGTGTGCTTGACCTGCTGCAACAACCGGGCGAAATCCAGCGCCGGTTCGAACTCGGCCCGCAGCACCTGGGTGTTGACGAAGAAGCCGATCAGTCGCTCGATTTCCAGACGATTGCGGTTGGCAATCGGCACCCCGACGCGAATGTCCGACTGACCGCTGTAACGGTGCAACAGGGTCTGGAACGAAGCCAGCAGCAACATGAACACGGTCACGCCTTCACGCCGCGCCAGCGCCTTGAGTGCGTCACCCAGCGCCGGTTCGATGGTCACGTTCAGGCGCGCACCGCGGAAACTCTGCACGGCTGGACGCGGGTGGTCGGCCGGCATTTCCAGCAGCGGTTGTTCGCTGCCCAATTGATTTTTCCAGTACGTCAGTTGGCGTTCGCGCTCGCCGTTGTCCATCCACTCGCGCTGCCACACCGCGTAATCGGCGTACTGCACCGCCAGCGCCGGCAACTCGGCCGCGCGGCCCTGACTGAACGCCGCGTAACAGGCGATCAGGTCTTCGATCATCACCTGCATCGACCAGCCATCGGAGACGATGTGGTGCAGGGTCAGGACCAGCACATGGTCGGTGTCGCTGATGCGCAGCAAGGCCACCCGCAGCAACTCGCCTGCCAGCAGGTCGAACGCCTGCTGGGTCTGTTGTTCGACGAAGGCTTGGATCTGCTCATCCGTGGCGTTGGCCAGCATCTGCTCGTGCAACGCCACCTGCCCGCTCGGCCGGATCACTTGCTGCACGCGCCCGTCGGTATCGACAAACGCCGTGCGCAGGCTTTCGTGGCGCTGGATCAGCGCCTGGAAGCTTTGCTCCAGCGCCGCACGATCGAGTTCGCCGCGCAGGCGCAGCGCGGTGGGAATGTTGTAGGCGGCGCTTTGCGGGTCCATCTGCCACAGGAACCATTGACGTTCCTGGGCGTAGGACAGCGCCAGCGGTTGCTCGCGGCCGACCTGCGGAATCAGGGTTTGCGTGGTCTGTTGATCGGCATCGAGGACGCGGACAAACGCTTCCAGGCTGCTGTGTTCGAACAGCGTGCGCAGCGGCACCTGAATATCCAGCGTGCGGCGGATGCGCGACACCACCTGGGTCACCAGCAGCGAATGCCCACCCAGCTCGAAAAAGTTGTCGGTCAGGCCGACGCGCTCAAGCTTGAGCACGTCCTGCCAGATCGCTGCGACGTGTTTTTGCAACTCGGTCTGCGGCGCCACAAAGGTGTTTTGCAGGGTGCTGGCATCAAACTTCGGCAACGCCTTGCGCTCGAGTTTGCCGTTGGGGCTGACCGGCATTTTCTCCAGCCAGACCCAGTGTTGCGGCACCATGAATTCCGGCAGGCTCTGCCCCAGATGTGCCTTGAGTTCGAGGTTTTTCGCACTTCGCGTGGCGTCGTCGGCACTCAACAGCGCTTCGTCGTCGGGCACCACGTAGGCCACCAGCAACGAGCCGTCCTGAGCGATGACCACGGTTTCGCGCACGTCATCGTGTTCGGCCAGACGCGCTTCGATTTCGCCCAGTTCGATGCGCAGGCCACGGATCTTCACCTGATGGTCCATACGCCCGGCGTACTCGATCACGCCGTCGGCGCGATAGCGCGCCAGGTCGCCGGTGCGGTACAGGCGTTGGCCGTCACCGAACGGGCTGGTGACAAAGCGCTCGGCAGTCAGCGACGGACGACGGTGGTAACCACGGGCCAGGCCTTCGCCGCCCAGGTACAACTCGCCGATCACACCGACTGGCAATGGCGCCAGGCTGTTGTCGAGGATGTAGGTGCTCAGATTCGCAATCGGCTGACCGATCGGCACGCTGTCGCGACCTTCGTCGCGGCAGGTCCAGTGGGTCACGTCAATCGCCGCTTCGGTCGGGCCGTAGAGGTTGAACAACTCGGCGTTCGGTAGTTTAGCGAACACCTGCTGCTGCGCATCGACCTGCAAGGCTTCACCGCTGCACACAATCCGGGTCAGGCTGGTACATTCCGCGACCGCCGGATCTTGCAGGAACGCCTGCAACATCGACGGCACAAAGTGCAGCGTGGTGATGCGTTGCTCGGTAATCACCTGAATCAGTTGCGCCGGATCACGGTGCGCGCCCGGAGCCGCGACCACCAACGAAGAACCGGTCATCAACGGCCAGAAGAACTCCCATACCGACACGTCGAAACTGAACGGGGTCTTTTGCAGCACGCTGTCATCGGCTGTCAGTTGGTAAGCCTGCTGCATCCAGCACAAGCGGTTGACCAGCGCCGAATGGCGGTTGCCCGCACCTTTCGGTTTGCCGGTCGAGCCGGAGGTGTAGATCACGTAGGCGAGGTTTTCCGGGTCAATGTTCAGCTCCGGGTTGGCCTCGCAGCGACCTTCCAGCCAGTCACCTTCCTGATCCAGCACCAGACTGCGCAGCCCGGCCGGAACCGGCAGTTGTGCCAGCAGATGGCTTTGGGTCAGCAGCAAGGCAATGCCGCTGTCCTCGAACATGTAGGCCAGACGATCCTGCGGATATTCAGGATCCAGCGGCAGGTACGCACCGCCGGCCTTGAGAATCGCCAACAGGCCGACGACCATTTCCAGCGAGCGCTCGACCGAGATGCCGACCAGCACTTCCGGGCCGACACCGTTTTCGATCAACACCGCTGCCAACTGGTTGGCACGAGCGTTGAGTTGGGCGTAGGTCAGACGTTGCTCGCCGAACACCAGCGCCAAGGCGTCCGGGGTGGCGTGTACTTGGTTTTCGATCAGCGAATGCACGCTGCGCGACAGTGGGTATTCAGTGGCCGTGGCGTTCCAGCCTTCGACAATCACGTCGCGTTCTGCGGCGTCGAGCAGCACCAGTTCGGCCAGCGAGCAACTCGCGTCGGCCACAACCGCTGTCAGCAGGTTCTGCCAATGCGCGGCCATGCGCTCGATGGTTGCAGCGCTGAACAGATCGGTGGCGAAGGTCAGCTGTGCGCCGAGACCTTGCGGGGTCTCGAAGGTGTCCAGGCTCAGATCAAACTGAGCGGTCTGGCTGGCCATGCTCAGCGGATCGATTTGCAGCCCCGGCAGACGCGCGCCTTGCTGGGGCTCGCCGGTCGCGAGGTTCTGGTGGTTGAACATCACCTGGAACAGCGGGCTGTGGCTCAGGCTGCGTTCCGGTTGCAGGGCTTCCACCAATTGTTCGAACGGCAATTCCTGATGCGCCTGGGCGCCCATCGCCGATTGCTTGACCTGTTGCAGCAGGCTGCGAAAACTCGCCTGCGGGTCAATGCGTGCCTTGAGCACCTGGGTGTTGACGAAGAAGCCGATCAGGCGCTCGGTCTCGACCCGGTTGCGGTTGGCGTTGGGCACGCCGACGCTGATTTCGTTCTGGCCGCTGTAGCGGTGCAACAAGGCCTGAAACGAGGCCAGCAAGACCATGAACACGGTCATGCCTTCGCGCTGGGCGAGGGTTTTCAGACCGGCAGCCAATTGATGGTCGAGGGTCACGTCGAGCCGCTGACCACGGAAGCTCTGCACCGACGGCCGAGGGAAATCGGTCGGCAGTTGCAGCACCGAATGGTCGGTGCCCAGTTGCTCCTGCCAGTAAGCCAGCTGCCGCGCGCGCTCGCCCGCCTCCATCCAGTGCCGCTGCCAGATGGCGTAGTCGGCGTACTGGATCGGCAATTCGGCGAGGCTGACGTCGCGCCCCTGTGCATAACCGGAATACAACTGCACCAGTTCTTCGACCATGACCCGCATCGACCAGCCATCGGCCGCAATGTGGTGCACGGTGACGGCCAGCACATGGTCGTCATCCGCCAGACGCAGCAGGCTGGCGCGCATCAGCGGGCCGGTCTGCAAATCGAATGGAAGGTGCAACTGTTCGTTGATGTAGGCCTGAATCTGCTGCTCGCGTTGCGCCGGATCCGCCGCGACATCCAGCGCATCCACCGCAATGGTCAGCGGCAGCTGCGCGTGAATCACCTGCACAGCGCCCTCGTCGTCCTGACCGAAGGTGGTGCGCAGGCTGTCGTGACGGGCGATCACGGCGTTGAACGCACGCTCCAGCGCCGGCACGTCGAGGGTGCCGCGCAACTGCAGCGCGGTCGGAATGTTGTAGGCCGCACTGTGCGGGTCCATCTGCCAGACAAACCATTGCCGGTCCTGAGCGAACGACAACGGGATCGCGGTGAATTCCTCGCGGGTCTGCGGGATCGGCAGGTTCGCGGGAGAAACCCCTTCCTGGAGCATCTTTTCAAGATAGAGCGTGCGCTTTTCCAGGGGCAGACAAATAAACCGCCTGGCAATCTTCAGTGCGACATTCCTATCCATCAAGCCTCCTCCATTTCATCAAGCAGGGATTCCAGCTTGCTCAGTTTCAACATATCGACTTGCTCATCGGCGGCGTCCAGCTGGCTGACGAAATCGCCAAGCGCGGGGTGCTGGAAAATCAATTGCGGTGTCAGCTTCAGGCCCAGTTCCAGTTGCAGGCGCGAAACCACGGTGACGGCCAGCAAGGAGTGGCCGCCCAGTTCGAAGAAGTTGTCGTTGAGGCCGATGCGCTCCAGTTGCAGCACGTCCTGCCAGATGGCCGCCACTTGTTGTTGCAGTTCAGTGGACGGCGCGACAAAGGCCTGCTGCGCCTGGCTGGCATCGAACTTGGGCAGTGCCTTGCGTTCGAGTTTGCCGTTCGGGCTGACCGGCATTTTCGCCAGCAGCACCCAGTGCAGCGGAACCATATAGTCAGGAACGTTCCGGGCGAGGTGTTCTTTAAGGCGCTGGAACAGTTCGCTGCGGCTGGCCTCGTCGGCCTCCACCAGACTCGTGTCGTTTGGCACCACATAACCCACCAGCAACGAACCGTCCTGAGCGATGACCACGGTCTCGCGCACCTCATCGTGTTCGGCCAGGCGCGCTTCGATTTCGCCGAGTTCGATACGCAGACCGCGGATCTTCACCTGATGGTCCATGCGCCCGGCGTACTCGATCACACCGTCGGCGCGATAACGCGCCAGGTCACCGGTGCGGTACAGACGCTGGCCGTCACCGAACGGACTGGTGACGAAACGCTCAGCCGTCAACGCCGGACGACGGTGGTAACCACGGGCCAGGCCTTCGCCGCCCAGGTACAGTTCGCCGATCACACCGACCGGCAGCGGCGCCAGGCTGTTGTCGAGGATGTAGGTGCTCAGATTCGCAATCGGCTGACCGATCGGCACGCTGTCACGACCTTCGTCGCGGCAGGTCCAGTGGGTGACGTCGATCGCCGCTTCGGTCGGGCCGTAGAGGTTGAACAACCCGGCGTTCGGCAGTTTGGCGAACACCTGCTGTTGGGCATCGACTTGCAACGCTTCACCGCTGCACACGATCCGGGTCAGGCTGGTGCACTCGGCCACCGCCGGGTCTTGCAAGAACGCCTGCAACATCGACGGCACGAAGTGCAGCGTGGTGATGCGCTGTTCGGTGATCACCTGAATCAACTGCGCCGGATCACGGTGCGCGCCCGGAGCCGCCACCACCAGCGATGAACCAGTCATCAACGGCCAGAAGAACTCCCACACCGACACGTCGAAGCTGAACGGGGTCTTTTGCAGCACGCTGTCGTCAGCCGTCAGCTGATAGGCCTGTTGCATCCAGCACAAGCGGTTGACCAGCGCCGAATGACGGTTGCCCGCACCTTTCGGTTTGCCGGTCGAGCCGGAGGTGTAGATCACGTAGGCGAGGTTTTCCGGATCGATGTTCAGCTCCGGGTTGGCCTCGCTGCGACCTTCCAGCCAGTCACCGTCCTGATCGAGCACCAGACTGCGCAGCCCCGCCGGAACCGGCAGTTGCGCCAGCAGATGGCTTTGGGTCAGCAGCAAGGCAATCCCGCTGTCCTCGAACATGTAGGCCAGACGATCCTGCGGGTACTCCGGATCCAGCGGCAGGTACGCACCGCCCGCCTTGAGAATCGCCAGCAGGCCGACAACCATTTCCAGCGAACGCTCGACCGAGATCCCGACCAGCACTTCCGGGCCGACACCGTTTTCGATCAATACCGCTGCCAACTGGTTGGCGCGAGCGTTGAGTTGGGCATAGGTCAGACGTTGTTCACCAAACACCAACGCCAGAGCGTCCGGTGTGGCGCGCACCTGATCCTCAATCAGCGAATGCACGCTGCGCGACAGCGGGTACTCGGTGGCAGTCGCGTTCCATTGTTCGACCTGCTGCTGTTGCTCGTCGCTGGAGAGCAATTCCAGTTGGCCCAACGCCAGAGCGCCGCCCTGCATCATCTGCGTCAGCAGGTTGTGCAAGTGTTCGCCCAGTCGCGCAATGTCGACTTCGGCAAAATGCGCACGGCCATAGCTGAAGTGCAACGACAGGGTGTCGCCCATGCTCACGGCAAGGGTCAACGGGTAGTTGGTCTGCTCGTGGTTGGTGACGTCGGTGAAGCGCAATCCGGCCGGCGCACCCTGTTGCATGGCCTCCGATACCGGGTAGTTCTCGAACACCAGAATGCTGTCGAACAGGGCATCGCCGCCCTTGCCGGCCCAGCGCTGGATCTCGAACAGCGGCGTGTGTTCGTGCTCGCGCAGGCTCAGGTTTTGCGTCTGCACGGTGTGCAGCCACTGGCCGACACTCTGCTCGGCACGCGGGGTGCCAATCACCGGCAGGGTGTTGATGAACAGCCCGATCTGCTGCTCGATGCCTTTGAGATCCGCCGGGCGTCCGGCCACCGTCGCACCGAACGCGACTGTGTCCTGACCGCTGTAGCGTTGCAGCAACAGCAGCCACGCCGCTTGCACCAGGGTGTTGAGGGTGACTTTCTGTTCGCGGGCGAACTCGGCCAGTTGCCGGGTGGCAGCGGCATTCATGACGCGCTGATGATCGGCATACCCTGCGACGTCCATCAGGTCATCACGACGGGCGATGGCCTGGGTCAGGCGGGTCGGCTCTTGCAGGTCGGCCAACTGGGTTTTCCAGAAGGACTCGCTGACGTTGCCGTCCTGACGTTGCAGCCAGGCGATGTAGTCTCGATAACGCCCCACCGATTGCGCCAGCGGCTGACCGCTGTAGCGGTGCAGCACTTCGCCCATCAACTGCGAGTTGCCCCAGCCATCCATCAGAATGTGATGGTTGGTGTAGATCAGGTGATAGGTGTCATCGTCGATGCGCACCAGACACAGGCGCAGCAACGGCGCGGCAGTCAGCTCGAAGCCCTGTTTGCGCTCCTGCGCAGCCAGTGCGTCGAGGTCGGCCTGATAGTCACGGCGACCACGCCAGTCCTGCACGCTGAACGGCAGTTCGACCTGTTTGTGCACCACCTGCACCGGGCGCTCGCCCTGCCACAGGAAACCGCTGCGCAGCACGTCGTGCGCCTGCAACGCCGCCTGCCAGGCGGCACGGAAGCGCTCGACATCCAGGCCCTGCACATCGGCCCGGGTCTGGTTGATGTAATCACCCGCCTCTTCCTCGTACAGCGTGTGGAACAGCATGCCTTGCTGCATCGGCGACAGCGGGTAGATGTCTTCGATCAACGACGCCGGCAGCGGCAACCCATCGAGTTGTGTCTGGCTCAGCGGTGCCAGCGGGAAGTCCGACGGTGTCACACCGTGCACGCCGTCGCGGCAGCAATGTTCGATCAGCGCCGCCAGTTCCTGCGCGTAATCGTCGGCCAGGGCTTGAACGGTGCCGCGCTCGAACATGCGCTCACTGAAGGTCCAGCCGAGGCTGAATTCCCCACCGTAAATGCCGCCGTTGAGGGTCAACGGACTGCTGAGCAAGGCGTCCAGGCTCTGCTCGGCACCGCGTGCTTCACTGGATGGCGTAAACAGAGCGGCCTGCCCAGCATCGAAGCTGCTGTCGAACTGCCCGAGGTAGTTGAAGGTGATCGCCGGTTGCGGCAAAGCACGCAGGGATTCGCGGACCGCGTCGCTGCCCAGATAACGCAGTACACCGAAGCCGATGCCTTTGTTCGGGATGGCGCGCAGTTGTTCCTTCACCGCTTTGAGCGATGCGCCGAGTTCTGCGCTGGCAGTCAGC
This sequence comes from Pseudomonas sp. GW821-FHT02C04, assembly GCF_059421845.1. NCBI lineage: Bacteria > Pseudomonadati > Pseudomonadota > Gammaproteobacteria > Pseudomonadales > Pseudomonadaceae > Pseudomonas > Pseudomonas sp. GW821-FHT02C04. The sequence continues at coordinate 126,588 of NZ_JBWKVT010000008.1, read as the reverse complement.
TTGACCGGGAACAGGCTGGTGAACCAACCAACGCTGCGGCTCAGGTCGATGTCGGCGAACAGGTCTTCGCGGCCATGGCCTTCGAGCTGAATCAGCGTCGAATCCTCACCGGTCCAACGGCTGATCACCCGTGCCAGTGCGGTCAGCAACAGGTCGTTGACCTGGGTGCGATAGGCCGCTGGCGCGTCTTGTAGCAATTGCCGGGTCAGCTCTGCGCCGAGTCGGGTCTGCACCGTCTGTTCATGACGGCTCTGCAAGCTGCCGTCGGCGTGATCCACCGGCAACTGGCTGGACACGTTTTGCAGCTGTTCGAGCCAGTAAGGTTGCTCGGCCAGCAGCGTTTCGCTGCTCGCATAAGCGTGCAGGCGCTCGGCCCAGGTTTTGAACGCGCTGGTCCGGGCCGGCAGTTTTACCGGCTGAGCGTTGCTGATTTGCTGGTAAAGCCCTTGCAGGTCTTCCAGCAGAACACGCCACGAAACGCCGTCGACCACCAGGTGATGAATCACCAGCAACAGCCGCTGAGTACCGTCCGCCAGGGTCGCGAGCACGGCGCGCAACAACGGCCCGCCGAGGGCGAGGCTGCGCTGCGCTTCAAGGCCCAACGCTTCAAGTTCAGCGGCGTCTGCAACCTGGGTTTGCCACAGCAGATCATCCGGCTGCTCGCCGACCGCCCGGTGTTGTGCGGTCCATTGACCGTCGACAGACGCAAACGACAAGCGCAATGCATCGTGGTGTTCGACCAACGCGTCGAGGGCGGCCTTCAGATGCCCGGCGTCCAGGGTCTGCGAGGTGTTGAGCAGCACCGACTGGTTCCAGTGATGCGGCTCGGCGACGCCTTCTTCGAAGAACTGCAACTGCGCCGGCAGCAACAGCGACGCACCGGTGACCGGCGACTGGTCGATGACAAAACCGCCCTCGCCGACCCGCGCGACACTGGCCAGACCTTGAATGGTCTGGTGCTGGAACAGGTCTTTCGGACTGAAATGAATACCCGCCTGACGGGCGCGGCTGACCACTTGAATCGAGACGATCGAGTCACCGCCCAGTTCGAAGAAGTTGTCGGTCACACCGATTTGCGCCAGGCCCAGCACCGCTTGCCAGATGTCCACCAGCGTTTGCTCGGCGGCATTGGCGGCCGCCAGGTAATCCTGCTGCGCCTGCGCCGCATCGGGTTTCGGCAACGCATGACGATCGAGTTTGCCGTTGGGCGACAGCGGCATTTTCGCCAGGAACAACAGGTGCGTCGGCACCATGTAGTCAGGCAAGGTTTGCTGAAGCTGCTCGCGCAATGCACGGCGCAGTTCGCTTTGCAGATCGCTGTCGGCCATGACCGACTCGGCGTCGGTCGGCACCACGTAGGCCACCAGTTGCTGACCGCTTGGCCCGGCCACCGCCATCACCAGCGTTTCACGGACGCTCTGGGAATCCAGCAGACGCGCTTCGATTTCACCGAGTTCGATACGGAAACCGCGAATCTTCACCTGATGGTCGACACGACCGATGTACTCGATCACCCCGTCGGCACGGAACCGCGCCAGGTCACCGGTGCGATACAGACGTGCGCCCGGCTGCACCGAGAACGGATCCGGCATGAAGCGCTCGGCGCTCAGATCCGGACGGTTGAAATAACCGCGAGCGAGCAATTCGCCGCCGATCATCAGCTCGCCCACCGCGCCGACCGGCACCGGTTGGCCGGCGATGTCCAGCAGGTAAATGGAACGGCCCGGCAACGCCGAACCGATCGGCAAGGTCGATGGCGTCGGCTCGGCACCGGTCACGTAGTCGCCGCAATCCAGCGACGTGGCGGTCACGGTGGCTTCGGTCGGGCCGTAGGTGTTGAGCAAACGAACGTGGGCCAGACCGGCCTTGTTCCAGGCCGCCATGCCTTCGGGCGGCATCGCTTCACCGCCGGCATGCACCTGGCGCAACACGCCGTAGTCACGCGGGCCGACTTCGGCGAAGTCCTTGGCCAGCATGCCCCAGTAAGCGGTGGTCAGGTCGATCACGCTGATGCGTTTGTCGAGCATCTCGCTGTACAAGGTTTCGCTGTCCCAGATCTCGGTGCCACGCAGCACGACCGAAGCACCGGTGATCAGCGCCGGATACAGCTGCTCGACGAAACCGTCGAAGTTGAACGTCGAGAATTGCAGCACGCAGTCCTGCGCGGTCAACGCCATCAGGTCCACGGTCACGTAGGCGTGCTTGGTCAGCGAGGCCTGATTGATCCCCACGCCTTTCGGACGTCCGGTGGAGCCCGAGGTGAACATCACGTAGGCGAGGTTATCGGCCAGGGTCAAGTTCGGCAGATCAGCGCTTTCGAGCTGCTCTGGTTGACGATCAACACACAGCACCTCGACGCCTGCGACCTGCGGCAGACGCTCCAGCAGATGGCTCTGGCTCAGCAACAGCAGCAGGCCGCTGTCTTCGATCATGCAGGTCAGGCGATCACTCGGGTATTGCGGGTCCAGCGGCACATACGCACCGCCGGCCTTGAGTACCGCCAGCAGGCTGACAATCATCTCCAGCGAACGCTCGACAGCGATCCCCACCAGTACGTCAGGACCAACGCCGCGTTGACGCAAGGTGTGCGCCAGACGATTGGCCTGCTGGTTGAGTTCAGCGTAGGTCAGACGCTGATCGGCAAAGTACAGCGCAACCTGATCCGGCGCCCGTTGCACCTGCTGTTCGAACAATTGATGCACGTGCAGCGCACTTGGGTAGTGCCCGGCGCAATAGCCCCAATCATTGAGCGCCAGTTCCCGTGCAGCCGCGTCGAGCAGTTGCAGGTCGCCCAGGCAACGTTGATCGGAACCGCCGGCCATCTGCATCAGCACGTGGTTCAACTGAGCGCCCAGTTGCTCGACGGTGGCGTCGGCAAAGTGCTCGCGGTCAAAGCTGTAATGCACTTCCAGCGTGCCTTCCAGGCTTACGCCCAGGGTCAGCGGGTAGTTGGTCTGTTCGTGGTTGGCCACCGGGCCGAAGCGCAGACCTTGCGGTGCGCCCTGCTCCAGCGCCTGGGCAATCGGGTAGTTCTCGAACACCAGAATGTTGTCGAACAGCGCTTCGCCGCCCTGCCCGGCCCAGCGCTGGATATCGAACAGCGCGGTGTGTTCGAACTCGCGCAGCGCGAGGTTTTGCGCCTGCACCGCTTGCAGCCAGCTGCCGAGCGATTGCTCGGGCCGTGGGCTGGCGATCACCGGCAAGGTGTTGATGAACAGACCGATCTGTTGCTCGACTCCCGGCAAGTCCGCCGGACGCCCCGCCACGGTGGCACCGAACGCGACGCTGGCCTTGCCGGTGTAGCGTTGCAGCACCAGCAGCCATGCAGCTTGAACGAGGGTGTTGACGGTGACTTTGGAAGCGCGGGCGAACTCACCCAGGCGAGCGGTCTGCTCGCCGTCCAGCACGCGATAATGGTCGCCGTAGCCTTGCACCGCCGGCGCATCTTTCGGCCGGGCGATGGCATGAGCCAGGCGCGTCGGCTCGTCCAGCGTGCGCAACGCCGGCAGCCAGAACGCTTCACTTGCCGCCGCGTCCTGACGCTGCAACCAACCGATGTAATCGCCGTAGCGACCTGCGTGTGCCGCGCTGAACTTGCCGCTGTAGCGCTGCAGCACTTCGCCGAGCAACTGCGAGTTGCTCCAGCCATCCATCAGGATGTGGTGGTTGGTGTAGATCAAGTGATGACGCTGATCATCGATGCGTACGATCACCAGACGCAACAGCGTCGAGGCGTTCAGGTCGAGGCTCTGACGCTCGGCGTCGGCCAGGGTCTGCAACGCGTCTTCCCGATGCGGCTGCGCGCGCCAGTCGTGCAGGCTGTAAGGCATTTGCGCGTGCTTGCTGACCACTTGCACCGGCGCATCCAGCTCACCCTGCCAGACGAACCGCGTACGCAGAATGTCGTGCGCATCGACGGCGGCCTGCCAGGCCTGATGGAAACGCTCGGGGTCGAGGCCTTCGACGTCCAGGCGCATCTGGTTGATGTAGTTGCCGGTGGACTCTTCATACACCGCGTGGAACAGCATGCCCTGCTGCATCGGCGACAGCGGATAAACGTCTTCGATCAGCTGTGGCGCCAGCGGCAAGCCGTCCAGTTGAGCCTGGCTCAAGCGCGCCAGCGGGAAGTCCGACGGCGTGACACCGTGATGATCGGCCTGGCAGCAATGCGCGATCAGCGCTTGCAGCTCCTGGGCGTAATCATCGGCCAGACGCTGAATCGTTGCCTCATCGAACATCTCGTGGCTGAACGTCCAGCCCAGGTTCAGTTCGCCGCCATACACCTGGCCGTTGAGCGCCAACTGGTTGGCCAGCGGCGCATTGGCATTCAGTTCATCGCCCGCCGCTTCGCTGGATGGCACGAACAGCGCGCCGTCGGCTGCGTCGAAGCTGCCATCGAACTGGCCCAGGTAGTTGAAGGTCAGGCGCGGAACCGGCAGCTGCGCGAGAGAGGCGCGATCGGCGTCCTCGCCCAGATACGCCAGCGCACCGAAACCGATGCCCTTGTTAGGGATCGCGCGCAGTTGTTCCTTGATCTGTTTCAGCGACGCGCCCAGCTCTGCAGCCGGCGTCAGTTTGGCCGGGTACACCGTGGTGAACCAGCCCACGGTGCGGGTCAGGTCGACGCTGTCGAACAGCTCTTCACGGCCATGGCCTTCGAGTTGAATCAACGCGCTGTCGGCGCCGGTCCAGCGCACCATCACGCGGGCCAGTGCAGTTAGCAGCAAGTCATTGACCTGGGTGCGGTAGGCCGCCGGAGCGTCCTGCAGCAACTGACGGGTCAGGGCCTTGTCCAGACGGGTGCGCACGGTCAGCGCGTGACGGTTTTGCAGGCGACCGTCGGCGTTGTCCAGCGGCAGCGCGACATCGGCACTCTGAAGCTGCTCCTGCCAGTACGTCAGTTCGGAACGCAGCTCGCTGCTGCGGGCGTAGGTTTGCAGGTGCTCGGCCCAGGCCTTGGCGGCGCTGGTTTTGGCCGGCAATTGCAGGGGCTCACCCGCTGCGATCTGCCGGTATGCGCTTTGCAGATCATCGAACAGAATCCGCCACGACACGCCGTCCACCACCAGGTGATGGATCGCCAGCAGCAACCGCTGGCTGCCGTCGTCGAGGTTCGCCAGCACTGCACGCAGCAGCGGCCCGGCTTGCAGGTCGAGGCTGCGTTGCGCCTCGTTGGCCACCGCTTCCAGCGCGGCGGCATCGGCCACATCGATACTCCACAACAGAGCATCGTGGCGGCTGTCGACGCCACGGTACTCGGCGTGCCAGCCATCGGCCTGCTCGACGAAGCTCAGGCGCAAACCATCGTGGTGCGCGACCAGCGATTCCAGCGCCTGCTCCAGTGCCGCTGCTTGCAACGGCTGAGTCGGCTTGAGCATCACCGCCTGGTTCCAGTGGTGACGCTCAGGGATGTCCTGTTCGAAGAAGGCCTGTTGCACCGCCAGCAACGGCAGCACACCGGTCACCGGGCCCTGATCGATGGCTTGCGCCTGCTCGCCGACCTTGGCCACCACCGCCAGTGCAGCGATGGTCTGGTGCTGGAACAGGTCTTTCGGCGTGAAGCGGATTCCGGCTTGCCGCGCACGGCTGACCACCTGGATCGAGATGATCGAATCGCCACCCAGTTCGAAGAAGTTGTCGCTGACACCGACCTGCTGAAGTTTCAGCACGTCCTGCCAGATCGTCGCCAGTTGTTGCTCCAGTGCGGTTTGCGGAGCGACGTAGGCTTGTTGCAGTTGGCTGACATCCGGCTTCGGCAGGTTCTTGCGATCAAGTTTGCCGTTCGGTGTCAGCGGCATGCGCTCCAGACGCAGCACATAGGCCGGCACCATGTGCGCCGGCAGTGTGGCTTTGAGTTGCTCGCGCAGGTCTTCGGCGAAATCCTCGCGCGCCGAATCACCGACCACGTAGGCCACCAGACGCTTGCCGCTGCCGGCGCTGCCTTCCTGGGCCACGACCACTGCTTCCCGCACGCCGTCGAGGGCTTGCAGGCAGGCTTCAATTTCCCCCAGCTCGATCCGGAAACCACGAATCTTCACCTGATTGTCGATGCGATCCAGGTAGTCGAAGGTGCCGTCGGCGCGCTGGCGCACCAGGTCGCCGGTGCGGTACAGCAAACCACCGGTGTGGCTGAACGGATCCGCGACGAAACGCTCGGCCGTCAGCCCCGGACGGTTGAGGTAACCACGCGCCAGGCCCGTGCCGCCGAGGTACAACTCGCCAGCCATGCCTTGCGGCAACAGGTTCAGATCGGCGTCGAGCACATAGGCGCTGCGATCGCCGATACGGCTGCCGATCGGCGCATAGGCCGCACCGCACGGCACTTCGCGACCGGCCTTCCAGATCAGCGGCGTGACCACGGTTTCGGTCGGCCCGTAACCGTTGATGATGTAGTCCGGATCGAGGGCGCGTTTGACCCGTTCGAAACTGGCGCTCGGCACCGCGTCACCGCCGAAGCAGTAGATGCGCACCTTGGGTGGGTTGCCCTCGCGCTCGGCGTGTTCGGCCAGTTGTTGCAAGTAAACCGGCGGGAACGCGACCACGGTCACGCCGTGTTCGCGCATTGCGTTGTAAGTCTGCTCAGGGGTCCACAGCGTGTCGTCGCGGATCAGCAGCGAGGCGCCGTGGGTCAGGCTGGTCAGCCAGCGCTCGTGGGCACCGTCGAAGGCGAACGACATGAAGTGGAATTCGCAGTCGCTGTCACGCATTTCATAGCGCTGACCGATGGCCTGGCAGTGCATCGCCAACGGGCCGTGGGCAACGCTGACGCCTTTCGGATTTCCGGTGGAACCGGAGGTGTAGATCACGTAGGCAAGGTTGTCCGGATCGAGCTGCACCTGCGGTGCCTTGATCGGCCACTCGCGCAAGTCGAGGCGATCCAGTTCCAGCACCGGCACCGATTCGGCGACCGGCAATTGCGCCGACACCGACGAATCGCTGATCAGCAACGCCAGCCCCGAATCCTCGATCAGGTACGCCAGACGCTCGCGCGGATAACTGGTGTCCAGCGGCACATAGGCACCGCCCGCCTTGAGCACGGCCAGCAAGGCAACGATCACCGCTTCGCTGCGCGGCAAGGCCACACCGACTCGGGTTTCGGCGCCGACACCGCGGGCAATCAGCGCGTGGGCCAGTTGATTGGCGCGCTGATCGATCTCGCCATAACTGAAGTGCTGGCCGTTGAAAATCACCGCCGTGCGCTGCGGACGCTCGGCGGCCAGGGCGCTGATCCGCTGGTGCACAGCGACGTCCACCGGGTATGGCTGCGGATGGTTATCGGCCTGTTGACGGGCGTGTTCGCCAGCGTCGGCCAGGGCGATTTCACCGAGGCTGCGCTCGGCGGACACGGCAAACTGCTCAAGCAATTGCAGCAGGTGCGCGCTGATGCCTTCGATGGCAGCGCCAGCGAAATGGCCGCGATCGAAACTGTAGTGCAGCGCCAGTTGTTCGCCGAGGGTGACGGCAACGCTCAACGCATAGTGGGTCTGTTCCAGGTTGGCGACTTCGCCGAACACCACGCCCTGATCGGCGCCTTGTTTCAGGGCCTGGGCAATCGGGTAGTTTTCGAACACCAGGATGTTGTCGAACAGCGCTTCACCGCCCTGCCCGGCCCAACGCTGAATGTCCGCCAGCGGCGTGTGCTCGAAATCGCGCAGGCCGAGGCTTTGCCCCTGCACGGCTTGCAGCCAGTGGCCCACGCTTTGATCGGGACGCGGCGCGCCAATCACCGGCAAAGTGTTGATGAACAGTCCAACTTGCTGCTCGATGCCCGGCAGGTCCGCCGGACGCCCGGCGACCGTGGCCCCGAACGCCACGGCTTCGTGACCGGTGTAGCGTTGCAGCAACAGCAGCCACGCGGCCTGGATCAAGGTGTTGACGGTGACTTTCTGCTGGCGGGCGAAGGTTTCCAGCACACGGGTTTGCGCCACGTCGAGGGTCTGGAAGTGATCGCCGTGACCGCTCTGGCTGTCGCTGGTCGAAGCCACGCGGGCCAGACGGGTCGGCTCTTGCAGGGCGGCCAGTTGCTCGCCCCAGAAGTTTTCGCTGAGTTGAGCGTCCTGACGTTGCAGCCAGGCGATGTAGTCGCGGTAGCGTCCGCCGGCATTCGCCGGAATCTGCCCGCTGTAACGCTGCAACACTTCGCCGAGCAACTGCGAGTTGCTCCAGCCATCCATCAGGATGTGGTGATGGGTGTAGATCAGGTGCCACTGCTCGGCGCCGGTCTGCACCAGCACCAGACGCAGCAACGGCGCGCAGGTCAGGTCGAAGCCTTGTTGGCGTTCGGCATCGGCCAGCGCCGCGAGGGCTTGTGGCTGATCGTCACGGGAGCGCCAGTCCAGCGCGGTGAACGGCAATTGCACCTGTTTGTGGACGATTTGCACCGGCTCGGCCAGCTCGCCCTGCCAGACAAACCCGCTGCGCAGGATGTCCTGAGCATCGACGGTGGCTTGCCACGCATCGCGGAAACGTTGCGGATCGATGCCTTGAACGTCGACGCGCATCTGGTTGATGTACTCGCCCGCCGCTTGCTCGTACAGGGTATGGAACAGCAGACCCTGCTGCATCGGCGACAGCGGATAGAGATCGTCCAGCTCACCGGCCGGCACCGGCAGCGCATCGAGTTGCGCCTGCGTCAAGCGCGCCAGCGGGAAGTCCGACGGTGTCGCTTGCGGCGCTTCGAGCGCACAGCAATGGTCGATCAAAGCGTTGAGTTCAAGGGCGTATTGATCTGCCAGTTGCTGCACGGTCGCCGTGTCGAACATCTCACGGCTGAAGCCCCAGTTCAGCGCCAGCTCGCCGCCGTACACCTGGCCTTCGACCGTCAGCCAGTTGGCCAACGGCGCCGAAGGATCCTGCGCATCACCGCCACCTTCACCGGACGGCACAAACAGGGCTGCCTCATCGAACTGACGGTCGAACTGGCCGAGGTAGTTGAAGGTGATACGCGGTTTGACGTCGCTGTTCAGCGACGCCGCCGTTTGCGCGTCCGCCAGATAACGCAGTGCGCCGTAGCTCAGACCTTTGTCCGGCACGGCACGCAGTTGTTCCTTGATGGCTTTGATCGAAGCGCCCAGGTTGTCCGCCGGGCGAAGATTGACCGGGAACAGGCTGGTGAACCAGCCGAGGGTGCGGGTCAGGTCGACGTCATCGAACAGGTCTTCGCGCCCGTGACCTTCCAGTTGAATCAGGGTGCTGGCCTGACCGCTCCAGCGGCAGACCACGCGGGCCAGTGCAGTCAGCAGCAGGTCGTTGACTTGGGTGCGATAGGCCGCCGGCGCCTGTTGCAGCAACTTGCGGGTTTGCTCGGCGCTGAGCTTGAGCTCGACCTTGTCTTCGAAACGGTTTTCCAGTGCGCCGTCAGGACGCTCGCAAGGCAGTTCGGCACGCGGTGCGTCACGCAGTTGCGCCTGCCAGTAATCGAGGCTTTCAGCGAAAGTCGGCAGATGCCCTTGCAGACGAGCGACCCACTGCTGATAGGAACTGGTCTTGCCCGGCAAGGCACTCGCCGCGCCGCTCAGGGACTGGGTGTAAGCGGCTTGCAAGTCTTCCAGCAAAACGCGCCACGACACGCCGTCGATCACCAGGTGATGCGCGACCAGCAGTAAACGCTGGCCGCCATCGGCCAGATCCACCAGCATCGCACGCAGCAATGGCCCGTTGCTCAGGTCCAGGCTGCGCTGGGCTTCATCGCACAAGGCCTTGAGGTCTTCCAGCGATTGCGCGTTGCGCTGCCACAACACCGACTCGCCGGTTGGCGCGGCATACGCCTGCTGCCAACCCTCGGCAGTCGATTCGTAGCGCAGGCGCAGCGCATCGTGATGGGTGAGCAACTGGCTCAGCGCGCGATCCAGTGCGCCAGCGTCCACAGGCTGTTGCGCCGTCAGCAACAGCGACTGGTTCCAGTGCTGAAGTTGAGGAATGTCTTGCTCGAAGAACCACTGCTGCACCGGCGCCAGCGCCACGGCACCCACGGCCGGGCCTTGGTCGATCAGGGTCTGCTGACCCTGACGGGCGACCTGCGCGAGGCTGCGGATGGTCTGGTGCTGGAACAGTTCTTTGGGGCTCAGCACGATCCCGGCCTGACGGGCGCGGCTGACCACTTGCATCGACACGATGGAGTCGCCGCCCAGTTCAAAGAAGTTGTCTTCAAGGCCGACGTTTTCAATCGACAACACGTCCTGCCAGATCGCCGCCAGGGCTTTTTCCAGAGCGCTGCGTGGCGCCACGTGTTCGCGTTGTTGCTGGCTGCCATCGACGGCCGGCAACGCCTTGCGGTCGAGTTTGCCGTTGGGCGTCAGCGGCAGTTGTTCGAGGAACAGCAGGTACGCCGGCACCATGTAGTCCGGCAAATGTTGGCGCAACGCTGCTTTCAGGGTTTCACGCAGGCTTGCCTGGGCATCGGCATCCGCCGCCAGCACGGTCGCGTCGATCGGCACGATGTAGGCCACCAATTGTTGGCCGCTGGCGCCTTCCTGAGCCAGCACTGCCAGCTCGCGCACGGCCTCTTGCTGCAACAGCCGCGCTTCGATTTCGCCGAGTTCGATACGGAAACCGCGCACCTTCACCTGATGGTCGATCCGGCCGACGTACTGCAGCGCGCCATCGGCCTGATAACGGGTCAGGTCGCCGGTGCGGTACAGACGCTCGCCGTTGTTGGCGAATGGATTGGGCACGTACTTCTCGGCGGTCATCGCCGCGCGGCCCAGATAGCCACGGGTGATGCCGGCGCCCGCCAGATACAGTTCGGCAGCTGCGCCTTGCGGCACTGGTTGCAGATCGGCGTCCAGCAGGTAACTGGCGGTGCCGGTCAGTGGACGACCGATGCTCGGCGTACCGCCCGCTGCACGACGGGTCCAGGTCGAATACGTGGTGTCTTCCGACGGGCCGTACAGGTCGTAGACGTGTTCGACGCTGGCCTGCTGGTACAGCGCCTCCACCAGACTTTGCTTCAGCGGCTCGCCCGCGAGGTTGATGATGCGCACGCTCGACGGGATCGCACCGTCGCGCTGCAAGGCATTGATCGCCGAAGGCACGGTGTTGATCAACCGCACCTGATCGCGTGCCGGCAGTTGCGGCAACTCCAGGGCATTGCGCGCGATGATCACCGAGCCGCCGTTGGCGAGGGTGACAAACAGCTCCCACACGGACAGGTCGAAGCACACCGACGTCGACGCCAGCACACCTTGAATGTCATCGCGGCTGTAGACCGTGCGCGACCAGTCGATCAAGGCCTGCACGTTGCGGTGTGCGATGGCCACGCCTTTCGGTTTTCCGGTGGAGCCCGAGGTGTAGATCACGTAGGCGAGGTTGTCCGGCGTCACCGCCGTGACGGGCGCACTGGACGGATACGCCGCCAGTTCTGCGGCGATCCGGTCCAGCAACAGCACCTGGGTGTCGGCGCTGACGGAGAGCGTCTCGGCCACGGCGTGCTCGGTCAGCAGCACCAGCGCGCGGCTGTCTTCAAGCATGTAGGCAACACGATCCGCCGGATAATCCGGGTCCAGCGGCACATAAGCGCCACCGGCCTTGAGCACCGCCAGCAACGCCACCAGCAAACTGTCGGAACGCTGCATGGCAACGCCGACCCGGACTTCCGGGCCGACGCCGCATTCGATCAGTTTGTGCGCCAGCGCATTGGCCCGCGCATCGATCTCGGCGTAGGTGAAGGCTTGCTCGCCAAAGGTCACGGCCAGCGCGTCCGGCTGGGCAGCAACCTGTTGTTCGATCAAGCGATGGATGCTCGACACCTCGGCAGTGCCGGCCTCCACGCTGTTCCAGTCGAACACCATGCGTTGGTATTCGGCCGCTTCCAGCAGCGGCAGATCGCTGATGCGCTGGTTGCTGTTCTGCACCATGCCGCGCAACAGATTCAGCCAGTGCTGCGCCATGCGCGTGATGGTCTGCGGGTCGAACAGATCATTGGCGTAGGTCAGCGCGGCGTGCAGCCTGCCGCCCTTCTCGTAGGTGTCCAGGGTCAGATCGAACTGGGTGGTGCGACCCTGCCATTCGATGACGCCCAGCTCCAGCCCGGAAGCGGTGCTCACCGTGCTGATGTCGGCGACTTGCGGCTGATGGTTGTACATCACCTGAAACAGCGGCGTGTGGCTGAGGCTGCGTTCCAGTTTCAGCGCTTCGACCAGCCGTTCGAATGGCAAGTCCTGATGAGCCTGGGCACCGAGCGCGGTCTCTTTGACGGCGCGCAACAGATCGCCGACGCGGGTCTGTCCGTCCAGTTCGGTACGCAAAACCTGGGTGTTGACGAAGAAGCCGATCAGGCCTTCGATTTCACCCCGGTTGCGGTTGGCGATCGGCACGCCGACGCGGATGTCCGACTGCCCGGTGTAGCGATGCAGCAACGCGTTGAAAGCGCCGAGCAGCAACATGAACAAGGTGATGTTGTGCTGCTGGGCGCTGCTGCGCAGTTGTTCCGCCAGCGCGCCATCAATGGTGAATTCGTAGCGCGTGCCGCGATAGCTCGGCATCGCCGGGCGCGGGTGATCGGTTGGCAGTTCCAGCACCGGGTGCTCATTGCCCAGTTGCGCCTGCCAGTATTCCAGCTGCCGCGCCTGCTCGCCCGCTTCCAGCCAGCGGCGCTGCCACAGTGCGTAGTCGCTGTACTGGATCGGCAACGGCGCCAGTTGCGGCGACTGCCCGGCCTCATGGGCGTCATAGCAACGGATGAATTCGTCGATCAGCACGTTCATCGACCAGCCATCGGAAACGATGTGGTGCAGGGTCAGCAGCAGCACATGTTCCTGCTCATCAAGCTTGAGCAACTTGACCCGCAGCAGCGGGCCGACAGCCAGATCGAACGGCTGCAAGGATTGTTGCTGAGCGGCGTCGGCTACCGCGGCTTCGCGCTCGGGCGCGGCGAGACCGCTGAAATCTACGTGTTCGATCACCAGCGGCGCTTCGGCCGGCACTTGCAGCAGACTGTCGTCGGCCTGTCGCTGGAACACCGTGCGCAGGGTTTCGTGACGCGCCACCAGGCTGGCGAACGCCGCCTCGAGCGCAGCCAGGCTCAAGCGCCCCGTCAGGCGCACCGCGCCCGGCAAGTTGTAGGCGCCGCTGTGCGGGTCCAACTGCCAGAGAAACCACATGCGCTGCTGCGCGTAGGACAGCGCCTGCCGATCATCGGCCTCGACCCCTTGGGGAATCGGAAAACGGGCGAAATCCACGCCCTCCTTGTGCAGGGCCGCGAGGAACATCTGGCGCTTTTCCAGGGGCAACCCGATAAACCGGCGAGCAAGTTTCAAGGAGTCTTCAGCATTCATTTCTTGGTATCCGAATCAGTAGGCTGGCAGCACAAAGGCACGTCGTCCCTATAAAACGAATGCAAAGCGGAAAAATTAGCGATTGAGAAGAACTATCAGAAGGGAGGTGCAGCGGGGATTTGCGGGCGATAAAAAACCCTGCGGGAGCAAGCCTGCTCGCTCCTCACAGGGTTCCGGACAGCAATGAATTCGGGTTAAACGGCAGCCATCAAGCCGTGCCGACGATGATGCACGTCGAGCTGATCCTTGATCACCCGCAGCACCTTGGCTTCGTGTTCATGAATGAAGAAGTGCCCACCGGCCAGCATGTCCACCGAGAAGCTGCCACGGGTTTCCTTGCTCCAGCCGATCAACTGCTCGGTGGTCGCCTTGTCGGCCTTGCCGCCGAGCACATGCACCGGGCAGTTGAGCAGCGGCCGCTGCAATGGCTGGAACTTGCCGCAGAGCAGGAAATCGGCGCGCAGGATCGGCAGCGTCAGGCTCATCAACTCTGCATTGGCCAGCACTTCCTCGCTGGTACCGTTGAGCGTGCGCAGCTGATCGATCAGCTCGGCGTCGGTCTTCGGCTCGGCAAAGCCGCGGTCGTAGTCGGCGCGCAACGTCGGCGCCGCGGTGCCCGAGGCGAACAGCGCCACCGGTTCCGGGCAGCCCAGTGCGCGCAAGGCGTGGGCGATCTCGCAGGCCAGCAAGGCGCCCAGGCTATGGCCGAACAGTGCGTAAGGGGCCTTGAGTGTCGGGCGCAGTTCCCTCGCCAGTTGCATGGCCAGCGCCCGCATGTCGGTGTGCAGCGGTTCGCCGAACCGGGCGCCGCGCCCCGGCAATTCCACCGGTTGCAATTGCAGCCACTGCGGCAACTTCGGCCGCCAGCGGCTGTAGACCATGGCACTGGCGCCGGAATACGGCAGGCACAGCAGGGTCAACTTGGTCACCACGCATCCCTCGGAAAAATGTCTCTTCAAAGGGTACGGATCACCGGCCGGGCAAATTAGTCGGTGGCGTTAAATTTCCCCACCCGGCTCACGCCCACGGGCACATTTCATTTCAGGTGGCGGAAGCTCTGCACCGCCGAACACAGCACCACCGCACCCGCTGCAATCGCCAGCCAGAAGCCGCTACGGGCGCCGAACGCATCCACCAATGCACCGGAACCGGCGGCGCCGATGGCCACGCCGATGCTCAGGCCGGTCACCAGCCAGGTCAGGCCTTCGGTGAGTTTGGCCGGCGGCACGATGCGTTCGATCAACGCCATCGCCACAATCAAGGTTGGCGAGAAGAACAGCCCCGCAATGAACACCGCCACGGACAACCCGAAAATATTGGTCGCGAGTAACAGCGGCAGCGTGGTCACCGCGGTCGCCAATCCGCCGTAGAGAAACAGGCGCGGCAACGGCAGTTTCGAGCGCATCGCACCAAACGCAATACCCGCCAGACAGGAACCGATGGCGTACACCGACAACACGATGCTCGCCGCTGCCGGTTGCCCTTGCTGCTGGGCGAACGCGACGCTGACCACATCGACCACGCCGACGATCATGCCCATGGCGACCATCAACAGCAGCAGCCATTGCACATCGGTCGAACGAATGATCGAGCCTTGATGCTCTGATTCGTGGGGATGCACTGGCGGCTCGGTGCTGCGCTGGGCAACAAACGCCGTCACGCCGATCGCCAGCATCAACAGCGCCGCCAGCGGCCCGGCCTCGGGAAACACGCCGACGCACAGCCCCACCGACAGCGGCGGGCCAACGATAAAGCAGACCTCATCGAGCACTGACTCCAGCGCGTAAGCGGTCTGCAATTGCGGCTGGCCGCGATAGATTTCCGTCCAGCGCGCCCGCACCATCGCCGACATGCTCGGCATGCAACCGGCCAGCGCGGCGCAGATGAACAGCGTCCAGGTCGGCGCCTGCAAACGGGTGCACAGCAGCAACATCAGCAACGCCCCGCCACCGATCAGCGCCGACACCGGCAAGATCCGCCCCTGACCGTAACGGTCCACCAGCCGCGAGACCTGCGGCGCGCAGAACGCCGTAGCCAAAGCAAACGTTGCCGCCACCCCGCCCGCCAGCGCATAGCCGCCAGTCAATTGCGAAAGCATGGTGATCACGCCGATGCCGGTCATGGAAATCGGCATTCGCGCGATCATCCCGGCCATCACAAAGGCCCGGGCGCCGGGGGCGTTGAACAGTTCGCGGTAAGGGTTTGCCATCGGATACAGCCTCATCAGGGGCGGCCAACTTGCCACAAAGCCTGACGGGCGGGAAAGCGAGGAATTGTTGGTGGAATGTGAAGTCCCTGTGGCGTGCAAGGCCAATCGCTGCCGCGTGATGATCGCTCCCACGCCGAGGCGTTGATCGTTCCCACGCTCTGCGTGGGAATGCAGCCCGGGACGCTCCGCGTCCCATACGGATGTCGGAGCCCAACAAGAGAAACCTGTCGATCTTTTCATGAACCCCGATGAACTCTCGCCGCCGCCCATCAGTCAGCTAAATAAGCCCTCAACCCAAGGCGCGACCCTGCATGCAGATTTCCCTCGCCCGTCAGGTGGCACTGGTCACCGGCGCCAGTTCCGGCATCGGCCACGGCGCCGCCAAAGCCCTGGCCGCTGCCGGCGCGGCTGTGGTCATCAATTACAACCGTCAGGCCGAGCCGGCCGAAGCACTGGCCCGGCAGATCGTCGCCGATGGCGGCCAGGCCATCGCCATCGGTGCGGATGTCTCGAAGGAAGAAGACGTGGAGCGGCTGTTCCAACAGACCCTGGACGCCTTCGGAACGCTGGACATTCTGGTGGCCAATTCCGGCCTGCAAAAAGACGCGGCGGCTGTGGATATGTCGTTGGCCGACTGGAACGCGGTGATCGGCGTCAACCTCACCGGCCAGTTCCTCTGCGCCCGCGCCGCGTTGCGAATCTTCAATCGCCAGGGCGTGCGCGAAGGCGTGTCGCGAGCCGCCGGCAAGATCATCCATATGAGCTCGGTGCACCAGCGCATTCCCTGGGCCGGGCACGTGAACTACGCGGCGTCCAAGGGCGGCGTTGATCAGTTGATGCAGACCCTGGCCCAGGAAGTCAGCCATCAGCGCATCCGCATCAACGGCATCGCACCGGGGGCGATCCGCACGGCCATCAATAAGGACGCCACCGAAGGCGAGGCCGGGAAAGCCCTGCTCAAGCTCATCCCTTACGGGCGCATCGGCGATGTCGAGGATGTGGCCAACGCCGTGGTGTTCCTCGCCTCCGATGCCTCCGACTACATCGTCGGCACCACCCTGTTCATCGACGGCGGCATGAGCCTCTATCCGGAGTTCCGTGGCAATGGCTGAGCATCCTTCCGAACGACAAAGCCCCATCGACGCCCACGGCATCATTGGCGACATGCGCAGCGCGGCGCTGGTCAATGACAAGGGCAGCGTGGATTTTTTCTGCTGGCCGGAGTTCGACAGTCCGTCGATCTTCTGTTCGCTGCTGGACACCCCCGACGCCGGAATTTTCCAGTTGGCCCCGGACCTGCCCGATGCCCGGCGCGAGCAGATTTACCTGCCGGACACCAACGTCCTGCAAACCCGCTGGCTCAGCGACCATGCTGTGGTGGAAATCACCGACCTGCTGCCCATTGGCGACAACGATGAGGCGTTGCCGTTGTTGATCCGCCGGGTGCGAGTGGTCAGCGGGCAGGCAACGTTTCATCTGCGCTGCGCCGTTCGGCATGATTACGCTCGTGCTGAAACTCGCGCCGCCGTCGACAAGAAGGATGTGCTGTTCAGCGCCAGCGGGCAGCCGACACTGCGGCTGGCCTCGGATCAAACCTTGAGCGTCGATAACGATGCAGCGGTCGGGCAATTCACCCTCAAGCAGGATCAGACCGCCGCGTTCATGCTCGGCGCCAGCGACGATCCGCGCTTCGTCGAAGGGGCCGCCAAGCTGTGCATCGAGCGCACGCTGAAGTTCTGGCGCGACTGGATCGGCCAGTCCAACTATCGCGGTCGCTGGCGGGAAATGGTCAACCGCTCGGCCCTGGCCCTGAAGCTACTCACCTCACGCCAGCACGGCGCAATCCTCGCCGCTGCCACGTTCGGCCTGCCGGAAACACCCGGCGGCGAACGCAACTGGGACTATCGCTACACCTGGATCCGCGACGCCTCCTTCACCGTCTACGCCTTCATGCGCCTGGGCTTTGTCGACGAAGCCAACGGCTACATGCGCTGGCTGCGCGGGCGGGTCAGCGATTGCAGCGGCCAGTCGATGAAACTCAACATCCTCTACGCCATCGACGGCCGTCAGGAACTGCCGGAAACCGAACTCACGCATTTGTCCGGTCATGGCGGCGCAAAACCGGTGCGCATCGGCAATGGCGCGTACGACCAGATTCAACTGGATATCTTCGGCGAACTGATGGACGCCGTTTATCTGGTCAACAAATACGGCGACGCGATTTCCCACGAAGGCTGGAAACATGTGATGGAAGTGGTCGATCAGGTCTGTGAGACCTGGCAGACCAAGGACGTAGGCATCTGGGAAATGCGCGGTGAGCAACATCACTTTCTGCATTCACGACTGATGTGCTGGGTGGCGCTGGACCGGGCGATCCGCCTGGCTTCGAAACGCTCGCTGCCGGCGCCCTTCGCTCGTTGGGACCAGACCCGTCAGGCGATTCATGCCGACATCTGGGACAACTTCTGGAACGAAGAGCGCGGGCATTTCGTGCAATACCAGGGCGGCACCGCGCTGGACGGTTCGATGCTGCTGATGCCGCTGGTGCGTTTCGTCAGTGCCAAGGATCCGAAATGGCTGGAAACGCTGGAAGCTATCGAGAAGCATCTGGTACGTGACGGCATGGTTTATCGCTATCGCAATGACGATGCGGGGATCGATGGGTTATCCGGCACTGAAGGCGCTTTCGCTGCATGCTCGTTCTGGTACGTCGAATGCCTCGCCCGGGCCGGGCAAGTGGAAAAGGCCCATCTGGAATTCGAGCAACTGCTGCGTTATGCCAATCCGTTGGGGTTGTACGCGGAGGAATTCGACAACCGTGGCCGGCATCTGGGCAACACGCCCCAGGCGTTGACCCATCTGGCACTGATCAGCGCGGCGAGTTTTCTGGATCGCAAGTTGAGTGGGGAGAAGAGTGAATGGCAGCCGTAAAGCCATCAGAGTTTGTAGGAAATATGCCCCGCTCTCGCTCTGATCGGGGCTAATCCCTACACGTAAATAAACAGAATCACAGCGCCCGTGGCGAGGGAGCTTGCTCCCGCAGGGTCGTGCAACGGCCCCAGGCCCTGCCCCTACATTTCTCCTGAGAGACTTCATAGCCCGGCTTTGCGACTGCTACGCAGCCGAGCGGGAGCAAGCTCCCTCGCCACAACTCGCAAAACCTGACGCCTACATCCACTAAACAAATCCCAAACATCTCTCCCCCGTAACTCGCACTTACACCCCGAAATACCTTGTTGCCAGCTGTTACATCCCCCCCTACCATCCACCGCAACGGGCACAGCGGAGCTGTCCAATAAAAACCCGATTCAAGGAACCAGAATGAGCCAACGCATCCACCGCCCCATCGATTCCCCTCTGCGCACGGGCCTGACCCGCGACGAACTGTGGGAAGCCGCCGACAAGGGCCTGATCAAATGCTGGGAAATCGGCCGCCAGCGCGCCACCCGCTTCCCCGACCTCGCTCAACGCTGCAGTGCCGATGAACTGCCGGTACTGGGCTGGAAAGGCGGGGTCAGTCGCAGCCTGAAGAAGAATGAAAAATACGGATCGCTGAAATACCTGGCTCAGTGGCAGGGTTTGCGTGGGGAGGATCTGGATATTGATCTGGGTTCCGAACGAGTCATGACCTGCTCGCGGACGAAAATGGTGGTGACGTTTACGCCGGATCGCAGCAAGTATTTCAATCAGGTGGCGGAAGCCGAGGCTTAAAACCTGATAAACCAGACGGTTTTCCTCAGTAGCAAACTCACCTACCCGTACCCTCTGAAAATCGAGAATCAAATTGAACAACGTATTGGCAAATGTCTGTGCCGTAATGGATTTCTACAAAAAGTATCGGCTTTTGGTTTTATGGGTGTGCTCTGTCGCAGGAGGTGTCGTCGGCTACATTTTGATTGGGCCCTTTATCGTATCCGACGCTTATCAATGGATTGCCGAGCTCGTCAATACCAACAAGCTTGTAGCAGACCTTATCGATATCAATGGCATGGTGCGCGACAAGTTGCTTGCCAGTACTTTGCCGTTCTTTATCGTGTGGTCTTGCATGCTCGCCATCTACGTGTTTGATAAAGGCTCCGTGGACACCATCAATCGGGTTTCGAAAAACTTGACGTTTCTTACCGGTGGGACCGCTTTTTTTACGATAGTACTGGGGTTCACTTTATTCGGTACGTTCAGCTCCGCCCTACAAAAGGTCGCGTTCTCGGAATACACCATCCCCCTGATCGTGCTTCCGATTCTCATCATAATATTGGGGTTCTTCCTT
This sequence comes from Pseudomonas sp. GW821-FHT02C04, assembly GCF_059421845.1. NCBI lineage: Bacteria > Pseudomonadati > Pseudomonadota > Gammaproteobacteria > Pseudomonadales > Pseudomonadaceae > Pseudomonas > Pseudomonas sp. GW821-FHT02C04. Next base: position 106,838 of record NZ_JBWKVT010000008.1, on the reverse strand, counting down.
CGGCACGTCATGAAGCCCACCATCGACCCTGCCTCTCTTATTAACCGATTTGCCCCTTGTTTACTGGCAGTGTGCATGACGATCAGCCTCGTTCTATACGTCTACGGAATCCTTAACGATCCGATCAAGTTGTATGGAACCATTCTGAAACATCATGCCCTTCTCAAACCCATTTAATGACCATGCAGCAAACGCTTAAAGCATGGCTGGATCTGTTGCAGCACTAACCGAAAACCGCTCCCGATAAGCCTGCGGCGTCACCCCCATGGCCCGCAGGAAACTGCGCCTTAAGGTTTCCTCGCTACCGAAGCCGCAGTTGGCAGCAACCCGTTTGATCGGCAACCCGGTATCGCTCAACAACCGGCGGGCGGTTTCGACGCGGATCAGTTCGATGGCGCGGGCCGGGGTCTGGCCGGTGTCGGCGCGGTAGTGGCGCACGAAACTGCGTTCGCTCATGCCGGCCTGTTCGGCGAGAGTGGGGATGCCCAGGTCGCAGGTCAGGTGTTCGGCAATCCACGCGTGTAAATCATCGAAGCGGTTGCCCTGTTTTTGCAGTGACAGCGTCACGCTGAATTGCGACTGCCCGCCCGGGCGCTTGAGGAACACCACCAGTTGCCGGGCGACGTCCAGGGCCATGTCGCGCCCCAGGTCGTCTTCGACCATGGCCAGCGCCAGGTCGATGCCGGCGGTGACGCCCGCCGAGGTCCAGACCGGGCCGTCGTTGATGAAAATGGGATTGGGCTCAACCTGCAAGCGCGGGTGTTGCTGCGCCAGTTGCTCGCAGCGGGTCCAGTGGGTGACAACCCGGCGACCGTCGAGCCAGCCGCTGGCGGCCAGCAGAAAGGCGCCCGTGCAGACCGAAGCCACGCGCCGGCAGCCGCTCGCATGTTCACGCACCCAACTCACCAGCCCGGCGTTTTCGGCAGCGGCGTAGACGCCCCAGCCGCCGGCGATGATCAGCGTATCGCTGGGTTGCTCCGGCAGCGATTCGGCCAGCATCGCCAACCCGGCAGAAGAGTTCACCGCCCCACCGCCGCTGGCGATAACCGTTGGTGCGTACGGCGCAGGCAGACCCTGCTGGCGGGCAATGTCGTTGGCCGAGGCGAAGACCTGCAACGGCCCGGTGACGTCGAGCAATTGCACATTGGCGAACGCAAGTACGTGGATGGTTTTCGGCATTTGGCGTAATTCGTGGGCTGATTGGCGTATGCGCCAAAACCTACGCGCCTACAGTGAAGCCGTCCACCCCTTTTCACGGAGAAGAATCATGGCGTTGCAGATCGGTTTTCTGTTGTTTCCCCAGGTGCAGCAACTCGACCTGACCGGCCCGTATGACGTACTGGCCTCGTTGCCGGACGTGCAGGTGCACCTGATCTGGAAGGATCTGGTGCCGGTCACCGCCAGCACCGGGCTGGTGCTGAAACCGACCACCACGTTCGAGGACTGCCCGGATCTGGACGTGATCTGCGTTCCCGGCGGCGCGGGCGTTGGGCCGTTGATGGAGGATGAGCAGACGCTGGCCTTCATCAAATCGCAAGCGGCGCAGGCGCGTTATGTGACGTCGGTGTGCACCGGTTCGCTGGTACTTGGGGCGGCGGGTCTGTTGCAGGGCAAACGGGCGACCACGCACTGGGCTTATCACGATCTGCTGCCGACACTGGGCGCAATTGCGGTAAAGGATCGGGTGGTGCGTGACGGCAATCTGTTTACCGGGGGCGGCATCACGGCCGGGATCGATTTTGCCCTGACCCTGGCGCAGGAACTGGTCGGCGTCGACACTGCGCAACTGGTGCAGTTGCAGCTGGAATATGCGCCGGCGCCGCCGTTTGATTCGGGTAGCCCGGAGACGGCGCCGAGCGGGATTGTCGATGAGGCGCGCAAGCGTGCGGCGCCGTCGTTGAAGCTGCGCAGGGAAATCACCGAACGCGCGGCGGCGAAGCTCAACCTGCGCTGATTCGTGCGCAGCACAGGCCCTGTGGGGACCAACCTACAGGGCTTGCGTCCCGTTTTTCCCCTACACCTTCACTTGTCCCCTCGCCCCCACCCGTGTAGAAAGCCTGTCCACAAATCGTGCACAAGGACTTTCCATGACAGCTCTGCCATGGCTCTATCTCGGGCTTCTCAGCCTTGGTTACGGATTGGCGCTGAGCTTCGGCCAGCTCGGCTGGCTGGCGCTGATCTCCATAGCACTGTTGCTGTTCGCCGGTTACGCCGTGCGCCAGCAAACCGTGCCTGTCGGGCGTTTTCTCGGCCATGGCCTGTTTGTCGTGCTGGCCTTGGCGCTGGCCATGCACTGGCTGCCGGGCTTCTACAATGGCCGGGCCATTCCGGCGCAGCGCTTCACCGACAACGCCGTGCCGTTCTCGATGTTCGTGAATCTCGACAAACCGCTGATTGGTTTCTGGTTGCTACTGGCCTGCCCATGGATCGTCGCGCGGCGCTCGTTGCGCCTGACGGTGTATGCCACCGCGCTGGCACTGACGTTGAGCGTGATTCTGGCGCTCGGCGGCGCGGTGTTGCTGGGCATGATCACCTGGGCGCCGAAATGGCCGGATCAGGCGTGGCTGTGGGTGCTGAACAACCTGCTGCTGGTGACACTGGTCGAAGAAGCGCTGTTTCGCGGCTATATACAGGGCGGACTCAGCCGGTATTTCAAACACCTGCCCTACGGTGAAAACCTTGCGCTGCTGCTCGCGTCCCTGCTGTTCGGCCTGGTGCATGTGGGCGCCGGCTGGCAATGGGTGTTGCTGGCGGGCCTGGCGGGTGTCGGCTATGGTCTGGCCTACCGTTTTGGCGGGCTCGGCGCGGCGATCATGACGCACTTTGGTCTGAACCTGCTGCACTTCGGCCTGTTCACCTATCCGATGCTCGCGGGTTGAAGCAAGCCCCGTTTTGCGACGCCGTACTTATAAATGAAAAAAAACTTCAACAAATCGCCGACCCCGCCGACAACCTTTCAAAGCCTTGCGGATTGAAAAACCATGCGTAATAACCAGCCCATTACACAACGCGAACGGACTTTCCCGGCTCAGCAACGGTTGATTTCCACAACCGACGCCAAAGGCGTGATCACCTACTGCAACGACGCTTTCGTCGAAATCAGCGGGTTTTCGCGTGAGGAACTGATCCGTGCGCCGCACAACCTGGTTCGTCACCCCGACGTCCCGGCCGCGGTGTTTTCGCACATGTGGGGCACACTGAAACAAGGCTTGCCATGGATGGGCATTGTCAAGAATCGCTGCAAGACCGGTGATCATTACTGGGTGAACGCCTATGTAACGCCGGTGTTCGATGGCAGTCAGGTGGTCGGTTACGAGTCGGTGCGGGTCAAACCGTCCGCCGAACAGATCCGCCGTGCCGAAGCGCTCTACCAACGCATCAACCAGGGCAAGTCGGCGATTCCTTCGAGCGACAAATGGCTGCCGATCGTGCAGGACTGGCTGCCGTTCATTCTGGTCAGCCAGTTGAGCTTCATGATCGGCGCCACCCTGAACTCGCAGTGGGGCTTCGCCCTCGCCGCCGGTCTGTCGGTGCCGCTGGGCCTGCTGGGCCTGCAATGGCAACAACGCGGGCTCAAGCGTCTGCTGCGCCTGGCCGAGCAGACCACCTCCGACCCGTTGATCGCGCAGATGTACACCGACAGCCGTGGCGCCCAGGCGCGTCTGGAGATGTCGATCCTCAGCCAGGAAGCGCGCCTGAAAACCTGCCTGACCCGTCTGCAGGACACCGCCGAGCACCTGACCGATCAGGCCAAACAGTCCGACAGTCTGGCGCACAACAGCTCCATCGGCCTGGAACGCCAGCGCGTGGAAACCGAACAGGTCGCCACCGCCGTCAACCAGATGGCCGCCACCACGCAAGAAGTGGCGAGCCACGTCCAGCGCACTGCCGACGCCACCCAGGAAGCCAATCGCCTGACCGGCCGCGGCCGCGACATCGCCGGCGAAACCCGCGAAGCCATCCAGCGTCTGTCCGTAGTCGTGGGTGAAACCGGCCTGACCGTCACCCAACTGGCCAAGGACAGCGACGAAATCGGCGGCGTGGTCGACGTGATCAAAGGCATCGCCGACCAGACCAACCTGCTCGCGCTCAACGCTGCGATTGAAGCAGCGCGTGCCGGCGAGATGGGCCGTGGTTTTGCCGTAGTCGCTGACGAAGTTCGCCAACTGGCGCAACGCACCAGCGAATCCACCGGCCAGATCCACGCCCTGATCGCCAAGCTGCAACAGACTGCGTCCAGCGCCGTACAAACCATGGAAGCCGGCCATCGCCAGGCGGAAGAAGGTGTGGCACGGGTTCTGGAAGCAGACCAGGCACTGGTCGGCATCAGCGAAGCGGTGGCCAACATCACCGACATGACCACCCAGATCGCCGCCGCGACCGAAGAGCAAAGTGCCGTGGCTGAAGAAATCAGCCGCAACATCAGCAACATCTCGGAACTGGCAGACCAGACCTCGGAACAGGCGCATAACTCGGCGTTGCTGAGTGAAGAGCTGACCAAGACTGCCAACACGCAATACTCGTTGGTGGAGCGGTTTAACCGCTGATTGTTCTGCAATACAAAAAACCCGGATAGCGAGAGCTTCCGGGTTTTTTATTGTGTCAGTGCCCCCCCCCCTCACCCCAGCCCTCTCCCCCAAGGGGGCGAGGGGGAAAGGGAGCTGATCTCTATGTTGTTCAAGATTAGAGTTCAGCTCGCTATCACAGGTAAGTGTCACTCGTTCATTCACTACTGAGGCAAACGAAGCCTGTCCAGCAGCCGATTTACCAGCAGCTCGTTCAACATGATCAGCTGTTGCAGCGCCAGCAGCGGTTTGCGCTCAGGACCTTTTACCGAGTTGGCGATATTGCCGGCCATGGCGTTGGCTGATGACAGCGATTCGCAGGCTTCGACGAGGAGCGTTTCGTCATCAAGCGTGGGATCGACCATGTAGATGGGGCGGGCCTTGGGTGGGAAGTACTTCGGGATTTCAGGGCCGAGGTAAAAGTCGAGTGCGCGGTCGGCGGCTTCTTTTGTCTTTTGGGATTCGAGCGCGGGGTCGTTGGAGGTTGGATCGGTTTCTGGCGGGTTTGGTGTGGCTTTGAACATATATGAAGCTCCGTATCGAAAAATAGGAGCCATCACCCACGCTACCAAACGATGGGTGGCGGCCATGCGCGGGTTGGTAGACCGGTCGAGTACGGAACCCGGCGCTCACGAATGAGCCCCACGCATGTCCACCATATAAAACTGAGCCGCAAAAAAGAGGCTGCATAGGGTGATGCCATACGACCGTAAACGAAGCGGGCTACCAAACCCGATCACTGTTTTTCAGTGACAGAGAAACGATATATCCCATCCCATAGCCGCGTAAGCCGGCGGATTCTGGCGTACGCGTAGGCAACGACGCAAGGTGTTGTAGCCCTTATGGCGTAACGGTTCGTGTACTTTATACGTGGTCACGCGATCGTGTTTATGTGCTGGAAATGCTGGGATTGGGGGAGCTTTCAGTTTTTGTGGTGTGGCAGTGAAACCTTCCCCCTCACCCTAGCGCTCTCCCCGAGGGAGAGGGAACTGACGGAGGTGTTTGGGCGAGGTACGCCGACGTGGGGTACCGAGTTGAACTTGCGCTTGAAAGCTCCCCATTCAGCCCTCTCCTTCGGGCGGTCCGACGTTTCGGGAGGGCTGGGGTGAGGGCTCGACACTGAAACCAAACCGTCCGCCAAACCACTCAAAACGATGAGCGTTAGCTCGAGTAGCGCTTTTGATCTTCGAGCGGCGTCGGAAGGCTGAGAGGAAGGAATCATCCGGGAACGGGTGAACTGTACCTATTACAGCCGACCGGGGAGTACCTCATTCGCCCACGCCAATGAACCGTAAGGGTGCTTACTCGGCGGCGGCGGTTCGTTTGTTACGACTGGCGCGCTAATTTGCCACACATCTTCCGTAGGTCTGCTTAGGACTATCTCAATCTGGGCAATCAGCTCGGCTATTTCGTCCTTGCGCCTCGAGGTTGATGTACTTCTCGACAACGGCCCGGCTATATACACTTCCTCTCTTACGAGCCCTTCCGCAATCTTGATTAGCAAGTCTGCGTCCGTCTGCTCATTTCTGTACGAAGCACCGCCCCCGTCGTCAAGTTCGCATCTAATTACCTCGTACTCTCCCTCCCTAGAAATGCTCATTCCAATACACGCTAATCCCTGCGCGTTCAATCCGTGGAAGATTTTTTCACCGGACACTTCGTCCCTGAGAACGCTTAGCTCTATATAGGACATTTGGACCTCTCCTGATTTGTCTAATGAACGTGCGTCAGTAACGAGGGGTACAAGTCCCAGTAATCCGACTGAGCACGCAGAGCCAATAGAACACTGGCCCGCGTCACTTCTGCCGTCAGTAAGCTTGTGTCTTAATCCGCCGTCGCTAATACACTCGTCCGTTTTCCTGTATCTGCTGGCCTTATACGAGCAGAACTGCCTGTGAAGCTTATTATTCTTCCATGCTGAACTTCGAGACCACTGTCAGAAGTAACAGTCTTTTAGATCATTAAGCTATCGAAATCAGAAGAAAAAGTTCAAGCCTATCACCGTCGCCATATAGGTAAACAAAGTAAATTTCAAATTTTTCACGGCGAAGAACTTTCAAGAAAACCCATTACATACAATGGAATATCCCTCTCTTATACACCCCATAACTTTATTCGCCCTCACGACCTGCGCTTTACTGCTTCTACCACTCAACAGGATGAGCGTTAGCTCGGCTGCAGCTTTTGATCTTGATCCACAGGCGACGTCGGAAGGCTGAGTGGAGGGATTTATCCGGAGGTGGGAGCGCAGCGACCGTTTGGCGCAGCCAAACACATCGAGAGGAGGTGCAGCGAAGCAAACCGTAGGCGATGCCCCCCCGGATGAATCCCGGAGCGAAGGAACCCCGAGCCTTAGCGAGCGGGCCGAACGTAGGAGCAAGCCTTTTTTTGCTTACTTTTTTGAGGCGTTTGTCAAAAAAGTGAGTCGCCGTAAGGGCGAAACCCTAGGTGGCCGTTACCGCAGCAACGGATATGCATACAGATCGAAAAATGTGCAACGTTCAAGATCTACCCCCTCACCCCAGCCCTCTCCCCCAAGGGGGCGAGGGGGAAAGGGAGCCGATCTTCATGAGTTTCAAAATTTCGGCTCGGCTCAATCAACACTAAAGAAACTCGGCTACCTTCTGCGCGGCGCTAGCCAAATGCTGCTCATGCGTAAACCCGGAAACCTTGAGCGGCTTCAAATCATGATCCCCAGAGGCCAGCCAAAACACCTCAATACTCGGCGATAGATCGTAAGCCCCGACAGCGTCCCGATTGCCAAGCGCATCCCGCTCACCCTGAACAATCAACGTCCGAGTCTTCAACCCAGCCAGATGTTCGACCCGTGGTTTCTCCGGTTTCCCCACCGCATAAAACGGATACCCCAGACAAACCAACGCATCAGCCCCCAACTCATCGGCCAAGAGACTAGCCATCCGCCCCCCCATCGACTTCCCGCCAACCGCCAAAACTCCAGCGACATGAAGTCGCACCAAGCCATAAACCTCACGCCAGCACTCCTGCAATTTCCCCGCAGGATTCGGCGGTCGCTTGACCCCATCAACCCGCCGCTGCGCCATATAAGGAAACTCAAACCGCAACACGTTGATACCAAGCCCAGCAAGGCGCCCAGCCACATCCGTCATCCAATCACTGTCCATCGGCGCCCCCGCACCATGCGCGAGAATGAGCGTCGCCGAAGCCTCCCCAACAGCCGCATCCCAAAGCCACCCGTGATCCCGCAGGCACTGCGCCCATTGATCCCCGTCAATACTGGCCTTGTGCTGTTTGTCCATGCTTGCCTCGCTTTTAGTCTGCCTATAACTCCAGGCGAAGGATTCGCGGCGTTTTCTGCGCGCGCTCACTTCGGCTGAACCGTGGATGGGGAACCATGAACACTTCTATCAGTACCGCCTACAACTACAAGGTGGTCCGCCAATTCGCCATTATGACGGTGGTGTGGGGCATCGTCGGCATGGGGCTCGGGGTTTTTCTCGCGGCTCAATTGGTCTGGCCCGAACTCAACTTCAACCTGCCGTGGACCAGCTTCGGACGCCTGCGCCCGCTGCACACCAACGCGGTGATCTTCGCGTTCGGCGGCTGTGCCTTGTTCGCCAGTTCGTTCTACTCGGTGCAGCGCACCTGCCAGACCCAACTGTTCGCGCCGAAAATCGCCGCCTTCTGCTTCTGGGGCTGGCAACTGGTGATCCTGCTGGCGGCCATCAGCCTGCCGCTGGGTTACACCAGCTCCAAGGAATACGCCGAGCTGGAATGGCCGATCGACATCCTGATCACCATCGTCTGGGTCGCCTACGCCATCGTGTTCTTCGGCACGATCATGCAGCGCAAGACCAAGCACATTTATGTGGGCAACTGGTTCTTCGGCGCGTTCATCATCACCGTGGCGATCCTGCACATCGTCAACAACCTTGAGTTGCCGGTGAGCTTCACCAAGTCCTACTCGGTGTACGCCGGTGCGACCGACGCGATGGTGCAATGGTGGTACGGCCACAACGCCGTAGGCTTTTTCCTCACCGCCGGTTTCCTCGGGATGATGTACTACTTCGTGCCGAAACAGGCTGAACGCCCGGTGTATTCGTATCGCCTGTCGATCGTGCACTTCTGGGCGCTGATCACCCTGTACATCTGGGCCGGCCCGCACCACTTGCACTACACCGCGCTGCCGGACTGGGCGCAGTCGCTGGGCATGGTGATGTCGCTGGTACTGCTGGCACCGAGCTGGGGCGGCATGATCAACGGCATGATGACGCTCTCGGGCGCCTGGCATAAGTTGCGCAGCGACCCGATCCTGCGCTTCCTCGTGGTCTCGCTGGCGTTCTACGGCATGTCGACCTTCGAAGGTCCGATGATGGCGATCAAGACAGTGAACGCCCTCTCCCACTACACCGACTGGACCATCGGCCACGTACACGCCGGCGCGCTCGGCTGGGTGGCGATGATTTCCATCGGCGCGCTGTACCACATGATCCCGAAAATCTTCGGCAAAGAGCAGATGCACAGCATCGGCCTGATCAACGCGCACTTCTGGCTCGCGACCATCGGCACCGTGCTCTACATCGCTTCGATGTGGGTCAACGGCATCGCCCAGGGCCTGATGTGGCGTGCGGTGAATGAGGACGGCACGCTGACCTACTCCTTCGTCGAAACCCTGGTGGCCAGCCACCCGGGCTTTGTCGTGCGGCTGATTGGCGGGGCGATCTTCCTCAGCGGCATGTTCCTGATGGCTTACAACACCTGGCGCACCGTGCGGGCCTCGCAGCCTGCTGACGTCGTTGCTGCCGCGCAGATGGCCTGAGGAGTCCGCCATGAAACACGAAACGATTGAAAAGAACGTCGGCCTGTTGATGCTGCTGATGGTGTTCGCCGTGAGCATCGGCGGCCTGACCCAGATCGTCCCGCTGTTCTTCCAGGACGTGACCAACAAACCGGTGGAAGGCATGAAGCCCTACACCGCGCTGCAACTGGAAGGCCGTGACATCTACATCCGCGAAGGCTGCGTCGGCTGCCACTCGCAGATGATCCGTCCGTTCCGCGCCGAAACCGAACGCTACGGGCACTACTCGGTGGCCGGTGAGAGCGTGTGGGATCACCCGTTCCTGTGGGGCTCGAAGCGTACCGGCCCGGATCTGGCCCGGGTCGGCGCGCGCTACTCGGATGACTGGCACCGTGCGCACTTGTACAACCCGCGCAACGTCGTACCGGAATCGAAAATGCCGGCCTATCCATGGCTGGTCACCCAACCGGTCGACAGCAGCCACACCGAAACCAAGCTCAAGGTCATGCGCACCCTCGGTGTGCCGTACACCGACGACGACATCAGCGGCGCGGTGGCCAGCCTCAAGGGCAAGACCGAAATGGACGCCCTCGTCTCCTACCTGCAAGTGCTTGGCACTGCGATCAAGAGCAAGAGGTGAGCCATGGTCTTTGAAATGAGCGCGGGCCTCATACGAGGCCTCGGCACGGTCGTGGTGTTCGTGGCTTTCGTCGGCCTGACCCTCTGGGTGTTCAACCGCAAGCGCACGCCGGAATTCGCCGAAGCGCGCCTGCTGCCGTTTGCCGACGAGCCGCAACCCGACACTACCCAAGCTAATGAGACAAGGAGTACCCGGCCATGACCACCTTCTGGAGTACGTGGATCTGCGTACTGACCATCGGCAGCCTGATCGGCCTGACCTGGCTGCTGGTCGGCACCCGTCGGGGCGAAACCAAGGGCAGCGTCGACCAGACCATGGGCCACAGCTTCGACGGCATCGAGGAGTACGACAACCCGCTGCCGCAGTGGTGGTTCATGCTGTTCGCCGGCACGCTGGTGTTTTCCGTGGGCTATCTGATCCTTTACCCGGGCCTGGGCAACTGGAAAGGCATCCTGCCCGGCTACGAGGACGGCTGGACCGGCGTCCACGAGTGGGAAAAGGAAATGAGCAAGGCTGACGCCAAGTTCGGGCCGATCTTCGCCAAGTTCGCCGCGATGCCGGTGGAAGAAGTGGCGAAGGATCCGCAGGCGCTGAAAATGGGCGGCCGTCTGTTCGCGTCCAACTGCTCGGTGTGCCACGGCTCGGATGCCAAGGGCGCCTTCGGCTTCCCTAACCTCGCCGACCAGGACTGGCGTTGGGGCGGCAGTGCCGAGACGATCAAGACCACCATCATGGGTGGCCGGATCGCGGCGATGCCGGCCTGGGGCGAGTCGCTCGGTGAGGCGGGTGTGAAAAACGTCGCGGCGTACGTGCGTCACGAGCTGGCCGGGCTGCCACTGCCGGCGGACAACAAAGCCGACCTGCAAGCAGGACAGCAAACGTTCAGCACCATGTGCGTAGCCTGTCATGGGGCAACCGGCCAGGGCACTGAAGCCATGGGTGCGCCGAACCTGACGCACCCGGCCGGATTCATCTATGGCACCAGCCTGACCCAGCTTGAACAGACCATTCGCCATGGTCGTCAGGGCCACATGCCGGCTCAGAACGAGCTGCTGGGCAACGATAAAGTGCAATTGCTGGCCGCTTATGTGTACAGCCTGAGCCATGGATTGAATACAGAAAAACTGATTACTGAAGACAACAAACAGTAATCATTGAGTACAACACTGCCGCACGTTTCCAGTGCGGCAGTTTCCAGTCCCTTTGCGACGCATTGTCGCACCCCTTCACACCCTCTCCTTTCGGTTACCCGGATTCGGGTCTACGCTTGCTCGATGCGGACTGGCCCGTGCCGGTTCCAGGTCGACCCTGAGCGAGGCGTTGAACGAATCGGCTGACTGACATGGCCGCAAAGGCCGGTAGATACCGGCTGTCGTGCCGATTACCGTCCGTCACCCGAACCGAGCGTTCGAACACACCCCGTTACATCCGACCGGGACCCCTCGCTTTTTTCGTCCGCTGCGACATTTTGCCCGAGGGCAATTTTGTCCTTACGCGGCGCATGGAAAGGCCGCAGAATCAGCGTTGGAAAGCATTGACCCAGGTCATGGCGCGTTGCATTGACCCCCTGCTTTCTACATACTTGCGGCCGATTTTAATCCTAATAAAACACCCAAACCGTGGAACCTTAGAATGAGCACAGCAATCAGTCCGACTGCTTATAACTATAAGGTAGTCCGCCAGTTCGCCATCATGACGGTGGTCTGGGGGATCCTTGGCATGGGGCTCGGTGTCTTCATTGCCTCGCAACTGGTCTGGCCGGAGTTGAACTTCGGTCTGCCGTGGACGAGCTTTGGACGCCTGCGCCCGTTGCACACAAACCTGGTGATTTTCGCCTTCGGTGGTTGTGCACTGTTTGCCACTTCCTACTATGTCGTGCAGCGAACCTGCCAGACGCGACTGATTTCCGACAGCCTCGCAGCCTTCACCTTCTGGGGATGGCAAGCGGTCATCGTCGGCGCGATCATTACCTTGCCGCTGGGTTACACCACCACCAAGGAATACGCGGAACTGGAATGGCCCCTCGCCATTTTGCTGGCCATTGTCTGGGTCACCTACGGTCTGGTGTTCTTCGGCACCATCACCAAGCGCAAGACCAAGCACATCTACGTGGGTAACTGGTTCTACGGCGCGTTCATCGTCGTGACGGCGATGCTGCACATCGTCAACCACGCCTCGCTGCCGGTCAGCTTCTTCAAGTCCTACTCGGCCTACGCCGGTGCGACCGACGCGATGATCCAGTGGTGGTACGGCCACAACGCCGTGGGTTTCTTCCTGACCACCGGCTTCCTGGGGATGATGTACTACTTCGTGCCGAAACAGGCCGAGCGTCCGATCTACTCCTATCGCCTGTCGATCGTGCACTTCTGGGCGCTGATCACCCTGTACATCTGGGCCGGTCCGCACCACCTGCACTACACCGCGCTGCCGGACTGGGCGCAATCGCTGGGCATGGCGATGTCGATCATCCTGCTGGCACCAAGCTGGGGCGGCATGATCAACGGCATGATGACCCTCTCGGGCGCCTGGCATAAGCTGCGCACCGACCCGATCCTGCGTTTCCTCGTGGTTTCGCTGGCGTTCTACGGCATGTCGACCTTCGAAGGTCCGATGATGGCGATCAAGACCGTCAACTCGCTCTCGCACTACACCGACTGGACCATCGGCCACGTACACGCCGGCGCTCTGGGCTGGGTGGCGATGATCTCGATCGGCGCGATCTACCACATGATCCCGAAACTGTTCGGCCGCGCGCAGATGCACAGCGTCGGTCTGATCAACGCGCACTTCTGGCTCGCGACCATCGGTACCGTGCTGTACATCGCTTCGATGTGGGTCAACGGCATCACTCAAGGCCTGATGTGGCGTGCAATCAACGACGACGGCACCCTCACCTACTCGTTCGTTGAAGCGCTGCAGGCCAGCCACCCTGGCTACATCGTTCGTGCCCTGGGCGGTGCGTTCTTCGCCAGCGGCATGTTCCTGATGGCCTACAACGTGTGGCGCACCGTTCGCGCCTCGGACCCGGCTGAAGCTGAAGCCGCCGCCAAGATCGCCGTAGTTGGAGCTCACTGATGAAGCATGAAGCTGTCGAGAAGAATATTGGCCTGCTGGCCTTCTTCATGGTCATCGCCGTCAGCGTCGGTGGCCTGACCCAAATCGTTCCGCTGTTCTTCCAGGACGTCACCAACAAGCCGGTCGAAGGCATGAAGCCGCGCACCGCCCTTGAACTGGAAGGCCGCGACGTTTACATCGCCAACGGCTGTGTCGGCTGCCACTCGCAGATGATCCGTCCGTTCCGTGCCGAAACCGAACGCTACGGGCACTACTCAGTCGCCGGTGAAAGCGTCTGGGATCACCCGTTCCTGTGGGGTTCCAAGCGTACCGGCCCGGACCTGGCCCGTGTCGGCGGTCGTTACTCCGATGACTGGCAGCGTGCGCACTTGTACAACCCGCGCAACGTCGTGCCTGAGTCGAAAATGCCGGCTTACCCGTTCCTCGTGGAAAACAAGCTCGACGGCAAAGACACAGCCAAGAAAATGGAAGTGTTGCGCACGCTCGGCGTCCCTTACACCGACGAAGACATTGCCGGTGCAAAAGACGCTGTGAAGGGTAAAACCGAAATGGACGCGCTGGTGGCCTATCTGCAAGGCCTGGGCACCATCATCAAAAGCAAACGGTGATCTGGATGGATATCGGGATGATTCGAGGCCTGGGCACCGTTGTCGTGATGGTTGCCTTCATCGGTCTGGCGTTGTGGGTGTTCAGCCCCAAGCGCAAGTCGGAGTTTGAAGACGCGACCTTGCTGCCCTTCGCGGATGATCCCGAAGCCATCAAGCACGTCGAGCAAGCTTCTAGGAGTAACAAAGAATGACTACATTCTGGAGTCTGTACGTCACAGTCCTCAGTCTCGGTACGATCTTTTCCCTGACCTGGCTGTTGCTGTCGACCCGCAAGGGTCAGCGCGCCGAGCAGACCGACGAGACGGTCGGCCACTCTTTCGACGGGATCGAGGAGTACGACAACCCGCTGCCGAAATGGTGGTTCATGCTGTTCGTGGGCACCATCGTCTTCGCTCTGGGTTATCTGGTGCTGTACCCGGGCCTGGGCAACTGGAAAGGTCTGCTGCCGGGCTACAACTACCTCGATAACGACAAGCAGACCGCGTTCGCCAACGGCCAGACCGGCTGGACCGGCGTTCACGAGTGGGAAAAGGAAATGGCTCGTTCGGACGCCAAGTTCGGTCCGATCTTCGCCAAGTTCGCCGCCATGCCGATCGAAGAAGTCGCGAAGGATCCACAAGCCCTGAAGATGGGTGGCCGTCTGTTCGCCTCCAACTGCTCGGTCTGCCACGGTTCCGACGCCAAGGGTGCTTATGGTTTCCCTAACCTGACCGACGCCGACTGGCGCTGGGGCGGCGAGCCGGAAACCATCAAGACCACCATCATGGGCGGTCGTCACGCCGTGATGCCGGCCTGGGCTGAAGTGATCGGTGAGCAAGGCGTAGCCGACGTGGCGGCATTCGTGCTGACCAACCTCGATGGCCGCAAGCTGCCGGAAGGCACCAAGGCTGACCCGGTTGCCGGCCAGAAACTGTTCGCGGCCAACTGCGTGGCCTGCCACGGTCCGGAAGGCAAAGGCACGCCAGCAATGGGCGCCCCTAACCTGACTCACCCGGCCGCATTCATCTACGGTTCGAGCTTCGCGCAACTGCAGCAGACCATCCGTTACGGCCGTCAGGGCCAGATGCCTGCCCAGGAACAACTGCAAGGCAACGACAAGGTTCACCTGTTGGCGGCTTATGTTTACAGCCTGTCCCACGGTGAAAAACCAGCGGAAGCCGAGGCGCAGTAAGGCCAACGCTTGAAGCAAAGAAAGGCCCCGCCAATGAGAATTGGCGGGGCCTTTTTGTTTCCAGCCCTTGATTGACCGACCAGTGGTTCTGCTCGACAGGCCTTCCAGGTTGTGGGGCATCGCACACGGTAGTAACGTTGCTACATATCTTCTTCAGGAGAGGTCGCAATGATGGCCATCACCACCATTTCCAGCCGCGAATTCAATCAGGACACAAGCAGTGCCAAAAAAGCCACGCGCAACGGGCCGGTCATCATCACCGACCGTGGCAGGCCCGCCCACGTACTGCTAAGCATTGAGGAGTACGAAAAACTCACCGGCCTCAACGCGAGCATCGTCGATCTGCTGGTCATGCCTGAAGCGGCAGACATCGAGTTCGAAACCGAGCGTGCCGTGATCACTCACCGCCCCGTGGATCTGTCCTGAATGTATTTGCTCGACACCAATGTGATTTCTGAACTGCGCAAACCCCAGGCCGACAAGAACGTTGTCGCCTGGGCCAGATCTGTCATTGCCCCTCGCATGTTTATCTCGGCCATTACCTTGAAGGAACTGGAGACCGGCGTCCTTCGCATGGAGCGACGCGACCCGGCTCAGGGCAAGGTTCTGCGCACCTGGCTCAAGCGGCACGTGATGCCGGCCTTCGATGCGCGAATCCTGCCGGTCGATGCTGCTGTCGCTCTACGCTGTGCCCGCCTTCATGTGCCGGATCAGGCCAATGAAAGCGATGCGCTGATCGCAGCGACGGCGTTGGTTTATGGGTTGACCGTAGTCACTCGCAATGTAGGTGACTTTGCATCGAGCGGTGTGGCGCTGATCAACCCATGGGACTGAAAGACCCGCATCGCAGCTTCACATCTCGCAACTGAAACTCGATAGGCACATTGGCTGGCAAGCGATAACGTCCTCCTGCAGCCGATGTGCTGCCTACTTCACGACTCATATTGCAAGGAAGCTATACGATGAACGAACAACATCAGAATCAGGATACTGATCAGCCGATTCAAACGGGTGAAAGGGCGCCACAAAATGATGCGGCCAACAGCGACATCCTGAAACGACAAACTCGATCCGTCGCGAGCGAAGTCGCTACCGACAGAAAACGCAGCACCGGCGGGATCGACAGCCTTGGCGGGGGCCGGTTGCCTTGACCGACTGATGAAAGCGGCGGCAATGCCTGCACTTTTGCAGCGGAGCCGTCGCAATGTCAGCAGCACCTATCGTCTATAGTCAATTGATCTGCATCATGCTTTGTTACATTCGCTACACCATTCAAGATTTTTCCCCAACGCGACCAAAGGTCGCACCCGTTCGTCGGCATGACAGGCGTATCATTGCGCCACCGCAACACCCCTTTTTGACCCCGGCCGGCACGTATCGACCGAGGCATTTTTCCACTGCCGTGGGATGCAATGATGAGTAATCAGATTCCGGTACACGACGTCACGCCCCCCAACAAGAACGCGAACAACAGCGTCGACCTTTACGCCTCTCGAGAAAAAATCTACACCCGTGCTTTCACCGGCCTGTTCCGCAATCTGCGGATGATGGGCGGCGCTGCCTTGTTCCTGTTGTATTTCGGAACGGTCTGGCTGAACTGGGGCGGCCATCAGGCCGTGTGGTGGAACCTGCCGGAACGCAAGTTCTTCATCTTCGGTGCGACCTTCTGGCCGCAGGACTTCATTCTGCTCTCGGGCCTGCTGATCATTGCCGCGTTCGGCCTGTTCTTCATCACGGTGTATGCCGGCCGGGTCTGGTGTGGCTATACCTGTCCGCAAAGCGTGTGGACATGGATTTTCATGTGGTGCGAAAAGGTCACCGAAGGCGACCGCAACCAGCGCATCAAGCTCGACAAGGCGCCGATGAGCGCCAACAAGTTCCTGCGTAAATGCTCCAAGCACGCGCTGTGGCTGTTGATAGGTTTCGTCACCGGCATGACCTTCGTCGGCTACTTTTCGCCGATCCGCGAGCTGGTGTTCGAGTTCTTCACCGGGCAGGCCGATGGCTGGTCGTATTTCTGGGTCGGTTTCTTCACCCTCGCCACCTACGGCAACGCCGGCTGGCTGCGTGAGCAGGTGTGCATCTACATGTGTCCGTATGCGCGCTTCCAGAGCGTGATGTTCGACAAGGACACCCTGATCGTCTCCTACGATCCGCGTCGCGGCGAAAGCCGTGGCCCGCGCAAGAAAGGTGTCGATTACAAGGCTCAGGGCCTGGGCGACTGCATCGACTGCACCATGTGCGTTCAGGTCTGCCCGACCGGCATCGACATCCGCGACGGCCTGCAGATCGAGTGCATCGGTTGCGCCGCGTGCATCGACGCCTGTGACAGCATCATGGACAAGATGGATTACCCGCGCGGGCTGATCAGCTACACCACCGAACACAACCTCTCCGGCCAGAAGACCCATAAACTGCGTCCACGCCTGATCGGTTATGCCGTGGTGCTGCTGGCGATGATCAGTCTGCTGGTGACGGCCTTCTTCATGCGCTCGCTGGTAGGTTTCGACGTCAGCAAGGACCGCGTGCTGTACCGTGAAAACGCGGAAGGCCGGATCGAAAACGTCTACAGCCTGAAGATCATGAACAAGGATCAGCGCGACCACACGTACCTGCTGGAAGCCGCCGGCCTGCCGGATCTGCGCCTGCAAGGCAAACGCGAGATCAAGGTGCCCGCCGGGGAAATCTTCAGCATGCCGGTCGAACTGTCGAGCGCACCCGAACAACTGCCGTCGAGTACCAACGAGGTGAAATTCATCCTCAAGGATGCCGATGACGACAGCGTCCACGTAGAAGCCAAGAGCCGGTTCATCGGCCCACAAAATCGTTGAGAGAACTGAACATGCCCGCAGCAAACGCCGCAAGCCCTTGGTACAAGCATCTCTGGCCATGGATCATCATCGGGATTCTGGCCTGTTCGGTGACCCTGACGCTGTCCATGGTGACCATTGCGGTAAACAACCCGGACAACCTGGTCAACGACAACTATTACGAGGCGGGCAAAGGCATCAACCGTTCGCTGGATCGTGAAATGCTCGCGCAGAACCTGAAGATGCGCGCCAACGTGCATCTGGATGACGTGACCGGCGAAGTTGATCTGCGCCTGAGCGGCAACAGCCAGCCGAAGACGCTGGAGCTGAACCTGATTTCACCGACCCAGCCGGACAAGGATCGCAAGATTGTCCTGACTCGCAGTGAGACCGAAACCGGCCGCTACATTGGCCAGTTGAGCGACAAGGTCGAAGGTCGTCGGTTTGTTGAACTGCTGGGCTCGCAGGACGATCACGTGTGGCGGATGTTTGAAGAAGAAGTGGTCAGCCATGACAAGGATTTGTTGTTGGGTGATGAACCGCTTCAGGGTGCTGAAGACCTGAAGAAATAAGCCTTACTCTGATCGGTCCCACGCTCTGCGTGGGCACGCAGCCAGGGACGCGCCGCGTCCCAGCCGAAGCGGACGCGGAGCGTCCAGGGAGGCATTCCCACGCGGAGCGTGGGAACGATCATCGGAACGCCTCATGACCATTCCAACCCCCTGCTACCACTGCGCCCTGCCCGTTCCGACGGGCAGCCGCTTCACCGCCGTCGTCCTTGGGGAGTCCCGCGAGTTCTGCTGCCCCGGCTGTCAGGCCGTGGCCGAAGCCATCGTCGCCGGTGGGCTGGAAAGCTATTACCAGCACCGCAGCGAAGCCTCGGCCAACCCCGAAGCACTGCCGGTGCAACTGGTGGATGAGCTGGCGCTGTACGACCGCGCCGACGTGCAACAACCCTTCGTCCGCCACGAAGGCGAACTGGCCGAAACCACGCTGTTGATGGAAGGCATCAGTTGCGCCGCGTGCGGCTGGCTGATCGAGAAACACCTGCGCACCCTGCCCGCCGTGGCCGAGGCGCGGCTGAATCTGTCCAACCATCGCCTTCATGTGCGCTGGGCTGACGCCCAATTGCCGCTGAGCCAGATCCTCGGCGAACTGCGCCACATCGGTTACGCCGCGCACCCGTATCAGGCCGACCGCGCCAGCGAACAACTGGCCAGCGAAAATCGACTCGCCCTGCGTCAGCTCGGCGTCGCCGGACTGCTGTGGTTCCAGGCCATGATGGCGACCATGGCGACCTGGCCGGAATTCAACATCGACCTCAGCCCCGAGCTGCACACCATCCTGCGCTGGGTCGCGCTGTTCCTCACCACGCCGATCGTGTTCTACAGCTGCGCACCGTTTTTCAAAGGTGCCATGCGCGACTTGCGCACCCGCCACCTGACCATGGACGTCTCGGTATCGCTGGCCATCGGTGCGGCATATGTCGCCGGGATCTGGACCTCGATCACCGGGGTCGGCGAGCTGTATTTCGACGCGGTGGGCATGTTCGCGCTGTTCCTGTTGGCCGGGCGCTACCTGGAACGCCGCGCCCGGGAACGCACCGCCGCCGCCACTGCGCAACTGGTCAATCTGTTGCCCGCCTCGTGCCTGCGTCTCGACAACGTCGGTCAGAGCGAACGCATCCTGCTCAGCGAACTGCGCCTCGGTGACCGGGTGCTGGTTCAGCCTGGCTCGGTGCTGCCGGCGGACGGCAAGATCCTCGACGGCCAGTCGAGTATTGATGAATCGCTGCTGACCGGCGAATACCTGCCACAGCCGCGCACATTGGGCGATGCAGTCACCGCCGGCACGCTGAATGTGGAAGGTGCGCTGACCGTCGAAGTGCAGGCGTTGGGTCAGGACACGCGGTTATCGGCCATCGTCCGCCTGCTGGATCGCGCCCAGGCGGAAAAACCTCGGCTGGCGGAAATCGCCGACCGCGCCGCGCAGTGGTTCCTGCTGCTGTCGCTGATTGCGGCCGCCGCCATCGGTCTACTGTGGTGGGAGCTGGATTCGTCGCGAGCGTTCTGGATCGTCCTCGCGATGCTGGTCGCCACTTGCCCATGCGCGCTGTCGCTGGCAACCCCGACCGCGCTCACCGCCGCCACCGGCACCCTGCACAAACTCGGCCTGCTGCTGACGCGCGGCCATGTATTGGAAGGCCTGAATCAGATCGACACAGTGATTTTCGACAAGACCGGCACCCTCACCGAAGGGCGTCTGGTATTGCGTTCGATCCGCCCGCTCGGCGCCCTCGACAGCGATCAGTGCCTGAGCCTGGCCGCCGCGCTGGAAAACCGCTCCGAACACCCGATTGCCCGGGCCTTTGGTCGGGCGCCGCTGGCAGCCGAAGAGGTGCACAGCACGCCGGGACTGGGGCTTGAGGGATTGGTCGGCGAACAGCGCTTGCGCATCGGTCAGGCTGATTTTGTCTGCGACCTCAGCCACGCGCCTGTGCCGAAGATGCCCGATGAACCGGGCCAATGGTTGTTGCTCGGCGACGCTCAGGGACCGCTGGCCTGGTTTGTCCTCGATGATCGCCTGCGCACCGACGCCCCGGCCCTGCTCGCTGCGTGCAAGTCCCGCGGCTGGCACACGCTGCTGTTGTCGGGCGACAGTTCGCCGATGGTCGCCAGTGTCGCCGCCGAACTGGGCATCGACGAGGCCCGGGGCGGTCTGCGTCCGGACGACAAGCTGCAAGTGCTGCAACAATTGCACAAGGACGGCCGCAAGGTGTTGATGCTTGGCGACGGGGTCAACGACGTGCCGGTATTGGCTGCCGCGGACATCAGCGTGGCGATGGGCTCGGCCACTGATCTTGCGAAAACCAGTGCCGACGCAGTGCTGCTGTCCAACCGTCTCGACGCCCTCGTACAAGCCTTTTCGCTCGCCCGCCGCACACGCCGGGTGATCATCGAGAACCTGTTGTGGGCCGCGCTGTACAATGGCCTCATGTTGCCGTTCGCCGCCCTCGGCTGGATCACTCCGGTGTGGGCCGCCGTCGGCATGTCGATCAGTTCGCTGACCGTGGTGCTCAACGCCCTGCGCCTGACTCGCCTTCCGAGTGCGCCGGCCGTCAACGCTTCGTCAGAAACCCGCCCGCTGCCGGCCTGAGCCGCGCGGGCATGGAGTACAGATGCCAGCTCTCTACGTGATGATTCCGGCCGCGCTGCTGATCGTGGCCATCGCCGTGTACATCTTTTTCTGGGCGGTGGACAGCGGCCAGTACGACGACCTCGACGGCCCCGCCCACAGCATCCTGTTCGACGATCAGGACCCGAATCACACCGCCGCGGTAGACGAAGCCAACCCGACCAAGCCGGACGACAAGGCGCCGCCCCATGCTTGAACTGGCGCCGCTGTTGGTGTCTGCGTTGATTCTCGGGCTGCTCGGCGGCGGGCATTGCCTGGGCATGTGCGGCGGCTTGATGGGCGCGCTGACCCTGGCGATTCCCAAGGAACAACGCAGCCGACGCTTTCGATTACTGCTGGCTTACAACCTTGGACGAATCCTCAGCTATGCCACGGCCGGATTGCTGATCGGACTGGCGGGATGGGCGGTGGCCAACAGTCCTGCTGCGCTGTTCATGCGGGTTCTGGCCGGGTTGCTGCTGATCGCCATGGGCTTGTACCTGGCCGGCTGGTGGAGCGGCCTGACCCGCATCGAAAGCCTCGGTCGCGGACTGTGGCGTTACATTCAGCCTGTCGCCAATCGCCTGCTGCCGGTGTCGAGCCTGCCCCGGGCCTTGCTGCTCGGCGCACTGTGGGGCTGGCTGCCGTGCGGGCTGGTTTACAGCACGCTGCTGTGGTCGGCCAGCCAGGGCAATGCGCTGGACAGCGCCTTGCTGATGCTCGCCTTCGGGCTCGGCACCTGGCCGGTGTTACTGGCGACCGGCCTCGCGGCCGAACGGGTCACGGCGCTGTTGCGCAAGCGCAGCGTGCGCATGGCCGGCGGTCTGCTGGTGATCCTGTTCGGTATCTGGACCCTGCCGGGGCCGCACCAGCACTGGCTGATGGGGCACTGATCCAGGCTTGATGCAAATCAAGATGCCCCGCCGCGCCCTCCCCTAGACTCGCCACACTGCCAGCCTATCCGGGGGAATGCCCGCATGCTCGACGCCATTCGTTGGGACACCGATTTGATCCGCCGCTACGACCTGGCGGGGCCGCGCTACACCTCGTACCCGACGGCCGTGCAATTCAACAGTCAGGTCGGCACCTTCGACCTGTTCCACGCCCTGCGCGACAGCCGCAAGGCCCTGCGCCCATTGTCGCTGTACGTGCACGTGCCGTTCTGCGCGAACATTTGCTACTACTGCGCCTGCAACAAAGTCATCACCAAGGATCGCGGCCGCGCCCTGCCTTATCTGCAACGGCTCGAGCAGGAAATCCAGCTGATCGCCTGCCACCTCGACCCGGCGCAGAAAGTCGAGCAACTGCACTTCGGCGGCGGCACCCCGACCTTTCTCAGCCACGACGAATTGCGGCAACTGATGGCGCACCTGCGCAAGCATTTCAATTTGCTGGACGATGACTCCGGCGATTACGGTATCGAGATCGACCCACGCGAAGCCGACTGGTCGACCATGGGCCTGCTGCGGGAACTGGGCTTCAACCGGGTCAGCATCGGTCTGCAGGACCTCGACCCGGCGGTGCAACGCGCAGTCAATCGCCTGCAAAGCCTGGAAGAAACCCGCGCCGTGATCGACGCGGCACGCACCCTGCAATTTCGCTCGATCAACGTCGACCTGATCTACGGCCTGCCCAAACAGACTCCGGACAACTTCGCCCGCACCGTCGAGGAAGTTATCAGCCTGCAACCGGACCGGCTGTCGGTGTTCAACTACGCGCACCTGCCGGAACGCTTCATGCCGCAACGGCGGATCAACGGCAACGAACTGCCGAGCCCGACGCAAAAACTGGAAATGCTGCAACGCACCATCGAACAACTGACTGCCGCCGGCTACCGCTACATCGGCATGGACCACTTCGCCCTGCCCGACGATGAGCTGGCGATTGCCCAAGAAGAGTCGACGCTACAACGCAACTTCCAGGGCTACACCACTCACGGGCACTGCGACCTGATCGGCCTGGGCGTATCGGCCATCAGCCAGATCGGCGATCTGTACTGCCAGAACAGCAGCGACCTCAATCAATACCAGAACACCCTGGCCGGCGCGCAACTGGCCACCAGCCGTGGCCTGGTGTGCAACGCTGACGATCGCCTGCGTCGCGCAGTGATTCAGCAACTGATCTGCAATTTCAGCCTGGATTTCGCCGAGATCGAGCGCAGTTTCAACATCGATTTCCAGGGCTACTTCGGCGCGCTCTGGCCGCAGTTGCAAGGCATGGCAAAGGACGGGTTGATCGAACTGGATCGCGAACGAATCAGCGTGCTGCCGGCCGGGCGCCTGCTGGTGCGTTCGGTGTGCATGGTGTTCGACGCGTATCTGGAACAGCAGAACCGCCAGCGTTTCTCGCGGGTGATCTAGCTTTTCATCAGCAAGGTATTGGTTTTCAGGTTCTGGTCCGCGGTCAGGCCCGATTGATCGATGACCTTGGCCAGGGACAGATTGGCGGTAATGAGACCGTTGTTGAGGGCAGAAATGGCGCCTTTGAGGGCAGCGATCTTGGCGAATCGCTCTTCGTTGGAGAGGGTCTTGTTGGCCATCAGCGCGTTGATCTGGGCGTTCTTTTCGGCGATCTGCTGGCGCAACTTGCGAATCATCTTCAGCAATTGCTGGACGTTTTCCGGCAAGCCGCTTTCATCGATATCGCTGTTTTTCCCGCCGACACCGGCGGATTTTGCAATGGCGGCACCGGACAGCGACACTTTGACGCCCTCGACCAAGGTCGGGGTTCCCAACAATGCCGCGTCTGTGCCGGACTCATCGTCAACGGAGGTTTCAGCACTTTCCAGCAACGACGCAACGCCACTGTTACCGGGGGTCAGCGTGCCAATAGCAGTCATCGAAGCGGTTCCTTGCATGCCGTCAGATACCTGTTTATCGGCCGTCATCCCTGCGGCTTTATGCCGTGGAGGCAATCTCGCCACAGACTGGCCTGAATGTCCTCCCCTGGGTTACCCTTACGCCTTATGTGTGTTTTCCCACAAGGATTTAAGAAATGTCCGAGCCAGTTAAACTGCGCGCTCACAACCAGGCTAATTGCAAGGATTGCAGCCTGGCCCCTCTCTGCCTGCCACTTTCGCTGAATCTGGAAGACATGGATGCGCTGGACGAAATCGTTAAACGTGGCCGCCCGTTGAAAAAGGGTGAGTTCCTGTTCCGCCAGGGCGACACCTTCGATTCCGTTTATGCAGTACGCTCCGGCGCCCTGAAGACCTTCAGCCTGAGCGACACCGGCGAAGAACAACTCACGGGTTTCCACCTGCCGAGCGAACTGGTCGGGCTGTCCGGCATGGACACCGAGAAACACCCGGTCTCCGCCCAGGCTCTGGAAACCACCTCGGTCTGCGAGATTCCGTTCGAGCGTCTCGACGAACTGGCCCTGCAACTGCCGCAGTTGCGTCGTCAGTTGATGCGCGTGATGAGCCGCGAAATTCGCGACGACCAGCAAATGATGTTGCTGCTGTCGAAGAAAACCGCCGACGAGCGCATCGCCACATTCCTGGTCAACCTGTCGGCCCGTTTCCGCGCGCGCGGGTTCTCGGCCAACCAGTTCCGCTTGAGCATGTCGCGCAATGAAATCGGCAACTACCTGGGGCTGGCGGTGGAAACCGTGTCCCGGGTCTTCACCCGCTTCCAGCAGAACGAGCTGATCGCCGCCGAAGGCAAGGAAATCCATATCCTCGACCCGATCCAGCTCTGTGCCCTGGCCGGCGGCTCGCTCGAAGTCTGATCTCGACCCGCGGCCGAGCGTATCGTTTCAGCCGCGGGTATACTGCGCCGTTTGCAGCCCTGCCAGGACACCTCGACGATGGTCTTCGACTCCTTCGACATCAAATCCCTGATCCGCCCCGTGATCGATTTCCCGAAACCGGGCGTGATCTTTCGCGACATCACCCCGCTGTTCCAGTCGCCCAAGGCCCTGCGCCTGGTGATGGACAGCTTCGCCCACCGCTATGTGGAAGCCGACTTCACCCACATCGGCGCGATGGATGCCCGGGGCTTTCTGATCGGTTCGGTGCTGGCCTATCAGCTGAACAAGCCACTGGTGCTGTTCCGCAAGCAAGGCAAACTGCCGGCGGACGTGCTGGCTGAAGGCTACGCGACCGAGTACGGCGAAGCGTTCCTCGAAGTGCACGCCGACAGCCTGTGTGAAGGCGATTCGGTGGTGATGTTCGATGACCTGATCGCCACCGGTGGCACGCTGATCGCAGCGGCCAACCTGATCCGCCGCATGGGCGCCCGCGTTCATGAAGCGGCGGCGATCATTGATCTGCCGGAGCTGGGTGGCTCGCAGCGTCTCGAGGACATGGGCATTCCTACGTTCTGCCTGACGCAGTTTGCGTTGACCGACAAGTAAGCAACCCCGCTCCGCGACTCCCGATCGTTCCCACGCTCCGCGTGGGAATGCCTCAACGGATGCTCCGCGTTCGGCTTTGGAAGGGACGCGGAGCGTCCCGGGCTGCATTCCCACGCAGAGCGTGGGAACGATCAGTCACAAAATCTAAAGCCCCATCTGTTTGCTGATGATCTCGTTCATCACTTCCCGCGTCCCGCCGCCAATCGACAAGATGCGGTTATCCCGATACAGCCGCTCCACCAGGCTTTCGCGCATATAACCCAGCCCGCCGAGAATCTGCACCGCTTCGTTGGTGATGCGGTCCGAGGTGTCCGTGGCAAAGTTCTTGGCCATGGAAATCTCCTTGATCACACTCTGCCCCGCCGCCATTTTCGCCGCCTGCCGGTAGGTGAACTCCCGTGAGACTTCCAGCGCCGTGGCCATTTCGGCGAAGCGATGCTTGATCACCTGGAACTTGCCGATGGGTTTGCCGAACGCCTGACGCTCCCGCGCCCACTTCAGACTCTCTTCCAGCGCCAGTTGCGCGGTCATGTTGGCCATTAACGCCAGAGCCAGCCGCTCGCTCTGGAAGTTGCCCATGATGCAGGCGAACCCCATATTCTCCGCACCGATCAGGTTTCCCACAGGCACCCGGCAATCATCGAAGAACAACTCAGCCGTGTCCGACGCCCACCAACCCATTTTCTTCAGCTGCCGGCCAACGGTAAAACCGGGCGTGCCCTTCTCGATCAACAGCAGGCTGATGCCGCCAAAACCCGGCGCACCGGTACGCACCGCAACGGTGTAGTAGTCGGCGCGTACGCCACTGGTGATAAAGGTTTTGCTGCCGCTGACCCGGTAATGATCGCCGTCGCGGATGGCGCGGGTCTGCAGGTTGGCGACATCGGAGCCACCGCCCGGCTCGGTGACGGCTAATGCGCTGATTTTCTCGCCGCTGAGCACTTGGGGGACGACGCGATCGCGCACTTCAGGCCTGGCCCATTTGACGATCGGCGGCAAACCGATATCGAGCGAACCGAGCCCGGCCACCAAACCGCCGGAGCCGCAGCGCATGAGTTCTTCACTGGCGGCGATCTTGGCGAACAGATCACCTTCGTGACTGCCGCCCAGCGCTTCGGGATAACCAATACCGAGGATGCCGGCCGCACCGGCCTTGAGGTACAGCTCACGAGGGAAGCTTTCGGCTTCTTCCCACGCATCGATGTCCGGCAGGATCTCGCGCTCGACGAAACGTCTGACGCTGTCGCGGACCATTTGGTGGCTGGGGTCGAAGTATTCCTGGAAGGCGGGCATCGGCGAACTCCATGGAAGGGTTCGCCGAACTTAACCGAGCGCTTGCTTGGTTTTCAACAGGATTGTGTGGCTCAGAGGGAAATCGGCTTGCGCCCGGCAAACGAGTGAGCCAGCGTGCCGCCGTCCACCAGTTCCAGTTCGCCGCCCAACGGCACGCCGTGAGCGATACGCGAGGCGATCAGGCCTTTGTTGCTCAGCAATTGCGCGATGTAGTGCGCCGTCGCTTCACCTTCCACCGTTGGGTTGGTGGCGAGGATAACCTCGGTGAAGGTGCCCGCCTCTTCGATCCGCGTCATCAACTGCGGAATGCCGATGGCTTCCGGGCCGAGCCCGTCCAGCGGCGAGAGATGCCCCTTGAGCACGAAATAGCGACCCCGGAATCCGGTCTGCTCGACCGCGTAGACATCCATCGGCCCTTCCACCACGCACAGCAATGTGTCGTCACGGCGCGTGTCGGCGCATTGCGGGCACAGGTCGTCTTCGGTCAGCGTGCGGCACTGACGGCAGTGTCCGACCCCTTCCATGGCCTGGCTCAAGGCCTGGGCCAGGCGCGTGCCGCCGCTGCGGTCACGTTCGAGCAACTGCAACGCCATACGCTGGGCAGTTTTCTGACCCACGCCCGGCAGAATTCGCAGGGCGTCGATCAGTTGGCGAATCAAAGGGCTGAAGCTCATGGGGAAAAAGTCCGACAAAACAACGAGACGCGGTTTATACCCGCGCCTCCGGCCAGCGTCAAATCCTCAGTCCTGGGCGACCCGCACCACCAGTTTGCCGAAGTTGCGCCCCTCCAGCAGCCCGATAAACGCTTGCGGCGCCTGCTCCAGGCCATCGACCACGTCTTCGCGGAATTTCACCTTGCCCTCGCGCACCCACGGCACCATGGCGCTGATGAATTCCGGCTGACGGTCGCCGTAGTCGTCGAACACGATGAAGCCCTGAATGCGTACGCGTTTGGTCAGCAGGGTACGCTGCAACATCGGCAAGCGATCCGGGCCTTTTGGTACTTCCGTTGCGTTGTAACCGGCAATCAGGCCACACAGCGGGATCCGTGCCTTGGGATTGAGCAGCGGGACGACCGCATCGAAGACATGGCCGCCGACGTTTTCGTAATAGACGTCGATGCCTTTCGGGCAGGCCTTGGCCAGTTGTTCGGCAAAGTCAGGCGCCTTGTGATCGATACAGGCGTCGAAGCCCAGCTCCTCGACCACGTACTTGCACTTGTCTACGCCGCCAGCCACACCGACGGCACGCAGGCCTTTGATCTTGGCGACCTGGCCCACCACCGACCCCACCGCGCCCGACGCAGCAGCGACGACAAGGGTCTCCCCTGCTTTCGGCTGGCCAATGTCCATCAGCCCCATGTATGCGGTCATGCCCGGCATGCCCAGCACACCAAGGGCCATCGACGGGCTCGGCAGCCCCGACGGGATCGGGATGATGTTGCGCCCGTCGCTGATGCTGTGGCTTTGCCAACCCGTGGCGCCGACCACCAGATCGCCGACCTGGAATTTCGGATGACGCGATTGCTCGACCCGGCTGACAGCCCCGCCGGTCATCACCTCGCCGATTTGTACCGGCGCAGCGTAGGACGGTGCGTCACTCATGCGGCCGCGCATGTAGGGATCGAGCGACAGGTAAAGGGTCTTGAGCAGCAACTGGCCGTCTTCAAGCGCCGGCAGCGCCTCGCGCTCCAGACGGAAATTCTCCGGTGTCGGCGCGCCCACCGGCCGTGAGGCCAGCACGATGCGTTGATTGAGAGTCAGGGGGTCGGACATGTCAGCGTCTCCTGTGAATGTTGAATTCGGCGGTATAGGGAGCAGACCTTGGTGGCTTTTGCGCGTTCGATGTTTCTTCAGCCGGAAACAAAAATGCCAGGCGCAATGCCTGGCATTTTTTGTAGCTCATCTGCCACCCGAAGGCGAATCAGAACGGCAGTTTCATACCGGCCGGCAGGTTCATGCCAGCGGTCATGCTGCCCATTTTCGACTGGCTGTTGGCTTCGATCTGACGCACGGCGGCGTTGACGGCAGCGGCCACCAGATCTTCGACCACTTCACGGTCGTCTTCGTCCAGGCCCGGCAGTACGCTAGGATCGATGCTGACTTTTTTCACGTCGTGACGACCGGTCATCACCACGGTGACCAGATCGCCGCCGGCCTTGCCGGTGACTTCTGCGTTGGCCAGCTCTTCCTGCATCTTGGCCATCTTTTCCTGCATCTGCTGTGCCTGCTTCATCAGGCCGGCCATGCCACCTTTCATCATGGTAATCACCTCAAAAGTACTTGGATCAATACAGCGTCCGGCGATTTGCACCGAACGCCTTCAGTTATTAGCCCTGACTGACCAGGGCGTCGACAGGTTCAATAGTATCGTGTCGCACGACCGCACCGAACTGCTGCACCATCTGCTGGATGAACGGATCGCCGTGGATCGACTCCTCCGCCTCGCGCTGACGGTTGGCACGGCGCCGGGACGCAGCCTGGGCCGGGGTTTCCTGCTCGGGCTTGATCAGCTCCATGCTCAGGTTCAGCGTGCGACCGTGGTACTGGTTCAACGCATCGTTCAGACGACGTTGCTGAGTGGCGTTGAACAAGGCGCTGTGGGCCGGGTCCAGGTGCATCAGCCAGTTGTCGCCGTCGACCGCGATCAGCGTGCAGTTGGCGGCGATGCTGCCGGTCATGCCGGAAATCGGCAGTTTCGGGAACAGCTCCAGCCATTGCAGGGCCAGACCGGTGGCCGGCGCGGCGGCGGGTTCCGGCTCGGGCTCCGGGACCGGATCGGCCGCGTGTTCGCTGGCCAGATCGTCGAGGTAACTGTAGGCCGAATCCATGTCCGGCTCGATGTAGTCTTCGTCGAGCGGCGGCTCGTCGTCCATGTCCATGTCCGGCGTGGCGGCATCGACGTCGGCCACTGACGGCTCGGGGATCGGTGCGGCGGCCCACTCCGGTGCGTCCGGCACGACGCTGTCCGGGGTCGGCAGTGGCATCGGCGGCAGGTCAGGCTGCTCGGCGGTGGTTTCCAGCACCGGCTCAACCGCTGGCTGCTGCACAGGAGCCGGTTCTACCGGGTCATTCCACGGCAGATCGACGACTTCCTCAACGGCGACCGGCTCTGGTTCCGGCTCAGGCACGGGTTCAGGCGCAACCACCGGGGCAACCGGTGCGGGCTCGGGGACCGGCGCTGGCGCAGGTGCAACCACCGGAGCCGGCGCAACAGCCGCAGCAACTACCGGCGCAGGTTTCGGCGCGGCAGCCACTGAGTTTGCGGAATCAACTGTGGCCTGGCTGATCCCCACTGGCTTTAGCGGTTGCCTCGGGGCGTCCGCCGTGTCTGCCGGTCGGAAGGCCAGCATCCGCAGCAGGACCATTTCGAAACCGCCTCGCGGGTCCGGCGCCAGCGGCAAGTCGCGGCGGCCGATCAGACCCATCTGGTAATAGAACTGCACGTCTTCGGCCGGCAAGGCCTGGGCCAACGCCAACACCCGGTCACGGTCGCCGTGGCCGTTGTCGACACCTTCCGGCAGCGCCTGAGCGATGGCGACGCGGTGCAGCACGTTGAGAATTTCCGAGAGCACGCCGTTCCAGTCCGGCCCTTGTTCGGCCAGATGACGCACGGCTTCAAGCAACGCCTTGGCGTCGCCCTCGATCAGCGCGTGCAACACGTCATAGACCTGGCCGTGATCCAGCGTGCCGAGCATCGCTCGCACATCGGCGGCCAACACCTTGCCCTCACCGAAGGCGATGGCCTGGTCGGTCAGGCTCATGGCGTCACGCATCGAACCGTCGGCCGCGCGACCGAGCAGCCACAGGGCGTCGTCTTCGAACGGCACGTTTTCCGCACCGAGAACGTGGGTCAAATGCTCGACCACCCGCTCGGGGGTCATGTTCTTCAGCGAGAACTGCAGGCATCGCGACAAAATCGTTGCCGGAAGTTTCTGCGGGTCGGTGGTCGCCAGGATGAACTTGACGTAGGGCGGCGGCTCTTCGAGGGTTTTCAGCAGCGCATTGAAGGAATGGCTGGAGAGCATGTGCACTTCGTCGATCAGGTAGACCTTGAAGCGCCCGCGGCTCGGGGCGTACTGCACGTTGTCGAGCAGCTCGCGGGTGTCCTCGACCTTGGTCCGGCTCGCGGCGTCGATCTCGATCAGGTCGACGAAACGGCCTTCATCGATCTCGCGGCACACCGAACACTCGCCGCACGGGCTTGAAGTGATACCTGTTTCACAGTTCAGGCATTTGGCGATGATCCGCGCAATCGTCGTCTTACCGACGCCCCGCGTACCGGTGAACAGGTAGGCGTGGTGCAGGCGCTGGCTGTCCAAGGCATTGATCAGAGCCTTGAGCACATGGGTCTGGCCGACCATTTCGCGGAACGAGCGCGGACGCCATTTACGTGCAAGAACCTGATAACTCATCGAAAACCGTCGCGGCAAAGGAAGCAGAAGCGGCTAATGCTAGCGGAGCAAGGGCAAAATTGCATCCGGCGCGCTCTTCTATTCTGGCTAAGCTGCATGAGCGGGGGCTTTTGTCGGCTCGGGATCAGGAATTACCGGAGCGTTTATGCGGTGGGCCTTGGGGGCAATACTGGGAATCAGCCTGAACGTGATGGCCGCGGAGCCGCCGCTACGCTTCGTCGTTGCCGACAGCTGGGCGATGCCGATGGTGCAGATCGAACGCGGCCGCCCGACCCAGGGCATCCTCTACGACGTGATGCTCAGCCTGGCGACCCAGGTCGGCGTGCCGGCACAATTTCACGTCCTGCCCCGCGCCCGGGTGCAGAACGCCATGGAACACGGCGAAGTCGACGTGCGCTGCTATGCCGCGCAATCGTGGCTGCCGAACCTGTCCGGTGATTACATCTGGAGCATCCCGCTGTTCTTCCAGCGCGACCTTCTGATCAGCCGTCAGGACCAACCGCCCAACGCCGATCCGGCCCACCTGCCCCGCCAGTCGATCGGCACCGTGCTCGGCTACAGCTACCCGACGCTGCAGCCAATATTTGACGCTGATCGACTATGGCGCGAAGACGCGCGCAACCAGGAACAAGTGCTGGAAAAGCTGCTGGCTGGCCGTTACCGCTATGCCGTGAGCAATCAATGGACCCTGGACTGGTTCAACCAGCGCCTGTTGCCGGGGCAGCAACTGCAAGCCGTGGCGGTGCTGCAGGAGCAGCAGGTCGGCTGCTACGTCCGCAACGACCCGAACGTGCCGGTGCAGCGGATATTGAGGACGTTGCTGCGGATGAAAATGTCGGGGGAGATTGATGACATTATTCGGTTGTATACCGGTGCCCCTGAAAACGCTCCATAACCCGTGAATCGCTGATCAATGTCCCGCCGTATCGCGAAACTTTTGATATTCGTGATACTCGACCCACGCGACCACATCGTACGGCACGTAAAGCTTCAGCCTGGCACGGGAGATGGCGATGTACACGGCGCAGATCCGCTGATCGAACGCGTAGGCATCCTTGAATTTTTCGTTGGTCAGCAGCCCGGGGGTCAGCAGCACCTTGTCGAACTCCATGCCCCCCGCCTCTTCCGCCAGCATCAGCATGCAGCAGTTGTCGGCGTTGTCGATCATTCGGTTGAGTCGTGTCAGATCGGCAATCATGAAGCCGTTTTCCAGTTTGGCCCTGACCCGCAAAAATGACTCGTCGAACTGATTGGCGTCGCACACGGCCTGCCAGTCGGCCAAGTCGCTGAAGTACGGATGCACGCCGTTTTCGCTGAATTCGGAACGGTAGAAGTCCGGCTTGAACAGTTCAATGGCGGTGGCCATGAAATGCTTGAGTTCATCCTGCGTTCGTTTGTCCGGGAATCTGAACTTGCAGTTGGAATCGTGCAGGTGGATGGCCCAGATCATGGTGTCCCACGGCGATGCCGTCAGCACCACGCAACCTTCGGACGGTACGAAACCTTCCGGGTACTCCTTGATGACGACGTCAGCATCGCTGGCGCCTTCGAACGGAATCTTGCCCTTCTGCGAGTGCCGGGCGATCAGCGGGTTGACCAGCCTTTCGACGTTGCGGCCCGAGCGCACGGAATAGCTGATATCACTTTGGCGAACCTCTCGGTGGCGCTTGACCGGCACGCCGCTGGCCTGTTGGTACTCGTCGCCGAGGGTGATCAACACCTGGCGGCCACGTTCGATGATCTGCAACAGCGAGCCGGGAATGTCCTGGCTCTCGTCGATCAGCACGTGGGTGTAGCGCGCCGGCACCACGCAACCGGCAATGCAGGCCCGCTTGATCATCAGTAGCGCTTCGAACCCAGTCTGGCTGCCCCACGCCGGATTGAGCTCAAGGTAGCCCCACACCCGGCTCGAATACTCCAGCAACACCTGAGCGTCCACGCTGGAGAGCGGATGGTTGAAGTGCGGCAGATGCTTCGCGGAAAAAGTGTGATCGCGGAAGCGACAGTAGCGCTCGATCACCTTGAGACAGAGCTCAAGGGTCGCCTGCCCGTCGTGGTGGCGAAAACCGAAGATATTCAGTTCCTGCGCCAGCGCCTGCCGGGTCGGGATTCGCCCTCCCTCCGCCTGAGGCCTGCGACCGAGCATCAGCGACTGTGCAAACGCCAGGAAGGTCTTGCCGGCTTTCTTCTCGCTCGGCCCCACCATGCGCTGACGAAGAACTTCGAGCTTGGCCGGGGTGCGCGCCAGCAACAGAGTCTTTTCCGGGCGTAGATGTTCCAGCAACGCCACCAGCAGATGGCTTTTGCCGATCCCCGCGTAACCTTGAACGTGCAGGTCTTCATCCAGGTTGGCGCGGAAGGTTCTGACCAGTTTGTCCTGTGCCGGGCTCAACCAGCGCTCGCGCTGCCGGGGCGTCACTATCGGTTGGCTGAACGGGTCATGGCTGCGATGGCGCCGAACCTTGTATTCGAAATCCCACTGACCATCGGGCAACAAATAGTCGCGTGCGGACACTTCTTCGGTCAGCAGAAAACGCAGGTTCAGTGGTTTGAGAACTTTCAGGCCGAAATACAGTTTGCGCGGATCGAACAGTCGCTGTGCTTCCGACAGCAGGCCCGCCGTTGTTGACTGCCGCTTTTCGGCAGCCCAAGACAAGAGCTTGGCCAGAATCTTCTCTGCTGCCACGGCGCCGAGATCCTGCTCTGTCGTTTGCACCAGATTCTGGATGACCAGCACTGCCGCCAACTCCGGATCGGTCAGGGCTTCGAGGGCTTTGGCGCCACTCGCCTGCAGCAGGTTCGCGCAGGTTTCATCCGTGACGGGCAAAAACACGGGGCTGGATAAATCGGAATGTTCCGGGAGCATAAAACCTCGCGGCCAGGGTGCAGACCTTACAAGGTCGATCCC
This sequence comes from Pseudomonas sp. GW821-FHT02C04, assembly GCF_059421845.1. NCBI lineage: Bacteria > Pseudomonadati > Pseudomonadota > Gammaproteobacteria > Pseudomonadales > Pseudomonadaceae > Pseudomonas > Pseudomonas sp. GW821-FHT02C04. The sequence continues at coordinate 73,047 of NZ_JBWKVT010000008.1, read as the reverse complement.
GGCCAGACTCTTCATTTATTTCGGTGGCTGCGAGTATGCGGGATTGAAGAGCAAATGATTACCCCGTGTCGGCGCCCTCGCGAGCAGGGAGTTTGGGGACGAACCGCCAAATCGCAGGCATAAAAAAACCGCAGTGGGCGAAACCCATGCAGTTCGGTGTTGAATCGTTCGATGTTCGTTAAGGTGGTAACCCTACCAGCCACACCCCGGCACACAATGTTCCCGCTGTGGCTGCTGCCTTCCGGCTCTGACCAGGTTCACGGGTAATCGTTGCGGGGGGACCGATAGGGTCACCATAACGACGCTCACCTGTCGGCGAGCCGCGCCATTGTACCTATCTGAGACGAAGTTACAACCGCTGGTTGAAGATTAAAAATATGAAGGGCTTCAAGCACTTGCTATTGCGCTTGAAGCACCTCGTCCGCCCGGCCGCCCTCTTGCTGGATCACCAGATGAATGAAGTGCAGCTTGGCGATCGCCGCCGGCGGCAGTACGAAGGGATAGAAATCCGGCTGGCCCATGCTGCGCGACAGTTCGTTGAGCATGCCGGCCAGTTCGATCCACGCGTTGACGAACGACAGGAACGCTGCGCCGCCGGGATGTTCGGGGTCGTACAGCGTGCTTGACGGAAACGGCTGGTAATCGAGGTCCATTTCCCGGGCGCTCATGCCGAAACCCAGCGCGGTGTCCACCGCGTCCATCATGTGCAGGTAATGCGCCCAGGTTTCCGCCCAGTCTTCCCACGGGTGCATGGTGGCGTATGCGCTGACGTAATGTTGCGACCAGTCGGCCGGCGCGCCGTGTTGATAATGCCGCTCCAGCGCCTCGGCATAACTGGCGCGTTCATCGCCGAACAGGTTGCGGAACGAACCCAGCCAAGGGCCGTTGTCGATCAGTCGATCCCAGTAGTAATGCCCGACCTCATGGCGAAAATGCCCGAGCAATGTGCGATAGGGTTCGTGCATCTGCGCCCGCACCTGTTCGCGGTGGGCGTCGTCGGCTTCTGCGATGTCGAGGGTGATCAGGCCGTTGGCGTGGCCGGTCATGGGTGCATTGCCTTCCAGATCGACGCCGATGAAATCGAACGCCAGGCCGGTGTCTTCGTCGACGGTTTTCGGGATGACCGGCAAGCCGAGACTGATCAGTTGTGCGACCAGTCGGCGCTTGGCGATTTCCACCTTGCGCCAGCGCTCGGGGTTTTCCGGGACGGACAGATCGGGGATGGTGCGATTCAGATCGCAGGCAGCGCACAGGGTGTCGTGATCATTGGCGGGCAGCAGCCAGTTGCAGGCCGCCGGGGTATCGAGGTTGGCGCAGCGCTGGAACAGTCCGGCTTCGGGGTCGGCGTCCAGCGTCCAGGTGCCCTCTTGCGGCCCCGGTTGCAGCGAAGTCAGGCGACTGTGTTCCGGTTGATAACCCAGCGCCGCGTTGCAAGCCAGGCACTGACTGTTGCGAAAAAACAGCGACTGGCCGCAGCGGCACGGCCAGACTTTGCTGTTGCGCGAGGATTCGCCCATGAACGGCGCGACGATGCGGGAACTGAGCTGCTCGAAAAAACGGTACATGGCGATCTCTCCCTTGGGCTTGCCAAGACTAGATCATTCCCGCGAACAGATCGTTCCCACGCTCCGCGTGGTAACGCATACCGTGACGCTCTGCGTCACAGCGGACGCGGAGCGTCCGGGGCGGCATTCCCACGCGGAGCGTGGGAACGATCATCTGTCGATCAGTCAGGCGCTGATACCGTGTCCTTTCAGGAACGCGATAAACGCCTCTTCATCCATCACCTTCACGCCCAGTTCGTTGGCCTTGGTCAGTTTCGACCCGGCGCCAGGCCCCGCGACCACGCAATGAGTCTTGGCCGACACGGATCCGGCGACCTTGGCACCGAGGCTTTCCAGGTGTTCCTTGGCGACGTCGCGGCTCATCAGCTCGACCTTGCCGGTCAGCACCCAGGTCTCCCCGGCCAGCGGCAGGCCTTCGACGACTTTCTTTTCACTCTGCCAGTGCATGCCGAAATCGCGCAGTTGCTGCTCGGCGCTTTCCGCCAGTTGACGATGCTCGGGCAAGGCGAAAAACTCGCGAACCGAGTTGGCCTGCTTCTCCGGCAATGCCTGGCGCATATCCAGCCAGTCAGCGTTCATCACCCCTTCCAGCGATTCGAACTTGTCCGCCAGCTTCTGCGCCCCGCCCGGCCCGACCGAAGGAATGTGCAACTTGTCGAGGAAGCCACCCAACGTGGTGCTCGCGGCAAACTCGGCGCCCAACTCGCCCTGATCCTGAATCTGCAAGCCGTGGCCCAGCAACTCGGTAATCACCTGCTGGTTGTGCGCATCCTCAAAGAAGCTGTGAATCTCGTGCGCCACTTCCAGGCCGATATCCGGCAGATACGTCAGCACTTGCGGCAAGGCTTGCTGGACGCGCTCCAGTGATCCCAGCGAACGCGCCAGCACCTTGGCCGTCTCCTCGCCGACATCCGGGATACCCAGCGCATAGATGAACCGCGCGAGACCCGGCTTCTTGCTGTCTTCGATGGCGGCCAGCAACTTGTTGCTCGACACCTCGGCAAAGCCTTCGAGGTCGACGATGTCGTCGAACTTCAGCGCGTAAAGATCGGCCGGCGAACTGACCAGACCTTCGTCCACCAGTTGCTCGACGCTCTTGTCGCCGAGACCTTCAATGTCCATTGCGCGACGCGATACGAAGTGAATGATCGCCTGCTTGAGTTGCGCACCGCAGGCCAGTCGACCGACGCAGCGATACACCGCACCTTCGCTGATGGTTTCCTTGCCTTTGCTGCGTTTGACCAGTTGCGTGCGCTCGACGTGGGAGCCGCAGACCGGGCAGCTCTCAGGGATTTGCACGGGCCGCGCGTCTTCAGGGCGGCGCTCCATGACCACTTGCACCACTTGCGGAATCACATCGCCGGCGCGGCGAATGATCACCGTGTCACCGATCATCAGGCCCAGCCGTGCGACTTCGTCCATGTTGTGCAACGTAGCGTTGGCCACGGTGACGCCGGCAACCTTGACCGGTTTCAACCGCGCCACGGGCGTGACGGCGCCGGTGCGGCCGACCTGGAATTCCACGTCGAGCAGCTCGGTGAGTTCTTCCATCGCCGGGAATTTGTGGGCGATGGCCCAGCGCGGTTCACGGGCGCGGAAGCCCAGCTCGCGCTGGTCGGCAATGCTGTTGACCTTGAATACCACGCCGTCGATTTCATAGGCCAGCGAGTTACGGCGTTCGCCGATATCGCGGTAGTAATCCAGGCACTCGCCAATGCCTTTGGCCAGTTTCAATTCATGGCTGATCGGCATGCCCCAGGCTTGCAGTTGCTTGAGGTTGCCGATGTGGGTGTCGGCGATGTCGTTGGACACCTGACCTATGCCATAGCAGCAGAATTCCAGCGGACGATTGGCGGTGATCTTCGAATCCAGCTGGCGCAGGCTGCCGGCGGCGGCGTTGCGCGGGTTGGCGAAAGTCTTGCCGCCGACTTCCAGTTGCGAGGCGTTGAGGCGCTCGAAACCGGCCTTGGACATGAACACTTCGCCGCGCACTTCCAGCGTCGCCGGCCAGCCTTCGCCATGCAGCTTCAGCGGGATGTTGCGCACCGTGCGCACGTTGACGCTGATGTCTTCGCCGGTGGTGCCGTCGCCGCGTGTGGCGCCGCGCACCAGCACGCCGTCCTGATACAACAGGCTGACCGCCAGGCCATCGAGTTTCGGCTCGCAGCTGTATTCCACCGCCGCGCCACCACCGAACAGATCACCGGCCGGCAGGTCCAGACCTTCGGTGACCCGACGATCGAACTCACGCATGTCGGTTTCTTCGAAGGCGTTGCCGAGGCTGAGCATCGGCACTTCGTGACGCACCTGGGTGAACGCGGTCAGCGCCACGCTGCCGACGCGCTGGGTCGGCGAGTCGCTGGTGATCAGTTCCGGGTTGGCCGCTTCCAGCGCCTTGAGCTCATGGAACAACCGGTCGTACTCGGCATCCGGAATGCTCGGCTCATCGAGAACGTGGTAACGGTAGTTGTGCTGATCGAGTTCAGCACGCAGCTCTAGAATGCGGGTTTCGGCGGCAGTCATGGGTGTTCTCTCATAAAGCAAAAGAGCAGCCGAGGCTGCTCAATCTATTTGCCGATTGCCTCTTTATCGCGAGGCAACCTTTTCAATCAACGCTTCTGGGTCAGGGCGCGACGTTCGAATTCGACGATGCGCTGACGGTAGTGCTCGATGGTCTGCGCGGTCAGGACGCTGCGCTGGTCATCTTTCAATTCGCCGTTCAGTTCCTGGGACAGCTTGCGTGCTGCCGCGACCATCACGTCGAAGGCCTGCTTCGGATGACGCGGGCCTGGCAGGCCAAGGAAGAAGCTCACCGCCGGGGTGCTGAAATGGTCGATATCGTCCAGATCGAAAATGCCCGGCTTGACCGCGTTGGCCATGGAGAACAGCACTTCGCCATTGCCGGCCATGCTTTCGTGACGGTGGAAAATGTCCATCTCGCCGAAACGCAGACCGCTTTCCAGAATGTTCTGCAACAGTGCCGGGCCTTTGAAGCCGGCCGGATCGCGGCAGATCACGCTGATGACCAATACTTCTTCAGCTTGCGGCTGATCTTTATCGGCCACTGCCGGCGACGACTTGGCGACCGGCTCGATGAAATCATCGTCACGGCTGCTGAAGCTCGGACCGCCGTCCAGGTCCAGATCGAGGTTCAGGTCACCCTGGGCCGGGCCGTTGCTGCCACGCTTGCCGCGCTTGGAACCGGATTCGCGAGGCTCGCGTGCTTCGCGGGCCGGCATGCTCACCGATGGCAGATCGTGTTCGTCCAGTTGCGGCTCTTTATGGTTGTCCAGTACACGGGCCGGGCCCAAAAGCTCGGCGCTGGTGTCCTCGTCCGGCAGGTTGGACAGACTTCGGTCAAGACGGAATTTCAGTTTTCCCTTGCCGCCGCGCATACGGCGCCAGCCATCGAAAAGAATACCGGCTATCACAATGATGCCGATGACGATCAGCCACTCGCGCAGACCGATTTCCATGTAATCCCGTGCCTCTATAAAAAATGCTGAAAAATAAGGGGTTTACACTGTGCAAACCGCTTTAAAACGTGGCGCCAACTCTATGTTCTGACAGGCGTTTTGCCCACGTATACGAAAAATTGACATTAAACTAGCACGACCAAAGACAACTTTACACCGTCTGTCTCATTGGCTTGCGCGAATATGTCGATTGGCCAGCAAGTCGGAGCTGGTAAAAAAGTCCTACAACCTTCAAATACCCTTCCGACACTGCGCCGGCTCAGGCATCCACCATCGCCATCGCCTCCTCGACATCCACGGCTACCAGTCGCGAACAACCCGGCTCGTGCATCGTCACGCCCATCAACTGCTCGGCCATTTCCATGGCGATCTTGTTGTGGGTGATATAGATGAACTGCACGGTCTGCGACATCTCTTTGACCAATCGTGCGTAGCGTCCAACGTTAGCGTCATCCAGTGGCGCGTCAACCTCATCGAGCATGCAGAACGGCGCCGGGTTCAACTTGAAGATCGCAAAAACCAGTGCCAGTGCGGTCAGGGCTTTTTCGCCGCCGGAGAGCAAATGGATGGTGCTGTTCTTCTTTCCGGGCGGCTGCGCCATGATCGTCACCCCTGTATCGAGTAGATCTTCGCCCGTCAGTTCCAAATACGCGCGTCCGCCACCGAAAACTTTCGGGAAAAGCGCCTGTAAACCGCCATTGATCTGATCAAAGGTATCTTTGAAACGGTTACGGGTTTCCTTGTCGATCTTGCGGATGACGTTTTCCAGCGTCTCCAGCGCTTCGACCAGATCGGCGTCCTGGGCATCCAGATAACGTTTACGCTCGGATTGTTGCGTGTATTCGTCGATCGCCGCGAGGTTGATCGCGCCCAGGCGCTGAATGCGCGCGGCGATGCGTTCAAGTTCTTCTTCGGCCTCCTTCTCGCTGGCCTCGGCGGTCAGGGTATTGAGCACGCCGTGCAGATCGTAGCCGTCTTCCAGCAGTTGATCCTGCAGGGCCTTGCGGCGCACGGTCAGGGCTTGCCATTCCATGCGTTGCTGTTCGAGCTGGCCACGGATCAATTGCGATTGCTGCTCGGCCTGGGTCCGGCGTTTTTCCGCGTCGCGCAATTCGCGGTCGGCGTCTTCCAGGGCGATCTGGGCGGTCTTGAGCTCGTCGTCGACACTCATGCGCTTGTCGAGCAATTCTTCAAGCTTGAGGCGTAGCTCTTCCAGCGGCGCCTCGCCCTCCTCCAGGTTCAGGCTGAGTTGTTCACGTTTTTCGGTGAGGCGCTCGGCCTGCATTTCCAGACGCTCAAGGGCCTGGCGGGTCGAATCATGTTGTGCGCGTAGCGAGCCCAGGCGAACGGCCAATTGATGCGCGTGATCCTTGTGCTGACGGGCTTCCTGACGCACCCGATCGAGGCGTTCGCGCAGGCTGTCACGCTGGGCCAGCAGCAGTTCGCGCTGCTCGGTGTCGAGAGCCATGGCGTCGAGGGCGTCCTGCAACTGGATCCGCGCTTCGCCGATGTTTTCGTGTTCCAGCTCGCGCTGCTCGGCGAGCTCGACCAACTCGTCATCTAGACGGGTGCGACGCAGGGTCAACTGCTCGGCCTTGGCTTTGCCGGCGGACAGTTGAGCTTTCAATTCGCCCTGCTGGCGGGCTTCGTCCTGCAGCAAACGACGCAAATGTTCGCGGCCGTTTTCCTGCTGACGCTGTTGCGCACGCAGGGTCTGCAAACGGGTTTCCATGGCCTCGACCGTGGCTTCACGCTCTTCGCGTTCCGCATGCAACGATTCGATTTCCTGCCCGCGTGCGAGCATGCCGCTTTCGGCTTCGCTGGCGCGGCGTACCCGCAGAAAATGCCGGCCGACCCAGTAACCGTCGCGGCTGATAAGACTCTGCCCCGCAGCCAGCTGGCCGCGCAAGGCCAGCGCCTGTTCAAGGCTGTCGACCGGTTTGACCTGAGCGAGCCAGGGCGACAAATCCACCTGTGCCTCGACCTTGTCCAGCAGGCTGCCGGGCACGCGCACGCCGTCACTGCCGGGGCTGAGCAAACGCAGATCGCCCTGAGCAAAACCGGACAGATCGAAACCGTCGAAATCATCCACCAGCACCGCTTGCAGGTCGGCACCCAGCACGGTTTCCACCGCCAGTTCCCAACCGGCCTCAACCTTCAAGCCTTCGGCCAGACGCGGACGTTCGGCGAGGTTGTGTTCTTTCAGCCATTCGGCGGTGCCGGTGCCCGGATCGAGCGCGGCCTGCTGCAAGGCTTCGAGGGAGGCGAGGCGACCGTTGAGGCGCTGCAAATCGCCCTGCGCCTGTTGTTGCGCCGTCAGCGCCTGCTGCAATTCCTGGCGCAGTTGCTCGAGTTTTTCGACCTGGGCTTCTTCGCTGGTCTGCAAATCTTCAAGGGTGGCTTCGGACTCGGCGAGCTGTTCGCTGAGTTCCATGATCGCCGCGTCTTCCGGATCGGCCGACAGCAGCGCCCGTTCTTCGCCCAGACGCTTTTGCCGATCGGCCAAACGCTCCATGCTGGTTTCCAGCTGCTGGATGCGCGACTGTTGCACTTCGGCCTGACGACGCGGTTCGGCGGCGGTCAGGTTGAAGGTGTCCCACTGTTCCTGCCAGCCGTGCATCACGGTTTCGGAATCTTCCAGCGCAGCGGCGGCTTCTTCGGCGGCGGCGTTGGTGATTTCCTGCTCGGGAGTCAGTTGATCAAGTTCTTCGCCGAGGGTCAGCAGCAAGGTGCGGTCGTGGCCCAGGTGCGATTCGGTTTCGAGGCGCGCGCGCTCGGCTTCTTTCAGGTCGTCCTGCAACTGACGCAAGCGCTGTTGGCCGTGCTGGATACTCTGCTCGACCCGGGCGATGTCGCCGCCGACCGAATAGAAGCGCCCCTGCACCAGATTGAAGCGCTCGGACAGGTCATGGTGACCGTCGCGCAGGCGCTCAATCGCCGCATCGGCGTTGCGCTGTTCGGCGACCAGCGCTTCGAAGCTGATTTCCTGGTTGCCGATGATCGACTCGCGCTGGCCGACCTGATCGTTCAGATCCTGCCAGCGCAGGGCCGACAGTTGCGCCTTGAGCTGGCGTTCTTCGGCCTTGAATTCCTGATACTTCTTGGCGGCCTCGGCCTGGCGGTGCAAGCGTTCGAGCTGACGCTCGAGTTCTTCACGCAGGTCGGTCAGACGGGCAAGGTTTTCGTGGGTGCGACGGATACGGTTTTCGGTCTCGCGCCGGCGCTCTTTGTACTTGGAGATGCCGGCGGCTTCTTCGATGAAGTTACGCAGATCTTCCGGCTTGGACTCGATCAGCTTGGAGATCATCCCCTGCTCGATGATCGAGTAGCTGCGCGGGCCGAGGCCGGTGCCGAGGAAGATGTCGGTGATGTCACGACGACGGCATTTGGCGCCGTTGAGGTAATAAGTCGTCTGGCTGTCGCGGGTCACTTTACGGCGGATCGAAATTTCCGCGTACGCCGCCCACTCGCCCAGCAGCGTGCCGTCGGAGTTGTCGAACACCAGCTCGATGCTCGCCTGGCTCACCGGTTTGCGGCTGGTCGAGCCGTTGAAGATGACGTCGGTCATCGACTCGCCACGCAGGTTCTTCGCCGAGCTTTCGCCCATCACCCAGCGCACGGCGTCGATGATGTTCGACTTGCCGCAACCGTTCGGCCCGACGACCGCCGCCATGTTGCTGGGGAAGTTCACCGTGGTCGGGTCGACGAAGGATTTGAATCCCGCCAGTTTGATGCACTTGAGGCGCAAGGTCAGGCAACCGTCAGGGCGGACACCACCAGATCGCAGCTGCGCTGGGCGTAAGCCGTCAGCACGATGCGGATCTGCGGCAGGTCACGGGCGAGGACGGCGGCCAGCAAGCGTTCGAACAGTTCGAGGAACTCGCTCATCTCGGCCTTGCGCTGTTCCAGCGCGAGGAAGTACGCACGGCTCATGGCCGGTTGCAGGTTCTCGACGGTTTCCTGCAGGTACGGGTTGTTGGCGAATGGATACGCGGCGCGCATCACGTTGAAGCTGTCGTCGACGAAGGTGCGGATGTCCTGACGCTCGAAGCTGGCACTCAGGCGCTGCTGGATCTGCACGAACGGCGCCATGTCGGCCTGGACTTGCCAGCCGTTGGCCACTGCGTTGCCGAGCAGGATGTACAGCTCGCTCATCAGCGTGCACAGGCTCTGCACCTTGTGCGCCGTAAGCTCGGTGACGTGGGCGCCGCGACGCGGCAGGATCGCGATCAGATGACGGCGCTCGAGGATCAGCAAGGCTTCGCGGACCGAGCCGCGGCTGACGTTCAGCGCCAGCGTGACCTTCTGTTCCTGGATACGCTCTCCCGGCTTCATTTCGCCGCGAATGATCCGTTCGGCGAGGTGGTGAGCGATTTGCTCGGCGAGGCTGTCCGGCGCCTTGAACGTCATGGTTGTCCTTCAAACTCTTCGATCTGCACAAGCGGCGCAGTGTAGCGCAATGCGCGTTCATGGCGGAGTGCCCGCACAGCGGTTTTTGGCACGAATCCCGCAAAAAAGCGCTTGATCCAATGAGGGTCAATACTGAATAGACACGTTGTCGAGCGACAAAATGGCTTTTCCTGACCTTTAAGTCAGAAAACCATTGACCGAAAAGTCAGACCTGCTAAATTCGGCTCAAGTCGCTTAACAACAATAATGAGTCTGCGAGGCCTTCCGTGATCCAGTTTTTACTCAACCAGGAACTCCGTAGCGAGCACGCCCTGGACCCGAACCTGACTGTGCTCAACTACCTGCGTGAACACGTGGGCAAATCCGGCACCAAAGAAGGCTGCGCCAGCGGTGACTGCGGCGCCTGTACGGTGGTGGTCGGCGAGTTGCAGACGGATGACGATGGCCGCGAACACATTCGCTATCGCAGCCTCAACTCGTGCCTGACGTTCGTTTCGTCGCTGCACGGCAAGCAATTGATCAGCGTCGAAGACCTCAAGCACAAGGGCGAACTGCACAGCGTGCAGAAAGCCATGGTCGAGTGCCACGGTTCGCAGTGCGGTTTCTGCACCCCCGGTTTCGTGATGTCGCTGTTCGCCCTGCAAAAGAACAGCGATGCACCGGATCATGCCAAGGCCCACGAAGCGCTGGCCGGCAACCTCTGCCGCTGCACCGGTTACCGGCCGATCCTGGCCGCCGCCGAGCAATCCTGCTGCGGCAAGCAACCGGACCAGTTCGACGCCCGGGAAGCGGAAACCATCGCTCGCCTCAAAGCCATTGCCCCGACATCGATCGGCGAACTCAACAGCGGTGACAAACGCTGCCTGGTGCCGCTGACCGTAGCCGATCTGGCCGATCTCTACGACGCTTATCCACAGGCCCGGCTATTGGCCGGCGGCACCGATCTGGCGCTGGAAGTCACGCAGTTCCACCGCACCCTGCCGGTGATGATCTACGTCGGCAACGTCGCTGAAATGAAGCGCATCGAAACCTTCGAAGACCGCATCGAAATCGGCGCCGCCACTGCCCTCTCCGACTGCTACGAAGCGTTGAACGCCGAATACCCGGACTTCGGCGAACTGCTGCACCGTTTCGCCTCTCTGCAGATCCGTAATCAGGGCACCCTGGGCGGCAACATCGGCAACGCCTCGCCCATCGGTGACTCGCCACCGCTGCTGATCGCCCTCGGCGCGCAGATCGTGCTGTGCAAGGGCGAAACCCGGCGCACGCTGAACCTGGAAGATTACTTCATCGATTACCGGGTCACCGCGCGTCAGGAAAGCGAGTTCATCGAGAAAATCATCGTCCCTCGCGCCACGGCTGAACAACTGTTCCGCGCCTACAAAGTCTCCAAGCGCCTGGACGACGACATCTCTGCCGTCTGCGCCGCGTTCAACCTGCGCGTCGAAAACGGTGTGATCACCGACGCCCGCGTCGCCTTCGGCGGCATGGCCGCGATCCCGAAACGTGCCGCTCACTGTGAAGCTGTGCTGCTCGGCCAGCCGTTCAACAACGCCGTGGTCGAAAGCGCCTGCACCGCGCTGGGCGAGGATTTCACCCCGCTCTCGGACTTCCGCGCCAGCAAGGAATACCGCCTGCTCAGCGCGCAGAACCTGCTGCGCAAATACTTCATCGAACTGCAAACACCGCACATCGAGACTCGGGTGACCGCTTATGTCTAACCATCACGGCGTAGAGAAAACTCAAGCTGAACTGGCTGAATTGTTCGCCAAAGACCTGACCTCCGGTGTCGGCCGCAGCGTCAAGCACGACAGCGCCGCCAAGCATGTGTCCGGTGAAGCGCAGTACATCGATGACCGCCTGGAATTCCCGAACCAGCTGCACGTTTACGCACGGATGTCGGACCGCGCCCACGCGAAAATCATCAGCATCGATACCCAGCCCTGCTACGCCTTCGAGGGTGTGCGCATCGCCATCACCCACAAAGACGTGCCGGGCCTGAAAGACATCGGTCCGCTGCTGCCGGGCGATCCGCTGCTGGCCATCGATGACGTGCAGTTTGTCGGTCAACCGGTATTGGCCGTGGCCGCGAAAGATCTGGAAACCGCACGCAAAGCCGCCATGGCCGCGATCATCGAATACGAAGATCTGGAACCGGTGCTCGACGTCGTCGAAGCCCTGCGCAAACGCCACTTCGTGCTCGACAGCCACACCCATCAGCGCGGCGATTCGACCACCGCACTGGCCACGGCTGAACACCGGATTCAAGGCACGCTGCACATTGGCGGCCAGGAACACTTCTATCTGGAGACGCAAATCTCCTCGGTGATGCCGACCGAAGATGGCGGCATGATCGTCTACTGCTCGACCCAGAACCCCACCGAAGTGCAGAAACTGGTGGCCGAAGTCCTCGACGTGTCGATGAACAAAATCGTCGTCGACATGCGCCGCATGGGTGGTGGTTTCGGCGGTAAGGAAACCCAGGCCGCGAGCCCGGCGTGCCTGTGTGCGGTGATCGCGCACCTCACCGGACAGCCGACCAAGATGCGCCTGCCGCGCGTCGAAGACATGCTGATGACCGGCAAGCGTCACCCGTTCTACGTCGAGTACGACGTCGGCTTCGACAGCACCGGGCGCCTGCACGGGATCGCGATGGATCTGGCCGGCAACTGTGGCTGCTCGCCTGACCTGTCGGCCTCGATCGTCGACCGGGCGATGTTCCACTCGGACAACTCGTACTACCTCGGTGATGCGACCATCAACGGTCACCGCTGCAAGACCAACACCGCTTCGAACACCGCTTATCGCGGTTTCGGCGGCCCACAAGGGATGGTCGCGATCGAAGAAGTGATGGACGCCATCGCCCGTCACCTGAACCTCGATCCGCTGGCCGTGCGCAAGGCCAACTACTACGGCAAGACCGAACGCAACGTCACCCATTACTACCAGACCGTCGAGCACAACATGCTCGAGGAAATGACCGCCGAACTGGAAGAAAGCAGCCAGTACGCCGAGCGCCGCGAAGCGATCCGTCGCTACAACGCCAACAGTCCGATCCTGAAAAAAGGCTTGGCGCTGACCCCGGTGAAATTCGGCATTTCCTTCACCGCCAGTTTCCTCAACCAGGCCGGTGCGTTGGTGCACGTCTACACCGACGGCAGCATCCACCTGAACCACGGCGGCACGGAAATGGGCCAGGGCCTGAACACCAAAGTCGCGCAGGTCGTGGCCGAAGTGTTCCAGGTGGAAATGGACCGCGTGCAGATCACCGCGACCAACACCGACAAGGTGCCGAACACCTCGCCGACGGCGGCATCCAGCGGCGCTGACCTCAACGGTAAAGCCGCACAGAATGCAGCAGAAATCATCAAGCAACGCCTCGTCGAATTCGCGGCGCGGCACTACAAGGTCAGCGAAGAAGACGTGGAATTCCACAACGGCCACGTGCGCGTTCGTGACCACATCCTGACCTTCGAAGCGCTGATCCAGCTGGCGTATTTCAATCAGGTGTCGCTGTCGAGCACCGGGTTCTACAAGACCCCGAAAATCTACTACGACCGCAGCCAGGCCCGTGGTCGTCCGTTCTACTACTTCGCCTTCGGCGCGGCGTGTTGCGAGGTGATCGTCGACACCCTGACCGGCGAGTACAAGATGCTGCGTACCGACATCCTCCACGACGTCGGCGCCTCGCTGAACCCGGCCATCGACATTGGCCAGGTCGAGGGTGGCTTCGTCCAGGGCATGGGCTGGCTGACCATGGAAGAACTGGTGTGGAACAACAAGGGCAAGCTGATGACCAACGGCCCGGCCAGCTACAAGATCCCGGCCGTGGCGGACATGCCGCTGGACCTGCGGGTGAAGCTGGTGGAAAACCGCAAGAACCCGGAAGACACGGTGTTCCACTCCAAGGCTGTGGGTGAGCCGCCGTTCATGCTCGGCATCGCCGCGTGGTGTGCGATCAAGGATGCAGTGGCCAGCCTCGGCGACTACAGGCATCAGCCGAAGATCGACGCGCCGGCGACCCCGGAGCGGGTGTTGTGGGGTTGCGAGCAGATGCGTCAGCTCAAAGCGGTGAAAGCCGTCGAGGCTGAAACCGAGTTGGCTCCGCTGTAAGGACCGAGGCGCGGCCATCGCTGGCTTGCCAGCGATGAGGCCCGAACAGACAACGACAAATGTCGAGGTGAACATGTACAACTGGATCGACGCCCTCGCCGACCTGCAGAACCAGGGCGAACCCTGCGTTCTGGTGACGATCATCGAAGAGCTCGGCTCGACGCCGCGCAATGCCGGCTCGAAAATGGTCGTCAGCACCCGCCAGACGTTCGACACCATCGGTGGCGGGCACCTGGAATACAAAGCCATGCAGATCGCCCGCGAGATGCTCGCCAGCGGCAAGCAGGACACCCATCTGGAGCGCTTCAGCCTTGGCGCCAGCCTCGGCCAGTGCTGCGGCGGCGCCACGGTGCTGTTGTTCGAACCGATGGGCCAGGTGCAGGCGCAGATTGCGGTGTTCGGCGCCGGTCATGTCGGCCGCGCACTGGTACCCTTGCTCGCCAGCCTGCCGTGCCGGGTACGCTGGATCGATTCCCGAGAAGAGGAATTTCCCGAACAGATTCCTCACGGCGTGCGCAAAATCGTCGCCGAGGAGCCTGTGGATGAAATCGACGACCTGCCCGCCGGCAGCTATTGCATCGTCATGACCCACAATCATCAGCTGGATCTGGAGCTCACTGCCGCGATCCTCAAGCGCAACGATTTCACCTGGTTCGGCCTCATCGGCTCGAAGACCAAACGGGCCAAGTTCGAACACCGCTTGCGTGACCGTGGTTTCGACGCCAGTGTCGTGCAACGCATGCGCTGCCCGATGGGCATCAGCGAAGTCAAAGGCAAATTGCCTGTGGAAATCGCCATCTCCATCGCCGGCGAGATCATCGCCACCTATAACGCCAATTTCGGCCAGCACACCGCCAGTGCCGAACCGATTGCCAAACTGCTGCCGGTTTCGCGCCGCAGTCAGGCCGCCACACTCAAAGCCTCAAACTGATTAGAGAACCCTCATGCCTCTGACTCGCAAAGCCTACCGCGCCGCCATCCTGCACAGCATCGCCGACCCTGCCGAGGTCGGCATCGAAGCCTCCTACGAGTATTTCGAGGACGGCCTGCTGGTGGTCGATGACGGCAAGATCAGTGCCCTCGGCCACGCCAGCGAACTGCTGCCGACCCTGCCGGCGGACATCGAGATCACGCATCACAAGGATGCGCTGATCACCCCGGGCTTCATCGACACCCACATCCACCTGCCGCAGACCGGCATGGTCGGTGCCTACGGCGAGCAACTGCTGGACTGGCTGAACACCTACACCTTCCCGTGCGAAAGCCAGTTCGCCGACAAGGCCCACGCCGATGAAGTGGCGGACATTTTCATCAAGGAACTGCTGCGCAACGGCACCACCACCGCGCTGGTGTTCGGCAGCGTGCACCCGCAATCGGTGAACTCGTTCTTCGAAGCGGCCGAGAAGCTGGATCTGCGGATGATCGCCGGCAAGGTGATGATGGACCGCAACGCGCCGGACTACCTGACCGACACCCCGGAATCGAGCTACGTCGACAGCAAGGCGCTGATCGAACGCTGGCATGGCAAGGGTCGTCTGCACTACGCCGTGACACCGCGCTTCGCCCCGACCAGCACCCCGGAACAGCTGACCCTCGCCGGCCAGTTGCTCGGTGAATACCCGGATCTGTACATGCAGACCCACATCAGCGAAAACCTCAAGGAAGTCGAGTGGGTCAAGGAACTGTTCCCGGAGCGCAAGGGCTACCTGGACGTCTACGACCACTATCAATTGCTCGGCGAGCGCTCAGTGTTCGCCCACGGCGTGCACCTGTGCGACGACGAGTGCGCGCGCCTGGCGGAGACCGGTTCGGCGATCGCGTTCTGCCCGACCTCGAACTTCTTCCTCGGCAGTGGCCTGTTCAACCTGCCGATGGCCGAGAAGCACAAACTGAACGTCGGACTCGGTACTGACGTCGGCGGCGGCACCAGTTTCTCGCTGCTGCAAACCCTGAACGAAGCCTACAAGGTGATGCAGCTGCAAGGTGCGCGCCTGAGCCCGTTCAAGTCGCTGTACCTCGCCACCCTCGGCGGTGCGCGGGCACTGCATCTGGAAGACAAGATCGGCAACCTGCAACCGGGCTCCGACGCCGACTTCCTGGTGCTGGACTACAACGCCACGCCGCTGCTGAGCTACCGTTTGAAGCAGGCCAACAACATTGCCGAGACGCTGTTTGTGCTGATGACGCTGGGCGATGACCGCACCGTTGCCCAGACTTATGCAGCGGGTGCGCTGGTGCATCAGCGCTAGTTTTCTGCGGACAAAAAAATCCCCCGGTACTGTTCAGTCCGGGGGATTTTTATTGCCTGTCGATTCGCTTCAGAGCTTGGCCGCCGGCCGCCCCGGCTTCTTGGTCTGCAACAGGTGCGAGAACACCGCATGCAGATCGTCCGAAGCGCTTTCCTCGTCGAGGTTGAGTTTGCTGTCGATGTGATCCATGTGATGCATCATCAGGTCCACCGCCAGCTCACCGTTGCGCGCCTCGATGGCGTCGATCAACTGGGTGTGTTCGTCGTAGGAACAGTGCGAGCGGTTGCCACTTTCATATTGGGCGATGATCAGCGACGTCTGCGAAACCAGGCTGCGCTGGAAACTGATCAGCGGAGCGTTCTTCGCCGCTTCGGCCAGTTTCAGGTGGAATTCGCCCGAGAGACGGATGCCAGCACCGCGATCGCCACGGGAGAAGCTGTCGCGTTCGTCGTTGACCATCTGACGCAATTCGGCGATCTGCTCGGCCGTGGCGTGCTGCACCGCCAGTTCAGTGATCGCGCGCTCCACCAGACGCCGGGCGAGGAACACCTGACGCGCCTCTTCGACGCTCGGGCTCGCCACCACCGCGCCACGGTTCGGCCGCAACAGCACCACGCCTTCATGGGCCAGACGCGAGAGTGCGCGGCGAATGATGGTGCGGCTGACCCCGAAAATTTCCCCCAGCGCTTCTTCGCTCAACTTTGTACCGGGCGCCAGACGCTGTTCGAGGATGGCCTCGAAGATATGCGCATAGACAATATCGTCCTGGGTTCCGCTGCGGCCGGCTTTGCCTGCTCGCGGTTGTTTCTTGAGGGGTTGCAACTGTTCGTTCATGGGCACTCGAGTCGGGAAGAACTGCGGCGAATTGACCGTGACTGTAATACGGCACAGTGGGTCGCTGGCAAGTATCGCGTAAAAAACAGCGCGATTGTACACAATGGAAGGTGGCAACACGACTGTACGGCTGTTTGTGACTTCGGCTGTATTGCAACGCATCGTTACGTTTGAGTTTAGGCTTAAACCCGAAATCCGTGGCTTGAACAAGGAACGCCGCTGTCATGAACGAAATCACCCACACCCGACTGCGCCCCTTTGCGGACACATCGCCCTCCGCCATCGTCGCCGGATTCATCGCGATGATGACCGGCTACACCAGTTCGCTGGTGCTGATGTTCCAGGCCGGACAGGCCGCGGGCCTGACCAGCGGGCAGATTTCCTCGTGGATCTGGGCGATTTCCATCGGTATGGCGGTGTGTTCGATCGGGCTGTCCCTGCGCTATCGCACGCCGATCACCATTGCCTGGTCGACGCCCGGCGCAGCGCTGTTGATCACCAGTCTTGGCGGCGTTACCTACGGCGAAGCCATTGGCGCCTACATTACCTGCGCGGTACTGGTGACCATTTGTGGCCTGACCGGCAGCTTCGAACGACTGGTGAAAAAGATCCCGGCCTCCCTCGCCGCGGCTTTGCTGGCGGGGATTCTGTTCAAGATCGGCAGCGAAATCTTCGTCGCCGCACAACACCGTACCGGGCTGGTACTGGGGATGTTCTTCACTTATCTGCTGGTCAAACGCCTGACGCCGCGTTATGCGGTACTCGCCGCGCTGCTGATCGGCACCGCGTTGTCGGGCTTCATGGGGCTGCTGGACTTCAGCGGCTTCCATCTGGAAGTGGCGACACCGGTCTGGACCACGCCGCACTTCTCCCTCGCGGCGACCATCAGCATCGGCATTCCGCTGTTCGTGGTGGCGATGACCTCGCAAAACATGCCCGGCGTCGCCGTGCTGCGCGCCGACGGCTACAACGTCCCGGCCTCGCCGCTGATCACCACCACCGGCATCGCCTCGCTGCTGCTGGCGCCGTTCGGCTCCCACGGCATCAACCTGGCGGCGATCAGCGCCGCGATCTGCACCGGGCCCCATGCCCATGAGGATCGCAACAAACGCTACACGGCAGCGGTGTGGTGCGGGATTTTCTACGGGATTGCCGGGGTGTTCGGCGCCACGCTGGCGGCGCTGTTTGCCGCGCTGCCCAAGGAACTGGTGCTGTCGATTGCCGCGCTGGCGCTGTTCGGTTCGATCATCAATGGCTTGAGCATTGCCATGACCGAAGTGAAGGAGCGGGAAGCGGCACTTATCACCTTCATGGTCACGGCGTCGGGGCTGACGCTGTTTTCCATCGGTTCGGCCTTCTGGGGGATTGTCGCGGGGGTGCTGACCTTGCTGATCCTCAACTGGCGCAAGGCATGATTCGTTAAAAAGCAGGCATAAAAAAACGGCGACCCTCAGGTCGCCGTTTTTTTCAGTATCACTTAGCCGCGTTGATCGGCTTTTCCGGATACCAAACGTCCAGCAGCGGGCTGATTTCGGTGGTGGTCAGCTCGGAGCGGGTTTTCAGCCAGGCTTCAACAGCAGCGCGCTGCTCTTCGGAGACCGAGCCACGCTTCTGCAGGCAAACCAGACCGAAGTCGTCGCCGCCGACATAGCCCAGACCGTTGGCTTCCATGGCTTCTTTGATGAATGCTTCGAGGAAAGCGTCAATGGCTTCTTCGGACAGGTCTTCTTTGAAGCCCAGGTTCAGTTCGAAACCCAGCTCTTGAAATTCATCGACGCACAGTTTTTTGCGCAGACGCTGGGAACGGTTAGTCGCCATTGGAACAATCCTCTTAAGTAATAACGGCCGGCACTTTACCAGTTTAAGGCGGCGATTGCCCGCCTATCCGGGACGAGCGTGCGACCGCCCGTAAAAAAATAACGAATTGGCACCCTTGCGAAAGGCACAAGCTGTTACACCTTGGGGCATAATGCCGACACTTTCATGACCACTGAGGACCTTTTCATCCATGTCCTCGTCTTTTTCCCCTCGGCTGTAGGGTTTTATTTCATATGATCAAATCGTTGCGTCCCCTGCTCCTGGCCGGCCTTCTTCTGCCGCTGGCTCTGCCCGTCTCCGCTGCCACCATCAACACGTCCCTGACCCCCAACGTCGAAAAAGCCCTCAAGGCCAGCAAGCTGCAGCCCACTGCCCTGTCGCTGGTGATGGTGCCGCTGGATGGCCCGGGCACGCCGACCGTGTACAACGCCGACGTGTCGGTCAACCCGGCCTCGACCATGAAACTGGTCACCACTTACGCGGCGCTGGAAATGCTCGGCCCCAACCATCAGTGGAAAACCGAGTTCTACACCGACGGCGACCTGAACAGCGGCATTCTCAACGGCAACCTCTACCTCAAGGGTGGCGGCGATCCGAAGCTGAACATGGAAAAACTCTGGCTGCTGATGCGCGACCTGCGCGCCAACGGCGTGACTCAGATCACCGGCGACCTGGTGCTGGACCGCAGCTTCTTCGTGCAGCCGCAACTGCCGGAGTTCAACGATGACGGCAATGACGAGAACAAGCCGTTCCTGGTCAAGCCGGACTCGCTGCTGGTCAACCTCAAGGCCCTGCGTTTCGTGGCCCGCAATGACAATGGCCGGGTATTGATCTCGGTCGAACCGCCGATTGCCAGCATCAACATCGAAAACACCGTCAAAGCGGTGAACTCGAAACAGTGCACCGGCGGCGTGCGCTACAACCCCGTTCCACAGGCCGATGGCAGCGTGACCGTGACCGTTGCCGGCCAGTTGGGCGAAGGCTGCAGCTCGCAGACTTACCTGTCGCTGCTTGACCACGCGACCTACACCGCTGGCGCCGTGCGAGCGATCTGGAAGGAACTGGGTGGCAGCATCCAGGGCAAGGATCGTCTGGCCCCGACCCCGAGCAGCGCCAAGGTGCTGGCCCGTGCGTTCTCGCCGGATCTGGCGGAAATCATCCGCGACATCAACAAATACAGTAACAACACCATGGCTCAGCAGCTGTTCCTGAGCCTGGGCCAGAAATTCCGCAACGACGCCGACGGCGATGACGCCAAGGCGGCGCAGCGCGTGGTACGTCAGTGGCTGGCGAAGAAAGGCATCACCGCGCCGCACCTGGTGATGGAGAACGGCTCCGGCCTGTCCCGTGCCGAGCGGGTCAGCGCCCGGGAAATGGCCGCCATGCTGCAAGCCGCGTGGCACAGCCCGTACGCCGCCGAGTACATCAGCTCGCTGCCGATCGCCGGCACCGACGGCACCATGCGCAAACGCCTGAAGACCACCGCGATGCGCGGCGAAGCCCACGTCAAGACCGGCACCCTGAACACCGTGCGCGCCATCGCCGGCTTCAGCCGCGACGTCAACGGCAACACCTGGGCGGTGGTGGCGATTCTCAACGACAAGGCGCCGTTCGGTGCATCGTCGGTACTGGATCAGGTTCTACTGGATCTCTACAAACAGCCGCGAGCGCCGCAGACGGCTTCCGTTCTGTAACTCCCCTGCGCGATTGTTCCCACGTCGAGGCGTCGAACCGTCCGCGTGGGAACGATCACAATGAGAGACCGGATCAGCTCATCTGCCGCTCGACCCGATCCCGCCCGCCCTGCTTCGCCGCGTAAACCCCCGAATCAGCCCGCAGCAACAGCGCATCCGCGCCCTCTCCCGGCCGCCAGCTGGCAATACCGAAACTGGCCGTCACCACGCCCACCACATCCACCGGCGCACCGCGCAGGCCTTGCCATAGCTCCACGGCCAGCATGTACGCGTGGTCACCGTCGATGTCCGGGCACAGCACCATGAACTCTTCGCCGCCCAGGCGACAGAACACGTCGGTACGCCGCAGACGATGGCCGATGCGCTCACACACCGCCTGCAACACCCGGTCGCCGACCGCATGGCCGTACTGATCGTTGATCCGCTTGAAGTGGTCGATGTCGAGCATGATCACCGACAGTTCGCCGCCCCCGCGCTCGACCCGAGCCATCTCGGTGGTCAGGCGTTCCTGGAAATAACGCCGGTTGTGGATACCGGTCAACGAATCCGTCACCGACAACGCGCGCAACTCTTCTTCCACCCGTTTCAGGTCGGAAATGTCCGAGATGTAGCCATGCCACAGCACGCCGCCGCCCGGCAGTTCTTCGGGGGTCGCCTCACCGCGCACCCAGCGCAGACCGCGCCCGGGCAACTGCACGCGGTATTCCTCGCGCCATGGGCTGAGGTTGTCGGCCGAGGCGCGGATCGACTTGCGCACGCGGCTGACGTCCTGCGGATGAATGCGGGTGAAGATCGCTTCGGCGTTGAGCAGCAACACATCCGGTTCCAATTCGTAGATCTCGCGGATGCCGTCGCTGGCGTAGATCACGCTGAAGCGCCCGTCGAATTCCATCTTGAACTGATAGATCCCGCCCGGAACGTGAGCGCTGAGTTTCTTCAGCAGCACGTCCCGCGCTGCCAAGGCTTCGTGTACGCGCTTGCGTTCGGTGATGTCGATGCAGATCGCCAGGTGCCCGACCCACAGCCCCTGCTCATCGAGCACCGGGGTGGCGAGCATGTTTACCGGCAGATGACTGCCGTCCTTGCGCACCAGCGTCCACTCGCGCGCCTCATGTCCGCCAACTTCGCCGCCCTCCACCAGCATCGCCTGGCAGGTCGGGATGGCCTTGCCATAACGGGCGCTCAGTTCCGCCGCGCGGGTAATCAGCTCCCGGGGGAAATGCAGGTTTTCCAGGGTCATGTGGCCGACCACCTCGGCGCTGTGGTAACCGAGCATCTGCTCCGCGCCGGGGTTGAAGGTGTTGATCACGCCGCGCAGGTCAGTGGCGATGATCGCCACTTGTGTCGCCGCGTTGAGCACCCCGCGTAACTGACCGTGGGTGCCCCGCAGTTCCTGTTCACGCTCATGCAGTTCCTGGGTGCGCAGTTCGACCATGCGCAAGGCCCGCTGGCGCTGACTGACCAGCACGTACAGCAGCGCGCTGAGCAGCAGGCTGAGCAAACCGCCGAGGACCACCACGCTGCCAACCGACGAATGGTTGGCCTGCAGGAAGGCCTCGCTGGGCGAGATATCGACCTGATAGTCGTGGTCGGCCATGCGCACCAGCCGCGTGGCTGACAGATCACTCGGCGCCGGTTCATTGGTCGATTCGAACAACACCTCGTGCTGATCGTTGGTCGACAGATCGAGGATCCGTACCGACAGGTAATCATGCAGCGCGTCCGGCAATCCATCGGCCAACAACTGGCGCATGCTGATCACCGCCATCACATAGCCGAACGACTTCGGCTCGCCCTCGCGCAGCACCGGCGCCACCAGCAGCACGCCCCGCGCATAGGCCGGCTCGATACTGACCAGATGCATCGGCTGCGACACCGCCAGGCCGCCCAACTGATCGGCGCGCTCCAGCGTCGAGCGACGCAACGGCTGGGCCAGCAAGTCATAACCCAGCGGCGAACCGAGCCGGCTCTGGGTCTGGCTGTACACCACCACGACGTATTCATCCCGGGCCGCAGCCAGTTGCAGCTCACCGCGGGCATTGAGTTCGCGCACGCTGAAGGTACTCAGGCCTTCGTCACGCACCCGCTGCTCGAACGCAGCGCGCTCGGAACCGCTCACCCGCAAGGCGAACGAATAGGCCTGGGTGCGCAGTAATAAAGGTTGGGTGTAGCCGTCGAATTCGGCGCGGGATACCGATTCGGAGTTGGCGAAGAACCGGCGCAGGCCATCGAGGCGTTGCTCCTGATCCTGAAAACGTTCTTCGATGCGGCTGTAGCGCTCATTGGCCAGCAGTTGAAAACGCTGGCGCAACTGGCTGTGAAACTGATTGAGGGTGGCCCAGGCGAGCAGCCCCGTGAGAATCCCGCCGGCGAGCAATACCAGCAGCGCGACCAGCCAGGCCGAGACTTCTTCGCTGATAAAACCCAGGATCTTTGGGCGCACGGGGTGCAACGACATAAGGGCCACTCACTACGCCAGTACTTGCGGGATAACCCCATTGGCCGTGAGTGAGTTATAGCTATTAGCCACTAATTTGGCTAGCTCTGATCGGATCCAAGAGCCTTAAAAATCAAGGCTCTGTGGATCCAATTGATCAGGGTGTCAACGGGCCGTGATTTTCCAGGCGCGGTGGATCTTGCCGTTGCGGGCGAAGTCCGGATCGATGGTGCTGGCGGTGATTTCCTCGACCGTATAACGCTCGGCCAGGTTGTCTTCCAGCTGGAACTTGCGGAAGTTGTTGGAGAAGTACAACACTCCGCCGGTTGCCAGGCGGGCCATGGCCAGGTCGATCAACTGCACCTGATCACGCTGCACGTCGAAGATCCCTTCCATGCGTTTGGAGTTGGAGAAGGTCGGCGGGTCGATGAAGATCAGGTCGTACTCTTCCCGGCTGCTTTCCAGCCACGCCATCACATCGCCCTGCTCCAGACGGTTCTTGTCAGAGAAGCCGTTGAGCGACAGGTTGCGGCGCGCCCAGTCGAGGTAGGTTTTCGACAGGTCGACGCTGGTGGTGCTGCGCGCGCCGCCCTTGGCTGCGTGCACACTGGCGGTCGCGGTGTAGCAGAACAGGTTGAGGAAGCGCTTGCCGGCCGCCTCTTTCTGGATCCGCATGCGCATTGGCCGGTGATCGAGGAACAGCCCGGTGTCGAGGTAGTCGGTGAGGTTCACCAGCAGCTTCACGCCGCCTTCGGTGACTTCGTTGAACTTGCCCTGGGCCGCCTGACGTTCGTACTGCTTGGTGCCGCTCTGACGCTCGCGGCGCTTGACCACCACGCGGCTCTTGTCGATGTTCAGCGCCTGCGGGATGGCGGCCAGGGCGTCGAACATGCGGATCGAGGCCTTTTCCGGATCGATCGACTTCGGCGCGGCGTATTCCTGAACGTGCACCCAGTCGTGGTACAGGTCGATGGCCATCGCGTATTCCGGCATGTCCGCATCGTAGACACGGTAGCAGTCGATGCCTTCGCGCTTGACCCACTTGCCCATCGCCTTGAGGTTCTTCTGCAGGCGGTTGGCAAACATCTGCCCGCCTTCGCTCAGGCGCGGCTGCTCGATCACCGGAGCCGGGGCCGGCGTCGGTTTGATCGGGTTACCGTTCTTGTTGTACTTGCGCTCTTGCGGCTCGTTCGGCGCCTGATCGTATTCGGCTTGCTCGCGCTCGGCCTGGCGTTGCTCCGGGGTGCGACGCTCGCCGGTGACGAACTGATCCGGCAGCACTTTGATCAACAGCAGCTTGCACGGCAGCGCGCCGTTCCAGAACGAATACTGTTTGTGGCTACGGATGCCCATGCGCTTGCCCAGATCCGGCGCGCCGGTGAACACCGCCGCTTCCCAGTTCAGACAGGCCTGACGCAGACGCTCGCCGAGGTTCTGGTAGAGGTACAACAGGCTGGCTTCGTCACCCAGACGCTCGCCGTACGGCGGGTTGCAGATCACCAGACCTTTCTGGTTCTGGTCCGGGCGCGGTTCGAAGGTCGCCACTTCGCCCTGATAGATCTTGATCCATTCGCTCAGGCCGGCGCGTTCGACGTTGTTGCGGCCTGGCTGGATCAGCCGTGGGTCGGCTTCATAACCACGAATCCACAGCGGTGGCTTGGCCAGACCGGCAGCAGCACGCTCGGCAGCTTCTTCATGCAGCTTCTTCCACAGCGCCGGCACGTGACCGAGCCAGGCGGTGAAGCCCCACTGCTCGCGACGCAGGTTCGGCGCCATGTCGGCGGCGATCATGCCGGCTTCGACCAGGAACGTGCCGACACCGCACATCGGGTCAGCCAGCGCGCCACCTTCGGCGGCAATGCGCGGCCAGCCGGAGCGGATCAGGATCGCTGCCGCGAGGTTTTCCTTCAGCGGCGCCGCGCCCTGCTGCAAGCGGTAGCCGCGCTGGTGCAGGCTGTGGCCGGAGAGGTCGAGGGACAGAATCGCTTCGCCACGATCCAGGCGCAGGTGAATGCGCAGGTCCGGATTGAGCTTGTCGATGCTTGGACGGTCGCCCTGCGGGGTGCGCAGTTTGTCGACGATGGCGTCCTTGACCTTCAAGGCGCCGAAGTGGGTGTTGTCGATGCCCGAGCCGTGGCCGCTGAATTCAACAGCGAGAGTGCCGTCGGCGAGCATGTGGTCCTGCCATTCGACGTCGAGCACGCCGTGGTACAGGTCCTCGGCGTCTTTCATCGGGAAGCGCTTGAGCACCAGCAACACGCGGTTGGCCAGACGCGACCAGAGGCACAGACGATAAGCGGTTTCCATGGTCGCCATGCCACGCACGGCGGAGGTGTGCTCGCGGGCTTCTTCAAGGCCAAGCCCGACGGCTTCCTCGATGAGCAGGCCTTCAAGGCCTTTGGGGCAAGTGAGGAAGAGTTCGAAACGGTCGGACATGGTTTTTCCAGAGCCTTTGGCTAATGAACCGGCAACGCATTGCCGATCCGGTTTTCAATCAGGCGCTTTTCTACAAGAGCGCCCGCGTGGCACGAAGGTGTGCCGTTCCATCCCCGCTGCTCGGGTTAAAAGAGCTTAGATGCCGGGACAGATAAAAAAGTTGATGCAACAAAATGACTCAAAGCAACCCTTCGTCGAAAAGTACCCGACGGTAAACGTGGGTCATTCTCACTAAGGCATTAAACCTGTCATACAGCGCAGGGCCGATCATACCGGGGTTTGGTGAATAAACATTCATGAAACCTGGCGTTACTTATCGCCATAGCATCCTTTTCGTTACGTCCTTATGACAAAACGGTCATTCCCTCGATGTGACTCATTGGTTAGAACTGGACACAGGTTGACGTCGCAACGGCGTCAACACCTTGGCTCGCCACGCCGGCAGCGAGCCGCCAACGGCAGAGTTTTTCTGCCAGACCTCAATTGAGGTCGACGCGACAAAAACAGTCAACAAGTGAGGGAAACACCCTATGAGAAGACTTAAGCGTGATCCGTTGGAAAGAGCATTTTTGCGCGGATATCAATATGGCGTTGGTGGCAAATCCCGTGAGCTTTGCCCATTTACTCTACCGTCGGTACGTCAAGCCTGGATCAACGGCTGGCGAGAAGGACGCGGCGACAACTGGGACGGTATGACCGGCACTGCGGGAATCCACAGACTCAACGAACTTCACGCCGTCGGCTGACACAGGGCACTTATTCCGACACGACAATCTGATTTCGCAACACCCTGATCACCATGCACGTCCTTCCCGGACGGCGGGCTACGGCCCAGGGGCTCCTTCGAGGAGCCCTTTTTTATGCCTGCCTTTTTATGTCCGAAGATCAGCGCTTGGCCGCGATCGCGTCCACGGATTCACGGATCAGCGCCGGGCCCTTATAGATGAAGCCGGAGTAGATCTGCACCAGGCTCGCGCCGGCAGCGATCTTCTCGGCCGCATGTTTGCCTTCGGTGATACCGCCCGCCGCGATGATCGGCAGTTTGCCACCCAGCTCGGACGCCAGCACTTTGACCGTGTGGGTGCTCTTCTCGCGAACCGGCGCACCGGACAGACCGCCCGCCTCGTCACCGTGTTCCATGCCTTCGACGCCCACGCGGCTGAGGGTGGTGTTGGTGGCGATCACCGCGTCCATCCCGGTTTCGATCAGCGCTTGCGCGACCTGCGCGGTTTCTTCGTCGGTCATGTCCGGCGCGATCTTGATCGCCAGCGGTACATGTTTGCCGTGGCGCAGGGCCAGTTCGGCGCGGCGCGTGGCCAGGTCTGCCAGCAATTGCTTGAGCGAGTCGCCGAATTGCAGGCTGCGCAGGCCCGGGGTATTCGGCGAACTGACGTTGACCGTGATGTAGCTGGCGTGGGCGTAAACCTTGTCCAGGCAGATCAGGTAGTCATCGACCGCACGCTCGACCGGGGTGTCGAAGTTCTTGCCGATGTTGATCCCCAGCACGCCTTTGTATTTGGCCGCCGCGACCCGCGCCAGCAGGTTATCCACACCGAGGTTGTTGAAACCCATGCGATTGATGATCGCCTCGGCTTCCGGCAGGCGGAAAATCCGTGGTTTCGGGTTGCCCGGCTGCGGACGCGGGGTCACGGTGCCGATTTCGACAAAACCGAAACCCAGCTGCGCGAAGCCGTCGATGGCCGCGCCGTTCTTGTCCAGACCGGCCGCGAGACCCACAGGGTTCGGGAAGTCCAGGCCCATGACGTTCACCGGCAGCGACGCCGGGGCCTTGCACAGCAAGCCGTTGAGGCCCAAACGCCCGCCCGCGCCGATCAGATCCAGCGACAGATCGTGGGAGGTTTCCGGGGAAAGTTTGAACAACAGCTGACGGGCCAGGGTGTACATGGGCGGCTATGACTCGGGCGGCGAAAAGAGGCGGCGATTATAGCCGGGCATCGCCCTGCCGCGCGAGGCGCACACGCAAATCCCCTGCACTGGCATATGCCTTGCACCTTCCCCTGCATCAGCCCGCAGGCCAATGACGGCAGGCAGGCAAGGACAATGGCGTCGTCACCGGGTTTTGCCTCGACAAAGTCCGTGACGACGTTTTTTTTGAGGATGGCTTTTCATGACTCAAACCTCCGTCGGGCCACTGGCCTGGGTCAACGGCAGCGATGCCCCGGAAAAAAGCGCGATCAACCTCGGCTTCATGGCCCTGAGCGACTGCGCTTCAGTGGTGGTCGCCGCCACGCAGGGCTTTGCCCAGCCTTACGGCCTGACCCTGAACCTCAAGCGCCAGAGTTCCTGGGCCAACCTGCGCGACAATCTGGTCAGCGGCGAGCTCGATGCCGCCCACAGTCTGTACGGTCTGATCTACGCGGTGCACTTGGGCATCGGCGGCGTTGCGTCCACCGACATGGCGGTGCTGATGGGCCTGAACCAGAACGGTCAGAGCCTCAACCTGTCCCATGGTTTGCAGAGCCTGGGCGTGACCGGTCCTGAGGCGCTGTACCGTCATGTGCACCAAACCCGCGCAAGACTGACCTTTGCCCAGACTTTCCCCACCGGCACCCACGCCATGTGGCTTTATTACTGGCTCGCCAGTCAGGGCATCCATCCGTTGCAGAATGTCGACAGCGTGGTCGTACCGCCGCCGCAAATGGTCGCGCACCTGCAGGCCGGTCGCATCGACGGTTTCTGCGTGGGCGAGCCGTGGGCAGCCAGCGCGGTGCAGCTGAATCTCGGCTTCACAATGGCGACCAGCCAGACCATCTGGCCCGACCATCCGGAAAAAGTCCTCGGCTGCACCCGCGCCTTCGTCGAGCAATACCCCAACACCGCCCGCGCACTGGTGATGGCGATCCTCGAAGCCAGCCGTTTCATCGAAGAGAGCCCGGAAAACCGCCGCAGCACCGCGCAGTTGCTCAGCGCCGCCGAGTATCTGGACGCCCCGGTGTCCTGCATCGAACCGCGCTTTCTCGGCGACTACGACGATGGCCTCGGCAACCGCTGGCAGGATCCGCACGCCCTGCGCTTTCACGGCGATGGGGCGGTTAACCTGCCGTACCTGTCGGACGGCATGTGGTTCATGACCCAGTTCCGCCGCTGGGGTTTGCTGCGCGACGACCCGGACTACCTCGCCGTCGCCCGTCAGGTGCAGCAACTGGCGCTGTACCGCGACGCGGCCAGCGCTGTCGGTGTGCCGGTCGGTACCGAAGACATGCGCAGCAGCCAGTTGATCGACGGCAAGGTCTGGGACGGCAGCGACCCGGCCGCCTATGCGCAAGGCTTCAAGCTGCACGCGCTGAGCAATAACGCCCCCCTTCTCGCCCGCCGCTGACAGGAGACCGCGAACATGCTGCGCATTCTGCTGATCAACGACACCGCGAAAAAAGTCGGGCGCCTGAAAGCCGCGCTGACCGAGGCCGGTTTCGAGGTCATCGACGAGTCCGGCCTGACCATCGACCTGCCCGCACGCGTCGAAACGGTGCGCCCGGACGTGATCCTGATCGATACCGAGTCACCGAGCCGTGATGTGATGGAACAAGTGGTGCTGGTCAGCCGCGACCAGCCCCGGCCGATCGTGATGTTCACCGACGAGCATGACCCTGGCGTGATGCGTCAGGCGATCAAGTCCGGGGTCAGTGCCTACATCGTCGAAGGCATTCACGCACAACGCTTGCAGCCGATTCTCGACGTGGCCATGGCCCGCTTCGAAAGCGATCAGGCCCTGCGCGCCCAGCTTCAGGCCCGCGACCAGCAACTGGCCGAGCGCAAACGCATCGAACTGGCCAAGGGTCTGTTGATGAAAATGAAGGACTGCAACGAAGAAGAGGCCTACACCCTGATGCGCCGCCAGGCCATGAGCCGCCAGCAGAAACTGATTCAGGTGGCGGAGCAGATCATTGCCATGAGCGAGTTGCTCGGCTGAGCTGGCACAGATCTCGCTAAGCAATCCCTACAGGTAACCAACGGCGGTTGCCCCACCCACGACAAAGACGTCGCTCACCTTCTTCGCCCCATTCGGCGATCCGGGTAGCGGCGTTTTTGCGTTTTGGCCCCATTGACCGGGGCCGGTGGTGCGGCCGTGGCGGCGCCCCACTGTGCTGGTTCTGACTCCTTCTCGAGATTCTCTACCGCTGAGGTGCGCGATGAATAAAAGCTTCTGGAAATCCGGCCACACCCCGACCCTGTTCGCGGCCTTCCTGTATTTCGACCTGAGCTTCATGGTCTGGTACCTGCTCGGCCCGCTGGCGGTGCAGATCGCCGCCGACCTGCACCTGACCACCCAACAGCGCGGCCTCGTGGTGGCCACGCCGATCCTGGCCGGCGCCGTGCTGCGCTTTGCGATGGGCATGCTTGCCGATCGCCTGTCGCCGAAAACCGCCGGGCTGATCGGTCAGGTGATCGTGATCTGTGCGCTGTTCGGCGCCTGGAAACTCGGCATCCACAGCTACGAACAAGCCCTGTTGCTCGGCCTGTTCCTCGGCATGGCCGGCGCTTCGTTCGCCGTGGCGTTGCCGCTGGCCTCGCAGTGGTATCCACCCGAGCATCAGGGCAAGGCGATGGGGATTGCCGGCGCCGGCAACTCCGGCACCGTGTTCGCCGCGTTAATCGCCCCGGTGCTGGCCGCGTCGTTCGGCTGGAGCAATGTGTTCGGTTTCGCCCTGATTCCGTTGATCCTCACGCTGGTGCTGTTTGCGTGGCTGGCGAAAAACGCGCCGGAGCGACCAAAAGCCAAATCCATGGCCGACTACTTCAAGGCCCTGGGCGACCGCGACAGTTGGTGGTTCATGTTTTTCTACAGCGTCACCTTTGGCGGTTTCATCGGCCTGGCCAGCGCCCTGCCCGGCTACTTCAACGATCAATACGGTTTGAGTCCCGTCACCGCCGGTTACTACACCGCCGCCTGCGTGTTCGGCGGCAGCCTGATGCGCCCGCTGGGCGGCGCACTGGCCGACCGATTCGGCGGAATTCGCACATTGCTGGCGATGTACACCGTGGCGGCGGTCTGCATCGCGGCGGTCGGCTTCAACCTGCCGAGTTCCTACGCGGCGCTGGCCCTTTTCGTCTGCACCATGCTCGGTCTCGGTGCAGGGAATGGCGCGGTGTTCCAACTGGTGCCGCAGCGCTTTCGTCGCGAGATCGGCGTGATGACCGGGCTGATCGGCATGGCCGGCGGCATCGGCGGTTTTGCCCTCGCCGCCGGTATGGGCGCAATCAAACAGAGCACCGGCAGCTATCAACTGGCGCTGTGGTTGTTCGCCAGTCTTGGCGTATTGGCGTGGTTCGGTCTGCACGGGGTCAAGCGTCGCTGGAGAACCACCTGGGGCTCGGCGGCCGTGACCGCTGCCCGGGTCTGAGGCCCGCATGGCCCTGCAACTTAGCTTCGCTGAAGCCAGCGCCACCGGACCACGCGCGGAGAATCAGGACGCCCTGCGCCTGGTCACTCCAGCCCCGGCGCTGGCCGCCAGCAAAGGGTTTCTGTTCGCCATCGCCGACGGCGTCAGTCAGTGCGCCGATGGCGGTCTGGCTGCGCGCTCGACCTTGCAGGCGCTGGCGTTGGACTACTACGCCACCCCGCAGACCTGGAGCGTGGCTCAGGCGCTGGATCGCCTGTTGCTCGCGCAAAACCGCTGGTTGCAGGCCAATGGCGGCGGCCAGCCGTTACTCACCACCGTCAGCGCGCTGGTCCTGCGCGGCAGACGCTTCACGCTGGCGCATGTGGGGGATTGCCGGGTCTATCGCTGGCACGCCGACACCCTGCAGCGCATCACCGAGGATCACGTCTGGGAGCAACCGGGCATGCAGCACGTGCTCAAACGCGCACTAGGCCTGGACCAGCATCTGGTGCTGGATTTTCTCGACGGCGAACTGCGTGAGGGCGAAAGCTTCGTGCTGCTCAGCGACGGTGTCTGGGCCGCACTCGGCGACACGGCCATCGCCGGGATCCTGCGTGATCAACCGGATCTGCACAGTGCGGCACAAACCTTGGTCAACGCTGCGCATCTAGCCGGCAGCCAGGACAACGCCAGCGCCTTGCTGGTGCGGGTGGATGCCGTGGGGGAAGCGAGCATCGGCGATGCGCTGATCCAGTTGCAGCAATGGCCGCTGCCCCCGGTGCTCAAACCGGGCCAGACCTTCGAAGGCTGGCAGGTGCAAGGCATCGTCGGCCAGAGCCAGCAATCGTTGCTGTATCGCGTCCTCGATAGCCAAGGCCAGGCGTGGCTGTTGAAAACCTTGCCCACACGGCTGGCGGACGATGCCCACGCAGGTCAGGCCTTACTGGCGGAAGAATGGTTTCTCAAACGCGTGGCCGGGCGACACTTCCCTGAAGTCCATAGCGCCAGTCAGCGTCAGCATTTGTACTACGTGATGCGTGAATATTCGGGGATCACACTGGCGCGTCTGTTCGAGCAAAGCGGCCCGCTGCCCCTGCCTCAGTGGCAGGACGTGGCCGAACGCCTGTTGCGGGCCGTCGGCCTGCTGCATCGGCGGCAGATTCTGCACCGCGACATCAAGCCGGAGAACCTGCTGCTGGGGGATGACGGTGAATTGCGCCTGCTGGATTTCGGTCTGGCGTATTGCCCCGGTCTTTCGCAGGACACTCCGTCGACGCTGCCGGGAACCCCGAGCTACATCGCCCCGGAGTCCTTTCGGGGTGATACGCCCGAGGCTCGTCAGGATCTGTATGCGGTGGGCGTAACGTTGTATTTCCTGCTCACCGGGCATTTTCCCTACGGCGAGATTGAAGCCTTCCAGCGTCCGCGTTTCGGGGTGCCGGTGAGTGCGGCTCGCTATCGGCCAGATCTGCCGGAATGGCTGGCGCAGTGTCTGGAACGTGGCGTCTCGGCCGATCCGCTGCAACGCTATGAAACCGCCGAGGAATGGCTACTGACGCTGGAACAGGGTGAACGCCGCAGCCTGAATGTACGCCCTCGGCCCTTGCTCGAACGGGAGCCACTGAAAGTCTGGCGGACACTGGCGTTGCTGGCACTGCTGGGCAATCTGGTGCTGATGTTTCTGTTGTTTCATGGCTAATCCAGCGCTCCATTAACGGGCGTGCCGCTTCCATTCAGTGCAAAAGCCACAATGAACTTCTGGCCAATTCCAGCACTATCCCAGTGAATTCGGGGCTCACCGCGACTTGGCACAACCACTGCATTAACGTTTTCAACTGACATAAAGCCCGACCTTCAACGACGAAGGCCAGGCTTCCCGAGAGAACGGGACAAGGACAAAGGCGTCCTCGCTAGGTAACTGGCGGGACGCCTTTTTTGTTTGCGCCATTTTTGTCGAGCAAGGCCTGACTGCCCACAAGAGGCAAGCCCGAAGCTTGCGGAGAACCTGATGAAAAAACTCAAACTGGTGATGATCGGCAATGGCATGGCCGGGGTCCGTACCCTGGAAGAACTGCTCAAGCTGAGCAACGAGCTGTACGACATCACGGTCTTCGGCGCCGAACCGCACACCAACTACAACCGCATCCTGCTGTCACCAGTGCTGGCCGGCGAGCAGACCTTCGAAGAGATCGTGCTCAACGACCTCGACTGGTATCTGCAAAACAACATCAAACTGCTGCTCAACCGCAAAGTGGTGGAGATCGACCGGGTCAAGCGCCGGGTGATCGCCGAAGACGGCACCGAGGCCGAATACGATCGCCTGCTGATCGCCACCGGCTCGACCCCGTTCATCCTGCCGATCCCCGGCAACACCTTGCAGGGCGTGATCGGTTACCGCGACATCGCCGACACCCAGGCGATGATCGACACCGCCAAGACCCACAAGCACGCCGTGGTGATCGGCGGCGGCCTGCTCGGCCTCGAAGCGGCCAACGGCCTGATGTTGCGCGGCATGCACGTCACCGTGGTGCACCTCGGTGAATGGCTGCTGGAACGGCAACTGGACAAGACCAGCGGCCAGCTCCTGCAAACCGCCCTCGAATCCCGTGGCCTGCACTTTCGCCTGTGCGAACAGACCCAGGCCCTGCACGACGCCGGCAACGGCCGCGTCGGCTCGGTGCAATTCAAGAACGGCGACATCATTCCTGCCGATCTCGTCGTCATGGCCGCCGGCATTCGCCCTAATACCGAACTGGCGGAAAAGGCCGGAATCCCGTGCAATCGCGGCATCCTGGTCAACGACACCCTGCAAACCTACGACCCGCGCATCTATGCCATCGGCGAATGCGCCAGCCACCGTGGCATTGCCTACGGCCTGGTGGCGCCGCTGTTCGAACAGGCCAAGGTCTGCGCCAACCACCTGGCGCAACTGGGTTTCGCCCGCTATCAGGGCTCGGTGACTTCGACCAAATTGAAAGTCACCGGCATCGACCTGTTTTCCGCCGGTGATTTCATGGGCGGCGAAGGCACCGAGACCATCACCCTCTCCGACCCGATCGGCGGGGTGTACAAAAAACTGGTGATCAAGGATGACGTGCTGGTCGGCGCCTGTCTGTACGGCGATACGGCAGATGGCGGTTGGTATTTCCGGCAGATTCGTGAGAATCACGCCATCGGCGAGATCCGCGATCACCTGATGTTTGGAGAAAACGCTTTAGGCGACGTAGGACATCAAGGCCAGGACAAAGCCATGAGCATGGCCGACAACGCCGAAGTCTGCGGCTGCAACGGCGTGTGCAAGGGCACCATCGTCAAGGCAATTCAGGAACACGGGCTGTTCAGCGTCGACGAAGTGAAGAAACACACCAAGGCGGCCAGCTCCTGCGGCTCCTGCGCCGGGCTGGTCGAGCAGATCCTGATCAATACCGTTGGCGGCGCGGCGGACGTCAAACCGAAAAGCGAAAAAGCCATCTGCGGTTGCAGCGACCTCAACCACGGCCAGATCCGCCAGGCCATCCGCGAGCAGCACCTGCTGACCATCGCCGGCACCATGAGTTACCTCAACTGGCGCACCCCGAACGGCTGCGCCACCTGCCGCCCGGCCCTCAACTACTACCTGATTTCCACCTGGCCCGGTGAGGCCAAGGACGATCCGCAGTCGCGCCTGATCAACGAACGGGCCCACGCCAACATTCAAAAGGACGGCACCTATTCAGTGGTGCCACGGATGTGGGGCGGCGTGACCAACCCGTCGGAACTGCGGCGGATTGCCGACGTGGCGGACAAATACCAGGTGCCGATGGTCAAGGTCACCGGCGGCCAGCGCATCGACTTGCTGGGGATCAAGAAGCAGGACCTGCCCGGTGTGTGGAAAGACCTCGACATGCCGTCCGGCCATGCCTACGGCAAATCCATCCGCACCGTGAAAACCTGCGTCGGCAGCGAGTTCTGCCGCTTCGGCACGCAGAATTCGACCCAGTTGGGCATCGACCTCGAACATGACCTGTTCAACATGTGGTCGCCGCACAAAGTGAAGCTGGCGGTCTCTGGATGCCCACGCAACTGTTCGGAAGCGGGGATTAAAGACGTAGGAATCATCGGCGTCGATTCCGGCTGGGAGATGTACATCGGTGGCAACGGCGGGATCAAGACCGAAGTCGCCGAGTTCTTCGTCAAGCTCAAGACCGCCGAGGAAGTGCGCGAATACAACGGCGCGTTCCTGCAGCTGTACCGCGAAGAAGCCTTCTACCTCGAACGCACCGTGCACTACCTGCAACGGGTCGGCATGGAGCACATCAAGAAAGCCGTGCTGGAAGATCCCGAGCGCCGCAAGGCCCTGAACGAGCGCCTGCAATTCTCCCTGTCGTTCGAACAGGACCCGTGGAAAGAGCGCCTCGCGCAGCCGCAACTGAAAAAAGAGTTCGACGTGATCCCCGTGAAAAACCTGGAGGTGCCGGCATGAACTGGCTCGATATCTGTGCCCTGGAAGAGATCAACGCCCTCGGTTCGCGGATCATCGCCGGGCCCAAAGGTGACATCGCGATCTTTCGTACAAGCGACGATGAGGTTTTCGCACTCGACGACCGCTGCCCGCACAAGGGCGGCCCGCTGTCTCAAGGCCTGATCTACGGCAAGCGCGTGGCCTGCCCGCTGCACAACTGGCAGATCGACCTGCAATCCGGTGAAGCCCAGGCACCGGACGTCGGTTGCGTGCATCATCACCCGGCCCGGGTCGAAAACGGCCGCGTGCAACTGGCCTTGCGGGACGCCGTCTGATGAACCGCCAGACGACCGCTTCGACCTGCTGTTATTGCGGGGTCGGCTGCGGCGTGCTGATCGAGCATGACGGCGAGCGCATTCTCGGCGTCAGCGGTGATCCGGCGCACCCGGCCAACTTCGGCAAACTGTGCAGCAAAGGCTCGACCCTGCACCTGACCGGTGATCTGACAGCGCGCGCGCTGTATCCGGAATTGCGCTTGGGCAAAGGTTTGGCGCGCAGTCATTGCGACTGGGACACAGCGCTGGAGCACGCCGCCAACGTATTCGCCGAAACCATCGCCGAACATGGCCCGGACAGCGTGGCGTTCTACATCTCCGGGCAGTTGCTGACCGAGGATTACTACGCCTTCAACAAACTGGCGCGGGCGCTGGTCGGCACCAACAACATCGACAGTAATTCGCGGCTGTGCATGTCCTCGGCGGTGGTCGGTTACAAGCGCAGCCTCGGTGCCGACGCACCACCGTGCAGCTATGAAGACCTGGAGCTGAGCGACTGCGTGCTGATCGTCGGCAGCAACATGGCCTACGCCCACCCGGTACTGTTTCGTCGGCTCGAAGAAGCCAAATCCCGTCGCCCGCAGATGAAAGTCATCGTCATCGACCCCCGACGCACCGACACTTGCGACCTCGCCGACCTGCATCTGGCGATTCTGCCGGGCACCGACGTCGCTTTGTTCCATGGGATTTTGCATCTGTTGTTGTGGGAAGACTGGATCGACCGTGACTTCATCAAGGCTCACACCGAAGGCCTCGCCGAGCTGAAAAGCCTGGTGCGCGATTACACCCCGGCGATGGTTTCGCAGCTGTGCGGAATCAGCGTCGAGCAATTGCAGCAATGTGCCGAATGGGTCGGCACCGCGCCGAGTTTTCTGTCGCTGTGGTGCATGGGCCTGAACCAGTCCACCGCCGGCAGCGCGAAGAACAGCGCGCTGATCAATCTGCACCTGGCCACCGGGCAAATCGGCCGGCCGGGCGCAGGACCTTTCTCCCTGACCGGTCAGCCGAATGCCATGGGCGGGCGGGAAACCGGCAGCCTCTCGAATTTGCTGCCCGGTCATCGTGAGGCTGCCAACCCGGAGCACCGCGCAGAAGTGGCGGCGTATTGGGGGGTGGAGTCACTGCCGGAAAACACCGGTCTCAGCGCCATCGAACTGTTCGAGCAAGTGCGCAGCGGCAAGATCAAAGCGCTGTGGATTGCCTGCACCAACCCGGCGCAATCGATGCCGGACCAGAACGCTGTGCGGGCTGCGCTGGAGGCTTGTCCGTTCGTGGTGTTGCAAGAGGCGTTTCGCACCACCGAAACCGCAGCGTTTGCCGATCTGCTGCTGCCGGCGGCCAGTTGGGGCGAGAAGGAAGGTTCGG
This sequence comes from Pseudomonas sp. GW821-FHT02C04, assembly GCF_059421845.1. Lineage (NCBI taxonomy): Bacteria > Pseudomonadati > Pseudomonadota > Gammaproteobacteria > Pseudomonadales > Pseudomonadaceae > Pseudomonas > Pseudomonas sp. GW821-FHT02C04. The sequence continues at coordinate 36,532 of NZ_JBWKVT010000008.1, read as the reverse complement.
TGACCAACTCCGAACGGCGGATTTCCCACGTGCGCAAAGCCATAGTCGCACCCGGTGAAGCACGACCGGACTGGGCGATCACGGTGGATTTCGCACAACGCCTGGAGAAACGTCTGCGCCCGCAACAGCCGAGCCTGTTTGCGTTTGACCGCCCCGCGCAATTGTTCGATGAATTCAAAGCACTGACCCGTGGCCGCGATCTGGACGTGTGCGGCATCAGTCATGGGTTGCTTGATGAAATCGGCCCGCAGCAATGGCCGTTTCCTGAGGGCGCCCGACAAGGCACTCCGCGCCTGTACTGCGACGGCATATTTCCTACGGCCAGCGGTCGTGCGCAGTTTGTTGCCGATCCCTATCGCGCTGCAAAAGAGCAACGGGACGCACGTTTTCCACTGACCCTGATCACCGGTCGCCTGCGTGATCAATGGCACGGTATGAGCCGCACCGGCACGGCGGCGCAGTTGTTCGGGCATGTCAGCGAAGCGGTACTGAGCCTGCACCCGGACGAATTGCGTCGGCACCGTTTGCAGCCGGGGGATCTGGTGAGTCTGAAGAGCCGCCGGGGCGCGGTGATCGTGGCGGTCGAAAGCGATGACAGTGTGCGTCCGGGCCAGGCCTTTCTGCCGATGCACTGGGGCGATCGTTTTCTCAAGGGCGGCGTGAACTGCCTGACCCTGCCCGCCTTCGATCCCTTGTCGAAGCAACCGGAACTCAAGCACAGCGGGGTACGTCTGGAACCGGTGAATCTGCCCTGGCAGCTTTTCGCACTGATCGAGGGCGATGTTCAACGGCACTTTGAGGCGCTTCGACCGCTGTGTGAGGCGTTTTCCTACGTCAGCCTCAGCCTTGTCGGACGCGAGCGTCCAGCGCTGCTGATACGCGCTGCCAGCGCCGCCGCACCCGATCCGCAATTGCTGCGCGAAATCGACCAGTGCCTGGCCCTGATCGAAGGCCCGGTACTGGCCTATGACGATCCGCGCCGGGCCATCGGCAAACGGGTACGCATCGAGAACGGGCGAATCACGGCCATCCGCCTCGCTGGCGAAACCCTCGCCCAGCATTGGCTGCAAGGCTTGTGGCTGGAGGGCCGCGCAGACGAACAACTGCGGCGCTGGCTGCTGGCGCCGATGAGTGCGCCGCCGGGCAATGCCGGTGTGCAGAGCGTTGCCGACAAGACTCTGTGCAATTGCAAAAACGTCAGCCACAGCGCGGTCTGCGCCGGCATTCGAGAAGGTCTGGATTTACAGGGTTTGAAAAACACACTGGGCTGCGGCACGCAATGCGGTTCCTGCGTCCCGGAAATCAAGCGTTTACTGGTCGCCGAAGCGCGGCCGGTCGCCGTCATCTGAAGAGGAAAACACCATGAACGCAAAAGTCTGGCTGGTGGGCGCGGGTCCCGGCGATCCTGAATTGCTGACGCTCAAAGCCGTGCGTGCCTTGCGCGAAGCGGATGTGGTGCTGATCGACGATCTGGTCAACGACGCCGTGCTGGAGCACTGCCCGGCCGCACGGATCATTCCGGTCGGCAAACGTGGCGGCTGTCGCTCGACGCCACAGGCATTCATCCATCGGCTGATGCTGCGTTATGCGCGCCAGGGCAAATGCGTGGTTCGCCTCAAGGGCGGTGATCCCTGCATCTTCGGTCGTGGCGGCGAGGAAGCGCAGTGGTTACGTGAGCGCGGAGTTGAAGTGGAGCTGGTCAATGGCATCACCGCCGGACTGGCCGGGGCAACGCAGTGTGACATTCCGCTGACCTTACGCGGCGTGGCGCGGGGCGTAACGCTGGTCACCGCGCACACTCAGGACGACAGCCAATTGAACTGGCAGGCTCTGGCGCAAAGCGGCACGACACTGGTGATCTATATGGGAGTGGCCAAGCTCAGCGAGATACGTGAGCAATTGTTGGCAGGCGGAATGGCGATGGATACGCCGGTAGCGATGATCGAAAACGCCTCCCTGCCACAACAACGGGAATGCCGGAGCGATCTGACGGGGATGGAGGAAGACGCCTGCAGGTTTGAGCTCAAGAGCCCTGCCATTCTGGTGATTGGTGCGGTGGCAGCTTCTGCGGCCCGATCCGATTTGCTCGCCTGGCCAGCCGATCAGTCAGCCTGATCATCTGGTTTTCACCAAATCGCAGACAAAGAAAAGCCCGGCCTGAGCCGGGCTTTTCTCAAAGCGGCGAGCTAATTACTTAGCTTGAGCTTCAACCTGCGCTTCTACGCGACGGTTAACAGCACGACCAGCTTCGGTTTTGTTGTCAGCAACTGGGCGGGATTCGCCGTAGCCAACCGAACCAACGCGGGACGATTCAACACCGTACTGGTTAACCAGAACTTGTTTAACGGCGTTTGCACGACGCTCGGACAGTTTCTGGTTGTAAGCGTCAGGACCGACGTTGTCAGTGTGACCTTCAACAGTGGTGCGAGTCGATGGGTACTGCTTCATGAAGTCAGCCAGGTTTTTGATATCGCCGTAGCTGTTTGGCTTGACGACCGACTTGTCGAAGTCGAATTTCACGTCCAGCTCAACACGAACAACTTCAGCAACTGCCGGGCAGCCATCAGCGTCAACAGTTACGTTGGCTGGGGTGTCTGGGCACTTGTCAACGTTGTCGCAAACGCCATCGTTGTCGCTGTCGGAGCAGACTTCAGCTGGTGCTGGAACTGGAGCAGCAGCAGGCTTGTTGCCGCCACCGAAGTTCACACCCAGACCGATTACTGGAGCGTAGTTCCAGCGACCGTTGTCCAGTTTGTAGTCAGCGTCTACACCAGCACGGGCGTAGAAGTTTTCAGCGAAGTAGTACTTAACGCCAGCGCCAGCAGTCAGGTAGGTCGACTGATCGCGACCGGTGTGGCCGTCAGCAGCTACGTTGGTCAGGCTGCCGTGCTTCACACCGCCAGCAACGTAAGGACGCAGAGCGTCACCAGCGTTGTTGAAGTGGTACTGAGCGTTCAGACCGAAGTTGTCGCCACCCAGCTTCTGGCTGCCGGTGCCGTCGTTCGAACGGGTGTGGTTGTTCTTGTCGTAGGTCAAGTTCAACGATACGTCGTCGGTCAAGAAGTAACCGATAGAGGCGCCTGGGTTGAAGCCGTCTTCGACATGGTTAACGCTGTCGTTGTACTGCTTCTTGTAGAACAGTTCGCCTTCAACTGCGCCTTGGCCTTGTGCCAGTGCGCCGAACGAAGTAGCGGCAATCAAAGAACCAATGGCCAAGCCCAAGGTGTTTTTCAGTTTCATCCGTTAAATCCCCATCTGGTGATTGTGAAGCAGTCCCGCAAACCGGGGGACAACTCGGCGGCAAGTCTATCAGAACTTGCCTACACGTAAGAGATATTTGCGCTGAACTAAGTTTCAGCAATGCCTGCAAATTTCTCACGCAATTTATCTAGAGCACGTTTGTACCGCATTTTTGTAGCACTCAAACCCATGTGCATGATGTCTGCGATCTCCTGAAATTCCAGCTCTGCGACAAATCGAAGCACCAGAATTTCACGGTCAATCGGGTTCACATACACCAGCCAGCGATCGAGTCCGCCCTTCTCCTCGGGTTTCGGCGCCTTTTCTTCGGACGCTTCCTCGAGGGGGTCAAGACTCAGTGCGTCCATCAAGCGACGCTTTCGCCGTTCCTTCCGATACTGCGTGATGCATTCGTTGTAAGTGATGCTATATAGCCATGTCTTGAACTTCGATTTCCCCTCGAAGTTCTTCAGGCCGTACAGCACCTTCAACATCACTTCCTGACAGACATCGTCTGCGTCGCGATCGTTCCCAAGATACCGCGCACAAACGTTAAATAATGTTCGCTGGTAACGCCGCATCAGTTCTTCATAGGCGCGCGTCACGTGAAACAGCTCGGTATGCGAGCGCGCGACCAACTCCTCATCAGAGAGCTCGCGGGGGTCGTAGCGCGTGGATAGCGTTTGGGCTTTATTCAAAACAAGTCGTGCCGACAGTCAGGTCAATGTCCACCGCTGCCAGCATCAGCTGGCATTTTGCGGCGGCATACATTAGCAGGGTTTGCCGGGTTAGCGGCTACTCACATGCTGTTCCAGCAGGATCCGATTGGAGAGTGAGACTAGCTCACCCTCATCGGTCAGCAATGTAGTCTTAACCGTGCCGATCTCTTCGATCTGGCCTTCGACCTCGCCAACACGCACTTGTTGCCCAACCTGATACAACTCACGCACATAGATTCCCGCAAGAATCTGACCGGCAATTTCCCGGCTTCCCAACCCCATGGCCAGCGCAACCGCCAGACCAACGGTAATCAATACGATGACGATCACATGGTTCAGCAGGTCGGTCTTGACCTCGAGCTGACTGATCGCGACCGAGATACTGATGATGATCACCAGGCCCTGGGCAATTCGCCCAAGCCCTGAAGCGTAGTCCAGACCCACGCCTTCTGCCGCACCGCGCACCAGACCGTTCGCCAGTTGCGCCAGCAATACGCCGACCAGCAGCACCAGCGCGGCGCCGAAAACCTTCGGCACATACAGCGCCAGCATGTCCAGCGTAGCTGAAACCCGCTCAAGGCCAAGGGATTCTGCTGCAGAAACCAGGAAAATCAGCAGAACAAACCAATACACTATTTTTCCGATCAAGGTCGAGATCGGCACTTGCAGTCCCGCTCGGGACATCAATTTGGTCAGGCCGGTGCCGCCCATCAGGCGATCAAGACCGAGCTTGGCCAGCAGTTTGGACAACAGGGTGTCCAGCAGCTTGGCCACGACGAAGCCCAACAGCAGCACCACCAGTGCGCCGAACAGGTTCGGGATGAAATTAGCGACTTTGGTCCACAACGCAGTCATTGCCGTGACAAGGCTCTGAGTCCAGAGATCAAGTTCCATATTCAATCAGCCTTATCAGCAGTGCGAGCGGTAGGTTTACGGAGACGGGAAACCGGCGCGACATGAGCCGAGCCGTTGTTCAGGGCGATCATCAGCGCGGGCAGCCAGCGGCCCAGCAGGCTGAACAGATCGCCGGCGCCGACCTGGCGGTTGGCGGTTTTGAGTACGCGGCCCAGGCAGGCGTCGTCGTCGCGGCCGGACGGCGAGGCGTTGAGCATGTCGCGCAAAGACTGTTCAAACGGATCGTGCATACGCACCTCTCGTGATGTCTGTGAAAGACGCGGGCAAATTTGGTCGGGTCACATGGCGCATCGTCATACCCAGCGCAAACGGCGGAACAACCACCATTGTCCGAGCGCCACCGAGACCATCAGCAGGCACGCCACAAGGAATCCGTAGGGGCTCCCGGAAAGCGGAATTCCGCCGACATTGATCCCCAGCAGGCCGGTGAGAAAACTCATCGGCAAAAAGATCCCGGTGATGATTCCGAAGCGGTACATGGTGCGATTCATGCGCACGCTCAAACGCCGGTCTTCGGTGTCCAGCACAAGCCCCACGCGCTCTCGGGTCAATTCGAGCTCTTCGAGATAGCGGGTCAGGCTGTTGTTCAATTCGTTCCAGTAGTCGGCATCGTCATCGACGAACCAGGGCAGTTTTATCCGCGTCAGCTGTCCGAAAATGTCCCGCTGCGGCGCAAGAAAACGCTTCAGTCCGGCGGCCCGGCGACGGATGTGCAAAATGGCACCGTGCTCGGGAGTATACCGTTCGTCGGCATCCAGTTTTTCTTCCTCTTCATCGACCACTTCCGAGAGGCAAGTGACCAGATCCTGCACCTTGTTGGTGAGGTATTGGGCGAGATAGAGAATGAGTTCGGACGAGGTTTTCGGGCCTTTGCCCTCCCCCAACATCGCCAACAGCTCATCGGTGGCGCGCAACGGGCGCAAACGCAGGGAAATCACACGCTGGGCCGAAGCGAAAATCCGTACCGACACCATGTCCTCCGGTTCGGCACCCGGATTGAGGTTGACCCCGCGCAAAAACAGCAGCAATTCGGAATCGGGCAGCGGCAACAGCCGTGGACGGGTGTTCTCTTCCAGCAGCAGGTCGCAAGTGAACTCGTTGAGTCCACTGGATTTGCGCAACCAGGTCTGGGTCTGCGGGTGACTGCGATCCCAGTGCAGCCACAGGCTTTCGTGTGCCTGCAGCTGCAAACTGTCGAGATCAGTCCGGGCTATCGAACGCGCACCGCCTTTACCGTCCAGCACCAGGGCATGCACCAGCCCCCATTGCGCGTTTTCTTCCTCGAACATCCTCACCCCAGTGCTTACCGCGATTTTATTCAGGCATCTTCAGCGGGCTCGGCGAGATGATCACGCCGTTGTTGTCCGCATAGATGTATTGGCCCGGATGAAACGTGACACCCGCGAACGTCACCGGCACGTTGAGGTCGCCGAGACCGCGTTTGTCGGTCTTCTTCGGGTGGCTGGCCAGCGCCTGGACACCGAGATCGGTCTGGGCGATGACGTCCACATCGCGGATGCAACCGTAGATCACCAGCCCTTCCCAACCGTTTTTCGCGGCTTTCTCGGCGATCATGTCGCCCAGCAGCGCGCAGCGCAGGGAACCACCACCATCGACCACCAGCACCTTGCCGTTGCCCTTGAGTTCGGCTTGTTCCTTGACCAGCGAGTTGTCTTCGAAGCATTTGATGGTCACGATTTCGCCGCCGAAGGAATCACGGCCGCCGAAATTGCTGAACATCGGTTCCAGCACCTGCACCAGCTCCGGATAGGCGTCGCACAGGTCAGGCGTAAGGTAATGGTTCATCGAAAAACTCCTGTAACAAGGAAGACGATCAAGGATGTCGCACTCTTTTGAAACGAGTCCCGGCGGTCGCTGTTTACCTTAGTCCATGCAATGGTCGCTGACCGAACCTGAACAAAGGCTGAAACGTAATAGCGAAACAGTCACTAAATATGACCAGAACCGTCCAATGCGTCATATCTTAGCCGCAAGCCGACTCGAACGAAATGCCCTTTTCAGCGTGTTCCGATCACACCGCCGCGGCCAGATCGGGCTTTTCGCCCAGCAACGGCGTGTGCTGATCCGCCAGCCAGCGCGCAACCAATGGCCAGACTTCAGCCTGGGCGGCCTTACTCACCAACATCTCGACATGGCCGAAATTTTCGTTGAAGCCCTGCTCGCGTCCCAGATTGATGAATTGCTTGCGCTCGGAACCGATCTGATCGAACAGTTTGCGACAGGCCCACGCCGGATCCTGATGATCGCCGGCCGCCGTCACCGCCAAAACCGGCACCTGAACATCGGCGAGCCCCGCCCACCAATCCTTGTCCTTGTCGCCAAAACGCCCGAACAGGCCGTACCAGCGCATGCTTTCCAGCGCCAGGCCGATCGGCTCATCTTCGGGGCCACGCTTGAGCCGCGAGCCAGACAACTGGGCAAAACGCTTGAGAATGAAGCGTCCGCTCCACTCCACCGGCGGAATTTTCAGCGGCCAGTACGTGCGGCTGACCTGCGTGCCGAAAAACGCCGCCGACGCCACGGCCGGCTCACCCAGATACTCGCCGCCCAGCGCTGCCGCGAGGGTGATGCCACCCAGCGAATGGCCGATCCAGTGCGGTACCTGCCCGCTCTGCTCACGCACGAACGCGGCGATGGCCGGCAAATCGTAACGGGCGTAGTCGGCGACGCGGTTGCGGCGGTAGTCCTCGTTACGCTGGGACAGGCCGTGGCCGCGCATTTCCGGGATCCACACATCGAAGCCCAGACGCGTCAGGTAGGCGCCCAGCCCCAGCCCTTTCGGGGAGAACCAGAAGCGCCGATTGGAAAAGCTGCCATGCAGCAAAATTACCGGTACGCCGCGTGTCGCCGGTTCATCGGCCATGCCGAGACGGGTCACCGCGATTTCCACGGACCAGTCAGGGCTGTTGCCCGGTTTCAAGCGGTATACGTCTTCGCTCAGATCACCGCGTCGTTCGGCGCTGATCAGGGCGACAGGAAATAGGTCACTGCTGCTTTGCATAATGCTCTTGCACAAAAAAGGGCGGCATCCGGAGAGCTCGCCCTACTTGAATCCTAAAGAGGCCGGTCAGGGACCGACCTCTTCACTCACCGATCAGGCCTGCGCCTGACCCTCAGCCAGGAAGAACCAGGTTTCCAGCACGGAGTCCGGGTTCAGCGAAACGCTTTCGATGCCTTGTTCCATCAGCCACTTGGCCAGATCCGGGTGGTCCGAAGGACCCTGACCGCAGATGCCGATGTACTTGCCGGCCTTGTTGCACGCGGCAATCGCGTTGGCCAACAGCTTCTTGACCGCCGGATTACGCTCGTCGAACAGGTGCGCGATGATCCCGGAGTCACGGTCCAGGCCCAGTGTCAGCTGAGTCAGGTCGTTGGAGCCGATCGAGAAGCCGTCGAAGAATTCGAGGAATTCTTCAGCCAGGATCGCGTTGGATGGCAGTTCGCACATCATGATCACGCGCAGGCCATTGTCGCCACGGGCCAGGCCGTTCTCGGCGAGCAGATCGACCACCTGGCTCGCTTCGCCCAGGGTACGTACGAACGGCACCATGATTTCGACGTTGGTCAGGCCCATCTCGTTGCGCACGCGTTTCAGCGCACGGCACTCGAGTTCGAAGCAGTCACGGAACGATTCGCTGATGTAACGCGAAGCGCCACGGAAGCCCAGCATCGGGTTTTCTTCTTCCGGTTCGTACAGTTTGCCGCCGATCAGGTTGGCGTATTCGTTGGACTTGAAGTCCGACAGACGCACGATGACCTTCTTCGGTGCGAACGCCGCCGCCAGGGTGCTGATGCCTTCAACCAGTTTTTCGACATAGAAGCCGACCGGATCGTCGTAGCCGGAGATGCGCTTGTCGACGCTGTCCTTGATTTCCTGCGGCAGGCCGTCGTAGTTCAACAGCGCTTTCGGGTGGACGCCGATCATGCGGTTGATGATGAACTCCAGACGGGCCAGGCCCACACCGGCGTTCGGCAGCTGCGCGAAATCGAAGGCGCGGTCCGGGTTGCCGACGTTCATCATGATCTTGAACGGCAGCTCCGGCATGGCGTCCACGGAGTTCTTCTTGATGTCGAAACCCAGTTCGCCTTCGAAGATGTAACCGGTGTCGCCTTCGGCGCAGGACACGGTCACGCCCTGGCCATCTTTCAACAGCTGGGTGGCGTTGCCGCAACCTACAACGGCTGGAATCCCCAGTTCACGGGCGATGATCGCCGCGTGGCAGGTACGGCCGCCGCGGTTGGTAACGATGGCGCTGGCGCGCTTCATGACCGGTTCCCAGTCCGGGTCGGTCATGTCGGAGACCAGCACGTCGCCCGGCTGGACTTTGTCCATCTCGGACACGTCGCGGATGATCCGAACCTTGCCGGCGCCGATGCGCTGGCCGATCGCACGGCCTTCCACCAGCACAGTGCCGGTTTCTTTCAGCAGGTAACGTTCCATGACGTTGGCCTGGGTGCGGCTCTTCACGGTTTCCGGACGGGCCTGCACGATGTACAGCTTGCCGTCGTCACCGTCCTTGGCCCACTCGATGTCCATCGGGCAGCCGTAGTGCTTCTCGATGATCATCGCCTGCTTGGCCAGTTCGCTGACTTCAGCGTCGGTCAGGCAGAAACGCGCACGCTCGGCCTTGTCGACATCAACGGTTTTCACGGAACGACCGGCCTTGGCCTCGTCGCCGTAGATCATCTTGATGGCCTTGCTGCCCAGGTTGCGGCGCAGGATTGCCGGGCGACCGGCCTCCAGCGTGCCCTTGTGGACATAGAATTCGTCCGGGTTCACCGCGCCTTGTACGACGGTTTCGCCCAGGCCGTAGGCGCCGGTGATGAACACCACGTCACGGAAGCCGGATTCGGTATCGAGGGTGAACATCACGCCGGCGGTGCCGGTTTCCGAACGCACCATGCGCTGCACGCCGGCCGACAGGGCGACCAGTTTGTGGTCGAAGCCCTGGTGCACGCGGTAGGAGATGGCACGGTCGTTGAACAGGGAAGCGAACACTTCCTTGGCCGCGCGAATGACGTTTTCAACGCCACGGATGTTCAGGAAGGTTTCCTGCTGACCGGCGAACGATGCGTCCGGCAAGTCTTCGGCGGTGGCGGAGGAACGCACGGCCACGGCCACGTCAGGATTGCCGGCCGACAGCGCGGCGAACGCGGTGCGGATCTCGGCATTCAGTTTTTCAGGGAATTCGGCTTCCATGATCCATTGGCGGATCTGGGCGCCGGTCCTGGCCAGGGCATTGACGTCATCGACGTCCAGCGCATCGAGGGCCTTGTGGATCTGATCGTTCAGACCGCTCAGTTCCAGGAAGTCGCGATAGGCCTGCGCCGTGGTGGCGAAGCCGCCGGGGACCGAAACACCGGCGCCGGCCAGGTTACTGATCATCTCGCCCAGGGATGCGTTCTTGCCCCCCACATGCTCAACATCGTGTTTGCCGAGCTTATCGAGGGAAACTACGTACTCTACCAAGGTGATCTCTCCACTAACTGTGTTGGAAAAGCTCAGAAACCGGCGGCTCGGGGGAGCGTTGGCCGGCTGTATGGCCTGGACCTGGAAAATAAGTGAGAATGCGGGCCAATGGCGGCCGGCAAATCGCGCCTATCATATCCAGAAATCATCATTAGCTTAAGGCCCAAGGTGCAAATGAAACGATCTGCTTTCTTTATCTCCGATGGCACCGGCATCACCGCCGAAACCCTGGGTCAAAGCCTTCTGGCGCAGTTCGAAAACATTACCTTCAGCAAATTCACGCGGCCCTACATCGACAGCGTGGAAAAAGCGCGGGCCATGGTACAACAAATCGACAAAGCCGCTGAAACCGACGGTTTCCGGCCGATCATCTTCGACACCATCGTCAATCAGGACATTCGTGAGATTCTCGCAACCTCCAATGGTTTCATGATCGACATCTTCTCGACCTTCCTCGCCCCGCTCGAGCAGGAACTGACCGAGCATTCTTCCTACACCGTCGGCAAATCCCATTCGATCGGTCACAACTCCAATTACATGGAGCGGATCGAGGCGGTGAACTTCGCCCTCGACAACGACGACGGCGCCCGCACCCACTATTACGACAAGGCCGACCTGATACTAGTGGGCGTGTCGCGTTGTGGTAAGACGCCGACGTGTCTGTACATGGCGATGCAGTTCGGCATCCGCGCGGCCAACTATCCGCTGACCGAAGACGACATGGAACGCCTGCAACTGCCGGCCGCCCTGCGCGCCCACCAGCACAAACTGTTCGGCCTGACCATCGACCCGGACCGCCTCACCGCGATCCGCAACGAGCGCAAGCCCAACAGCCGCTATTCGAGCTACGCCCAGTGCGAATTCGAAGTACGCGAGGTGGAGAACCTGTTCCGCCGCGAGAACATCCCGCACATCAACTCCACGCATTTTTCGGTGGAAGAGATTTCGGCGAAGATCCTGGTGGAAAAAGGTGTAGAGCGGCGGTTCAAGTAACCCCCAGGTTCCTCAACCTGTCCGCACGCTGAATGAACTAACGCAAAGTCCTCGCGGGCGGTGTTTTTTACGCCCCTGTAACATTCCGAAATATACAATCCGCGCAAGTTGCGTATCCGGCCCGAAACCGGATGCGCCAACCCTCTCGACCCGGTGAATTCACCGGGTCCGCAGCATCCACTTCCTGCTTGAAGTCATGGAATGAGCGCCCGCTCGTTCCCGGGTGCGCAATGCAGACAGAAGCTACGCTCAGACAGCCGCGCCTCCATTCAGAACGCTGCAGGACTCACTGCTTATGAATAAAGTGTTCCGCCACTACATCCCGGCCTCGACACGGCGCCTGCTGCCCAATCGCTGGGACTTGATCGCCCTGCCGCTGGTGATCGGCTTTCTGCTGTTTTTCTCCATCGGTGCCCGGGAAACCTGGGCCCCGATCGGCTCTCTGCAAAGTGAAGTGGTGTCCCTGGACCCAAGCAACCTGCCCGAATATGCCATGCGCACCACCCTGCGCATGCTCGCGGCGATGGTCGCGGCACTGGTGTTCACCCTGCTCTACGGCACCTTGGCGGCGAAAAGCCGTCGGGCCGAAAAACTCTTGGTGCCGGTGCTGGACATCCTGCAATCGGTGCCCGTGCTGGGTTACATCTCCTTCACCGTGACCTTCTTTCTATTATTGTTTCCAGGCCGGGTGCTGGGGGCGGAACTCGCCGCGATCTTTGCCATTTTCACCAGCCAGGCATGGAACATGACCTTCAGCTTCTACCAGTCGCTGCGCATGCTGCCGCGGGATCTGGTGGAGGTATCGACCAACCTGCAACTGTCCGGCTGGCAGAAATTCTGGAAGCTCGACGTGCCCTTCGCCATGCCCGGACTGGTCTGGAACATGATGATGAGCATGTCCGGCGGCTGGTTCTTCGTGGTGGCGTCCGAAGCGATCACCGTCGGCGACCAGACCATCACCCTGCCGGGGATCGGTTCGTTCCTGGCCATGGCCATCGCGCAAAAAGACATGCACGCGGTGGGCTACGTCATCCTGACGATGGTCGTGGTCATCCTGATCTACGACCAGTTCCTGTTCCGCCCGCTGGTGGCGTGGGCCGACAAGTTCCGCATGGAAAACACCGCATCGCAGACCGCCGCGCCGGAGTCCTGGGTACTGAATCTGATCCAGCGCACCCGGTTGATCCAGCGCATTTTGCGCCCCGTCACCCGCGTCATCAGCCGGCTCGGCAACATGCGCCTGAGCTTGCCGCGTTCGGCGCGCAAGGTCATGGCCTCGGAAAGCCCCGCCACCACCAAGGCGATTGACTGGATCTGGGGCTCGTTTATCGGGTTGCTGACCGCCTATGCGCTCTACCACATCGCGCTGTACGTCGGCACCGAAGTGACGTTGGCCGAGGTCGGGCATGTGTTGTTGATGGGGTTGTTTACCCTGCTGCGAGTGGCCGGGTTGATCTTCATCGCCTCGCTGATATGGGTGCCGCTGGGCGTGATGATCGGTCTGCGTCCGGCCCTGGCGGAAAAGATCCAGCCGCTGGCGCAGTTCCTCGCGGCATTCCCGGCGAACCTGCTGTTCCCGGTATTCGTCATCGTGATCCTGCGTTACCAGTTGAACCCGGACATCTGGCTGAGCCCGCTGATCGTGCTGGGCACCCAGTGGTACATCCTGTTCAACGTGATCGCCGGGGCCAGCGCCTTCCCAAATGATTTCAAGGAAGCCGCCGCCAACTTCCGCATTCGCGGCTGGCTGTGGTGGCGCAAGGTCATGCTGCCGGGGATCTTCCCGTATTACGTGACCGGCGCCATCACCGCCTCGGGCGGTGCGTGGAACGCCAGCATCGTTTCCGAATTTGTTTCCTGGGGGCAGGACAAGGTCGTCGCCCATGGCCTGGGGGCCTACATCGCGCAAACCACGGCCGCCGGCGACTTCCCGAAAATCACCCTCGGCGTGGTGGTGATGTCGTTCTTTGTCGTGGCCTTCAATCGCGTGGTCTGGCGGCCGATGTACGCCATGGCCGAAAACAAACTTCGCCTGAACTGACGGGATTCGATGTGATGAATACCTTTACCGAACACGCTGGCGCCACACCCGAAATCTACTCGCTCACCAACGTCAACCGGGTGTTTGGCAAGGGCAAGGACGAGCTGCAAGTGCTCAGCGGGGTCGACCTGGCACTGCACGAAGGCGAGATCGTCGGCATGCTCGGCCGCTCCGGCTCGGGCAAATCGACCCTGCTGCGGATCATCGCGGGCCTGATCGAGCCTTCGTCCGGCGAAGTCCTGTATCACGGCAAACCGCTGGACGGCCCGGCCGAAGGCGTGGCCATGGTGTTCCAGACCTTTGCGCTGTTCCCGTGGCTGACCGTGCTGGAAAACGTCGAAGCCGGCCTGCAAGCCCTGCAAGTCGAACGCAAGGAAGCGCGCAAGCGTGCCTTGGCCGCCATCGACCTGATCGGCCTGGACGGTTTCGAAAACGCCTACCCTCGCGAACTGTCTGGCGGCATGCGCCAGCGCGTGGGTTTCGCTCGCGGGCTGGTGGTCAACCCGACGCTGCTGTTGATGGACGAACCCTTCTCGGCGCTGGACGTGCTGACCGCCGAAACCCTGAGAAACGATCTGCTGGACCTGTGGAGCGGCAAGCAACTGCCGATCAAATCGATCCTGATCGTCACCCACAACATCGAAGAAGCGGTGCTGATGTGCGACCGCATTATGGTGCTGTCGTCCAACCCCGGGCGGCTGGTGGCGGAAATCAAGGTGCCCTTCGCCCACCCGCGCAATCGCTTGGATCCGGCCTTCCGGCAGATGGTCGATGACATTTACGCGCAGATGACCGACCGCCGCAGCGCCGACGCCAGCACCGGCAAACCCGAGTTGAAGATCAGCAGCCCGTTGCAGGAAGTGTCCACCAACCTGATGGCCGGCCTGATCGAAACCCTGGCGGCCGAACCCTACAACGGCCACGCCGGCCTGCCCACCGTGGCCGAGCGGCGTTTGCTGGAAGTGGACGACCTGTTTCCCGTGGCCGAAATGCTCGAATACCTGGGTTTCGCCGAACTCAAGGGCGCCGACATCACCCTGACCGACGCCGGCAAACTGTTCGCCGACTACGGCACCCAGGAACGCAAGACCCTGTTTGCCGAACATCTGATCCGCTACATACCGCTGGCCGCACGCATCCGCCAGGTGTTGCTGGAACGCAACGGCCACCGGGCGCCACGGGTGCGTTTCGAGCAGGAACTGGAAGATTCGCTCACCGAAGCCTTCGTCGAGAAAAACCTGGAGATCGTGATTGCCTGGGGCCGTTACGCGGAGATTTTCTCTTACGACGACCATACGGAGACATTCAGCCTGGAGGACGTCGAGGGCAGCCTGTAGCCCTCGACAATCCCGGCGATTCAGATCACGAACAGGTCGACAAAACGGTTGACCGGCGTCGCCTCAAGCCGCACCTGATCCTTGCACAGCGCAAGGATCTCGGCGCTGCGCTGGCCGGTGAAACGCGTGGCCAGGTTCGCCCTGAACTTGTCCTCCAACAACGGAATGCCCTCGGCCCGGCGTCGGCGGTGACCGATCGGATACTCCACCACCACGTTTTCGGTGCTGGAACCGTCCTTGAAAAACACCTGCACCGCATTGGCAATCGAACGCTTGTCAGCTTCGAGATATTCACGGGTGAAACGCGGCTCTTCGACGATGACCATTTTCTCGCGCAGCACATCGATGACCGGATGGGCCGCGTGGAAATCATCTTCGTACTGCTCCGCCACCAGATTGCCGAACGCCAGCGGCACGGCGGTCATGTACTGGAGGCAGTGATCGCGGTCGGCGGCATTGGCCAGCGGCCCGACCTTGGAAATGATGCGGATCGCCGACTCGTGGGTGGTGATGACGATCCGATCGATTTCATGCAGACGATTGCGCACCTGCGGATGCAGGGTCACGGCGGCTTCGCAGGCAGTTTGCGCGTGGAATTCGGCGGGGAAGCTGATCTTGAACAGCACGTTTTCCATTACGTAACTGCCGAAGGGGCGCGAGAAGCTGAAGGCGCGTTTGTCTTCAGGCTTGAGCGCCAGGTCGTTATTGGTGTAGCTGAACAGCACGTCGTAGAAACCCCACTGTTTGGCCGTCAACACACCGGGAATGCCCATTTCGCCGCGCATCGCGATATCCGCCAGACGCACGCCACGACTGGACGCATCCCCCGCCGCCCAGGATTTTCGCGAGCCGGCATTCGGTGCATGCCGGTAAGTGCGCAACGCCTGGCCGTCAGCAAACGCATGGGACAATGCCGACAGCAACTGCTCGCGATGAGCGCCCATGAGTTTGGCGACAACCGCCGTCGAGGCAACTTTCACCAGGATCACGTGGTCGAGGCCGACGCGATTGAAGGGGTTTTCCAGCGCGATCACGCCCTGAATCTCGTGGGCCATGATCATCGCTTCGAGCACATCACGCACCGTCAGCGGCGCTTCGCCATTGGCCAGACGCTTTTGCGACAAGTGATCGGCCACCGCGAGAATCCCGCCGAGGTTATCCGACGGATGCCCCCATTCGGCGGCGAGCCAGGTGTCGTTGTAATCGAGCCAGCGCACGATGCAGCCGATGTCCCACGCGGCTTTTACCGGGTCGAGGCGATAGGACGTGCCGGGGACTCGCGCGCCGAATGGCACGACGGTGCCCTCGACGATGGGGCCAAGGTGCTTGGTGCACTCGGGGAAACGCAGGGCCAGCAGGCCGCAGCCCAATGTGTCCATCAGGCAGTTGCGGGCGGTGTCGAGGGCTTCGGCAGATTCGATCTTGTAGGTGAGGACGTAATCGGCGATGTCCTGCAGGACATGGTCGTAGTCGGGGCGGTTGTTCAGGTCGACGTTGGCGCTCATGTTCGATTCACTCTTGAAAGTGGTTCGTTGATGGGACCTCGGTTCAGGGCTAATTTTTCTTGTTATTGAAGTACGCAAAGCGCTGAGAGCGATCAGGTTCGCTCTCAGCGACTGTTCGTCAGAACGAATCTCCAGGCACGCGGACGAAGCCTTCCATGAGTACCCGCGCACTACGGCTCATGATCGCTTTCTTCACAACCCATTCGCCATTTTCAAGGCTGGCCTCAGCCCCCACACGCAACGTCCCGGACGGATGCCCGAACCGCACGGCATTGCGTTCAACGCCGCCGGCCGCCAGGTTTACCAAGGTGCCGGAGATGGCTGCGGCGGTGCCAATCGCCACTGCGGCAGTTCCCATCATCGCGTGGTGCAACTTGCCCATCGACAACGCACGCACCAACAAATCCACATCCCCGGCCGCAATCGCCTTGCCACTGGACGCCACGTAATCCGCAGGTTTGGCGACGAAGGCCACTTTCGGCGTGTGCTGACGCTTGGCGGCTTCATCGAGGTTGGAAATCAGGCCCATGCGCAACGCACCGTAGGCGCGGATGGTTTCGAACATTTGCAAGGCTTTCGGATCGCTGTTGATCGCGCTCTGCAGTTCGGTGCCGGTGTAGCCGATGTCTTCGGCGTTGACGAAGATCGTCGGGATACCCGCGTTGATCATGGTCGCCTTGAACGTGCCGACTCCCGGCACTTCCAGATCATCGATCAGGTTGCCGGTGGGAAACATCGAGCCACCGCCGCCCTCTTCTTCTGCCGCCGGGTCCATGAATTCGACCTGGACTTCGGCGGCCGGAAAGGTCACGCCGTCGAGTTCGAAATCACCGGTTTCCTGGACTTCGCCGTTGGTGATCGGCACGTGGGCAATGATCGTTTTGCCGATATTGGCCTGCCACACGCGAACCACCGCCACGCCGTTGTGCGGAATACGGCTGGCGTCCACCAGACCGTTGCTGATGGCGAACGAACCGACCGCTGCCGACAGGTTGCCGCAGTTGCCGCTCCAGTCCACGAACGGCTTGTCGATGGACACCTGACCGAACAGGTAATCGACGTCGTGATCGGCCTTGATGCTTTTCGACAGGATCACGGTTTTGCTGGTGCTCGACGTGGCGCCGCCCATGCCGTCGATCTGTTTGTCGTACGGGTCGGGGCTGCCGATTACCCGCAGCAATAACGCATCGCGGGTCGGGCCGGGAATCTGCGCCGCTTCGGGCAGATCCTTGAGACTGAAAAACACGCCTTTGCTGGTGCCGCCGCGCATGTAGGTGGCGGGGATCTTGATTTGCGGTACGTGAGCCATGGTGCTCCTTAATCAGCAAATGCGGGTCGTACGACCCGCATTCGCAAAGCGTCATTTAAACGGCAACCGCCGACTCTTCAAGGAAGTCCTGGGCGAAGCGTTGCAGCACGCCGCCGGCCTCGTAGATCGACACTTCTTCGGCGGTGTCGAGGCGGCAGGTCACCGGTACGTCGACGCGTTCGCCGTTCTTGCGATGGATCACCAGCGTCAGGTCGGCGCGTGGCTTGCGGTCGCCGATCACGTCGTAGGTTTCGCTGCCGTCGATGCCCAGGGTCTTGCGGTCGGTGCCCGGTTTGAACTCAAGCGGCAACACGCCCATGCCCACCAGGTTGGTGCGGTGAATACGCTCGAAACCTTCGGCGGCAATCGCTTCCACACCCGCCAGACGCACGCCTTTGGCCGCCCAGTCCCGGGACGAACCCTGGCCGTAGTCGGCGCCGGCGATGATGATCAGCGGCTGCTTGCGTTCCATGTAGGTTTCGATGGCTTCCCACATGCGCATCACTTTGCCTTCCGGTTCCACGCGCGCCAGCGAACCCTGCTTGACCTTGCCGTTTTCCACGACCATTTCGTTGAACAGTTTCGGGTTGGCAAACGTCGCGCGTTGCGCGGTCAAGTGGTCACCACGGTGGGTCGCGTAAGAGTTGAAGTCCTCTTCCGGCAGGCCCATTTTCGCCAGGTATTCACCGGCAGCGCTGTCGAGCATGATCGCGTTCGACGGCGACAGGTGATCGGTGGTGATGTTGTCCGGCAGCACCGCCAGCGGGCGCATGCCCTTGAGCGGACGTGCCCCGGCCAGCGCGCCTTCCCAGTACGGCGGACGGCGGATGTAGGTGCTCATTTCGCGCCAGTCGTACAGCGGCGTGACTTTCGGGCCGGTGTCCTCATGGATGGCGAACATCGGAATGTAGACCTGACGGAACTGCTCCGGCTTGACCGAGGATTTCACCACTGCATCGATTTCTTCGTCGCTCGGCCAGATGTCCTTCAGGCGGATTTCCTTGCCGTCGACCACGCCCAGTACGTCTTTTTCGATGTCGAAACGGATGGTGCCGGCAATCGCGTAAGCCACCACCAGCGGCGGCGAAGCGAGGAACGCCTGCTTGGCGTATGGGTGAATCCGGCCGTCGAAGTTGCGGTTGCCGGAAAGCACAGCGGTCGCGTACAGATCACGATCGATGATTTCTTGTTGAATCACCGGGTCCAGCGCGCCGGACATACCGTTGCAGGTGGTGCAGGCAAACGCGACGACGCCGAAACCGAGTTGCTCCAGCTCCGTGGTCAGCCCCGCTTCATCGAGGTACAGCGCCACGGTTTTCGAGCCCGGCGCCAGCGATGACTTGACCCAGGGTTTGCGAGTCAGGCCGAGCTGGTTGGCGTTGCGCGCCAGCAGGCCGGCAGCGATCACGTTGCGCGGGTTGCTGGTGTTGGTGCAGCTGGTGATGGCAGCGATGATCACCGCGCCGTCGGGCATTTGCCCCGGCACGTCTTCCCACTGACCGGCGATGCCTTTGGCTGCCAGATCCGACACCGCCACGCGGGCGTGCGGGTTGCTCGGGCCGGCCATGTTGCGCACTACCGAGGACAGGTCGAAGGTCAGGCCGCGCTCGTACTGCGCGCCTTTCAGGCTGTCGGCCCACAGACCGATCTGTTTGGCGTATTGCTCGACGAGCTGCACTTGCTGGTCTTCGCGACCGGTGAGTTTCAGGTAGTCGATGGTCTGCTGGTCGATGTAGAACATCGCCGCCGTGGCGCCGTATTCCGGGGCCATGTTGGAGATGGTCGCACGGTCGCCGAGGGTCAGCGCGGAAGCACCTTCGCCGAAGAATTCCAGCCACGCGCCGACCACTTTCTGTTTGCGCAGGTACTCGGTCAGCGCCAGCACCATGTCGGTGGCGGTGATGCCCGGTTGCAGCTTGCCGGTCAGTTCGACGCCGACGCTTTCCGGCAGGCGCATCCACGATGCACGGCCGAGCATCACGCTCTCGGCTTCAAGCCCACCGACACCGATGGCGATCACGCCCAGCGCATCGACGTGCGGGGTGTGGCTGTCGGTGCCGACGCAGGTATCAGGGAATGCAACGCCGTCACGCACCTGGATCACCGGAGACATTTTCTCCAGGTTGATCTGGTGCATGATGCCGTTGCCTGGCGGGATCACGTCGACGTTCTTGAACGCCTTTTTGGTCCAGTTGATGAAGTGGAAACGGTCTTCGTTGCGACGGTCTTCGATGGCGCGGTTCTTCTCGAAGGCCTGCTTGTCAAAGCCGCCCGCCTCCACCGCCAGCGAGTGGTCGACGATCAGTTGCGTCGGCACCACCGGGTTGACTTGCGCCGGGTCGCCGCCCTGCTGGGCAATCGCGTCGCGCAGGCCGGCGAGGTCCACCAGCGCGGTCTGGCCGAGAATGTCGTGGCACACCACGCGGGCCGGGAACCACGGGAAGTCGAGGTCGCGTTTGCGCTCGATCAGTTGTTTCAGGGAATCGGTGAGCGTGGCCGGGTCGCAGCGACGCACGAGGTTTTCCGCCAGCACGCGAGAGGTGTACGGCAGGGTGTCGTAGCTGCCGGGCTGGATCGCATCGACAGCCGCACGGACGTCGAAAAAGTCCAGCGGCGTGCCGGGCAGGTTCTTGCGAAATTCTGTGTTCATCGGTCAGGACTCGGTCACGGTAGTTTCAAAGAGGGGGCGCCTGTACCGGCGCCCTCCCCGGTCAGCGCTGTTCGATCGGCACGAACTTGCGCTGTTCGACGCCGACATACTCGGCGCTCGGACGGATGATGCGGTTGTTGGCGCGCTGTTCGAACACGTGCGCTGCCCAGCCGGTCAGGCGCGAGCAGACGAAGATCGGGGTGAACAGCTTGGTCGGGATACCCATGAAGTGGTACGCCGAGGCATGGTAGAAGTCGGCGTTGGGGAACAGTTTCTTCTGCTCCCACATGGTCTTGTCGATGGCTTCCGAGACCGCGAACAACACCTTGTCGCCCACTTCGTCGGCGAGTTTTTTCGACCAGCCCTTGATCACCTCGTTGCGCGGATCGCTGTCCTTATAGATCGCGTGGCCGAAGCCCATGATCTTGTCCTTGCGCTCCAGCATGCCGAGGGTGCCTTTGATCGCCTCTTCCGGCGACGAGAAGCGCTCGATCATTTCCATCGCTGCTTCGTTGGCGCCGCCGTGCAACGGACCGCGCAGCGAGCCGATGGCTGCCGTGACGCAGGAATACAGATCGGACAGGGTCGAAGCACAGACGCGAGCGGTGAAGGTCGACGCGTTGAACTCGTGCTCGGCGTAGAGGATCAGCGACACGTTCATCACCTTGACGTGCAGTTCGCTCGGCTTCTTGTCGTGCAGCAGGTGCAGGAAATGACCGCCGATGGACTGCTCGTCGGTCACGCAGTTGATGCGTTTGCCGTCGTGGCTGAAGCGATACCAGTAGCACATGATCGCCGGGAACGCGGCCAGCAGGCGGTCGGTCTTGTCGCGTTGCTCGGAGAAGTCTTTCTCCGGCTCGATGTTGCCCAGGAACGAGCAACCGGTGCGCATCACGTCCATCGGGTGGGCGTCGGCGGGGATGCGTTCCAGCACTTCTTTCAGCGCTTGCGGCAGGTCGCGCAGCTTGCTCAGTTTGCTCTGGTAGTCGGCGAGTTGTGCCTTGGTCGGCAGCTCTCCGTAAAGCAGCAGGTACGCCACTTCTTCAAATTGTGCGTCTGCCGCCAGTTCGCGCACGTCGTAGCCGCGATAGGTCAGCCCGGCACCGGCCTGGCCCACGGTGGACAGTGCGGTTTGCCCGGCAACCTGGCCCCGGAGCCCGGCGCCACTGAGTACTTTTGCTTCGGCCATTGTTGTCTCCAATCTTGAATTTGTTAGGGAGTACGGTTGCGGCTTACTTCTTCGCCGCAAACAACGCGTCGAGCTTCTGCTCGAAGGTGTGGTAATCGATGCGATCGTAGAGCTCCATGCGAGTCTGCATGGTGTCGATGACATTCTGCTGGGTGCCGTCGCGGCGGATCGCGGTGTAGACGTTTTCCGCGGCCTTGTTCATCGCGCGGAACGCCGATAGCGGGTACAGCACCAGCGACACGTCGGCGCCGGCCAGTTGTTCGGTGGTGTACAGCGGCGTCGAGCCGAACTCGGTGATGTTGGCCAGGATCGGCGCTTTCACGCGGCTGGCGAACAGCTTGTACATCTCCAGCTCCGTGATGGCTTCCGGGAAGATCATGTCGGCGCCGGCCTCGATGCACGCGGCGGCGCGATCCAGTGCCGATTCCAGACCTTCAACGGCCAGCGCGTCGGTGCGGGCCATGATCACGAAGCTGTCGTCGGTACGGGCATCGACGGCAGCCTTGATGCGGTCGACCATCTCCTGCTGGGTCACGATCTCTTTGTTCGGACGGTGGCCGCAGCGCTTGGCGCCGACCTGGTCTTCGATGTGGATCGCCGCGGCGCCGAACTTGATCATCGACTTGACGGTACGGGCCACGTTAAACGCCGAGGCGCCGAAACCGGTGTCCACATCCACCAGCAGCGGCAGGTCGCAGACGTCGGTGATGCGACGCACGTCGGTCAGCACGTCATCCAGGCCGGTGATGCCCAGGTCCGGCACGCCGAGGGAGCCGGCGGCTACCCCGCCACCCGAGAGGTAAATCGCCTTGAAACCGGCGCGTTTGGCCAGCAGCGCGTGGTTGGCGTTGATCGCGCCGACCACTTGCAACGGATGTTCGCTGGCGACCGCATCGCGGAAACGCTGGCCTGGAGTGCTCTTGTTGGAACTCATGACTCACCTCGTTCAGTGGCTGTCTTATTGTCGGCGCCGTCCTGGTAATGACGGGCGATGTTGCGTTTCGAGGCGCCGATGTGGCGGCGCATCAACAATTCCGCGAGTTCGCCGTCACGGTCGGCGATGGCATCGAGAATCCGGTGGTGTTCGGCAAAGGCCTGGCGCGGGCGGTTGGGCGTGGTGGAGAACTGGATGCGGTACATGCGCACCAGTTGATAGAGCTCGCCGCAGAGCATCTGGGTAAGGGTGCGGTTGCCGCTGCCCTGGATGATCCGGTAATGAAAGTCGAAATCGCCTTCCTGCTGGTAGTAGCCGACGCCGGCCTGAAACGCCGCATCGCGCTCATGGGTTTCCAGCACCCGACGCAGTTCGTCGATTTCTTCGACACTCATGCGTTCGGCCGCCAGACGGCACGCCATGCCTTCGAGGGATTCGCGAATTTCGTAGAGTTCGAGCAATTCGGCGTGGCTCAACGAGACCACCCGCGCGCCGACGTGCGGCACGCGCACCAACAGGCGCTGGCCTTCGAGCCGGTGAATCGCCTCGCGCAGCGGCCCGCGACTGATGCCATAGGTGCGCGCCAGTTCCGGCTCGGAGATCTTGCTGCCCGGGGCGATCTCGCCTTTGACGATGGCCGCCTGGATGCGCCGGAAGACGTTTTCGGACAGGGTTTCCGAATCGTCGCCGCTGATGACCGGGGGATCGAGTTGATCCAGCATATTGTCGACACCTTGAAGACCAATGCGGCAAAAACTAGCGAATCAGCCTTCATCAGTCAAAGGATAAATAGATATTGTCGACAATCGTCTAATAACCCCCAGCATCAACCCCAAGGGTTATAGACCCGCTCGGGCGCTGGCGCCATAAAACCACCGTGCTAGAATGCCGCCCGCATTTGCTGGTCACTTGCACGGCTTGTCATAAAAAGCTGATAGGCACACGAAGGCGCGCGCAGACAGGATCTCCTGACGCCGTGGCCCTGAACCGAGAACGGACCGCTGCTCGCCAGGATTTATGAGACTCAAGCCCTTCCCCACCTTTTTCTATCTGTTTTGCCTGCCCAGCCTGGCTGTGGCGGGGGAAAAGACTGTGTACGGCCTCAACGAATACGCCGCCCTCGACGGGATCAACCTGGAAGTGGCGGCCAAACTCGACACCGGGGCGAAAACCGCCTCCCTGAGCGCTCGCGACATCAAACGCTTCAAGCGCAACGGCGAGTCCTGGGTGCGTTTCTACCTGGCCATCGACGCCGCGCATTCGCACCCGATCGAACGGCCGCTGGCCCGGGTCAGCAAGATCAAGCGCCGCGCCGGCGACTACGACCCGGAAGAAGGCAAGAAGTACACCGCGCGCCCGGTGATCGAGCTGGATATCTGCATGGGCACGGCAATGCGCAGCATCGAAGTGAACCTGACCGACCGCAGTGCGTTCCAATACCCGCTTTTGATCGGCTCCGAGGCGCTGAAACGCTTCGATGCGCTGGTCGATCCCAGTCTTAAATACGCTGCCGGCAAACCCGCCTGCGCCATCGCCGCTCATACCGCCGAGTAATTTCCATGCGTTCTCTAACCTTCCACCTGAAAATCCTGATCACCATTCTGGTGCTCCTGGGCGTTTCGGTTACGGCCTATCAGATTTTCGTGCTCGGCATCCCGGTGACCGAAGACGCCACCGACGACTTGTGGAACATCGACGCCAAGGTCGAGTTCGTCGCCAGCACCAAGGATCCAGTGAAGATCCAGATGTTCGTGCCGCCCCTGAGCCGCGATTACGTCAGCCTCAATGAAAGCTTCATCTCCAATAACTACGGCGTGGCGGTCAACCGTGTCGACGGCAACCGCAAGGTCACGTGGTCGGCGCGCCGGGCCAAGGGCAACCAGACCCTGTATTACCGTCTGGTGTTGACCAAGCGCTACACCGCTGAAAAAACCAAGATCAAAGGCCCGACCTTCCGCGACAGCATGGCCATCGAAGGCCCGGAAAAAATCGCCGCCGAAGCCCTGCTCGCGCCGATCCGCCAACACTCGGCCGACGTCGAAACCTTTATTGGCGAGGCAATCAAACGCGTCAACAACGTCAACGACGACAACGTGAAACTGCTGCTGGCCGGCGATCCGTCGACGCCGCACAAGGCGAAAATCGTCGAACTGCTGCTGTCCATCGCCCACGTGCCGGTGGAAAAGGTCCACACCATCCGCCTCGTCGCCGATCAGCCGCAAACCCCTGAACTGTGGCTGCGCAGCTTCAATGGCACCGACTGGCTGTACTTCAACCCGGAAACCGGCGAACAAGGCCTGCCGACCGACCGTCTGCTGTGGTGGAGCGGCGATGAAAACCTGATCACCGTCGACGGCGGCAAGAAAGCCAACGTGACCTTCAGCCTGAACAACAGCGAGATGAACGCGATTCGTCTGGCCAAGCTGACCGACGAAAACACCGACGCCAACTTCCTCGAATACTCACTGTACGGCCTGCCGCTGCAAACCCAGCAGACGTTCATGATCATGGTGATGATCCCTATCGGCGTGCTGGTGATCCTGATCCTGCGCAACCTGATCGGCCTGCAGACCCTCGGCACATTCACCCCGGTGCTGATCGCCCTGGCCTTCCGCGAGACTCAGTTGGGCTTCGGCATCCTGTTGTTTACGGTGATCACGGCGCTGGGGCTGTCGCTGCGTTCATATCTGGAACACCTGAAGCTGCAAATGCTGCCGCGACTGTCGGTGGTGCTGACCTTCGTGGTGGTGCTGATCGCGGCGATCAGCCTGTTCAGTCATAAGCTCGGTCTGGAGCGCGGTCTGTCGGTGGCGCTGTTCCCGATGGTGATTCTGACCATGACCATCGAACGCCTGTCGATCACCTGGGAAGAGCGCGGCGCCAGCCATGCCTTGAAAGTGGCGATCGGCACACTGTTCGCGGCGTCCCTGGCGCACCTGATCATGACCGTTCCGGAGCTGGTGTACTTCGTGTTCACCTTCCCTGCGATTCTGCTGATCCTGGTGGGCTTCATGCTGGCCATGGGTCGCTATCGCGGTTACCGCCTGACCGAACTGGTGCGCTTCAAAGCCTTCCTGAAGAAGGCTGACGCCTGATGTTCGGTTTCTGGAAGACCTGGAAGGCCCTGGAAGCCCGGGGCATCATGGGCATCAATCGGCGTAACGCGGACTACGTGCTCAAGTACAACAAGCGCAGCCTGTACCCGATCGTCGATGACAAGATCATCACCAAGGAACGCGCGATCAAGGCCGGCATTCATGTGCCGGAACTGTATGGCGTGATTTCCACGGAGAAGGAAATCGACAATCTCAGCGAGATCATCGGCGGGCGCAGCGATTTCGTGATCAAGCCGGCCCAGGGCGCCGGCGGTGACGGCATCATCGTCATCGCCGACCGTTTCGAGGGTCGCTATCGCACGGTGTCGGGCAAGATCCTCACGCACGAAGAGCTCGAGCATCACATCTCCAGCATCCTCACCGGCCTGTATTCGCTGGGCGGCCACCGCGACCGGGCGCTGATCGAGTACCGGGTGACCCCGGACCAGATCTTCAAGAGCATCAGCTACGAAGGCGTGCCGGACATCCGCATCATCGTGCTGATGGGTTACCCGGTGATGGCCATGCTGCGCCTGCCGACCCGTCAGTCCGGCGGCAAGGCCAACCTGCACCAGGGCGCCATCGGCGTCGGTGTCGACCTGGCCACCGGCCTGACCTTGCGCGGCACCTGGCTGAACAACATCATCGCCAAACACCCGGACACCACCAACGCGGTGGACGGCGTGCAACTGCCCTACTGGGACGGTTTCATGAAGCTCGCGGCCGGTTGTTATGAGCTGTGTGGGCTGGGTTATATCGGTGTGGACATGGTGCTGGATCAGGAGAAAGGTCCGCTGATTCTCGAGCTGAATGCGCGGCCGGGGCTGAATATCCAGATTGCCAACGACTGCGGGCTGACGTTGCGCACCCATGCGGTGGAAGCGCATCTGGAAGACCTCAAGGCACGTGGTGTGACTGAGTCGGTTGAAGAGCGCGTGGCATTTGCTCAGGAACTGTTTGGGCATATTCCGGCGGTCGAGGGCTGAGTCGCGTTACCGGCCTCTGATCTGCCAATCCCCGACATCCCCTCTAGGAGCAATTCCCCGAGGGGACTACAATCCCCACCCCGCCTCGATGGCCGATCTGCCCCGCCCATGTTGACCTGTTCCGTACACCCGCTGCCCTACCGCGCCAACCCCGCCGACTATTTCGCGGCCGTCCGCCATGCGCCCGGCGCCGTGCTGCTCGACAGTGGCCGGCCGAGTGCCGACCGTGGCCGTTATGACTTGCTCAGTGCCTGGCCGCTGGAACAACTGGCGGTGTTGCCGGACGAGCGCGGCGAGAGTTTCCTGCAACGCCTGCGGGATAATCTGACGCGGTTGGGCGACGCGCAATTGCCTGACGCCTATGAACTGCCGTTCGCCGGTGGCCTGATCGGTTACCTGAGCTATGACTTCGGCCGGCATCTGGAAAACATGCCGAGTCAGGCGCTGGATGATCTGCTGCTGCCGGATGCGCGTTTTGGTCTGTACGACTGGGCTTTAATCAGTGATCACCACAAGGCCACCAGCCAGCTGGTGTTTCACCCGTCGGTCAGCGTTAGCGAAAAACAACGCCTGATCGATGTGTTCAGCCAACCGGCAGTCGGCAAGCTGACCCCGTTCAAGCTGAACAGCCCGATGGCAGCCGACCTCTCGGCCGATGAGTACCGCCAAGCACTCGGACGCATTCATCAATACATCCAGGCCGGGGACTGCTATCAGGTCAATTTCGCCCAGCGTTTCCGCGCGCCGTGCCAGGGCGATCCATGGCTGGCCTACTGCAAATTGCGCGAAGCCTGCCCGACACCGTTTTCCGGATTCCAGAGCCTGCCCGACGGCAATGCGGTGCTGAGCCTGTCACCCGAGCGCTTCGTCAAAGTCAGCCAGCGTCAGGTGGAAACCCGCCCGATCAAAGGCACTCGCCCCCGTGGCGCGACCCCGGCCGAAGACGCCGCCAACGCTGCCGAACTGCTGGCCAGCCCCAAGGATCGCGCGGAAAACCTGATGATCGTCGACCTGCTGCGCAACGACTTGGGCCGCACCTGCCGAATCGGCTCCGTGCGAGTGCCGGAGTTGTTCAGCCTGGAAAGCTATCCGAACGTGCATCACCTGGTCAGCAGCGTGACCGGCGAACTGGCGGATGATCGCGATGCCCTGGACCTGATTGCCGGCAGCTTCCCCGGCGGCTCGATCACCGGAGCGCCGAAGATTCGTGCGATGCAGATCATTGATGAACTGGAGCCGACTCGACGCGGTTTGTATTGCGGTTCGTTGCTGTACCTGGACGTGCGCGGCGAGATGGACAGCTCCATCGCCATTCGCAGCCTGCTGGTGAAGGATGGCCAGGTGTGTTGCTGGGGCGGTGGCGGGATCGTCGCCGATTCGGACTGGGAGGCGGAGTATCAGGAGTCGATCACAAAGGTCAGAGTCCTGCTCGAAACCTTGCAGAACCTCTGAAAACTTCGCGGACTTGATCGTTCCCATGCTCCGCGTGGGAATGCAGCCCGGGACGCTCTGCGTCCCAAAGCGGACGCAGAGCGTCCATTGAGGCATTCCCACGCAGAGCGTGGGAACGATCATGGGCAATGACTAAAGGGACAGGTCGCGATTCGAAGCCTTAAGGAATTCCTGCTTCAACTCGGCAAACGTGTGCACCGCCGGAAACTGCGGGAATTCCCGGATCACGTTATCCGGCGCATGGAACAGAATCCCCGCATCCGCTTCGCCCAGCATGCTGGTGTCGTTGTAGGAATCCCCCGCCGCAATCACCCGGTAATACAAGCTTTTGAAGGCCAGGACCGACTGACGTTTCGGATCTTTCTGACGCAACTGATAGCTCGTCACCCGCCCGCTTTCGTCAGTAATCAGACGGTGGCAGAGCAAGGTCGGGAAGCCCAGTTGACGCATCAGCGGCTGGGAAAACTCGTAGAAGGTATCCGACAGAATCACCACCTGAAACCGCTCGCGCAGCCAGTTGACGAACTCCACCGCACCGTCCAGCGGCTTGAGGGTGGCGATCACTTCCTGAATGTCCGAAAGCTTGAGGCCATGCTCGTCAAGGATGCGCAGGCGCTGCTTCATCAGCACGTCATAATCGGGGATGTCCCGAGTGGTGGCCTTGAGCGATTCGATTCCGGTTTTTTCGGCGAAGGCGATCCAGATTTCCGGTACCAGCACCCCTTCAAGATCAAGACAGGCAATTTCCACAGGACACTCCGTTTGTAATGTTTATTGAGTCGAGCGAGCCCGAACTCTAGCGGCTCGTTCCGGGCCACGCAACGCAGAGTGGCCCCCGGCCTGCGCCGCTTTTTGTTAACATCGCCGCCATATAGAGCGCCCAGCGCCACCGACCTGTAGGAAGCCGCCCTGATGAGCCCAACGTTCGACGTCGTGGAACTCGCCACGACCTATGCCAACAAATCCGCGCAAGACATCCTCAAGCTCGCGTTCGCCGAGTTCGGTGATGACCTGTGGATATCTTTCAGTGGCGCCGAGGATGTGGTGCTGGTGGACATGGCCTGGAAGCTGAACAAGAACGTCAAGGTGTTCAGTCTCGACACCGGCCGTCTGCACCCGGAAACCTATCGGTTCATCGATCAGGTGCGCGAGCACTACAAGATCGACATCGAACTGGTCTCGCCGGACTACACGAAACTCGAACCGTTCGTGAAGGAAAAAGGCCTGTTCAGCTTCTACAAGGACGGCCATGGCGAGTGCTGCGGCATCCGCAAGATCGAGCCGCTGCGCCGCAAACTGTCCGGCGTCAAAGCCTGGGCCACCGGCCAGCGCCGCGACCAGAGCCCCGGCACCCGTAGCGCGGTCGCGGTAATGGAAATCGACAGCGCGTTCTCCACCCCGGAGCGCACCCTGTACAAGTTCAACCCGCTGGCGCAGATGACCAGCGAGGAAATCTGGGGCTACATCCGCATGCTGGAGTTGCCGTACAACAGCCTGCACGAGCGCGGCTTCATCAGCATCGGCTGCGAACCGTGCACCCGCCCTGTGCTGCCAAACCAGCACGAGCGCGAAGGCCGCTGGTGGTGGGAAGAGGCGACCCAGAAAGAATGCGGGTTGCATGCGGGAAATATCATCAGCAAGGCGTAAACCGTTCGACCCACAGTTGTCTCTGCCAGACATGAAAAATGTGTACACACGAATGTCACCATCGGTGCCATTTATGTGTGCACTTTTCGTTTCTGCGCCCTGAAAAGTTACATCCCGCTCCCAAAGCGATCCCTTCCGGCGTCCGCCAAAATCCCTTCCGAAAAATAAATACCTGTTCGAACGGTCAATTTATATCGCCTGAATTTCAGCGACTTAGCGCACTTCAATAACTTTTCGAAATCAGCGGTCCTTTTCATAGATCGCTGGCTGGCACAGATCTGGCTTAAGTGCATACATGTTTTGTATACAAAACTGCGAAACATGAACCCACACTTTCGATCCGCAAGCCTGAAGCGCCCTATCCCGTACAGGCTGCAGATGCCCCGTAACCAGTGATGTTTCACCGCCGCGACGAAGATCTGCCGAGCCTGAGCGCTCATGCACAGTCATCGCGGCCCGAACATCAGGAGCCTGCCGGAATGCGTACGAGTCTCTCGAACAACAACATCGCGCTGAATCTGCCCTCCTCCTCAACCCTCGATCACACCGTGCCCGCTGACGGCATCGTCGAACCGCTGCAATTGAGCCCGCGTCTGCACAACAGTGACCTCGCACCGACCAAGGTCGAAGGACGGCGCTGGGGCAAATACAGCATTTTTGCCCTGTGGACCAACGATGTGCACAACATCGCCAACTATTCGTTTGCCATCGGTCTGTACGCCCTGGGTCTGGGCGGCTGGCAGATTCTGCTGTCGCTGGGGATCGGCGCGGCGCTGGTGTACTTCTTCATGAACCTGTCCGGTTACATGGGGCAGAAAACCGGGGTGCCGTTTCCGGTCATCAGCCGGATCAGTTTTGGCATTCACGGGGCGCAGATTCCTGCGTTGATCCGGGCAATTATCGCCATCGCCTGGTTCGGGATTCAGACGTACCTGGCGTCGGTGGTGTTTCGCGTGTTGCTCACAGCGGTTCACCCCGGTTTCGCCGACTACGACCACAACTCGATCCTCGGTCTGTCGAGCCTGGGCTGGGTGTGTTTCGTGGCAATCTGGTTCGTGCAGTTGGGGATTCTGGCCTACGGCATGGAGATGGTTCGTCGCTACGAAGCCTTCGCCGGGCCGGTGATTCTGCTGACCGTCGCCTGCCTCGCCGCGTGGATGTACACCCAGGCCAACGCGACCATTGCCTGGTCGATCCGCGAACCGCTGACCGGCGGCGAGATGTGGCGCAACATTTTTGCCGGCGGCGCCTTGTGGCTGGCGATCTACGGCACGCTGATCCTCAACTTCTGCGACTTCGCCCGTTCTTCGCCGTGCCGCAAAACCATCAAGGTCGGAAACTTCTGGGGCCTGCCGGTGAATATTCTGGTGTTCGCCGGGATCACCGTCCTGCTGTGCGGAGCGCAATTTCAGATCAACGGCCGGATCATCGAAAGCCCGACCGAGATCATCGCCTCGATCCCCAACACGTTCTTTCTGGTGCTCGGCTGCCTGGCGTTCCTGATTGTCACCGTGGCGGTGAACATCATGGCCAACTTCGTCGCCCCGGCCTTTGTACTCAGCAACCTGGCGCCGAAGTACCTGACCTTCCGCCGCGCCGGGCTGATCAGCGCAACGATTGCGGTGCTGATCCTGCCGTGGAATCTCTACAACAGCCCGCTGGTGATCGTGTACTTCCTGTCCGGCCTCGGCGCCCTGCTCGGCCCGTTGTACGGCGTGATCATGGTCGACTACTGGCTGATCCGCAAAGGCCGGATCCATGTGCCGCAGTTGTACAGCGAAGACCCGAACGGCGCGTACTTCTACAGCCGCGGGGTCAACCTGCGGGCAGTGGCGGCGTTCATTCCGGCGGCGCTGATCGCCATCGTCCTGGCGCTGGTGCCGGGCTTCCACAGCGTTTCGCCCTTCTCCTGGCTGATCGGTGCCGGCATTGCCGGAATGCTCTACCTGATCATCGCCAAACGCCAACCGCACTACGCCGATGTGGACGGTGAAGCCATCGCCGTCGACAACGTCAGCCACTGAAACTTTTGGCGGCCCTTCGCGGGGCCGCAGAACCAACCGTAATAAGGACTTCCCATGCGAATTCTCGTGGTCAACGTCAACACCACCGAATCCATCACCCAGGCCATCGCCCGCTCGGCACAGGCTGTGGCTTCCCCCGGCACCGAGATCGTCGGCCTGACGCCGTACTTCGGCGCCGATTCAGTCGAGGGCAATTTCGAAAGTTATCTGGCGGCCATCGCCGTAATGGACCGGGTGATGTCCTACGACCAGCCGTTCGACGCGGTGATCCAGGCCGGCTACGGTGAGCACGGCCGTGAAGGTTTGCAGGAGTTGCTCAATGTGCCGGTGGTAGACATCACCGATGCGGCGGCCAGCACCGCGATGTTCCTCGGCCATGCTTATTCGGTGGTCACCACGCTGGATCGCACAGTGCCGTTGATTGAGGATCGCCTGAAACTGTCCGGTCTGTGGGATCGTTGCGCCTCGGTGCGTGCCAGTGGTCTTGCCGTTCTGGAGCTGGAACACGAACCGCAACGAGCGCTGGAAGCGATCGTGCATCAGGCGGAACTGGCGGTGACTCAGGACAAAGCTGAAGTGATCTGCCTCGGTTGCGGCGGCATGGCCGGGCTCGATGAGAAAATCCGTCAGCGTACCGGGGTGCCGGTGATCGATGGCGTCACTGCTGCCGTCACCATCGCCGAATCGCTGGTGCGCCTGGGTCTGTCGACGTCCAAGGTACGGACCTATGCGACGCCACGTCCGAAAACCATCATCGGCTGGCCAGCACGTTTTGCGCGTTGAACCGCTCTGCGAGACCCCGGGTTGAAAACTGCTCGATGATGAAGTCGACAAACGCCCGGGTCTTGCCCGGCAACAGTTTGTGTTCGGCGTAATAAATGGAGATGTTGCCGTCATCGACGTACCAGTCGGGCAAGACGCGCTGCAACGTTCCCGCCTCAAGATAACTGACGGCAAACGGCATGCTGACCAGTGCAATCCCCAGCCCCTGCGCCGCCGTGGCGCAGGCGGCTTCGGAATCGCTCATGGTCATTCGCGCCTTGAGGGTCAGCGGGCTGTGCTGCTGGGTGCGATGAGTCAATTGCCAGGAGCGCACGCGACCGGTCTGCGGTGAGCGGATCAGGATGCCCTCGTGCAGCTTGAGGTCGTCCGGTTCGCTGATCGGCGCGTGCCGATCCAGATAATCCGCAGAAGCCACCAACACCCGATGCGCCGGCGTCAGCCTGCGCGCCACCACGCCTTGAGGCAGCTCGAAGCCACCGCCAATCGCCGCATCGAAACCCTGGCCGATCAGATCGACCTGTCGGTTATCGAAGTGCCAGTCAGGGTTGATCGCCGGAAACCTTGTCAGGAACTCCCCCAGCAACGGCACGATGTACAAGCGGCCGAACACCGTGCCCATGCTGACTTTCAGCGTGCCGGCCGGTTGACCACCGGCACTGGCCAGATTGTTCACCGCGTTCTGGATGGTGGTCAGGCTGCCGCTGACCTCACTCAGAAACAGTTGCCCCGCTTCCGTCAGGGTCAACCGACGGGTGCTACGCTGGAACAGCCTCACGCCGAGGCGCGCTTCCAGTTTCGCCACACTTTTACCCACGGCGGCCGGTGTCAGGCTCAGGCGGCGCGCGGCCTCGGCAAAGCTGCCGACTTCGGCACTGCGTACGAAGCATTCGATACTGCTGAAGGTTTCCATGGCCGCCACTATAAACTTTTGGTTTACACAGACTATAGCAACCACGGTCTACTCGCCTGGTGGCGAGGGGCAGATACTCGACACCACAACAAGGCAGCCTGCCTTGAAATTTCTGGAGATCGAACATGACCACTCAACACCTCAGCGGTAAAGTCGCTCTGATTCAAGGCGGCTCTCGCGGCATCGGTGCCGCTATCGTCAAACGCCTGGCCGCTGAAGGCGCCGCGGTTGCCTTTACCTACGTCAGCTCGGCCGCCAAGGCTGAAGAACTGCAAAACAGCATCACCGCGACCGGCGGCAAAGCCCTGGCGATCAAGGCCGACAGTGCCGACGCCAGTGCTATCCGCAACGCCGTGAACGCGACAGTCGAAACCTTTGGCCGCCTCGACATTCTGGTCAACAACGCCGGTGTGCTGGCCGTCGCCCCGCTGGAAGACTTCAAACTGGAAGACTTCGACCAGACCCTGGCGATCAACGTGCGCAGCGTGTTCATCGCCAGTCAGGAAGCCGCCAAACACATGGGCGAAGGCTCACGCATCATCAACATCGGCAGCACCAACGCCGACCGCATGCCCTTCGCTGGTGGCGGCGTGTATGCGATGAGCAAATCCGCGCTGGTCGGCCTGACCAAAGGCCTGGCCCGCGACCTCGGCCCACGGGGCATCACCATCAACAACGTGCAGCCCGGCCCGGTGGACACTGACATGAACCCGGCCCACGGTGACTTCGCCGAAAGCCTGATTCCGCTGATGGCGGTCGGTCGTTACGGCAAAGCCGAGGAAATCGCCAGCTTCGTCGCCTACCTCGCAGGCCCGGAAGCCGGTTACATCACCGGTGCCAGCCTGAGCATCGACGGTGGTTTCGGCGCCTGATTGATCAGATTGTCGATAACGAAAAACGCCGCCCCTCCTTTGACAGAGGGGCGGCGTTTTTTTGTCTGCGGTTTGATCAGGCCCAATCCAGCGCCGGCAACCCGCATGCACTCGGTGTGAACGCTTTCAACGTACGAAGAATCCCGTCGGCGTGTGCGTATTTTTCATCGGCCATGGCGGCATCAGGGATCGCGATGGCGGTCATGCCGGCGGCTTTCGCTGCCGTCACGCCGAATGGCGAATCTTCGAACACCAGGCAATCTTCCGGCGCCACACCCAGGCGGCGAGCGGCGGTGAGGAAAATGTCCGGTGCTGGTTTGGCCGCGCCAACTTCCGGGTCATCCGCTGTGACGATGAAGTCGAACAACGCGAACCAGTCTCGGTGCAAGGTGGTTTTCTGACCGAACGACTGGCGCGATGAACTGGTACCGACGGCAATCGGAATGTTGTGCGCTTTGAGGTGACGAATCAGCTCCTCGGCCCCCGGCATGGCTTGTGCAGTCGGAAAACGCTCACGCATCAGCGGCTCGCGAATCACCAGAAACTCTTCGGCGGTGATTGGCAGGTCCAGCGCTTCGACCACGTAGCGCGCCAGATCGCCTGCACCGCGACCGATGATGTTCTGCTTGATACTCCAGTCGAAAGTCCGCCCGTAACGCTCGGCAATCAGCGAGGTGACCTCGGTGTAGATGCCCTCGGTGTCCAGCAGCAAACCGTCCATATCGAAAATCACGGCCTTGATCGGGCCGAACGCCTTCAGCGGTGCATTCATCATCGGATCCGTTATCAAAAACATCCCAGGCGGCATCGGGTACCGCTGCTCGGATCTGATTAAAGGGTTCAGCAGCATAACGAGCGCCGCCGAGGTTGAGCAACGGGCAATGTCGGTTGTCCGCCGAACGTTGCCAGGCACATTTAGAGAATTGCCCTACAGACATCGCCTACTTGCCTGACTTCTTTCCTGTTTGATCCCCCGCAAAGTTTCGCGCCATTCCCTTGATGCGCGCGAGTGACTGCGAATGCTTCCATCCGATCGGCTCCTGTACCTGAACAACAGCATTGGTTTGCTGGTAGTCGCTGCGCTGAACCCTGACCAGCCCGACGTCGAAACGCTGTTTCAGGAGTTCCGTCTCTGCCTCAATGACTATGAAAGCTGGGCCGAGCAGTTCTGGACAGGAACAGCGCTGGATGTCGACCAGGTGTTCGAGGTCGGCAACGATGTTCGGCTCAGTGCGCCGGTTGGCAGTCGAAAACCCGTCAGTACTTCCGTGGTCATGTGCCCCGCCACCGGCCCCCTGACTCTGGTGCACATGTTCGAAGCCGCACGCTTCGTGCCGATCGGCGATACGCCGGTGACCCTGGAACCGGTCATTTCCGACGTCGACGGTGTCCTGGAATTCGGTGAACCACAGCATTACACCATCGGCCCCAGCGGCATTCTCGAGGTCGAGAACTGCGACCGGGGCCAGCGTTATCGCATCACCTTCTTTCCCGATGTTTCCACCGCACATATCCAGACGTTGTATGCCTCGTATCAGGGGCTCATTGATGGTCTGGAAAAATGGTTGCGTGAGGAGTGGGTCGGGTTTCAACCGCAATGGGCCGAGTTTTCCAGCGCGGGTTTTCTGGAGCGTTACGGTCAGTTGCAGCAGGCCGACTGGCGCGGTTTCGAAACTGCGCTGAATGGCGTCTGGGATGACGTGAAACAGCTGTTCGCCCTGCTCGCCGATTGGCAGGCCAACAGCGAAAAGCTTCTGCAGTACCTGTCCGGCGTCGAGCTGGAAGCCTTGCTGGAGGCGTCCTCCGAGGCCATCGCCAATGGCTTGCTGATGCTCAGCGACGAACCGTTGCTGTTCATTCATCTGGCGGCCTTCACCAGTTGGCTGAAGATGCTGCCGCCGCAGTACCTGGCCGAGGTGGTGGCAGAAGTTCGCGCCGAACTGCTGATCAGTTTTTTGCTGATGTGTGTGTCGGGTGGCATGGGCGTTCCGCTGCGGTTGAGCACCAAAGTACTGGGCAAGATCAAGTCGCCGCGCGCCCGAGAGTGGCTGGCAGCGTCGGCGTTGCGGTTGGCGGAGCTGACTTCGGCGCCCGATCTGACCCGGCATGCGAGCGCTTTGAAACCGCTGATGATCAATGCACGTCCGGCGCCGCTGCGGCCGACACCTGCCATTCCGCTGGAGATTCGCACGGCGGATGCACTGGTACTGACGGTGCCCAATCCGGCGCCCATTGCGCGCAACAAGTCCCACGGCATGACGCGAATGGAGCGGCATGAGCCTCGCGACGACAAGCCTGATCAGGCGAAAAATCCCAACGGCGACAGTGCCGACTGTGTACCCCGGACTTGCACCAATGGCTGTCCGGTGTCGATGGTCACTGGCGAAGAGCTGCTGACGCTGACCGATGGCGTGCTAGACGGGTTGCTGCCGTTCGAGTT